>JAGHZU010000009.1 GCA_017745235.1 Caulobacter sp. | reverse complement strand
ACAGGCGGGGGCGGAGGCGGCGGCGGCGGAGGCGGCGGAGGCGGCGGCGGAGGCGGCGGCGGCGGCGGCGGAGGCGGCGGCGGAGGCGGAGGCGGCGGAGGAGGCGGAGGCGAAACGGTCCGGTCGTCATGCGAACGCAGATACCAGCTGTCGCTCGTGCCGGCCGTGACCCCGCCTCTGAACAGTTCGTACTCGTAGACGCCCGCGGCGACGCGGCCGCCCAGCACGAAGGCGTCGGTCGTGGTCTGGGCCCCCTGAGCGGCTTCGACCACGCGGATGCCGTCGCCCGTCGTCAAGGCGCCGGGACCATCGAGATTGACGATCTGAAGGCGGGTCGAGCCTGAACCCGTGGCTCCCGCCCCGCTGATGACCAGGCGATCGGAGGGCGAACTGTCGTCCCCCAGCACGGTCTGCAACGCCAGCCGGCCGCCCTGGCCGATGTAGTCGCCGCGCACCACGAACTGGTCGCGGGGATTGTCGCCCCCATTGGTCAGGTCGATCAGGCCGGCGTTCAGGACCGCCACCCGCCGGCCGCCGTCGAAAGGCGCCACGGTGTGGGTTCCGTTCCCCGCCAGCACGCTGCTGTACGGGTCGATGGCCAGCGTTCCGGTTCCGGTGCCGGAGTCGCCCAGGGTCAGGGTGGCGTAGTTGGCGAAGGTCAGGGTCGAGCCGCTGGTCAGCTCGAACAGCTCCCAATAGACATAGCGGGCGACGTCGTCGCCCTGGGTGTTCACCCACAGCAGGCGATCCGAACCCAGGCCGCCGTCGAGGCGCAGGCCCGGCCGCAACTGCGTCGCGCCCAGGCCGTAGAGGACAGCGACGTCGTCGTCGTCGCCCATCTGCAGGCCGCCGATCGTGCCGCCGAACCATGCGAAGACGTCCGCGCCGCTTTCGCCCTCGATCAGGCCGTTGACGACGCCGTCGACCATTAGCGCCCTGTCGTCGCCCGCGCCCAGCCGCACGCTGTTGTTCACCGTGCCGCCGAACATGCCGAACAGGTCCTGGCCTGCGCCCAGGTCCACTCCGCCGTGAATCGTGCCCCCGCCCCGGTTGACCACGATGTCGTCGCCGTCGCTGACGCGCACGGTGTTGTTGATAAGGCCTGCGTTGTCGACGAAGTCGGCGGAGGCGCCGTTGAAGGCCAGGTCGCTGCTGATGACACCCGTCGAGGTGTTGGCGATGAAGGTCTTGCCGTCGCTGGTGACCGTCAGGCCGTTGTTCAGCGTGCCGCTGTTGAGCAGGGTGTTCTGGCCGTCGCCCTTCATGGTGAAGGTCGAGCTGATCTGACCGCCCTGCTCGTTGATCACCAGGTTGCCGGTCGTGGCCTCCAACGCCAGGCCGTTGTTGAACACACCGGCGTTGAAGACGACATTCTGGTCGCCCACCATCGAGACCAGGCCGTTGACGCCGCGCCCCTGGAACACGGCCAGCAGGTTGTCGCCCGCCCCGTTCAGGTCGATGCGGCCGTTCATGTTCCCGTCCTGCAGGATGACGGTGGTCCCGTCGCCCCTGCCGATCAGGTCGCCGTTGAGGGTTGCGCCCGAGGCGTTGCTGACCACCTTGGTCGAGCCCGCCTGGCCGTCCAGGCGCACCGAGACATAGGCGTTGCTCTGGATCGAACCGTAGTTCTCGATGAAGACGTCGCCGCTCCCGGCGACGCTGACGCCCGCGCTCGCGCCATTGACCGTGGCTCCCGGCTCGACCCGGACCCGCAGCGTCAGATCGTTCGGCGCGGCGTAGCCGTCAGGGTCATAGCCGGTGCAGGTGACCGTGCCGCCCGCGCCGGGATTTTCGGGCGCGCACTGCGCATAGGCCCGGCCGCCCAGTCCGGCCAGGAGCGCCGCCGAGGCGACGGCTTGCAGCAGCAAAAGCCTGGAATTCCGCCTGCGACGCCCGCCGTACCCGCGTCCGTCTCGAAACAAAGACCCAAAGCACGGCGATCCTTGCATGCGGTCGTCCCTCGGGGACCACCCGAATGGGAAGTCCGGAAGCGCAGATTTCACCTCGTTCCGAAACGCCGCTATGCGCGAACTGCCAGATGGACGTCCCGACCGCTCGCGGGCGAGGCGATCCCTGCTCAAGCAGCGGAGAAGGCCTTCAACCGAACACCGCCACGTTGAAGACCATGCTGACCACCGCCCCCAACCCGAGCAGCAGCAACGCCAGGGCCACGAGCAGAGTGAACGAGGCGGGGAAGCGGCTCTGGCCGTGGATCAGGTTCTCATGGATCATCTCGTCGCGGGTATGGCGCAGCTCCAGCATGAACTGCACGTGGTGGGCGATGCCGACCAGCAGCGACAGGATGCCCAGGGCCACCAGGGCCACGCCGAAATTGCGGGGGGCGGCGGCGTGCTGGATCGTGCCGCTCTCGTGCAGCTTCTGGAACGCCTGGTAGATGGTGAAGCCGAAACCGATCAGCGACAGGGCCGTGCGGATCACCGACATCAGGGTGCGGTCGGCGCTCATCCGGGTGCGCTGGAACGACATGCCCGTTCGTCGCTTGGACATGTCGGTGCGGTCGGTCGAGAGGCTGGTGCGATAGGCCGACAGGTCGGTGCGGTACTCCGACAGCCCCGTGCGATGGCTCGACAGGTCCGTGCGGAATTCCGAGAGGTCGGTGCGGTGCTCCGACATCTGGGTGCGGAACGTCGACAGCTTCGTGCGGTGGGTGGAGTACTGCACCGAAGCGATGTCGGGACTCTTGTCCACCTCGGGCAAGGGCGGAACGGCCGGCAGCGGCATCCGCTCGGGCCTGGGAGGCAGCGGGTCGACCTTCGGCTTGGAGGGCGGTTGGCTCGACATGTTCGGGGTGTCCGGGCGGTTGAACCAGGCCGATCACGGTGGCCTGGCGCCGGGATCCGCGCCGCCAGAGTGATCGGCGCGCCGCCACCCTTCCATAGGGCCTTACCCTGGTTTCACCGCGTGCGATTGCCGGAAAAACCCGGTGGAACCCCGGGGGTCCTAGGCCAGGGGCTCCAGGTCCTCGAACGCGCCCAGCATATCGGGATCCAGGGCCGACAGGTCCTTGCGGGGCGCGATCCTGTCCTCGAACTCGCGCGACACCCAGACGCGGATCCCTCGAAGCCGCATGCCGCGGATCGGACTGGTCGTCGTCGTGCGGATCGCGTGGCGTATGTAGGTGTCCGGATGCAGATAGATCAGCCCCGGCAAAAGCCCATCGTCCCCCGCCGCCGCGGCCTCGGCCGCCATCGAATCGAGCTGCCGGTTGATCTCATCCTGGTCCATGGCCGCGACCTAGCCTGAGTCGGCGCCGGCGGTAGCCGTGACGGATTGTCATGGGGAAGAGGTGGTAGGCCTGGAGGGACTCGAACCCCCAACCAGACCGTTATGAGCGGTCGGCTCTAACCATTGAGCTACAGGCCCCCGATGCACGACGCGGGCGTTGGGCGCGCCCTCGCGGGAGGACGGGTCGATTAGCATGGGCTGCACGCGGCTTAAAGGTCCGGTTCAGGTTGAGCCTGTCATGGAGGCGGTGTCAGGTGTCGATCCAGCTTGCCCCGTAGGCCGGCGATCGACGCCCAGGAGAAAAAAGACGCCATGACCGCCATGATTTCCCGCACCGCCCCGATCGCCCTGGCCGGGGTTCTGCTGGCCGCCGCGGCCGCCCTGCCCGCCTTCGCCCAGAGCGCCCCGGACGCGGCGTTCCGCGCCACGACCCTGAACCTGTCGGCCACCGGCGAGACCAAGATCGCGCCCGACATGGCCACCATCACCCTGGGCGTGCAGAACGACGCCCCGACGGCCGCCGCCGCCCTGAGCGCCAACGCCGCCCAGATGAACAAGGTGGTCGCGGCTCTGAAGAAGGCCGGCGTGGCCGAGCGCGACATCCAGACCTCGAACCTGAACGTCAATCCGCAGTACGTGTACGAGCAGAACCAGCCGCCCAAGCTGAACGGCTACCAGGCCAGCAACCAGGTGACGATCCAGGTGCGCGACCTGGCCAAGCTGGGCCAGACGGTCGACGCCACGGTCAACGCCGGCGCCACCAATGTGGGCGGGATCAGCTTCGGCCTGCAGAACCCGCAGGCGGCCGAGGACGCCGCGCGCCTGGACGCCGTGCGCGCGCTGCAGACCAAGGCCGACCTCTACGCCAAGGCCACCGGCTACAAGATCGTGCGCCTGGTCAACATCGGCGAAGGCGGCGGCTACACCCCCGCTCCGCCCGTGCCGATGTTCGCGATGGCCAAGCGCATGGAAGCCGATTCCAGCCCGGTCTCGGGCGGCGAGCTGAAGGTGCGCATCGACGTCTCGGCCACCTACGAACTGGCGAAGTAAGCCAGGGCGACACGCCGGAAAGAAGGAACGCCGCGACCATTCGGTCGCGGCGTTTTTCGTTTGGGCGGCTAGAAGCCGGCCTTCTTGAAGGCGCGCTCGACACGCTCCTGCACCTCGCGGCCCGGCAGGGCGCGGTCGCCCTCCATCATCGCCACGTAGGAGAGGTTGCGGGGCGGCTTGCCCTCGCCGGTGGGCACCGGTCCCATGGCCCAGCCCACGCTGTTGACGCCGTCGGCGCTGCTGGGGCAGCTGACGAAGCGCGCCGGCTTGCCCGCCCAGGCCTTCAGGGCGTTCTCGGTCGTGGTGGTCGTGCCGTCGCAGGCCGGCAGGTTGCGGGCGCAGCTGACATAGGCCCCGCCGCGCCAAGCCTGGCGCCCCTTGGCGTCGCCGATCAACACGCAGGTGTTGGGCCCGCCGATGGCCCGGCCGACGGCTTCCGACAGCTGGGCTTCGTCGATCCCCTCCGGCAGCTTGGGGCCGCAGGCGGTCAGGCCCAGGACCAGCAGGCTCAGCGTGGCGAGGGCCGCCCGCACCCTCAGGCCGCCTTCTTGATGCGGTTGCCGTCTTCCAGCAGCACCACGGTGGGGCTGTAGTTGCGAGCCTCCTCGGCCGGCATCTGGCAGTAGGTGACGACGATCACCGTATCGTTCTTCTGCACCAGGCGGGCGGCCGCCCCGTTGACGCCGATCACCTTGGAGCCGCGCGGGGCTTCGATGGCGTAGGTGGTGAAACGGGCGCCGGTGGTGATGTTCAGCACGTCGACCTGCTCGTTGGGCAGGATGCCCGAGGCGTCCAGCAGATCGCGGTCAATGGCGATCGAGCCCTCGTAATCGAGGTCGGCCTGGGTGACGGTGGCGCGGTGAAGCTTGGCCTTCATCATCGTCAGCAGCATGGCGATATCCCATTATCCTTTTGTAATTCAGAGGGATTTCTCGGGCCGCCACACACATGACCCGCGATCAGTCAGGCCATATAGACAGGATGGCGCGGCCGTTCAATCGCACTGCGGCGCGGAGGAAGGCCCTCAGGCTAGGGCCGACTTCAGGAAAGCCGCCATCTCGGCCAGCACGGGCGCCTTCCGCCGCATGGGCCGCGACAGGGCCAGAAGCGGTCCCGCGTGCCCCAGCCCCGGATAGAGCCGCACCTCGACGCGTGCGCCCGCCTCGCCCAGCGCCTTGCCCAGACGGCGGGTGTGGCGCGGCTTGACGGTGACGTCGGGATCGCCCGAGGCCAGGAAGGCCGGCGGCGCGTCGGCCCGGACGTAGCGGGCCGGCTGGGTGGCGGGCAGGTCTTCGATGCGCCCGAACGTGCGCTTGGTGATCGGGCTGTCCAGCGGCAGGAAGTCGTACGGGCCCGACAGGCCCGCCCAGGCCTTCACCACGGCCGGGTCGACCCCGACCGCTTTCAGCCAGCGTCCGTCTAGGGCCAGCATGGCGGCGTTGTAGGCCCCGGCGGAGTGGCCGATCAGGACGACGCGCGCCGGATCGCCGCCCAGGCGCGCGGCGTTGTCGACCACCCAGCGCACGGCCTGGGCCCCGTCCTCGAGGAAGCTGGGATAGAGGTCGGGGAACAGGCGGTAGTCGGGCACGAGGGCCAGGAAACCCTGGGCCGCCAGCGCCCGGCCTGCCCAGCCGTAGTCCTGACGACGGCCCGAATCCCACGAACCGCCGTAGAGAAAGATCGCCACGGGCGCGCCTTGGACCTCCGCCTTGGGCGCATAGGCGTCCAGCGTCTGGCGCGGTCCGCTCCCGTAGGCGACGCCGCGCGCCACGACGCGGGCGGGATCCTTGGGAACGACGGCGGCGAACAGGGCCAGGGGCGAGCCCAGGTCGGCCAGGGCGGCCAGGAGTCTGGAAAGCCGCTCGCTCGCCACGTCCCCTCCCCCCCGCCGGCGCGGACTAGAGCTTGTAGGCGCCGGCCAGGATCTTGCCGTGCACGGCCTTGGTCAGCTTGATGTAACCCTTGCCCGGCTCGCGGAAATACAGCGGATCCTTGATCTTGGCGGGGTCGAAGCCTTCCTGGACCAGGTCGATCTTGCGGTACTTGAACGTGCCGGTGGTCTCGATCTCGGGCTGCAGGCGCACGAAGACCGGACGGGCGTAGGTGGGAAGTTCGCGGTCGACATGCTCAGCCAGCGCCTCGACCTCGAATTCGGGCCCCACGACCAGCGACGCCATGCCCGCCTTGCCGTCCAGATCGCCGATCGGCACGCCGTAGACGTTGACTTCGCGCACGCCCGGTACTCCCGAAAGGCGCTCGGACACCTCGCTGGTGGCGACGTTCTCGCCCTTCCAGCGGAAGGTGTCGCCGATGCGGTCGACGAAATAGAGATAGCCGTCGCTGTCGGCCCGCATCAGGTCGCCCGTGCGGAACCAGGCGTCGCCCTTGGCGAAGACGTCGTGCAGGATCTTCTTCTCGGTGGCGGCCTTGTCGGCGTAACCGGTGAAGTTGGAGCGGGCGTCGGCGGCGATGTGGCCGATGCACTCGCCGATCTCGCCAGGCGCGGCCTCGATGCAGCAGCCGTTGGGGCCGCGCACGGGCATGTCGGTCTCGACGTCGAACTTCACGATCCGGATGTTGAACTTCTTCTTCAGGTAGCCGGGCACCCGGCCGATGGCGCCGCGGCGGCCGTCGAAGTTGAACAGCGAGACGTTGCCCTCGGTCGCGCCGTAGAACTCCAGCACCCCGCCCACCTTGAAGCGGTCGAGCATGGTGTCCCAGACGTCCGGACGCAGCCCATTGCCGAAGATCAGGCGGATCTTGTGGTCGCCGTCGCTGTCGCTGGGCGGCTGGTTGGCCAGGTAGCGGCACAGCTCGCCGATATAGACGAACATGGTGCAGTTCTCGGCGCGGATGTCGTTCCAGAAGTGCGTGGCCGAAAACTTCTTGCGCAGCACGATCGAGCCGCCGTTCAGCAGGCCCGCGCCCATCGCGCAGAGGCCTCCGGTGGCGTGGTAGAGCGGCAGGGTCACGTAGATGCGGTCGCTGGCGCGCGAGTCGGTCGAGCCGGCGAAACCGCGCATGTAGAGCTGGGCTCGCATGTGGGTGATGCGCGCGGCCTTGGGCAGGCCGGTCGTGCCGCTGGTGAAGATGTAGAGCGCGGTGTCCTTGGCGGTCAGGCCGTTGCGGGCCGTCAGGCGGTCGGGACGCAGCTGGCTGCAGCTCTTGAGCGCATTGCCCAGGTCGCGTTGCTCGCCATGCGCCTCGCCGCCCAGGACCCACTGCTGGACGTGGCGTCCCAGCTGGCCCTTCACCTCCTCGAAGCAGACCGACGTCTCGGCGTCGACGATGCAGTGCAGGGCGTTGGAGATGTTCAGGCAGTGCGCCAGCGGCGCGCCCGTGAGCTGGTTGTTGATCAGGGCGGTGGCCACCCCGACCTTGGACAGGCCGTACCAGATGGCCAGGTATTCCAATCGGTTGGGCATGAACAGCGCCACGGTCTCGCCGCGGGTGATCCCCTGCCCCTTGGCCCAGTGGGCGTAGCGATTGGCGATGGCGTCCAGCTCGGCATAGGTGACCGTGCGCCCTTCGCAGGTGATCGCCCGGCTGTCGCGCCACTTGTCGACCGCGGCCTCCAGGTCGTCGCAGATCAGATTCTCGCTGTCGGGCGCGATCGAGTTCACGCGCTTCAAGGTGCGCGTGAGTCCCTTCAGAAATCGCACTTCTCGCTTCAGCCTAGCCGCAAAACTCATCGACGCACTCCATTCAAACAACCATTGGAGAGCGCCGCGCGGCGGGTCAAGCTTGGCTTAGGCCCCCCGGGTGTCGTGGACGCGGAAGTGCACCTGGTTGCGGGCGAAATCCAGAGACACGGAATCGAAGGCCCGCATCACGTCCGACCCGACCAGGATCGCCGGACCCTCGTCGATTCCCCAGTAGCGGAAGGTGTGCACCGGCCCAAAGACGACAGGCACGTTGCGCAGACGGATATCTCCCATCCGCAGCAGTTTCAGCGTGGCCAGCCGGCCGTTGAACACCTGGCCGGTGACGCTGCGCAGGGCCACGTCGGTCCAGTCGCTGATGATGGCGCGGTTGTCCTGGGCCAGCTCCAGCAGGGCCATGTTGCCCACCGTGGTGGTCGAGCCGGTGTCAAGGAACACCAGGGCGCTGCCGCCCGGCACGCCGCCCCGCAACAGGCTCAGGCCGTTCTGGCGCATGTCGATCGGCACCGTCACCGTGCGCCCGTCGCGGTAGGGCAACCCGGCCCCGACCCGCATCTTCTGTGCGGCGAAGTCCAGCAGCAGGCCCTGCGAACCCAGCCAGTCCAGGCCGAGGATGCCCGAAGCTTCCAGGTTCTCGGCCGGCAACACGGTCATGGTCAGGTGGCGGCGGATGCGCCGCCCTACCCCCACCTCGTCGACGACCACCGTTTCGACGGCCTGGACGCCGGTGATGCTGTGCAGGTTGGTCTGCCCGCCGACCTTCAGCCCCCGAGCCGCGACCAGATCGGCCGAGATCACCGAGGTGCTGGCTCCGGTGTCGACCAGGAACGGATAAGGCCCCTCGCCATCGATCGAGACCTCCACCGTCAGGCGTCGGGCGGTGTCCAGACGCTTGAGCGGATCGGGCGGCGGAGTCTCAGGCAGGTTGAACGCGTGGGCCGAGAGGGCCGGCGCGGCGGCCAGGGCGCCGACCGCGATCGCCGCGCGCCTGGAAAATGTGGGCCAAGAGCCCCGGGAACTGTCCATGGGAACAGCCTCCTTCCTAGGAAGGAGGCTACACCCGCGCCCAAGGCGGCGCCAGGAATTCGAAGACCTGCGTTATCCCGCCGCAAGGCGACGCTGGTCGTCGCGCGCGGCTTTCAGTTTCTCGGCCACCAGGAAGGCCAGTTCCAGGGCCTGCTCGCCGTTCAGACGCGGATCGCAGTGGGTGTGGTAGCGATCGGCAAGATCGGTTTCCGACACCGCGCGGGCGCCGCCCAGGCATTCGGTCACGTTCTGGCCGGTCATCTCCAGGTGCACGCCGCCCGGGTGGACGCCCTCTGCCTGGGCGATCTCCACGAAGCTCTTCACCTCCGACAGGATGCGATCGAACGGACGGGTCTTGTAGCCGGTCGAGGCCTTCAGCGTGTTGCCGTGCATCGGGTCGGTGGCCCAGACCACCGAGCGGCCGGCCGACTTGGTGGCCTTCATCAGGCGCGGCAGGCGGTCAGCGATCTTGTCGGAGCCGAAACGGCCGTAGAGGGTCAGGCGGCCCGGTTCGTTGTTGGGGTTCAGCACGTCGATCAGGCGCAGCAGGTCGTCGCCCTCCATCGTCGGGCCGCACTTCAGGCCGATCGGGTTCTTCACGCCCTTCATGAACTCGATGTGGGCGCCGTCCAGCTGGCGGGTGCGCTCGCCGATCCACAGCAGGTGGGCGCTGGTGTCGTACCAGTCGCCGGAGGTGCTATCGACGCGAGTCATGGCTTCCTCGAAGCCCAGCAGCAGGGCTTCGTGGCTGGTGAAGAACTCGACCCGGCGCAGGTCGGGCTGGGTGTCGGGCGTGACGCCGACGGCCGACATGAAGGTCAGGGCCTCGGAGATCTTCTCCGACAGTTCGCGATACCGCGCGCCCTGCGGGCTGTCGCCCACGAAGCCCAGGGTCCAGCGATGGATATTGTAGAGATCGGCATAGCCGCCGCTGGCGAACGCGCGCAGCAGGTTCAGCGTGGCGGCCGACTGTCCGTAGGCCTTCAGCAGACGATCCGGGTCGGGCAGGCGGTCCTGCTCGTTGAAGTCCATGCCGTTGATGATGTCGCCACGATAGGACGGCAGGGTGACGTCGCCGACGGTCTCGATCGGCTCGGAGCGCGGCTTGGCGAACTGGCCGGCGATGCGGCCCACCTTCACCACCGGCTTGCCGCCGGCGAACGTCAGCACCACCGCCATCTGCAGGATCAGACGGAAGGTGTCGCGGATGTTGTCGGCGTGGAATTCCTTGAAGCTTTCGGCGCAGTCGCCGCCTTGCAGCAGGAAGGCGCGGCCCTCGGCCACGTCGCCCAGCAGGTGCTTGAGCCGACGCGCCTCGCCCGCGAAGACCAGCGGCGGCATCTGGCGAAGCGTCTGCTCCACCCGCTCGACAGCGCCCGCGTCCGGATAGTCGGACGGGATGTGCTTGGCGGGTTTTGCTCTCCAGGTCGACGGGGTCCAGCGGGCGGTCATGACGGTCTCAGGTTCTCGAAAAGGAGCGGCTTTTATCCCAAGCGGGGCCGAAAGGCAAAATCATTGCCAGGCGGGCGGCGAAATCACCCAAACGAGGAAAGTTCGTCCAATTGGGACGTCACCTCGGGCGCACCCGCCGGGATCAGGCCCAGGGCGATCAAGGTGATGGCTCCCAGGGCGATCCACCATTCCTGCCAGACGCCGAAGCTGAGAGCGCCGATCACCAGGTAGCTGACCAGGGAGCCGGCGGCGGCGGCGGCCTCGCCTCGCGATCGGTCCACCAGGCGCAGCACGCCATAGGCCATCCAGCAGAAGAAGATCCCCGCCAGGGCCGCGCCGATGGCGCCCAGCTCAAGCCACAGCTGAAGCTGGGCGTTGTGGGTATGCAGGGGAATGGCGTCGCCGAACGTGCGGCTGGCGTCCAGGCCCCAGCCCCGGAACGGATGGGTCTGGACGTGGTCCGCGGCAAACGTCCAGATGTTCAGGCGCGCGTCCCACGACGGCGGGACCAGCTGATGCAGCTTGTTGACCAGGCCCGTCTCGACGCCCACCAGCACCGCCAGCGGCGCCAGAATGAACGGAATGGCCACCAGGGCGATCAGGATCCGCGCGCCCGTCTTGCCCGCCAGGCGCACCAGCCCCCAGGCGAACAGGCCGACGATCAGGGCCAGCAGGCAGGCGTCGGAGCTGACGATCTTGGCCGAGACCACGAGGGCGGCGATCAGGAAGAGCGTCACCATCGGGGCGACATGGCGCCGCGACAGGATCAGCGACACCGGCCAGATCAGCAGGGTCATCGCGTAGGTCGCCGTCGACACCTTGACCATGGCCAGGTCCGGTCGGATGGGGTCGCCGGTCAGGACGCGCAGATACTGATAGATCCCCGCCCCGCCCAGGGCGTCGATCAGTACCACCGCGCTCAACGCCACCAGCCCCCAGGCCAGGACCGTCGCCGCGCGATGGGACGCCGGAGGAGACAGGCGGCGCAGGGCCACCACGGCCGCGCCATAGGTGAGCAACTGCAGGAACAGCTTCGCAGCCGTCAGCTTCTCGAAGTCGCCGTACTTCTTCAGCGCGGAGAAGGCTACGGCGTCGGGGCTCCAGCTCATGCTCGCCGCCGCCCAGATCGCCAGCGCCAGCAGGATCAGCAACGGCGGCGCCGTCGTGCGGGTCAGGCGGACGCCCGGGAGAGCCAGCAGGCCAGCCAGTGAGATCAGCGGGGCGAATCCCAGCGGGGCCAGATAGGCCAGCAGCAGCGTGACCACCACCACGAACAGGGCCACGCCGCCCAGCCAAAGATCCCGGAACGACGGGGGCGAGGGCGTCGTCGAGGCCGAATCGATCGCCGTCATGCGCCGCCCATCTCGGTCGGCACGTACTTCTCGCGCATGGTCACCAGTTCCTCGGCCAGGGTCGGATGCACGGCGCAGGTGGAATCCCACTGGGCCTTGGTCACGCCCATCTTAACGGCGATGGCCGCCATCTGGATGATCTCCGGCGAGTCCGGCCCGACCACGTGCACCCCGACCACGCGCTGATCGTCCTGCTTGACCACCAGCTTGATCAGACAGCGGTCCTGGCCGCCGTAGAAGGTGACCTTCATGGGTCGGAAGACGGCGCGATAGATGTCGACCTTGCCGAAGGCGTGACGCGCCTGGGCCTCCGTCAGCCCCACCGTGCCCACAGGCGGCTGCGAGAACACCGCCGAGGCGACGTTGTCGTGATCGAAGTTCTGCGGGTTGTCGTAGAATTCGGTCTGGGCGAAGGCCGCCCCCTCGCGGATGGCCACTGGCGTCAGGTTGATGCGGTCGGTGACGTCGCCCACGGCCCAGATGCTGTCGACATTGGTTTTGGAGAAGTCGTCGACCTTGATCGCGCCATGCTCGTTCAGCTCGACCCCGGCCTTTTCCAGGCCCAGGCCCGCGACGTAGGGCTCGCGGCCGGTGGCGAACAGCACCACGTCGCTATCGAAGGTCAGATCGTTGTTGAGCCGGCTGACAAGCGTGCCGTCGGCGGTCTTCTCGATGCTCTGGTGCGAGCAGCCCAGCACCACCTTGATCCCTCGCTTCTCAAGCTCGTCGGCCAGGTGCGAGCGCACGTCGTCGTCGAAACCGCGCAGGATGTTGGCGCCGCGGTAGAGCAGCGTGGTCTGCACGCCCAGGCCGTTGAAGATGCTGGCGAACTCCACGGCGATGTAGCCGCCGCCCACCACCAGCGCCCGCTTGGGCAATTCCGGCAGGTGGAAGGCCTCGTCGGAGGTGATTCCGAACTCCGCGCCCGGGAAGTCGGGTCGCCGCGGCCGGCCGCCCGTGGCGACCAGGATCTTGCGGGCGGTGTAGCGGCCGGCGTCCTTGCTGCCCTCCTTCGGCAGCACCTCGACCGTGTGGGCGTCCAGGATCTGTGCCCGGCCGTGCAGGAGATGCGCGCCGGCCTTCTGCAGGTTGGTGACGTAGATGCCCGACAAGCGGGCGATCTCGACGTCCTTGTCGTGCAGGAAGCCCTTCCAGTCGAACCGGGCGTTGTCGATCGTCCAGCCGTACCCCTTGGCCGTCTTCAGCTGGCTGGTGACCTCGCTGGCGTAGACCATGAACTTCTTGGGCACGCAGCCGCGGATCACGCAGGTGCCGCCCACGCGGTATTCCTCGGCCACGGCCACCTTGGCGCCGCTCATGGCCGCCACCCGCGCGGCGCGCACGCCGCCCGAACCGGCGCCGATGACGAACAGGTCGAAGTCGTACTCAGCCATCGATCGAGGCTCCGGAAAACTGACAGGGGCGCACAGCGTCGCCGTGCGCCCGGAAGATGGCGGATATGGGTCTAAGGCAGCAGCTTGACCACCCCCTGGTCGGTCCCCACCAGGGCCTCGTCCGCCAGGTCCAGGAACAGGCCGTGGTCGACCACGCCGGTCACCGTCTTCAGGGCCGCGGCCAGGGCCGCCGGCTCGGCGATCACGCCCGACGGAACGTCATAGATCACGTTGCCCCCGTCGGTGACCACGACGCCGCGGTCGGCCGTGCGCAGGCGCGGCGGCAGGAGGTCGAACTCGGCGGCGATGTCGGCCAGGCGCTGGCCGGTGTGAACGTGGCCGAAGCGCACGACCTCGATCGGCAGCGGGAACTTGCCCAGGTGATCCACCTTCTTGGCGGCGTCGGCGATGACCACGCAACGCCTGGACGCCTCCCAGACCAGCTTCTCGCGCAGCAGGGCCGCGCCGCCGCCCTTGATCAGGGAAAGGCCCGGGCCGATCTCGTCGGCGCCATCCACGGTCAGGTCGATGCTCTTGACGTCGTCCAGGGCCGCCAGCGGGATTCCCAGTTCGCGCGCCAGATTGGCGGTGGCCTCCGACGTCGGTACGCCCCGGATGTCCAGCTTGCGGGCCGCCAGCGCCTTGACGAACCAAGCCGCCGTCGAGCCCGTGCCCAAGCCCACGACCATGCCGCTCTCGACGAGCTCGGCCGCGGCCTCGCCCGAAATCCGCTTCTGATCGTCGGCGCTCATTTCTTTTCCTTCCTGGCCAGCTTCATGGCCCGAAAACGTTCCGCCCAGCCGGGCTTGTCGACCTGACCCGCCCGGCTGATCGCCAGGGTGTTCTCGGCCACGTCCTTGGTGATGACCGAACCCGAGCCGGTCATGGCCCCGTCGCCAACCCGCACAGGCGCGACGAGGGCCGTGTTGGAGCCGATGAAGGCTCCAGAGCCCACATGGGTCTCGAACTTGTCGAAACCATCGTAGTTGCAGAAGATCGTGCCGGCGCCGATGTTGGCCTTCGGACCCACCGTGCCGTCGCCCAGGTAGGACAGGTGGTTGGCCTTGGCGCCCGCGCCGACCTTGACCTTCTTCACTTCCACGAAGTTGCCGATATGGGCGTCGGCGCCGATGTCAGCGCCCGGACGCAGGCGGGCGTAGGGGCCGATCAGGGCGCCTTCGCCCACGGCGGCGCCTTCCAAGTGGCTGAAAGCGCGGATCACCGCGCCGCGCGCCACGCTGACGCCCGGGCCGAACACCACGAAGGGCTCGACCGTCACGCCCGCCGCCAGCCGGGTGTCCCAGCAGAGATGGACGGTGTCGGGCGCGGGCATGGTCACGCCCTCGACCATGAAGGCGGCGCGGCGGGCGGCCTGCCACACGGCTTCGGCGGCGGCCAGTTCGCCCTGCGAGTTGACGCCCTGGGTGGCGGCTTCCGGCGCGAAGGCCGCGCGGGGGGTGAGCTTCTGCTCATGGGCCAAGCCGACCACGTCGGTCAGGTAGTATTCGCCCTTGGCGTTGTCGTTGCGCACCTTGGCCAGCAGGTCGAACAACACGGCGCGGTCCGCGGCCAGCACGCCGGAATTGCAGGCGCGCACCTGCTTGGTCTCGGCGTCGGCTTCCTTCTCCTCGACAATGCGCAGCAGCACCTCGTCCGAGGCCAGGATCAGGCGGCCGTAACCGGTGGGGTCGGCGGCCTCGAAGCCCAGCACGGCCAGGTCGGCGCCGGCGTCGCGCAGGGCGAACAACGGCTCGATCGTCGGGGCGGTCAGCAGCGGGCAGTCGGCGTAGGTCACCACCACGTCGCCGTCGAAGTCGGCCAGGGCCTCGCGAGCAGCCAGTACGGCGTGACCGGTTCCCAGGGGCGGATCCTGGATGACGGTCGCGCCTTCGCCCAGGCGCTTGACCGCGTGCTCGCCGACCTGCGGGCTATGGGCCCCGACCACCACCACCACCCGCTCGCAGCCCAGGGCCTGGGCGGCGTCGATGGCGTGATCCAGCATGGTCCGGCCGCCGATCCGGTGCAGCACCTTGGGCGTCGGCGACTTCATCCGCGTGCCCTGGCCGGCGGCCAGGATGACGGCGGCGCGTTTGCGGGCGGGGACAGTCATGGACGAAGCGACTCCCGAAGGGCGGACCAAAGTTGCATTAGCCGCGCGTTTAGCCGAAAGGCCAGAGCATGTCCGCCCTTTCCACACCCGACGCTCTCCTGAACGGCGCCACCATCGCCTTCGACCTGGATGGAACCCTGGTCGACACCGCGCCCGACCTGGTCGCGAGCCTCAACGCCATCCTGGCGGAAGAGGGCCTGCCCGCCCTGCCGTTCGATGACGTGCGCAAGATGGTGGGACGCGGCGCCAAGGCCCTGCTGGAGCGCGGCTTCGCCGCCGCCGGCGCGCCGCTGGACGCCGACCAGGCGCCGGCCCTGGTCGAGCGCTTCGTCGCCCTCTACCTCGGCCGCATCGCCCACGAGAGCACGCCCTTCCCCGGCGTGGTCGAAACGCTGGAGGACCTGAGGACCGCGGGCGCACGGCTGGTGGTGTGCACCAACAAGCTGACCCATCTGTCGGTGGCCCTGCTGGACGCCCTGGACCTGACCCGCCATTTCGACGCCGTCGTCGGCGCCGACAGCGCTCCGGCCCCCAAGCCTGACCCGCGCCATGTGCTGGCCGCCATCGCGGCTGTGGGCGGCGATCCGACCCGCGCGGTGATGGTGGGCGACAGCATCAACGACGTGCTGGCCGCCAAGGCCGCCAACGTCCCCGCCCTGCTCGTCTCGTTCGGCTATACCGAGGCTCCGGTCGAGACGCTGGGCGGAGATCTGTTGATAGATGCGTTTTCCGACACCCGTTCGGCCTGCATCTCGCTTTTGGCCTCTTGCGCCCCCGAAACGACCGGGCTATAGGCCCCCTCCTCTCGCGGCGGGGTCTTCACCGACCTCCCCACACGGCGGATGCGTAGCTCAGCGGGAGAGCACCTCGTTCACACCGAGGGGGTCACAGGTTCAATCCCTGTCGCATCCACCATTTTTCTCCAAAGAAACAGAGCATTGAGGCGAACGCTTTGCTGCAAGGGTCAGTTTTGACCCTCGCGGGCGCAGACGTTCCTGCCGCGCCAATCAAGTCCCTCGGACTTTGAGGTCGGCCAGGCGCCATTTCAAGGCGCTCGAGCCGCGCCGAAACTGGACGTTCGTCCGCATGCGCCGACAGTGACGTCGACCCTGTCCGTGCGACTTCGCCCCACCAACCCGGCCCGTCGTCAGGCCGCCGACACCCGCGCCTGGATCAGCCTGATCGCCTCGTGGGCCGCCAGCGCCGCGCCTTCCTGCCAGGCGTTGATGTAGCTCATGTGCTCTCCGGCGAAGTAGAAGGCGCCGTCGGGCTTGCACAGCTCGGCATAGTCGGTGGCGCGCTGTTCTTCCTTCCAGCCGACGGCGACGCCCTCGCTGTAGGGCGTCTGCATCCACGATACGGTGAAGGGCTTGGTCAGCTCCTGGCCGTGGCCGGGATGGAACTTGTCGATCACCCGGCGCGAGACAGCGAAACGCTCCTCGAACGACATGGCCGCATATTTCGGCGGCGCGTCAGGTCCGGAGAAGCCGATGGAATAGGCCCCGACCAGGATCCCGGTCTTCTCGCCAATGCCGCCGCTGGGATACCAGACCAGTTCGTTGGCCTCGTCGGTCCAGCCCAGGCCGCCGTACTGGAAGTCGTCCTGCTCCCAGAACCGCCGGCTCTCCCAGGCCACCTTGGTGCCATGGTGGTATTCGGCCGCCGCGATCGCCGACTTCACCCGCGGCGAGAAGTCCGACGGGATCTTGGCCAGCACCGGCAGCGGGATCGTGCAGATGCAGTAGTCGGCCTGCAGCGCCTGCTCGCCCGCCTTGTCGGCATAGACGATCTTCACGCCCTTGGACGTCTTGCGCAGTTGCTTGACCACGGCCTCGAACTTCACGGCCGGCTTCACCTGCTCGTAGAGGGCGTAGGAAATCCGGTCCATGCCGCCGACCGGCTGCAGCATGGTGGCCTGCATGTCGATGATCTCCTCGAAGATCAGGCTGGCGCCCCAGAACTGCGACTTCATCATGTCGGCCATGCGCAGCGGCGGCCCGCCCTTGGGCGGGTGGTCATAGCCGCCTGGCGACGCCAGGAAGCCGGCGCGGGTCGAGCCCTTGTAGGTGTTCTTGGACAGGTCGCCGTAGGCCGACAGGTAGCCGAGCAGCTTCTGCTTATCGACGCCGGTCAGTTCCTGATCCAGCGCGCCCCTGTCGACGGCCTTGGCCAGCAGTTCGGTGAATGCGCCGCGCGTGTCGTTGACGGCCTGGCGCTCGGTCACCACCTGGCCGGCGAAGTCCAGCTTGGCCGAGCGGTTGGCGTTGACCATCACCTCAAGCGGCACGCCCAGTTCCTGGCAATAGCCGAGGATGGCGTGGTGCCATTGCGGAATGCGGGCCGGACCGGCGTTGAAATAGGCGTTCCTGCCTTCGGCCCAGTCGACAACCTGATCCGGGCGGCCCGCCTGGACGATCTTCGTGCCCGACCGCACGGACCAGGCCCGGCCGCCTGGGCGATCGCGCGCTTCCAGCACGGTCACCGCATAGCCCGCCTTGCGCAGCTCGTAAGCGGCCACCAGCCCGGCGACGCCCGCCCCGAGGATCGCCACCGACGCGCCCTTGCCGCCCGCCAGTTCCAGCTTGGGCGCTCCGGCATAGGCGCGCGGCGCGGCCAGCAGGCCCATCCCCATCATCGTGGTGTAGAGCGCTCCGTAGCCGCCCGCCTTGCCCACGGACGTCAGAAAGCTGCGTCGCGAAATACCCATGGTCTGCTCCCCGAAACTAGACTTGAAGGCTGAAGGTCGGCGTGAAGCCGCAGGCGCCGTCGCAGCACGAGGCGCGGGCCTGGGCCAGGAAGTGGGGCTCGTGCCACCAGTATTCGGCCGAAGCCTCGCAGACGAAGCGGCGGCCAGCATCGAGCGCAGCCCGCTGACTGTGGTCCGCGAACGGGCCGACCAGGTCGGCGATCGTATGGACCTCGCCGTGCTTGATCACCTTGGCGACCTTGGCCGCGTCCTCGATCCGCGCCAGCGGGTCGCCGTCGACCCAGATGAGATCGGCGTAGTTCCCGGTGGCGATCGCCCCCAGAGGCTCATCCAGATACTCGCCCGAGGCGCTGGTCGCGGTGACCAGGGCCTCGAACGGCGTCATGCCGTAACGGACCATGGCCCGCAGGTTCATGTGCAGGCTGACGGCGTTGAAGTCGATCGGCGAATCCGTGCCGGTGGTGATGCGCCCGCCCGCCCGGACGGTGCGCGCCACCTCGGCGACGTTGCGCTCGAGCGAGGCCAGGATCGGCGTGCGATCCATGGTCGCCATCTGCTTGGCCCGCTCCAGCAGGCGAGCGTATTCCCACGGAGGATACAGCGCCTTGATGCGCGGGTCGTCGACCAGCGAGCGATCGTCGCCAAGCAGGGCCGTGGAGGTGAACAGGGTCGGCGTTCGCGCCGCCTTGCTGGTCACGAAGGCGGCGTTGACGTCCTGATAGATGTTCCCCAACGCGCTGACCGTGCGCGAATAACCGGTGCGGCTGGTCGCGCCCAGGTGCTCCATGCCGTCCATGCCCAGTCCCAGGGCCGGATAGTGATAGTGCGAGGTCAGCGGCAGACCCTTGGCGTGCGCCCAGGCGATGACCTCCTTCTGGCGCTCTCCCGACAGGCGGACATAGGTCTTGATCAGGTCGTAGGACAGCGCTTCGGCCCGTTTCAGCTCCAGCGCCATCTGGCCAGGTTCGGTGACCGGCCGCATGAAGTTGTAGAAGATCCGGGAGCCGTCGATCGCCTCGCCGGTGGCGTAGTAGCGCGGACCGATCCGCCTGCCGGACTCGATCGCTTCCTGATCCTCGACGGTATGATAGGCCGGGCCGCCGGGCGAACGGGTCGTGGTCACGCCCAGGGACAGCCACAGCCGCCCTTCCCGGTCGCCGTAGCCGTAGCCCTGCATCTGGCGATGGGTGTGCATGTCGATCAGGCCCGGCATCACCGTGCCGGTCGGAGCATCCACCACCGTCACGTCGGCCGTCACCTCGCCTCGCGGGGCGACGCCGGCGATGCGGCCGTCGGAAATCAGGACATCGACGTTCTCGCGCAGGGTCGGCGACTTGCCGTCCCACAGCCGGGCCGCGCGCACCACCATGCGCCCCTTGGGCCGGACATTGGTCCAGGTGAGGCCGTGCGGCACGAGCTTGGGCGCGCCGCCGGCCGCGGAAATCAGCTTCAGCTGCCCGGCTGAGACATAGATCAGGCTCTTGCCGTCGCCGCTCCAGCCGACAGCATCGGTGACTTCGTCATTGAGCGGCTTGGGCGGGCCCAGCAGCTTGCCGGCCTCGTCCACCGGCGACAGGTGCAGGCGGCTGGCGAAGACGTAGGCCAAGAACTTGCCGTCCGGCGACCACGCCGGACCGTCATCGCCGCGCGTGCCCAGCGAGCGGTCGGGCAGGATCGGGGCGTAGGTCCCCTTCCCGCTCGCCACGTCGACCGTCAGGATCTCGCTGAGCCCCTCGCGGAATCGCGCCGAGTACGGCTTGAAGGCGGCGTAGGCGATGATCTTGTCGCCGGGGCCCCAGGTCGGCTTGCCGGGCTCCCAGAGGTCGCCATAGACGCGGCGGGTCTCGCCGGTCTCGGCGTCGGCCACGAACAAGCCGCCGTTCTGGCTGAGGAAGGCGATCGACTTGCCATCGCGCGACCAAGCGCTGGAGACCGCCGCCCCATCGAAATGGGTCAGTTGCCGGCTGGCGCCGGTCGTCATCTCGCGCAGCCAGATGTCCAGCGATCCGCCCTTGTCGCTCGAATAGGCCAGGGTCTTGCCGTCGGGCGACCAGGCCGGATCCACCTTGCTGAAGGCGTCGTTGATCAGCGGCTTGGCCGGACCGCCGCCGATGTCGAGCAGATAGAGATCGTTCAAGGCCCGGAACACCACCTGGCGACCGTCGGGGGACAGGGCCGGGCTGCCGATGCCGACCACCGGCCGGGTCTTGGCCGACAGGAAGTCGCGGCTCTTCTTGACATAGCGCGGCGTCAGGACCGGGACCGTGGCGGTGAAGGCGATCGCTGTGGCCGCGCCGCCCGGCTTGCGCCGCTTGATCAGGCCGTCGGCCGTGTGGAGGAATTCGCCCGACGGCAGCCAGGAGACGCGGAACGGAAAGACGTCCTCGCCCCCGACGACCACGCCGGCGGCGTTGCGCAGCTCGGCCTTGCCGTTCTCGATGGCGATGAAGACCACGTCCTGGCCATCCGGCGTGAAGGCCGGGCTGGACACCGAGGCGGCGTTGAAGCGATCTGCGGAGGCCTTGACCTTGGCCACCGTCCGCCGTGTCCCATCCAAGGCCTGGACGTCGATGCGGACCTTGTCGACCGTGAAGGCGAGACTCTTGCCGTCGGGGGCCCAGGAGGGCTCGAACTCGTCGCCGGGGCCGGTGCTGAAGGCCGTGATCGCGCCGCTGGCGACGTCCAGCAGGTGGACCGCGTAGCGCCCGCTCCTGTCCGACGAAAAGGCGATCTGGCGTCCGTCCGGCGACCACCGCGGCTCGCGGCAGTCGAACGCCCCCTTGGTCAATTGCCTCAGCCCCGCCCCGTCCGCGCCGATGGTCCAGACGTGGAAGTTTCCGTCGCGATAAGACTGGAAGGCCAGCGTCTTGCCGTCTGGCGACCAGTCCGGCTGGGCGATCTCGTAGATCTCCTCCGTCAGTCGCCTGGCCGGCCCGCCGTCGATCGGAACAAGCCACAGCATGGCGTAGACGTCGAAGGCCACCGTCTTGCCGTCGGGCGAGACCACCGCGCAGATGTTGGTCCCTTCAGTCGCTGTCACCATCCGCGTGTCGACGGCCAGCGGCTGGTCGGCCGCCCCCGCGCCGGATGGCGTCAGCGCCGCGACGCTCGAGGCGGCGATCGCCCCGCCGCCGATCGAGAAAAGCCGGCGGCGGCTGACGCCGCGTTTGGAACTGTTGGTCATCATGAACTCCGAGAGGACCGGCCCGGGCCTGCGCCCGGACCGGCGGCAAGCCTAGAAGCGGGCGGCGACGCGGGCGTAGTAGAAGCCGCCGCTGATCCCGTACGGAGAGTACTGATTGTAGTAAGCGAAGGCGGGCGTGCCCCGGTTGGCGGCGCGAACGCTGTCGGGATAGGCGTCCAGCAGGTTGTTGGCGCCGACGCTGACCGTGATGTTGTCGGTCGCCGCATAGCTGAGATCGAGGTCGACGATCAGCTTGGGGCTGACGGTCTCGTCGTTGGCCGCCAGCGAGGTTCTCTGGATGACCTCGCCATAGCGGGTCAGGCGAAGGTTGGTGTCGAATTTCCCCAGCGTCCAGTCGGCGCCCAGGATGAACTTGTCCTTGGGCGTGCCCACGGTCAGGTCGCCGATCTTCACCCGGTCGATATAGACGATGCCCGCCGCCGCCAGGGCCGGCGGTGGCTGCACGACGCGCGTGAACTCGTTCTTCGTGTGGTTGGCCGAGAAGGTCCACCGCACCGAACCGAAGTCGCCGAAATCGGTGCGATAGTCGACCACCAGGTCGACGCCGCGCGTCTTGGTGTCGGCGAAGTTGCCATAATAGAACGCGGCCTGCTGCGGGTTCAGGCCCTGGGTGGCCAGGGCGTTGCTGACGGCTGCGTTCGGACCCAGCGTGCCGCTCTGCAGGATGCGGTTGTCGATCTTGATCTGGTAGACGTCGACGGTGACGTTCATCCGTGACAGCGGTTGGGCCACGAGGCCGACCGAATAGTTGGTCGACTTTTCCGGCCGCAGCGGCTTGGCCCCCAGGGCGATCGCGGCCGGGTTGTCGGGCGGCAGCAACTGCACCGGATAGAGCTGGGTGGTCGTAGCCGGCGGCACGATCACGCCGATGGTGCTGGACGAGGCATAGTGCTGCTGTTGCAGCGACGGCGCCCGGAAGCCGGTGCTGGCCGTGCCCCGGATCGCCAGTCGCGGCAGGATGGCGTAGCGGCTCGACAGCTTGAAGGTCTTGGCGTTCCCGAAGTCCGAATAGTGCTCGAAGCGGCCGGCCAGGGCGAACTCCAGCTTTTCGGTGACCTTCTGCTCGACATTGAGATAGGCCGAGACGTTGTCGCGCGAGAACGAACCGGCCGAGAACGGCGGGAAGCCGGTCACGCCCTGCGAGCCGCCCGCGAACACCACTCCCGCCTGCGGACTGCCGGCCGGAGCGACATAGCCGCCATTGATGTACGAGGCCGGCTCGCCCGCCGTGATCTCGAACTTGTCGTCGCGATATTCCAGACCGGCGGCCACGAACAGGGGCGCGGCGAAGACGCCCGTATCGACCTCGCGCGTCAGGTCCAGGTTGCTGGTCCATTCCTGGAACTTCAGCGCGCCGATATAGAAATAGGACGGGCTGGCCGGGCCAAGCGACGCATTCAGCGAGTTCTCGTAATAGTCGACGTCATCGCGGCTGAAGGTCGTGGACAGATCCCAGTCGAAGCCCAGAAGGTCGGCGCCCTTGGCGCCGAACGCGACCTGGAAGTCGCGATCCTTGAGGAACAGGCGCGGGGTGTAGCCGTCGGGATTGACCGCGGTGATGTTGTTGCTGGCGTTCGGGTTCCGGAAGGTCAGCCAGGCCGCGGTGTTGCGGCTGGAGAAGGTGCCGAACGAATACACATCGATGTCGTCGGTGATCGGCGAGCCGGCGCTGTAGCCCAGGGAGAACAGCTGCACCTGCGGCGAGCCCGGATGGCTGGTGTGGCGGTTGACTGTCGCCTCGCGCGGATCAGGCGTCGAGCCCGGAGTCCCTACCCGCACCGGCTGGCCCGAGGCGTTCAGCGGGAAGTACATCTGGGTGGTGTTCAGCGTCTTGTCGCCGCGGTCGGTCGGATCGGTGATCCGCACATCGGCCGTCAGGTTCAGGTAACCCGCCTCGCCCAGCTTCATGCCGAGATTGCCGGAGAACTGGCCGGTTTCGCCGTCGCCCTCGGCCGTCTTGCCGTAGAGCGCGCTGATCGAGCCCCCTTCCGGGCTTTTCTTCAGGATGACGTTGATCACCCCAGCCAGGGCGTCGGAACCGTACTGGGCGGAGGCGCCGTCGCGCAGCACCTCGATCCGCTCGATCGCGGCCGACGGGATCAGGTCCAGGTCCGGCGGCGACTGGCCGTTCTGGGTCGTGCCGTTGACGAACAGGATGGCGGTGTTGTGCCGGCGCTTGCCGTTGACCAGAACCAGGGTCTGGTCCGCGGACAGGCCGCGCAGCGACACGGTCTTGATCGCGAAACTGGCGCCCGCACCGCTGTTGGACGTGTTGGCCGACGGCACAAGGGTCGAGATCAGGTCGCGCGTCGACTGCTTGCCGCTCTTGGTCAGCTCGGCGGCGGAAATCACGTCGATCGGCGCCATGCTCTCGGTGACCGTACGCGAGGTCGAGCGCGTGCCGGTGACGATCAACTCCTCGATGACGGACGGTTCTTCCGGCTTGGCCGGGGGCTCGGGTTCGGCTGGCGCCGAGCCCACGCCGACGGAACCCGACCACCCCGTCCGGATCAGGCCCGTGCGCGGCGAGCCCAGGATGATCGTCTTCCCGTCATTGGAGATCACCACCAGGCCCGTACCGGACAGCAACTGCTCGAGCGCGCGATCGACCGGCAAGGCGCCGCGCACCGGCCCGGTGCGTTTTCCGTCGGCGGCGTCCGACTGGATCAGGATCTGCACGCCGGCCTGACGCGCGAACTGCCGGATGCCTGCCGCCGCCGGCTGGGCGTCGATCTTGAACGGCGCCGCCTGGGCCAGGGCGGCCCCCGCGCTCAGCGCCCAAACGGCCGAGGCCGCGCACAGCAACCGTCGCCGGGCGGAACGGTTCGTCCAGTCACGCATCGACAATCCCCCATGGTCCTGAGGCGCGCCCCACGCGGCCTCCTGACAGCACGAGGGTTGGAGGACCGATTTCCGGTGGCCGCTTGCGCGATTGGTCCGTCCACGCCCCAACACGCCCGCTTTCGCGCCAGCTTCCCCAGCGGGCGCCTGTTTCGCATGCGGATGGACGGACCCGTTCGGCGCGAAGGAAGCCCTCCCCCTAAACACCCAGCTTTCTACAATGCTCATCAATACCTCCGCCTCAAGACGGAGGGCAATAGATCTTCCAATTCAGATTAGCCTGAATCATTAAGAATGACCATGAAGTCAGATTTCCTCATATCGTCGTGACGAATGAGGACTATTCAAGATTTTGATTATATCTCGAAATCTACTCAGGAGATGTGAGCACGGCCAATTCTGATCGTGCGTCCATCGTCGCTGACGACCGCGCCCAGGGTCGCGGCGACCGCGGCCGCGAAGCTTTCCGGCTCGTTGGTCTGGAAAAGACCGACGAAGCGCTCGCGCGCCAGGGTGGGATCGTCGATCAAGATCTGACGGCTATTGTAGCGATTGAACAGCCGCGCGGCCTGTTCGAGGCTTTCGCCGTCCAGGGCGATTTCCCCATTGCGCCAGGCCAGGCTGCGCTCGATCTCGGACGGCGATTCCGCCACCTGGGGTGAGACGGCGCTGGCCAGGACGACGCGACTGCCCGCGGATAGTCGCCGCCGGGACGCCGGATCGCCCTCGATCCAGGTCTCGACCACGCCCTCGGTGACCATCACGTCGACGCTGGCGCCGTCCTCGTCGGCGCGCCGCACGGAAAAGGCCGTGCCCACCGCGCGCACTCGAACGGTGCCCGCCGCCACGACGAACGGGCGATCGGGATCCTTGGCGACCTGGAACCAGGCCTCCCCCTCTCTCAGAGTGATCTGACGAGACCGGGGTTTCATCGCCACGTCCAGCGCGGTCTTGGTGTTGATGGCCACCAGCGAGCCGTCGGCGAGCGGCACCCGGCGGATCTCGCCCAGACGCGTGCCCAGACGCTGGGGCCGTGTGATCCACAGGCCCAGTCCGCCGACCAGCGCGGCCGCCATCGCTCCGCCTGCTCCGGCGACCAGGGCGCGACGGCTGGGTCGTTTGAGAGCGTCGGCGGTGACCAGCGGCGCGACCCCGGCCAGGGCCCGGCCGCGATCCAGGAAGCTGATCGCCGCCTGGGCGCGCAGCAGGGCCCCGGCTCGTCGCGCGTCGCCGTCCAACCAGGCCTGCAATTCGGGATCGCGCTCCACGTCCAACCCCCGCGCGTCGACGCGGGCGGCCCACTCGGCCGCCTCGTCGTCAATCTCGCTTGCGGACCGGATGGAGTTCATGAGCCTCGCCGATTGCCGAATGATCTCGCGCTTCGGATTCCGATAAGGCGCGCAGGATTAAACGCAAGCCTCGCGCCGACTGCATTTCCACAACGTTCTCGGTCACGCCCAGGCGCATGGCGGTCTCCCTCTGCGACAGGCCGTGGATCCGGCGAAGGGTGAAGATCTGCCGACACCGCTCGGGTAACTCCTCTATCAGCCGCCGCACCCGACCCAGCTCGCGACGGCCGGCGACCACGCGTTCGGGCGAGGGTTCATCATCTACGACGTTCAGGGCGTCGATTTCCGTGACGCAGTCGATGCGAACGATGCGCGCGCGCCGGATCTTCTCGATGGCGATGTTCCGCGCGGTCCGGAAGAAGTAGCCGCGGCCGTTGCCGATATGGGCAATGCTCTCCAGGGCGGCCAGACGGCAATAGGTCTCCTGGATCACGTCGTCGATGTCGGCGGCGGCGCTGCCCGACCGACGCAACCACGCGCGCACATCCGCCTCGTGCGGAAGGATCTGGCCGCCGACGAAGGCGACAATCTCGGCTCGGCTTTGCTTCACCAGGGGCCTCGGCGACAACCCGACCCGCCCAACTGCGAGCCCAGATCCTCGTGCGGCAACAGGATCAAGCACGCAGGCCCGAGTTCGCTGCAAGGCGCCGCCCCACGCGGCGCCGGTGGCCATTCGGCGCCCATGGCGCGTCATCCGCGGGCCGCCAGCCTCACGCAGAAGATGGCTGCCACCTGACCGATGGCGTCGCGCGGTTCGGACAATTGACGCCCTATCCATGAAAGCCGCCCCAGGGCGCGGGCTGGACACTGGACGCCTCAAGCCACCGAGGAGTCCGACCGTGCGCCCCATCCTCTCTCCGTTCCATCGCGCGATGCGCGCCGGCAAGGCGGCCGCCGGAAGCCTTATCGTCGCCCTTGCCCTCTCTCCCCCGACCTACGCCGCCGACACGCGGGCCAAGGAGACGCCGCTCAGCATGGTCAACGCCCTGCACACGGCCTTCGGCGACCATCACGCGCGCGCCGTGCACACCAAGGGCGTGGTGGTGGAGGGCCGGTTCACGCCGGCCCCCGAGGCAAAAAGCCTTGTCGACTCGCCGGTGTTCAACGGCGCTCCCCTGCCTCTCGTCGCGCGCTTTTCGCTGTTCGCCGGCGTCCCCGACCTGCCCGATAACGCCGACGCCGCCTCGCCAGCGGGCTTTGCGTTCAAGATCATCGCGGCCGACGGCGACGACTTCGACGTCGAGGCCAATCAGCACAACAACTTCATCGTGGCGACCTTCGACGAGTTCGCGGTCTTCCTGCGGGCGCTGGCGGCCAGCGGGCCGGACGCGGCCCATCCGACGGCCGTCGAACAGTTCCTCGCCAGCCATCCGAAGGCGGCGCAGTTCCTGGCCAGCCGCACCTATCCGGACTCCTACGCCCAGGCGACCTACTTCGGGATCAACGCCCTGAAGTTCACGAACGCCAAGGGGCAGGCCAGCTTCGTGCGCTACCGTTTCGTCCCCAGGGCGGGCGAGCGGTATCTGACGCCCGAGGCGCGCAAGGCCAAGAGCGGAGACTATCTGCAGACCGAGATCGTCGAACGCTTGAAGCAAGGCCCGGTGGTGTTCGACTGGTACGCCCAGGTAGCGGCCGCTGGCGACAAGATCGACGATCCGTCCGTCGCCTGGCCGGACAGCCGCAGGATGGTCAAGCTGGGCGAGATCACGCTCAATCGCCTGCCCGACGACCCCGAGGCGGCGCAGAAAACCCTGCTGTTCTTGCCGGGACAGGCTCATCCCGGGGTCGAGGCGGCCGACCCCATGCTGGTGATGCGCAACACCGCCTATCCGATCTCGCTGGGCCAGCGCCAGTAGCCTCGTCGCGACAGGAGCCAGCGATGACCCACAAGGATCAGGACGACGCCAAGGCCGACCCCGCCCGGATCGTGGAGGCGTTGAAGACCGTGGCGGGCGACCCGCCGGGCGTGCGGGCGAGCTTCGCCAAAGGCTGGTGCGTGACCGGCGCCTACCATCCCAGTCCACGCGCCCACGAGGTGACCTGCTCACCCAGCTTCACCAACGCCTGCGAGGTCCTGGCTCGCTTCTCGGTGGGCGGCGGCCTTCCCGCCGTCGCCGACACCAACGCCCTGGTCCTGCGCGGTCTAAGCCTGCGCCTGACCGGAGATGGCTCTCGCTCGGATCTGCTCGTCGAGAATGCGCCGGTGCATTTCGCCCGCACGCTCGACCAGATGCTGGCGTTCCTGCGCGCCCGCGCGCCTGGCGCCGACGGCAAGCCCGACCCCGAACGCGTCAGGACCTTCTCGGAAGCCAACCCCGAGACCCTGAACCAGGCCCGTTACATCGCCGCCCGCCCCTTGCCGGGAAGCTTCGCGGGAGTTGCCTATTGGGGCGTGCACGCCTTTCCGGTCACGAACGCCGCGGGGGTCTCGCGCTTCGTGAAATTCAAGCTGGCGCCCGTCGCAGGTGAGATCGGCCTGAGCGAGGACGAAGCTCGCGCCCTGCCGCCCGACTTCCTCAGGGCCGACCTGGAGCGCCGCTTCCAGGCCGGCGGAGTCGGCTTCGACATCCTGGCCTTGCTCGATCGCCCAGGAGACCCGGTCCTGGACGTCACAACCCGTTGGCCTGACGAGGACGAGCGCGAGGCGGTTCCCCTGGGCCGGGTGACGATCAGCCAGTTCGCCGATCAAGCCGCCTGCGATCAGGCCATCTTCAATCCCGGCGTTCTGGCCGATGGCGTGGGCCATCCGCCCGACGAGATGTTCGCCGCACGCCTGGAGGCCTATGTCATCTCGCTGGCGCGTCGACGGCGCGAAGGAAGCGCGGCTAGAGCTCCAGACTAAGCCCCAGTTGGAAGAAGCGACCGCGAGGGTCGCCGTAGGGGCTGTATCCCGGTCCCGTCGCCGCACCGTCTTCGTAACCAAGGTTGCCCGTGAGCTGTGCCGAGAAGGCCGCCCGGCGGTCGAGCAGGTTCGTCACTCCTAGCGTCGCCCGCACCCGCCGCGGGCGAACCGACCCAGGCAGGCTCCAGGTGCGGGCGACCAGCAGGTCCACATAGGTCTGAGCCGCTATGCGCTCGCCGCCCTGGACCGCCACGGTCGGCGCGTTGGCCGCGTAGACGCCGTTCAATGTGGCCCGGGTCACAAGCGTGGGCCCGCAGTATTGAGCGCTCAGGCTGGCTTCCCAGTCGCCCCGCGCCCAGTCCAGGCCCGCACGTCCGTTGCGCGCGTTGACGCCGTTCTGATGGTTGGCGCGATTGAAAGAGGGCAGGCCCGGATAGGGCGTCCGTACGAAGTCCGGCTCCCAGCTGAAGGACGTGAAGAGACGGATGTCGCCCAACGGAGTCGCGCGCTCATATTCGGCGTTGAGGTCGACGACCTTGACCACGGTGCGCGTGAAGTTGGCGTAGCCCGCCTCGATGCGGGTGATCACGCCGCCGGTGTATCCCGCCGCCACGTCGGCGGCCGACAGGGGCGCGCGAACGACGTGCCCGGGCGCGTCGTCCTCGCGGCTGAACCAGTAGGCGTCGTCGGTCACCCGGAAAGCGCTGAGTTCGGGCGATTTGACGATCCGCGTGAAGTCCAGCGAAACGCGAAGTCCCGCCAAGACGTTCGGGGTCAGCACGACTCCGGCCGAGAAACTCCTGGCCAACTCGGGGCGCGCGTCCAGCGCGCCGCCGGAATTCTCGAGATAGGTCGTGTTGGCGCCGGCCGGCTGACCCCCGCGCTTGGGGTCAGGAACCCCCAGGCCGTCGGCGCCCAGCGAAATCCTCGAATAGAATGGTGTCACGGCTAAAGGGCTGAGCGGCAGATAACCGCTGGCGAAGCTGGCCCGCAGCATCAAACCGTCCATCGGCTTGACGCGTGCGCCCACCGTCACCGCGGTCGTGTCGCTACGCACTTTGAGGTCCGTGACGCCAGGCTGGCTCAGCCCCATGTCGGCGTTGTCGGTGGGCAGCTTCAGCCGAGTGGAGTCGCGACTAAGCGCCAACTGCAGCTCAAGCCCCCTCGAAAGCGCGAACGAGGCGTCCGCAGGCAGGATCGGCGCCCTCACCTCTGCGTAGAGAGAGCCGACGGTCATCTGCTTGCGCCGCCCCGGCGGGCTCTGGCGCAGCGTCGCATCCCCGGCGTCGTGACTTGTGTCGCGCCGCGCTTCGCCCAACAGGGTGATAGTGAGGGGGCCTCCGGGCAAGGTGGCGAGCGGTCCCGCCAGTCGCAGGTTGAGGTCGGTCAGTCGGCCGATTTCATGTTGGACATAGGTCCGCCCGCTGAGAAAGCCCGGCAGCGCCGCATAGGTCGCCACCAGATCCAGAAACGGGTCCAGCCCCCCGATGTCCCCCACTACCGGATCTCGGCGGTCGAAGGCGGACTCGCCGCGGGAAAGGTCGGCGTTCAGGCTCCAGGCGTGAGGAAGCCGAACCACCGCGCCCGCCGTGCCCCGCCAGGTGCGCACCGTCGTCTTCGTGCGCCCGTCGTAACCGGGAAGCGGCAGGCTCACGCGAACCGGCTGGACGAAAGGATTGCCGGGCGAGCCGGCCGGCACGGTCCACCACACCGTGTCGAGCAGAGGGACGGCGCCGGATCCCGCCACCTCGTAGGCCACCAGATCGACGAACAGGCGCGTCCTTGGGTCCAGGTCATGCTGGAGGCTGAAGACCAATCCGTCCGTTCGCCGACGCGGCAGAAGGTTCTGGGTCGCGCCTTGGGCGTCCGGCGAAAGAGACAGGTCATAGCGTCCGGCATTGGCGACCAGCGTGGAGACCGCCGACGACGCCCCCACCAGGGAAAGGGGCAGGAAACTGTAGGCGCCGCCCAGGATCGCGCCGCCATTGCCGGGGGTCAGCCGCAGATCCTTGTGATCCACGCTGGTGATGTTGAGGCTATTGCTGGGCGGCGCGGCGTAGAGTTCGGGAATGATCTCCAGACGGCGACGCTGGGCTGCGCCGTAATAGTCCCTGTCGCCCGCGAGCAAGCCCCCGTCCTCAAAGCGCCTGTAGGCGAGCGTGACCTGGGTCGCCCCATTGCGCGAACGCCATCCCATCAGGCTATCCAGGCTCCAGGTCGGGGCGTCGCCCCTGGCGCTGATCCCGCGCGAGACCTGCAGTCGCGCGCCATCGGAGCGCTGCTTGAGGACCACATTCAGCACCCCGCCCGTGGCCCCTGGACCGTAAAGGCCGCCCGCAGTCGAGGCCAGGGCCTCGACCCGGTCGATCGCCAACAGCGGCAGGCCGTTGAGATTGGCTTGGGAGAAGCCGGCGTCGACGAACTCCGGCAACCGGCGCCCGTCGATCAGCACAAGCGTCTGCAAAGCGCCAAATCCACGCAAGTCGAAGCGTGAGCGCGGGTCGCCGCCGCTGGCTCCGACCGCATAGGCGCCCGGGGCGGCAAGGTTGATCTGGGTGAAGCCCTTTCGCATCACCGCTTCCGCATCCTGGCCCTGGGTGCGTTCCAAGGCCCGTCGATCGAGCACCGCATAGGGCTGCACGTCGTCGATGCGCCGTCGGATGTCGGTGTCGTGCGTACGCGCCCCCACGACCACAATTTCGGGCAGGGCCACGGCCGGTTCCGGAGTTTGGAGCGCCGGCGCCGCAGCCGCAGGCGGCTTGATGATGATCAACGCTCCCGTAGCGGTGGCCCTGAAGGTGAGGTGCGTCCCCGCCAGCAACCGGCCCAGCGCCTGTTCGGCGTTGAAATTCCCCTGCAAGATCGGCGCGCGCGCGCCGGCCAGCAGGCTGGGTTGGAAGAGGATTTCGGTTCCGGTGGCCTTTGAGACCGCTATGACCGCCGCCGTCAGATCCTGCGGCGGCGTGTCGAACCGCGCGGACGGACTGACCATCATCAGGCAGCAAAGCAAAGCGGCCGGATCCATCGGACGCGCCCTCGTTCTCAAAATCCGGCAACAGGGTCGGAATGGCCAAGTTGCAGCCGTTCTGGTGTATACTCTGGAGCCCGCCCCTCGCTAAGTTGTCGTCGACGAAATAGCGGTCCGGTGCGAACGTGGCTTCGGAAATGGAATTCCTGCCTCAGGAGCCGATGGCCAAATCGCCGCATTTGGAGGCGAGCGACGCCCTGGCGATCCGGGCCCGTTCCTTACGGGGTCCGCTGAGCCGTTACTTCGCGCGCTCGGTCCGCGACCTGTCCGAAGTTGAGGACCTGGTCCAGGAGGTCTTCCTGCGCATCGTCAGACGTGGCGACTACGAACAGCTGGAGCATCTGGACGGCTACATCTTCGAGACGGCCGCCAGCGTCCTGAAGGACCACTTCCGCCAGGGACAGGCGCGACGCCGCGACCGACACGTCGAGTTTGAATCCGATCGCCACGGCGCCTCGACCCCTGGAGCCGAAGCGACCCTGACCAGCCGCGAGAGCCTGGAGGCCGCCATCCAGACCTTGATGGTCCTGCCGCAACGCACCCGGACGGTGTTCGTGATGCGACGGCTGGAAGGTCTGTCCTATCGCGAGATCGCCGCGCGGATGGGCATTTCGGTGAGCGGCGTGGAGAAGCACATGGTGCGGGCCGTCCAGCATCTGCTGGCGCGAAGGGAGACGGCGCGATGAACGCCTCCGGGTCTGGATCGCTCGCTTCCGTGGAAGAAGCCGCCGCCAAATGGATGATCAGGCGCGACCGGGGTCTTTCGTCTCGTGACGAAGAGGCTCTGGAACGCTGGCTGACCGCCTCGTCCGATCACCAGGCGGCCTGGGACCGCGCGCTCGACGTCTGGGGACAGTTCGATGACCCAAACCTTCCGGAACTCGCAGTGCTGCGGCAAGCGCCCCAGCGACTGCGACCCACCTGGCGAGCCTGGACCATGATCGCCGCCAGCCTCGTGGCTGCGGTCGCGGTCGGCTGGTGGGCGCAGAACCGGCTGCCGGGCCTTACCCGGCCGGCCGTCTCCCGTCATCAGGTCGCGAGCGGCGCTCGAAGCTATGTGGCCGGTCCCACCGAGCGTGCGACCATTACGCTGGAGGACGGCTCGCAGGTGACGCTGGACTCCGGCGCGGAGATCGCCGCCTCGATCCGGGGCGACGCGCGCACCGTGCGGCTGGTTCGCGGCCAGGCCTATTTCGAAGTCGCCCATGATGCGCGACGGCCGTTCTCCCTCGACGTCAAGGATCACAGGGTGGTCGACCTCGGCACGGCGTTCGCCGCAAGCCTCAAACCCGATCGCCTATCGATCGTGCTGGCCAGCGGCCGTGTCAGCATTGCTGGCCCCAAGGGCCTGGGCGGCGAGGTCGACCTGTCGCCAGGCCAGGCGTTCACGGCGCGGACTGGTCAGGCAGGAACCGTGACCAAGGTGGACCTCGAGGCCGCCCTGGCCTGGCGCGAGGGCTTCCTGCAGTTTCGAGAGACGCCGCTGCGGGACGCCCTGGTCGACATGCAGGCTTATGATGGCCGGCGCGTCGAGATCGGCGATCATCGCGTCGGCGACCTTCGCGTCAGCGGACGCTTCAAGATCGGCGACACCGAGCGTTTCGCGCACACCCTGGCGGAAATGTATCCGCTGCGCGTCGTCCAGGTCTCCGGCGGACTTCGGCTGGAAGCCGCTCGCCCAGAACAATCGAAATAATTTTTCCTCCGACCGGTGTGGATTTCCGGAGCGGCTACGTTCCTGAGGCCGCATAGAGGAGAGACGCCATGGACGGCGTTCAGGGTTCGGCGGCGCCGGCTTCAGGCGCATCTGGCGTGTTCGACACCGTCGCTTGCCTGCTGACACAGGCGATGGCGACATTGGCCGAAGACCCGGTCCGCGCCCAGGGCTGCATCGTCAACGCCGGTCGACTGCTCGACGGCCTGGGACCCGCACCGTCAATCAGTGGGTCCGGCGCCCTCGCGCCGTGGCAGGTCCTCAGGGTCCGCCGTCATATCGAGGCCAATCTCGGAAAACGGCTCTATGGAACGGATCTCGCCGCCGTCGCCAAGCTGAGCTTCAGCCACTTCGCCCGCGCCTTCAAGGTCAGCTTCGGGATGACGCCGTCCGCCTTTGTGATGACGCGACGCATCGCCCTGGCGCAGCACCTGATGATTTCGACGCCTTCGCAGCTCTGCGAGATCGCCCTGGACTGCGGCTTGGCCAATCAGGCTCATCTGTGCCGCGTCTTCCGTCGCCATGTCGGACAAAGTCCCGCCGCTTGGCGACGCGCCGCCGTCGTTGAAACGGAGTCGGTCGCACGACGGCGAGGCCGCAAAGCGGCTTGATCCGCCAGCCGCGCCGACCGTGTTTGCCGAACGATTGGGAGCCTTTCATGTCGCCGCCCCTTGCCGACCAACCGGCCGTCCTGAAGACCCTCGAGACCGGGCGGCCGCTCCGCACCGCCTTCTCGTCGGCCCTGGACCGCGTCCATCGTGAAGGCCGATATCGGGTGTTCGCCGACTTGCGACGCCGGCGCGGCCAGTTCCCCCGCGCGACGTGGACCCGCAATGACGGCTCCACATCGGACGTCGTGGTCTGGTGCTCCAACGACTATCTTGGCCAGGGCCAGAACCCTGTGGTGCTGGGCGCCATGCACGACGCGATCGAGGCGGCGGGCGCGGGCAGCGGCGGCACGCGCAACATCTCCGGCACCACGGACTATCACGTCGCGCTCGAGCGGGAGCTGGCCGATCTGCACCGCAAGGAAGCCGCCCTGCTCTTCACCTCCGGCTACGTATCGAACGAGGCCTCGCTATCGACCCTGTTCAAGATCCTGCCGGGCCTCATCGTCTTCTCCGATGCGCTGAACCACAACTCGATGATCAGCGGCATCCGCGCCGGCGGCCCGCTGGCGCGCCGGGTCTTTCGCCACAACGATCTTGATCATCTGGAGCAATTGTTGAGCGAGGCCAATCCCGGCGCGCCCAAGCTGATCGCCTTCGAAAGCGTCTATTCCATGGACGGCGACATCGCCGACATCGCCGGAACAGCAGCCTTGGCCAGAAGATACTTGACCTATCTGGACGAGGTGCACGCGGTGGGCCTCTATGGGCGACGCGGCGCTGGCGTGGCCGAGCGTGACGGGGTCATGGAGCAGATCGACATCGTCGAAGGCACCCTGGGCAAGGCGTTCGGGGTGATGGGCGGCTACATCGCCGCCGATGCGGTGATCATCGACGCGATCCGCAGCTACGCCGACGGCTTCATCTTCACCACATCGCTGCCGCCGGCGCTGGCCGCAGGAGCCCTGGCCTCGGTGCGCTACCTCAAGGCCCACGATGAAGTTCGCGCGGCGCATCAGGCTAGAGCCCAGGCCCTGAAGATGCGCCTGAAGGGCGCCGGCCTGCCGCTCATGCCCTCGGTCAGCCATATCGTGCCGGTGGCGGTAGGCGACCCCGTCCGCTGCAAGCTGATCAGCGACACGCTGCTCAATGATCACGGCATTTATGTCCAGCCGATCAACTACCCGACCGTGCCCCGCGGCGCCGAGCGCCTGCGCTTCACGCCCTCCCCCGCGCACTCCGACGCGATGATGGATGATCTGATCACGGCCTTGGGCAAGGTCTGGAATCGACACGACATAAGGTGGGCTAACGCTGTCGCATAAGCGGGACTGAAGCTGGTTCGACGCTTGCGCCTTCCCTCAGGCGGCCGGACGCATAGACAGATCTTGCACGCCCCCTCAAACAAGTTCGCCGCCTAGCCGAGGAGGATTTAGTCAGCCCCTCAACCCCAGCAACAAAACTTCACGCCCGGAAAATATGACTCATTTAAACCAAACAACTCATAAAACATATGATAATAATTAAGAAATATAGCAATCAACGAATGTTTCTGTAGCAATTTATTGTTTGAAATAACTTTTTCAAAGGAACGGATATCGTTATTTAGATTAACTTCAAGCACCAGCCATAAAAGCTGACTCGGAATTCCTCGCTCACGGGACTTGCTCTGCGCCAACGACGGCGCGGCGAACCCGACCCGCCGCGAGGGGATTTTCGATGCATCGCAAGACGTCCACACGCCGCCACGCGGCCTACTTCGTTGCCGCCTCCGTATTGACGCTCGCCTTTTGCGCACCCGCCATGGCGGCGGATGAACGCGCCGTCGCCGCGACCACTCCGACCGCAACGGCGACCGACGGCGCCGAGGGGGTGCGGCTCGAGGAGGTTGTGATCACCGCCCAGAAGCGCAGCGAAACGCTGCAGAAGTCGGCCGTCTCGGTCACCGCCTACGCCAAGGAGACGATCGAGCAGCAGAAGATCTCGACCTTCCGCGACCTGTCAGGCCGAGTGCCCGGCCTGCTCGCGCCCAAGCGCTCGACGGCCTACACGACCCAGCAGTATTCGATCCGGGGCGTGGGCGAGATCGACACCTATCCGGAGCCGTCGGTCGCGGTCTATGTCGACGACGTCTACCTGGCCCGAACCGTGGGCTCTCTGTACGACACGCCCGATCTGGAGCGGGTCGAGGTGCTGCGCGGCCCGCAAGGCACGCTCTATGGCCGCAATTCCAGCGCCGGGGCCATCCGCTTCATCACCAAGGACCCGACCGCCGACCGCTCGGCCGAGGTCGGCCTGACCTATGGCAGCTTCGACAACCTGGAATTCAAGGCGCGCCTGAACGGGGCCCTCCTTTCGGACGACAAACTGAACGGCGCGATCTCGCTGATCCGCCACACCCGCGATGGCTGGCAGCATAGCGTGCCGCTGAACATCGACGTCAACGACCTCGACCTGACCGTCGTCCGCGGCAAGCTCGCCTCGCAGCTGACCAGCCGCCTGACCGCCGTCCTCAGCGCCGACGCCATGTGGGACCGCTCGTCCCAGAGCTACTACACCCCGGTCAACCAGCCCGACGGCGTGGTCGGAAACGGCAAGACCGATCCGGACCTCACCTGGTCGGACACCCTGCCCTACAACTTCACCACGGTGTACGGCGGCTCGCTGACCTTCAAATACGAGATCAACGACAACCTGACCCTGAAATCGGTCACCGCCGCCCGCGGCATGGACGGCCCGATCTATTACGACAACGATGGCGTCACCCAGATCAAGGGCGACAGCTACGCCGGCTTCGACCAGCACTACCTCACGCAGGAATTCAACCTGAACGGTGAGTACGAGCGGTTCAACTTTGTGGCTGGCCTCTACTATTTCCAGGAATACTTCCACAATCATCGGCTCAGCCAATCGGCCGGCAGCCCCAAGGACAACGTCGGCACGGTCACCCATACGGACAACTATCTGCGGACCAAGAGCTGGGCCGCGTTCGGCCAGGTCAACTACCACCTGACCGCCAAGCTGACCGCCACGCTAGGCGGCCGCTACACCGAGGACCGCCGCCGGTTCGACAACTTCGGCCAGCAGAAGACCAACACCGCCCTGCACGACCCGCAGGACTGGAACTACAACCCGGCCGACTTCGAGCGCCTGTACGGCCCCTACGCCACCGGCTTCGATGTCCACGCGCCGTGGACCACCTTCTCCAGCTTCACGCCGAAGGTCGGCCTGCAATACCAATGGACCAACGACATCTTCGTCTATGGATCCTATGCCGAGGGCTTCAAGAGCGGCGGTTACGACCTGCGCAGCACCAGCGCCATCGGTTCGCTGACACCTTACCGCCCACAGATCACCAGCACATACGAACTGGGGATCAAGACGGGCTGGTTCGACGGCCGGGTGACGGCCAACCTGGCGGCCTTCTATAACGACATCCAGGACTTTCAGGTCCGGGCCACGGCCACAGCAGCCACCGGCACGGTGGTCAACCAGTTGATCAACGCCGGCGACGCGCATTCCAAGGGCGCGGAACTGGAGATCCAGGCTGCGCCGGTCGAAGGCCTGCGCCTGGGCGTCACCGCGGCCTACCTGGAAACCACCTACGACACCTTCACCGCCACCCTGCCCAACAACGTGGCGGGCCGGAAGACCCTTCTTGGCCTGCAATTCCCCTATGCGCCGCGCTGGCAAGTCGGCTTCTCGGCCAACTACCGCCTGCCGCTCGACACGCCCGGTTCGTGGCGGATCGGCGTCGATGGCCAGTACGAGTCCCGACGCTATGTCGATATCTACAATACCGCCCAGACCCAGGTGAAGCCGCAGACCTTCTTCAACGGCACGATCAACTACGCCTCCGAAGGCGACCGCTGGACCGTCGGGGCTCAGGTCCGCAACATCTTCGATCTGCGGCGCGGCCAGGCCGGAGGCTATTCGCCCGCCAATGCCGGAACCTCCCCGCTTTACTACCGCGCCTACAACGAGCCGCGGATGATCAACCTCTTCGTCAATCGCAAGTTCTAGGAGCCGCCACGTGGATCTGCAGCTCACGACCAAACGCGCCATCGTCACCGGCGGCAGCCGCGGCATCGGCAAGGCCATCGCCCGCGCTCTGGCCCGCGAAGGAGTCGCCGTCGCCATCGCTGGGCGCGACCTGGTGGCTTTGGAAGCCGCGGCGCATGAACTCGCCGAGGAGACCGGGGCGAGGGTGATCGCGATCCGCGCCGACACCGGCGACGACGCCTCCGTGATCGGCCTGGTGGACAGCGCGGTCGCGCAGCTGGGCGGGCTCGACATCCTGGTCAATAACGCCGCCACGCCCGGCGGCGCGGCTCCAGCCGGAACGATCGCCGAGGTCAGCGGCCGGGCCCTTCTGGACGACGTCAACGTCAAGGTGGCCGGCTATCTGCGCACGGCCCAGGCGGTCGCGCCACACCTGGTCGCCGGCGGCTGGGGACGGATCATCAACATCGGCGGCCTGGCCGCGCGCGGCACGGGCCACTACGTGGCCTCGGTCCGCAACGGCGCGATCTCGGCCCTGACCAAGAACCTGGCCGACGAACTGGGACGACACGGGATCACGGCCAATGTCATCCATCCGGGCGGCACCCGAACCGAAAAGACCACGCCCGAAAGCGAAGCCAGGATCGCGGCGAGCAACGTCATCGGCCGGATCGTCGACGCCGACGAGATCGCCTGGCTGGCCACGATCCTCGCCTCCCCGCTCAGCGGCGCGATCACAGGCGAGACCATCGCCGCAGGCGGCGGCGTACCCAGGACCATCCTCTATTGAGGGAAGTTATTCTGAAGGCGAGATCAGTTTACAAGAACGGCTCCCTGAAAACTCAATTCCATAGCCTGTTCATTTCAGACGCGCATAACCGGCTTGAAAATTTCTCGATATTCCACCTGGCATACGCCCGCCAACGCTTGTCGACAACTTAGGAGCGGCGGCATGATCAACACCTCGCAACGGAAACGGAAGATCGGCGCCAGCCACGAGACCCCCAGGGGCCACCTGGACCTCCCCACGCCCGGGCGCCATTGGGCCGTCCAGAAGATCCCGGCTCTATAGCCATGACCCTGTTTTCGCCCCAGCGCGTCGGCGCGCTCGATCTGCCGAACCGTATTGTCATGGCGCCCCTGGGTCGGGCGCGCGGCGCGCCGGCTTCGCGCGAGCCCACCGCCCTCGTGGCTCAGTACTACGCGCAGAGGGCCAGCGCCGGCCTGATCGTCTCGGAAGCCACGCACATCTCGGCCGAGACGGTCAGCCGGCGAGGCACCACGGCGATCCACACCGAGGGTCAAGTGGCCGCCTGGAGCCGCGTGACTGACGCGGTGCATGCGAGCGGCGGACGCATCTTCCAGCAACTGTTTCACCTGGGCCGCAAGGCGGATCCGGCCCTCATCCCTGACGGCGGCTGGCCGCGCGGCCCTTCGGCGATCGCGGCCAATGCGACCTACGCCACGCCTGGCGGCCCCAAGCCGTTCCCAGCGCCGCGAGCGCTCGAGCGGTCCGAAATCCCCCCCCTGGTCGAGGCCTTCGCCCGGGCTGCCGCCAACGCCAGGCGCGCGGGGTTCGACGGCGTGGAAATCCATGGCGCCAACGGATTCCTGATCGACCAGTTCCTGCGCGACGGGGCCAACCTGCGCCAGGACCTGTATGGCGGCGACGTCGATGGGCGTAGCCGATTCCTGCTGGAGATCGTCGACGCGATCGCCGGCCAGATCGGCGCAAATCGCGTCGGAGTCCGGTTCTCGCCCCACCCCCTCGCCGACGGCACCCAGGACACCGAGCCGGGCCGCCTCTTGAAACATGCTGCGACCCAGCTCGAAAAGCGGGCCGTGGCTTATATCCACCTCGTCGAACCAGCCGAAACGCCCGTCGACGCGCGGATCGCGCCGATCGTTCGGCAAAACTTCTCGGGCCCGCTGATCCTCTGCGGCGGCTACGACAAGACCTCGGCCGAAACGGCTCTGAGGGAAGGCCGCACGGATCTGGTGGCCTTCGGCGTCGGCTACATCGCCAATCCCGACCTGGTCGAGCGGCTCCGGCGCGACGCGCCCTGGAACACCCCCGATCCGGACACCTTCTACAGCGGCGGCGCGGCCGGCTACACCGACTATCCGGCCTTGCGTCCGGTGACGGAACGGGCCTGAGCATGCGCGAGGCTCTCACCGTCTTGGGGTCGGCCAGCATGGCTGCCCCTGTCGTGGCCCAGGTCGAAGGTCCGACCGCCGCCGTCAGGCACGGCCGCGTCCTGGCCGGTGCGAATCTGATCCAGCCGTTCTTCCTGTGCGGCGACGCGGCCAGGCCCGCCGTTCCTCCCAGACGAGACTAGCGGTCATGTCCGAGGCTACCGAACCAAACTCCCCCTCCAGGCGCGGCCTGCTGATCAGCGGCGCAGCCAGCTTCGCGAGCCTCTCGCTGGCGGCCTGCCACGACGCTGGCGCAAAGGGCGATACGCGGCCGGTGCTGAAAATCGGCGATCAGCGTGGCAGCGCTCACGCCCTGCTCAATGGCGCAGGCGTACTGAACGACACGCCCTACCGCCTGGAATGGGTTGAACTACCCGCCGCCGCCCCGCTGCTGGAAGCGCTGTCGGCCGGCGCGATCGATATCGGCGGGGTAGGCGCCGCACCCTTCGCTTTCGCCTACGCCAACGGCGCGCCGATCAAGGTGGTGGCGGCCTCGCGCATCGTCTCTCTGGGAGCCGACACCGGCAAGAGCGCGGCCATCATCGTTCGCAAGGACGCGCCTATCCGCACCCTCGCCGATCTCAGGGGCCGGCGGCTATCGACCATCCGCGGCTCGGCCGGCCATGACATCGCCCTGCGTCTGCTCGAGAAAGCTGGCGTTGACGCCCGCGACGTAAAGTTCGTGTTCCTGAACAACAACGACGCCAAGGCCGCCCTGGCCGCAGGATCCATCGACGCCTGGTCGACGTGGGGCTCCTATGTCGGCATCGCGGTCGAAGAGGATGGCGACAGGGTGGTGGCCGACGCCAGGGGCCTGCGGGAGATCGGCCAGATCGCCGGCTTCCTGACCGCCAACGCCAAGTCGCTGCGAACCAAGGAAGCCCAGTTGCGCGACTTCCTGGCCCGCTATGTCCGCGCCAACCAATGGGCCCGCTCCAACCCCGAAGCCTACGCGCAGTCGCTGGCCAAGCTGACCGGCGTATCGCTGTCGGTCGCCCGCTACAGCGCCGCCAGCGTGACGGCCACAGCCTACGCGCCTATCGACGACGAGATCCAGACCCAGCAGCGCCAGACCTTCGAGCGCTATGTGCGCGCGGGGATCATCGACCACGTCCCCCCGCTGGACGACGGCGGTTACGACCGCCGCTTCAACGACCTCTTCCCGGCCACACCCGCCCTCTCCAAAGGACAAGGCTGATGAGCAGCGCCTCGACGCCTCCATTCACAGCAGCGCTGTCGGCTTTCGCCAGCTGGCTTGGCAAGACGCCCCTCTACGACGCCGTCGCGGGGGTCACCTGGGTCGTGCCGACGGTGCAGACCCTGCACATCCTGGCCATCGCCGTGGTCTTCGCCAGCGCAGCCCTGATCGATCTGCGAATCCTTGGCCTGGTGGATGCGAGCAAGCCGATCGAGGCCCTGCTGACCCGGTTCTTGCGCCCGGTCGGGGCCGCCGTCGCCATCCTGGCCGTGACGGGTCTGTTGCTGATCGCCAGCGAACCGAGCCGCGCCATCTTCCGCGTGGTCTTCTGGGTAAAGCTGGCTTTGGTGCTGGCGGTGTCGCTGGCCACCTGGTGGCTGGGCTTCGCGGCCCGCCGGCGCGGCCTGGCCGCGACCGAAGGCGGCGTGGCCACGCTGGACCTGAAGATCATCGCCGCTCTCTCCCTGATCACCTGGCTGGCCATCATCGTCGCCGGCAGGTGGATCGGCTACGCCGTCGCCTGGGACGGCGCGCCGCAATAGCAAGACCGGATTTCCGAGCATGACGATTCAAGCGACCCTTTCCTGGCTCGAGGCCACACCCCTGTCGCTGGCCATCGCCGAGTCGGCCTGGCTGTTCCCCACCCTGGAGGCGATCCACGTCATCGGTCTTACCCTGGTGGTGGGCCTGATCGCGGTCGTCGACCTGCGGCTTCTGGGCGTGGCCTCGCTGACCTGGCGAGCGGGTGACCTCAACCGCACCATCTTGCCGCTCACCTGGAGCGCCTTTGGCCTGGCCGCGCTGAGCGGCGGACTGATGTTCACCGGCAAGCCCAGCAGCTATCTGGCCAATCCGTTCTTCGTGGGCAAGCTGGCCTTGCTGGCCTTGGCAGGGCTCAACATGACTCTCTTCCACCACTTCCTGTCGCCGCGTGTCGAGGCCGTGGACGGCGCCGTCGCCTCGTCCGCCGTCAAGACCTCGGCGGCCGCCTCGCTGGTCCTATGGATCTCGATCGTCGCCCTGGGGCGCTGGATCGGCTTCACGATCTGAGCGCACCCCGAGCGGACGGGAAAATGCGCCTACGGCATGTCGCCTTGGGCCTGCTGATCGACGACGAGGGACGGGTCCAGCTGGGCCTGCGCGCGTCGTGGAAGGCGGTCCATCCCGGACGATGGGATGCGATCGACGGCCGGCTGGAGGGCGATGAGACCGCCGAGGCGGCGCTCGTTCGGGAGGTTCAGGAAGAACTCGGCGTAACTTGCTGGAGACCGAACTCCGAGAACCCCAGAACGGCCAGAGCTACCAGTCGTCAGTCTTCGTCGTCACCGAGTGGGTCGGCGCACTCAGCAAGGGTTCCGACGAGCATGAGGCCATCGCCTGGTTCACGGTCGAGGCGATGCGTGCGCTAGGTGCGTCGGCCCTCCGCGACTACGCCCATTTCTTCCACGCCGCCCAGGCCTCCAGGTCCCCCAATCAGCCGCCCGGCTTTAGCCAGTTGGCCGTCAGCGTCTGGCCGGTATCCAGCAGTGTCGCCCGCTTGAGGGCGCCCCCGCGCTGACCGTCACGCAGCGGGCTTATCTCCAATTCGACCTTGTCGCCCGGCTTGAGCGACTGTCGGCTCCAGCCGATGCGATTGAGGTTTCCGGGACTGGTCAGCTCCAGCACCCAGGGCTGGACCTCGCCGCCGCTGGCCTTGGCGCCCAGAAAGCGGACCACCACATGGGGATTGGTCCACTGAACCCCCTGGATCTCGCCCCGCAAAACCAGCGGATGGGCCTGATCGTACATCGCGAAGGAGTGGTGGGCCGAACCGGAGCCCGGCAGGCCCAGCAGGGCCAGTCCTGCGGCGATGGCGGCGAGTTTGAAGGTGCGCATGGCGCTCTCCTGATCTGTGCCGGGTTCAGTTCCGGGGCGGAGCCGGCGCGCCGCCGGCCAGGAATTCGGCGGGAACGAAGGCGGCGTGGCCGTCGCGATCGGTCCCCTCGGTGAATTTGCCCTGCAGGCAGACGCCTTCGACAATCTCGTAGTCGCGCTTGCGTGTGCGCTTGAACAGCCGCGTGGTCTTCCAGGGCCCCGTCAGGATCTTCGGCGCCTCGATGGTCAGTTCGTCAGCCAAGATGTCCGGAGCCACAAGATGCAGGCGCTCAACGACGTGCAGGTCGCCGTCGTTGGGGATGCCGACGGCCTCGCTGACCGCGACATAGGTCTGAGGCAGCACCCCGATCGTATCGACCACCAGGACATCCCCCTCCCAATGTCCGATCGAATGGCCAAAGAAGCTGGGATCCGGGTCGACCGAATGGGCGCGGCCGTCCGTGAAGATCCGCCGCAGGCGATTGCCGTCGGACTCGCCCAGCAGCGTGACGCGCCCGGGCGTAAACAGGAACTCGACCGGGTTATGGCTCTTGAGCATCAGGGCCGGCATGCCGTGCGGCAGGCAATCGACGAAAAGCCCCTTGGGCTCGCCCGCCTTCTCGTCGGCGGCCAACCTAGCAACCTGAGCGGCCACCTGCGGCTTCCAGGGCGGTGGATTGGAGGCGATCTGGGCGTTCTGATCCAGGACGTCGGGAATCCACGTTCCGCTCCAGTCCGGCAACTTGGCCAGAGCCGCCCACGCGGCTGGCCCGGACGCAGGGTCGGTCACATCGGCGGCCAGCGACGGTCCCGCAAGGGCGAGACCCATCGCCCCGGCGACTAGGCGAGCGCGCAAGCGGGTCATGGCTGTTTGGCCTCGGGCTTGTAATCAGCCTGGCCCGCGACCGGCGTCGTGGTCAGGACCTGGCCGGTGGCCAGGACCACCGCCTTCTTCAGCGATCCGCCACGGCGGCCATCGCGCAGCGGATTGATGTCGATCGTCACCTTGTCGCCGGCGGCGAGGGAGCGCTTGGACCAGCCCATTCGGGCCAGGTTGCCGGGACTGGTCGACAGCTCCACCGACCAAAGCTCCGCCGGGCCATTGGGATTCAGCGAACCCTGCAGCCAGATCAGGGCGTGGGGATTGGTCCACTGGAAGGTCTTCACCGTGCCGTGCAAGGTGACGATCCTGGTCTGGTCGTACATGGCGAACGAGTGATGGGCGCTGGCGGGCGCGCCGAGGCTCGTGAGCACCAGGACGAGAGCGAGAAAAGCGCGTTTCATGAGAGCGGCCTGAACGTGGAGATCGAAGGGCGGGCGGCGGCGTGTGCTAGTTGGCGCTCGCCCGCGGCGAATTCGGCGGCGAGTCCGGCGGCAGCGGCGCTCCGCCCTCGTCGTGCGGAATGGGCGTGAAGATCGCATTGCCCTTGGCGTCGACGTCGTCGATGAAGTCGCCTTGCCGGCACGAGGCCTCGGTGATGTCGCGGGCGCGCTCGCGATTGCGCTTGAACTCGCGACTTATCTTCCACGGCTGCGTCAGCACCTTGGGCGCGTCGATCACCAGGTCGATCCGCAGGGTGTCGGGCTGGCTAAGGCCGATCCGCTCGACGATATGGACGTCACCGTTATTGGGGATGCCCACGCCCTGGCCCAGCGGCAGGAAAGTCTGGGGAAGGATCCCGACGGTGTCGACGACCAGGACGCCGTCTTCCCAATGGCCGATCGAATGGCCGTTGAAGGTCAGGTCCGGATCGTCCGGATGGGCGCGGCCGTCGGTGTAGATGCGGCGCAGGCGATTTCCATCGAACTCGCTGAGGATGGTGACCCGCCCCGGCGTGAACAGGAACTCCACCGTCGACAGGTTCATGATCGCCCAGCTAGGCATGCCTTCGGGCAAGCAGTTGACATAGATATTGCGTGGTCGGCCGGCGTTTTCTTCGGCCTGCAGCTCGGCCACCTGGACGGCGATCTCCGGCTTCCAGCTGGGCGGCGTCTTCTGAGGCGCGAACGGCGGCGGAATCCAGACACCGCTCCAATCCGGCAATTTGGACAAGGCCGCCCAATCGGCGGGCGTGGGCGCCGGGTTGAGCAACGGCGCCTGGGCGTTGGCGCAGCCACCGGCCAGTAGCGCTCCCACCATCGCACAGGACAGCAATCGACCGATTGTTCGACGAACAGACATGAGCGGACGCCCCGAAACCGGCACCAAACACATTTTCTAAATAGAGATAAAATCTACCGAGCAATCTTATTTGAGCTAAATTCAGTATGAGAAAATCTCTGAGCAAAAAAAGTTTGCATAAGGCAATACTATATAAATATTCAATCACCTCATAAGTCAGTTTTAAAATGTCTATAGAAGACCCAAAGAGGGCGCCGTACATTTTTAAGCTCATCGCCGCAATGACAGCGTCTGCGGTCGTCGCGGGCGGCGGCACGGCCCTCTTGCTCAGTCGAGACCACGCCCATTCAGCCGGTCCGCAACCGAGGACGAGCATCCAGGACCTGATGCTGACCCAGATCGACGCCTCGGCCGACAAGATCTGGGGCTCGGCCGGCTCGATCAGCGACGAGCACGGCTTCCGGGATCTGGCGCCGACCACGGACGCGCAATGGGAGGAGTTGCGGGCAGCCACGATCACGCTTGTCGAGGCGCCCAACCTGCTGATCCAAGAAGGACGACCAGTGGCCCGTCCCGGCGGGCGCATCCAGGACCAAGGCCTGGAGGGCGTCGCCCCGCCCGACCAGATCCAAAAGGCGCTGATCAGCGATCGACCCGCCTTCCTGCAACATGCTCAGCGCCTGCAGACCGTCGCCGGGGAAATCCTCTCGGCGGTCGACCGCCGCGACGCCGCCGCGCTGGAGAAGAAGGGCGCCGAACTGGACGAGGCCTGCGAGGCTTGCCATCAGCGCTTCTGGTATCCGCCGAAACCCAAATAGCCTGCCTGCTCCTGGCCATTTGACGACGCTCGCCCCTCCTCATCCCCTTCGCGCCGCGCCCTCCGAGGCCGCCAACTCCTCCCGAAGCCGATCGCGCAGTTCGTTCTTGGCGACCTTTTCGAGAGTCGATCGAGGCAGACTGTCGACAAATCGGATCAGGGTCGGCCGCTTGAATGCGGCCAGGCCTTGGACGCAGGCGTCGCGGATCGCTTGCTCAAGCGCGACGGTCGGCGCCTGCGTCGGAATAACGAACGCCGCCGGCGTCTCGTCGAGCATGGGATCAGGCATGCCGACGACGGCCACCTCGCTGACGCCTGGCGTCATGGCGATGACACGCTCGACCTCGGATGCGGCGACGTTCTCGCCTCCGACCTTCAGCATGTCCTTGGATCGATCCGCGAAATAGAGCCAGCCATCCTCGCCCCGCCGGACACGGTCGCCGGTGATGAAAAGACCTTCGGGCGTGAAGGCCGCGGCGGTCGCGACCGGGTCCTCCGCGTATTCGAGGAACAGTGAAACGCCGCGCTGGCCTTCCACATAGAGATCGCCCACCTGCCCGGGCCCGACAGGACGCCCGTCCGTGTCCAGCACGTGAAGGCGATAGCCCAGCGAGGCTCGCCCGATCGACAGCGGCGCATCGGGATGGTGAACGGAGCCGACCGCGCCATGGGCTATGGTTTCCGTCATGCCCCACCAGCCAATCGAGCGAACCCCGAACAGCGGATCCCAGGGCGCGTCGCAAACCGCGTTGCCGAAGAAGCGATAGCGGTGGCCAGCCGGGACTGGCTGTTGCGCCAGGGCTCGGGCGCAGAACGGCACCATCGAGGTCCAGGTCGCCCCATGTCGCAACGACACCGGCCAGAACCGCGAGGCGGAGAACCGCGGCTGCAACACCACCGTCGCGCCGGCCCACAGCGAGGCGAGCACGGAATAGACCTGAGCGTTCGTGTGGAACAGCGGCAGATAGGTCAGGTGCACGTCGTCGGCACGGAGATCCTCGTGCGCCGCGCAGAGCTTGGCGCCCCAGAGCGCATTGGCGTGAGTCCACAACACCGCCTTGGGCCTCGCCGTGGTGCCGGACGTATACTGGATGCCAAACGCCGCCCAGGGGTCGTGCGGGCGCGCGACCACCTGACTCGGGTCGCCGTCGATCGCAGAGAACGCCTCGAAGCCCGCCGGCGGGAGGGCGCCTGCGCCCTGCCCGCCGGTCGTCGCGACTCGCCAGGCCTCCGCCGGCAAAACGCTGTCGACCAGGGCGGCGAGACTTGGCTGGGTGACAGCCCCGACCGCGCGGCTGTGTTCAACGAAGTAGCCGAGCTCGTCCGCGGTCGAGTTGACGTTCGTCGTCACGGGCACGACGCCGGCATAGGCGCAGCCGAGCCAGGCCAAGATGAACTCTGGACAGTTTTCCAGATGGACCAGGACGCGGTCGCCAGCTTGAACGCCGCGGCCGGCAAGTCCGGCGGCGAACCGCCGCGCGAGTTCGGCGAACTCGACGTAGCTCCAGACCAGGCTGTCGCCCTCGAAGGGCTCCCATATCAGGAAGGGATGGCCGCCGCGCCGTCGGGCCTGACCGTCGATCAGGGTGCGTATGTCCATGCCCTCGAACGGGGTGATCGGACGTGGGAAGGGCGTAGAAGCCGTCATATCAGGATCCGCCTGCAAACCGGCCCGCCGCCTTGAGCATGAGCCTGAGCGAGATGAGCACGAGACGCGTCAGGCCGACACGACCGCATTGATCTGCTCGCCGAGATCGAGGTCGCCGTCGGGATGGCGGATCTTCGCCCGCACGACGTCGCCCGGCTGCAGATAGCCGCGGCGCTTCAACTGGCCCTCGATGAACTTGCGGAACCGGACGCGCGGCGGAAGAAATCCTGCAATCTTCTGGACAAGGGCGCCTGGCGGCCGCAAGGCGACCCCGGCGGGTGTCCCGGTGATCACCAGATCGCCGGGATCCAGGTCCATCACTTCGGAGAGCTCGGACAAGGTCTCCGCCGGCTTGAAGATCATGTCCTCCAGCGTCGCATGCTGGCGCGGCTCATCATTGACCCAGAGTGACAGCTCCAAAGCCTCCAGCCCCGCGATATCGTCGGCGTCGATCAGGACGAGATAGGGCCCGGTCGGCGTGAACGTGCGGAAGGACTTGCCCTTGAAGAATTGCCCCTCCGGGACCTGGAGATCGCGAGCGCTGACGTCGTTGGCGATCACAAGGCCGGCGAGCCAGTCGGCAAGGTTGGCGCGGTCGATCTTCTGGGGACCACGGATCGCTTGCCCCATGACCAGGCCAAGTTCGATCTCGTAGTCGAGCAGTTGCACCCGCGCGGGCTTGAGGATCGGATCCCTGGCGCCGCACAGGCTTGAGACCGCCTTGCCGAAAAACACATTGCCGGCCAGGTCGTCGGGATCGCCGCCCACTTCCAGGATATGGCTGCGATAGTTGGAGGCCTGCGCCACGAGCTGCTGGTTGCGCGTGATCGGCGACAGGATCGTCACGGCCGCCAGGTCGAGAGGCGGAGCCTTCTGGTCCACGGCGGCGCGGCCCGCACGCGCCGCCAAGATCAGATCGCCTGTCGAGGCATAGGGATCGACAAGCGGGCGAAAGACGGGGCCGATCTTTTCGGCCCAGTGCGCGCCCTCGCCGGCGCCGTATCGGAGGAAGGTTCTAGCCATCGTGCGTGGTTCCGGGGTGATGATCCAAGATCGGCGCCCGATGCGGCCCTGTCGCCGCCGCCCATGCGGCGCGCAGGTGACCGGGTGAACCGGTCCCGAAGACGTAGTGGTCTGGCCGGACCAGCACCGCCTCGACGCGATGCTCATCGAGCCAGTGCGCGATAGGTCCGGCGAACGGGAGAAGGTGCGGGGCTTGCAGGTCGTCGCGCGACAGCAGCCAGCCGCCCACGCCCAGCACGTCGTCCAGGCGCGCGCCCTCGGCCGAGATGGCCTGGGGGAAATAGCGGCCCGCGCCCGGGCTGCCCGTCAAGATGGTCCCCTTGGCGATTGGGGGATAATCTGACGGCCCCGCCGGCAGTCTGCCCAGGACACGCCCGAGCGAGATCTTCAGGTCTCGCGCCAACGCCGACCAGGGATTGGTCGTGCAGACCATGCGCCCCATCATCACGGCCATGTCGATCGTGGCGCGCAGGTGCGGTCCCCGTTCGGGCTGGTAGCTGTCGAGCAGGTCGTCGGGCGCGCCGTCCACGACGACTGCGGCCAGCTTCCAGGCGAGATTGGAGGCGTCGCGCAAGCCCGAGCAAAGGCCCTGCCCGGCGAACGGCGGCGTCTGATGGGCGGCGTCGCCCGCCAGGACCACGTTTCCCTTTCGCCAGCGATCGGCGATGCGGGCGCGGAAGGTGTAGACCGCCTTCCGCTCGATCCTGATCGCGCCCTTTACGTTCCAGGGCTCCAGCAAGGTGTCGATGAAGCCGTCCTCGACAACCTGCTCGGGAGTTTCGCCGGGCAGGATCATGAACTCCCAGCGGTGTCGCCCCTCGCCCATGAGGACGCAGGTGGTCGGGCGCCTGGGATCGCAGATCTGCAGATTGGCCGACGGCAGCCGGGCGGGATCGTCGACGAACACGTCCACGACCAGCCAGGGTTCCTCGAAGCGCAGGTCGTCGAAGACAATGCCCGCCGCCGTACGAACAGGCGAGCGGGCGCCATCGGCCCCAACCAGATAGCGGCTTCGAACAGCGCGGAGGCCCTCCGCCGTGGCGATCTCGCTTGTTACGCCGGCGCCGTCGTCGGCGAACGACTTCACCTCCCAGCCCTGACGCAGTTGGGCGTGCGGCTGGCATGCGAGTGATCCTCGCAGCGCGCGCTCGACCGAAGGCTGGTGGATCATGTTGGCTCCGGGCCAGCCGCCGGGCCCGATCCGGTCGGCGCCGTCGAAGCGCATCAGAACCTTGTGGCGGGCGTTGAGAAAATCGTAGCGGGCGACGCGACGGCTGGTCGCGAAGATCTCATCGGCCGCGCCCGCCTCCTGCAGGATGCGCATGCCCTCGTGATCGATATGGGCGGCCCGCGGCAGGGGGAAGATCGCCGCCTCCTTCTCGGCGACGATCACCTTGACGCCGCGGCGGGCCAACAGGATGGCGAGCGTCACGCCCGTGGGCCCGCCGCCGGCGATCAGGACGTCGCAATCGAAATCCGCCATGTCAGGTCTCGGCCGCCATGACGCCTTCGATGTGACCCAGGCCGTCGATCTCGCACCGCACGACATCGCCGGGCTTCAGGAACTGGCGTGGGTCCATGGCCGCGCCGACGCCGCCCGGCGTGCCGGTGAACAGGCAGTCGCCGGGCTCCAGGGTCATCCCGACCGACAGATGCTCGACCTGACGCCAGATGTCGAAGACCAGATGGCGCGTGTTGGAGTCCTGTCGCTTCTCGCCATTGACGAAACAGCGCAGTCCCAGGGCGTGAGGATCGCCGATCTCGTCGGCTGTGACGATCCAGGGCCCCATGGGCGCGTGGGTGTCGAAGCTCTTGCCCAGCGACCACTGCGGCCCGGCGTGTTGCCACACGCGCTCGGTGACGTCGTTGCCGACGCAATAGCCGAAGATCGTCGCCGGCCCGTCGGCGGCGGCGATGTGCTTGCCGCCCTTGCCGACGATCGCGACGAGCTCGACCTCGTAATCGGCGGTCATGGTCCCCTTGGCGATCTGGATGTCGTCGAACGGGCCATTGACGCTGGTCTGCGCCTTGCTGAACCAGACCTGACGCTGCGGCGTCTCCATGTTCGACTCGGCGATGTGGTCGGCATAGTTGAGGCCGATCGCCCAGATCTTCCCCGGGCGGGGCACCGGCGCCTCCAGCTTCACCGCCGAAAGCGGTATCCCCCCGCCCCTCGCGGCCTTTGCCTCCAGGGCTGAACGATGCGCGTCCCAGTCGCGGATGAGGTCGATCATGGTCCCGGCCACGCCAGTGTCGATGATCGCATCCCCGACCACGATCCCCGTGCGGGTGCGGCCATCGGCGGTATAGGTTGCGAGCTTCATGCGACGGACCTTTCAGGGGCGCGACGGAACAGGCGCTTGAAGCGCAGCAGCATCGCTGTGACGAAGGAGACGAGGCCGGGGGGCGGCGGCCTCTTGCCGGCGAACATCGGATGGGGGCTTCCCCATTGCACCGAGAGCAAGGCGCTCATCGGCTGCTTCTGGGGCGGATCGGCCGCCGTGAAGAGATCCCCGTCCGTCCAGTGCTCCAGCTCGTTGCCGAACGGATCCTTCCAGTAGTCGAACACCTGGCTGCCCATGATGTGGCGGCCGACGCCCCACGCCGATTGGCGCTTGCGCGCCTTCAGATACTGGTGCCCCACCATGAGGTCGTCGAAATTGGCGACCTCGAACGCGGCGTGCAGCAATCCGATCTCGCCAGGCAGCTGCGCCAGGAAGAGGGTGTGGTGGTCCGTGGGCCTGTCGCCCCGGTCGCATCGCATGAACGCGCCGAGCGGCACGCCTTCGGCCGCCTCGACCTCGTCGGAGGTCAGGAAGCCGAAGCGGTCCTTGTACCAGCGCTCCGAGCGACGAAAGTCGCGCACCTTGAGCACGGCGTGGCCCAGACGAACCACGTGCGCGGGCGCGGGTTGCAGCCGGATAGTCTCGCGGACCCGCGGCCTGGCCATCGCCGTGTTGCGCGGCAAATCGGTCGGCAAGCTCGCGACCGGCTCCCTCGCCTGCCCCGCGACAACCTCGACCCCGTAGCCGTCCGGATCGGTCAGCCGCACGACCTTGCCGCCGCCCGGCTCGTCCAGGTCTTCGATGGGCGCGCCCTCGTGCGCCGCCAACGCCTCGAGATCCGAAAGGGACTGGGCGCGAAAGCCGACGGCGAGGAACCTCGCCGGCCCAGGCTCGGTGACATGGAGGAAGGCCCGCCCGTCGCGCCCCCTGCCGTAGAGCCGGCCTTGGCTCTCGAAGACCTCAAGCCCGAAATCTTCCAGAAACGCGCGCATGACGCCCAGGTCCGGCGCGGCGAAGCGGACATGGGCGATGTCTTCAATCCTGATGATCGGCATGCCGCACTCCTTCCACGTCAAACCAAGTTGACTATTTGGTCAGATTGATTGCGAATGACTAGATAGTCAAGTAGGTTTTCGCCATGATGATTTCCGCCGAACTGCCCCCCCGGGCCGCCCGTACTCGCAGCGCTCTGATCGCCGCCGGGTTCGACCTCCTGGCCGTCAAGCCGATCGACGCGATCCCGATCGACGAGGTCGTGGCGAAGGCGGGCGTGGCCAAGGGGAGCTTCTTCAACCATTTCGCCGACAAACACGCCTTCGCGGCCGCGATCGCGGCGGAAGTGCGCCGGGAGCTGGAAGACCAGGTGACGGGGGCAAACGCTGCTGTTGCGGATCCCATGGAGCGCATCGCCAACGGCATGCGGGTTAGCGCGGCGTTCGCGATCAACAATCCCAAGCGCGCGGCGGCTCTCCTGCGTGGCGCGGGCAACATGACGGAGCGTTCGCACCCGCTGAACAAGGGTGTGGCCGATGATTTCGACCAAGCCGACAAGCTCGGCCTGCTCAGCCAGGAAGCCAGAAGCGCCGGCGTTCTTTACTGGCTTGGGCTCTGCCAGGCCCTGATGGCCAGCTTGCTGGAAACCTCGGAAGACCGTCCGCGAGCACAGGCGCGCGTTCGGGAGATGATGCTCCTTGGCTTGATGGGCCTGGGCCTTCAGCGCGGCGAGGCGATGGAGCTCGCAAGGAAGTGCTGCGCCAGTCTCTGACACCCGGAAAGGAGACGCTCCAGGCACGCTCCATCCAGCCTTTCGGCTGACTGCTGCCGTCAGCGATCGCGGCCGCCGCCGTGGCGATGTGCTTGGCGAGCGTCGTCGCCAATGCGTTGCGCCTGCGGACCGTGCGGCTTTGGCCGCCTCCCGTATCCGACACAGTGAGGGATCGGCGTCGTCCTTGCGTAGACCAGAGGCAAGTCGACCCTGAACAGGACCCTTCCATGGCCCTCCGCGCGCTCTTCCTCACCGCCGTCCTTTCGGCCGCTACCTTGTCAGCCGGCCAAGCCAGCGCTCATGCCAAGCTGGTCTCGTCCGATCCCGCCGCCAATTCGATCGTGGCCGCGCCCAAGGCGATCCGCCTGACCTTCAGCGAAAAGCTGGCCCCGGCCTTTTCGACCTTCGACCTGGCGATGGCCGACGGCATGAAGGCGCCGGTGAAGACCACGGTTTCCGCCGACAGGAAGACCATCACCGGCGTGCCGACCGGCCGGCTTATGGCGGGGACCTACAAGATCACCTGGCATGCCGCCGCGGCCGACGACGGTCACCGCATGGACGGGACCCTCGCCTTCACGGTGAAGTAGCCGATGGAGACCGCGATCGTCCTGCTGCGCTGGGCGCAGTACGCGGCGAGCTTCGTGCTGATGGGTGGGGCGCTGTTCGCCGTCTACGCCCTGCCCGCGCAGGGCCCGTTGAGCGCCGCAGCGCTCGGCTGGCCGCGACGGCTTCTGGCCGGCGCGGGCGCGCTGCTCGCCATGGCCAGCGTGACCGGCCTTCTCCTGCAGACCGCAAACGTCGCCGGATCCTTCTCGGCGGCTTTCGATCCGGCCACGCTGATCTCGGTGCTCACAGAGATGGCCATGGGCGTGTCCTCGGTCGTGCGCGCGCTGGCCGCCGCGCTCTCGGTGGTTCTGCTGCTGAGCCCGCGCTTTGGTCGCTCCAGTTGGCTCCCGACGTCTGGGCTCGGCGCGATCGCCACCGTCAGCATGGCCTGGATGGGCCACGGCGCGGCGAACGAGGGGCTTGCAGGCGTCATCCATCTTGGCGCCGACATCCTCCACCTCGTGACCGCAGCGGTCTGGATCGGCGCTCTGGCGTTCTTCGCCGGCCTGGCCGTCCAGCGCCCGCTCGGCGACGACAGCTTGCGCGCGTTCCAGAGCGCCCTGGCCGGCTTTTCCGGCGTCGGTTCCGCCGTGGTCGCGACGCTGGTCGCCAGCGGCCTGGTCAACGGCTGGTTCCTGGTCGGACCGGCCGGCTGGCCGGCCCTGGCCACAAGCCTCTACGGCCGACTGCTGCTTCTCAAGCTGGCGATATTCGGCGCCATGGTGTTGCTGGCCGCCGCCAATCGTTTTCGCCTGACACCCGCCCTGCGCGCCGGCCTCGATGATCCAAGCCAGGCGAGCGCGGCGGTCGCCCATCTCCGCCGCAGCCTTCTCCTGGAGTTCGGGGCGGCCCTGACGCTGGCGCTTCTGGTCGCCTGGCTGGGGCGGCTGGCGCCAATCAGCGCCCAGTAGCCGCAAGCGCCTCCCGGGACCTGGAGAACCGTAGGCGGCGGACACCTCCACGGCGTTAGGGCGGGCCGGCCGGGCCCGCCCGGGCTCCGCTCTAAAGCGCCGTCAGTCCGACGATGGTCTGGCCCTGCAGCTTGAAGCGAACCTTTTTGCCGACGGTGAGACCGTTCAGCAGCTCCGGATCGGCGACCTTGAAGGCCATGGTCATGGGCGGCCATTTCAGCGCCGGGATCGCCTCATGGGCCAGGGTCAGCTTGCCGGCCTTGGCGTCGAGCGCGCGCACAACGCCGACGGCCTCCACCGACGTAGCTGCGGCAGGTGCGGCGCCATGTCCTGCATGACCGGCATGGTCATCCATGCCCGTCATCTGGGCCGCCGCGGGCTGGGCGACCAGGGTGAGAGCCGCGAGGCTCGCGGCGACGGACAGCGTTTTCATGGTCAGGCTCCTCGGAAAAGGTTGAAGGGATCGCCGCCTAGAACCAGGCCCGCAGGCCGACGACGAAACTGGTGTCCGAGACATCCTGGCCACGTGCGCGGGCGTAGTCGGCGGTCTGGCCAAACCGCCGGCTCCAGCTGACGCCGACATAGGGCGCAAACTCGCGGCGGGTTTCGTAGCGCAGGCGCAGGCCCAGCTCGCCATCGGAGAGGCCTGAACCGGTCGCGGTCTCGGGAATGTCCTGGGCGGCGAGATTGAGTTCGGCGCGCGGCTGCAGGATCAGCCGCTGGGTGAGACGCCAGTCGATCGAGCCCTCAACCCGCCCCAGGACATCGCCCTTGGTCGAGAGGAAGAGCGCGCCGCCGGCCTCGATCCAGTAGGGCAGCAGGGTTTCAAAGCCGACCGTGGCGTAGGTCCGCGACTTGGGCTCGAGGTCCTGGCGGACCCCGACCTGGAAGTCGGTGTAGAGGCCCACGGCCCGCGAGTAGAGCGCCTGGACCTCAGCGTCCTCGATCCCACGGCGATCGCCTTCGCCCTCGGACTTCAGCACCAGGCGATTGAGGTCGCCGCCAAACCAGGCCTCGCCATCCCAATGATAGCCGTCGCCGCCCGGGCGGGCGCGATACTCGAGAAGATTGGCCATCACCTGAGAGGCCTGCGCGCCGCCATGCTCGCTGCGAAGGACAGCGCGGGCGCGGTCCATGGCCGCCGGATCGTAGACCTTGTCGGCCAGGTGATCAGTGGGCGGGGACGGCGCAGCGGTCTCGTGGTCGGGCAAGGGCGGCGCTCCGTCGCCCTGGGTCGGCGCTCCGTCGGCGTCCGCCGCAGCTGGCGTCGCGGCCATGTCCGGCATGGCGCTCATGTCATGTCCGGCGTGCGGGTCGACCGGCTTGGCAGGCGCCGTCGCGGGCTCGGCGCTGGTCGGCGCCGGAGCATGCCCGGCGTGTTGAGCCAGGGCGGGCGCCGCCCAGAGCGCCGGCAGCAGCGCGATCAGGGAGGCCTTCATCGGGCGGCCTCCGCAAGCTGGTCGCGCACGCTGAAGACCTGAAACATGCCTGCGTGCATGTGGTAGAGCATGTGGCAGTGGAACGCCCAGTCGCCGGTCTCGGCGGTGAAGTCGAAGCTCACGCGCCCGCCTGGCAGAACGATCACCGTGTGCTTGCGCGGCAGGCGCCCCGTCGGCCCGAAGGTCAGCTCGAAAAAGTGGCCGTGCAGGTGGATGGGGTGAGCCATCATGGTGTCGTTGACCAGGGTGACCCGCACCCGCTCACCGCTGCGGAAGGCGTAGGGCGGCGGGCGATCGCTGTATTTTCGACCGTCGAAGCCCCACATGAACCGCTCCATGTTGCCGGTCAGGCGGATCTCCAGCCCGCGCTCGGGCGCGCGGGTGTCAACGTTGGGCTCCAGGGCCACCAGGTCGCGATAGACAAGCACCCGGTGGCCGACGCTTTCGAGACCCTGGCCTGCCTCTCCGGTTCGGTCCATTGGCATCGGGGCGATGGTCTGGACGCCGGGCCCAAGCTTGATCTGGGGGGCGTTGTCCGGATTGCGCATCGACATGTCCATGCCGCCCATATCCATCTTGCCCATCACGTCGCCGCCGCGCGCTCGAGGCGCCGCCATCCCGGGAGCCGGTTTGGCGGGCGCCGCCTCGTGGTCCATTGCGGCATGATCCATGCCCGCCATGTCCATCGCGCCATGATCCATCCCGCCCATGCCGCTCATGTCCATGCCGCCCATGTCCATGCCCATGTCGCGCATGGTGGTCAGGGGCCGCTTGCGCACGGGCGGGACATCGGCGCTCATGCCCGGACGCGGCGCCAGGGTGGCGCGGCCCAACCCGGACCGGTCGACCGACTCCGAGACGATGGTGAAGGCCTTGTCTTCGGTGGGCCGGACGATGACGTCGTAGGTCTCGGCGTTGCCGATCTGGAACTCGTCGACCTCGACGGGGCGCACCGCCTGGCCGTCGGCGGCCACGACGGTCAGGCGCAGGCCCGGGATGCGAACGTTGAAGACCGATTGGGCGGCGGCGTTGATGAACCGCAGGCGCACACGCTCGCCGGGCGCGAACAAGGCGGTCCAGTTGTCCTGGGGGCCGTGACCGTTCACCAGGAAGGTGTAGGCCGCGCCCGTGACGTCGGAGATGTCGGTCGGGTCCATCAGCATCTTGGCCCAGTCCAGCCGCTCGGCCAGGGTCTGGTCCCTGCCCGCCAGCAGGCCGCTCAAGGTCTGGCGCTGATAGTTGAAGGCGCCGCTCTGCTGCTTGAGCTTCTTGAAGATCTGGTGGGGATGCAGGCGGCTGAAGTCCGACAGCACCACCACGTGTTCGCGGTCATAGGCGATCGGGTCCTCGCCGGCCGGGTCGATGATGATCGGGCCGTAATGACCCATCTGCTCCTGCAGGCCCGAATGGCTGTGGTACCAATAGGTCCCCGACTGGCGGACCTGGAACTCGTAGACGAAGGTTTCGCCAGGCTTGATGCCGGGGAAGCTGACGCCGGGCACGCCGTCCATCTGGAACGGCACCAGGAGGCCATGCCAGTGGATCGAGGTGTCCTCGTCGAGGCCATTGGTCACCGATAGGCGAACCGTCTGGCCTTCCTTCAGGCGGATCAGCGGCCCAGGCACGGTTCCATTGACCGTCACGGCATGGCTGGCGACGCCGTCGATCGTAACTGGCGTGTGGCTGATGGTCAGCTTGATGTCCGAGCCGGTCAGGGCCGGCGGCGAGCGACCGGGATCGCCGCCCTGGGCGGCCCTGGCCCAGCCCGGCAGCAGACCGGCCAGGGCGGCGCCGCCCCCGATCACGGCCAGCGATTGCAGAAAGTGACGGCGCTCCAGCTCCGTGCGGGATCGATGCATGACAGCCCTTTGGCATGGCGCGTCGACGGATCGCCGCGACGCGATTTCACCGGATGCTACGCAGCCCGCGCCGTTCCCCCTCAACGGGCCGCCAAAAAGTTCAGGGGCGTTCCAGCCAGTCGGCCAGACGCTTGCGGGCCCGATAGGCGCGCGTCTCCACGGTCTTGACGCTGAGATTCAGCAGATCGGCGGCTTCCTGCTGGGAGTAGCCTTCCAGGTAGGTCAGGATCAACGGTTCCTTGAGCTGGCCGGGCAATCGGGCGATCGCCGCTTCCAGGCGGGCGATCTCGCCGGCGCGAACGGTCGTCGCTTCGGGGCCAGGCTCGGGATCGGCGTAGTCAGGAGCGCCGGGGGCGTCGATCGACCGCTCGCCCAGGATCATCCGCCGCACCAGGAGCCGGCGCCCCCGGTCGCGGCACTTGTTGAGCACGATCGTCCGCATCCAGGCGCCGAAGGGCCGCGCCGCATCGTAGCGGCCCAGCGCCCTCCATGCGGCGACAAAGCTTTCCTGCACGACTTCCAGGGCCGTCTCCGGGTCGCCGACATTGCGGCGCGCAAAGGCGTGCAGCGGCCCCTTGTGGCGACGCATCAACTGGGCGAAGGCGCGCTCGTCGCCCTGCGCCGCCCGCTGGGCGAGGACGGCGTCCTCGGCGTCGCCAGCGCTCGACGTCACGGCTGCTCGGTCGTGAGCGCTTCGCTGACGCGGCGATCGAACTTGGCGGCCTGCTCGGGCGTGAGCACCTTGCGCATCGCCAGGACGTGCTGGACCGTCTCCAGTTGCAGCGCGCCCATGGCGGCATGGAAGCGTTCCACGGCGGTCTCGACCTCGGGTCCGTATTCATGACGCGCCTGGATCGCCGCCGCCAGCTGGGCGTTCGCCGCGCGCAACTCGGCCTCGCGAGCGCGCCGGCGCACGGCGAAGTCCTGCTCCAGGCTTTCCAACTGGCGATCCTGAGCGGCGGTCAGCTGAAGTTCGTGGTGCACCATCTCGTGCAGGGATTTGGGATGACGGTCGGGCAAGCCTCGCCCTGACCCGACCCACCCGCCGGCCAGCCCCGCCAGCAGCGCCAGGACGACGGTCAGGACGGCGCCCCTGGAGATGCGCGGCATCGTCAGCGGCCGCCCAGCAGCGTCGACGGCGCCAAGTGCGCGTCGACCGAGAAGGCCGAGATTTCCGGAGGCGTGCGGGCCGCGGCGTTCGCCGCCAGGCTGCCGCCCACCATGCCCAGCCCCAGCGCGGCCACGATCGAAGCGGCGCGCAGCGGCAAGAGCGCGCCCGAGACCTGGCGGCGTTCGCGCCAGGAGGCGATCCTGGCGAAGACCTGGCCTTCAAGGCCCGGCAAGTCGGCTGGCGGCTGCTTGCGCATCGCCGCCAGGAGTTGGTCGAGCTTGTCGCTCATGGTCGATCCCCTGACCTTTTCACCGCGCCTTACGCACGGCTGGCGAAAAGCCCTCACGGGATATCGCGCCAGCTTCCGAAGGGCGTGACGTCATCTATGCGCAAGGCGGCCTGCCCGGTCCACAGGCTGCGACGGTCCTTGGGTCGGCGACCACGCCAGCACGCTGCTCCGTCCCCGAAAACATTTTCGCCGCAGGCGCAGATAATTCGAGGGGACGGCGCACGGGGCGCGTAACACTCACACGCCCATCCCGTATGGCGCCGTTTTCGAAGGGGCTCCGGGACCATCCGTACTGACGAAGCCGTGCTGTTGGACTATCTTGATCGCATGCTGCGACACGCGCTCGCCCTCCTGGCCGCCCTGGCCCTCACTCTCAGCCCGATGGCGGTCAGCGCCGCGCGGGCCGATTGCGACATGGCGGGCATGGGCGCGATGGCGACGGCATCGATGTCCGCGTCCGGCGATGAGGCGACCTCGGCTGATCCGTGCTGCGACCATGGCAAGTCCATGTCGGCCAAGGATTGCGTCAAGGCCTGCGCGGTGACCTGCGCTATCTCGATCGCCCTGCCGTGCGAAGCCGTCCTGACGCCAGTCGTGGTCAGCTATCGTGCCGAGGTCAGCTGGTCCAACACCAGCGGCCGCACGCGCGTCCTCATCCCCGAAGATCCGCCACCTCGAACCCTGGCCTAACGGACCGGCCCAAGGCCTGTCCGCCATCGTTCGTTCCGCGCCGGTCCGCATGGACCGTGCGTGGTCGCCCGCGCCTGCGCGGGCCGGCTCCTGATCTTCAAGGATGAATTCATGTCTTCGCGTCTTCTCGCCCTGGCCATCGCGGCCAGCCTGGTGTCCGCCGCCACCGCCTCGGCGGCCGCCCGGACCGATTGCGGCCACCTGCAAGCCCGCCCGGCGTCGGTCAATCCCAAGGACGTCTTCCGACGGTCCGACTGGATCTGCGACATGCCGGCGGATTGCTCGCACGGCAAATTCCGCACCGCCGCGGCCAAGCCTGAGGCCAACCCGCCGCGCTAGTTCGGGCGTGAGGGACGGGGGCTGATCCCCTCCCCCCGTCCTTCGCATCCGGCCCCGGCGAGGTGGCTGCAAACAACTCGCCGGGGCGCCCTCGCAGCGCGCCGTCCCTCCTGAAATCTCAAGGTCGTATCCATGCGCCTTCTCTACGTCCTCGCGGGCCTGGGTCTGGCGAGCGCCGCCCACGCCGCGCCGCTTACCTACGCCCAGGCCCTCGACGCCGCCGCCAAGGCTCCGGCCTTGCGCGCGGCGGCCCTGCAGGTCGACGCCGCCAGGGCCTCGGCCAAGGCCGCGGGCGCCCTGCCCGACCCCAAGCTGGCCCTCGGCCTCGACAACTTCCCGGTCTCGGGGCGGCCGGCCGGGCGGTTCGGCGCCGACGAGATGACCATGGGCCGAATCGGCTTCAGCCAGGACATGCCCAGCGCCGCCAAGCGCCAGGCGCGGATCGGCCGGGCCGAGGCCGATATCGTCGCGGCGACGGCCGACGGCGCGGTCGAGGCCCGCCAGGTTCGGATCGCCGCGGCCCTGGCCTGGATCGACCTCTATTACGCCCAGCGCAAACTCGACGCCGTCGACGCCGTCATCGTCCAGCTGACCCCGCTGTTGAGCGCCTCCCCTGCGGGCGTCGCCTCCGGCCGCTCGAGGCCGGCCCAGGCTTTGGAAGCGGCCCAGATGCGCGCGGCTCTGGAGGACCGGCGCAGCGAGGCGGCGTCGGCCCTGGCGCGCGCCCGCGCCGTGCTGGGCCGCTGGACGGGAGACGCCGATCCCCGGACGGTCGGACCGCCCCCGGACCAGGGCGTTGCGCCCGGCGAGCTTCGCGCGGCCATCGACCGCAACCCGGTCCTCCTGGCCAGGGACGCCGTCGCCCGCCAGGCCCGCGCCGATATCGATCTGGCGAAGGCCGACAAGCGCCCTGACTGGAGCTGGGAGGTGGCCTACCAGCGCCGCGATCCGATGTTCGGCGACATGGTCTCGGCCGGCGTCAGCATCAGCCTGCCGCTGTGGGGTAAGAGCCGCCAGGACCCGATGATCGCCGCGCGCGCCGCCAGCGCCGGTCGGGCCGAAGCGCAGCGCGAAGACGCTCGGAACGCGCTCGCCGCGCAGCTCGAAGCCGACCTCGCCGACCACGTCATGCACCACGAGCAATGGCTGCGGGCGCGCGACGTCCTCCTGCCGCTCGCCAAGCAGAAGGCCGAGCTGGAGACCGCCGCCTATGGCGCGGGCTCGGCCAGCCTGCCCGACGTCCTGACCGCCTTCTCCGGCCTCGCCGAAGCCCAGATCACCGCCCTCGACCGCGAGGCCGTCGTCACGCTCGACGCCGCCCGCCTCACCCTGACCTACGGAAGCGACGAACAATGACCCGGCCCTATTCGACGAAGGTGCTGCTCGGCGCCGGCGCGGCCCTGGTGGTTCTGGGCGTGGCTGCTGGCTACGGCCTTGCCCGCCTGACCACCGGAGAGGTTCAGTCGCCGGCCCCGGCTGACCGCCGCAAGGTGCTCTACTGGTACGACCCGATGGTCCCCGCCCAGCACTTCGACAAGCCGGGCAAGTCCCCGTTCATGGACATGCAGCTGGTCCCGAAATACGCCGGCGAAGCTGACGCGGCGGGCGCACCGACAGGCGTCCGGATCGATCCGTCGGCCACGCAGAGCCTTGGCCTGCGCTTGGCCACCGTGCAGGAGGGCGTCCTGAGCGGCGGCCTGACCGCCACGGGCGTCGTCGATTTCAACCAGCGCGATGTCGCCATCGTCCAGGCCCGCAGCGGCGGCTTTGTCCAGCGGGTCTACGGTCGCGCCCCCGGCGACGTGATCGCCGCGGGCGCTCCCTTGGCCGATCTCCTGGTTCCCGAATGGGCCGGCGCCCAGGCCGAATATCTGGCGGTTCGGCGTACGGGCGACGCGTCCCTGACCGCCGCCGCGCGACAGCGCCTACATCTGCTGGGCATGCCCGACAGCCTAGTCGCCGGCCTCGATCGCGATGGTCGGGCGCGCACAACCATCACCATCACCGCGCCGCTGGGCGGGTTGGTGTCCAAGCTCGATGTGCGCTTCGGCATGACGGTGGCGATGGGCCAGACCCTGGCCGAGATCAACGGGCTCTCGAAAGTCTGGATCACGGCCGCTGTTCCCGAAGCCCAGGCCAGCCAGTTGCGGCCCGGCCAGGGGGTCGGCGTCAGCCTGGCCGCCTATCCGGGCGAAACCGTGCGCGGGACGATCCAGGCCGTGCTGCCACAGGCCCAGGGCGACAGCCGGACCTTGCAGGCGCGCATCGAGCTTCCCAACCGTGACGGTCGCCTCAAGCCCGGCATGTTCGCGACGGTTTCGTTCGACGCGACCAGCCGCCCGGCGCTGCTCGCCCCGTCCGAGGCGGTCATCCGCACCGGGACGCGCGCTGTGGTGATGCTCGCCATGGACGGCGGCCGCTACCAGGCCGTCGAGGTTCGGACGGGCCGCGAGGCTGGCGGTCAGACAGAAATCCTGGCCGGATTGGCGGCAGGCCAGAGGATCGTCGCGTCGGGCCAATTCCTCGTCGACTCCGAAGCCAGCCTCGCCGGCTTGCAGGTGCGTCCGCTGCCTGTGGCGAACCCGCTCGCGCCGTCGGGCGGCATGTCCACGGCGAAGCCGATGGCGGCGCCCTCCCTGCAGCCCGCCAAGCCAGCCCTTCTGGAGACCACCGGCCGCATCGAACAAGTCACCCAGGACGGAGTGACCCTTTCGCACGGGCCGGTGCCGGCGATCGGCTGGCCGCCGATGACCATGACCTTCCGCGTCGACCCGGCTCTGCTGAAGGGACTCAAGACCGGCGACCAGGTCAGATTCGGATTTGACCAGCCGCCCGCAGGCCCGACGGTGCGACGCATCACCAAGATCGGCGGTGGCGCATGATCGCCGCCCTGATCCGCTGGTCGGTCTCCAACCGCTTCTTCGTGCTGCTGGGAGCCTTGGCCCTGATCGTGGCCGGAAGCCTGGCCGTCCGCTCGACCTCGATCGACGCCTTGCCCGACCTCTCCGACACCCAGGTGATCATCCGCACCAGCTATCCGGGCCAGGCGCCGCAGCTCGTCGAGAACCAGGTCACCTATCCCCTGGCCACCACCATGCTCTCGGTCCCCGGGGCAAAAACCGTGCGCGGCTACTCGTTCTTCGGCGACAGCTTCGTCTACGTGATCTTCGACGACAAGACCGACCTCTACTGGGCGCGCTCCCGCGTCCTGGAGTATCTCAACCAGGTCCAGTCCCGCCTGCCCGAAAGCGCGCGTCCGGCGCTCGGCCCCGACGCCACCGGGGTCGGCTGGGTCTTCGAATATGCGCTGGTCGACAAGACTGGCGGCCATGACCTCAGCCAGTTGCGGTCCCTTCAGGACTGGTTCCTGCGCTACGAGCTCAAGACCCTGCCGGGGGTGGCCGAGGTTTCGGCGATCGGCGGCATGGTCCGGCAGCATCAGGTGGTCCTCGATCCTCAGAAGCTGGCCAGCTTAGGCGTCACCCACCAGCAGGTGGTCGCCGCGCTGAAGGCGGCCAATTCCGAGACCGGCGGCTCGGTGCTGGAACTGGGCGAGGCCGAATACATGGTCCGCGCCACCGGCTACCTGAAGACGATCGAGGACTTTCAGGCCGTGCCGCTGAGAACGGCGACCGGCGGCGTCCCGGTGCGCCTGGGCGACGTCGCCACGATCCAGGTCGGGCCGGAGATGCGGCGCGGCGTCGCCGAGCTCAACGGCCAGGGCGAAGTCGCCGGCGGGGTCGTGATCCTGCGATCTGGCGAGAACGCCCGCACGACCATCGCGGCGGTGAAGGCCAAGCTGGCCGAACTGCAGAAAAGCCTGCCGCCCGGCGTCGAGGTGGTCACCACCTACGACCGCTCGGCCCTGATCGATCGCGCCGTCCATAATCTGACGGGCAAGCTCGCCGAGGAATTCCTGGTCGTCGCCCTGGTCTGCGCGCTCTTCCTGGGCCACCTGCGCTCGGCCCTGGTGGCGATCATATCGTTGCCCCTGGGCGTTCTGGCGGCCTTCCTGGTGATGAAGAGCCAAGGCGTCGACGCCAACATCATGTCGCTGGGCGGCATCGCCATCGCCATCGGGGCCATGGTCGACGCGGCCGTGGTGATGATCGAGAACGCCCACAAGAAGCTGGAACGCTGGACGCATGAGCACCCCGGCCAGTCCCTCGACGGCGAGACCCGCTGGAGCGTGATCACCGAGGCGGCGGCCGAGGTCGGTCCGGCGCTCTTCTTCAGCCTCCTGATCATCACCCTGTCGTTCATCCCGGTCTTCACCCTGCAAGCCCAAGAGGGCCGCCTCTTCCGTCCGCTGGCCTTCACCAAGACCTACGCCATGGCGGCGGCGGCCATCCTGTCGGTGACCCTGATCCCTGTGCTGATGGGCTATCTGATCCGCGGGCGAATCCCTGACGAGGCCGCCAATCCGATCAACCGCGTGCTGACAGCCGCCTATCGCCCGCTGCTGGATCGGATGATGCGCCGGCCCAGAGCCACCCTGCTGATTGCGCTGCTGGCCTTCGCCACCACGGCCTGGCCGCTGGCGCACCTGGGCGGGGAGTTCATGCCCAACATGGACGAAGGCGACCTGCTCTACATGCCCTCGGCCCTGCCGGGCCTGTCGGCGGCCAAGGCCGGACAGCTGCTCCAGCAGACAGACCGGATGATCAAGACCGTGCCAGAAGTCGAGAGCGTGTTCGGCAAGGCCGGCCGGGCCGAGAGCGCCACCGATCCCGCGCCGCTGGAGATGTTCGAGACCACCATCCGCTTCAAGCCGCGCGACCAATGGCGTCCCGGCATGACGCCCGACAAGCTGGTCGCCGAGCTGGACCGGCGCGTCCGCGTGCCCGGCCTGACCAATGTCTGGGTGCCGCCGATCCGCAATCGCATCGACATGCTGGCCACCGGCATCAAGAGCCCGATCGGGGTCAAGGTGTCGGGGTCCAGCCTGGCCGAACTCGACCGCATAGCTCGCGAGGTCGAAACTGCCGCCAAGGATGTGCCCGGGGTCAGCTCGGCCCTGGCCGAGCGCCTGACCGGCGGGCGCTACGTCGATGTCCGCATCGACCGCGCCGCCGCGGCTCGGTTCGGCCTGAACATCGAAGACGTTCAATCGATCGTCTCCGGCGCGATCGGCGGCGAAACCATTGGCCAGACGGTCGAGGGCCTGGCGCGCTACCCGATCAGCGTCCGCTATCCGCGTGAGCTGCGCGACAGCCTGGAGGGACTGCGCACCCTTCCGGTGCTCACCCCAGGCGGCGCCCAGATCACCTTGGGAACGGTCGCCGACGTTGAGATCGCCGATGGCCCGCCGATGCTCAAAAGTGAGAACGGGCGGCCGACGACCTGGGTTTATGTCGACGTGCGAGGGCGGGACTTGGCCTCCGTGGTCGGCGACCTGCGCCAGGCGATCAGCCAGAAGGTGCGGCTCTCGCCTGGCGTCAGCATCTCCTATTCAGGCCAGTTCGAATATCTGCAGCGAGCGGCCGACCGGCTGAAGATCGTCGTGCCGGCCACCCTGCTGATCATCTTCGTGCTGCTCTACGTCATCTTCCGCCGTTTCGACGAAGCCGGGCTGATCATGGCGACGCTGCCCTTCGCCCTGACCGGCGGGATCTGGACGCTCTACCTGGCGGGCTTCCACCAATCCGTGGCCACCGGCGTCGGCTTCATCGCCCTGGCCGGGGTATCGGCGGAGTTCGGCGTAGTGATGCTCATCTATCTCAAGCAAGCCATGGAGGCGCTGGGACCCAACCCGACGTCCGATCAAGTCGAGGCGGCCATTCGCGAAGGCGCGCTGCTGCGCGTCCGCCCCAAGGCCATGACCGTGGCCGTGATCCTGGCGGGCCTGGCACCGATCGTCGGGGGGCATGGCGCGGGCTCGGAGGTGATGAGCCGTATTGCTGCTCCGATGATCGGTGGGATGCTCACCGCGCCGCTGCTTTCGATGTTTGTGATCCCGGCTGGATACCTGCTGCTGAGGCGGCGCGCCAAACCTGTCGACCATGACGCTTCCCTCACCACAGCCCAACCGAGATACAGCTTGGGCAAAATTTGAAAACGACTCGTACGCGCCGAGGATGAGATCATCGCTGCTGGGCCCCGGCGAGAGGCCCGCTCGCCTAGAGATGTACGTTCTGAAAGGGGGCGATCCTGCTCCGCGCCACGCGAAGCCCCCGGATGGCCAGGGGCCTACTCCGCCGCCGACGGGCGGCGTACAATCCTGCGCCCGCTTGTGGGCGGATGGAGCGTCGCGCGCTAGGCGGCCGGCTATTTGCCAGCAGGCTGCGGCCTTCCCGGCTCAGGCCAGGATCGAGCGGTCGATCTCGGCCACGCTGTTGACCCCGGTCAGGGCCATGGCCACGCGCATTTCCTTCTCGATCAGGTCGAGCAGCTGGGTCACGCCGGGACCGCCGCGCGCGGCCAGGGCGTAGACGAAGGCCCGGCCCAGCAGGACGCCCTTGGCGCCCAGGGCCAGCATCCGCACCACGTCCAGGCCCGAGCGCACGCCGCTGTCGGCCAGCACCGTCAGCCGATCGCCCACCGCCTCGGCGATGGCCGGCAAGGCTCGCGCGGACGACAGCACGCCATCCAGTTGCCGCCCGCCATGGTTGGACACCACCACGCCGTCGGCGCCGATGTCGGCGGCGGCCCGGGCGTCCTCGGGATCGAGCACGCCCTTGATGACCAGCGGGCCCTTCCAGGCCTGGCGGATCCAGTCCAGGTCCTTCCACTGGATCGAGGGGTCGAAGTTGGCCCCCAGCCAGCCCATGAAGTCCTCCAGGCCCGTGCCGCCCTTCAGCACCGGGGCCACGTTGCCCAGGGTGTGGGGCCGTCCCATCACGCCCACGTCCCACGCCCAGGCTGGGCGGCCCATGGCCTGCGCCACGCGGCGGAAGGCGGCGTTGGGCCCGCTCATGCCCGAATGGGCGTCGCGATAGCGGGCGCCGGGCACGGGCATGTCGACCGTGAACACCAGGGTGGTCGCCCCGGCCGCCTGGGCGCGGGCCAGCAAGTCGCGCATGAAGCCCCGGTCGCGCAGCACGTAGAGCTGGAACCAGATCGGCGCGCTGCTGGCGCGGGCCACCTCGTCGACGTCGCACACCGACACTGTCGACAGGCACAGCGGTACGCCCTTGGCCGCCGCCGCCCGCGCCGCCTGAACCTCGCCCCGGCGGGCGTACATGCCCGTCAGCCCGACCGGGGCCAGGGCCACCGGCAGGGCCTGCTCCACGCCGAACAGGGTGGTGGCGGTCGAGACGCGCGAGACGTCCTTCAGCACCCGCTGGCGCAAGGCCAGGTCGGCCAGGTCTGAGACGTTGCGCTCCAGGGTCCGCTCGGCGTAGGCGCCCCCGTCGATGTAGTCGAACAGGAAGCGCGGCAGCTTGCGGCGGGCGGCCTCGCGGAAGTCGGTGGTCGAGGAGACGATCATCGCGCTACTGCAGGTTCACGAAGGCGCCGCCATCGACCAGCAGCGCCGCGCCGGTCACGTAGCGCGCCAGGTCCGAGGCCAGGAACACGATCGGTCCGGCCAGGTCGTCGGGCTCGCCCAGGCGGCCCAGCGGGATGCGGCCGGCCATGTACGCGCGCTTCTTCTGGTCGGCCAGGTCTTCCTTGTTGATCGCCGTCTCGATCGTGCCCGGCAGCACCGCGTTGCAGCGAATGCCGTGCGGACCCAGGGCGATGGCCGTGGACTGCATCAGCGAATTCACGCCCGCCTTGGTCGGCGTGTAGTGGGTCTGCATGCCGCCGCCCACCAGGGCGCTGATCGAGCTTACGGCGATGATCGAGCCGCCGTGGCCCTGGGCCACCATCTGGTTGGCCGCCGCCTGCACCATGTAGAACGCCCCGTGCAGGTTCACCCGCATGGTCCGTTCCATCGTCTCGGCCGGCATGTCGAGGAAGCTGTGGAACGGGCAGATCCCGGCGTTGTTGACGAAGACGTCGATCCTGCCGAACGCCTCCACCGCCGCCTGGACGAAGGCCGGCGCCGTGGCGGCTTCGGCCACGTCGCCCTTCACCGTGATCGCCCGGCGGCCCAGCGCCTCGATCTGGGCGGCCGCGTCGGCCGCCCCCGCGTCGTCGCCGTGGTAGTTGATGGCCACGTCCGCGCCGTGGCGGGCCGCGCCGATGGCGGCGGCCTTACCGATCCCGCCCGAAGCGCCCGTGACCAGAACAACCTTGTCCCTCAGCAACATACGTCTTCTCCCGGCCGGGCCGTCCCGGCGTCTTCTTGTCTAGCGTTTGGACCGGGGTCGCTGGACGCGTTCGCTCCAGCCCAGCTCCCGACTGATGGCTTCGGCGCAGGCGCGAACCTCGGTCGACAGGCTCTCCATTCGGGCGTCGTCCATGTATTGAGCGGCGCTCGACAGGCTGATGGCCCCGACGGTGTGGCCGTCCACGCCCCGGATGGGCGCGGCGACGCAGCGGATCTGGTCCTCGTTCTCTTCCAGGTCGTAGGCGTGGCCGGCGGCGGCGTAGCCGCGCATGCGCTCCAGCCAGACCGGCAGACCGACCGCCCGGGGCCCCGCCTCGGCGGTGAACAGCTGCTTCCAGCGCTCCTCGTCCATGTCGAGGATGAGGGCCTTGCCCAGGCCCGTCGACGACAGCGGCTGGCGCTCGCCGATCCGCGAGCCGATTTCCACCCGGCGGCGGCCCGGCACCTTGTCCAGGTAAAGGGCCTCGTCGCCCTCCAGAACGCCCAGGTGCACGGTGTCGCTGGTCGCGGCCGACAGCTGCTCCAGGTACGGGCGCGCCACCTGCGGCAGGTGCATCTGCTCGCGCGCGCTGTAACCCAGCTCAAGCAGCTTGGGCCCCAGGGCGTAACCCTCGCGGGGGCGCAGCACCAGCATGCGGCGGTCCACCAGGGCGGCGGCCAGGCGGTAGGTCGTGCTGCGGGTCAGGCCCAGGCTCTCGGCCAGGTCCGCCAGGCTGATTGGCCCCTCGGCGACCTTCTCGATGACATCCAGGCCGCGCAGCAGAGTCTGGCTGCCCGACGGCTTGCCGTCAGCTTCCGCGGCGGCCTTCGCCTCGATTGACGCCTTTCGTTCCATTCTTTAGACATATCCTTCATAATATGAAAGTCCAGGTGCGATGACCGGCGATTTGGCGGTCATTCTGCCGCTTCGCCGCCGGTCTCACCAGCCCCGTTTCAATATATGAAACAGATGGGCAAAGAACGTCGGTCTGTCGGGTTGGGAGGTTGGCGTCGATGAGTTTTCCGAAGATCAAGGCGGTCCGCGCCTATGTCGTCCGCGGCGGCGGGGCCGACTACCACGACCAGGGCGACGGCCACTGGATCGACGACCACATCGCCACCCCGATGTCGCGCTATCCCGAATACCGCCAGAGCCGCCAGAGCTTCGGCATCAACGTGCTGGGCACGCTGGTCGTGGAAATCGAGGCCGACAACGGGGTGATCGGCTTTGCGGTGACCACCGGCGGCGAGCCGGCCGCCTACATCGTCGAGAAGCACCTGGCCCGCTTCCTGGAAGGCCGCGACCCGACCGAGGTCGAGAAGATCTGGGACCAGATGTATTTCTCCACCCAGTACTACGGCCGCAAGGGCCTGGTGGTGAACGCCATCTCGGGCGTGGATCTGGCGCTGTGGGATCTGCTGGGCAAGCTGCGCCAGGAGCCGGTCTATCACCTGCTGGGCGGCAAGGTCCGCGACGAGCTGACCTTCTACGCGACGGGCGCGCGCCCGGACCTGGCCAAGCAGATGGGCTTCATCGGCGGCAAGATGCCCCTGCACCACGGCCCGGCCGAGGGCGAGGAAGGCCTGCGCAGAAACCTCGAGGAGCTGGCGACCATGCGCGAGCGCTGCGGCGAGGACTTCTGGCTGATGTTCGACTGCTGGATGTCGCTGGACCTGAACTACGCCGTCAAGCTGGCCCACAAGGCTCATGAATATGGTCTCAAGTGGATCGAGGAAGCCCTGAGCCCCGACGACTACTGGGGCTATCGCGACCTGAAGAAGAACGCCCCCAAGGGCATGCTGGTCACCACCGGCGAGCACGAGGCCACCCGCTGGGGCTTCCGCATGCTGCTGGAGATGGACTGCTGCGACATCATCCAGCCGGACGTGGGCTGGTGCGGCGGCATGACCGAGATCATCAAGATCTCGAACCTGGCCGACAGCCGCGGCGTGCTGTGCATCCCGCACGGCTCCAGCGTCTACAGCTACCACTTCGTCATCACCCGCCATAACAGCCCGTTCGCCGAGTTCCTGATGATGGCGCCCAAGGCCGACGAGGTGGTCCCGATGTTCCACCCCCAGCTGATCGGCGAGCCCGTGCCGGTGAACGGCAAGCTCAAGCTCTCCGACGCGCCGGGCTTCGGCGTCGAACTCAATCGCGAGGTCGGTCTGCACCGGCCTTACGCCCGCTAATTCCCTTCGAGGTTTCCTCCCCATGAAACTCCTGCGCTACGGCCCCAAGGGGGCCGAGAAACCCGGCCTGCTCGACAAGGACGGCAAGATCCGCGACCTGTCGGGCGTGATCTCCGACATCACCGGCGAGACCCTCACCCCCGCGGGCCTGGCCGAACTGGCCGGCCTGGACGTGGCCCTGCTGCCCGTCGTCGAGGGCTCGCCCCGCTACGGCGTACCGGTCAACGGGGTCTCCAAGTTCATCGCCGTGGGCCTGAACTTCGCCGACCACGCCGCCGAGTCGAACCTGCCGATCCCCGAGGAGCCCGTGCTGTTCACCAAGGCCGTCAGCTGCCTGACCGGTCCCAACGATCCGGTGATGCTGCCCAAGGGCTCGCTGAAGACCGACTGGGAGGTGGAACTGGGCGTGGTGATCGGCTCGCGCGCCCGCTACGTCTCCGAGGACAAGGCCCTGGACCACGTCGCCGGCTACGTGCTGATCAACGACGTCTCCGAGCGCGCCTTCCAGATCGAGCGCGGCGGCACCTGGGACAAGGGCAAGGGCTGCGACACCTTCGGCCCGGTCGGCCCCTGGATCGTCACCTCCGACGAGGTGGGCGACCCGCAGAACCTCGGCATGTGGCTGGACGTCAACGGCCAGCGCAAGCAGGACGGCTCGTCCAGGACCATGATCTTCCCGATCAGCAAGCTGGTCTCGTACATCAGCGAGTTCATGACCCTTGAGCCGGGCGATCTCATCACCACCGGCACCCCGCCCGGCGTCGGCATGGGCCAGAAGCCCGAGCCCGTCTACCTGAAGGCCGGCGACGAGATCCGCCTCGGCATCGAGAAGCTGGGCGAGCAGCGCCAGATCGTCGTGGCCTGGGCCCAGGAAGGCGTCGCGTGAGCAATCCCTTCGCCAACCGCTTCGCGGGCCGCACGGCCGTGGTCACCGGCGGGGCCTCGGGCCTTGGCCGGGAGACCGCACGCCGCATCATCGCCGAAGGCGGCAAGGTCGCGCTCTGGGACCTGAACCCCGAGGGCCTGGCTGAGGCCGCCGCCGACGTGGGCGCGGTCTTCACCGTGGCCCTCGACGTTTCCGACGCCGAGGCGGTGGCGGGGGCGGCCCGCGCCAGCGCCGAGGCCCTGGGCGGCCGCATAGACATCCTGGTGGCCGCCGCCGGCATCACCGGCGCCACGGCCCCTCTCCAGGAGTTCCCGATCGACGGCTGGCGGCGCGTGGTCGACATCAACCTGAACGGCGTCTTCTACTGCTGCCGCGAGATCTCGCCCTTCATGCTGGCCAACGGCTATGGCCGCATCGTCAACGTCGCCTCGGTGGCGGGCAAGGAAGGCAATCCCAACGCCAGCGCCTACTCGGCGTCGAAGGCCGGGGTGATCGGCCTGACCAAGTCGCTGGGCAAGGAGCTGGCCGGCAAGGGCGTGATCGCCAACAGCCTGACCCCCGCCACCTTCGAGAGCCCGATCCTGGCGCAACTGCCCCAGAGCCAGATCGACTACATGCGCTCGAAGATCCCGATGGGGCGCCTGGGCGAGGTGCGTGAAAGCGTCGCCATGGTCTGCTTCATGGCCAGCGAAGAGTGCAGCTTCACCACCGCCTCGACCTTCGACACCTCGGGCGGCCGCACGACCTACTAGCCAGCGACCCGGAGCGTGGCGACCGCGCTTCGAGGAACGAGTGAGGAAAGCCCATGGGCGCCCTGCCCTTCGTCGATGCGCACATCCACCTGTGGGACCTGGAGCGCCTCCGCTATCCCTGGCTGACGCCGCCGTTCGACGACCACGGCCCCAACGGCAGCGTCGAGGCGATCGCGCGCACCTATCTGCTCGACGACTACCTGGCCGACGCCAAGGCCTGGAACGTCGTGGGGGCGGTGCATGTGGACGCTGGAGCGGAAGGCTCGGCCGCGCTGGACGAAACTCGCTGGCTTCAGGCCATGTCGGACGCTCGCGGCCTGCCCACGGGCCTCGTCGCCTTCGCCGCCCTCGACGCCCCCGACCTGGAGCCCCTGCTGGAGGCCCACGCCGCTCACGGCGCGGTCAGGGGCATACGTCACATCGTCAACTGGCACGCCGATCCGCGACGCACCTACGCCCCCCGCGACGTGACAGGCGATCCGGACTGGCGCGCGGGCTTTGGCCTGCTGGCCCGGTACGGCCTGTCGTTCGACCTGCAATGCTATCCCGGCCAGATGCCGGGCCTGATCGACCTCTTCGCCGCCCATCCCGACACGCCGGTGATGATCAATCACGCCGGCATGCCGGTGGACGCCGACCGGACCGAATGGCGCGAAGGCATGAAGGCCCTGGCCGCCCTGCCCCACGTCTCGACCAAGCTCTCGGGCTTCGGCTTCGTCCACCGTCAGTGGACGCAGGACCAGCTTCGACCGCTGATCCTGGAGGCCATCGACATCTTCGGGACCGGCCGCTGCATGTTCGCCAGCGATGTGCCGACCGACAAGCTGTTCGGCAGCTTCGACAAACACCTCTCGGCCTACCACGCCATCACCGCCGGGTTCAGCCAGGACGAGCGCCGCGATCTCTTCGGCCGCAACGCCAATCGCCTCTACCGCCTGGGTCTGGACGTCTGATGCGCGAGATCGCCACGCGCCTGAGGCTCAAGCCCGAGCCTGGAGGATCCACGTCCCGCCGGACGTCGTGCTCCACCTAGCCCGACCGGGCCGCCAACCAAGAAAAGAACGGGGAGAAGACCATGACGCCCAATCCGCTGCTCGGCGTGCTGTTCCACTGGCTGGGCGGCCTGGCCTCGGCCAGTTTCTACGTGCCCTACCGGGGCGTGCGCCGCTGGTCGTGGGAGATCTTCTGGCTGACCGGCGGGATCTTCTCCTGGCTGATCGCCCCGTGGTTCTTCGCCGCCGTCCAGACACGCGACCTGCTGGGCGTGATGGGCCAGGTCCCTGGAAACATCGCCGGCCTGTGCGTCCTGTTCGGGGGGCTTTGGGGCTTCGGCGGCCTGACCTACGGCCTGACCATGCGCTATCTGGGCCTGTCGCTGGGCATGGCCGTGGTGCTGGGCCTGTGCACCGTGTTCGGCACCCTGATCCCGCCGATCGTCCAGGGCGACTTCGCCGAGAAGCTGCTGGATAACGCCTCGGGCCGCATCATCCTGCTGGGCCTGCTGGTCACCCTGGCCGGCATCGTGGTGGTGGCCCTGGCCGGGGCGCGCAAGGACGCGGCCCTGTCGGAAGACGCCAAGAAGGCGGTGATCGCCGAGTTCGACTTCAAGAAGGGCGTGGCCGTGGCGATCTTTTCGGGGATCATGTCGGCCTGCTTCGCCTTCGGCCTGGCGGCGGGCGAACCGGTCAAGGCGATCTCGGCGGCGGCCGGCACGGGCCCGCTCTGGACGGGCCTGCCCGTGCTGTGCCTGGTGATGTTCGGCGGCCTGGTCACCAACGGCCTGTGGTGCGGCTTCCTGATCGTGCGCAACCGCAGCGCCGGCCAGTGGCTGGGCCGCGCCGCGCCGTCGGAGGGCGTCGATGCGGCCAAGGCCCCGCTGCTGGCCAACTACCTGCTGTGCGCCCTGGCGGGCACGGCCTGGTACTTCCAGTTCTTCTTCTACACGATGGGCGAAAGCCAGATGGGCCGGCTGGGGTTCTCCAGCTGGACCCTGCACATGGCCTCGATCATCATTTTCGGCACGATCTGGGGCTTCGCCCTGCGCGAATGGAAGGACGCGCGCCCGGCCGTGCGCGCCCTCGTCTGGGCGGGCGTGGGGCTGCTGGTCCTGGCCACGGTGATCATCGGCTACGGCAACAGCCTGGCGGTGAGCTGATCACCGCTCGGGAGGGCAAGGGCGCGGCCTCAGGCCGCCGCCCGGCCCGCACCGCCCATGGCCCGCCAGCGCTCGCGCTTGGCCAGCGCCCGATCCAGGGTCGAGCGCTTGACCGGCAGGCCCTTGCGCAGCTTCACCCAGGTGTACTCGCTGATCCCGAAGACGTCGAAGAGATAGCGGTCGGTGATCGCTGGCAGGCTGGCGCGCAGGTCGGCGAACTCCTCGGGCGTGACGGTGACGAGGTCCAGCATCGAGATGGCGTCCTTCGGCGCGCGCGGGTCCAACGTGGGGGATCGAGGCTCGTTACAGCGGTTCCATGACAGAAGTTGAACACGCCAAGGCGAATCTCGCGCCATCCTCCCTGAAGGCGCGTTTTCCGCGCCGACAGGGCCCCGCGAACCCGCCTAGTCGCGGTCCGCGCCCAAGGCTGCGTCGATCCGGGCCCGCAGCTGGCTGTCGCGCGGGCGGCGCTCGCCGCCGTAGACCGCCTGCCAACCGGCCACCAGCACCTCGCTGATAAGGTCGTCGTCCGCGCCCTTCAGGCGGATCAGGGTCACGCCCTTCTTGCCACGCGGGCCTGGCTCCGGAGCCAGGGCGATCGAGCCGGCCACCAGACGCTTCTGGTCCTGGGGCGACAGCTTGACCACCGCCCAGCCGGCCTCGGGCCAGCCCTCGGTGGCGAAGGCCTTGCCACGGACCTTGAAGACCCGCGTCTCCAGCACGGCCGTCTCATGGACGCCCGGCAGGCTCAGCGCGCACGCGCGCAGGCGGCTTTCCATCACGGGGCTCCCCCGACTCATTAACCCTAACCGCCCCGTTCAACCGCGAGTCGCGCTTCACGTCTGCATCGGAAAATCTCTGGACGCTCCGAGACTTCCGCCCAACGCATATCGTCCGGACCCGGCCCGATTTGACACCTCATGGTGAAGCTGGCTCGATACGGCCACGCACCTGCGAAGGAGGCCGACGCGATGAGCGAGACCACGTCCGTCCGACGCTGGCTGCCGCCCGGCCTCGATCTCAACCCCGCCGCGCGGATGCGATTGTTCTGCCTGCCCGGCGAGGGCGGTTCGGCGGCGATCTACCGAGGCTGGCGCGACGCCCGGCACACCTTTCTCGACATCCTGCCGGTCGAGCTGCCCGGACGTGGCCATCGCAGCCGCCAGCCGCCGGTCGCCGATCTGTCCGCCCTGGTGACCCAACTGCTGGACGACCTGGCGCCGGACCTGTCCGACCTGCCCTACGCCCTGTTCGGCCACGGCCTTGGGGCGGCCCTGGCCTTCGAACTGGCCCGCGCCGCGTCCGTCCGCCGCCTGCCTCCGCCTCGCCAGCTGTTCCTGGCCTCGGCGCGCCCGCCGTCGATCCGCGAAGATCATCCGCTGCACGCCCTGTCGGACGCCGACTTCATCCAGGCCCTGGCGAAGCGCGACCAGATCCCGCGCGAGGTGCTGGACCACGCCGAGCTGATGCCCCTGGTGCTGCCGGGCCTTCGCGCCGACTTCCGCATGGCCGAGACCTGGGCTCCGCCGGTGCTTCCTCCCCTGACGACGCCCGCCGAACTCCTGCACGGCCGGGACGACGTCATGGTGGTCCGGCCCACGCCCGAGCACTGGGCTCCGTGGTTCGTCGCCCCGCCCACCCTGCACGTCCATGAGGGGGGCCATTTCTTCCTGCGCGACCGCATCGCCTTGCTCAACGACCTGGAGGGCGTGTTGCGGCCGATCCTGCTGGATCAAGCGCGGCGCTAGGAACCTCGGCGCCTGCGCGCCGGTTTTCATGGGTCCGAGATCATGGAGGATCCCATGTCCAAGGCCCCGCCCATCCCGCCCGAGCAACGCGCCTTCAAGGGCCAGAAACCCGATATCGACGGCCATGACGCCGACCGCGACGACCTGCAGTCGCCTGACCCCGGCAACGCCGACGTGAACCTTCGCGAGCAGGGCCGCCATGGCAACCTTCGCCAGAACACCAGCCGCTCAGGCAATGTGCAGGATCGCTGACCATGCCCGACAAGCACCCCGCGACCGACCGCTGGGGCGGTCCTGGCGCCAGCCACGAGAACGCCAAGCAGGACAGGCCCGATCCTACGGTCAAGGACCCTGACGATCCCGACCGCTACAGCCGCCATGGCAAGGTGTCGGGCGGCGGCGGCGAGACCGACGTGCATCACGCCCACGATCCCGCCCGCAAGCGCGACTTCCAGGCGAGCGACGCCGAGAAGAAGAAGTCCTGAGCAACGCCCCTCTCCGCTCGGGAGAGGGGCGCGTGCTCACGCCGCCTCGCAGACCTGCGGGGCGAACTCGGGATAGTAGCCCGCCATCATCCGCTCGGCGTAGGCCACCAGGTTGGGGAAGCTCTCGGCCCGGCGACGCAGCGGCGAGTCGAAGAACGGCGTCAGGATCTGGGCCAGCATGGCGAAGACGATGGCGTCCACGCTGGTGGGCCGGTGGCCCATCATGAACGACTTGCGCCCTAGCATCTCCGACAGGGCCGACAGCGACCACGAACCCAGCTCCAGGATCTCCTCGGGCGAATGGCGGGCGATGCCCACGGCCTTGAGGTTGGCGCCGACGGCGTCGAGCAGACCGGCCTTCAAGCCCTCGCGCATCTCTTCGGGCGCGCCGTCGAACCAGTGCGCCGGGCCCTTCTCGAAGTTCTCGGCCTCGAAGAACCGGAAGTGGCAGCTGGCCCAGCCCAGATGATTCTCGACCATCCGCTCGATGGCCCAGGCCTGGGCGCGCTCGGCCTTCGACAGCCCCGCGTCCAGGTCGACGCCGTAGCTGCGCTCGATATAGGCGCGGATGAAGGTGCTGTCGGCCACCCTGACACCGTCGTCGTCGATCCAGGGCAGTTGGCCCTTGGGCGAGGTGTCGGGACGGGCCGGCTCCTTGCGATACCAGAGACCCGCCATCTTCAGGTGGATCTCGGTCTTGGTGACGTAAGGGCTTCCTTCCGGCAGGCCGTAGGCGGGTCCGGCGGCGTAGAGCGTGATCATGGTGGTCTCTCCCTGCTGCGCCCCGCCCCCCATGGCGGTGCTGTGTTGCGACAATCGGACGCTACCGCCATCCTGCTGCCAGCATGCTGTCAGCATCGGTCGAGCAGAGTGGGCTCATGAGACGCGCCGAACGCCTTTTCCAGATCATCCAGATCCTGCGCCGCAGCCGGCAGCCGGTGACCGCCGACGCCATGGCGGCCGAGCTGGAGACCTCCAAACGCAGCGTTTATCGCGACATCGCCGCCCTGATCGGCCAGAGGGCGCCCATCCGCGGCGAGGCGGGCGTCGGCTACGTACTGGAGGCCGGATACGACATGCCGCCCCTGATGCTGACACCCGACGAGATCGAGGCCGCGGTCCTGGGCGCCCAATGGGTGGCCGGGCGCGGCGATCCCGTCCTGGCCACCGCCGCCAACGACCTGATCGCCAAGATCGCCGCCGCCGTGCCCGACGAGCTGCGCCCCTATGTCCTGACCCCGGCCACCGGCGCCTCGCCCGCATGGCGCCCCCTGCCCGACGGCATCGACATCGCACAGACCCGCGCCTGGATCCACGCCGGCCGCAAGATCCGTCTCGACTATCGCGACGAGAAGGGCGCGGTCAGCCAGCGGGTGATCTGGCCGGTCACCGTCGGCTATCGCGACACGGTGCGCATGCTGATCGGCTGGTGCGAACTGCGCAGCGATTTCCGCAACTTCCGCACCGACCGCGTGGAGAAGGCCGAGTTCCTAGACGAACGCCACGGCCAGCGCCCCGGAGTCCTGCGCGCCCGCTGGCAACGGGCCCTGGAGGAGGAAATACGGCGCTGGGAGGCGAGCAAGGGCTGCTGACGCGCCCGAGCAAGGGCGCTGCGCCTCAGATCCCGTGCCGCCTGGCGAACGTCTCGAACAGGGTCGGCCAGGCGGCCACCGGCTTGCCGGCGATGGCGCGAAGGCCGAAGCCGTGGCCGCCTTCCTCGAAGACGTGCATCTCGGTCGGGATCGCCTTGGCCCGCAGCGCGGCGAACATCATCAGGGTGTTGGCCACCGGCACCGTCGCGTCGTCGGCGGCGTGCAGCAGGAACACCGGCGGGACCTTGTCGCCGACGCCCTGGTCAGGCGAATAGGCGGCGACCGCCTCGGGCGTCGGTGACGGACCCAGCAGTCGCCGGCGCGAGCCGGTGTGCGCCGACGCGCCCATCGAGATCACCGGATAGATCAGGGCCGACAGGTCGGGCCGGGCCGACAGGCCGTCGGCGGCGTCGACCGGCTCGTACGCCTGGGCGTCGAAGCGGGTGGTGACGCTGGCCGCCACGTGCCCCCCGGCCGAAAAGCCCATCACCGCCAGGCGCGAGGGGGCGAAGCCCATCGCCCCCGCCTTCGAGCGGACCAGTCGCACAGCGCGCTGGGCGTCTTGCAGCGGCGCATCGGCGCCCGCGGCCCAGCCGTCGCCGGGCAGGCGATACAGCAGCACGAAACAGGCGTAGCCGCGATCGGCCAGCCAGCGGGCGGTCTCGAAGCCCTCCTTGTCGACCACGACGCGCTCATAGCCGCCGCCCGGCATCAGGATCACCGCCGCGCCATTCGGCTTGGCGGGACGGAACACCGTCAGGGTCGGCTTGCGGGTGTGGGTCACGGCCCGGTCTCGCAGGCCCTTGGCGTCGCCGCGCTCGGTCACCGTCTCCGTGGCGGTCACGCCCGTCGAGCCCGGGGGATCGCCCGGCCACAACGGCAGCACTTCGGTCGGATCGGGCATCGGCGTCGCCTCCCTGGCCCTGGCCGCCCCGGCCACGGCCGAAACCAGAAGGCTCAGGCTCGCCAGGGTTCCCCGACGGTTCAACATGGCGACCTCCCGCGTCCCTCGTTGCGGTCAGGTTACCGGTGTCATTCCTTAAGGATCAAGAGGTCGCGAACCTCAGATGATGCAGCACGATCCCGCTCGTGGCGGCCACGTTCAGCGAGTCGAAGCCGTTGGCCATGGGAATGCCCACCGTCCGCGTCCGCGCCATCACCGCCCCCGGCAGGCCCGGCCCCTCCGCCCCCAGCAGCACGGCCGAGCGGGCCGGCGGCTGCAGCCGCGCCAGGATCTCGTCGGCCGACGGGCTCAGCGCCAGGGCCTCGAAGCCGCGCCTCTCCAGCGCCGCGATCACGTCCTGTCCCGGCGCCAGCCGCGCCGTCGGCACGCTCAGCGTCGCCCCGCTCGAGACCCGGATGGCCTTGCGGTAGAGCGGATCGCAGCAGTCGGCGTCCAGGATCACCCCGTCCGCGCCGAACGCCGCGGCGTTGCGGAATATGCCACCCAGGTTGTCGTGATTGGCGATGCCCATCAGCACCACGACCACCGCCCGTTCGCCCGCCCGCGACAGCAGGTCGTCGACCTCCAGGGCCGGCGCCTTCTCGCCCACCGCCAGCACGCCGCGGTGCAGATGGAAGCCGGCGATGGCGTCGATCACGGCCTGTCCGGCCGAATAGACCGGAACGCCCGGCGGCAGGTCGGCGAACAGGTCGGCCAGCTTCTCGGCCCGCTTGCCGTCGATCAGCACCGAACGCACCCGCCCCGGCGCGTCGCGCACGAACGATCGCAGCACCGTCTCGCCCTCGGCGATGAAAAGGCCCTGCCGTCCCACCAGGTCGCGCTCCTTGATGTCGCGATAGGCGGCCACGCGAAGATCGCCGGGATCGGTGATGGATATCAGGTCGGCCACGAGCCTCTCGGATTGGACGCTAACGCACGCCTCGTATCGGAAGGATGGTCAGGGCGCCAGCCAGGGCCAGCCCCGCCGCCACCAGATAGAGAGCCTGGTAGTTCACATGGCTGGGCCCCAGGAAGTACAACGCCAGCATCGGCGCCAGGGCCTGCGGCAGGGTGTTGGCCAGGTTCAGCACGCCCAGGTCCTTGCCGACGTCGCGTTGCGAGGGCAGCACCGTGCTGACCAGGGCGATGTCGACGGCGTAGTAGCAGCCGGCGCCGCAGCCGAAGATCACGAACCCGGCCAGCACCACGGGCCAGCCCGGGGTCATCGAGAAGGTGACCATCGCCCCGGCCAGCACCAGGGCCGCCCCCGCCGCGAACAGCTTCCGCCGCTTCAGCCGGTCCGAAAGCATCCCGCCGATCATCGCGCAGGCCACGTTGGCGCAGGTGGCTGCGGTGGTCAGCAGGGCCAGCCCCTGCTCGGCCCGCCGTCCCGGAAACAACGCGGAATAATGCAGCGCGTCCTGCAGGTAGAAGAGCATGTAGCTCTGGGTCAGGGTGATGGCGACCAGCACCATGAACCGGCTGATCCAGGCCAGGCCGAAATCGGGATGGACCAGCGGATTGACCCACAGGCCCGCCACGAAGCCGCGCCAGTCCATCGGCGGTCGCGCGCGCGGGTTGAGCGGGGCGTCCTTCAGGCCCAGGGCGAAGGGCGCGATCGAGACCAGCAGCACCGCGGCGATGGCCAGGTAGCGCTGCCCCTCGTCCACCAGCAGCCCGCCCACCAGCAGCGCCCCCGCCATGCCGCCGACCGGGTGGCCCAGGCTGAGGAAGGCCGCCACACGCCCCTTCTGGGCGTCGGGCACGCGGTCGGGCAGCACCGCCAGCAGCGCCGCGAACATCATGTTGAAGGCCAGCTGGAAACCGATCACCCCGGCCAGCAGCTCCGCCGTGCTGTCGGCCGCCTTGATCGCCAGGTACGAGGCCACCGTGCACAGCGCCCCCAGGATCATCCAGGGGCGACGCCGGCCCAAGCGCGAGGTGGTGCGATCGCTGACCGCCCCGGCCAGCAGGTTGGCGACGCTGGCCACCAGCGAGCCCCAGATCGCCACCTGGCTCAGCACCACCGCCTTGCCCGCCGGGTCGATCGATTCGGCCTTCAGCGGCAGCAGAACCTGCAGCAGCGGCATGAAGCTGACGAAGGCGCCGATCTGGGCCAGGGTGTAGGCGCTGATGAAGCCGCCCCCCACGGGCGTCGTCGGCTTGCCGCTCTCTATCGTCTCGGCCTCCACGGCGGCCATCGTCTCCCCCCAAAACGCTCGCGGTCTCCGCCGTGCTTGGCCCGCACACTGTCTCCACGGCGGCCCGCCCACAAGCCGGAACCGATCGCGTTCGTCGCCGACGGGTAGCGTCACCTTGTGAAGGCGGGAAGTTGCACTAGGCTGCGCTCATGGCGATGAGTCCCATTCACCCAATTTCGGCGCGCCCATGGCGGCGGTGACGATCTACGACGTGGCCGCGCGTGCGGAGGTCTCGATCAAGACCGTCTCGCGCGTGATGAACAACGAGCCCAACGTGCGCCCGGCCATGCGCGAGCGCGTGCTGGAAGCCGCCGGGGCCCTGGGCTACGCGCCCAACCTGTCGGCCCGCAGCCTGGCCGGGTCGCGCTCGTTCGTGATCGCCGTCTTCGCCGACGCCTCCCTGACCCTGGACCACTGGCGCAGCGAGCGCGGCTCGGACTACCTCTCGCGCATCCAGCTGGGCGCGACGCTGGAATGCCGCGAGGCCGGCTACCACCTGCTGGTCGAGCTGATCGACCACGACGGTCCGCGCGTGCGCCAGGAAGTCGGCGCCCTGCTGGCCGCGCTCAAGCCCGACGGCGTGATCCTGACCCCGCCCAGCTGCGACGACGAGATCGTGCTGGAGATGCTGGACAAGGCCGGCACGCCCTATGTCCGCCTCGCGCCCGAAAAGGCCGAGGCCCGGGGTCCGCGCATCCACACCGACGACGTCGCCGCCGGCCGCGAGGTGACCGAGCATCTGATCGGCCTGGGCCATCGCCGCATCGGCTTCATCACCGGCGATTCCCGCTACGGCGCCAGCCAGGCCCGGCGCGAGGGCTACGTCGCCGCCATGGCGGCCCATGGCCTGGCCATCGAGGACGGCTGGATCCGCGAGGGCGACTTCACCTTCGAATCCGGCCACGCCGCCGCCCAGGCCCTGCTGTCCCTGCCCGACCGCCCCACGGCGATCTTCGCCAGCTCCGACGAAATGGCCCTGGGCGCGGTGGCCGCCGCCGGCGAGGCCGACATCGCCGTTCCCGGCGGCGTCTCGGTGGCCGGCTTCGACGACAGCCCCGTCTCGCGCCTGTCGCGGCCCCAGCTGACCACCGTGCGCCAGCCGCTGGTGGAGATGTCGTCCCTGGCCACCCGGATGCTGATCGGCGGCGCCTCGCGCAATCCTTCGGCCGAACCGCCGCCGCCCCGCGACGAGCTGCTGCCTTTCGCCCTGATTCATCGCGCCTCGACCGCCCCGCCGGCGGCCGGCTGAGGCCGCGCGCCGTATCGCAATCGACTCGCAGCTAGACCCCAACGCCTTGCGCGGCCGGGAATTTGATCCCAAGCTCGCCCGTATCTGGCCTTGTTGCGATCCCGCGCACGAGCGTCGCGATCGCACAGGACCGCCAGGAGGGCGCCCGTGCCGAAACGACTGCTTCTTGGTTTTCTCGCGATCGTGATCCTCGGGATCGTCGGCTTCGGCGTCTTCGCCTGGAGGCCGGCCATCGGCAAGATCGCTCCTCCCCCCGCCTCCAGCTTCTCGCCCGCCCAGGTGGCCCGGGGCGAGGTCCTGGCCGGCGCCGGCTACTGCGCCACCTGCCACACGGCCAAGGGCGGCCAGCCCTACGCCGGGGGCTATCCGATGAAGACGAGCTTCGGCACGATCTACTCGACCAACATCACCCCCGACCCCAAGACGGGCGTCGGAACCTGGTCGGAAGCCGCCTTCCGGCGCGCCATGCGCCAGGGCGTGGCCCGCGACGGCAAGCACCTGTTCCCGGCCTTCCCCTACGATCACTTCGGCAAGATGACCGACGCCGACATCGCCGACCTCTACGCCTATGTGATGACCCGTCCGGCCGTCTCGGCCCCGGCCAAGCGCAACAGCGTGCCCTTCCCGCTGAACATCCGCGCCCTGCAGGCCGGCTGGAAGCTGCTGTTCTTCCGCCCCGAACCGTTCAAGCCCTCGGCGGACAAGAGCCCCGAATGGAACCGCGGCGCCTATCTGGCCCAGGGCGTCAGCCACTGCGGCGCCTGCCACACGCCGCGCAACGCCCTGGGGGCCGAGAAGCGCGACCAGGCCTTCGCCGGCGCCGCTATCGACAACTGGATCGCCCCGCCCCTGACTTCGGCCAATCCCTCGCCCGCCCCGTGGGACCAGGCCGAGCTGGCCGCCTATCTGCGCACCGGCGTCAGCCGCTATCATGGCGTCGCCGCCGGCCCCATGTCGCCCGTCGTGCACGACGGCCTCGTCAAGCTGCCCGACGCCGACATCCAGGCCCTGGCCGTCTATTTCGCCGACGTCGGCGGCGCGGCCGGCCGCGCCTCGGCCCTGGCGCCCGCCCTGGCCAAGGCGCAGGCCGCCAACCGGCTGAACACCGGCCCGCAGATCGACGCGGCCGCGCGGCTCTACACCGCCGCCTGCGCTTCCTGCCACTATAACGGCGCGGGCCAGCCCAACCCGCTGCGGCCCGACCTGGCGCTGAACAGCGCGGTGAACCTGGACGACCCCACCAATCTGATCCGGGTGATCCTGCACGGGGTGGCCGCCAAGGAGGGGGCGCCTGGCGTGGTCATGCCCGCCTTCGGCCGCTTCAGCGACGCCGACGTCGCCCGCCTGGCCGCCTACCTGCGCGCCACACGCACTGACAAGCCCGCCTGGCCCGACCTGGAAAAGAAGGTCGCGACGATCCGCGCCGAGGGCCGCGCCGAGGGGAAGGAGTAGGCCCATGACCCGGTTCACGCTCAACGGCCGCCCCGTCTCGATCGATCTCGACGAGGACACGCCCCTGCTGTGGGTGATCCGCGACGATCTGGGCCTGACAGGCACCAAGTTCGGCTGCGGCGTCGGCATGTGCGGGGCCTGCACCGTCCACGTCGGCGGCCGCGCCACCCGTTCCTGCGTCACCCCGCTGGGCGCGGTGGACGGGGCCGAGATCACCACGATCGAGGGCCTGGACCCGGCCGGCCAGCACCCTGTGCAGCAGGCCTGGCTGGAGCTGCAGGTTCCCCAGTGCGGCTACTGCCAGTCGGGCCAGATCATGCAGGCGGCGGCCATGCTCAAGGACTTCCCCGCCCCGACCGACGCCGACATCGACGCCACCATGAGCGGCAACCTGTGCCGTTGCATGACCTACGCCCGCATTCGCGCCGCCATCAAGCAGGCGGCCTCGGCCATGGGAGGCAAGTCGTGAGCCGCCTTCCGCCCAAGGGCGAGCCGGGCAGCTTCCTGTCGCGCCGCAACTTCCTGGTGGCCTCCACCGGCGCGGGCCTGGCCTTCGGCTTCTCGGCCCTGGTCGAGGCCGCGATGGACCCGGCCGTGCCCGGCGGCGCGCCCGGAACCCCGACTGGCCCGCGCTTCGAGCCCACCCTGTGGTTCGCCATCGACGGCGAAGGCGTGGTCACCGTCAACATCATCCGCGCCGAGATGGGCCAGCACGTGGGTACGGCCCTGGCCCGGATCCTCGCCGACGAACTGGACGTGCCTTGGGACAAGGTGCGGATCGTCCACGTCGACACCGATCCCAAGTGGGGCCTGATGGTCACCGGCGGCAGCTGGTCGGTGTGGCAGACCTTCCCCATCTTCAGCCAGGCCGGGGCCGCCGGCCGCATCGCCCTGGTCGAGGCGGGGGCCAAGCTGCTGAACGTCTCTCCGGCCGGCGGCGCGGCGAAGGGCGGCGTCGTCCACGTAGGCGGACGCTCGATCTCCTATGGCGACATCGTCAAGCGCGGCGGCGTGGCGCGGCAGTTCACGCCCGACGAACTGGCCAAGCTTCCGATCAAGCCGGCGTCCGAGCGCAAGCTGGTGGGCAAGCCGGGCAAGGCCCTGGACATCGCCGCAAAGACCAACGGCACGGCCGTCTACGGCATCGACGCCAAGGTCCCGGGCATGGTCTACGCCCGCCCCCGCCTGCCGCCGACGCGACACGGCGCCAAGGTGGTCTCGGTCGACGACGGAGACGCCAGGAAGGTCAAGGGCTACCTCCGTTACCTTACGATCGAGGATCCGTCCGACACCGTGCCCGGCTGGGTGCTGGCCATCGCCGAAAGCTATCCCGCCGCCATCCGCGCCGCCGACCTGCTGAAGGTGCGCTGGACGGCCGGCCCCGGCGCCGACGTGTCGGAGAAGGACCTGCAGGACCACGCCGCCGCCCTGATCGCCAAGGCCGACGGCGGCGCGCTGCTCGACACCAAGACCGCCGACACCGCTTCCGCCTTCCAGGCCGCCAAGTCGGTGCTGGAGCGCACCTATACCGCCGCCACGGTGCTGCATTTCCAGCTGGAGCCGCTCAACGCCCTGGCGTTCGAGCAGAACGGGATCATGGAAATCCACACGGGCAACCAGTGGCAGAGCCTGATCCTGCCAACCCTGGCCAAGGCCCTGGGCAAGCCCGAAACGGCCGTGGTCATGCGCACCTACATGCTGGGCGGCGGGTTCGGGCGGCGGCTGAACGGCGACTACGCCGTGCCGGCCGCCCTGGCGGCCAAGGCGCTGGGCAAGCCGGTCAAGCTGGTGCTGACCCGCGAGGACGACGTGCGCTTCGACTCCCCGCGCTCGCCTTCGGTCCAGACCGTGCGCATGGCCTTCGACGGCCAGGGGAACATCCTGGGCCAAGAGCACCACGCCGCCGCCGGCTGGCCCACCTTGGCCAACGCCCCGGCCCTGATGCCCAAGGGCAAGAACGGCGTCGCCTACGACCCCTTCTCCATTTCCGGCGCCGACCACTGGTACGAGGTGGGCGCCCACAAGGTGCGGGCCCTCAACAACGACCTGGCCAACTCGACCTTCCGGCCTGGCTGGTTGCGTTCGGTGGGCCCCGGCTGGACCAACTGGGCGGGCGAAAGCTTCATCGACGAGGCCGCCGTCCACCTGAAGACCGATCCCGTCGCCCTGCGGCTGAAGCTGCTGACCGGCGCCGGCGCCAATGCGGGCAGCGACGCCAGCACCAAGGGCGGGGCCACGCGCCTGCGCGAGGTGGTCCGCCGCGCCGCCGAGGCCGCCGGCTGGGGCCAGCCCCTGCCCAAGGACACCGCCCTGGGCCTGGCCGCCAGCTTCGGCCAGGAGCGCGACATGCCCACCTGGGTGTCCTGCGTGGCCCGGGTGCATGTCGACCGCGCCACCGGGGTCGTCACGGTCCAGAAGCTGACCCTGGTGACCGACGCAGGCACCATCGTCGATCCCGACGGGGCCCGGGCCCAGACCGAGGGCGCGGCGCTATGGGGGCTGAGCATGGCCCTGCACGAGGGAACGGCCTTCGAGAAGGGCCTGGTCAAGGACGTGAACCTGGACACCTACACGCCCCTGCGCATCGCCGACGCCCCGGAACTGGACATTCAGTTCGTCGACAGCGTCGAGGTCCCCGTGGGCCTGGGCGAACCGGCCACCACCGTCGTCGCCCCCGCCATCGCCAACGCCATCTACCGCGCCGTCGGCGTGCGCCTGCGCCACATCCCGATCACGCCCCAGGCGGTGCGGGAAGCGCTGGCCAAGCCGGGGTAGAACGTCCCCATCATCGTCATCCCGGAAGCCCCGCGGGGGTTATCGGGGACCCAGGGACGAACGCATTGCGGCGGCTCCTGGGTCCCGGCTTTGCTACGGCCGGGATGACGTGGAAGAAGCCGAGCTTACCGCCCCGGCCGAGCGAACGCGGCCACGCGGGCGCGGGCCTCGTGCACCGGATGAGCGCTCTCCGTCGGCGACGCGTAACCGGCCCTCCCGCCCGTGCGGAAGCCGCCGACGTGGTTGGACAGGTCCGCGGCCTCGGCGCGCAGGGCGTGAGTGGCCTCGGTCGACTGCTGCACCATGGCGGTGTTGCGCTGGGTCACCTGGTCCAGCTGGTTGACGGCCACGTTGACCTGGCCCAGGGCCGAGGCCTGTTCGTTGGCCGAGGCGGCGATCTCGTCGACCAGGGCGTCGATTGCGCCCACCTTCTCGACAATGCCGCGCAGGGCCTGGCTGGTCTGACCGACCAGGTCCACGCCCTCCTCCACCTGGCGGCCGGAGTCGGCGATCAGGGTCTTGATCTCCTTGGCCGCGTCGGCCGAGCGCTGGGCCAGGGCCCGCACTTCCTGCGCCACGACGGCGAAGCCGCGGCCGGCGTCGCCGGCGCGAGCCGCCTCGACGCCCGCGTTCAGGGCCAGCAGGTTGGTCTGGAAGGCGATCTCGTCGATCACGCCCAGGATCTGGCTCACCTTGGCCGACGAGCTCTCGATCTGCGTCATGGCCTGGGCCGCGCGGGTCACCACCTCGCCCGAGCGCTGGGCGTCGGCGGCGGCTTCGCTGACCTTGCTGGACACTTCCTTGGCGCTGGAGGCGGTGCGGCTGACCGTGGCGGTCAGTTGTTCGACAGCGGCGGCCGTCTGCTCCAGGGTCGCGGCCTGCTGCTCGGTGCGCTGGGCCAGGTCGTCGGCGGCGCGGGCGATGTCGTCCGCGCCCGAGCGGATGCCCGAGGTGGCGCGCTCGACGGCCTTCATCGTGTCGGCCAGGGCCGCGGCGGCGTTGTCGAAGTCCGTCTTCAGGCCGTGGAACTCGGCCGAGAGGCTGCCGTCTACACGCGCCGACAGGTCGCCGTCGGCCAGGCGGGCCAGGGCCTGGCCCACCGCCGCCACGGCCGTGGCCTGGCGCTGCTCGGCGGCGGCGCGCTCGGCCTCCAGCCGGTCGCGTTCGTCCTGGATGATGTCGAGATAGCTCGAGATCGCCAGGTCCATGTCCAGGAACGTGGCCTTCATCAGGGCCACGATCTGTTCGGCGGTCTCGCCGTCGTCCTTGCCCGCAAACAGGCCCCTGGGACGCTTGGCCATCACCGCGCGGATCAGTTGCTCGGCCACCAGGGCGTAGCCGCCGATGTACCAGCGCGGCTCGAGCCCGACGCGCACGTGCGCCCGGCCCACCTTCTGCACGTCCTGGGCGTAGCTTTCGCCGTACTCGGCCGTGGCCAGCTTGCGCCAGTGGTCGGCCTGCCGGGCCTGGGCGGCGTCCATCTGGGCGCGGCTGGAGAACATCTGGCGCGTCTCGGCGGTGGCGCGCACCTGGTCGTAGAAGCTGTCGAGGGCCGAGTGGATCTCGACGTCGATCACCGCCTTGGCCGCCTTCAGGGCCGACCGCGACTTATGGTCGAAACGCATGAAGGCCAGACGTTGGTCGAGTTGCTGCTTGGCGCTCATGCCCGGACCCCGATTCACTCAAATCCCTGTTGGAAAGAGCGGTGACGGGAATTCATTAACCGAGATTGAACCTCGACCTCCGCGCGAACCCTTAAGGAGTCCAGAGATAGCGCCAGGTCTCGGAAATCGGCGTTTCGCCCCGGCGGAGGCGCAGCGACAGGTTCACCGCCGACGCCGAGGGCTTGACCCCGAAGGCCGCCCGGGCCGAGGCCTCCAGCGGATAGGGCGACAGGTCCTTCCAGGCGACCGTCCCGCCGTCGGCCTCGACCTCCACCTCCACGCCGTCCAGCCCCTCGGCCAGGGCCCCGCCCTGCAGGTCCACCGTGAACAGGCGCAGGCCCGCCTGGGCGTCGGCCCCGGTGCGGGTGCGGAACACCCGCGCGTCGGGGCTGGCGAACCGTTCCTGGCCCCAGTAGAGGCGATAGCGCAGCACGTGGGCCTCGCCCGCCTGCCAGGGTGCCTCGGGCCGCCAGAAGATGGCGATGTTGTCGTCGGTCTCCTTGGTGGTCGCCAGCTCGGCCAGGTGCACCGCGCCCTTGCCCCACCCGTCCAGCGGCTCGACCCACAGGCTGGGCCGCAGGTCGTAGCGCGCCTGCAGATCGCCGAAGTCCTCCAGCGTCCGGGCCCGCTGGACCAGGCCGAAGCCCTTGGGATCCTCGTCGGGGAAGTTGCTCAGCCGGTGCGCCCTGGGGTTCTGCAGCGGACGCCACAGGTGCTCGCCCTTGCCGGTCCAGATCGCCAGGCCGTCGCTGTCGTGCACGGCGGTGCGGAAGTCCTCCACCGGCGAGGGATCGGCCACGTTGAACAGGAACATGCTGCTCATCGCCGCCACGCCCGTCTTGGTCATGGTCGTTCGCGGAAAGATCCGGGCCGTGACGTCGAACACCACGTCTTCGCCCGGCTGGATCGTGAAGCTGTAGACGCCCGAGCAGCTGGGGCTGTCCATCAGCGCGTGGACCACCACCGCCTGGTCGTCGATCGCCGGCCGCTCCAGCCAGAAGGCGGTGAAGTCGGGGAACTCCTCGTTCGGCTCGCCCGCCCCGATGGCCAGGCCCCGCGCAGACAGGCCGTAGCGCTGCCCCCGCCCCAGGCTGCGGAAGTAGCTGGCGCCCTGGAAGACGGCGATCTCGTCCAGCTTGTCGGCCTGGTTCAGCGGCCACAGCAGGCGAAAACCCGAGAAGCCGCCCCAGCTCTTGGCCACGTCGGCATGCTCGCCGGGAATGTCGAACATCGCCGGATCGAAGGGCACCGGGCGCGACAGTCCCGCCACCACCTCGTTGATCGGCAGCGGACGCGGATACAGCCACGCCGGGGGAAAGAACTCGGCCCGGAACTCGGGCTTGCGGTCGCGCCACAGGTCGTGGTCGGCGCGGAAGCGGATGCGGAAATAGTCGTCGTAGCTGATGCCCGAGATCGACGGCGGCGCCGAAGGCTTCACATAGGCCGCCGCGGCCATGCCCCGGGCGCGTTCGACCAGCAGGTCGACCGAAAAGGGCTCGGCCTCGGGCGGGGGAACGGCGGGCGGCGGGGCCTGTGTCACGGCGGTGTCGCCTTTCGAGGCCTGGGTCTGGGCGGAAGCCAGGCGGGGCGCCAGGGCCAGCACGGCCGACAACGACAGCCTGCCCAGCGCCGCGCGGCGGTTCACGGAACCAAAAAACATGCAGCCCTTCTAATCAACGCCCCCGGTCAGCGCCATAGAACGCACCTTTTGCGGCAATGGTTCGACGCCCTCGCCCTCGATGCGGTCAGGCCAAACCGGGTCGGACGGCGTTCCTGACGAGGATGCTGGCGCTCTTGCGCGGCTGCGCTTATTCCTTGCGCAACAAGCGAGGCCTTGAGGCGTTTGGGCTTGGTCGATCCCTTTGCTAGGGTTTGGCTACGGGATTGAGGGACCAGCAAGGCTTCATGGGCGCTCCGGCTGATTTCACCTTCGAGGACAAGGCCGGTCGAAAAACCGTCGTGCTCTCGGGGGACTGGACCGCGCGCGGCCTGGTCGACGCCGGCGAACGGCTGCTTCAAGCGGTCAACGCCCAGCAGGCCGCCGACATCGACCTGACCGGAATCACCCGCTGCGACACGGCCGGGGCCTACGCCATCCTGCGCGCCGCCGACGCCCGCGAGACCGAGGGCAAGATCGCCGCCGGGGCGCGCACCCAGCGCCTGCTCCAGCTGGTCGGCGAGGCCATCAAGGTCGAGCCCGACATCGCCCCGCCCATCGGCGGCTTCCGCGCCCTGCTGGAACGCATCGGCCGCGGCGTGTTCGGCCTGGCCGACGACCTCTATTCCACCCTGGCCTTCCTGGGTCACCTGCTGACCGCCATCGGCCGCGCCCTGGTCAAGCCCAGCCGCATCCGCTGGGCTCCCGTGGTGTCCCTGGCCGAGCGGGCGGGGCTGGACGCCATCCCGATCGTATCCATCACCACCTTCTTCATCGGCGCGGTCGTGGCCCTGCTGGGGGCCAATCTCCTGACCCAGTTCGGCGCCCAGGTGTTCGCCGTCGAGCTGATCGGCATCTCGGTGCTGCGCGAGTTCAACATCCTCATCACCGCCATCCTGCTGGCCGGTCGCTCGGCCTCCAGCTTCGCGGCCGAGATCGGCTCGATGAAGATGAACCAGGAAGTCGACGCCATGCAGGTCATGGGCGTGGACCCTTACGACGCCCTGGTCCTGCCCCGCTTCGCCGCCCTGCTCATCACCATCCCTCTGCTGACCTTCGTGGCCACCCTGGCCGGCTTGGCCGGCGGCCTGCTGGTCACCTGGACGGCGCTGGACCTGTCGCCCGGCTTCTTCCTGCAGCGGATGGTCGACAACGTCGGCATCACCCACTTCTGGATCGGCCTGTCCAAGGCCCCCGTCATGGCCATGGTCATCGCCGCCATCGGCTGCCGCCAGGGCATGGAGGTCGGCAACGACGTGGAGTCGCTGGGCCGCCGCGTCACCGCCGCCGTCGTCCACGCCATCTTCGCCATCATCGCCATCGATGCGGTGTTCGCCCTGATCTACATGGAGCTGAACCTGTGACCGCGGTCGACGCCGCCCCCGCCGGGCAAGAGGCCCCCTCGACCGCCGAGGCGCCCCCGATCCGCGTCGAGGGCCTGGTCTCGCGGTTCGGCGACAACATCATCCATGACGGCCTGGACCTGACCGTGAACCGCGGCGAGGTGCTGGGCGTGGTCGGCGGCTCGGGCTCGGGCAAGTCGGTCCTGCTCAACACCATCATCGGCCTGAAGGAGCCCGACGGCGGCACGATCAAGCTGTTCGGCCAGGACATGCAGGTGGCTTCGCGCCGCCGCTGGAGCGTGATCGAGCGCCGCTGGGGCGTGCTGTTCCAGCAGGGCGCCCTCTTCTCGAACCTGACCGTGCGCGAAAACGTGGCCGCGCCCCTGTTCGAGCACACCCGCCTGTCCCGGCGCGAGATCGACCAGCTCGCCGACCTGAAGATCGCCATGTCGGGCCTGCCCGCCCGGGCCGGCAACCTCAAGCCGGCCGAGCTGTCGGGCGGCATGCGCAAGCGCGCAGGCCTGGCCCGGGCCCTGGCCATGGACCCCGAGCTGCTGTTCCTGGACGAGCCCACCGCGGGCCTGGACCCGATCAGCGCCGGCGCCTTCGACGAACTGATCCGCGACCTGTCCGACAGCCTGGACCTGACCGTGTTCATGATCACCCACGACCTCGACACCCTCTACGCCATCACCGACCGCATCGCGGTGATCGCCGAAAAGAAGGTGGTGGCCACCGGCACGCCGCAGGAGCTGGAAAAGTCGGACCACCCCTGGATCAAAGAATACTTCATGGGGCCGCGCGGACGCGCGGCCGCGGGCCAGGCCCTGCCTAGGAAGAGCTGAGATGGAAAGAAACGCCAACTACGCCCTGGTGGGCGCGGCCACGCTGGTCCTCTTCACCGGCCTCCTGATCTTCGCCGTCTGGCTGGCCAAGCTCAGCTTCAGCCAGGAGTACGACCTCTACGACGTGCTGTTCGTAGGCCCAGTGCGGGGTCTGTCCGACGGCGGCGAGGTGCACTTCAACGGCATCAAGGTCGGCGAGGTCACCAAGATCGCCCTTGATCGCAGCGATCCCAACCGCGTCATCGCTCGCGTTCGCGTCACGTCCGACGTGCCGATCAAGACCGACAGCTACGCCACGCTCGAGCCCCAGGGCATCACCGGCGTGAATTACGTCCAGATCACCGCCGGCACGCCGTCCAAGCCGCTGCTGAAGACCACCGTGCACGGCGGCGACGTGCCCGTCATCCGCAGCCAGCGCAGCGCCCTGTCCGATCTGCTGGAAGGCGGCGGCACGGTTCTGACCCGCACCATCGAGGCCCTGGACCGCGTCAACCGCGTGCTGTCGGACGAGAATATCAAGACCTTCAGCGCCTCGCTCAGCGACGTCCAGTCGGTCACCGCCGAACTGCGCGAGCGCAAGGCCATCATCGCCGACGCCGACAAGGCCCTGCAGAGCATCGAGGCCACCTCGACCAAGATCGGCCAGCTGTCCGACAGCGCCGACAGCCTGGTCAACGGCGACGCCAAGCGCACCCTCAAGAACCTGGGCGACGCCGCCGAGGAGCTGAAGGGTACGGCCAAGGACGTGCGCGGCATGGTCGGCAAACTGGAGGGCCCCACCAGCGACTTCGCCACCAGCGGCCTGCCGCAGCTGTCGGCCGCCGTCGTCACCCTGCAATCCGCCGCCGAGTCGCTGGACCGCCTCGTCGGCGAAGTCGAACAGAACCCGCGCGCCCTGGTCGCCAAGTCGCCGGCCAAGGAACTGGAGGTCAAGCCGTGAGCCTTTCCCGCCTCGCTCCCCGCTCGCTGGGCGTCGCCGCAGCCGTGGCCCTGTCGATGTCGCTGTCGGGATGCATCAGCCTGTTCCCCAAGGCCGACCCGTCGGGTCTCTATCGCTTCGGCGAGGCTCGCCAGGCGTCCGCCGACCAGGTCGAGAAGAGCTTCGGGGTCTTCAAGATCCCCACGGTCTTCACGCGCGCCAGCATGAGCGACCGCATCCTGACCATCACCAACGGCGAGGCGGCCTACATCGCCGACGCCCGGTGGGTGTCGCCGGCCATCGTGCTGTTCGACGAAGCCGTGGCGCGAGCCTTCGAGGCCCAGGGGCCGGCCCGCCTGGTCACGCGCGGCGAAACCGGCAAGGCGGCCATGACGCTGCGCCTGGAGGTCCGCTCCTTCGAGACGGTCTATGTCGACGGCCCCAAGACCGCGCCCGAGATCCTGGTCGAGGTCCGCGCGGTGACGATCAAGAACGGCGACCGCACCCTGCTGGGCGACAAGGTCTTCCAGACCCGCGTCCGCGCCGCCGAAAACCGGGTGGGCGCCATCGTCCAGGCCTATGACAAGGCCACCGACAAGACCCTCTCCGATATCGTCGCCTGGGTGGGCGAGACCGGCTCGAAGCTGCCGCCGGGCTGAGGCTTGCGGAAATAGGGTGCGAGCCTACTTGCCCCCTCCGCGCCTTCGGCGCTCCTCCCCCGCAGAGGGAAGAATGAGGAGATCCGCCCCCTACGGGGGCGGACAGGCCCCGCGGCGGCCAGGTGGGGGCAAGCGCCGACGCACCACCGCCCAGTTCCCCTAAAGCGCCGACAACGGCTCGCTGACCACTCCGTACCCCGCGTTGTCCGGGATCCGCAGCGATGGCCCCTCCACCCAAGGCTCCACGGTCACCAGCGGCCTTGCCCGGGCGGCCATGATCGCAGTCTCGGCGTCGGCGCTCTCGGCCAGCAGCTGCAGGTTCATCCGCGTGGGAAAGATCACCTTGCGCTGGCCCGACGCCGCCAGGTCCAGGGCCTGGCCCGGGGCGATCCACTCGGCGTCCACCGCCTCGCGGCCGTCGCAGATCGCCTGCTGGGCCGCCGGGGCCCGGGCCACGTAGAACCAGGTGTCGAAGCGCTTGGTCATCAGCGGCGGGGTGATCCAGCGCGCGAAGATCGTCAGGGCCTCCAGGTCCAGCCTCAGCCCCAGGCCCCGCACCACGTCCAGGAAGGCCACGCGATCCTCGGCGACCGCCGCCCGCACCTCGGCCGCCGCCTCGCCGGCGTAGATGGCCCCGCCCTCGTCGCGCGCCAGCAGCACCCCGGCTTCTTCATAGGCCTCGCGGATGGCGGCGATGCGCAGCGGCGCGCCGTCCTCGGCAACGCTCTCCCAGCCGGTCGCGTGATCGGCCCAGGCGGGGTCGTGGTCGCCCGCATGGCTCTTGCCGCCTGGGAACACCAGGGCGCCGCCGGCGAAGTCGATCTGGTGGTGGCGCTTGACCATCAGCACTTCGAACCCGCCTCCGCCATCGTCGGGCGGGTCGCGCAGCATCAGGATCGTGGCGGCGGGGCGGATGGGCTCGGACATGGGTCGAGCTTGGCGGAGAATGATCCGCCTGCCCACACTTTTCGAACAGATGTTCGAAGATTGGGTTCGTCAGCCGGCCGCGGCCTGGGCCTGCTGTCCCAGGCGGTCGGCGCGATCCAGGAGATAATCGGTATCCTCGCGCGACACCGCCGCCGACGAGGTCAGGAACCGCTGGATCATGTGCTCCTGGAACCGCTCGCGGTCGCCGGGGCGGCCGTCGTATTCCATGGCGTGAAAGGCGTCGACGCCGGCTCGCATGGCCGGGAACAGGCGCGGCGGCAGGCCCGCCCGCTCACAGATCGCCTTGAGGCCCAGAGCGCCGGCGTCGTGGATCATCAGCCAGGTGCGATGGTGCGGCACGCCCGCCAGCTCGGCCACGCCCCACTCGAAGAAGGTCATGTGGCCGTGGGCCAGCGCCCGCAGCAGCAGCGACGGCGACAGGCGCTGCACGCTGTGCAGGTGGGTCACGAAGGCCTTCATGTCGGCCGCGCGGCCCGCCTGGTCGATCAGGTCGACCGTGGCCCGCTCCTTGGTGTCCAGGATCAGGTCCAGGGTGCGCTCGGCCGAGATGGCGTGGTTGGCCAGGATATGCTCACGTAGCTGGTCGCCGACCATGTCGATCAGGCGCTCGGTCACCGCCAGCGGCAGGGCCGAGCGATAGGCGACGGCCGCCAGCACCGCCTCGGACTTGGCGAAGCGGTCCAGCGCCTTCTGCAGGGCGATGTCGGACAGGCGGGCGTTGTCGTTGGCGCAGACGGCGGCCACGACGTCCTCTCCGCCCTGTTCGACCAGCAGGCCCGCCACCTTGCTCGACAGGCGCGGCCGCTTGGCCACGGCCATCTGCCGCACCGGACCGCCCAGGCGGACGATCTCGGCCAGGTCGGCGTCGCTGAACACGGGCGAGAAGTTGATGATCGGCAGCGACACGCTCTCGACGTCGCGCGCCAGGCGATTGGCGACATCGGGCGGCAGGACCGGCGAATTGCGCAGGGTCACGGCCATGGCGCGGCGCACCAGCTCGGCGGCGTCGGCGGCCATCACCCGCAGGATGTCGCCGGCCAGGGCGCGCTGGTCCTCGTCCATCTCGGCGCGGTCGATCGTGCGGCACAGCTTGTGGGCGGCCAGGGCGCGCTCGTCGGGCGTGGCGCCTTTCACCAGCATGCGGATGTCTTGGTCGGTCAGGGCGGCGCGGGTGGTGGCCATGGGTTCCTCCCCGTCTGGGGGCGCGGCTTTGACTCGCATCATCCTCCGTTAGGCTTAACGATTGTTTGCCCAGCTTGACCTGTGGATTAACGATAAGCCGTAACGAGGCGCAAACTGCGATCGCCCTAGGGTCCTGGCTCACCAGCCGAGGAATCAGCGCCTTGTCCGCCGAGCGCCGACTTAACGAACACGATCCGCGCGACGCCGACATCCGCATGGCGCTCGACGCCCAGACGGCGTTGATGCCCTACGCCCTGGCGGTCTTCGCCGTGTGCCTGCCGCTCTATGTCTGGGCCGGCTCCTTCGCGGCCGACGCCGGCTGGCTGGCCATGAGCTTCGCGGTCTTCGCCGTCAACTGGGGCGCCTTCTACGGCGTCGTCGCCTGGCTGCGCACGGACGCGGCCCAGGACGTGCGCCGCCGCTCGCGCGTGCAACTGGCCTCGGGCCTGCTGTGGGCGCTGGCCGTCGTGCAGATGACCCTGTTCGCCGACGGCGGCGGCCCGGCCCGTGACACTTTGCTGCAGATGTCGGTCGGCGCGGCCATAATCTGCATCTTCTTCTCGGCCCCGCACCTGTTGTCGCTGCTGGTCATCGCCCCCGTCGCCAGCGCCGCGCCGCTGGTGGCCCTGTTCTCGCGCCCCGACGGCGTGCGGGCAGGCGCCCAGGCCTGGGGCGCCCTGGCGCTGGCCATGGCGCTGTCGCTGGTCTTCAACCGGATGCTGCGCCGCCAGCACGCCCTGGCCCTGGAGCACGAGCGCCTGCTGCGCGAGCGGCTGGACGTGCTGGAGACGGCCGAGCGCTCGGCCCGCTCCAAGTCCGACATCGTCGCCACCCTCAGCCACGAGATTCGCAACGGCCTGACCGGCGTGACCCACGTGCTGGCCGCCGCCGCCGGCAAGGGCGGGCGCGCCGCGCCCTCGCGCGAGCAGCTGAACGCCGCCCTCGACGCCGCCCAGGACCTGGTGGCCGTGCTGAACGCCACCCTGGATTCCGAGACCGCCGAAGCCGGCCGCCTGGCCGTCGACTCCGTGCCGTTCGAACCCGTGCGCCTGATCCGTGACCTGGTGCTGCTGGAACGTCCTCACGCCCTGGCCAAGGGGCTGGAGATGACGGTGCACATCGAGCCCGACCTGGAGCGCCGTCCGCTGGGCGCGGCCATCGGCGATCCCATGCGCACCCGCCAGATCGTGGCCAACCTGGTCGGCAACGCCGTGAAGTACACCGTGCGCGGCCGCATCGAGGTGCGGGTCGAGCAGCGCGCCGACGCCATCGCCATCCAGGTCGCCGACACCGGCCCCGGCCTCTCGGCCGAGGAGATGGAGCAGGCCTTCCAGGCGTTCCAGCGCGTGGAGCGCACTGGCGCGGGCGTCAACGGCGCGGGCCTTGGCCTGTCGCTCTCGCGCCAGCTGGCCCGGCTGATGGGCGGCGGCCTGGAAGGAGCCGGCGCGGTCGGCGTCGGCAGCTGCTTCACCCTCACCCTGCCCTTCGACGAGCACGCCGCCTGCCCCGTCGACCCCGTGGGCGAGGAGCCCCAGGCCGTGGAGCCAGTAGGCGCGCCGCCCAGCAACCTGCGCGTCCTGATCGCCGAGGACGACGCCCTCAACGCGGCCATGCTGCGCGCCATCCTCGAGCAGCTGGGCCATCAGGTCGTGCACGCCCAGAACGGCCGCCGCGCCCTGGACCTGGCCCGCATCTGCGACTTCGACCTGGTGATGCTGGACGGCCGCATGCCGATCCTCGACGGTCCCCAGACCGCCGCGGCCCTGCGCGCCCTGGACGGCGACAACCGCGACATCCCGATCGTGGCCGTGATCGGCGGCGACGCCGACGAGGCCCGCGAGTGCCTGGACGCCGGCGCCGACACCGTCCTGCGCAAGCCCGTCAGCGTCGCGGCCGTGGCCCGGGCGGTAGCCGACGCGGCGGCGCTGGACCGCCGCAGCATCGCGGGCCAAGCGGCGGTGGCCTGATATCGATTCCGCCGCGCAGGCAGAGCGACTCTGCCCGCTTACAGGTTGCATTTTCGGTTGCACGCGCCTTGCTCCGTGCTCAAGCTTGCGGGGAATCGGCCTCTCAGGACCGGTCAGTGTCGCTATTTCGGCGACGCCATTTCTCTCGGAGCCGCCATGAAGAGAATCCTTGCTTGTGTGTTGTCAGCAATCGCGCTTTCCACAGCCTCGGCAGCCTTGGCCGATGTTAATCTGGAAAGTTCGGTGACTGGATGGCGCTTGCAGAACTACGTGCCGAATAACATCGTAGTCTTCTACGCCGGATCTTCCTGCGCCTCCGGCAGCCTGACATTCGGCCCTACCGCCACGGCGGATGATCGCAACAGGTTCTATTCGCTGATCCTCACGGCGCGCTCGGCCGGAAAGAAGGTCGGCGTGTTCTACGAAACCGCCAGTGGGAGCTGTCAGATCCAGTCGTTCTACACCCTGGACTGAGGGGTCTGAGGGCTGGGGCCGCGACGAACGCCCTTCCAACGGCTCGCGCCGCCGTCCACACTCCTTCCCAATGAAAAAAAGCGGGAGGACGAGATGCTGCGCGGACTGCGGGTCATCGAACTGGCCACCTACATCGCCGCCCCGGGGGCCGCGGGCGTCATGGCCGACTGGGGCGCCGACGTGATCAAGGTGGAGTCGCCCGAGGGCGACCCCATGCGCCGCTTCTTCGACACCATCGCCTCCGACCAGGCCGCCAACCCGATCTTCGAGCTGGACAACCGGGGCAAGCGCTCAGTGGTGCTCGACATTCGCTCGCCCCCCGGCGCGGCGGCCCTGAAGGCCCTGGTCAAGGACGCCGACATCTTCCTGACCAATGTTCGCCCCGCCGCCCTGGCGCGCGCCGGCCTGGGCTACGAGGCCCTCCAGGCGGTCAATCCGCGCCTGATCTACTGCAGCCTCACCGGCTATGGCCTGGAAGGTCCCGACGCCGACCGGCCCGGCATGGACGTGGCGGCCTTCTGGTCGCGCGCGGGCGTGGGCGCCATCACCGCGCCCAAGGGCCAGGAACCCTTTCCCATCCGCACCGGCATGGGCGACCACGTCACCTCGCTGGCCACGGTCTCGGCGATCCTGGCGGCCGTGCACGAGCGCCATCGCACGGGCGTGGGCCGCCTGGTCGAGACCTCGCTGCTGCGCACCGGCGTCTATGCGATCGGTTCGGACATGGCCATCCAGCTACGCTTCGGGAAGCTGGCCTCCACCCGCGGCCGGCGCGAGGCCATCCAGCCCCTGGCCAACTTCTTCCAGACTCGGGACGGCCGCTGGATCTGCCTGCTGCCACGCCAGGGCGCCACCGACTGGGCCCGCATCGCCGCGGCCGCCGGCCGGCCCGATCTGGTCGAGGATCCCCGCTTCTCCAGCGCCCGCCTGCGCCGCGAGAACACCACCGCCCTGGTCGACATCCTGGACGAGGCCTTCGGGGCCATGGACTACGCCGAGGCCAAGGCCGCGCTCGACGCCGGCGACATCACCTGGGCCCCCTGGCAGACGCCGCGCGACCTAGTCGAGGATCCTCAGGCCGCCGCCGCCGGCTGCTTCGTGCGTACGCCCGACGGCCACGGCGGCGACTTCCCCGCCCCCGCCGGTCCGGCCCGCTTCCCCGGCGCCCAGGACGGCCCGCGTGGTCCGGCCCCGGGCCTGGGCCAGCACACCGCCTCGGTCCTGGCCGAAATCGGCTGGTCGGAAGAAGAGATCGCGGAGGTTCTCTGAGGCCGTCCTCTCCGCTCATCTCCGCGAAAGCGGGGACGAGCGGAATTGGGGGCGTTTCACCGCGCCTTGTCGTTGGCGTCCGACAGCACCCGCAGCATCTCGGCCGAGAACAGCGAGCGGCCAAGATTCTGGCTCGACGAGCCGCTTTCCGAGCCGCGCAGCGCTCCGCCGAAAGCGCTCATCCCATCGGCGTCCTGCGAACCACGCAGGATCAACTCGACGATCGCCTGTTGCTGCTGGATGCGCTCTAGCCGCCGGCCCGAGGCGTATTGGACGAAACCCTGGTCGGTGTCCGGCGTCTCGCGCGTCGGGGTCGAAACCGCCCCGCCGCCGCCCGTCCTGGTCAGATTGGCGTAAACCTCGCCCACGGTCGCCGCACGCCCGTCGCGATAGAAGATCGAGCGGTTGGCCGCCGCCGCGTCGGGGAACATGGCCGCCGCGCTGGCGCCGGGATTGTTGTTGGCCGCCTCGATCAGCCGCGCCGAGCCCTGCGGGCCCAGGAAGTGGGCGGCGTACAGCTCGCCGGCCGTGGGCGAGCGCCCCACCCGGCCACGCAGGTACGAGGCATGATCGCTGGTCAGCTCGCCGGCCATCAGCGAGGACGCATGCGGATCCAGCTTCAGCGCCAGCACCGCCTTGCGCGCCTCGTCCCCGGCCACGCGGTACTTGCCGTCCGGTCCCTGCTGGATCAGGTCGGCGTAGCGGGCGTAGCCGTACTTGGCGCCGTGCTTCTTCAGGGTCGACAGCCAGGTCTGGTCGACGAACTGGAACAGGCCCGAGGCCGACGAGGTGCCCGCCCTGGCGTTGGGGTTGTAGCCGCTCTCGCGCTTGGCCGTGCCCATCAGGAACGAGAAATCCACCCCCGTCGCGCTGGACGCGCGCTGGATCGCCGACTCCACGACGCTGCGGATGGAAGACACGGTGGCCATGGGGTGAATGTCTGGACCAGCATGGTTAATCGCGCCTTAACCAAGCCTAACGCCGGCCCGCCAGGGGCTGCGGCAAGACGTCTCGCTTACGAACGTAAAAATTCTACGTTCGTAATATTTACATCCGTGATTATCCATGGAAGGCTGTCCTCGTCGGCATCGGAGCGCCGACGTCAAGGAGGTCGCCATGGTCGTCCAGAACGCCACGATCGGTTCCCATATCCCCGGCCTGGACGGAGGCCCTCGCCGCAAGCCGTCCAAGGCGATGTTCGCCGCCCTGGCCCTGGTCACCGCCGCTCACGCGGGCCTGTTCGCCTACCTGGCCTATCAGAAGTTCGTCATGTCGCCGCTGCCGGATTACACCGAGCCGCCGACCACCATCATCGACACCACGCCCTTGCCGCCGCCTCCACCGCCGCCGGAGCCGCCCAAGGAGCAGCCCAGGCAGACGCGCTCCAACCCGATCCCCGTCCATTTCACGCCCACCCCGCCATCGACCGCCACCGAGACCCTGGTGGTCCCCAAGCCGCCCGAAACCAGCCTCGTCGGCGACGGCCCGCCCCGACTGACCGTCGACCCGCCCTCGATCGGGGAACCGCCCCGGATCGATCCTCCCAAGGTGATCGCGCGCCCCAACTGGCTGAAGAAGCCTGGAGCCTCGGAGTTCAGCCGTTACTATCCGGAAAGCGCCCAGCGGCGCGACGTCTCGGGCCAGGCCACGCTGAACTGCGCCGTGTCGGCCGCCGGCGCCCTGCGCGACTGCACCGTCCTGGCCGAAACCCCGGCCGAGGAGGGTTTCGGCGCGGCGGCCCTGAAACTGTCCAGGTTCTTCAAGATGAGCCCCCAGACCGAAAACGGCCAACCCGTCGACGGCGCCACCGTCCGGATCCCCATCCGCTTCGCGGCGGGATGAGGACCGAGGAGAGGCTCCCCGAACCCACCTACGCTCATCCCCGCCTTCACGGGGATGAGCGGAGATTGTGGGCAAGGTTAGAAGGGCGGAGGCCTACCTTACGCACACCTCATCCGCGCCTAACCCACTGAAATCCCTCGCAACAAACCCGAACTCTCCGCACGGTCTCAGGCCGGGTTATTCTCAAGTCACCTCGTCGCGGTGGAAAGGGCGCATGGCCGGCGACCGATGCGGCGGCGGGGGGCTATCGAGCGGGACAGGGCGTGGGATGGAAACCCATGCGGTCCGGGGATCCCGTCGTCGCGGGACCCGCCCGCCGTCGGCTTCGCCGGGGGTACAACGCGAGCAGTCCTCGACCCGCGTCCCCGGCGGCGGCCTTGAGCCGAAAGGCGAAGGGCCGGTCCGGCTAAGCGTCAACAGCGCTGCCTACCGGATGCTGGCGGATAACGATGGCGCGGAGCGGTCGGCTTCGTCGAAACGGTATTTCTATTGCTAACCCGGACGTCGTCCGGCGCTCCGCGACCCTTTCCCGAACTTCGCAGCGTGAGCGCGAGGGTGAAAACCCTTGCCTCCACACTTGCCCCTACCTGACCGCTACGCCGCCTGTCCGCCCCCATAGGGGGCGGATCATTCTTCCCCCTCCGGGGGAGGAGCGCCGAAGGCGCGGAGGGGGCAAGCGGGCTCGCACCGATAGCCCCTTCAGGACGGAACCTCCGCCGCTCAATAACTCTTCGGCAGGCCCAGCACCCGCTCGGCGATGAAGTTCAGGATCATCTCGCGGCTGACCGGCGCGATCCGCGCGATCATCGCCTCGCGGAAATAGCGTTCGACGTCGTACTCCTTGGCGTAGCCCATGCCGCCGTGGGCCAGGACCGACGCCTCGCAGGCGGTGAAGCCCGCCTCCGCGCCCAGGTACTTGGCGGCGTTGGCCTCGGCCCCGCAGTCCTTGCCCTGGTCGTAGAGGGCCGCGGCCTTGAAGGCCATCAGGTTGGCGGCCTCCAGTTCAGCCCACGACCGGGCCAGCGGGTGGGCCACCCCCTGGTTCTGGCCGATGGGCCTGCCGAACACGACCCGCTCCTTGGCGTAGGTCGCCGCCTTGGCCAGCGCCGCCCGGCCCAGGCCGATGGCCTCGACCGCGAACAGCACCCGCTCGGGATTGAGACCATGCAGCAGATAGGAAAAGCCCTTGCCCTCCTCGCCCACCAGATCCTCCTGGGGCACGAACAGGTCCTCGATGAAGAGCATGTTACATTCGACGGCCTTGCGCCCCATCTTCGGGATCGGCTTGGCCTCGATCTTCTCGCGATCGGTGTAGAACAGGCTCAGGCCCTGGGTCGGCTTGGCGCACTGGTCCTTGGGCGTGGTCCTGGCGATGATCAGGATCTTGTTGGCCCGCTGGGCTCCCGTGGTCCAGATCTTGCGCCCGTTCAACCGGTAGCCGCCATCCACCTTCTCGGCCCGGGTCTCCAGGCTCGAGGTGTCGAGACCCGAATTGGGCTCGGTCACGGCGAAGCACATCTTGTCCTGGCCCGAGATGATGCGCGGCAGCAGGCGCTCGCGCTGCTCGTCGGTGCCGAACTTCACCAGCGGCATGGGGCCGAAGATGTTCAGGTGGATGGCGCTCGCGCCGGAAAAGCCCGCGCCCGACTGCGCCACGGTCTGCATCATCACGGCCGCCTCGGTCAGGCCCAGGCCCGCGCCGCCGACGCTCTCGGGCATGGCCACGCCCAGCCAGCCGCCTTCGGCGATGGCGGCGACGAATTCCTCGGGAAACTGGCCGGTCTCGTCGGTGCGCCGCCAGTACTCGTCGTCGAAGGCCGCGCAGACCTTGGCGACCCCGTCGCGAATGGCTTCCTGTTCCTCGGTCAACCAGAATCCGGCCATTCGCGCCCTGTCTCCCTGCCTGTGCTTGCGTCCTCAGGTCCTGGAGAAGCGCCGCGGGTCGAAGGCTGCGGCTTCCCGGCCTGGGTTATCACCCTTCAGATACGCCCCGACCACCTCGGCCACAAGCGGCCCCAGCAGCCACCCGTTGCGCCGCGCCCCCGCCGCCAGCATCGCCCCGCCCTCGCTCCAGCCCACCAGCGGCAGGCCGTCGGGCGTCGTGGCGCGCACCCCGACCTCGATGGCGAACGCCGCGTCGGCCAGTTCCGGGCGCAGTCGGATCGCCGCCTGCCTCAAGCCTTCCGTCGCCGCTGGATCAGCCGCCAGGTCGTCGCGGCCCACCTCCATCGTCGCGCCGATCGCCGGGCTCTCGCCCGGGCAGACATAGACCCCCTGGCCGCGCAGCACCGGGCCATCGGCCGGACCGCGGTCGGCGCGCAGGATCTGGCCCTTGACCGGGGTCAGGGCGGCCAGTTCGGGGGCCCAGGATCGGTCGATGACCGCACCCATGGCCAGCACCACGACATCGAAGTCCGTCCGGTCGTCCGGGGTCAGGGCCCGGGCCTCGAACCGCGCGCCCAAGGACCGCGCCGCATCGCGCAGGGCGACCAGGGCGGGCCGCGCCTCGAGCCGCCAATCCTCGTCGATGAACAGGCCGCCGTCGCGCGTCTCGACCGCCACGCCCAGGATGTCCAGCCGGCTTCGGACCCCCGCCAGCCACGCCGCCTCGCCCTCGATCCTCAGGCCGTCTCGGCGCAGGCCCACGTCCAGCCCCTCGGCGAAGTCCGGCCAGCGGTTGCGAGCCGCGCGCAGCAGGTCCAGGTGATCGGCGGAAACGGGATCGAACAGGGTCTCGGCGACCGGCGCCAGCATCCCGGCGGCCACGCCCGAGGCGTTGTCGCCCAGGGGACGAGGGTCGAACACCGTCACCGCCAGACCCATGCGCGCCAGGCCCAGCGCCACGGCCGATCCCATCGCGCCCGCGCCGGCCACCGCCACCCGAGCGCCCGTCTCAAACTTCATGGGCGGCAAACACTCCCGCCCGCCGCAAAGGTCAACCCCGGGCGGACGATTTCGCGCCGCCCAACGCCTTCGGCCGTTTGTGTCGGGTGGGTGACGAAGGCAACCGCATGGGGCTATGCTGTGTTAACCAAGCTGGACCGCACGTGTTGCGTTTTGGACCCCGCTGCGGCCGCCTGGAAGGACTCGAAGCGGATGACCGAGAAACCCGCCCTCCCCACCGATCTGGCCCATCCCGTCGATCTCTATGTCGGCGCGCGCCTGCGCATCCGGCGCAAGGTTCTGGGTCTCAGCCAGACCCAGCTCGCCGACGCCCTGGGCATCACCTTCCAGCAGGTCCAGAAGTACGAACGCGGCGCCAACCGGATCAGCGCCTCCAAGCTCTACGAAGCCGCCCGCCTGCTGGAATCGCCGGTCTCCTACTTCTTCGAAGGCCTGGATGAGACGGCCGGAAGCGACAATGGCGACGACGGTTTCGCCCAGCGCATGACCCAGTTCATCGCCACGCCCGAGGGGCTGGAACTGGCCGCCCTGTTCCCGCGCCTCAACGACCGCCGCCTGCGCCGCCGCGTGGTCGAGCTAGTGAAGGCCATGGTCGACGACGAACCGGGCGCCGCCGCCGACTAGACGACGGGCCCAACCGAGGGACCCGCCAGCGCTTGCATGCGCGCGCCGGAGGAGGCACACAGGCCTCAAAATCCTATCGGATAAGTGGACTTTTGTTTTGGTCGTCGCGTCTCGCACCGTCGCCGTCGTCGGATCGGGCTTCAGCGGGCTGATGACCGCCCTGAACCTGCTGCGCGCCTCCGACGAGGTGAAGGTGCTGCTGATCGACCGGCGCGCCCCGTTCGGCCGAGGCCTGGCCTACGCCGCCCGCCATCGCGACCACATGCTGAACGTCCGCGCGGCCAAAATGAGCGCATGGCCCGACGCGCCGGACCATTTCGCCAACTGGCTGGCCGCCCACGCCGATCCCGCTTGCCCAGCCGGCTTCGCGACCCGGGGTCAGTACGGCGCCTACCTCCAGGACCTGCTGGCCCGGGTCGCCGAAGGCTCTCGCGCCACCGGTCGTCTGGTCGTGATCCCCGATGAGGTCGTCGACCTCCGACGCGTCGAAGGCGGATGGGACGTCCGACTGGCCATGGGGCGCAGCCTTGGAGTCCGAGCCGTCGTGCTGGCGGTGGGCAACCTGCCCCCTCGCCCACCGCCCGGGGTCGAGCCCACGGCTTTGGCCTCGCCGCTCTATCGCGGCGATCCCTGGCGGGACGAGACGCCTTTCGCGCCGGCCACCCACTCACCCATCCTCCTGATCGGAACGGGTCTGACCATGGTCGACGTCGCCATCAGCCTCCAGGACCAGGCTCCCGGCCACCCGATGCTGGCCCTGTCGCGCCGGGGCCTGTCGCCCCAGGCCCACTCGACCGAGCCTCTCGTTCCGTGCATCGAGCCCGTGGAAGGAGGCTCCCCCGTCGAGGTGCTGGCCCGGCTGAGGCGAGAGGCGGCCCGCCAGGGCTGGCGGCAGGCGGTCGACGCCCTGCGCCCTCGCACCCAGGCCCTGTGGGCCTCGTGGAGCCCCGCCCAGCGCGCCGCCTTCCTGCGCCACGCCCGCCCCTACTGGGACGTCCACCGTCATCGCCTCGCGCCGTCCGTCGCCGAGCGGATGGCCGGCCTGCTGCAGGCAGGAACTCTGCGCATCGTCGCCGGTCGTATCCGCCGCCTGACGAAGGGCGACGCAGGTCTCGAGCTCGACTGGAGTCCCAGGGGTCAGACGCAGGCGATATCGCAGCGCCTCGCCGGCGCCATCAACTGCACGGGTCCCGCCGGCGACCCGTTGCGCGCCGGCGATCCGCTGCTCGATCGCCTGGTCGCCGCCGGGCGCGTCCGTCCCGACCCGCTGCGCCTGGGTTTCGACGTCACCGACGATGGTCGCCTGATCGACCGCGACGGCGTGGCCGCCCCCGACCTGTTCGCCGTCGGCCCTGTCACCCGGGGCGCCTTCTGGGAAATCACCGCCGTCCCCGATATCCGCCACCAGGCCGTCCAGGTCGCCGGCGCGCTGCTCGCCCGCCTGTCTCCGGCCGGCTGACACCTCGTCGAACCTCGGCAGGCGGCGCCGGTGGAGCGTCGCTGTGCCACATGTCGCCCCCCTTCATTCAGGCGCAGCATCCTGGCGAGGGAGCATGGCGGCCTCGGCCGCGTCGGTAACTGGGAGCGTAAGGTGAAAGGGCGTCACGGCGCCGTCTTGGGCGGCGTTCGATACTGGTGGCAGGACCACCCCATGGCTGGCCTGACGATCGGCTGGATCGCCATCGGCCTACTGGCCTGGAGGCTCTACACGGCCTTCTTCGGCCACACGGCCTGATGAGGAGCGAAACGAAAAAGGCCCGGCTGGTCAGCCGGGCCTTTTCTCGTCTGGCGATGGTACCGCTTCCCCGGCTCGAACGGGGGACCTCTAGATCCACAATCTAGCGCTCTAACCAACTGAGCTAAAGCGGCGTATCGCGAGGCGCTGTGTTTAGTCGGACGCGCCGACGGGATCAAGCGTCGAAACGTGCCTATTCACACGAAAACGCCCCGGAACGTGAAGTTCCGGGGCGCTCGTTTCTCGACCGGTCGTCGGGAGCCCTAGCGGGGCACCGTGAAGACGATCGGGATCGTGATCTGACCACCGTCCACCGGAGCGCCGTCAAGCGTCTTCGGCTTCATGCGGAACAGTCGCGACAGCTTCAGGGCGGCGTCGCCGAAGCCGTAGTCGGCCGGGTTTTCCGACACGACCGAACAGCCTTCCAGCGACCCCTTGGCCGTCACGGAGCACGACAGGGTCGCACGTCCGCCGACTTCCATCCGCTGAGCGCGGTCAGGGTAGTACCGGGCCATGTCCTCACCGGTGGGCTTGCGGGCCCAGTCCGGCTTGGTGATGACCGAAGCGCGGGCCGGCGGGTTCGTGGGAACCGGCGGCACGTTGGAGATCACCGGCGGAGCCGTTTGCTCCACCCGTTCCTTGACGGGCGGAATCGGCAGCGGCGGCGGCGGCGTCACGTCCGGCGGCGGCGCGATCGGCGGCCTCGGCTGCACCACCGCGGGAGGCGGAGGCGGAGCGTTGGTCGGCGGCGGCGGCGGCGGAGGCGGAGGCGGAGGAGGCGGCGGCGGCGGAGGCGGGATTTCCACTTCCACGGCGTCGTCGTGATACTCCTTCATCACCGCTTCGAACTTCTGCTTGGCCAGGTAGGCGAACAGAAGGCCGTGAACACCGAGGACGACGATCAGCGCGATACCGAAGGCGCCGAGGCCCTTCTTGCGCCGAGGTCCTTCCGAGGTCAGCGGATCGTAGTGGCGATGCTCGGGCGTTTGTTGTTCAGCCATGCATCACCCCTAGCTATTCTCATCCTTACCGACCAGAGCCACGCTGTAGAAGCCGTTGTCCTGGAGGGTGTTCATGACCTCCATGAAAGCTCCGTAGCGCGTCTTCTCGTCGGCGCGGATGAAGATACGCTCCTTGCCCGGATCGCGTCTGCCGATGTTCTTCGTCAGGTCTTCACCCATGGTGTCGATCGAGGTCTCGAAGTCGCCAATATAGATTTGGCCCGATTGCTTGATCGAGATGTAGACCGGTTTCGGCGGATTAGGCGATGCCTTCGCGACCGCCGGCGGCAGGTTCACTTCGACCGACACGGAGGCCAGCGGAGCGGCCACCATGAAGATGATCAGGAGCACCAGCATGACGTCCACGAAGGGCGTGACGTTGATGTCGCTGTTCTGTTCGACGTTGAACCTGTCGCCACCACCGCCTGAAAGTTTGGCGGCCATCGGTCTTACGCTCCTTTGTCGAGCTGACGCGAAATGGCGTTCATCAGTTCAGCAACGAAACCTTCCGAGCGGGTGCCGTAACCCGAGATACGGGTCTGGAAGTAGTTGTAGAAGATAACCGCCGGGATAGCGGCGAACAGACCAATACCGGTGGCGAGCAGCGCTTCGGCGATACCGGGGGCGACGACGGCCAGGTTGGTCGTGTTGGTGTTCGCGATGCCGATGAACGAGGTCATGATGCCGTACACGGTGCCGAACAGGCCGATGAACGGACCGGCCGAACCGACCGAGGCCAGGAACACCATGCCGCCCGACAGACGCTTAACCAGCGAGGCTTGCACCGCGTTGATGGCGTAGGTGGCGCGGGCCAGGGTCGAGTCGCGGTGTTCGCCACCGACGGCCAGACCAGCTTGACGCGACAGTTCGACTTCTTGGGCGGCCGCGGCGGCCATGTCGGCCATCGGGTTGCCTTCGAATTCTTCCGACGAGCCGATGCGGGCGATGTCGGCGATCGAGCGAGCGCCGCGGAAGGCTTCCAGGAACTTGTCCGATTGCTTGTTCAGCGACCCGAACTCGAGGATCTTGGTGATGAGCAGAACCCACGAGAAGACCGAGGCCAGCAGCAGGCCGATCATCACGACCTTAACCACCGCGCCGGCGGCCAGGAACATGCCGACCGGGGTCAGCGAGTGCGATTCCTTCTTGGGCTCCTCAGCGGCCGGGGCGGCTTCGGCGGGCGCCGGGGTGGCGGCCGGAGCAGCGGCGGCGTCGCCAGCCGGAGCGGCGGCGGCTTCGGTGGTGGCCGGCGCAGGAGCAGCAGCGTCCTGGGCGAAGGCCGGGGCGCTCGCCATCAGCGCAACGGCGCCGACGAGAGCGATGAGGGGGGTCTTCCGTTTAATGTCGAGCATCTGTCGCCAGTTCCTGATTGGTCTAGCACGTTTGGACCGAGGGTCGTCGCGCGAGAGCGTCTCCACCCTAATTGAATAGCCCGTAAGACGTTCGATCGCTCGAATGCCTCACCGGCCCGCTTCGCTGCGCTCGACCCGTTACGCCCCCCAAGCCGGGCTCATGCCCATCAAGAAGGATCGTTTCGAAGCGCGAACGACCGCCCCCTCCGAAGAGGTTGCGATCTTACCGCAATGTTAGAATTGCGGCATGGGTCCTTTGGCAACCCCTTTTCGCACCGTCAAGGGGTGTGAAGAGGCATAAATTGACCGCGCCCCCGGGCTGGTGACCATCGTTGCCGCGTCGCACAAAAGCGGAATCAGGATTTGGGGGCGGTTTTTCCCTGCCAAAGGGAATAGTCATGCTGCGTTGCAGCATGTGAGACAAAACACCGGTCTTCAGGAAGCGCTCGCGCGAGCATTTCCAGACTCGGCAACCAGACCGCGATCCTTATAAGCCGCCCGCAAGACGCTGATGAGCCCCAAAGGCCCGGAATCCGGGCTCATTCCGCGACCGGCCATGCGATGGGACCGTAAGCGGCTCCCTGCATCCGGCCTCCGTTCTCGCTCGGCCTGGCCGCCGTGAGTCCCTCCCAAAGGCCATCGCTTCCGCCAACGCTCCGCGGTCCAGCTCCGAGGCGGACATTCGCCAACGAAGCAGCAGGTCGGGAGGACGTAAAATTTCACCCCTGCCCGCCGCGAGCCTTCGGATGATGAAAGTGGCGGCAATCGCCGGCTCGAAGACGAACTCGGCCGCTTGTCGGAAACCGCCAAGCGCAAGTCATGGAGGAAAGGAAGGTGGTGCCTGGGGCCGGAATCGAACCAGCGACACGCGGATTTTCAATCCGCTGCTCTACCAACTGAGCTACCCAGGCCCTTGGCCTAGAGGGCGGTGGAGGCCGCCCCGGCGCCCGCCGGGTGGCGGGGAGCCGCGTCTATAGGGGAGGCGAAAAACGAAGTCCAGCCCCTCTTGATCAATCTCGATCAATCTCGGCCGAAGTCTGTGGACGGCGGGTTTTCCTCGTCCTCCTCCGAGCCGGGCACCACGTACCGATCCGACAGCCAGCGGTTCAGGTCGATGTCTGCGCATCGCTTGGAGCAGAAGGGCCGGGCCTCGGGAATCGCGGGCTTTCCGCAGATGGGACAGGCGGCGGTCATGACGCGGAAACCTCCAGGCGAGCGTTGGACCAGCCTTCAACGGACGAAACGGCGAAGCGCGGACCAACACGGTCGACCAGCAGCGGAGTGAGTTCGGCGAAGGCCCGGGCCACCGCGGGCGAGCAACGCCCCTGCAGCCGGCCACCGGGATCCGCCCTCCCCTCCCGTTCGAACGCGCGAGCCAGGCGCCGGGCCGCGAACGGTGCGGCGATGTCGCCCGAAACATCCAGCAGCCTGTCGAGAATCGGCGCCGAGCGGCGAGGGATCGCCATCTCCATAGCCCCGAACTTGCTGATGGCGCCGATTCCCACGCCGGGATTATCGACGGCGAAGGCGTTGCGGGCCGCCGTGGTCAGGGCCTGGCCGTCGTGGCCGCGCCCCACGAGGTCGAACACCACCAGCCCGCCCAGCCCCTTCAAGCGCAGGATGCGCGCGGCGACCGACAGGGCTGCGAGATTGGCCGAACGGGCCGCGCGCTTGGAATCCCCCTCCCGGCTTCCGAGGTCGACGTCGATCGCAACCAAGGCGCGGGTGGCTTCCACGGCGATGTCGCCGCCGCCCGGGAGGGCGAAGATGGTGGCCAGGGCCTCGGCCTCGGCTTCCTCGACCGCGCTCAGGGCCGCCTGGCCCTGGGTGGGCGAACCGGACTTCACCCAGCCTCGCAGCAACGATTCGACGCTCGGCGCGGCCTCGACCACCCGGGGTTCGCCCTCGCCCTCGGCCAGGAAGCGGGCCACGGCCAGCTTGTCGCGGCGCGAGGGAGTCCGGATCTCGATCTCGACGAGGCCGCCCTCCACCAGCTTGGGCATGTCTGGCCGGATCGGCAGCAGAATGTCGCCACCCCCTGGCAAGGCCACGAAGGCCGAGCCGAAGGTCCGCTCGACGGATTTGACACGGGCGACCCCGCGAACCCCTTCGGCGTCCAGCGGGTCGTCGCCGGTCCAGTGGGCGACTAGGCGCTCAGGACGGCCGTCCAGGGTCACCACCCCGACGGTCTCGCCAACGCCCTTATGCAGATAGGCGCGACGCTCGCTCATCTGCGCAGCCCCAGGCCCTGGAGAAGATTGAGCGTCTCGTAGAGAGGCAGGCCCACCACGGAAGTGTAGGAGCCGTGCAGGTCAACGATGAAGCCGCCCGCCACGCCCTGGACGCCATAGCCTCCGGCCTTGCCGTTCCACTCGCCGCCGGCCAGGTAGTCCGCCTTCTCGGCGTCGGACAGCACCTTGAACTGAACGCGGGTCTCGACCAGGCGCGAAGCCTCGCGGCCGTCCGGCGCGATGGCGGCCACGCCGGTCAGGACCTTATGATTGCGGCCGGAAAGCAGATTCAGGCAGTGGGCGGCCTGCTCGGGACTCTCGGCCTTGGGCAGGATGCGGCGTCCTACGGCCACCACGGTGTCGGCGGCCAGGACGAAACAGCCTTGCGAGCGCGGGACGACCGCACGGGCCTTCTCGACGGCCAGACGCAACGCGTGACGGCGAGGCGTCTCGTCGCGCAGCGGGCTTTCGTCGATATCGGCGGGATCGACCCGATCGGGGACGACGCCGACCTGCGCCAGCAGGTCCAGGCGCCGGGGGCTCGCGCTGGCCAGGACCAGCGGCGGGCGCTGGACGACCATTCGCCAGCCCTACTTGAAGCGGTAGGTGATGCGGCCCTTGGTCAGGTCGTAGGGCGTCATTTCCACGAGCACCTTGTCGCCCGCCAGGACGCGGATGCGGTTCTTGCGCATCTTGCCGGCGGTGTGGGCGATGATCTCGTGGTCGTTGCCTTCCAGCCGGACGCGGAAGGTCGCGTTGGGCAGCAGTTCGCTGACCGTACCGGGAAACTCGAGCAGTTCTTCCTTAGCCATCAGGCCTCTCAAAAAGGGTTACGCCTGCCAGTAACGCCTCCGCGACGATTCGGTCGGGAGGGCGTAACGGCAGCGAGGCGGGGCTTATAACGCATTCACCCCCCAAACGTCGATGGCGCCCCGAAACGTTGTCGGATCGCCGTGGCCAAGGCGTCACGCACCTCGCGATAGGCGGCCAGCATGGCTTCGCGCGAACCGACCGCCAGGGTGGGATCGTGGGTCGGCCAGTACTCGATCTCGGTGGCCCGGTCGCGCGCCATCTCCACGGCCCGGTGCTGGGCTTCGGGGGTCAGGGAAACGACCACGTCGAAGCTGTCGTCCTCAAGCTGGGCGAAGCTCTTGGGACGGTGGCCGCTGACGTCCAGGCCCATCTCGTCCATGACCACCGTCACGAACGGGTCGATCCCCTCGCCCGCCGGATCGCCCTTCAGGCCGCACGAATCGACGAACGCCCGCGTACCGTAGAAATGCTTGAACAGCGCCTCGGCCATGGGCGAGCGCACGCGGTTGTAGTTGCAGGCGAACAGCACCGCGTCCGGAAGCTCTCCCGACAAGGTCCCTAGCCCCGCCAGTGCAGCGCGCAGATCAGGGTGAACAGACGGCGGGCGGTGTCCAGGTCGGTCTTGACCTTGCCCTCCAGCCGTTCACGCAACAGGGTCGAGCCCTCGTTGTGCAGGCCGCGCCGCCCCATGTCCAAGGCCTCGATCTGCTGGGGCGTGGAGTTGCGGATCGCCGCGTAATAGCTGTCGCAGATCATGAAGTAGTCCTTGATCACCCCCCGGAAGGGCGACAGGGACAAAAGGTGCCGGCGCTCCCATCTTTCGTTTTCAGGGCCGGGACCGGCGATGTCGAGCGCCAGGCGGTTCTCCACCAGTGAGAGCTTCAGGTCATAGGGCCCTTCGCCCGCCTCGACCGGCTCGAAATAGTTGCCGTCCAGCAGGTCGAAGATGGCCACCTGCCGTTCCTGCTCCTGGTCGCGCGAGGCGGCCGCGAGGCTGTCCTCGTCGATGAGGATGGACTTCAGGGATTGGTTGGCCTTGGGCTCTGTCATCGACGCCAGACTTGCGCCTTAAGGCCGCGAAGGCAACCGCACGGCGGCCGACAGGGCGTGGGCGGGCAGGCCCTCGGCCTCGGCCAGGGCGGCGGTGTGAGGCCCCAGGATCCCGAACGAGGCCGCGTCGCACTTCACGATCGAGGTGCGCTTGAGGAAGTCGTAGATCGACAGGCCCGACTGGAAGCGCGCCGCGCGGCTGGTGGGCAGCACGTGGTTGGAGCCGGCCACGTAGTCGCCGATGGCTTCCGGCGTCAGGCGGCCCAGGAAGATCGCGCCGGCGTGGCGCACCCGGTCGGCCAGGCGCTCAGGCTCGTCCAGGGCGAACTCCACGTGCTCGGGCGCGATGGCGTCGACCAGGGCGGGGCTTTGATCGAGCGGCGCCAGGATGATCGCGCCGTGGTCGCGCCACGAGGCGGCGGCGTCCTCGCCGGTGGCCAGGGTCTTCAGCCGGGCGTCGACGGCGTCGCTGACGGCCTGGGCGAACGCGGCGTCGTCGGTGATCAGAATCGACTGGGCGGCCGGGTCGTGTTCCGCCTGGCTCAGCAGGTCGACCGCAATCCAGTCCGGATCGTTCTTGGCGTCGGCCACCACCACGATCTCGGAGGGCCCCGCCAGGGCGTCGATGCCGACCACGCCGTAGAGGCGACGCTTGGCGGCGGTGACATAGGCGTTGCCGGGGCCGACGATCTTGTCGACCGGCTGGATGGGTCCCGCGCCGTAGGCCAGGGCGGCGACGGCCTGGGCCCCGCCGATCCGCCAGATCTCGGTGACGCCCGCCTCCTTGGCGGCGGCCAGCACCGCGGGCTGGAGCTTGCCGGGCGGGGTGACCATGGCGATGCGGTCGACGCCGGCCACCTGGGCGGGCACGGCGTTCATCAGCACGGTCGAAGGATAGGCCGCCCTGCCGCCGGGCACATAGACGCCCACGGCTTCCAGCGGGGTCCAGCGCCAGCCCAGTTGCACGCCGGCCTCGTCAGTCCAGGCCTGGTCGGCGGGACGCTGGCGAGCGTGATAGGCGCGGATGCGGGCGGCGGCGAAGGCGATGGCCTCGCGGACCTCCTGGGCGCATTCGGCCGCGCCGGCCTCGATCTCCTCGGCGGTGACGCGGATGGTCTGCTCGGTCAGCTCCACGCGGTCGAACCGATGGGTGAAGCTCAGCACCGCCGACAGGCCGTCGGCCTTGACGGCCTCCAGCACGTTGCGAGCGGCCGCGTCCACGTCCTCGGGCGCGCCCCGGCGCTCGTCGAGGAAAGCCTTGAAGGCGGCGGCGAAATCGGGATCGGCGGTGTCGAAGCGGCGCATGCGGCCTAGATGCGGGTTTTTGCGGGGGATGCAAGTTTTGTATCGCCCTCTCCGCCGCGCCGACCCGCCTTCCCCCTTTTGGGAGAACTGTCGAAACAGCAACCGTAACGTCAGCATCGCACAGATTAACCATACGACTGGCATAAACTGCTCGGCAGGAAAAACGATATTATAGTAAATGCCGACAACATTAACCATCTATACTGCCAATATCGCACGACTACCGCCATCTGCACGCTAGTTGCAGTCGCCTTCTCCTCGAAAATCGAGCGGGAATTTGGTGTTTTTCCAGCGCCGACGATCCCGCCGCCAGGAACAAGGGGTCCAAGTCATGAGCATCAACAGCGCCATGCTCGCCGGAGTATCCGGCCTGCTCGCCAATTCCTCGTCCCTGGCGGCGATCTCGGACAATATCGCCAACGTCAACACCGTCGGCTACAAACGGACCACCGCCAACTTCTCCTCGATGGTCACCTCGCAGAGCGCCAGCGGGACCTACAGCGCCGGCGGCGTGAAATCCCAGACCCACCAGTTCATCAGCCAGCAGGGGCTGAGCCAGTCCACGACCTCGCCGCTGGACCTGTCGATCTCGGGCTCGGGCTTCTTCGTGACCACGGACAAGGCCGAGGGCCTGACCCCGACGGATACGCGTTCGTTCACCCGCGCCGGCTCGTTCACCCTCGACAACCTCGGCTACCTGAAAAACGACGCGGGCCTTTATCTGCAGGGCTGGCTGGCCGACCCCATCACCGGGATGATCACCACCGACCCGTCGGACCTCTCGCGCCTGTCATCGATCAATGTGGCCACCGTGGGCGGCGCGGCCGAGAAGACCACCCGCGTGGGCGTCAACGCCAACCTGCGCTCGGAGCAGCCGGTCTCGGCGGCCGCCAAGGCCGTCGTCGCCAAGACCGGCGTCCCCGAAAGCCCGTCCGGCACGGCTGACTACACGGTCACCTACAGTCCCACGGGCGCGGGCGACCAGTACGAGGTGTCGGTCAGCCGCGCGGGCGCGGTGATCTCCACCGGCGTGGCTTCCTACGACCCCGCCACCGGCGCCCTGACCGGCTATGTGCCTGACGGCTCGACCACGCCCGTGACCACCCTGACCAGCGGCGGCCAGACCGTGAATCTGACCGACCTCGGAATGGGCGCGAAGGCCGACGCCGTCGCGGCGGGCGCCTACGATCCGGCCAGCAGGTCCATGGCCGACTACGCCAAGGACCCGACCACGGGCGTGAAACCGGACTTCGAGATCCAGATCCCCGTGTCCGACTCCAAGGGCGGCCAGCGCACCATCACCCTGTCGCTGCTCAAGGGCCCCGGTCCGAACGAATGGTTCGCCGAGGTCCGGGCCAAGCCTGGCGACCTGGACAACAACGCCAACGGCCTGATCAGCTCCGGCATGGTGACTTTCACCACTGACGGCAAGCTGGCCTCGGTCGGCAATCTGTTCGGCGGTTCCAATCCCGCCTCGATCAGCATCGGCGCTTCCGATCCGGCCGCGACCGGCAGCGGCCCGCGCTGGGCCGACGGCCTGGGCATCGACGCCCAGGACATCCAGATCGACCTGGCCAACGCCGCCGGCGGCTTGACGCAATACAACAGCCAGTCGGTCGTCCAATCGGTCAACACCAACGGCACGGCCTTCGGCAACCTGACCAACGTCGAGGTCGACGCCCAGGGGTATGTCACGGCCATCTTCGATAACGGAGTGACCCGGCGGATCGCCCAGGTCGCCATCGCCACCTTCTCCAATCCGGACGGCCTGAAGGCGGTGAACGGCAACGCCTATCGCGTGACCAACGAGAGCGGCGGCTACAGCCTCAAGGCGCCGGGCGACGGCGGCGCCGGCTCGATCGATCCCTCGACGCTGGAAGCTTCCACCGTGGACCTGTCGACCGAGTTCACCGGCCTGATCACCACCCAGCGCGCCTATTCGGCCTGCTCGAAGATCATCACCACCGCCGACCAGATGCTGGAGGAACTGCTCAGCATCAAGCGGTAGAGACAGCTAGGCCTGGGAGGAGGCCGCCCCTCCTCCCAGGCGCATCGCCGCCAGGTAGACCGCCGCCGCGATCCCCGCGCCCACGAACCAGGCGTAGTCGTAGAGCCCCGTCCACGGCGCGCCGAGGCCAGCCGCCGAGGGCAGGCCCGCCGCCTTCAGGAAGCCTGGCAGGTTGGGCGCCACGCCCACGACGAAGGCCGCCACGGCCGCCAGGTTCCAACCCTTGAAATAGGTGTAGCGCCCGGAGCGATCGTATAGCGCCGCCACATCCAGGCGGGCTCGGCGCAGGAGCCAGTAGTCGGTGATCAGGATGCCGGCCACCGGCCCTAGCAGGGCGCCGTAGCCGGTCAGCCAGACGAAGATGTAGCCCTGAGTGCTCTCCAGCAACTTCCACGGCATGATCAGCACCCCGATCGCGGCCGTGATCCAGCCGCCGGTGCGATAGCTGATCCGCGCCGGCCACAGGGCCGAGAAGTCGTAGGCCGGCCCCACCAGGTTGGCGGCGATGTTGCACGAGATCGTATCCAGGCTGATCACCACCAACCCCACCAGCACGGCGATCCCGCCGATGTCGCCCGACAGCGCCACCGGGTCCCAGATCGGCTTGCCGAAGATCAGCACCGTGGCCGAGGTGACGATGACGCTCATCGTCGCCAGCAGGGCCATGGGCCCGGGCAGCCCCGCCACCTGGCCCAAGATCTGGTCGCGCTGGCTGCGGGCGAAGCGGGTGAAGTCGGGAATGTTCAGCGCCAAAGTCGCCCAGTAGCCGGTCATGGCCGTGACCGCAGGGCCGAAGTCGCGCCAGAACCGTCCAGCCTTGGCGCCGCCGGCGTCGTAGGCGCTGGGCTCGTGCAGGATCGGCCCCAGGCCGCCGGCCTTGGACAGCGCCCACCAGACCAGCAGCAGGCATACGGCGATCTTCACCGGCGCGGTCCAGGTCTCCAGCTTGCGCACGGTCTCCAGCCCCTTGGTCACGAAGGCCAGCTGGATCAGCCAGAAGGCGGCGAAGGCCAGCAGTTGACCCACGCCGACGCCCAGCAACGGCACGGACGGCCCGACCAGACTCCTGCCCGCCATCACGCCCATCAGGGTCAGCAGCGCGCCGCCGCCGATCCAGGTCTGGATGCCGTACCAGCCGCAGGCGACGATCGCCCGGGCCAGGGCCGGCGCCCGCGCGCCCCGCCAACCGAACGAGGCCCGCGCCAGCACCGCATAGGGCACGCCCCATTTGGCTCCCGCATGGCCGATCAGCAGCATGGGGACCAGCACGATCAGGTTGCCCAGCAGAACGGCCCACACCGCCTGCGCGGCCGACATTCCCTGCTCGATCAGGCCCGCGGCCAGCATGTAGGCCGGCACGGCGATGACCATGCCCAGCCACAGAGCCGCGAAGTGCCGCGCCTTCCAGGTGCGCTGCGCGGCCGTGGTCGGCGCCAGGTCGGCGTTGCCCAGCGTGTTCGGTGACTGATCCAAGGCCGCCCCCTGCCCGTCGACGTCGTGTACGGACCATCGACCAGCGTTCGGCGGCCGTCACGCGGAAAACCGCGCCGCCGCAGTCGCCGCACCTGAATCGCCCTAAACTGGCGACCCTGCCAGGGGGAATGCATGAACGTCTTCGTCGAATCCGTCCGCAATGGCTTCTCGGGCCTGGCCCGGTTCTCGGGCCGCGACTCCGCCCGCCGGTTCTGGCCCTACGCGGGAGTGGTCGTGGCGCTGCTGTTCCTCGCAGCGGGCGCAACGATGTCGATCACCATGAACACGATGTTCTCACGCATGCAGACCTTCGCGATCGAACATCCCGACCAGGCCACGGTTACCCAGGGGCCGGACGGAACCTCGATCGAGATCCAAGGAAACCATCCCGAACTGACGCCCGACATGACTCCCTTCTTCACGGTCATGCAGGCGGGCTCGGCGGCGGTCGTGATCTTGCTGGCCGCCGCCGTGACGCGGCGGCTGCACGACCGCGGTCGCCATGGCTGGTGGGGCCTGCCGCCGGCGATCCTGTTGGCCGCAGGCATGGTGCTGTTTCCCCGCGTCTTCCAGAGCACGATCGAAGGCGGAATGACGGCCGACAACATGAAGATGCTCGGCCTTCTGGTCGTCAACAACCTGCTCTATCTCGGATCCCTGGCCCTGCTGATCATCCTGCTGGCCGGCGCGGGCCAGCCGGAGTCGAACCGCTACGGCCCGCCCGCGCCCTGAACCACCGCCCTAGCCGATCTCCGCATGGGCCAGGGTCGCCAGGCCAGCCCCCAGCAGCAGGACCAGCCCGACGAGGCCCAGGCGGCCCCATTGCAGACATGGCCCGGCATGACGCAACTCGGCCGGTTCGGGCTTGCTCAGATCACACTTGCGGAAGAACAAGGGACGCATACGCGTACGGGTCACGAACATGGCGTCGGCCATGGCGGCTTCTCCCTAACGATGCCCGCTCCTCTGACGGGAGCGCGAGGCGAGGTTAACACGGGAGTTCGCGCGTGAGGGGAATTTCGGAGGGGCCGAAAGCGCCTCCTCCAGAGGCTTCGCCGCCACCTCCCCCGCAGTTCCGGGGGAGGATGAACAGCTCCCGGCCTACTTCACGATCGCATCCACCGTCTGGCGGGTGACCGCGTGATAGAGCGGACGGGTCTTGGCGTAGATGCGCTTTGCGATCGGCTGGCCCCAGTCGCCCTGAGCCATCAGGTCCTTGAACAGCGGGGCCACGAACTTGCGGCGGCCCTGGTCGGTCAGGAAGGCTTCCAGCGAGGTCACGGCGGGCTGGTAGCGGTTCTCCACCGCCAGCTCGAGCCAGACGAAGCGGATCTCGCTGTTGCCCTGGGTCGACAGTCCGAAGGCGGCGTCCAGGGAAGCCAGGCGTTCGCTGGACAGCTTGCGCGGCAGGCTGGCGATGAAGCGGGTGCGTTCGGGCGTGCTCCACGCCTTCCACTTGGCGATCGGCGGCGTGCCGCCCTTGGCGTAGGCGGCGGCCAGGGCGTCGACGGCCGGGAAGGCGCCCGACTTCACGTGAACGGCGTTGTCGGGCAGGCCCGGCTGGTAGACCCATTGGTCGATGCCGATCTCGGCCTCCAACTTGGGATCGCCCTTGATCAGGTTGGCGCGCAGGTCAGCCACGAAACCGGCCGTGGTCTGGCTCTGGAAGGCGTGGCGGGCGAAGTAGTCCTTCAGATAGGCGTCCCAGCGCGCGCGGCCGACGGCCTTCTCGATCGTGCGCAGGAAGGTCGCGCCCTTCTCATAGGCGATATCGGTCATGCCGTCGTCAGGATCCCGGCCAGCCAGGTCCAGGTGGAGGCGGGTGTCGGGGCCGGTCATGCCGCCCGCGTCGGCGATTGCGGACTGCAGGTCGCTCCAGCCCAGGTCGGCCAGCATGGCCGCCCGCTCGGGACCATAGAGCTTCTCCATGATCCGGTTCTCGAAATAGACCGTAAAGCCCTCGTTCAGCCAGAAGTCCGACCAGGTGGCGTTGTTGACCAGGTTGCCCGACCACGAGTGGGCCAGTTCGTGCGCCACCAGGCTGACCAACGAGCGGTCGCCGGCGATGACCGTGGGCGTGGCGAAGGTCAGGCGCGGGTTTTCCATCCCGCCGAACGGGAACGACGGCGGCAGCACCAGCAGGTCGTAGCGCCCCCAGGCGTAGGGGCCGTAGAGGCTTTCGGCCGCCTCGACCATCTTCTCGACGTCGACGAACTCGTAGGCGGTCTTCTTCATCACCGACGGCTCGGTGTAGACACCGGTGCGCTGGCCCAGGGGTTCGAACGCCAGGTCGCCGATCGCCACGGCGATCAGATAGGAAGCCACCGGCTTGTCCATCTTGAAGCGGTAGGCGCGACCGCCTGCGGCAGGCTCGCCTTCGGGCGTCAGCATCTCGGCGCTCATCACCGCCTTCAGGCCCTCCGGCGCGACGATGCGCGCGGTCCAGGTCTGGCGAATTCCGGGGCTGTCCTGGGTGGGAATCCAGGTGCGGTTGAGGATCGCCTCGCCCTGGCTGAACAGGTAGGGCTTCTTCTTGCCGGCCGTCTGGGCGGGGTCCAGCCACTGCAGGGCCGCGCCGTCCGGAGCGCTGTCGTAGGAAACGACGATGCGGCGGGCGCCGTTGAGCGTGACCGTCAGGGGCGCGCCCAGGATCGGGTCGGCCTTGCCCAGGGTCCACGGCAGGGCCTGGCCCTTGTCGTCGGTCACGCCGTGAATCACCAGCCCCTTGGTGTCGAGCACCACTTCCTTGGCGCCGGGTGCGGCGGCGATGTCGAGCGCGGCCGACCCCTTCATCTGCTTGGCGGCGAAATCGGCCGTCAGGTCCAGGTCCACATGGGTGACGCGGGCCACCAGGGGCTGGGCGTAGGAGTGGATGTCGTGGGCTTCCGGGGTCATCAGGATCGCCGGGATGGGCGCCTGGGCCGACGAGGTCTGGGCCAGGGCGGGCGCGGCGGCGCCGCAGAGCAGGAGCGCCATCACGGCGGCGCGGGTGGTTTGCTTCAGGGTCATGGGCCGTTTCCGTCTGCGGCGGACTGCGCCCGCCCGCGCGTGGTCTTTGGCCCTGTCTTAACCCACGCAGAACCGAGGTCCAGCTTCGGCTTACCCAAATCCTGTCGCCCCGCCCGGAACGGCCAAGCCTAGATGTAGTCCAGCAGGCTCGTTCCGCCGGTGTTGACGCTGCCGTCGCTGTTGAACAGCGAGGCCAGCTTTTCCGACAGGTTCTGCAGGGCGACCATCTTGTCGTACAGCGCCGGCGTCCAGCCGGACGCCTGCCGCTCCTCGTCGCTCATCGAGGCGTACTGAGTGATCAGGCTCTTGCCGAAAGCCGAGGCGTCGCCGGTTCCCGCCGTGCTCTTGTAGGCGTTGGAGACGCTGTCGCGGCTGCGCGCCTTCACCTCGGCAGCGGCCTGGGCGATCTCGTGGTCGGAGAACTGCTCGCCCTTGTTCAGGGCCACCGCGGCCAGGGAACGGTCGTCGAACCTGGAGAAGTCGATCTTTCCGCTGTCCTTGTCGCGAGCCATGCCCTCGCCGGTAGCGGCCGCGTACTGCTTGTCGAGTACGGCGCGCACGTCGGAGGCCACGGCCTTGATGTCGCGGGTGCGGGGGCTGGCGACCACGCCGCCGCTGTCCTTGAGATAGGCCGCCACGGGATCGCCGTCGACCTTGGGGGCGACGCCGGGCTTGTCGGTGGCCTGCTTGAGGCCCTCGGCCACGGCGGCGCGGTCCCTGGCCCACTGGGCGGCGGCCTTCTCCTCCGGGCCGGCGGCGTCCAACTGGGCCAGATAGGCCTTGTAGAGGCCGGCGTAGTCGCCCGTCACACGGGTGGCGGCCGCCGGCGTGGCCAGAGCCGCCTCGCGGGTCGACTTCATCTGCAACGCGGCGACGACCTGCTCCTCGATCGGGAACTTGCCGCCCTTGTTGCTGGCGATGGCGTAGAGCGTGCGGCGATCCAGGCCGGACAAGTCGATGGTGGGCTTGCCGTCCTTCAGGGCGCTGGAAGCCTTGGCGTCGGACAGCAACTTGTCGATCGCCGACCGGGCCGAGGCCACCACCGCGTCGGTCGTCCGGCTGTCGGTCTGCGCCGCCAGGGCGGCCTTGGCCTCGGCCGAGAGGGTGACGTTGACGTTCGAGCCGCTGGTCTTGGCCGCCGCCGAGGACTGGCCGTAGGCCGAAGCCGCCGTGGTCGCGGTGTTGTTCGCCGATCCCGCCGCGTTGAGCAGGGCGTAGGTCGCCGAACTGTATCCCGTGACGCTGCTGACCATGGCCGACCTCACTCGGTCGCCGCGAAATCACGAATCGCGACGGCGTGGAAACACGCCGCCACCAAGCCGCAACATGGTTAAGTCCGGATTAACCATGTTGTCGCCGCATCGTCGCCGGAGGGCCGAGGCCCGGAGACGGCGGGTCGCCCTACTCCGCGTGGCCCGGCTTGCGCGGGGTGGACCAGGGCTCGGACACGTCGGCCAGGATCACGTCCAGGCAGTCGACGCTGACCTTCAGGTCGCCGCCGCCGGCGAACGTCAGCAGCACCGCGCCGCCCGGGGCCTCGCCCGGCTCGAACGACACCGACAGCAGCTCGACCACGGCCTGCTTGGCGTCGCGGCGCAGCTTGCGGGCCTGCACGCCAGTGACGTCGCCCAGTTGCAAGGCCGAGCGCACGCGCTGGCCCTTCCTGCCCTCGGCTTCCCAGCGAAAGCGGTTGCAGGCCAGGGTCAGGGTCCGCGCGGAGGCGTCCCAGCGAATGTCGCCGATCTTGGCCACCGCATCCTGGAGAGCGGCGGAGATCACGCTCAGGTCGTCGGCGTCCTGGGCCAGCAGTTTCAGCGGCGCGGGCTCAGTCATGATCCAGCTCGCCTTCGCTTTCGCCCTTGATGCGGCGGACCTGGGCCCCACAGGCGCCCAGCTTCTCTTCCAGCCGCTCGAAGCCGCGATCCAGGTGATAGATGCGCGAGACGACGGTCTCGCCGCGCGCCACCAGGCCCGCGATCACCAGGCTGACCGACGCGCGCAGGTCCGTGGCCATCACCTCGGCGCCTTCAAGGCGCTCGACCCCGCGCACGCGGGCCTCGCCGCCCGACACCGAGATGTCGGCGCCCAGGCGCATCAGCTCGGGCGCATGCATGAAGCGGTTCTCGAAGATGGTCTCGCGGATGTGGCTCTCGCCCTTGGCCGTGGTCATCAGGGCCATGAACTGGGCCTGGAGATCGGTGGCGAAGCCCGGATAGGGCTGGGTCTCGACATTGACCGCGTCCAGCCGGTGGCCGTTGCGCTTGATGATCACGCCGTCCTCGGTGCGGACGACGCCGGCGCCGGCTTCCTCAAGCTTGACCAGCAGGCTGTCGATCAGCTCGGGACGCGAACGGGTCAACTGGACCTCGCCGCCGGCCATGGCCGCGGCCACGGCGTAGGTGCCCATCTCGATCCGGTCGGGGATCACCGAGTGGGTGGCGCCGTGCAACCGCGCCACGCCGGTGATGGTGATGGTCGGGGTGCCCGCTCCTTCCACCTTCGCGCCCATGGCGTTCAGGCAGATCTGCAGGTCCAGCAGCTCGGGCTCGCAGGCGGCGTTCCGGATCACGGTCACGCCGTCGGCCAGCACGGCCGCCAGCATGGCGTGCTCGGTGGCGCCCACCGACACGAACGGGAAGACGATCTCCGCGCCCTTCAGGCCACGGGGGGCCTGAGCGTAGACATAGCCTTCGTGCAGATCGATCTTGGCGCCCAGGGCTTCCAGCGCCTGCAGATGCAGGTCGACCGGACGCGCGCCGATCGTGCAACCACCCGGCAGGCTGACCTTGGCCTGGCCTGTACGGGCGATCAGCGGGCCCAGCACGTTGAACGAGGCGCGCATCTGGCGCACCAGGTCGTAGGGCGCGAAGCCGCTGGTGATCTCCGGCGCGTGCAGCACCGTCTCCGAACCGTCGGGACCCTCGCGCTCGTCGACATGCGCGCCCAGACGGGTCAGCAGCTTGCCCAGGAACCGGGTGTCGGCCAGGCGAGGCATGTTGGTCAGGCGCAGCGGCTCGTCGGTGAGCAGGCTGGCCGCCATGAGCTTGATGGCCGAGTTCTTGGCGCCGCTAACGGGAATGACGCCGTTCAGCTGCGCGCCGCCGGTGATGGCGATACGATCCAAATGAAAGTCCCTCGTCGCGCGGCCGACAGGGAACGCCGCGCGGGTCACATGTGAAGGCGCGGTTCTACTGGTTGCAAGAGCCCGCGCAAGGCCCTGCACCGATTCCACACGCTTCCTTCTCAGTCGGAGGCCGATTCCTTCGTTTCTCGAGGCGTTTCAGTCTTCGCCGTCGCGGCGGGCGCGGCCTTCCGGCGGCGCAGGTTGGTGCGCAGGGCCTGCGCAAGTCTCGCTTCTCGTTCAGCTTTTGCGCTGTCCGGCTTGGGGTTCTGGCTCATGTTTCCACAGGTGAAATCGCTGCGACGTTCGGTCAAGACGATTTTGTCTTTGCCAACCGCGTTTCGTCCGCTATACGCCCCCACCTCGTCGCCGCCGTAGCTCAGTGGTAGAGCGCATCCTTGGTAAGGCTGAGGTCGGCAGTTCAATCCTGCCCGGCGGCACCATCGGGGTCCAAAGCGATCAAAAGCTTTGGACCCCGACCAGTTTTCAGACATCGACATCGCGATCGCGCCTTCCCATAGCGCGGGCCGCCGTGCGCACGACTCCGACCAGAGTCGTGCCCGGCCAGACCCGTCCGCCGTCGTTCCTGTCGCCCAATATCCCGATGGCCGTCAGGCTGCGCAGTCTTCGTATGAGGGCGATCACGCCAGCAGGAGGGCGCGCCCGCCCCTGATCGATTCCGCTGGCCCGCCCTCGCAGAGGGAAACTCTATGGCCAGGATAGGAACAATCAATTTCCCCAATGGCTCTGGCGGGGTTGTCCTCGCGTTCGTCGGGATAGGGAAAGGCGCCAACAGAAGGACGACCACGATGGATGCGAAAGTCGAAGACGGCGTTCAGGGTCAATGCCCAGTGGGACACGGCCGCGGCCGGATGAACAGGGACTGGTGGCCCCAGAACCTGCGCCTTGAGGCGCTGAACCAGCACTCGCCTCGATCGAACCCGCTGGGCGGGTCGTTCAATTACGCCGAGGCATTCAAGACCCTCGATCTCGACGCGGTGATCGCCGACCTGCACGCGCTGATGACCGACAGCCAGGATTGGTGGCCAGCGGACTTCGGCCATTATGGCGGTCTCTTCATCCGGATGGCCTGGCACAGCGCGGGCACCTATCGCATCAGCGATGGACGGGGCGGAGCCGGCGGCGGCCAGCAACGCTTCGCTCCCCTCAACAGCTGGCCGGACAACGCCAACCTGGACAAGGCCCGCCGGCTGCTCTGGCCGATCAAGCAGAAGTACGGCGCCAAGCTGTCCTGGGCCGACCTCTATGTCCTCACCGGGAACGTCGCCCTGGAGTCCATGGGCTTCAAGACCTTCGGCTTCGGCGGCGGCCGGGCCGACACCTGGGAGCCGGAAGAACTGTACTGGGGTCCAGAGGGCTCGTGGCTGGGAGACGAGCGCTACAGCGGCGAGCGCCAACTGCACCCGACGCTGGGCGCTGTGCAGATGGGCCTGATCTACGTCAATCCGGAAGGACCCAACGGCAACCCGGATCCGATCGCCGCCGCCCACGACATCCGCGACACCTTCGCGCGCATGGCCATGAACGACGAAGAGACCGTCGCCCTGATCGCTGGCGGCCACACCTTCGGCAAGACCCACGGCGCGGGCGATCCCTCGTTCGTCGGCGTCGAACCCGAAGGCGGCGCCATCGAGGACCAGGGGCTGGGCTGGAAGAGCCGGCACGGCACGGGCGTCGGCGCCGACGCCATCACCGGCGGCCCGGAAGTGATCTGGTCCCAGACCCCCACGAAGTGGAGCAACCACTTCTTCGACAACCTCTTCAACTACGAATGGGAGCTGACCGAGAGCCCCGCCGGCGCCAAGCAGTGGCGCGCCAAGAACGCCCCGGCCGACATTCCGGACGCCTTCGACCCGTCGCGCAGGCACACGCCCCGGATGCTGACCACCGACCTCTCCCTGCGCTTCGACCCGGCGTACGAGAAGATCTCGCGCCGCTTCCACCAGAACCCGGACCAGTTCGCCGACGCGTTCGCCCGCGCCTGGTTCAAGCTGACCCATCGCGACATGGGTCCCAAGCAGCGCTACCTGGGCAAGCTGGTTCCCCAGGAGACCCTGATCTGGCAGGACCCCATTCCCGCCGTGGATCACCCGCTGATCGACGGCGGCGACGTGGCCGCGCTGAAGGCGAAGATCCTGGGCTCGGGCCTGTCGATCTCGGAGCTGGTCTCGACGGCGTGGGCCTCGGCCTCGACCTGGCGTGGCTCGGACAAGCGCGGCGGCGCCAACGGCGCGCGCATCCGCCTGGCCCCGCAAAAGGACTGGGCGGTGAACGACCCGCCGGCCCTGGCCAAGGTGTTGTCGACGCTGGAGGCGATCCAGAAGGATTTCAACGCTTCGGCCGCCGGCGGCAAGAAGGTCTCGCTGGCCGACCTGATCGTGCTGGCGGGCGCCGCGGCGGTGGAGAAGGCCGCCCAGGACGCCGGAACGCCTGTGAACGTCGGCTTCGCGCCGGGCCGCATGGACGCCACGGCCGAGCAGACCGACGCCGCATCTTTCGCGCCGCTGGAACCCATCTCCGACGGCTTCCGCAACTATCGCCGCGCCGGGCCCCAGTTCATGTCGCCCGAAGAGGCCCTGGTCGATCGCGCCCAGCTGCTGCGCCTTTCCGGCCCGGAAATGACGGTGCTGGTCGGCGGCCTGCGGGTGCTGGGCGCCAACGCCGGCGGCTCCCCGCACGGTGTCTTCACCGATCGTCCCGGCCAGCTGACCAACGACTTCTTCGTCAACCTGCTGGACATGGCCACCGAGTGGACAGCCACCGGCGAGAACGCGTTCGAGGGTCACGATCGGAAGACGAAGGCGCCGCGCTGGACGGCCACCCGCGTGGACCTGATCTTCGGCTCCCACGCCGAGCTGCGGGCTTTCGCCGAGGTCTACGGCAGTGCGGACGCGCGCGAGAAATTCGTGCGCGACTTCGCGGCCGCCTGGACCAAGGTCATGAACGCCGATCGGCTCGACCTGGCCTGAAACGGCCGGCTCCGGCCCCGCCTTGCGCGGGGCCGGATAGACCGTGACGCCTGCGCCACGCTGACCTCCGAGGTCATTGCCGGTCCTTTCCGCCTCGGCCTAGGTCGTCTCGCAACGGAGACAGACCCCATGGCCATCGGACGCAGGGACCTTTTGAAACTCGGCGGCGCGGCGGTGTTCGCGTCGGGCGCCTCAAGCGCATTCGCGGCCGCGCCAGCTCCCTCCCGCCGGATCATCGACGTGCACATGCACGCCTATCCGGCGGCGACGGCCTTCGAAAATCCGATCGTCAACCCGATCACCGGCGCCAGGAGCCCTATCCGCAATGGCGCGGAGCACATGGAAGCCTGCATCGCCGAGATGAAGCGGTGGAACGTCGTCAAGGGCGTGGTCAGCGGCGGCGACGGCGACCGGCTGAAAGCGGCGACCGATTGGGTGGACCGCGATCCGACCCGCTTTCTGGCCGGCGCGGGGGTGCGTGGCTCGGACGATACGCCGCTGCCGCCGCTCGACACGCTGCGCAAGGCCTTCGCCGACGGGAGGATCAAGGTGCTGGGCGAGGTGACCTCGCAATATGCCGGCCTGACGTTGGGCGACGCCAAGTACGACCCCTACCTGGCCCTGGCCGAGGCGTTCGATATTCCCGTGGCGCTGCACACCGGCTCCATGCCCGGCGGGACGACCTTTGATCCGTGCTGCCGGACCGCGCGGGCGCGGCTGGGCAATCCCGAATATGTCGAGGAGGCGCTCAACAAGCATCCGAAGCTGCGGTTGAACCTGATGCACGCGGGCTGGCCCTACCTGCAGGAAACGATCTCGATCCTGATGGTCTATCCGAACGTCAACGTCGACACCGGCGCCATGGCCTGGCTCCTGCCCAGGCCAGCCTTCCACGACATCCTGGGCCAGTTGGTCAAGGCGGGCTTCGGCAAGCGGGTCATGTTCGGTTCGGACCACATGTTCTGGCCCGACGCGATCGGCCTTTCGGTCCAGGCGATCGAGACAGCCCCCTTCCTGACGGAAGAGCAGAAGCAGGACATCTTCTTCAACAACGCCGCGACCTTCTACAAGATCGCCGCCTGACGTCGTCTCGACCGCCTCAGCGATCCGCCGCCCGCAGGTCCGACAGGATGCTGCGCGCCTGGCGGAGATCCTGCGTCTCCTCGCCGCTCCCGAACGCGCCGATGGCCGTCTCGAGCGCGGCGAGGGCCTCATCTCGCCGCCCCAGCCCGATCCGCAACCGCGCCAGGTCGATTGCAGCACGCAGCCCCCAGGCCCATGCGCCCTGCCTTCGGCTCCAATCCACCGCCTCGTCCAGCAAGGCCTCGACCTCGGTAGCCTCGCTCCTTCCGGCGGCCGCGATCGCGGAAGCCTTCACGCGCAGCAGTTCGGGCATGAACAGCTGTTCGCCATCGCCACGACACTGCTCGATGGCGCCGTCCAGCACCTCCAGCGCCTCGGCCGGCCGGCGATCGAGAACGAGCCCCTGGGCCAGCGCGATCGAGAACGAGGTGGTGAGCAGCTCGTAACGCGCGGCGTGCAGGCGGGCGAGACTCTCTTCGATCCAGCCCAGCGCCTCCCCGCCCTGCCCTCGCCCCACGGCCAGTTCGCCCCGAAAGCCGCCCGACGCGACGATGTAGGGGCCAAAGGCGTTGACGGCCGCCAGTCGGGCGAAGGCCTCGATCCGGGCCTCGGCCTTGGCCAGGTCCCCGTCCCACAGATGGATCGACAGCGTCCAGACCAGGGCGATGCAGTGGGTCACCGGATGGGCGAGGCGCTCAGCCTCGCGCAGGGTTTCGGACATGATCCGCCGGGCGCGCTCGACCTGGCCCTGCAGCCAGAGCGTCCGAGCCAGGCCGATGCCCGAGCGGTTGCGATGGTCGAAGCCGTAATAGATCGTCCGGCCGCGCTCCGACGGCAGGCTGAGCCTCAGCGCCTTCTCCAGTTCGCGCCGGGCCAAGGTCTGGTCCCCGGCCAGGTGGTGCGACACGCCCGACAGCGAAGCGGCCACCGACACGGCCTCGGATTCGCCGATCGCGTCGGCCACCTCGACCGCCATCGCCGCCCAGCCCGAGGCCGTGGCGAAATCGCCGATCCGTTCGTGGAAGATATGCAGGCGCGCCAGCACCCGCAGCTGGTTCCAGCGATCCTCCAGGGCGGTGGCCAGTTCCAAGGCCCGTCGCAGGGCCTTGTCGGCGGCTTCGCTGTTGCCCCGGGTGAACATCAGGGACAGGCCCAGCGCGGCCTGGAGCTCCAGCTCGACCGGACTTCCCTGATGCATGCCCTGGAGATGGCTGGTCGCCCGGGCGCACCAGGTGCGACACTCCACCAGAAGCGACAGGTTCAGGAAGACCGGCGCGCTGGCCGCCGCGAGGGGAACGGCCAGGGCGGCCTCGCCCTGAGGTCCGAAACTCCACTCCAACGCGCTGCGGATGTTGCCCAACTGGGCGGATAGGTCGCTCGAGGCGCGCTCCCCTGACTCGCTGCGCGGGGTCTCGGCGGCCTCCAGCACGGACAGGACATGGACGGCGTGCCGCCGCGCCGTCGCGCCGCACTCCGCCGCACCCCGGTCGGCCAGGCGGGCCCGGGCATAGGCGCGGGTCATTTCCAGCAAGCGGTAGCCCCTGGCGTCGCCCCAGCGATCGGGCGAGATCAGGGACTTGGCCGTCAGTTCGTCCAGGGCCGCGGCGGCTACGTCGACCCCCAAGGCCTCGTCGGCCGCGACCTCGAGCGCGGCCTCCATCGAAAACGGCCCGACGAACGCCGACAGACGCTCGAACGTGCGCCGCTCAGGTTCGGAAAGCAGGCCATAGCTCCAGTCGAGCGTCGCCTGCAGGGTCTGCTGGCGGGGCAACGCCGTGCGCCGCCCCGTCCAGGCCAGGCTGAACCGCTCCCCCAGCAGCTTGGCCGTCGCGTGAACGCCATGGGCGGCCACGCGCACCGCCGCCAGTTCGATCGGCAGGGCCATGCCATCCAGCCGCCGGCACATGTCGGCGATGGTCTGAAGCGTCTCCAGGTCGAACTCGGAAACGCCGCCCGCCGCCGCCGCCCGCTCCACGAACAGTTCCACCGCCGCATGGGCCAGCAGTTGCTCGCGCGTCAGGCCGGGGATTTCGGCCGGATAGTCCAGCGAACCCAGCCAGTGCACCTGCTCGCCCAGCACGCGCAAGGGCTCGCGGCTGGTGGCCAGGATCGAGACCCCGGGCGAGGCTTCCCGCATCCGCTCGACGATGGCCGACACCGCATCGATCAGGTGTTCGCAATTGTCCAGGATCAGCAGCCGCTGCTGGTCGCGGGTGTGGCCCAATACGACGACCAGCGGATCCTCCGCCTGGACGGTGATGCCCAGGGCGGCGGCGATGGCCGAAGCCACCAGGGCGTCATCCTCCAAGGCCGCTAGGTCGACGAAGCTGGTTCCATCCGGGAAGCGTTCGGCCAGCGCGTGGCCGGCCTCGATCGCCAGGCTGGTCTTGCCGACACCCGCCGCGCCCACGACGGTCAGCAGCCGACCGCCGCCAATCCGGTCCAGCAGGGCGCGCAGGTCGCCATCCCGGCCGATAAGCCGCGCAAGGCGCGCCGGCAGGCGTCCCGCGACGGGCGCTTCCGTCAGGCCGGGCGGCGGCGGGGATGAAACCGCCAGCTCCTGCACAGGCGCGACGAAGGCGTAGCCGACGCCCACCTGAGTGCTGATAAACCGCGCGCCATCCTCGCCGTCGCCGAGCAGCTTGCGCAGGTTGGCCATGTGGAAGCGCAGGCTGGCGTCCTCAACCACCACGTCGGGCCAGACGCGCTTGAGCAGGTCGCGCTTGGACAACACCCTGCCCGGCTGGGTCACCAGGGCCAGCAGGAGGTCCAGCGAACGGCCGCCGATTTCGACGGGCGCGCCGTCGCGGACCAGGAGCCGCTCGCCCGGCGTCAGCACGAAACGGCCGAACGCGAGCCGCCCCTGGGCGGGCGGCTGGACTTCGGGAACGGGGGAAGTGCTTTCCACAGCCTGTCGCATGCTTCGCCGTGCGGCCGCCTCTACACCCTTCGGTTCGTTCGCAGCCAGATGTCGACCTTGCCGGCTCCGCGCGCAAGTTAGCTTCCGTGAGGCGGTGTGAGCCTCACATCCGACCGGCGCGAGAAGCCCGGCGCGGCCGAACCTATACAAGATCTGCGCGGCATGCTCATACCGCCTCATGACGCCCCGATGGTACCGCGATCTCAACGGGAACGCCCGCCGGGCCTTCTGGACGACCTATGCGGGCTTCGGCTTGGACGCCATGGACGTCCAGCTCTACGCGTTCATCATGCCCGCCCTGCTGGCGCTATGGAGCCTGAGCCACGCCCAGGCGGGCCTGCTGGCGAGCGTCACCCTGGCCTGCTCGGCCCTGGGCGGCTGGGCCGCGGGAACCCTGGCCGACCGCTTCGGCCGGGTGCGGGTGCTGACGATCACGATCCTCTGGCTCGGCGTTTCGTCCTGCCTCTGTGGTCTGGCCCAGAACTTCGGGCAGTTGCTGATCGCCCGCGCCCTGCAAGGGCTGGGCTTCGGGGCCGAATGGGCGGCCGGGGCGGTGTTCGTGGCCGAAGTCGTCTCGCCCGAGGTGCGCGGCCGCGTGGTGGGAACCGTTCAAAGCGCCTGGGCCTTGGGCTGGGGCCTGGCGGCCTCGATCTCGGCCATGGCCCTGGCGTTGCTGCCGGCGGAATGGGGCTGGCGCGTGACCTTCCTGGTCGGACTGCCGCCGATGATCGCCATCTTCCTCGTGCGCGTTCGCCTGCACGACCCGGCGATGTTCCTGGCCGAACGCCGCAAGACGCCTTGGACCGCCATCTTCGGCGGCGGACGGCTGTCGACCACGCTGCGCGGCAGCCTGCTGGCGACGGGCATGCACGGCGGTTACTGGTCGATCGCCACCTGGTGGCCGGCGATGCTCCATGCCGAGAGGGGCTTCTCCACCGCGACCGCCGGAGCCTATTTCGGTGTCATCGTGGCCGGTTCGCTGTTCGGCTACCTCGCCGGCGCCTGGCTGGGCGATGTGGCGGGGCGGCGGGCGACCCTGGCCGGCTTCGCCCTGGGCGGCGCCGTGACGGTACTGGCGTGCACGGCGTCGCCAGTATCGGATATGGCGCTTCTGATCCTCAGCTTTCCGCTGGGCTTCTTCGCCCTGGGCATGTTCAGCGCCATCGGCCCGGTGCTGAGCGAACTGTTTCCCACCCGCATGCGCGGCTCGGGCCTGGGCTTCTGCTACAACGTCGGCCGCGGCCTGGCGGGCGGCATGCCGGTGCTGATCGGGCTGCGCGTCGAGACGATGGGGCTGGCGCACGCCATCGGGCTATACGCCACTTCGGCCTATGTCGTGGTGCTGGCGGCCGTCGCCCTGATCCCCGAGACCAGGGGGCAAGACCTTGCGGGCCACGGCCGGGACCTGAACCGCTAGAGCCCCAGTTCCGACACAGCCGGATGATCGTCGGGCCGTACGCCCAGCGGCCAGCGCAGCATCCGCTCGTGCTCTGGGATGATGTGCTCGTTGACGCTGGTGAAGCGGCGACGGATCTGCCCGCTGGCGTTCAATTCCCAGGTCTCGGCCCCGTGGGCGCGAAACCAGGTGCGGCTGTCGTCCTTGAACTCGTGGACGAAGCGGATGGCCACATGATCGTCCTGGGCGGCCCACAGCTCGCTGACGGTCCGGCACTCGACCTGACCGCGCCACATGCGGGTCAGGTGGGCGCGGATCTGTTCGCGTCCCCAAAGATATTCGCTGCGCAGCCGCCATTGGCAGTCGATGCTGTTGTCCATGACGATCGCATCGACGTCCCGCAGGTTGCAGGCGTTCTCGGAAGCGCGGACCCTCAGGAGCGCCCGCTGGACTTCCGGCCGCTGTTCAGCGCCGGTTCTGCCGATCATCTCGCCTCACTTCGACTAAAGCCTCCGATGCGGCCCCGCATGCATGGCGCGTCCGGGCGACCGCCGGGCTTTCACGGCTCCAGCATGACGGCCCTGGATGGACGCGCCAGTTAGGCGGTGTGAGCCAGCGTGATTTCGCACGGATCCCACCACCCTGCGCCGCCTACTTCTCTTTGACCGGAAGCGGCGCCCTTCAGCGGATCACCCGCGCTCACACGACCTAACGCCGTTCTCTCGGCGGCGGGCCTAGCCTTCGGTCGACGCAACCTCGAGGACCGCCGCCATGCCCGTCGCCCTTTCCCCGCAGGACACCGATCCGCAGCGCCGTCGCCTGGTCGGCGCTGCGGTCATCGCCGCCGCCTTGGCCCCGCTGGCCGGGGCCGGCCGCGCCGCCACGCCCGCGCCCATCGCCTCGACCGACTTCGGCCCGCTCAAGCAGGTCGACGCCGGAACGTTGAACATCGGCTATGTCGAGATGGGTCCCCCCGACGGTCCCGTCGTCCTGCTGTTCCACGGCTGGCCCTACGACATCCACGCCTTCGCCGAGGTCGCTCCCCGTCTCGCCGCCGCCGGCTACCGTGTCGTCGTTCCACATCTGCGCGGCCATGGCACGACGCGCTTCCTGTCTGCTGCAACCCGGCGCAACGCCCAGCAGGCGGCCTTGGCGGTTGACGGCATCGCCCTGATGGACGCCCTGGGGATCAAGCGCGCCATCGTCGCCGGCTTCGACTGGGGCGCCCGCACCGCCGACATCATGGCCGCCCTCTGGCCCGAGCGGTGCAAGGCGCTGATTTCGGTCAGCGGCTACCTGATCGGCAGTCAGCAGGCCAACAAGGCGCCGCTGCCGCCGGCCGCCGAGTTCCAGTGGTGGTACCAGTTCTACTTCGCGACCGAGCGCGGCCGAGCCGGCTACGCAGCCAACACCGCGGCCTTCGCCAAGCTGATCTGGACCCTGGCCTCGCCGAAATGGGCCTTCGACGACGCGGCCTTCGCCCGCACCGCCGCCTCGTTCGCCAATCCTGACCACGTCGACATCGTGATCCACAACTACCGCTGGCGGCTGGGCCTGGCGCAGGGCGAGGCCAAGTATGACGACCTGGAGGCCAAGCTGGCCACGGGTCCGGCGATCACCATCCCGACCATCACGATGGAAGGCGACGCCAACGGCGCCCCGCACCCCGATCCCTCCGCCTACGCCGCCAAGTTCAAGGGCCCCTACGCCCATCGCCTGATCACCGGGGGCGTCGGCCACAACCTGCCGCAGGAGGCCCCCGCCGCCTTCGCCCAGGCCGTGATCGACGCCGACAAGCTTTAGGAGCGCCCGCGATGAAGCCTGGCCTTCCCTTCCTCGCCGGCGCCGTCGCGGTGACGGTCGCCGGCCTCGCCTGGGCCGACGGCGCCTGGAGCCCGCCGCCCACGACGTCGGCCCCCTCGCCGATTTACGGCGTGCGCATCCCGGCGGGTTATCGCGACTGGGTTCTGGTCGGTCCCGCCCAGGAGGCCGCGCCCCTGGACGAGTTGCGCGCCGTGGTCGGCAACAGGCAGGCGCTGGACGCCTATCGCGCGGGCAAGCTGCCATTCCCCGACGGCGCCGTGCTGGTGAAGCTGGCCTGGAAACACACCCCGTCGCCCGATTTCGCCCCGGCCTCGATCCCGGGCGCGGCCACCACGGTCCAGGTGATGGTCAAGGACTCCAAGCGCTACGCCTCCACGGGCGGCTGGGGCTTTGGCCGCTTCATCGACGGCAAGCCGGTCGACCAGGCCCAGCACCAAACCTGCTTCGCCTGCCACGCCGCGCGCGTGAAGGACCGCGACTACGTCTTCACCCGCTACGCGCCCTAACGGGGCGTCACGCCGGATAACGCGCTCTCCCCGACCGAGCAGCGCAAGCTTCCATCGCAACGCACAGTAGTTCTGACCGGAGCACGAACGTGTCCAACCCTCTTCTTCCCCCGGGCCTCCTGGCCAGCCGTCGCGACGTGCTGGGCGGGGTGGCCGCCATCGGCGCGGCCGCCCTGGTCTCGACCGCCGCACAGGCCCAAGCCGGCGGCGCGGCGGTCCGTCCCTTCAAGGCGGCGATCCCGCAGGCCGACATCGTCGCCATGAAACGCCGCATCGCCGCCACCCGCTGGGCCGACGCCGAGCCGGTGAGCGACGACAGCCAAGGCGTGCGTCGCCAGGCCCTGGAGCCGCTGATGCGCTACTGGGCCGGCGATTACGACTGGCGCAAGGTCGAGGCGCGCCTGAACGCCCTGCCGATGTTCGTGACCGAAATCGACGGCCTGGACATCCAGTTCATCCACGTCCGGTCTCGGCATCGAGACGCCTTGCCGATGATCCTGACCCATGGCTGGCCCGGTTCGATCCTCGAGTTCCTCAAGGCCATCGATCCTCTGACCAACCCCACGGCCCACGGCGGCAAGGCCGAGGACGCGTTCCATCTGGTCATCCCCTCGATCCCGGGCTTCGGCTTCTCGGCCAAGCCCAAGGTCCCGGGCTGGGGCTCCGACCACATCGGCCGCGCTTGGTCGCAACTGATGCTGCGGCTGGGTTACGAGCGCTATGTCTCGCAGGGCGGCGACTGCGGCTCGGTGATCTCCCAGCGCATGGCGTTGCAGAAGGTCCCAGGCCTCGTCGCCATCCACCTGAACATGCCGGCCGTCGTGCCCGCCGAGATCGCCCACATCCTGGCCGCCGGCGATCCCGCCCCCGCCGGCCTGACGGCGAAGGAACGCGGCGCGTTCGACCAGTTGGCGGCCTTCTATCGAGACAACTCGGCCTATGCGGCGATGATGAACACCCGGCCCCAGACCATCGGCTACTCGCTGGTGGACTCGCCCGTGGGCATGGCCGCCTGGATGTACGAGAAGATCTCGCAGTGGACCTACAGCGGCGGCGATCCGCTGAAGGTGCTGACCCGGGACGAGATCCTGGACGATTTCTCGCTGTACTGGCTGACCGGCACGGGTGCCTCGGCGGCCCGGATCTACTGGGAGGACCACACCAACAACTTCAACGCCCGAGGCGTCATCGACCTGCCGGTGGCCGTCAGCGTCTTCCCCGGCGAGATCTTTCGCGCGCCCAAGACCTGGGCCGACCGCGCCTACGCCAATCTCTTCTACTTCCACGAGGTCTCGAACGGCGGCCATTTCGCCGCCTGGGAGCAGCCGCAGCTGTTCGCCGAAGAGGTTCGCGCCGCCTTCCGCAGCTTCCGCTAACAGGACACGCCGATGACTCAGCTCCACCCCCGGCGCACCGGCAAGACGTCGCCGATGTCGTCCTCGCCCGACGGGCCCTCGCGGCGCGGCTGGCTGAAGGGCGCGGCGGCGGGACTGGTCCCGCTGTCGCTGGGCGGCGTGCTGGCCTTGCCGCCGGCGCGCCAGGCCATGGCGCGCGTCTTTGAACCCGCGCCCGCGCTCGACGCCCTCAGACTTTCAGGGCCCTGGCTGAACAGCGCCCCGCTCGACGCCGCCGCCCTGCGCGGCAAGGTCGTGGTGGTGTGCTTCTGGACCTATTCCTGCATCAACAGCCTGCGGGTGCTGCCCTACCTGCGGGCCTGGCAAGCGCGCTATCGCGACCATGGCCTGGTCGTGGTGGGCGCGCACACGCCCGAGTTCACGTTCGAGAAGGATCTCGCCAACGTACGCCAGGCGGTCGGCGACCTGCATGTCGACTTCCCGGTGGTTTTGGACAGCCAGCGCCGCATCTGGAACGCGTTCGGCAACAACGCCTGGCCAGCCTTCTACTTCATCGGCGGCGACGGCAAGGCGCACGGCCATGTCGACGGCGAAGGCGGCTACGATCGTTCCGAGCGCCTGATCCAGACCCTGCTGCGACAGGCCGGCGGCGCGGGCGTGCCCGTCGGCCTGTCGCCGATCTCCGACGTCGGTCCCGAAGCCGCCGCCGACTGGCGGGAACTGGGCTCGGGCGAGACCTATATCGGCTACGGGCAGGCCGACGCCTTCGCATCACCGGGAGGCCTTCGCCCCGACGTGCAGCGCGTCTACCACGCGCCCCCCCAGTTGCCGCTGAACCGCTGGAGCCTGGCCGGCGCCTGGAGCGCGGGCGAGGAGTTCGCCACCAGCGCCGAGCCCTCGGCCCGGATCGCCCATCGCTTTCACGCCCGCGACCTGCACATGGTCCTGGCCCCGAGCGCGCCGGACAGGCCTGTCCGCTACCGTGTGCGGATCGACGGCGCCGCGCCGGGCCCGGATCACGGCTGGGACGTCGCACCCGACGGTTCGGGAGTGGTTCGCCAGCCGCGCATGCACCAGCTGGTGCGCCAGACCCGTCCCGTACAAGACCGCAGCTTCGAGATCGAGTTTCTCGACCCCGGCGCCCGCGCCTACGTCTTCACCTTCGGCTAGTCCGCCGCGCTTTCCTCCCAAGCCTGTTTCACGGAGACCTCACATGTCCAAGAAAGCCCTCGTCCTGGCCTGCGCCCTCGCCGCGTTTGGAGCGACCGGCGCCCATGCCGCCGGCGCCAAGCCCACCGTCGTGCTGGTGCATGGTGCCTTCGCCGACTCCAGCAGCTGGGACGGCGTCGTCGCCGAGCTGACGCGCGATGGTTATCACGTGGTGGCCGCCGCCAACCCGCTGCGCGGCGTGGCCAACGACGCCGCCGCCGTGCGCACGGTGATCAATTCCATTCCCGGCCCCGTCGTCCTCGTCGGCCACTCCTACGGCGGCGCGGTGATCTCGGCCGCCGCCGACGGCGCGGCCAACGTCAAGTCGCTGGTCTATGTCGCCGCCTTCGCGCCCGAGGTCGGCGAAACCATCTTCGACCTGACCGGCAAGTTCCCCGGCAGCACCCTGCCCCCCACCCTGGACAAGCCGGTCGACCTGCCCGGCGGCGCGCATGACCTCTACATCCAGCAGGACAAGTTCCCCGCCCAGTTCGCCGCCGACGTGCCGCTGGCCAAGGCCAGGCTGATGGCCGTGGGCCAGCGCCCGCTGACCGACGCGGCCGGCGCCGAGAAGGCCGTCGTCACCAGCTGGAAGACCTTGCCGTCGTGGTGGGTCTATGGCGAGGCCGACCGCAACATCCCGCCCGCCGCCATGAAGTGGATGGCCGAGCGCGCCCACGCCAGGAAGGTGGTCGCCATCCCCGGCGCCTCGCACGTGGTGATGATCTCGCACCCCCACGACGTGGCCACGCTGATCGAAGCGGCCGCGGCCGACAAATAACCCTCCGCATCCAGGCCGCACGACGAACCCGAAGCCCAAGGAGAATGCAAATGTCCCAAAGATGGCTCATCACCGGCTCGTCGCGCGGCCTGGGCCGCGCCCTGGCCGAAGCCGCCCTGGACGCCGGCCACAGGGTTGTGGCCACCGCCCGCGACCCCGACGCGCTGCGCGACCTGGTCGAACGCCATGGGCCGGCCGTCCGCTTGGCCGAACTGGATGTCACGGACTCCGACGCCGCAGCCCGCGCCGTGGCCCTGGCGGTCGAGGCGTTCGGCGGCCTGGATGTGGTGGTCAACAACGCCGGCTATGGCGACATCGGCTCGGTCGAGGACACTGCGCTCGAGGATTTCCGTCGCCAGATCGACGCCAACCTGTTCGGCGCGATCATCGTGACCAAGGCCGCCATCCCCCTGATGCGCGCCCAGCGCTCGGGCCGCTTCATCCAGGTTTCGTCGGTGGGCGGACGCCTGGGTGCGCCCGGCCGCGCGGCGTATTCCGCGGCGAAGTGGGCGATCGAAGGTTTCTCCGAAGTCCTGGCCCAGGAGATGAACCTGGTCGGCGTCAAGGTCACCATCATCGAGCCGGGCGGCTTGCGCACCGACTTCGCCGGCGCCTCGACGCGACTGGTGGCCGGACGCGCCGAGTACGACGCCGTGGTGGGCCGCGCCGCGCGCATGCAGGCCCAGTACGACGGCCGCCAGCCCGGAGATCCGAAGAAGGCCGCCCAGGTGATCCTGCAAGTCGCGGCCATGGACGAGCCGCCGCTTCGCCTGCCCCTGGGCAGCGACGCGATCGCCGCGATCAGCGCCGCCGACCGGAGCCGGCTGGCCGAGCTCGAGCGCTGGGGCGCGCTCAGCGTCTCGACCGACTACGACGAGATCGGCGCTTTTCAGTAGCGGCGGGCTCTCGACCGTTCGGCTCGAAGCGCTCCTCCCCAACGCGCAGCCCAGGCATTCTGAGAGCTGTTCTCAACAAGTCTTGTTTTCGCCGCCCGTTCCGGCGAGGCTATGGTCGCGTTGGCGTTTTCTTCCGAAAAGCGCGGCGCCTGGATCGTTGTTCGCATCGAGGCGCTGGCGCGGCATGGTCGCGGATCGCCTCGTTCGGCTCCCGACGCCTGGAAGGCCTCCATGAACGCTCACGTCCCGGTTCTCGACCTGTCCCGCGCCAAGCGGTTGAAGGCGTCGACGCGCAGCACCCACGAGCAGCTGGACAGCCGCATCATGGCCGCCGAGCCGTTTCGCGACCGTGAGCGCTACGGCCGGTTCCTGTGGGTGCAGTATCTGTTCCACCGTGGCCTCGCCCCTCTCTACGCCAATCCGCGCCTGGTCGCCCTTGTTCCCGACCTGCCCGGGCGCCGGCGCCTGGACCAGCTGACGCGGGACATGCTGGACCTGGGCCAGCCCCTGCCCGCCGTCGACTCCGCCCCCCTGTTCAGCGACAAGGCCGCCGACCTGCCCACCGCCTTGGGCTGGCTGTACGTGGCCGAGGGCTCCAATCTCGGCGCGGCGTTCCTGTTCAAGGCCGCCGCGGGTCTGGGCCTGGACGAGACCTTCGGCGCCCGCCATCTGGCCGGACATCCGGACGGACGCGCCCGCCACTGGCGACAGTTCACCGACGCGCTGGACGCCCTTCCCTTCGACGACGCGCAGGAGCAGCGGGCGATCGATGGCGCGACGGCCGCCTTTCGCCGGGTTCGCGAGTTGGTCGATGACGCCTTCGCCTGATCCCTCCTCCCCAAGCATCGAGTCCAAGCAGCGCAGGCCCGCCGCCCGTTGGATCTGGCTGGCGGCGGGGCTGCTCTGCGTAGCCCTTGGCTTTGTGGGCGCCTTCGTGCCGTTGATGCCCACGACGGTCTTCCTGATCCTGGCCGCCGCCTGCTTCGCCCGCTCGTCCCCGCGCCTGGAACGCTGGCTGCTGGACCATCCGCGCTTCGGTCCCACCCTGCGCGCCTGGCGCAAGGAGAAGGCGATCCCGCGCACGGGCAAGATCATGGCCTGCGTCGGCATGGCTGCGGGCCTGTCGCTGTTCTGGTGGGGCGCTCATCCGCGCTGGCCGCTGCTGCTGCTGGTGGGCGGGATCATCGGGGCCTGCGCGGCCTACGTCGTCACGCGGCCCGCTCCCAGCAAGCGCGCCTGAGCCAGCACCGTATCCGCCCCTTCCGCGAAGCCAGACAGACCGCCGCGCCTTTTCGGGTCGGCTTTGTCATATTTCTGACAGCCGGCTGACCCTGATCAGACGCTAGGGTCTTTTCTCTCGCGCCAGGCTCGGCCAAGCATGGCGCGGCCCGAAGGGCGGAGCGCGGCAGGAGCAACATGAAGATCCTCATCATCGAGGATGAACCCAAGACGGTCGCCTACCTGCAGAAGGGCCTCACCGAACAGGGCTACCGGGTCGACTTCGCCTTCGACGGCGTCAACGGCCTGCACCTGGCCGAGACCTCTGACTACGACGCCATCGTGCTGGACGTGATGCTGCCCGAGATCGACGGGGTGGCGCTGCTGCAGCAGTTGCGCCTGAAACGCGACACGCCCGTGATCATGCTGACCGCGCGCGACGGCGTGGACGATCGCCTCAAGGGCCTGGCCGCGGGCGCCGACGACTACCTGGTCAAGCCGTTCTCATTCCTGGAATTGCTGGCCCGCCTGCAGGCGATCATGCGGCGGGGCCGCAGCGAATCGACGATGATCGTCATCGATGACCTGCAGTTGGACCTGGTGGCGCGCCGCGCCACGCGGGCCGGCCGTCGCCTGGCGCTGACGGCCAAGGAGTTCTCCCTGCTGGCCGTGCTCGCCCGTCGCCAGTCGCAGATCGTCTCCAAGACGGCGATCACCGAGCTGGTCTGGGACATCAATTTCGACACCAACACCAACGTCGTTGAGGTGGCGATCAAGCGCCTGCGAGCCAAGCTGGACGGGCCGGGCCAGAGCAAGCTCCTGCATACGATCCGGGGGATGGGCTATGTTCTGGAGCATCGCCCCGAGGACGCCGCATGAACACCTCCTCGATCGTCGGCCGATTGACCTTGATGTTCGCCGTCGCCACTGCGGTGGCCTCCACCCTGGCGGGGGTGGCCCTGTTCGCGTTCCAGAGCGTGGAGCTGCGCCACCACCAAGCCGACGAACTGCGCGCGCGTCTGGAGATCATCGCTCCGCTGGTCCAGCGCAACAGCCAACCGGCGCGCTGGTCCTTCCTGACAGAGAAGCTGGAGTCCTTCACCCCGCAGAACGACAGCCTGCGCTACATCGTTCAGGCCCCGGACCCGCGCTACCGGTTCGGCCGCGACTGGCCCGCCGACGCGCGCATCGCCAGGAACGCCGACGGCTCGCAGTGCGTGAAGTTCGCCGGCCGCACCTTCCTGGCGGTCAAGAAGCACATTCCCGCCAACGGCCAGCGCCCGGACGTGAACCTCATCATCGCCTCGGACCTGGCGCCGGTGCGGGCCACCAGCCTGGCCCTGGGCCTGGCGGTGCTGACCGTGTCGCTGACGGCGATCATCGCCGTCAGCCTGCTGGGCCGGGCCATCGCCCGCAAGGGGCTGGCGCCGCTGGAGAAGCTGTCCTGGCACGCCAGCGGCCTCAATCCCAACGACCCGGGCATGCGCCTCCCCGACGACGCCCTGCCCGCCGAGCTGCGCACGATGACGGCCGCCTTCAACGGGGCCCTGGAGCGCCTCCAGCATGCCTACGAGCGGCTGGCGGCCTTCAACGCCGACGTCGCCCACGAACTGCGCACCCCGCTTGGCAACCTGATCGGCCAGACCCAGGTGGTGCTGTCGCGCCCTCGCGCCGCCGACGAATTCCAGGAGGTGCTGGCTTCGAACCTGGAGGAGCTGGAACGGCTACGGGCGATCATCAACGACATGCTGTTCCTGGCCCGCGCCGACCAGGGCGCCGTGGCCGAGAACCTGGCTCCGACCTCGCTGGCGGCTCTCACCCACAAGACCGCCGAATTCCTGGACATCCTGTTCGAGGACGCCGACGTCACCCTGGAGGTGCGCGGGGACGGCCACGCGCCCGCCGAGCAGGCTCTGTTGGGCCGGGCCATCACCAACCTCCTGGACAACGCCATCCGACACGGCGCGGGCCCGGGGAAGGTCGAGGTGTCGATCGAGGATCATGGCTCGCAAGTCTGCCTGGGCGTGCGCAACCGGGGCGGCCCGATCGCCGAACCGCACCTGGCGCGCCTGTTCGACCGCTTCTATCGCCCCGACCCCTCGCGCAGCAGCAGCGAGGACAGCCATGGCCTGGGCCTGGCGGTCGTCAAGGCGGTGGCCCTGATGCATGGCGGCTCGGTGTTCGCGCGTTGCGAGGGCGAGGAGATCGTGGTGGGCTTCTACGTCGCCAAGGCCCAGACCAAGACCCAGCCCCTCCTCACCGCGGCGGAGTAGCCCCAGCCGTCCCGACCGTATCGTCGCCGCCCAATGCGCGATACAGGGCGACGCGGTTGATCGCGCCCACCAGCTGGGTCGCCACAAGCGAACGCTGGGCCGAATAAAGCGAACGCTGGGCGTCGAGGCTGGCCAGGAAGGTCTGGTCCCCGCCGCGATAACGCTCGTCGGTCAGCCTGTAGGTGTCGCTGGCCGCCTCCAGCTGCAGTTGATCGGCCGCCAGCTGGTCGGCGATCGTGCCCTGGCGGGCCAGCGCGTCCGCGGTCTCGCGGAAGGCCGACTGCACGGCCTTTTCGTAGTCGGCCACGGCGGCCTCGCGCTGGGCCTTGGCCTGGGCCACGCCCGCCCGGCCTGCGCCGGCCTGGAACAGCGGATAGCTGACGCCGCCGCCGGCCGTGTAGCCGTACGAACCGTTCTTGAAGAGATCCGAAAGCGCCGTGCTGGCGAAACCTAGCGTCGTCGTCAGCGAGATGGTCGGGAACAGGGCCGCGCGGGCCGCGCCCACCTGGGCGTTGGCCGCGCGCAACTGGTGCTCGGCCTGGGCCACGTCTGGGCGGCGCAGCAGCACCTCGGAACTGACCCCGGCGGGCAGTTGGCGGAAGGTGGACGCCGCCTCCTCGATCGAACCCGGCAGCAGGCTGGGGTCGACCGGTCCGCCGACCAGCAGTTGCAAAGCGTTGAGATCCTGGGCCACGGCGGTGCGCTGGACGGCGACCCCGCCGCGGGCGGTGGCCAGTATGGTCTGGGCCTGGCGAAGGTCGGTGCGTGGAGCCACCCCGCCCTGCAGGCGCGCCTGGGTCAGGGTCACGCTTCGCTCGGCGTTGGCGGCGGTTTGTTCGCTGATGCGCAGCAGGCTGGCGTCGGCGGCATAGGTCAGCCACGCCTCGGCCACATCGGCGACCAGGGTCAGGCGCGTAGCCCGGGCGGCCTCCTCGGTGGCGAGATAGCGTTGCAGCGCCGCGCCGGTCAGCGAGCGCACACGGCCGAACAGGTCCAGCTCAAAGGCCGTTATCCCGATGTCGGCGTCGTAGGAGTTGCTGGACCGCGGAGCCGCGCTGTCGTCGTCGGCGCCGGCGTGGACGTAACGGCCGGTCAGGTTGACCTTCGGAAACCGGTCGGCGCGCTGGATGCGGTACTGAGCCCGGGCGGCCAGGATGTCGGCGGTCGCCGCCCTCAGGTCGCGGTTGTCGGCCAGCGCCTGGCCGACCAGCGTCTGCAGCCGCGCGTCGGCGAAGACGTCGGCGTAGCGGATCGCCGGCAGCGGTTCGGCCGCCTGGGGCGGGTAGGCCTGACCCGTGGGCCAGGTCGCCGGAACGGGCGAGGCTGGCCTCACATAGGCGCTTTCCATCGAACAGGCCGACAGCGCGCTCGCGGTCGCCAGCAGGGCGAGGATACGGCGCATCAGACGGACTCCGTGGGGGCGGTGGGCGGCGCGTCGTGCTTGCCATGACCCAGCCGCTTGGCGCCCTCGCGCCAGCCGCGCCGCACCAGGATGAAGAACAGCGGGATGTAGAAAACCGCCAGGATCGTCGCCGTCAGCATGCCGCCGATCACCGAGGTGCCGATGGCGATGCGGCTGTTGGCCCCGGCCCCGGTCGAGATGGCCAGGGGCAGCACGCCGAAGATGAAGGCGAGACTCGTCATCAGGATCGGCCGCAGGCGGATCTTGGCCGCCTCCAGCGCCGCGTCCATCACCGACTTGCCGCGCCGTTCGGCCTGCTCGGCGAACTCCACGATCAGGATGGCGTTCTTGGCCGCCAGGCCCATGGTCGTGAGCAGGCCGATCTGCAGGTAGACGTCGTTGATCAGGCCCCGCAGCGTCACCGCCGCGACCGCCCCTACCAGGCCCAACGGGATCACCAGCAGGACGGCCACGGGGATCGACCAGCTTTCGTACAGCGCCGCCAGGCACAAGAACACCACCAGCAGCGACAGGCCATACAGCAGCGGGGCCTGACCGGAGGACAGCCGCTCCTGGTATGAGAGGCCCGACCACGCGATCGAGGTGCCGGGAATCTCGGCCGCCAGCTCCGCCATCCGGGCCATCGCCTGGCCGGAACTGCCGCCCGCCGCCGCCGAGCCCTGGAACTCGAAGGAGGAGATGCCGTTGAAGCGCGACATCGTGGTGGGGGCCTGGGACCACGAGGTGGTGGCGAACGAGGAGAACGGCGCCATCTGGCCCGACGAGCCGCGCACGAACCACGCGCCCAGGTCGGACGGCTCGGCCCGGTACGGGGCGTCGCCCTGCACATAGACCCGCTTGACGCGCCCGCGATCCACGAAGTCGTTGACGTAGCGCCCGCCCCACGCGGTCGAGAGGGTGCTGTTGACGTCGGCCTGGGTCAGGCCGAGGGCCGCCAGCTTCTGGGCGTCGGGCATGACCTTGAAGGTCGCCACGTCCGGCAGCTCCGACAGGCGCACCGACTTCAGCGCCGGATCGCGATTGGCGGCCGCCAGGAGCTTGTCCCGCGCGGCGTTGAATTCGGCCTGCGGCATGCCGCTGGCGTTCTGCAGCTCCATGGTGAAGCCGTCGGACTGGCCAAGACCTCGAATGGCCGGCGGCACCAGGGCGAAGACCTGGGCGTCGCGCACGTTCGACAGGGCCGATGAGGCGCGGGCCACGATGGCGTCGGCGCTGTTGTCCTTGCCCTTGCGGTTCTTCCAGTCGGTGAAATTCAGGAAGCCCTGGCCGGTGTTCTGGCCGTTGACGCCGCCGCCGCCGCCGCCGCTGACGGTGAACATGGTCTTGACGTTGTGACCCTCGTTCTCGGCGAAGTAGCGCTCGACCATGCGCTGGATCTCGGCGGTCCGCCCCTGGGTGGCGCCGGCCGGCAGGCGAATTTGCAGCAGGGCGCTGCCCTGGTCCTCGGTCGGCAGGAAACCCGTCGGCAGACGCACGAACAGAAGCCCCAGCAGCACCACGACCACCGCGTAGATCGCCAGGAACAGGCGCTTGCGATCGAACACCGCGCGCACCGAGCGACGGTAGCGCTCGGCCGTGTCGTCGAAGGCCAGGTTGAAGCGCTGAGCGCCGTGGTGAACCAGGCTGGCCGCCGCCGGGAAACGGCGCTCGAACCAGCCCTTGGGCTCATCTTCGCCCTTCTTCTTCTGCCTGAGCAGGGTGGCCGTCAGGGCCGGGCTCAGGATCAGCGCCACCAGCACCGACAGCACCATCGCCGCCACGATCGTCACCGAGAACTGGCGGTAGATCACGCCCGTCGAGCCACCGAAGAAGGCCATCGGCAGGAACACCGCCGACAGGACCAGGGCGATGGCAACGAGAGCCACGCTGATCTCCTTCATTGACTCTATGGTGGCCTCGCGCGGCGTCATGTCCGGGTTTTCGTGCAGCAGGCGCTCGACGTTCTCGACCACGACGATGGCGTCGTCGACCAGCAGGCCGATGGCCAGCACCAGGCCGAACAGGGTCATGGTGTTGATCGAGAACCCGGCCAGATAGAACACCGCGAACGTGCCCAGCAGCACCACAGGCACGGCGATGGCCGGCACCAGGGTCGCGCGCCAGTTCTGCAGGAAGACGAACATCACCAGCACCACCAGGACGATGGCTTCGAACAGCGTCTTCACCACCTCCTCGATCGACAGCTTGATGAAGTCGGTGGTGTCGTTGGCGTAGGCGAACTTCAGGCCCGGCGGGAAGGTCTTGGACTTGGCCTCGACCACGCCCTTGACCAGCTCGGCGGTTTTCAGGGCGTCGGCGCCGGGAGCCAACAGCACCGCGATGCCCGCGCCCGGATGGCGGTTGACGCGGCTGCGGGCGTTGTAGTTCTCCGAGCCCAGCTCGACGCGGGCCACGTCCGACAGCTTGACGTTGGCGCCGTTGCGCTGCGCCTTGACGATGATGTTGGCGAATTGCTCCGGCGTCTGCAGGCGCGACTGCGCCGTCACCGTGGCGTTCAGCATCTGGGTGTCGGGCTGGGGTTGGCCGCCCAGTTCGCCCGCCGCCACCTCGGTGTTCTGGTTCTGGATGGCGGTGATGATGTCGCTGGGGATAAGGCCGTAACTGGCCAGGCGCTGCGGGTTCAACCACACGCGCATGGCGTACTGCGAGCCGAAGACGTTGATGTCGCCCACACCCGGGGTGCGAGCCAGGTCGTCCTGCAGGTTCGACACCAGGAAGTCGGAGACGTCCTGGTTGGTCATCTTGTCGGTCTCGTCATAGACGCCGACCAGAAGCAGGTTGTCCGGATTGGACTTGCGGACCACGACGCCCTGCTGCTGCACCTGGGCGGGCAGGCGCGAGATGGCCTGCTGAACCTGGTTCTGCACCTGCACCTGGGCGATGTCGGGATCCACGCCCTTCTCGAACGTGACGGTGATCGACACCTGTCCGCGCGAGGTCGAGGACGAGCTGAAGTAGATCATGCCGTCGATGCCGGTCAGCGACTGCTCGATGACCTGGGTGACGCTGTTCTGGATCGCCTCGGCCGAGGCGCCCGGATAGGTGGCCCGAACGGAGACCTGGGGCGGGGCCACGTCGGGATACTGGGCGATCGGCAGGCGGGTGATCGCCCCCACGCCGGCCAGCATCACGATGATGGCGATGACCCAGGCGAAGATCGGCCGGTCGATGAAGACGCGAGACAGCATGCCGGGCTACCCGCCCTTCGAGCCGGACGCGCCCTTGCCGTCCTTGGGGCCGTCCTTGGACCTGGGCTTCAGGTGCTGGGGCGTGTCGGCCGGAACCGGCTTCAGCTCGGCCTTCGGCTTCAGCTTGCCCAGGCCCTGGGTGATCAGCTTGTCGCCGGGTTCGAGACCCTTGCTGACCACCCAGAACTGGTCCTGGGTGCGGGTCGCCGAGATCTTGCGCTGGACGGCCTTGTTGTCAGGTCCGACGAGATAGACGGTCGCCACGCCCTTGGGATCGCGTGACACGGCCGACTGCGGCACCAGGTAGGCCTGGCTTTCCAGGGCCTGGGCGAAGGTGGCGCGGACGAACATGCCCGGCAGCAGAAGGCCCTGCGGATTGGGCATCCGCGCGCGCAGGGTCACCGTGCCGGTGCCCTGGTCGACGACGACCTCGGAGAATTCGACGACGCCGGTCTGGCCGTATTCGCTGCCGTCCTCAAGCGTCAGGCGCACCTGGGCGCTTGTCGGGGTGGCCCCGCCGGCCGACAAAGCCCGGCGCAGGGCCAGCAGGTCGGCGCTGGATTCCTGGATGTCGACATACATCGGGTCGAGCTGCTGGATCGTGGCCAGCGGGTCGGCCTGGCTGGTGGTGACCAGGGCGCCGACCGTGAACAGCGAACGGCCGATGCGGCCGCTGATCGGAGCCGGCACGGTGGTGAAGCGCAGGTTGATGCGCGCGGTGTCCAGCGCAGCCTGGCGCTGGGCGATCGCGGCTCCGGCCTGGCGGGCGGCGGCCACGGCGTTGGTGTAGTCCTGCTTGCTCACCGCCTCGATGGCGGCCAGGGGCTTGTAGCGGTCGGCCAGGGCCTGGGCGGCCTCCTGGTTGGCGCGGGCGCTCTCGAGATCGGCCTGGGCCTGGTTCACCGCCGCGCGGTAAAGGCTGGGATCGATCTGATAGAGCGGCTGGCCGCGCTGGACCAGGGCGCCCTCGGTGAACAGGCGCTTTTCGATCACGCCCGAGACCTGGGGCCGCACTTCCGAGCTCTGGTAGGCCACGGTCCGGCCGGTCAGCTCGCTGGTCAGGGCCACGCTGGTGGGCTGCATGACGACATAGCCGACCTCGACGGGACCGCCCTGCCCGCGACCGCCCTTGCCGCCGGCCTTGTCGTCCTTGTGCGCGCCGCAGGCGGCCACGGCCAGCACCAGGACCGCGCCGCCGGCGCTTCCAAGGACCGTCCGGAACAGACGACGCCGAGGTTCATCGATCAAGGCGGGCACCCCATGAAGTTCGAAGGACCCGCGATGGGCCGAGACTGAAGACACGCGCGCGACTCAGGAACGCGGCGCGCGCCATCGTGCCTTGCGGCTCTATCGTTTTCACCCGGTCAGATGGCTGACAGGAAAATGACAAAGCAGCTGCTCCCATAACAGCCAAGCTTGTCGTCCGTCAGCTTCTCTAAAACCCTACTAAATTGATCTGATTTCAATCCGGTGTCGGGAAAGTCGAGATTGAGGTCATCACGCTCGCCTGGCGGGCGCCCCGGTCCCGAGTTCCAGTCCATGTCCCAGCCCCATCCCCCGACACCGATCGGCCCGCCGCGCGCGCCGCCCCTGGCGAGCGGCCGCCCTACGATCACCGCCCCGCCGATCCTGATCCTGCCGGGCCTGTTCAACTCCGGACCCGACCATTGGCAGTCCCACTGGGAGCGCACGATCCCCGGCGCCGAACGTGTGGAGCAGGCCGACTGGGAGCGTCCGACTCTTGGCGACTGGACCGCGACCCTGGTCGAGGCGGTGCGGCGGCGGCCGGGCGCGGTGCTTGTCGCCCATAGCCTGGGCTGCGCCCTGGTGGCCCACCTGGCTGCGATCCGGGGCGCGCGCGGCATCGCCGGCGCCTTCCTGGTCGCCCCCGCCGACGTCAATCGCCAAGGCCCCGCCGGCCGCCTGCTGGAGGGCTTCTCGCCGATCCCCCGCGCTCGCCTGCCTTTTCCCAGCATGGTCGTGGCCAGTCGTGACGACCCCTATGTCTCGATCGATCGCGCCCAGGCCTTCGCCCAGGGCTGGGGCTCGACCTTCATCGACCTGGGTCGCGCAGGCCATATCAACGCGGAGTCCGGCCACGGCCCCTGGCCCAAGGGCCGCGCCCTGCTGCGCGACCTGATCGGGCAGGCCAGATCTGCCTCGATCGACTGAGCTCCGCGGGGCAGTTTTTCTTCACTCGACGCCAGGAAACCCGACCGCCTTTGATTCAGCTGGATTTTTTCGGCGCGAATTGAACGTCCGAAATCGAACGGTTCACCACTGCTCGTTATCCTCGCCGGCCGGTCGCGCCCTAGCCTCGATACTCCACTGGAGGCTTCGAGATGACCCAGACCACCGCACGCCAACTCAAGCTCGGCGCCATCCTGGCCGGGGTGGGCACTGACCACACGCGCTGGCGCGACCCCGACCTCGCCGGCGACGCCAGCATCGACATCAACTGGTACATCGACAACGCCAGGCTGGCCGAAGCCGCCAAGTTCGACCTGGTCTTTATCGTCGACAGCCCATTCATCACCCCGGACACCGCGCCCCACTTCCTCAATCGCCTTGAGCCGTTGACGCTGCTGTCGGCCCTGGCGGTCTCGACCTCGAAGATCGGCCTGGTCGGCACCCTGACCACTTCCTACTGGGAGCCTTACAACGTCGCCCGCCAGTTCGGCTCGCTGGACCACATCAGCAAGGGCCGCGCCGGCTGGAACGTGGTGACCACGGGCCTGGAGGGCGCCGCGCGCAACTACGGCCGCGACCAGCACTTCGAGCACGGCGAGCGCTACGAGCGGGCCGGCGAGTTCGTCGACGTGGTCCAGGGCCTGTGGGACAGTTACGAGGACGACGCCTTCCCGCGCGACAAGGCCGCCGGGGTGTTCCTGGACAAGTCCAAGCAGCATGCGCTCAACCACAAGGGCAAGCACTTCTCCGTGGCCGGCCCCCTGGCCCTCTCGCGCTCGGCCCAGGGTCAGCCGGTGATCTTCCAGGCCGGGGTCAGCGGCGCGGGCCGCGACCTGGGCGCGCGCATCGCCGAGGGCGTCTTCGCCGGCGTCGACACCTTCGAGGACGCGGTGGAGTACTATGCCGACCTCAAGGCCCGCGCCGCGGCCCTGGGCCGCGATCCCGACCACATCAGCGTCCTGCCCGGCATCGCCCCGATCATCGCCGACACCGACGATGAGGCCCAGGCCTTGGCCGAGGCCCAGGCCGGAAGCCGCGAGATCGACAAGTTGCTGGTCGAACTCGGCCGCGCCTTCGGCTATCACGACTTCAAGCAATACCCGCTGGACGGTCCGTTCCCGGACGTCAGCCAACTCAGCCTCAACAGCTACAAGGGCCACGCCGAGCGCATCGTGCGGATCGCCCAAGCCGAGAACCTGACCGTGCGCCAGGCGGCCGAGCGTTTCGGGCGCTGGCGCGCCAACTTCGTCGGTTCGCCCCAGACCATCGCCGACGAGATCGAGCGCTGGTTCGTCGGGCGGGCCGTCGACGGCTTCATCCTGCACGTGACTCGTCCGCGCGATTTCGCCCTGTTCCGCGAAAAGGTCGTGCCGATCCTCCAGGCCAAGGGCCTGTTCCGCACGGAGTACGAACACGACACCCTGCGCGGCCACCTGGGCCTGCCGGTTCCGGAGAATCGCTGGACCCGCGCCCCCGAACAGGTCGCGGCCGAATAGGTCGAAGAACAGCGAAGGCGGCCGGGCGAGGTTTCACGTCCGGCCGCCCTTGACCCGACACGGTTTCGATATATCTGTGATTTCGATATAACGAGACCGGATCGAAGAATGACGCCCGCCGACGACGCCCAATCCCCCACGCCCGCCTCCGATCGCTGGGCCCTGCGCCGCATGCGCCACGACATCCGCCGCCGCGACTGCGTGGTCGAGACGGTCGAGCGCCTTTCGCCCGGCATGCTGCGGCTGGTGTTCCGCTCGCCCGACCTGACCGACTTCCCCAGCGCCAGCCCCGACGACCACGTCAAGCTGATGATCCCGGGTCCCGGAGGCGAGACGATCATGCGCGACTACACCCCGCGCGCCTTCGACCGGACGGCAGGCCGCCTGGTCATCGACTTCGCCGTCCACGACGCTGGCCCCGCCACCGCCTGGGCCCTGGCGGCCAAGGTCGGGGACACCCTGGTGATCGGAGGTCCCCGCGGCTCGACCCTCTTGCCCGAGGCCGTGGACTGGCTGGTCGTGATCGGCGACGAGACCGCCCTGCCCGCCATCGGCCGCCGCGTCGAAGAGTCCCCCGAAGGCCTGACGATATCCGGCCTGGCGATCGTAGAGACGCAAGCCGACGTCCAGACCTTCGAGACCCCGGCCGCCTGGAGCCCCCACTGGGTGCTGCGCGACCAGGTCGACGTGGACGACGCCGCGGCCCTGATCGCACGCCTGGACGAGGTGATCCCCAAGGCTGGCGAGGGTTTCTTCTGGGTGGCCGCCGAGGCCCGTGTCGCCCGCGCCCTCCGCGCTCACCTGATCGAGGTCCGGGGCGTCGATCCCCGCCGGATCAAGGCCGCCGGCTACTGGATCCGCGGCGCCGAAGGCGCGCATGAACCGATCGAGTAATGTCCTTCATGCTCATTCTCTTTCGTGGGATGAGCATGAAGGATGCGCTTGACTTTGACGTCCGGGACCAGAACATAATGGGAACAATCCCGGATTTCCCATGCCTGTTCCCTTTCCGGGCCCGACCTTCGCGCCGAGCCTGCAGCCCAGCCTCTTCGACCTGCCGCCGGATCGTCCCGCCACCACCGCCATGCCCGAAGGCTTCCGCTATCGGCCCGAACTGATCGGCCGGGACGAGGAGCAGGCCCTGGTCCGCCACATAGAGGCGCTGCCGTTCAAGCCGTTCGAGTTCCACGGCTACACCGGCGCGCGGCGGGTGGTGTCGTTCGGCTGGCGCTACGACTTCGCGCGGCACGTGCTGGAGCCCGCCGCGGCCATTCCCGACTTCCTGCTGCCGTTGCGCGACAAGGTGGCGGCCTTCTCAGGCCTGGAGGCCGAGGCCTTCCGGCAGGTGCTGGTGCTGGAATACGCGCCCGGCGCGGGCATCGGTTGGCATCGCGATCGGCCGCAGTTCCGCGAGATCGCCGGCGTATCGCTTCTGGCCGCCTGCCCATTTCGCTTGCGTCGTCGCCGCGGTGAGGGCTGGGACCGGGCCACCGCCCGGGTGGAGCCACGCTCGGCCTATATGCTCGACGGCCCCAGCCGCACCGACTGGGAACACTCGATCCCGCCCTTGGACGCCCTTCGCTACTCGGTCACCTTTCGCACGTTCCGGTAGGGACCAAAAAAGAAGGCCCGGCCTTGCGGCCGGGCCAGTTCATTAGGGAGGAAACGCCCAGGAAGGGCAGAGGCGACACGCGCCTCACGAGGACCTAGGTAGCGGTACCATTGGATTTCGCAAGCCCCTTGGCGTCGATTTCACCAAAAAAGGGACAAAACGCCGCAATGCTGCGCCAGCAAATACGGAGACGTGAGCCCCGCCCCCTTGTCCGACGCGTCGGCGAGCCCAGATTCCAGTCTTAAACAGGAGATTGGCTTGAGCTCACCGTTCCAGGGTCACGAAGTCGAAGCGCGGCTGAGGCCGACGGCCGACGCCTATCGATTCGATCTGGATCGGGCGCTGTCGGCGGTCGTCGCCCTCGAAGCCACCGTGCCGCCCGACGCCTACACCGCAGGCATCCTGGGAACCGAACGGCTGGGCAACGGCGTGGTCATCGGTCCCGAGGGCCTGGTGCTGACCATGGCCTACCTGGTCACCGAGGCCGCCGACGTCACCCTGACCCTCAACAGCGGCCGCCGCGTGCCCGCCCATGTGCTGGGGATCGACAGCCAGACGGGCTTTGGTCTGGTCCAGGCGCTGGAGCCCCTGAACCTGCCGGTGATGACGCTGGGCAGCGCCCGCGACCTGAACACCGGCCAAGGGGTGATCGCCGCAGGGGCCGGCGGCCGCTCGCACGCCATGGCCGGTCAGGTCCTGGCCCGCATGCCCTTCGCCGGCTACTGGGAGTACCTGCTGGAGGACGCCATCATCGCCGAGCCCGCCCACCCGCACTGGAGCGGCGCGGCCCTGATCGGCCCCAAGGGCGACCTGGTGGGGCTGGGATCGCTGAGCCTGGAAGGGCGCACCGAGCACGGCGCCAAGGCGATCAACATGTACGTGCCGATCGATCTTCTGCCGCCGATCCTCGACGACCTGGCGCGCGGCCGCCCCGCCCATCCGCCCCGGCCCTGGCTGGGCGTCTTCGCCCAGGAGCTGGACGGAACCGTGGTGGTCGTCGGCGTCTCGCCCGGCGGCCCGGCCGCCCGCGCCGAACTGCGCCCCGGCGATGTGATCCTGGCGGTGGACGGGATCGAAGTGTCGAACCTGGCGGAGTTCTACGGCCAGCTGTGGGCCCAAGGCCCGGCGGGCGCGTCCATCCCCCTGCGCGTGCTGCGCGAGGAGGACGTGTTCGAAATGGAAGTGCGCTCCATAGACCGCAACAGCCTGCTCAAGAAGCGCCGGCTGAACTAGCCCGACCGGCGTTACGGTCTCAAGGTCCAGACCGAAGACCCCTCAAGAACTCACCGCACAAGAAGACAAGGACGACCCATGCTCGAACTCGGCCTGGACACCTTCGGCGACGTCACGCGCGGCGCCGACGGCGCGTTGCTGCCGCCCGCCCAGGTGATCCGCGACGTGATCGAGGAAGCTGTGCTGGCCGATCGCGTGGGCGTCGACTTCTTCGGCGTTGGCGAGCACCACCGCGCCGACTTCGCCATCTCCTCGCCCGAGACGGTCCTGGCGGCGATCGCCGGCCGCACCACGCGCATCCGCCTGGGCTCGGCCGTCACCGTGCTCAGCTCCGATGACCCCGTGCGGGTCTTCCAGCGCTTCTCCACCCTGGACGCGGCGTCCAGCGGCCGGGCCGAGGTGATCCTGGGCCGCGGCTCGTTCACGGAGTCCTTCCCGCTCTTCGGTTACGAACTGTCGGACTACAATCGGCTGTTCGAGGAGAAGCTCGACCTCTTCGTGGCCCTGCTGCGTCAGCCCACGGTCACTTGGCGTGGCCAGACCCGCGCGCCGCTGGTCAACCAGGCCGTCTTCCCGCCTGTCGAAACGGGCGAATTGAGAACCTGGGTGGGCGTGGGCGGCAGCCCCGAGTCCGTCGTTCGCGCCGCGCGTCACGACCTGCCTATGATGCTGGCGATCATCGGCGGCGATCCGCGTCGCTTCGCCCCCTACGCCGACCTCTACCGCCGCGCCTTCGCGGAACTGGGACGCCCCGTCCGGCCCATCGGCGTGCACTCGCCCGGCTACGTGGGCGAAACCGACGAGCAGGCTCGCGAGGAGCTCTGGCCGCACTATAAGCAGATGCGCGACCGCATCGGGGCGGAGCGTGGCTGGCCGCCCATGGGGCGCGCCGAATTCGACAGCGAGGCCGACAACGGCTCGCTCTATGTCGGCTCGCCCGAGACCGTGGCCCGCAAGATCGCCGCCACCGTCAAGGCGCTCGGCGTGGACCGCTTCCAGCTGAAGTACAGCGCCGGCCCGATGCCGCATGAGCGGCTGATGCGCGGGATCGAGCTCTATGGCGAGAAGGTCGTTCCGATGGTGCGCGAACTGGTGGAGAGCTGAGGAGCGCAAGAGCGTTTGGCCCCTAACCGGCCAAGTGGTATCGGGCCTGAACCAAGGAGTTCGAAACACCGCATGGATAGCGCCCCGGCGACCGAGACCCGTAGCCCCGCCGGCGGCCTGGGCCTTTCGGGCACCAACCTGGAACGGGCCGGCGAGTACAACCAGCGGGTCACGTTGCAGGCCATCCGCATCGGCCAGGCCAGGACCAAACAGGAGTTGGCCGCCCTCACCGGCCTGACCGTCCCGGCGATCACCAACATCACCCGGCGCCTGCTGGACGACGGCTTGATCGTCGAGGCCGGCAAGCTGCACGGCCATCGCGGCCAGCCCGCCATGACTCTCGCGGTGAATCCCGACGGCTGCTTTTCGATCGGCCTGAACATCGACCGAGACCACGTAACCGCCGTGCTGCTGGATTTCGCCGGCCAGGTGCGGGCCCGCGCCTCGCGCGAGGTGGCCTTCGCCGGTCCCGACGAGGTGGCCAGCTTCTTCGAAGCCCAGTGGAAAGCCTTCAGCAAGGCCAAGGGCGTGGATCCCCTGCGCATCATCGGTGTGGGCGTGGCCATGCCCGACGACCTCGCCCGGGTGGACCTGCCAAACCGCCCTGAAAGCTATGACGCCTGGAACGGCGTGGATATCCGCGGCCTGCTTTCGCGCCGCCACGACCTGCCGGTCATCGTCGAGAACGACGCCGCCGCTGCGGCCCTGGGCGAGCGCCACTTCGGCCATGGCATGCGCACGCCCAACTTCTTCTACATGCTGATCACCTCGGGTCTTGGCGGCGGCCTGGTGCTGGAAGGCGAGTATTTCCGGGGCGCGGAAGGCCGCAGCGCCGAGCTCGGCTTCCTGCCCCTGCGATCGGCGCGGACCCCGGCTGAAACCCTGCAGGACGTCGTCTCGCTGTCGGCCCTCGAGCATCATCTGACCCAGAAGGGCTTTCCGGTCGAAAGCCCCGCCCAGTTGCTGACCCTGCCAGACGCGGGCCAGCAGGAGGTCGCCGCCTGGATCGATCTGGCCGCCGAACTGCTGGTCGATCCGGTGATCGCCATCAGTTGCCTCATCAATCCCCAGGCGATCTATGTGGGCGGTCGCCTGCCCGAGCCGCTGATCGACCAACTGACCGCCGCCCTGGCCGAAAAGCTGGGCCGCCGCCTGACCGCTCCAGTCATGGCGCCGGTCCGCCGCGCGGCCCTCGCCGCCGACGCCCCGGCGATGGGCGCGGCTATCCTGCCGATCATCGAGCAGCTACTGCCGCTGCGCGCCACCCTTCAGAAGGTCGAAGGCTGAGCTTCAGGGCCGTTTCAGACGCGCGCACGCCGCACCACCCAGCAGGCCATCACGCGCCACCGGCCCCTTTTCCGTAAAGGCCAGATAGCGCCCCTCGGCGCCATAGCCCGGCCACGTCGGCAAGCCTGGGCCATTGGGATCGCCCGTGCGCGCGAAGTTCAGCCAATAGGCCTGCATCGGCGCACCCTCCAGCCCGTCGAACACATAGCGCAGCTCCGAGCCATGACGCACGGCCGCCTCCCCCGACGAGGGAACCTCCAGCTGATAGCGCCAGACTCGCGCACCGGCCGCGGTGCGTATGGCGGCCACCGCGTCGCCGGGGCAGCGGAACATGCGGTCGGTGGCGACCCGCACCGCCGTGGTCCCGTCGACGGGATCCGCCGCCTGGAGACCGGACCGGTCCAGGCCGTACAGTGCGGTCAGGGTCTTGGCGGTTTCGCCGTCCAGCGTCTTCACCCAGGTTCGCGCCCGGGCCGGATCGTCGTCGAACAAGGCGATCTCGCGGGCGCTGGAGCCCACGATCATCGGCGCCAAGGGCGAGGCCGGATCGCTCAGCAGCGCCGCTGGCGACCTGGGCAGCACCGCGCCGTCCACCACCGCCTGGGTCCAGATGAAGCTCTTGTCGTCGATCGGCGCGGGCAGGTTCTTCGCCGCCGCCAGCAAGGCCTGGCCCGAGGCGCCGCGCAAGGCCGCCAGCCCCGCCGCGGCGCTCGCTTCCTCGGCGGGCGCGCCGACGCGCCGGGCCAGTTCGGCGCCGATGGCCTCGTTCTGGGCCAGGCTGCGCGGCGGAAAGCCGAAGCCGGGCGTACCGCTCTGCAGGATTCCACGTGCGAACAGCCCCCGCGCGCCGGGCGCCAGCATCAGCAGGCCCACGTCCTGCCCGCCGGCCGAATGGCCAAACAGGGTGACGTTGCCGGGGTCGCCGCCGAAGGCGGCGATGTTCTCATGCACCCATGTGAGGGCCGCGACCAGGTCCATCAGGGCGTAGTTGCCCGACGCCCCGCCACCCTCCGCCGTCAGCCCCGGATGCGACAGGAAGCCGAAGACGCCCAGGCGATACTGGACGCTGACCACCACCACGCCCTGGCGCGCCAGGCTGGAGCGAACGACCCCGTCGCCCGAACCCGCGTGATTGGCCCCGCCGTGGATCCAGACCATTACCGGCAGGCCGGCCGCCGGATCCAGGCGAGGGGTGGCCACGTCGAGATAGAGGCAGTCCTCGCTGGACCGGGCGGCGTCCTTGTCGTTCCAGCCGCGCGGGGTCTGAAGGCAGGCGGGTCCCGGCTTGTCTGCGGCGCGATCGCCGCTCCAAGCCGTGACCTGACCGGGCGGACGCCAACGCCGATCCCGCACCGGCGGCTGCGCGAACGGCACGCCCAGGAACAGCGAGACCCCTTTGTCGCCGGCGACGCCCGCCAGCCGTCCCTCCCGGGTGGCGACCACCGGCCCGTCGGCTCGTGCGGCGACCGGTCCGGCGGCCAACGCCAGGGCGGCCAAGCCCAAGGCGATCAGGCCTCGCAAGCCGTGCGCTCCTCGCCCAGCGCTTCCCCCAGGGCGGCTATGGCGCAAACGATGTGGTAAAACGAGCTGGCAGGGGCTGGCGCATCGATCAACCGGCCGTCGGGCGTCATGCGATCGAACCATAGACCCCGGATGGGTGTGGCCAGGTAGAGCTCCAGCCCCTCCACCGCGTCGGCGACAGCCTTCCACGGCGCGTCGGCTTGGGCGGCGGCCAGGGCCCAGGCCTTGATCCGCTCGGTCTGCGGCCACAGCCGCGCCTCTGCGTCCTGGATCGACCAGTCGTCCAGCAGGCTGTTGAACGCCACGCCCCGGGCCGGATCCACGCCGTGGTCCTCGCCGTTTGCGATCAGGCGTAGCGCGGCGTTGCGGGCGGCGACCGCCCGGGGATGGCGCGGCGCAAGGCGGCTCCAGCGCAGCAACAGCCAGGCCCATTCGAATTGGTGCCCCGGCTCCACGATCCGGCCCGCCTCACCCGGCGCCGGACGCCACTCGGAGTCGAAGAACTCGCGCAAGGCGCCGCTCACCGGATCGATGAAGCGGTCCAGGGCCAGCGCAACGATTCCCTCCGCCAGCCGTCCCCACTCGGCGTCGCCCCCCGCCTCGACCCAGGCCAGGCAGGCTTCCAGCAGGTGCATATGCGGATTGGAAGCCAGCAACGGGCCTGGTTCCAGCCCGGTCTCGAAGCCGCCATCGCTGCGGCCCAGCCAGCGGATGATCGCCGCTCGGAAGTCGGTCGCGCGGGCCTGCGCCTCGTCGCCAAGGTCGCCCTTCAGGCAGGCCAGGGCCAGGATCGGGAAAGTCTGATCGTATAGGACGACGTGGTCGTCCAACGCCTCGCCTTCACCATCCACCACAGCGCGCACCAGTCCGTCGGGCCGGATATAGGCCGCCAGGTAGGTGTCGAGGCCTCGGCGCAACAGGCTGGGCCCGACCGCCGCGCCCAGATCGCGGGCGACCTGCAGAGCGTACAGTTGGCGCGGCTGGACACGCGCCCGGCGCGGCCCCTCGATCGGAACACCGTCCTGGCCCACGGTCTCGTGGAAGGCTCCCCGCCCATCGACACCGACCGAGCTCCACAACGGCGCGGCGGCCTCGACCAGCCAGGCCTTCAGCCTGCGATAGCCAGCGCTAGCCCGCGCCCGGTCGTCAGGCCGCGACATCGGCCGTCCGATCCGTAGCGCTCCATAGCCGGGCGGCCCCGCGTACGCCTGAGGAATCGCCCCAGCGCGCCTTGACGATCGGTGTCGACCAAGTGTCGGAAAAGACGAAGGGTTCGATCGAGGCCGGCAGGCGCTCGTAGAGCAGCGCCAGGTTCGACAGCCCGCCGCCCAGCACGAAGACATCGGGATCGACGATGTTGCAGATCACCGCCATCGCCCGGCCCAGGCGCGACAGCAGTCGGTCGAGCGCCGCCATCGCCTCGGCGTCACCCTCCTGCGCGGCGGCGAAGATCGCCTCGCCGTTCAGGTCCCGGCCGCTGCGGGCCTTGAAGTCGCGACGAAGGCCGGAGCCCGACACCCAGGTCTCCAGGCACCCCTTCTGGCCGCACCAGCAAGCCGGTCCGTCCACCTCGTCGGCGGTCGGCCAGGGCAGCGGGATGTGACCCCATTCGCCGCCCACGCCGTTGCCCCCCTCGATCAGCCGGCCATCCACCACCAGGCCGCCCCCGCAACCGGTGCCCAGGATGATGGCGAAGGTCGTGCGCGCACCCGCCGCCGCGCCGTCGACGGCCTCCGACAGGGCCAGGCAGTTGGCGTCGTTGGCCAGCCGCACCGGACGCCCCAGGGCTTGGGTCAGGTCTTCACGGAAGGTTCGGCCGTTCAGGTAGACGGTGTTGGCGTTGCGCATCACCCCGGTGCGCGGCGAGACCGAACCGGGCGCCCCCACGCCCACGGTCCCCCGATCGCCGGCCTGTTGCTCAATCCGCTCGATGAGGTCGCGGACCATGGCGATCGCCGTGTCGTAGTCGCCCGGCGTCGGCGCGCGCAGGCTGGCCAGCAGGCGGCCGTCTTCCGACAGGGCCGCCGCCTCGATCTTCGTGCCGCCGAAATCGACGCCGATCCGGATCATCCGCCGGTACCTCCCGAACGCTCGGCCGGCGATGATACCCCATCACCGGCCCCAGCCCAGAGGCATAGCCGCGGCGCGCCCGGGCGCAAAGTATTTAGTAAAACAAATTTCCTTATTATGCCGTTACGGCTGGACCGTCAGCATCACCACGCCGTGCGAGGCCACCGACGCCTGATATCCTCCCTTCATGGTCCCCAGGTCCTTGGCCGCCCATAGGTCGCGGACCTTGGCCTTCAGTCCGGCCGGATAGTCCAACTGGGCCCAGTCCACACGGATGGGAGCGCTCGCCTTGCCCCGGTTCAGCAGCACCACCGCCCGGCCGCCGCCCTGCAGGGGACGCGCCCAGACCTCCAGGTCGCCCTGCTTGGACACCCGCCGCGCCTGAACGCCCAGGGGATCCTGATCGATCGCGATGACCTCGCGATTGGTCAGGATGGCCTTGGTGTCGGCGTCCATGGCCGAGACGTCGTTGCCGGCGATCAGCGGCGCGGCCAGCATGGCCCACAGGCTGAAGTGGGCGCGGTATTCCTCGGTGGTCATGCCGCCGTTGCCGACCTCCAGCATGTCCGGGTCGTTCCAGTGGCCCGGCCGGGCGTAGGGGTGCAGGTCGGCGTTCCGGTCGAGGATGTTCATCACCCCCATGCTGTAGCCCTTCACGCCTTCCCAGGCGTCGTAGATGTCGCCCGTGGTGCGCCAGAGATTGCCCACCTGCGGGCCCCACAGCCACGGCTTGGATCCACCCCACTCGCAGATCGACAGCACGATGTCGCGGCCGGTCTCCTGCAGCGCGCGGGACATGATGTAGTACGAACTCGGCGCGTGCTGGCCGCCGGCCATGCACCAGTCGTATTTGAGGTAATCGACGCCCCACGCCGCATATTGCCGGGCGTCCTGGTATTCGTGTCCCCAACTGCCCGGCCGACCGCCGCAGGTCTTCAGGCCGGCGTCGGAATAGATGCCGAACTTCAGCCCCCTGGAATGGATGTAGTCGCCCAGGGCCTTCATGCCGCTGGGAAAGCGCTTGGCGTCGGGCTGGATGTAGCCCTGGGCGTCGCGCTCGCCCTGCCAACAGTCGTCGATGACCACGTACTCGTAGCCGGCGTCCTTCATGCCGGAAGCGGCGATGGCGTCGGCCGTCTTGCGGATCAGGGCCTCGTCCACGTTGCAGGCGAACTTGTTCCAGCTGTTCCAGCCCATGGGCGGCGTGCGGACCAGACCGTTGTCGGCCAACGGCGGCGGCGGTTCGTCCGCCCGGGCGGGAACCGCGGCCAGGCCCAGCGCCAAGGCCGCCAGGGTCGAGACGACTGCTTTCATCGTACGGTTTCCGATTGGAGTGAACGGGAAGAGAAAGCGGTCCGCCGACCCTGAAGGAACCCGCGTGCAGGAAACGGGAGGCGCGGGAAGGTCGGCGGACCGTGAGGCAGGAGCCTCAGTAGGACTGGAGGCATGCCCGAGCGGCGCGACGCGCGGGGAAGAGGGGATCGGCGCGCATCGACGACGCAAGGACGCATTCGATGACGCCTGCACGCAGCGGCGCGTAGCCTGATCCCATGACGCTCCTCCCAGACCTGGCGCGATAGGTTCGCGTCTCCGGCTCCTCCACTTATACTATTAATCATCATAACCGCAAGGCGACGGTCAACCCGCAAACGAAATCGATTTGCCGATGCGCGGATCTTGGGCGCCGACTGCGCTGAACCTTAGCTTGCTTGCCGCCCGCCTGATGGCGCGCTAATCCATTGACACCGGTTACCAATAAGACCGGACACGGGAGATACCGGTGAAGACGAAGACCTTCCTCCTCGCCTCGGCATGCGCCTCGATGCTGTGGTTCGGCGCGGCCCAAGCCGCTTCACCGGCCGCTACCGAACAGGCCGCCCTGCTCTTCCACGTCTCGGGCGACAACGGTCTGAACGCCGATGTCGCCGGGGGCGACGGGGTCCCCAACTTCGCCGACAAGGTCTCGCTCATCGTAGACGGCCGCGCGGGCAAGGGCCTGCACGCCGAGGACGACGGGGTGCTGTCGTGGAACGCGCCCGGCAACATCCTGGCCCAGCGCGGAACGCTGTCGTTCTTCTGGCGATCGGGCTACCCGGTGGGCAAGGCGCCGTTCGTGATCTTCCGTGTGGGCTACGCCGACCACACCAGCTGGGACATGGCCTTCCTGCGCATCGACTGGAACGGCCACGGCTTCGACGCCTTCGTCACCGACAACGGCCTGGCCCGCACACGCGTGTCGTTCAAGGTCGACAAGAACCCCGCCCCCGACGCCTGGACCCACCTGGCCTTCACCTGGGACGAAACCAGGGGCGTGCAGTTGTTCGTCGACGGCAAGCTGGCGGCCAAGCAGGAAACTCAGGCGATCTACGACGCGGGCCTGGACCAGTTCGGCATCGCCGGACGGGTGATCGCCCCGCACCAGGTGCAGAGCCGCTACAACTTCCTGCGCGGCGGCGACATGGACGAGATCCGCGTCTACGACCGCGCGCTGGACGCGCCCGCCGTGGCCGCCCTGGCCCGCAACGAAACCCCGATGGTCGCCGCGCCGGTCGCCGACCTGTCCGATCCGGCTGTCCGCGCGGCCTGGCGACTGCGCTACGGCTGGAACCGTCCCGACGATCCGCCACCCTATCTCGCCGCGCCCTCCACCCGCATCCGCAAGGTCGAGTTCGCCGACGCCAAGGACATCAAGGAATGGATGTGGAAGGGCACGGACGGCATCTCCGAAACCACCTGGCCCGGCGTCTACAACCGTTCGCGCCTACCGGGCCGCGACGACTATTTCCAGCTGCCCGACTGGAACGTCTATGTCGAAGGCGGCAAGGCTCTGCGGCTGACCCTGCCTGATGAACCGGTCAACCGTATCGAGATCCAGGGCCCGGCCTACGGCGACCTGACCTGGGCGGCCAGGAACGGCGCGGCCGGAACGAAGCTGGCGACCAGGCCCAGGGACCAGGGCCGCACGATCACCACCCTGGCCCAACCGCTGAAGGGCGGGACCCTGACCTTCACCAACGTCGCCCAGGAGACCCCGATCCAGGAGATCTGGGCCTACGACGTCGGCGCCGGCCAGGAGCCCAAGGACGCGTTCAAGATGAGCTATACGGTGCGGGCCGAGGCCGCGCCGGACTATCTGAACCTCAAGGCGCTCAACGCCTATGTCGCCGGGCGCTTCCCGGCAGGCGAGCGGGCGACGGTCGTGGCCCTCCCCGAGGGCGCGCCGATGCGCAAGCGCGCGGCCGTCCCCTCGGGCGGCCTGCCGATCGTGCACGTGATGATCCCCTCGGGCTTCGGGGACGCCCCCGCCGCCCAGCCCCTGGCCCGCAACTGGGCCTATGGCTGGGAGAACGCCCGCGACGGCCTGGACGGCGTCGCCATCGACATCCCCGCCCTGCCGGGAAGGGGCCAGGCCCTGATCCCGCTGAACATCCAGGTCAAGGACCCGATCTGGCCGGGCCGCAACATGATCGACGTCGGGGTGTCGGTGAGACCGGGCGAGGCTCGCACCCTGTGGCTGGACCTGCGCGACCGCATCCTCACGCCCGACAGCCTGTACCTGACCATCGCCGCCGACAGCCCCGACTTCGGAGCCCAGGCCCTGGACGGCGCGAAGATCCGCCTAGTGTTCAAGGACCGCGAGGCGGCCAAGGTCGAGCACGTGGCCGACCGCTTCAACCAGGTGAAGGACAACTGGGCCTTCCTGGTCGAGGAGCACACCACCTCCAAGCGCCAGGGCCTCTATCGCCGTCTCTACGCCGACATCTCCGACCTGCTGCGCGTGGACCCCGACAACCCGCTGGCTCGCGAATACTGGGCCGACATCACCTATGGCAGCCAGGGCTGGCCCGCGTTCGAGCAGCCCAAGCCCAAGGATGACACACCGCTGTGGGCCTTCCGCCAGGTGGAGGACCTCAAGCGCGTCGCCAAGTTCGTCGACTGGTGGATCGATGAGCGCCAGTCCGACTACGGCGACTTCGGCGGCGGCCTGTCCGACGACACCGACCTGCTGCAGCAGTGGCCGGGCCTGGCCCTGATGGGCGTGCAGCCGGAGAAGATCACCACTTCGCTGAACCGCCTGACCGACGCCGTCTATCGCAACGGCATGTTCACTGACGGCCTGGCCACCATCGTCACCGACGAGCTCCATGCCTACGAGGACGGCATCAACTCAAATTCCGAGGCGATGTATCTCGACTACGGCGACCCGCTGGCGGTCGAGCGGCTGTTCACCACGGTCAAAGCCCTGCCCCGGGTGATCGAGCGCAACCCGGCGGGCCACGTCCACTTCAACACCAACTGGTACGGCGGCGCCCTGTCGTACCGCGAGGGACCGTGGGAGTGGCAGAAACCGTATTCGTTCGGCGTGACTCACCCGGCCATCCTGATTGGCGACTACAATCGCGACCGCACCGCTCGCGACCTGGTCACCGGCCTGGCCGACGGTTACCTGGCCCACGTGGCCAAGGACGGCTCGTATCCCAACGAGATCAACTGGCGCACCGACGCCGAGCGCGGCGGCACGGTGCTGCAAGGCGGCGGCGCGGACGGTCCGTTCCAGCTGTTCTGGACGGCCTGGCGCTGGACCAACGATCCCAAGTACCTGACGCCGATCCGGTGGCGCATGGGCAAGAACGGGGTGAAGTCGCTGGCCAGCATCAACGACGACGCCTTCACGAGGCTGGACCTGAGCGACAAGGACCGCGACGCCATCCTGAAGGCCGCCGACAAGGGCGCGCCGGCCGAGCGCTACGCCGCCTGGCGGCTGACCGGGGACAAGCGCTACCTGGAAAGCCTCTACGCTGACGAGATCCAGTCGGCCGACCAGCACATGTATATGCACACCGAGGGCCACTGGTGGTCCGACCGGGTGGAGATTCCCAGCGACTTCCTGCAGCGCACCCGTCTGGGCGGGATCGCCAACAAGCGCGGACAGATGATGCCGGGCCATCTGGTCAGCTGGCGCTTCGGCGACGGCTCGGCCTCGTCCGCCGACGGCCGCGACGTGGCCGTGCTGGTTACCGACAGCCGGTTCGATCCGGCCGGCGCGACCGGCTTCAAGGTGCTGGCCTACAACACCTCCGACAAGCCGGTGACCGCCCGCATGACCGGCTGGGGCGTCGCCCCCGGAACCTGGCGTTTGACGCAAGGGGCGGACGCCAATGGCGACGACGCCATCGACGGGGCGAGCCAGTCCCGCGACATCGCTTTCGAGCGCACCGCCTCGCTCACCGTCATCCTGCCGCCGCGCCAGACCACGGTGCTGGACATGACCCGCACCAAGGCGGGCGACGACCCGTCCGCCCGCGCCGACCTGGGTGTGGGACGCGGCGACGTCGCCGCCAGGGGTTCGACCCTGTCGGTCACCGTCCATAGCCTGGGCGCCCAGGACGCAAAAGCGGCCCGGCTCGACCTGGTCGACGCGGCCGGCAAGGTGCTGTCCAGCGCCGCCATCCCCGCCCTAGCCGCGCCCAGCGACCTTCTACCCAAGACGGCGAAGCTGACCTTGCGTCTGCCCGCCGGCGGCCAGGCGCAAGGCCTGCGCGTGCGGATCGTCACCGACCAGCCGCAGATCACGGCGCTGAACGACGAGACGGCGGTTCCGTAGGGAGCCGCCCTCTCCCCTCCCGGATCGTCCGCGCACGATCGTCCAAAACGCGCACGCATCTCCAATCCGTTCTCCACGGGATGGCCGATCACGTTCCCGTTCGCGGAACTCGCTGATCGGAGCGCCCCGCGCGTTCGAACGGATGGAGGAGAGATGTCCGACGACCGACTGGAAATTCACGCCAACGGAACCCGACGGGACGTGCTGGGCGGCGCCGCCGCCGTAGCCGTGCTGTCGGCCGTCCCCGCCTCGTCCACCGCCTCGGCGGCCACGCCGGAGGCCGCGTCAAACCAAGGAGCCAAGACCATGAGCAGCGGCTACGTCACCACCAAGGACGGCGTCCAGATCTATTACAAGGACTGGGGACCCAAGACCGCCCAGGCGATCGTGTTCCACCACGGCTGGCCGCTGAGCGCCGACGACTGGGACGCCCAGATGATGTACTTCCTGGACAAGGGTTTCCGGGTCATCGCCCACGACCGTCGCGGCCACAACCGGTCCACCCAGACCGACACCGGCAACGAGATGGACACCTACGCCGCCGACGTCATCGCCTTGACCGACCACCTGGACCTGAAGAACGCCATCCACGTGGGCCATTCCACGGGCGGCGGCGAGGTGGCGCACTACGTCGCCCACGCCAAGCCGGGCCGCGTGTCCAAGGCCGTGTTGATCGGCGCGGTGCCGCCCATCATGGTCAAGTCCGACAAGAACCCCGGCGGCCTGCCGATCGAGGTGTTCGACGGCTTCCGCGCCGCCCTCGTCGCCAACCGCGCCCAGTTCTATTACGACGTGCCCGCCGGCCCGTTCTACGGCTACAACCGGCCGGGCGCGAAGGTCAGCCAGGGCGTGATCGACAACTGGTGGCGCCAGGGCATGGCCGGCGGAGCCAAGGCCCACTACGACTGCATTAAAGCCTTCTCCGAAACCGACTTCACCGACGACCTCAGGAAGATCGACGTGCCGGTGCTGGTCATGCACGGCGACGACGACCAGATCGTCCCCTACGCCGACAGCGCGCCCCTTTCGGCCAAGCTGCTGAAGAAGGGCGAACTGAAAACCTACAAGGGCCTGCCCCACGGCATGTGCACCACCCATCCGGAGATCATCAATCCGGACCTGCTGGCCTTCTTCAAGGCCTAGGGCTTCCAGGCGACGCTCCGTTCGCGGGCGTCGCCTTTTCCTTGACCGGGGAAGCGGCGTTGGCGGTCCCCGCCAGCGCCCCCACCAGATAGTCCACGAACACCCGCACACGCGCCGGCGTCTGGACCCCGCCCATGAACACCGCATGGAAGGGTTCGCGCTCCCCCGGGTTGAAGGCCTCCAGCAGCGGGACCAGCCGTCCGGCGGCGATGTCGTCGGCCACCACATACCGCCCCACCCGCGCCACGCCCACACCGTCGCGGGCCAGTTGTACGGCCGCATCGCCGCTGTTGACCTCGACCCCGCCGCTCACCGCCAGCTCGAACTCCAGCCCGTCGCGTCGAAACGGCCAGCCCTGGCGCATGCGGCGGAAGTTGAAGCCGATGCAGTTGTGCTCCGCCAGGTCTTCCGGCGTCCCCGGCTCCCCGCGCCGGGCCAGGTAGGCCGGCGAGGCCACCACGACGCGGTCGCTTTCGCCCAGCTTGCGCGCGGTCAGGCTGCTGTCGGCCATCGGTCCCACACGGATGCCCACATCGGCCTGGCCCCCGATGAGGTCGACCATGGCGTCGCTGAGGCTGAGATCGACCAGCACCTCGGGATAGCGCTCCAGGAAGCCGCCCAGCAGCGGCACCACGTACATGCGGCCAAAGCCCAGCGACGCGCTGACCCTCAGGCGGCCGCGCGGCGCGGCCTGGTCCATCACCGCCTGCTCGGTCTCGCCCAGGTCGCGCAGGATGCGCAGGGCCGAACGGTGATAGGCCGCGCCCTCCGGCGTCAGGGTCAGGGCGCGCGTGGTCCGGATCAGCAGACGCACGCCCAACCGCGCCTCGAGCCGGGCGATGATCCGACTGACCGCCGAGGGCGTCAGGTCCAGCAGGCGACCGGCGGCTGAGAAACTGCCCGTCTCGACGACCCTGGCCAGCACCTCCATGTCGCCGGAGCGATCGATCCATTCGCGCGGCATCTGTGCGCCTCAGTCAAAGATTATTGGCCTGAACCTACCCTAATCGCCGGCCTGAACCACCCTATCTTTGCGCCAGTCAATAGAGGAGCTCGATCCCATGAAGGTTTTCGTCACCGGCGCCAGCGGTTACATCGGCGGTTCGGTCGCCGTCCGCCTGGTTCAGGCCGGCCACGCCGTGCGTGGCCTGATCCGCGATCCGTCGCGCGCCGACGAGCTGCGCGCCTTCGGGATCGAGCCCGTGGTCGGAACCCTGGCCGACCACGACGTCCTGGCCCGAGAGGCCCAGGCCGCCGATGCGGTGATCAACGCCGCCAGCAGCGACGACCGTGGCGCGGCCGACGCCTTGATCGCGGCCCTGACCGGCAGCGGCAAGAGCCTGATCCACACCAGCGGCTCCAGCATCGTCGGCGACGAAGCCATGGGCGAGCCGTCCGAGCGGGTGTTCGAGGAAGGCGCCCCCTTCACGCCCGAGCCCGACAAGGAAGCCCGCATCGCACTGGACGACGCCATTCTCGCCGCCCCAGGCGTGCGCTCGATCGTGCTCTGCAACACCCTGATCTACGGCGACGCCCTGGGGCCCAAGGCCCGCAGCGTGCAACTGCCGCGCCTGATCGATCAGGCCAGGGCTTCGGGCAAGGCGCCCTATATCGGCCGGGGCCTGAACCGCTGGTCCAACGTCCACATCGCCGATGTCGCCGACCTCTACCTGCTGGCCTTGGAAAAGGCGCCTGACGGGCTGTTCGCCTTTGTCGAGAGCGGCGAGGCTTCGTACCTCGAGATGGCGCAGGCCATCGGCGAGGCCCTGGGCCTGCCCGCCGCCTCGCTGGACAAGGACGCCGCCGTCGCTCTGTGGGGCCGCGAGATGGCCGTCTTCGGCCTGGGCTCCAACAGCCGCGTGCGCGGCCACCGCGCCCGCGACCTGGGCTGGGCCCCGCATCGTCCCTCGGTGATCGACTGGATCAAGACGCAGGTCCGCTGACCAGACGGGCGGCTTTGGACGGTAACTCCGGCGCCGCCTCCACCCCAGATTGACCTCCGGCAAAATCCGGGCCCTCCTGAGACGAAAGCGTCGCCGGTGTCGTTCAGACTTCGGATCGACCGGAACAGGAGGGCTCGTGGCCATGAAGACAACGGCTTGGTGCGTGGTCGCGTCCTTGGCGGCGACATGCGCCCTGACCCCCGCCCCGGTCCTGGCCCAGAGATCGGACCGCTATGCGATCGACGCCTGCTCCAGCGCCGTCGACCGCGAGATCGGCCGCCGCTATTCTCAAGCCGGCCGCACTCAGTTGCTCAGCAACGACACCCGCTCGATCGGCTACGACGAGACCGGCGTCTCGGGCCGCGCCCAGTTCGCCGACAACGGCGGCTGGACCCAGTTCAACTACGACTGCATCTACAACGCCCGAACCGGCGCGACCTACGGGCTGGACATCCGCAACCTCAACCACGGCTCATCCGACGACGACAAGAAGAAGAACGCCAACGCCGCGGCCGCCGTCATCGTCGGCGCCCTGCTGGCCGGGGCCATCGTGGCCAGCGCCAAGAAGAAGGACCGCCACGACGACGATCGCTCGTGGAGCCCCTCGCGCGGCGTGGAATGCTACCCCCGTGAAAGCGCCTGCTACGAGAACGGTTCGTTCTCGCGCTACTGGACCAAGCGGATCTACTACCGGTGAGGAGACGCCCGATGACCCGCAAGCACCGGGCCTGCGCCCTGCTGATCGCCCTCCCCGTCCTCGCGCCGCTGGCGCCGGTCCAGGCCCAGACCCTGGCCGCCCGGCCCAGCCGCGCCATGACCATCGCCGTGGGCGAGGCCACAAAGGACTTCACTCAGAAGCAGGTCGCCATCCTGCAACTGGCCGCCCACGCCGCCGCCACCGCCCAGTTGTGCGACGGCATCAGCCTGGACGACGCGGCGGTGGAGAAGTCGGTCGGCGATATGATGACCGAAGCTTCCCAGGGCGTGTCGGAGCAGGAGCGCATCCGCCTGCACGACCTGGCCCTGGTCACCTTCGGCGCGCTGTCGGGCCTGGCGCTGGGAGAGGCCACCCGCAACGAGGCCGCCTACTGCAAGGCCGCCAAGGCCGACGCCAGCGATCCGGAGAAGTTCGCCTTCCTGCGTTTGGACCCGCCGAAGAAATAGCCCGCTCAGCGCCCCAGCCAAGGCGGCGTGACGTACGCGGCGTTCTTGTCCAGGGCCTTGCCCATCTCATCGAAGAAGATGTCGCTGATGTCGCCCAGCGGCCCGAGTTCGCCCAACACCTTGGAGGTCACTATCCGCATCATCATCAGCTGTGCGGAGTACCAGGCCGGCAGGGCCGTCGGGACCTGATCGACGAGCTTGGCCTCGAACGTGCGCTCCCAGGACTTCTTGATGGTGATCGCATTGCCGACCAGGAACGTCGCATGCAGGATCGGCGAGGAGGGAAAGAAGCCGTCCATGTCCAGGCGGCCGCGGTTCCGGGTCCAGTGAACGTTCCGGATCGGCGATTCCGTCGCCAGCAGGATCGTCTGGGTCGCCGCCTCGCCCCACGCCTCCGGCGCCGGAGGCGTTATCGACGGACCGGGCCGGTTGAAGTCGAACCAGGTCCGGTAGTCGAACTTTCCCGGGGCCAGCTTCCAGGACGACATCCGCAAGGCGTGCCTGGCTTTCGGCGGCTGTCCTCCCGGCGGAGGAAAGCCCATCGGCATCCCCGCCCCGATCAGCGAGCGGTCCTTGCCCACCGGCAGCCCCTGGCCTGCCCCGCCCAATTCGCTGTAGGCCAGAAGCTGCACGGCCGTCATCAACACGCCGCCGTCGGCGTCGACCACGAAGATCCAGCTGGCCTGCGGCATCGCCGGCGCCGGCTGAGCATTCGGCGCCTGGACCAGGGATTGCTTCCGCGCGGGCAGGTCAGGCTGGTCGTCCGGCCACAGGCCCATCCCCCTCCCACAGTCCGGGAATAGCTGAACGGCCTTGGTGAACGACGCCGGGGCGGTGTCGGCCTGGACCATGGGGGCCAAAATGTTGAACGTCGACGGTTGAAAGAAACGGCTGAAGACATCCATCGGGCTGCCCTGCCGCAACTGTTCCGGCAGGTCGTCGACATTGGCGACCATGCCGTGGATCACGACCGTCTTGTCCTGGGTGATGTTCACGATCTCGTCTATGGCCAGCAGCATCGCTCGCTCCTCTGTTCACGCGGCGCAAGGGAGACAATTCCCGCCAGGATTGTCCATGCGCCATGGTTGAGGAACGACCAGAACCCCGGCCGCCTCACCCATTTTGAGTAAGCGCGCCCGACGGCGCCGCAGCTCGAAAAAGGGCTGGACTGACCCAACGGCGCCGCGCGCCAGATCGGTTCAAACAATCGTTCTGGAGGAGGACGCCATGCCCGAAGCCCTGATCATCGACGCCTGCCGCACGCCTCGCGGCGTCGGCAAGGTCGGCAAGGGAGCCCTGGCGGACTTCCACCCCCAGCATCTGGCCGCCACCGTGCTGAAGGCCCTGGCCGAGCGAAACGCGCTGAACACAGCCGAGGTCGACGATATCATCTGGGGCACCAGCAGCCAGCGTGGCAAGCAGGCCGGGGACCTTGGCCGCATGGCCGCCCTCGACGCCGGCTACGACGTCCGCGCCAGCGGCATGACGCTGGACCGCTTCTGCGGCTCGGGCATCACCACCGTGAACCTCGCCGCCGCCTCGATCATGTCGGGCATGGAGGACCTGGTCATCGCCGGCGGAACCGAGATGATGTCCTACACCGCCGCCACCGCCGACCGCTCCTCGCCGGGCCTGCTGGACAGCGGCAACACCCGCCTGCGCGCCAAGCATCCGCAGAGCCACCAGGGCGTCTGCGCCGACGCCATCGCCACGCTGGAAGGAATCCCGCGCTCGGCCCTGGACGAGCTGGCCCTGGTCAGCCAGCAGCGCGCCGACCGCGCGATCCGCGAAGGCCGCTTCGATCGCGCCCTGACGCCCGTCTATCACGACGACGGGACCCTGGCCCTGGACCGCGAGGAGTTCCCCCGCCCGGAAACCACGCTTGAAGGCCTGGCCGCGCTGAAGCCCTCGTTCGCCCCCTTCGCCGCGGCCCCGATCGACGAGACCGGCATGACCCTGGGCGGCCTCATCACCTCCGTCTATCCGGACCTGAAGATCGAGCACGTGCACCACGCCGGCAATTCGTCAGGCGTGGTCGACGGCGCGGCCGCCGTGCTGCTGGCCTCGCCGGCCTACGCAGCCAGGCACGGCCTCAAGCCTCGCGCTCGCATCGTGGCCATGGCCAACATGGGCGACAGCCCCACCCTGATGCTGAACGCCCCGGTTCCCGCCGCCCGCAAGGTGCTGGCCAAGGCCGGCCTCACCGTCGACGACATCGACCTGTGGGAGATCAACGAGGCCTTCGCCGTGGTGGCCGAGAAGTTCATCCGCGACCTGGGCCTGGATCGCGAGAAGGTCAACGTCAACGGCGGCGCCATGGCCCTGGGGCATCCGATCGGCGCCACCGGTTCGATCCTGATCGGCACTGTGCTGGACGAACTGGAACGCACCGGCGGCCGCTACGGCCTGGTCACCATGTGCGCGGCCGGCGGCATGGCGCCGGCGGTGATCGTCGAGCGGATCTAGGCGGCACACAGGGGCGGCCCAGCCCCTTGATTGTCCCCCGGAACTCCGTCGCCGGCCTTCAAAGCCGTTGCCGATAAGCCGCGGGTGTCTCGCCGAACGTCCGCCGGAAGAGGCCGATGAAGGCGCTGGCGGTGGAGTAGCCCAGGTCCAGCGCGATGGTGGTGACCGGCGCGCCGGCGGCCAGCATCTCCAGCGACCGCATCAGCCGCGCGCGCTGGCGCCAGGCGGTGAAGGAAAATCCCGTCTCGGTCACGAACCGGCGGCTCAGCGTGCGCGAACTGACCGCCCCCCAATCCGCCCATTGGTCCAGGTCGCGCGGGTCGGCCGGATCCTCGATCAGGGCTCGGGCGATGCGCACCAGGCGGGGGTCCCGCGGCAGGCTCAGACCCAGAGGCTCGGCTGGCAGGATGCGGATCTCGTCCAGGATCACCTCGGCGAGGCGAGCCTGCGAGGCATCCAGGGGTCCCGGCTCCCAACCGGCCGCGCGCAACACCGCCTCGCGCAGCAGGCCCGAGATGCGCAACGTGCACGGCCGCGGGGGCAGGTCGGCGCAGGCGGCCTCGGCCACGTAGACGCTCCAGCCCTCGAACGGCCCGTGCGAGGCGGCGTAGTGGCGATGATGCGGCGGCAGCCACACCGCGTGGATCGCCGGCACCACCCAGACCTCGTCCTCGACCCCGACCGACAGCAGCCCCTTCAACGAAGCGAACAGCTGGCCGCAGGCGTGCTGATGCGGTTCGGAGATCAGCTCGTTCTCCTGCGCCCCCGCCGCGACGTGGATCACCGGACCGTCCGGAGCCTTCAGGAAGGTCGGTTCGAGCATCCGGGCGATCATGGCGCATTCTTGATATTGATTGGCATTAGCGACTTATAGCCGCCAAGCCGCCCGCGCTACAGTCCTGTCACTGACAGGAGGCGACCATGCGCACATATGACGTCCTCGCCGAGGACAGCGACCAGATCGAGTTCGGCGGCGTGCGGGTGCGCAGGAATTCGCTCGCAGCTTTCCTGGCCAACGCCGCCTTCCTGGGACGTCCCGGTTTGCCCGCCGATGTGCAGGACATCGTCCTGCGCGAGATCTTCGAAGCCCTGCCCGCGCTGCGCGCCATCGGCCTGTTCGACGTGTTCGAGATCAGGGATCCCCGGCTGCGGGCGTTCGTCGCCGCCAGCCTCTGAGTTTCCACGCCTTTTCGGAGACCCTCATGCACCTTGACCGCAACCGGGCGCCGCTCGTCTTCATGCGCCCCGACATGACCACCGACACGCCCTACGAGCGCCAGCTGGACGACCTGCTCGACGCGGGGGCGCCGTTCGTCCTGGTCACCAAGCCCTTCCCAGACCACGTCCATGACGAGACGCCGGAGGAGCGCAAGGTCCGCGCCCTGCAGTTCAAGCGCCAGCGCGAGCGATTGCGCAGCCTCTGTCGGGGGGTGGTCGTCATCCAAGGCGACAAGCCCCTGGCCCTGCCCTTCCGCCTCGCGGCCGAGGGCTTCGGCAAGGCGGTGGGCGTACCGGTCCGCTTCGTGCGCGACGAGGCCGAGGCGACGGCCGTGGGGCTGTCCCTGGCGGCTTGAGCGCCCGGCCTTACGCCCGGCGGTAGTACGCCTCGACCAGCGTGCGATGTGGCGGCAGGTGCTTGAGCGCCTCGCTGGCGGCCGCGCCCACCTTGGCGAAGGTCTGGCGGGCTTGGGCCATGTCGGGATAGCGCCCCTCGACCGGGGCGAAGTCGGTCGCCGCGTTCATGCCGTAGAGGATGTACTGGTAGCTCGCCGGCAGGAACGTCTCCAGGTCGACCAGGAAGTCGAACCGCGACACCGGACGATGCTCCCACTGCGCCAGCAGATCGCGCAGGCTCTGCGGCCAGGACGCCGGATCGGCGTTGTCGCGCCAATACGCCTCGTCGCGCCTGGTCAGGCAGTAGTGCAGTTTCAGAAACGCCACGATCCGCTCGAAGCGGCCGGCCATCAGGTGGTTGAAGTTGCGGGCCGCGGCGTCTCGGGCCGCGCGGTCGCGCAGCGGAAACACTTCGGCGATCATCACCGCGGCGGCTTCGATCAGCATGATGCCGGTCGATTCCAAAGGCTCGAAGAAGCCGGCCGACAGGCCCACGGCCACGCAGTTGCCGATCCACTGGCGTTCGCGATAACCGGTCTGGAACTTCAGCAGGCGCGGCGTCAGGCCGTCGGCGACCCTGCCCAGGTAGCCCCGCAGGACCTCCTCGGCCCGGGCCTCGTCGCTATGGCGGCTGGAGAAGACGTATCCCACGCCCCGGCGGCTATCCAGGCCGATGTCCCAGGTCCAGCCGGCCTCGTGGGCGGTGGCCAGGGTGTAGGGATTGATCGGCGCGTCCGGCGTCTCGTAGGGAACCTGGATGGCCAGGGCGCGGTCGTTGAACAGCACGTCGTCGCAGCGCTTGAACGGCGCGCCCAGGGCCTCCCCGATCAGCAGCGCCTTGAAGCCCGAGCAATCGACGAACAGGTCTCCCTCGACCACGCCGACCTCGGGAGCGCTGACCGAGACCACGTCGCCCGTCTCCGGGTCCAGCGTGACCTGTTCCACCTTGCCCTGCAGGTGCGTGATGCCAAGCTCGACCGCCACCCCGCGCAGGAAGGCGGCGAAGCGTGCGGCGTCGAAATGATAGGCGTAGTTCATCGGACCGCCGAAGTCGGGATCCTCCAGGCGCTTCGGCGCCAGGCCGGCCTCGATCACCTTGCCCTGGGTCGTCACCGCATCGGCGAAGGCCAGGGGCGAGCCCGCCTGGTGGTCCAGCAGCCAATAGGGTGACAGATCGCGCCCGTCGGGGCGAAGCGGCAGGTTGAACGGGTGGAAGTATTCGGAAGACTTTCCATTCGCCGAACGTCGTTCCCAGTCCACGAACCGGACGCCCTGCTTGAAGGTCGCCGAACTCTCGCGCAGGAACCGCGCCTCGCTGACGCCCAAGGTCGCGAGCGTGCTGCGAATAGTTGGGAAAGTGCCCTCGCCAACGCCGATCGTACCGATCTCGGGGGACTCGATCAGGGTGATGCGCGCGCCATCCGGACGGTTCGCGCCCAGCTGCTTGGCCAGATAGGCGGCCGTCAGCCAGCCGGCCGTGCCGCCGCCGACGATGACGATGCGGTTTCCTGCCATGTGCGCTCTTCCTTGGACGTCGCCTCACAGGACGACACGGGCCCGAGTCGGTCGAGGGGAATCGAGCGGAAAAAGAGAGCCTGGGTGATGGTCAGGAGAGCCATCACCCAGGGAGCGTAAGTCTGGGAGGTATGCATACGCTCAAGGGGAACTTGCGGGCCGGCGCGGGGATAGGAGCGCCGGCCGCCGGTAGAAGCCGTCCCGGCGCGCCTCCAGCGCCGGGACGGGTCGTGCAAGTGCTTAGAACTTCGTCCGCAGACGGAAGCCCCAGGTGCGCGGCGGCTGGTAGACGGCCGTCCACACCGGATCGTAGTTCGGCACGCCCGCGGCGCCGGCGCCGGTCTTGATATTCTTGTCCTCGAGGTTCTGGACGAAGGCCTCGACCGACCACGGAGCTTCCGACGGTTCGTACCGCAGGGTCACGTCCGTGCGGGTGTAGCTGCCTTGCTGGTCCGGCTTGCCCTGGTTGAAGTAGGACAGCCAGCTCTTGGTCTCGAAGTGGGTCGCGATGCGCGGGGTCAGGCGCGCGCCGCCATCCAGGTCGAAGGTGTGCTCGTAGGCCACCGTGCCCGAGAAGTGCGGGGCGTGCGGCAGCTCGTTGCCCTTCAGCTGGACCGCGTGAGCGGCGTCGTTCGGACCCACGCGGCCGTCGGCGGCCAGCAGTTCGTCCATCTTCGTGTCTTGAAGCGTGGCCGAGATCTGCAGGCGGTCGTTGGCGGTCAGGTTCGCGTTCAGTTCGGCCTCGATGCCGTAGGCTTGGGCGCCCTTGGCGTTCGTGGTGATGACCTGCGACTTGTCGACCGTGCCGTCCGGCTTGAAGGTCGTGACGACCTGATTGACCTGGTAGCCCTTGAAGTCCTCGTAGTAGGCCGCGAGGTTCAGGGTGGCCCGGCCGTCCAGGAAGCGGATCTTCGAGCCGACTTCGTAGTTGGTCAGGGTTTCCGGGTTGGCCAGCAGGCCGCCATCCTCGATGTTGCCCGACTTGAAGCCGGTGCTGACGCTGGCATAGGCCAGGATATCGTCCGTCACGTCGAAGTCGGCGCGGCCCAGCCAGGTGAACTTGTCCCAGCTGCCCTTCACGTCGTTGTTGCTGATGCTGTAGCCGGGGCCCAGCAGAGCCAGCAGTTGAGCGGCGCTGGCGCTACGGTCACGACCGAAGATGCCGGTGCTGCAGCGGGCCGGGTTCGGCGTGGGCGACGCGGCTTCGGCCGTCAGGCAGTCGTTGAAGCCCTTGAACGTGACGTTCCGGCCGCCTTGGTCCTGCTTGGTGTCGTCGGTGTAGCGCAGGCCGGCGGTCAGGCGCAGGCGATCGTTGACGTTCCAGGTCGCCTGGCCGAAGGCCGCCTTCGATTCCACGGTCCGCTTGGCCTGGATGAAACTGCCCGACCAGCTCATCGGACCATTGCGGTAGCCGTCGCGCTGGTCGATATCGAAGCGGATCGAATTGTCTTCGTGGCTGTAGAAGCCGCCGACGATCCAGTCGATCGTGTGCTTGCCTTGCGACTTCAGCTGGACTTCCTGGCTCCAGGCGTCGTTGCGCGACCAGACGGTGTGGTTTTCACCGAAGCCGCCCTTGGTCAGCGAGCCGTCCGGACGGGTCACGCCCAGGATGCCGCCGTCGGCGTCGCTGTTGGCGCTGCCGCCGACGCGTTGCCAGCCGCTGATCCAGCTCAGGCCGATGTCGTCGTTGATCGAATAGTCCAGGGTCGAACGGACGCCATACGAGAAGCGGTCGCTCTCGGGAGCGGTGTCGATCAGGGCCGACCACTTCTTCTGGCCGGCGCGCGGCGTCTGGGCCAGGGCGATCACCGGGGCGCCGGTGTCCTGGTAGCCTTCGACGTTGACGTTCCAGGTCAGCTTTTCATTGGGCTTCCACAGGGCGCTCAGACGGGCCGAGCGCTGGTCCTGGGCATAGTACTTCTTGCCCTGGGTGACGAAGGCCGACGGGCTGATGCCCGGAGCTTCCGGCGGACGCTGGAAGTCGACATAGCCGTCGTGGCGCTCGGTGATCGCCGCAAGGCGCAGAGCGAACGTGTCCGAGATCGGCATGTTCACCGCAACGCGGGCGCCCAGGCGGTTATACGAGCCGGCCACGACTTCGGCGTTGCCGAAATAGTCTCCCAGCACCGGCTTGGCGGTGCGGATGCTGACGGCGCCGACGGTGGCGTTACGGCCGAACAGGGTGCCCTGCGGACCACGGGCCACTTCGACCGCGTCGACGTCGTACATCAGGACCGCCGCGCCCTGCGCGCGTGGGGAATAGATGCCGTCGACATAGATGGCGACTTCCGGGTCGGCCACTTCGGTGAAGGCGGTGTCGTTGCCGATGCCGCGCATGGTGATCAGGATCGCGCCCTGGTCGCCCTGCTGGTTGATGGCCATCGAGGGCACGAACTTGGCCAGGTCGGTCACGTCCTTGACCTGCTGGCGGTCCAGCGCGCCCTGGCCGAAGGCCGAGATGGCGATCGGGGTGTCCTGCAGATTGGTCTCCCGCTTGGTGGCGGTGACCGTGATTTCTTCGATCTGATTGCTGTCAGCGGCGGCCGGAGCCTGCTGAGCCTGTGCGGCGCCGGCGACGATCAGGGCCGCCACGGCCGAAGTTCCTGCCAAAAGGGTAGTGCGGAGTTTCATCTTCATCCCTCCCTGCGCGCGATCCGTTTTTTGTCGCGACTTGCGTGCTGTGCATAGCTACAGTACGACAACGTTGTCAATCACACTTGTATTTGATGCTTAGTTGGAAGCCGCGTCTCGCTCGCCGTGAATAGCTAAAAGTAGGACGTCGTTTCGAAAGAAATAGCTGAGAATACGCTCGATAACGAGCAAGCTTCATAAGGGAGGCAAACGAATGAAACGACAGCAAATGCGCGGCCTGGCGATGGCCTTGATGCTCAGCACGGCGCTGCCGATGGGCGTCGCTCACGCGCAGACGGCGACCGCGACGGCCTCGAAACCTTGGATGAACACCAAGCTTTCACCCGACCAACGCGCCGACCTGATCGTTGCGCAAATGACGCAGGACGAAAAATTGACCCTGGTGTTCGGCTATTTCGGCTCGAACCAGGAGAAGCCGAAGTTCACCCCCTCGCCCGAGGCCCGCATGGGCTCGGCGGGCTACATCCCTGGAATCCCGCGCCTGGGCGTGCCTCCCCAATGGGAAACCGACGCCGGCGTCGGCGTGGCCACCCAACGCGAGTCGAGCGATCCCTACCTGGAGCGCACCTCCCTGCCCGCCGGCATCGCCACGGCCGCCACCTGGAATCCCGAGCTGGCCTTCAAGGGCGGCGCGATGATCGGTTCGGAAGCGCGTTCCTCGGGCTTCAACGTCCAGCTGGCCGGCGGCGTGAACCTGGCCCGCGACCCCCGCAACGGCCGCAATTTCGAGTACGGCGGCGAGGATCCCCTGCTGGCCGGCGTGATGGTCGGGGCCCAGATCCGCGGCATCCAGTCCAACAACATCATCTCCACCATCAAGCACTGGGCGCTGAACGGCCAGGAGACGAACCGCATGACGGTCAGCTCCAACATCAGCGACGCCGCCGCCCGCCAGTCCGACTTCCTGGCCTTCGAGTTCGCGATCGAGAACTCCAGCCCCGGCTCGGTCATGTGCTCCTATAACCGCGTCAACTCGACCTACGCCTGCGAGAACGACTGGCTCCTGAACGAGGTCCTGAAGAAGGATTGGGGCTACAAGGGCTACGTCATGTCCGACTGGGGCGGCACGCACTCCACCGCCAAGGCCGCCAATGCGGGCCTGGACCAGGAGTCGGCCTACACCTTCGACAAGCAGCCCTTCTTCGGCGCGCCGCTGAAGGCCGCCGTGGCCGACGGTTCGGTGCCGCAGGCGCGCCTGGACGACATGGCCCGCCGCATCACCCGCTCGATGTTCGCCCATGGCCTGTTCGACCACCCGGTGGTCAAGGGCCCGATCGACTTCGCCGCCCACGCCAAGATCACCCAGGCCGATGCCGAAGAGGCCATCGTGCTGCTGAAGAACGACAAGGCCCTGCTGCCCGTCGCGTCGACGGCGAGGAAGATCGCCGTGATCGGTTCGCACGCCGATGTCGGCGTCCTGTCGGGCGGCGGTTCCTCCCAGGTGTTCCCGATCGGCGGCATGGCGGTGAAGGGCCTGGGCCCGAAGGGCTTCCCCGGTCCGATCGTCTACCACCCCAACTCGCCCCTGAAGGCCCTGCAAGCCCGGGCCAAGGGCGCGACCGTCACCTATAACGACGGGACCGATCCGGCCGCGGCCGCCAAGCTGGCCGCCGAGAGCGACCTGGTCATCGTCTTCGCCCACCAGTGGGCGGCCGAGTCGGAGGACTACTCCCTGACCCTGGCCGACAACCAGGACGCCCTGATCGACGCGGTGGCTTCGGCCAATCCGAAGACGGCCGTGGTGCTGGAGACGGGCGGCGCGGTGCTGATGCCCTGGCTCGACAAGGTCGGCGCCGTGGTGGAAGCCTGGTTCCCGGGCACCAACGGCGGCGAGGCCATCGCCCGCGTTCTGACCGGCGAGGTCAACCCGTCGGGCCGCCTGCCCGTGACCTTCCCCGCCGCCGCGGCCCAGCTGCCGCGCCCGGTGATCGACGGCGACCACGCCCAACCGGAGCTGATGGTCGACGCCAACTACGACATCGAGGGCGCGGCCGTCGGCTACAAGTGGTTCGACCTGAAGGGCCACCAGCCGCTGTTCGCCTTCGGCCACGGCCTGTCGTACTCGACCTTCGGCTACAGCGACCTCAAGGCCTCGTCGGCCGGCGGCAAGCTGACCGTCAGCTTCAAGGTCACCAATACCGGCAAGACCGCCGGCAAGGACGTGCCCCAGGTCTATGTCGGCCCCAAGGCCGGCTCGGACTGGGAAGCGCCCCGCCGCCTGGCTGGCTTCAAGAAGGTGGACCTGGCGCCCGGCGCCAGCACCACCGTCAGCGTCACGGTGGACCCGCGCCTGCTGGCCACCTTCGACTCCAAGGCCAAGACGTGGAACGTGGCCGCCGGCGCCTACGAGGTGTCGCTGGGCGCCTCCTCGCGAGACCTGACGAGCAAGACCGACGTCACCCTGGCGGCCAAGTCCCTGCCGGTGTCGTACGACGGCAAGTAGAATGGAAAGGGGGCGGAGCGGCGAAAGCGGCTCCGCCCTCGCTCCTACGCCGGCGCGCGTCCCGTCGAGGCGCGCACGATCAGCTCGAACGGCACCAGCGTGCTGCTCGAACTCAATTTTTCCCCGCTGGCGCTGGCGTTGATGAGCATGTCGGTCGCCGTCTCGGCCATTCGGGCCACCGGCTGACGCACGGCCGTCAGAGACGGCACGCTAAGCCTCACGCCGATCGTGTCGTCGAAGCTGATGATCGACAGCTGGTCGGGCACGGGGACGCCCCTGGCCTGGGCCACGCTGACCACGCCCAGCGCCATCTGGTCGTTGGAGGCCAGGATCGCCGTCGGCGGCTCGGCCAGGTCCAGCAAGGCGTTGGCCCCCGCCACGCCGGCCTCGAACGTGAAGTCGCCCTTGTAGATCCAGTCGTCCCGAGCCTCGATGCCGGCGCCCGCCAGGGTCTCGGCATAGCTCTCCACCCGCTGGATCGAGGACGAGAAGCGATAGTCGCCGGCGATCAAGCCGATCCGCCTGTGACCCAGCCCGAGCAGATGTTTCGTTGCCTGGCGGGCGGCGGCGCGGTCGTCCATGTAGACCCGCGGCCCCTGCCCGCGCACCGGCGTGTTCAGACGCACGAACGGAATGTTGCGCTTCTTCAGCGCCCCCAGGATCACCGGGTTCTCGCAGTTGGGCGGCGTCAGGATCACGCCGTCGGGCTGCAGCGACGACAGCACCGAGGTGATCTGCCGCTCCAGGTCGTCGGACTCGCGATCCACCAGCTCGAACATCAGGTGATAGCCCGACTGCTCGCAGCGCAGCATCGCGCCGTAAAGCATCTGGTCGATCCACTCGTTGCCGCGTTCGCTGCGCCAGTTGTCGATCGTCAGCCGCCGGTCGTTGATGGCCACCAGCAGGTAGGAGCGCGAGCCCGCCATGGCCCGGGCGGCCTTACTGGGGCTGTAGCCCAGCTTCTGCACCGCCTCCAGGACGCGCGCCTTGAGGTCGGGGGTGACGTTGGGCTCATTGTTCAGCACCCGCGAGACGGTCTTGACCGACACGCGCGCCTTCTCGGCCACATGAATGATCGTTGCCGGCCGCTTCGCCATTCCAGATCCCGTTTCCCCCGATTTGCGCAGACCCTAGCGAGGGTGAAACACTCTGTCTGCCCCCGCGCCGCTTGACGCGCATGGGAGCGGTATCATTTAAGGATGCCCTCGGGCCAGAACATATCAGCAGCAGGAAGGATCGCTCCCTTGTCCATCACCGGTGAACTCTTGATCGGCGGCGCCGCGCGCCCCGGAACCGGCGGTTCGATCCAGGCGATCGACCCCAGCACGGGCGAATCGCTCGCTCCCGCGTTCGGCGGCGCCACGGCGGCCGACCTGGATGAGGCCTGCGCCCTGGCCGCTGCCGCCTTCGGCCCCTACCGCCACACCAGCCCGGAGCAGCGCGCCGCGTTCCTGGAAACCGTCGCCGCCAAGATCGAAGCGATCGGCGACGATCTGATCGTGCGCGCCATGGCCGAGACCGGCCTGCCCCGTCCCCGCCTCGAAGGCGAGCGCGGCCGCACCGTGGGTCAGCTGCGCATGTTCGCCGGCGTCCTGCGCGACGGCGGCTGGCTGGAGGCCCGCATCGACCCGGCCCAGCCCGACCGCAAGCCCCTGCCGCGCCCCGACCTGCGCCTGCGCAACGTGCCGCTGGGCCCGGTGGCCGTGTTCGGCGCCAGCAACTTCCCCCTGGCCTTCTCGGTGGCCGGCGGCGACACCGCCAGCGCCCTGGCGGCCGGCTGCCCGGTCGTGGTCAAGGCCCACCCGGCCCACCCTGGCACCTCGGAACTGGTCGGCCGCGCCATCCAGGAAGCGGTCAAGGAAGCCGGCCTGCCCGCCGGCGTCTTCGCCCTGCTGCACGACGCCGGCGTCGAGATCTCGCAAGGCCTGGTCGCCGACCCCCGCATCAAGGCCGCCGGCTTCACCGGTTCGCGCCGCGCGGGCCTGGCCCTGACGGCCATCGCCCAGGGCCGTCCCGAGCCGATCCCGTTCTACGCCGAGATGAGCAGCATCAATCCGGTGCTGCTGCTGCCCGCCGCCCTGAAGGCGCGCGGCCCAGCCATCGCTCCCGACTTCGTCGCCGCCCTGACCCAGGGCGCGGGCCAGTTCTGCACCAATCCCGGCCTGCTTCTGGGCATCGACGGCCCCGAGCTTGACGCCTTCCTGGCCGCCACCGCCGAGGTGATCGCCAAGGCCCCGGCCGGCCAGATGCTGACCCCCGGCATCTGCAAGGCCTTCTCGCACGGCGTGAAGGCGCTGGCCGAGACCTCGGGCGTCGACGAAGTGGCCCACGGCCTGGAAGGCGGCCACGGCCAAGGCCGTGCGGCCCTGTTCAGCGTCGACGCCGCCACCTTCCTGGCCACCCCGCACCTGCAGGACGAGATCTTCGGCGCGGCCTCGCTGGTCGTGCGCGCCAAGGACCTGGCTCAGCTGACCCAGGTCATCACCGCCCTGGAAGGCCAGCTGACCATCGCCGTCCACGCCGACGAGGCCGACGCCGACCTGGCCCGCGCCCTGCTGCCGTCGCTGGAGCTGAAGGCTGGCCGCGTGCTGTTCAACGGCTTCGGCACGGGCGTCGAGGTGGGCCACGCGATGGTCCACGGCGGCCCCTTCCCGTCGACCTCCGACAGCCGCACCACCTCGGTCGGCTCGCTGGCGATCTTCCGCTTCCTGCGTCCGGTCTCCTACCAGAACGTCCCGGCGGCCCTGCTGCCGGCCGAACTGCAGGACGCCAACCCGCTGGGCATCGCCCGGCGCGTGGATGGGAAGGTCGTGCTGGCCTAAGGCCCGGAGGGGGTTACGGCCTTCCGTAACCCCCGCCCCCCGGGGTCTCGATCACGATCGCGTCGCCCCCCACCACCTCCACGGCGTCGGTCGCAGCCAAGACCTGAACCGCCCCGTCGGCGCGTTCGACCCGGGCCTTGCCCAGCGCGCCCTCGCCGCCGCCGGCCATGCCGAAAGGCGCCACCCGACGACGGTTCGACAGCAGGGTCGCCGTCATCGGCTCGCGGAAGCCGATCCGCCTCACCACCCCGTCGCCGCCGCGATGCGCGCCCGCCCCGCCTGAGCCGCGCCGGATCTGGAACGCCTCCACCAGCACGGGGTAGCGCGTCTCAAGCACCTCCGGATCGGTCAGGCGGCTGTTGGTCATGTGGGTCTGCACCGCGTCGGCGCCGGCGAAGCCCGGTCCCGCGCCCGCCCCGCCGCAGATCGTCTCGTAGTACTGCCGCCGGTCGTCGCCGAAGGTGAAGTTGTTCATCGTCCCCTGGGCCGCGGCCATCACGCCGAGCGCGCCGTAGAGGGCGTCGACCACCACCTGGCTGGTCTCGACATTGCCCGCGACCACCGCCGCCGGATAGCGCGGCCGCAGCATCGAGCCCTCTGGGATCACCAGTTCGACCGGTCGCAGGCAGCCGTCGTTCATGGGGATCTCGTCGTCGACCAGGGTGCGGAAGACGTACAGCGCGGCCGCCCGGCAGATCGAGGCCGGGGCGTTGAAGTTGGTCGGGACCTGGTCGCTGGTTCCGGTGAAGTCGACCCGGGCCGAGCGGGCGTCGCGATCGACCGTGATCACCACCTTCACCACCGCGCCGTCGTCCAGTTCGTAGGCGAAGGCCCCGTCCGACAGGGTCGCCAGCACCCTCCGCACGGCCTCCTCGGCGTTGTCCTGCACGTGGGCCATATAGGCCTCGACCACGTCCTGGCCGAACTCGGCGACCATGCCCGCCAGGGCCTCGGCCCCGCGCGCGCACGCGGCCACCTGGGCCTTCAGGTCGCCGATGTTCTGGTCCGGATTGCGCGCCGGCCATGCGCCCGAGGCCAGCAGCGCCCGCACCTCCGTCTCGCGGAACCGTCCGTCCTCGACCAGCAGGAAGTTCTCGATCAGCACCCCTTCTTCCTCGACCGTGCGGCTATTGGGCGGCATCGAGCCGGGCGTGATCCCGCCGATGTCGCCCTGGTGCCCCCGTGCGGCGACGTAGAAGGTCAATGCGCCCGCCGCATCGAACACCGGCGCCACCACCGTCACGTCCGGCAGGTGGGTGCCGCCCGCATAGGGGGCGTTGAGCATGTAGACATCGCCGGGCTTCAATCCCCGGCCGTCGTGCAGGCGCCCGTCGCGCACCGCCCTCACGCTGTCGCCCATCGAGCCCAGATGGACCGGCATGTGCGGGGCGTTGGCCACCAGGGCGCCGTCGCGGTCGAACAGGGCGCAGGAGAAGTCCAGCCGCTCCTTGATGTTCACCGAATAGGCCGTGTTCTGCAGGGCGAAACCCATCTCCTCGGCCACGGCCATGAAGAGGTTGTTGAACACCTCCAGCATCACCGGATCGGCCTGGGTCCCGATGGCCTTGCGGGCGGGCAAGGCGACCACGCGGTCGAGGACAAGGTTCAGGCGCGGATCGACGGCGGCTCGCCAGCCGGGCTCGACGATGGTGGTCCCGGTGGCCTCGCGGATGATGGCGGGGCCAAGAATCTCAGCGCCGACGCCCAGGGCTTCGCGATCGAAGACGGGCGTCAGGTGCTCCGTCCCGGCCATGCGCGCCGGCAGGGTCGCCAGCGGCTGGGCGCGCTCCGCGCCAGCCGACTTCAAGTCAGCCGCGTCTCCCACGTCCGAGCGTCCGATCGCCTCGACGGACAATGTCTCCACAACCAGCGCCGTCTCAGGCGAAGTGAAGCCGAAGCGGCGCTGGTGCAAGTCCTCGAACGCAGCCTTCACGGCGGCCGGATCGCCAAACGGCACGACCAGGGGCGTGTCCGTTCCGGCGTACTTCACCCGCAGGGAGGCCTGGGTCTCGACCGACGCCACCGGCACGTCCTGCGCCCTCAGGGCGGCCTCGGCCTGTTCCGCAAGCGCCGCCGCGCGGACGGCCAGGTCGGACGCCTTGTCCAGCGGTCGCTCAACCGTCTCTTCGCGGATCAGACGCAGGTCGGCCAGACCCATGCCGTAGGCGCTCAGCACCCCGGCGAACGGATGGATCATCACCTTGGTCATGCCCAGGGCGTCGGCCACCAGGCAGGCGTGCTGCCCGCCAGCCCCGCCGAAACAGGCCAGCACGTAGCGCGTGACGTCGTAGCCGCGCTGGATCGAGATCTGCCGCACCGCCTTGGCCATGTTCTCCACGGCGATGGTGACGAAGCCCTCGGCGATCTGCTGCGGGCTCATGGCCCTGCCGGTGGCGACCGCCACGTCCTCGGCCAGGGCCTGGAACTTCTCGACCACCACCGCCAGGTCCAGCGGCTGGTCGGCGTTCGGGCCGAACACGGCGGGGAAGAAGTCGGGCGACAGCTTGCCCAGCATCACGTTGCAGTCGGTCACGGTGAGCGGACCGCCGCGCCGGTAGCAGGCCGGGCCCGGATTGGCTCCCGCCGACTCCGGCCCCACCCGGAATCGCGCCCCGTCGAACGTGCAGATCGAGCCGCCGCCCGCCGCCACGGTGTGGATGTTCATCATCGGCGCGCGCATCCGCACGCCGGCCACCACCGTCTCGTAAGCGCGCTCGTACTCGCCCGCATAGTGGCAGACGTCGGTCGAGGTGCCGCCCATGTCGAAGCCGATCACTCGATCGAACCCGGCCTCGCCCGCCGTGCGCGCCATGCCCACCACGCCGCCGGCCGGCCCCGACAGGATCGCGTCCTTGCCCCGGAACGCCCGCGCGTCGGTCAGGCCGCCGTTGCTCTGCATGAACAGCAGCCGCGTCTCGCGCCCCAGCGCCCCGGCCACCCGGTCGACATAGCGGCGCAGGATCGGCGAGAGGTAGGCGTCGACCACCGTGGTGTCGCCCCGCCCGACCAGCTTCATCAGCGGGCTGACCTCGTGGCTGACCGAGACCTGGGTGAAGCCGATCTCGCGGGCGATCGCCGCAACCCGCGCCTCGTGGTCGGTGAAACGGAAGCCGTGCATCAGCACGATGGCCACGGCGCGGAAGCCGGCCTCGAACGCCGCCCGCAGGTCGCCCCGGGCGGCGGCCTCGTCCAGCGGACGCAGCACCCCGCCGTCGACGGCGACGCGCTCGTCGATCTCGACCACGCGGGCATAGAGGGCCTCGGGCTTGACGATGTTGCGGTCGAACAGTTTGGGCCGGGCCTGGTAGCCGATGCGCAGGGCGTCGGCGTGACCCTTCGTGATCGCCAGGACCGTCGGCTCGCCCTTGCGTTCCAAGAGGGCGTTGGTGGCCACGGTGGTGCCCATCTTCACCGCGTCGATCGCGCCTCCGTCCAGCAACGCCCGGACGCCCGCCACGGCGGCGTCCTCGTATTGCTCGGGATTCTCCGACAGCAGCTTGTGGGTCGCCAGCGTCCCGTCCGGCCGCCGCGCCACGATGTCGGTGAAGGTGCCGCCGCGATCGATCCAGAACTCCCAGCCGCGCGGTTCTTGGGTCATGAGGGGCGGACTCCTTGCTCCGCCCCTCATAACGCCTTCAGCCTTCGTGTCATCCCGCAAGCGCCGAGCGCCGTCCGGGATGAACCGAACCTACTTCAGCAGGCCCGTCAGCTCGGCCACCTGCCACACGCCCAGCAGCAGGAAGATCAGCGCCGCGCCCATGCGCACATATTTCAGCGGCACGATCTTGGTGACGGCCTCACCCAGGTAAACGGCCGGCACGTTGGCCAGCATCATGCCCAGAGTGGTGCCGGCGGCGACCAGCAGAACGTTGTGGAAGCGCGCGCCCAGGGCCACCGTGGCGATCTGGGTCTTGTCGCCCATCTCCACCAGGAAGAAGGCGATCGTCGTGGTCAGGAACACGCCATAGCGGCCCTTGCCGCCGGGCAGGTCGTCGTCCGCCTTGTCGGGGATCAGCGCCCAGGCGGCCATGGCCACGAACGAGATCGCGATCGCCCAGCGGAACCAGGCGCCGTCCAGGAAGCGCGAGGCCTCGGAACCGACCAGCGCGGCCAGGGCGTGGTTGGCCAGGGTGGCCGTCAGGATGCCCAGGATGATCGGAACGGGTTTCTTGAAGCGGGTGGCCAGGATGATGGCCAACAGCTGGGTCTTGTCGCCGATTTCGGCGATGGCCACGACAAGGGCCGATACGAGCAAGGATTCCATGGATCAAAAACCATCCGGGCCGAGCGCACGCCAATAGCGTCGGAGACCCCGCCCAGCCCGGAACGGAAACCGACGCCATTGGTCTCGCCGCGGAAGTCATCGACCGACTTCCTTCACCCGCGCCATGCCCGTTCCCGAAAAGGAAGCGAGGCAAGTGTGTTGACGGCGGGTCCCACTGATAGGTGCGGGCGGCTACTCCCCAAAGGTGGGCGGTGAGTAGCGGCTGAAGGCGGCCTGGTCAATGCCGAAGCCCCCTCTGGGAGCAATCGCGGAGCGACTGAGGGGGCCTCCTCGCCTACACCACCCCCGCCGCCTCGAACCGCACCACGTGGATCGCCACCCGCACCTTGCCGCCGGTGAACGTTCCGCCCGCCGCCGTGATCACCACCGGCGTGTCGGCATAGTAGGCCGTCGGTCCTATCACCCCGATGTTGCTGGCGTTCTTGGCCACGCCCAGCAGCGCGCCGAACTTGGTCGTCTCGCCCGCCACGCCGCAGCCGTACGACGTCGCCCCGGTCACCGCCGCGCTGGTGCGGGTCGAGACGGCGTAGACCACCGCGCGCGCAGGGATGGCGATGGCGGTGGCCGTCGAGGCGCCCGACAGGGTGACCTCCTGCTCGAGAATCTCGAACCGGGTGGCCGCGCCCAACGGCGAGCGGGCGGCGGTGAGCGCCTTGAAGGCGGCCGCCAGCGGCGTCCAGGCCGCACCATCAAACACGGCCAGTTGCCCCTCGTCACGGATCCAGGCGACATGGCCCGCGGCGGGCGTCAGGAACTCCCAGCTCCCGGCCTCGAAGCGGGCCAGCAGGCCGGCGGCCTTGCCGGCCCAGGCCGCGCCGCTCGCCAAGCCCGGCAGGATCCAGACCCCGCCCTCCGTAGGCGCGGCGGGCTGGGCGGCGACGGCGCGGCTCTCGGCGGCCAGTTGGACCAGGGCGTCCAGCCGGGCCAGGCTCTCGTTGACGGTGATGTGCTTCTGGGCCTGTCCGGCGACCACATAGGGCAGCGACAGGCGGGGCGTGAGGTCGTTCGACATGCGGAGCTCCGGAGGGTTCAAGACCCCTCCAGTGTCCGCCGTCCTGGAACAGGGAGGACCGACGCCCGCCGATCCCCCTGCCCGTCCGCGCCTATTCGGCGGCGAAAGCCAGGCGATTGCCCGAAGTCAGGGCCGTCTTGGCGGCCAGCTCCGCCTTCGCGTCCTCGTATTGCTCGGCGAACTTGGCGATCAGTTCGCCCGCGGTGACCACCTTGTCGATCGCGCCCACGCCCTGGCCCGAGCCCCAGATGTCGCGCCAGGCCTTGGCTTCCTGGTTGCCGCCCGAACCGAAGTTCATGGCCGACGGGTCGCTGACCGGCAGGTTCTCGGGGTCCAGGCCGGCCTTCACGATCGACTGGCGCAGATAGTTGCCGTGCACGCCGGTGAAGAGGTTGGAATAGACGATGTCGCTGGCCGAGGCCTCGACGATGGTGTCCTTGTAGCCCTGCGGGGCGTTGGCCTCGGCCGTGGCGATGAAGGCCGAGCCGATATAGGCCAGGTCCGCGCCCATGGCCTGGGCGGCCAGGATCGAGCGGCCCGAGGCGATCGAGCCCGACAGCGCCACCGGCCCGTCGAACCACTGGCGGATCTCCTGCACCAGGGCGAACGGCGACAGCGTGCCGGCATGACCGCCCGCGCCCGCGGCCACCGGGATCAGGCCGTCCGCGCCCTTCTCGATGGCCTTGTGGGCGTGCTTGTCGTTGATCACGTCGTGCAGGGTGACGCCGCCGTAGCTGTGGATCGCCCCGTTCAGGTCCTCGCGCGCGCCCAGCGAGGTGATCACCACCGGCACCTTGTATTTGACGCAAAGGGCGACGTCTTCCTCGAGCCGGTTGTTGCTCTTGTGGACGATCTGGTTGACCGCGAACGGCGCCGACGGGGCGTCCGGATTGGCGCGGTCGTAGGCCGCCAGCTCCTCGGTGATCCGGGCCAGCCACTCGTCCAGCTGCGAGATCGGCCGCGCGTTCAGGGCCGGGAACGACCCCACGATCCCCGCCTTGCACTGGGCGATCACGAGGTCGGGATTGCTGATGATGAACAGCGGAGAAGAGATCACCGGAAGGCGCAGACGGTCGCGCAGGATCGGCGGCAGGGCCATGGAAGTCGTCTCCTCAGGGGCGGCCTCTGCAGGGCCGGCAATGTAAACAGCGTTAGCTTAAACACTCGTTCGCACGACGCGCAAGCGCTTGACCTACGCTAGGGCACAGGCGCATCTGCTGGTCAAAACAAGAAAAATGCTGCGGTGCAGGAGAGAGACGTCGTGAATCACCCGACCACCCCGCTTGCCGAGGATTTTGGCGCCCCGGACCGGTCTAAGTGGATGGCCCTGGTCGAGAAGACCCTCAAGGGCCAGGCGTTCGACGACGCCCTGGTCACCGCCACCCCCGACGGCATCGCCATCCGCCCGCTTTACACCGTCGAGGACCAGGTGGCCGTGGTCCGCGACCTGCGCCTGCGAGACGCCGATCGGCCGTGGGACCTGCGCATGCGCGCGGCCCACCCCGATCCTCGCCAGGCCGCCGCCGAGATCATGAAGGACCTTGAGGGCGGCGCGGCCTCGGTGCTGTTGGCGATCGACCCGTCCGGTCAGAACGGCGTCGCCGTCGGCTCGGTGCAGGACCTGGCCCTGGCCCTGAACGGCGTACTGCTGGACCTGGCGCCGGTGGCGCTGGACGCCGGGTTCCTGGGCCCCAAGGCCGCCGACTGGCTGGGCGCCTTGGCCAAGGCCGCGCCCAATGCGCCACTGGCCTTCCACATGGATCCCCTCACCGCCTTCGCCCAGGCCGGGACCAGCCCCGGCCCGATCGAGAGCCACCTGATCTCGGCCGCCACCGTCGGCGCACGCCTGGCCGGGACCTACGCCAAGGCCGGACTGATGCTGGCCACCGGCCGCGCCGTGCACGAGGCCGGCGGCTCCAACACCGAGGAACTGGCCGTGATGGCCGCCTGCGCCCTGGCCTACGCCAAGGCCCTGGTCCGCGCCGGCCTGACGATGGACGAGGCCTTCGCCCGCATCACCCTGGGCGTCAGCCTCGACGCCGAATACTTCACCGGCGTGGCCAAGGTCCGCGCCGCGCGCGCCATCTGGGCCCGCCTGGCCCAGGCCTGCGGGGTCGATGCGCCGGCCGTGATCGAGGCCCGCTCCTCGCACCGCATGCTGACCCGGCCCGACGCCTGGACCAACCTGCTGCGCCTGACCTCGGCAGGCTTCGCCGGCGCAGTCGGCGGGGCCGACGCCGTGGTGCTGGGCGCCTTCACCGACGCCATCGGCCTGCCCACCGCGTTCGGCCGCCGCCAGGCCCGGAACACCCAGCTGGTGCTGATGGAGGAAAGCCACCTGGGCCGCGTCGCCGACCCGGCCGGCGGCTCCTGGTACCTCGACAGCCTGACCGACCAGCTGGCCCGCGCCGCCTGGGGCGGCTTCCAGGCCATCGAGGCGGCCGGCGGCGTCGTCAAGGCGCTGGAAAGCGGCCTGGTCGCCGACATCGTGGGCAAGACCCGCGCGGCCCAGGAGGCGGCCTTCGCCGACAAGAGCCGCAAGATCCTGGGCGTCACCGCCTTCCCCAACGCCGACGACAAGCCCGTGGAGGTCGCCGTCGTCGATCCCGCCCGGTTCGCCGTGGACGCCCCCAGCGCCCGCCTGCCGGGCCCCGACAGTCGGTGCCGGCCGCTGGCGCCCATCCGCTTCTCCGCCGCCTTCGAGGGAGCCTGAGCCATGAGCAAGTTCCCCGACTTCAAGGACGTGGCCTTCGAGGCCGCCGCCACCGTCCCGGCTCCGCAGGGCCGGGCCTGGTCCACGCCCGAGGGCGTCGAGGTGCCGCCCGCCTTCACGGCCGACGACACCGCCGGCCTCGACTTCACCGGCGGCTATCCCGGCGTCGCGCCCTATCTGCGCGGCCCCTATCCGACCATGTACGTGACCAATCCCTGGACGGTGCGGCAGTACGCGGGCTTCTCCACCGCCGAGGACTCCAACGCCTTCTATCGGCGCAACCTGGCGGCCGGCCAGATGGGCCTGTCGGTGGCCTTCGACCTGGCCACCCACCGGGGTTACGACAGCGACCACGAGCGGGTGAAGGGCGATGTCGGCATGGCGGGCGTGGCCATCGACTCCATCCTCGACATGCGCACCCTCTTCTCGGGCATCCCGCTCGACAAGATGAGCGTGTCGATGACGATGAACGGCGCGGTTCTGCCGATCCTGGCCCTCTACGTCGTGGCGGCCGAGGAGCAGGGCGTGACGCCCGACAAGCTGTCGGGGACCATCCAGAACGACATCCTCAAGGAGTTCATGGTCCGCAACACCTACATCTATCCGCCGGGCCCCTCGATGCGGATCATCTCGGACATCTTCGCCTTCACGTCCGAGAAGATGCCGAAGTTCAATTCGATCTCGATCAGTGGCTACCACATGCAGGAGGCCGGGGCCTCGGCCGACCTGGAGCTGGCCTACACCCTGGCCGACGGCATCGAGTACGCCCGCGCAGGCGTCGCCGCCGGCATGAGCATCGACCAGTTCGCCCCGCGCCTGTCGTTCTTCTGGGCGATCGGCATGAACTACTTCATGGAAGTGGCCAAGATGCGCGCCGCGCGCCTGCTGTGGGCCCGGCTGATGAAGCGCGAGTTCGAGCCGAAGGACGACCGCTCGCTCAGCCTGCGCACCCATAGCCAGACCTCGGGCTGGTCGCTGGCCGCGCAGGACGTGTTCAACAACGTCGCCCGCACCTGCGTGGAGGCCATGGCGGCCGTGAACGGCCAGACCCAGAGCCTGCACACCAACAGCCTGGACGAGGCCCTGGCCCTGCCCACCGACTTCTCGGCCCGGATCAGCCGCAACACCCAGCTGTTCCTGCAGATGGAGAGCGGCACGACCCGCGTCGCCGACCCATGGGGCGGCAGCTACTACGTCGAAAAGCTGACCCACGACCTGGCGGTCAAGGCCCTGGCGCACATCGAGGAGGTCGAGGCCCTGGGCGGCATGGCCAAGGCCATCGAGCAGGGCCTGCCCAAGCTGCGCATCGAGGAGTCGGCGGCCAAGACCCAGGCCCGCATCGACAGCGGCAAGCAGAGCGTCGTCGGCGTCAACCGCTACAGGCCCGAGATCGCCGACGACATCCCGGTGCTGAAGGTCGACAACACCGCCGTGCGCGAGCAGCAGCTGGAGAAGCTAAAGCGTCTGAAGGCCGAGCGAGACCCGGCCGCCACGGCCGCCGCCCTGAAGGCGCTGGAGGACGGCGCGCGCGGAACCGGCAACCTGCTGGCCCTGGCCATCGACGCCGCCCGCGCGAAAGCCACCGTCGGCGAGATCAGCCAGGCGATGGAGAACGTCTTCGGCCGCCACCGCGCCACCATCCAGTCGATCCAGGGGGTCTACATGAAGGAAGCCGGCGCCGACCCCACCACCGCCCGCGCCAAGGCCATGGTCGAGGCGTTCGAGCAGGCCGACGGCCGCCGCCCGCGCATCCTGGTGGCCAAGATGGGCCAGGACGGTCATGACCGCGGCCAGAAGGTGATCGCCACCGCCTTCGCCGACCTGGGCTTCGACGTCGATATCGGCCCCTTGTTCCAGACCCCGGCCGAGGCCGCCAAGCAGGCGGTCGAGAACGACGTCCACATCGTCGGCGCCTCGTCGCTCGCCGCCGGTCACCTGACCCTGGCCCCCGAGCTGAAGGCCGAGCTGGAGAAGCAGGGACGCGGCGACATCATGATGGTGGTCGGCGGCGTGATCCCGCCCCAGGACTTCCAGGCCCTGCGCGACGCCGGCGCCGCCGCCATCTTCCCCCCCGGCACCGTGATCGCCGAGGCGGTGATCGAGTTGCTGGACAAGCTGAACAAGCAGCTGGGCTACACCCAAGGCGAGGCGGCGTGACGCTCACGGTCGACGACCTTCCCGCGCCGTCGGCCTTCGCGACCTTTCACCCCTTCCTGAAGGGGGTGTTCAGCCAGTGGCACGCGACGCCCTTCAAGCTTGAGGGGCACGACTTCGCCACGGCCGAGCAGTGGATGATGTATGGCAAGGCGCGACTGTTTGGCGACGGGACCGCCGCCGCGGCGATCCTAGCAACGCCTGATCCGGCCGAGCAGAAGCGCCTGGGCCAGACCGTCCGAGACTTCGACCAAGCCGCCTGGGACGAGGCCAAAGTCGACATCGTCCACCGCGGCAGCCTGGCCAAGTTCGGCCAGAACGCCGGCGCGGCCCGCCAATTGGCGGCCACGGCGGGTGCGATGCTGGTCGAGGCCAATCCGCGCGACTGGATCTGGGGCTGCGGCCTCTCGGCCGATCACCCGGACCTCAACCGGCCTGAAGCTTGGCGCGGCGAGAACCTTCTGGGTCGCATCCTGACCCGCGTCCGGGAGGACCTGGGCCGCTGAGCCCTTTGCGGGAACGGCGTTCGCCCGTAACCTGAGGCTGTGAAAGCCTGGGGTCACTGCATGCCGCCCGCCGTCCGCCGCACCTCGATGACCCGCGTGGTCGTGGCCCTCCTCGTGGCCTACCTCCTGCCCTCGCTGGCGATGGGCCAGGCGTTCTTCTGGTGGGGCGACGCCGTCGAGACGCGCACGCCGTTGCAGGCGGCCTGGTTCGCCGCGCCATCGCTGGTGATGGGGCTCATGCTGGGCTGGCCCTATGTGGCTGGAGCCGCCGGCTGCTGGGCGGTGCTGGCCCGGTTCGACCGGCACTACGCCTGGGCCGCCGCTCTCTTGGGCCTCGCCGCCGGGGCCGGCGTCGCCCTGACCGGCGCCAAGGTCCACCGCCTCGCCGCCGTCGCCTTCTGCCTGGGGCTGGGCTTGCTGACCGCCCTCCTCGTCTGGTGGATCGCCTACGGCCGTCAGGCCCGCCTGCCCGCGCCCCGCCCGATCCGCCGTCCGTCGCCGGCGATGAATTAATCCGCTCATCCCAGCCTTCGCGGGGATGAGCGGTTGAGGGAGCCGAAGGAAACGAGAGGCTATCGCCGCCCCTTCTTCGCCTTGGGAGGCTTCCGGGCCTTGCGCGTCTTCGGGTCGATCTCGTCGGGCAGGCCGTGGCGTTTCTCGATGTCGCGCTGCAGGGCCTTGGCCGCCATCAGGTGACCGGGGAACAGGGTGTCGACCAGCGAACCCAGGCCCCAGACGCTGTCGGTGGCGGTGTCGACCAGCAGGTAGGCGGCCATGCGGGCCATCGTGCCGGCCGAGGCCTTGGCCGAGAACGCCTGGCCCATCAGCAGCGCTCCTGCCCCAAGGCTGTAGACCACGCCCACGCCCGGCGCCCAGGCCAGCACCCCGTCCAGCCCCAGGCCGAACGGCCCCAGCCCGATCAGGCGGTCCGACAGGCGCTTGATCGTCTCGGCGTTGCGCCAGGCCTTGTGGGCCCGGTGACGGTGGCCGCCCACGCCGTCGTCGACGACGTAGCCTTCGAGGATTTCGGCGCTGCTGGTGTCGCTCATCTCAGGTCAACGCTCCGCCTCGAAGTTGGTTGTCGGTCAGCCCAGGAACACCACCCGGCGCTTCTCCTTGCCGGCCTGGATCCGCTGCAGCAGGTCGCGGTACTCGGCCGTGCCCTGAACGTCCCTGCGCGAACCCTCGAAGTAGATCGTGTCGTCCATGTGGCTGGTCAGCATGTCGGCCGACCACTTGTGGCCGGTGAACAGCATGTCGGCCACCTTGCCCACGCCCGGCACGGCCCCGGCCACGGTGTCGATCAGGATGATGGCCACGATCTGCACCACGATCATCGGCGCGGCGCGCGCGCGCACGGCGTCCACGATGATCAGCCCGCCCGCGCCGAGGCTGTAGAGCTCGCCCGCGCCCGGGATCCAGGTCAGCAGGCCGTCCAGGCCCACCCCCAGCGGCCCGATGCCGACCACGTTGTCGGACAGCTTCTTCACCCGCTCGACGTTGTTGCGGATGTTGTGCAGGTCCAGATGCGACTTGGCGAAGATCACCGGCGTCCCCCAACGGCGTGAGCCGGCAATCTGCCTTAACCATGGCCTTGCCGGAAGTGGCCACGGCGCAGTTTCCCGCCCCGCGCGAACAGGCTCGCGCCGCCCCTCGCGATCGGATGGGTTTATGCTTAAGTTGGATGCGTCGCGCGGGGGCGCCGCGCACGCGACCGGCCGGGGAAAACGACCATGCTGATCTCGACCACCCCCTTCATCGAAGGCCGGCCGGTGCAGGAGTACAAAGGCGCGATCTACGCCCAGTCGATCCTGGGCGCCAACGTCGTGCTGGACCTGATGGCCGCCATCCGCGACTTCATCGGCGGTCACTCCAAGTCGTACGAACGCGTGCTGGCCCGGGCCCGCGAGGACGCCATGAAGAACCTCTCCAAGGAGGCCGAGAAGCTGGGCGCCAACGCCATCCTGGCCGTCGACCTCGACTACAACACCGTGGGCCCGCACGGCTCGATGATGATGGTTTCGGTTTCCGGCACCGCCGTCGTCCTCTAAGCCGGTCGGGTGAACCCGCCCATCGACATCGCCGACCTCGAAGCGCGCCTGGTCGCCGGCGATCGCGCCGCCCTGGCCCGCGCCATCACCCTGGCCGAGAGCCGCCGCCGCGACCACCAGCTGGCCGCCCGCGCCTTGCTGGAGCGGTTGATGCCCCGCACCGGCGCGGCCCAGCGCGTGGGGATCACCGGCGTGCCCGGCGCAGGCAAGTCAACCACGATCGAGGCTCTGGGCGTGATGCTGACCAGCCTCGGCCACAAGGTGGCGGTGCTGGCGGTCGACCCTTCGTCAGGCCGCCACGGCGGCTCGATCCTGGGCGACAAGACGCGGATGGAGCGGTTGTCGATCGATCCCAACGCCTATATCCGCCCTTCGCCCTCGGGCGGCGTGCTGGGCGGGGTGGCCCGCAAGACGCGCGAGGCCATGCTGCTGTGCGAGGCCGCTGGCTTCGACGTCGTCATCGTCGAGACCGTGGGCGTGGGCCAGTCCGAGACGGTGGTGTCGGACATGGTCGACATCTTCCTGGCGCTGCTGATCCCCGGCGGCGGCGACGAGCTGCAAGGCATCAAGAAGGGCCTCATCGAGCTGGCCGACATGCTGGTGATCAACAAGGCCGACGCCGATCCGGCCCGCGCCGAGCGCTCAGCGCGAGACTACCGCAACGCCCTGCACATCCTGACCCCCGCCTCGCCCGACTGGACGCCGCCAGTGCTGACGGCCTCTGGCCTGACGGGAGCGGGACTGGACGCGCTATGGGCCCAGGTCCGCCGACATCGCGAGATCATGACCGCCAACGGCGCGCGCGCCGCGCGCCGCGCCGACCAGGACAGCCGCTGGATGTGGGCCATGGTCCAGGATCGCCTGGCCGAGGCGTTCAGGTCGGCTCCGGCCGTCGCCGCCATCACCGCTCAGGTCGAAGCCGCCGTCCGCGCCGGCGACCTCCCCGCGTCCGCGGCCGCCGACCGCCTGCTGGCGGCGTTCGGGCTGGAGTAGCGACAGCGCCGCTGACGCAGCGGATCTACGTCCCGGACGTCAGCCTCTTGGCCTGGGCCACCCAGGCGTCGCGCTCGGCGCGGCCCCTCAGGCTCAGCAACCCGTCGAAGCGGGCCAGTTCGTCCGGCCCCCAGGCCGCGATCTGCTCGAAGCGGGTCACGCCCAGTTCGCCCAGCGAGGCCGCCAGCTTGGGGCCGATGCCGACCAGCAGGGTCAGGTCGTCGGCGGCCGCCTCGACCGCCGGAGTCGCGGCCTGAACCGTCTCGACCACTGACGCCTCGACCGTATCGAGCACGGCCTGGGTCGTATCGGCGGCGGTCTCCACGACCTCGACCGCGATCTCGGCCACCACCTCGACCGGTTCGGGGACCTTCGCCTTCAAGGCCGCCGGCGCCTCGGTCACCGGATCGATCACCGCCCCGGGCGCGGCGGCGGCGGGGGACATCAAGGCCTCGACATTGACGGCTTCGCGCCAGCGCGAAGACCACCACCACCAGGTGGCGCCGGCCACGGCCGCGCCGCCGAACACCAGCCACAGGGGTGAAGAAACGCCGGCGACGAAGTTCGGCCCCTTCTCGGGGTCGATCTTGGGAAGCTCGATTTCGGGGAACAAGGAGGTCATGGCGGAGGCTCCGACAACCGTTTGTTGCGCCGCAACATAACACGGTTTTCCAGTTCGCAATCGCGAAAATGGTCGGCTCGCTCAGGCCATGCCCAAAGCGCCGAGGGCTAGGCCCGCCGCCACCATCGCCGCCACCGTCGCCAGGATCGGCAGTCGCGCCGCCCAGACCAGCAGCGCCGCCAGGATCACCAGTCCCAGGGCCGGCCAGTCCAGCCCCGCCAGGGCGGGAACCCTGGCGTGCAGCGGCCCCCAGGTCCAGACGCCGGCGTGCGGGAACAACAGGCTCAGGGCGAACCAGAAGGCCAGGCTGGCGATCACGCCCACAGCCGCCGCCGAGACCAGGGCCAGGGCGCGGGCCGGACGCGGCCGGGCCCTCAGCCGCTCGACGAACGGCCCGCCGGCGAAGATCCACAGGAACGAGGGCGCGAAGGTTGTCCAGGCCGCCATCAACCCGCCCGCCAGACCCGCCAGCCACGCCCACTCCGCCGGCGCGGTCTGGTAGGCGCCCACGAAACCGACGAACACGAAGACCAGCACCAGCGGGCCGGGCGTGGTCTCGGCCAGGCCCAGGCCGTCCAGCATCTGGCTGGAGGCCAGCCAGCCGAACGCGCCGGCCGCCTGCCCCACATAGGCCAGGGCCGCATAGGCGCCGCCGAAGCTGACCACCGCCAGGCTGCTGAACACCAGCCCCATGTGCGCCACGGACGAGCCGGGCGCCAAGACCAGGGCCAGCAGCACCGGAGCCAGCCAGGCCGCCAGGCAGGCCAGGGCCACGCGCCAGCCAGGCCGCGCCGGCTCGACCTCGGCGGCCTGCGCCGCGACCGTCCCGCCGCCCAGGGCCCAGCCCACGCCCCCCGCCACGAGGATCACCAGTGGGAACGGCAGGTTCGTGAAACTCAGCGCCAGGAACGCCAGCCCCGCGCTCCACCAGGCCGCCACGCCGCGGATCGTCCGGCCGCCCATGCGCAGCAAGGCCTGCAGCACCAGCGCCACCACCGCCGCCTTCAGCCCCAGCAGGGCCGGCCCCGCCCAGGGCGCCTGGCCGTGGGCGACGTACAGCGCCGACAGGCCCAGCATCACCGCAAGGCCCGGCAGCACGAACAGCAGCCCCGCCGCCACGCCCCCGCGCACTCCATGCAGCCGCCAGCCCAGCCACACGGCCAGCTGCTGAGCCTCGGGCCCGGGCAGCAGCATGCAGAAGCTCAGCGCGTGGGCGAAGCGGGCCTCGTCGATCCAGCCGCGCCGCTCGACCACCTCACGGTGCATCAGGGCGATCTGGCCGGCCGGGCCGCCGAAGCCCAGGCAGCCGACCTTCAGCCACACCCAGAACGCCTCGCGGAAACAGGGAGACGCGGCCTTGGGCGCGGCGGCGGGGCTCACGCGCGCCAGACCCTCGCCTTGGCGCCGGCCTGACCGAGATTCTCGGCCAGCCAGCCCGTGGCCTGGGCGATCGCATCCTCCGCCGCCTTGGGCGTTCCGACGATCACCATGGCGCTGCCGTTCATCTTCATCGGATCCGTCAGGGGCCGCAGCCGCAGTTCAGCCGCTAACGCATCGTCCGTGACGGTTTCCATCGCGCGCATGAAGGCGTCGAAGGTCTCCAGGTCCTTGATCGGCATCCAGGCGGCGATCACGCCCTGGGGATCGCGCTCCAGCACCGCGCGGGCCGTCGCGACCGTCTGGGCGTAGTCGTCGGGACGCTCGAACGGCGGGTCGATCAGCACGAACGTCCGCCCGCCTCGTCCGGCGCGGGCGGCGGCCGTGGCGTAGCCGTCGGCCTGCGTCGCCTGGGCGAAGGCGTAGGGCGCCAGCGTGCGGCGCAGGCTCTCGAAGTCGTCGGCCCGCAACTCGCAGGCGGTGTAGCGGTCGGTCTTGCGCAGGGCTCCGGCGATCAGCAGGGGCGAGCCAGGATACAGCGGCCCGTCCGCCCCGCCGTTCAGCGCCCGCACCCGCGCCACCAGCGGCGCGAATACGGCCGGGACCTGCGCCATCGCCAGCAGTCGCCCGATTCCCGCCTGGGCCTCGCCCGAGCGTTGCGCCATGTCGCCGCCCAGGTCGTAGGCCCCCGCCCCGGCGTGGGTGTCGACCACCGCCAGCGGCGCGTCGTCCGCCGTCAGCGCCTCCAGCAAGGCCAGCAGGATCGCGTGCTTCTGCAGGTCGGCGAAATTGCCGGCGTGGAAGGCGTGTCGGTAGTTCATCTGCGCGTGTCGTTCCCGGAACCGGCGATCCTCCTATCACGTTGCCGGAGAAGAAACTGGGAGCGTTCCTTGACGCGGCGTTTTTCCAAGACGGCGATCTGGCCGGGAGCCCGATGACCATGGCGCGCGACACGCTCGACGCCGGTCCTGCGTCGCTCATCTATGTCGACGCCCACGACCAGGGCCTGCGCCGTGCGCCGCGTGGCCAGGGCTTCTCCTATCTCGACCACGAGGGCCGCATCGTGAAGGACGCCGCCACCCTGGACCGGATCCGGGCCCTGGCCATCCCGCCGGCCTGGACGGACGTGTGGATCTGCCCCGCCCCCAACGGCCACGTCCAGGCGGTGGGCCGCGACAGCAAGGGCCGCAAGCAGTATCGCTATCACCCCGACTGGCGGGCCGACCGCGACGCCCGCAAGTACGACCGCATGGCCGCCTTCGGCCGCGCCCTGCCCCGCCTGAGGAAGCGCGTCGAGGCCGACCTGGCCCGCCGGGGACTGCCCCGCGAGAAGGTGCTGGCCGCCGTGGTGAGCCTGCTGGAGCTGACCCTGATCCGGGTGGGCAACGACGAATACGCCAAGGCCAACCGCAGCTTCGGCCTGACCACCCTGCGCAAGCGCCATCTGAAGCTGGCGGGCGGCGGAGCGGTGTTCGAGTTCGTCGGCAAGAGCGGCAAGGTCCATCGCACGGGCTTTCGCGACCGTCGCCTTGCCCGGGTGGTCGCCGCCTGCCAGGAACTGCGCGGCCAGCGTCTCTTCCAGTATCTCGATCCCGAGGGCCAGCGGCGCGCGGTCGAGAGCAGCGACGTCAATGACTACATCCGCGCAGCCTGCGGCGACGACTTCTCGGCCAAGGACTTCCGCACCTGGGCCGGCTCGCTGGCGGCGATGGAAGGCCTGAGCCTATCCCCCAGGCCCGTCACCAAGACTGAAGCCAAACGCACGCTCAACACCTGCGTCAAGGCGGTGGCCGGCTTTCTGGGCAACACCCCGGCCGTCTGCCGCACGGCCTATATCCACCCCAAGGTGATGGAGGCGTTCGATGCGGGCGCCTTGCCGCGACGCCGGGGGGGCTCGCGCCGGGCGCGGGAACTGGCCTTGCTCCGGCTGGTGAGCGACTGACGCCCCGGAAGCTGCTCGCCTTAGCCCCGGAAGGGATTGGCCGCTCGCCAGGCCCGCTCCCGGCGCGCGCCGGCCGAGAACAGGAACAGCCCCAGCACCAGGGCCAGCCCGCCCGCCGCGTAAAGCGTCAGCGCGTGAGCCTGGAGCACGTTGAACGACAGCAGGGTCGCGCCCAGGCCGATCAGGCCCACGCCCGGCAAGGTGCGCGACTGGCCGGCCCTGGCGCCCTCCAGCAACCACGCCCGATAGGCGGCCATGATCCGCTTGCGGGCGGCCGGGTCGGCGTTCTTCAGGCGCACGGCCAGGGCGTGGGCGTCGACGCCGCTCTTCATCGAACCTCTCCGGTGTGCGCGGCCAGGGCCAGGCTCAACTCCTCGACCATCAGCGTCTTCAGGCCAGGCGGCGACAGGATCTCCACCGCCTCGCCCCAGGTGAACAGGTGCCAGGCCAATTCCCGCATGCCGCTGGCCCGGAAGGCCACGACAACCGATCCATCCTCGTCCTGGATGACCGACTGGGCCGGATGGAAGCGCCAGCGCAAGGCGTCCTCGGCCCGGCTGGGCTTGATGCGCAGGCGCACGTCCTCGATCTCGCCGTGATAGATGCCGAAACTCTCGTCGGCGAAGGCCTGCAGCGAGAAGTCGGCGGGGGGAGCGGCGGCTTCGTCCAGGGCCTGGACATCGCGCATGCGGTCCAGGCGGAAGGTGCGCGGACGCGGGTCCTTGCCCTCGGCGGCGACCAGATAGTTGCTGTGGCCGAACAGGATGCCCAGAGGCGTGACCTTGCGGGCCCGCCCCGGCGCGCTACCGCCCTCGTAGCGAAACGCCAGGGCTTGCAGGCCCTTCACCGCCGCCCGGATGGCGCTCAACACCTGCTCGTCCTCGAACGGGCGGGGGCCGGGATGGATGGCGATGGTCTCGGCCTGGATCAGGGCTTCCAGGTCGGGAGCCACGCGCCGGCGGGCGGACCCCCGCAGCGACGACAGCAGCTTGCGTTCCAGGGCGTGCAGCGCCGCCGCCCGCGCCCCGGCCCCGCCGGCGGCGTAGGAGTCGGCCGCCGTGCGCAGGGCCGCCAGCTCCTCGGCCGTGGGCGTCTGGAAGAGGCTGTCCAGGCCCGACGGAATGCGGAAGCGCTTGGTCGGCGGGTCGTCCACCGCCTCCATCTGCGGGAAGGCCGCCCAGACCGCGTCGCGCATACGCTCGGCCGTGCGCCGGCCCACGTCCATCGCACGGGCCATCTCGTCCAGGGTCATGCCTTCGGACGATCCGGCCAGCATCCGGGCCAGCTCCAGCAGTCGCGTCGCCTTGTCGTGTCGCATGGCCGATTAGATACGACCGTTTTTGACGCAATGCACCTTCAAAAGTCAGGCTCGCAGAACGCGCAAGGAACCGCCCCATGACCCGCCTCGCCCGCCAGGACTGGCGCACCGCCCCGGTCAACGCCGCCATGATCTCGGCCGTCCTCGACTTCGCCGACATCCATCGCGACCTGGGCGGCGGCCGCACGCTGCTGCGCCTGAGTCCGGCGCGGGCGGCCAAGGCCGACATCATCCTGCTGCTGGGCCGCGACGCCGAGCGGGCCTGCGACGTGGGCCTGGTGTGGAACGATCGCGAGGATCAGATCGTCCGGGTGATCGACGACGCGGCCCTGCGCGCTTCCCGCCAGGACGCCTGGGAGGAGGTCTTCGACCTTTTCGCCGCCGACGACCGCGACCGGGCGTCGCAGCGCCTGTGCGCCTGACGCCCTCCGGCCGGGCGATCGGCCGCAACCTGCGGCAGTCGCCCAGCCCCGGGGCGGAGGCTGGACGCCGTGACCAAAACCCAACCGGGCCTGGCTCGCGAGCCTATACTGCGTCAAATCGCCCCATAAACCCTGGATTTCAAATATTGGCCGGCAGCGATTTCCCACCCGGAAATCCTTCCCCAGCAGTAACTTCCGGGTTCATTCATTTTAAACACCCGGACCCCGATCCTGACAGCGAGCAAAATGCTCCCGACCGTCAAAATGACGTCGGAACCCTTGAATAGGAACCTGTCCGGATGCCGCTGAACAGCATCAACACGAACGGGGGCGCGATGATCGCCCTGCAGAACCTGAACGCCACCAACAGCGAACTTCAGGTGACGCAACAACGCATCAACACCGGCAAGAAGATCAGCAACGCCAAGGACAACGGCGCGATCTGGGCCACGGCGAGGGTGCAGTCTTCCACCGCCCAATCCCTGAACGCCGTGAAGGACTCGCTGCAACGCGGCCAGTCGACGATCGACGTGGCCCTGGCCGCCGGCGACACCGTCACCGACCTGCTGGGCAAGATGAAGGAAAAGGCCCTGGCCGCTTCCGACACCTCGCTCAACACCGCCTCGTTCAACGCCCTGGTCTCGGACTTCAACTCGCTGCGCGACCAGATCACCAAGGCTGCCACGAACGCCAAGTTCAACGGCGTCAGCCTGGTGGACGGCACCACCGCCAAGCTGGCCTTCCTGGCCAACTCGGACGGCAGCCAGTTCACCGTGCAGGCCAAGACCCTGTCGCTGGTGGGCCTGGGCCTGACCGCCGGTTCGACCTTCGCCACCGCGGCTGCGGCCAAGACGATGATCACCACGATCACCAACGCCTTGACCACCGCGACGAACAAGCTGTCGTCGCTGGGCACCAGCTCGACGGGCCTGGACACCCACCTGACCTTCGTCGGCAAGCTGCAAGACAGCCTCGACGCCGGCGTGGGCAACCTGGTCGACGCCGACCTGGCCAAGGAAAGCGCCAAGCTGCAGTCGCTGCAAACCAAGCAGCAGCTGGGCATCCAGGCGCTCTCGATCGCCAACCAGTCGACCTCGTCGATCCTCAGCCTGTTCCGTTAAGGAACGAGAAGGGGGCGGGCCTTCGGGCCCGCCTCCGCCTTCCTCCGGTTCGCCGTAGGGGAGGGACCACCAGGGGCGCCGCCGAAAGCCGGTGGCGACAGGAGTAATGGAAACCAAGATCGCACTGACGCCTGCGCTGACAGAGCCCGCCACGACCCAGAACGCTCCTTTCTCCGCTCCGGGCGCGCCCGCGAGCGGCGCCGACATGTCGGCCCGCAAGGAGAGGCCGGTCGCCAGCGGTCCTCAGCCGGGAGACCTGCGCCTGGTGATCGAGGAGGATCCCACCACGGGAACCTTCGTCTACAAGACGGTCGATCGCATCACCGGCGAGACGCTGCAGCAGTTCCCGCGTGAGGACGTGCTGCGCTTCAAGCAGGCCGAGCACTACGATCCCGGCAAGGTCTTCGACGGCCTGACCTGACGACCTCGGAGGAGGGGTTTCGCCGCGACCGGGCGTCGCACGCGAAACATGGTTTATAGGCGTTAACCATATTCTTACTCCCTGGGCTCCAGGGTCGCGGTCGAACATAGCTCGGCCGCCGAATCGCGTTTCCGGGCTCCCCTTGGCTAGAACCGCCGCTCGGAGATCGTGATGACGCTTAGCGTGAACACCAATCAGCCTGCGCTGATCGCCCTGCAAAACCTGAACAAGACCAACGACGACATGGCGGGGGTGCAGACGCGCATCAACACCGGCCTGGCGATCTCCACCGCCAAGGACAACGCCGCCGTCTGGTCGATCGCCCAGGACCAGCGCGCCGACCGTTCCGCGCTCTCGGCCGTGAAGATGAGCCTGGACCGCGCCACCTCGATCACCGACGTGGCTCTGACGGCTGGCGAGTCCGTCTCCGACCTGCTGACCCAGATGCGCGAGAAGGTGGTGGCCGCTAAGGACACTTCGCTGTCGACGGCGTCGCGCAAGGCCCTGAACGCCGACTTCCAGGGTCTGCTGAAGAACATGCAGCAGGTCATCAACAGCGCCACGTTCGACGGCGCCAACATCCTCAACGGCAGCGAGCCGTCCAACATCACCTTCCTGGCCGACGCCGACGCGGCGACGGTCATCACCCTGAACCTGCAGAACCTGTCGCTGGGCGGTACGATCAACACCCTGACCGCGACCGACGACATCAGCACCATGACCCAGGCGGCCGCCGTGCTGACGCGCCTGGACGCCACGATCAGCGGGGTGAACACCGCTGTCGGCTCGATCGGCTCCCAGGCCAAGCAGATCGAGGCCCACAACACCTTCGTGTCCAAGCTGAACGACGTGCTGGAAACCGGCGTCGGCAACCTGGTCGACGCCGACATGGCCAAGGAAAGCGCGCGCCTCCAGGCCCTGCAGGTCAAGCAGCAGCTGGGCGCCCAGGCGCTGTCGATCGCCAACCAGGCGCCGCAGATCATCCTGTCCCTCTTCAACGGCGGGAACTAGGCCCAAGGCCCTGGGGCGGGTAGACTTCCCGCGCGTCAATTCTGGGGGAATCGGTAGGGCATGATCGAGCTTCGCGACCTGAAGGACGAGGACGAGGCGGTCCTGTTCCAGTGGCGGGGCGAGCCCGAGGTCGACCGCTGGATGTCCGACGCGGCCTTCCCGAGCCGCGAGGCGCACGCCTCGTGGTTCCAGGCCCTGCGCACCGATCCGGACATGCGCGGCTGGATGATCGTCCAGTCGGGCGAGCCGGCGGGCCTGCTGACCCTGACGGGGCTGACCAGCCACCATCGTCGCGCCGGCTGGAACTGGTTCCTGGGTTCGGCCCAGGCCCGGGGCAGGGGTGTGGGGCGCGCGGCTCAGGTGCTGGGCCTCGACCGGGCTTTCGGCGAGCTGGGCCTGCACAAGGTCTTCGCCGAGGTGATGGCCGACAATGACGCCGCGCTGAAGGCCCAGGCCGCCTCCGGCTTCCGCCGCGAAGGCTACCTGCGCGGCCACGTCCTCAAGAACGGCGAGCCGCGCGATGTCGTGCTGCTGGGCATCCTGGCCGAGGAGTGGGCCGAGCTGGGCGGCGGTGTCCGGCGAGGCCTGGCCGACGCCCACCTGATCGCCGCCTGAGGCGGCGGCCGGCGCGAAAACCGGCCGGGCGAAATTCATACGTCTTAACGAAACGTCAGCGTTCGTCGCCGACATTGGGAGGCAAGGGGCGTATTGCGCCTTGATGGAACCGCGTCGTGATCACTTTCGACACCAGTTCGCTGCTCGGATACTATCAGGCCAAGGCCGGCCTGACGGGCGCCGGTGCGACGTCGACGGGTTCGACCACGGGTTCTTCTTCGTCCTCCTCGTCCAAGAACGCCATTCCCGCCGCCCCCTGGACCTCGGTGAAGACCGAGCCCAGCGACTTGGTGAAGGCGGCGCTGAACGGCCGCAAGTTTGTCGACGAGGGCGCGGCCCAGGCCGCCGCCCCCACCATCAGCGGCGACTACAAGAAGCTGTTCGCCACCTACCAGGCGCTCAACACCCTGTCGGCCATTGCCAACCGCTCGTCCGAGAAGGGCGTCACCGACAGCGAGATCAAGCGCCTGCAGACCGCTTTCGCCAAGGGCCTGAGCGAGATCAACAGCTACATCCAGAATCTCAATACCGACGCCATGCGGGTGACGACCGGTTCGGTGATGACCACCGACAAGTCCAGCGTCGGCGTGCCCAAGAACGTCTATGGCTACGTCACCAACACGATCTACAGCGGCGAGATCGACGACGAGGTGCCCCAGTTCAAGGGGAACGCCAGTTTCACGATGGCGGTCACCAAGTTCGGCCAGACCACGAACCTGACCATGGACCTGTCGGCGATGGGCTCCACGCCGCGGACGATGTCCAACGTGGTCAGCTTCTTCAACGACAAGCTCAAGGCCGCTGGCTTCGACACCACCTTCGCGGTCGAGCGCACCGTGGGCGCCGAGCGCACCGCCACCGTGAACGGCCAGACCGTCAAGCTGCCGCCCACCGGCGACGACTTCGCCCTGCGTATCCGCGGCGACTCCACGGAGAAGCTGGTCTTCACCGCGGCCGATCCCAAGCCGGCGGTCTACATCACCACTTCGGCCGGTAATCCCGACCCGGACAAGAACCCCAAGACCGACGACGCGGTCATCGAGAACACGATGACCAAGTACAGCACCGGCGCGGCCGGCCAGCCGGGCGGCAAGATCTTCACCGACACGCTGGAAGGCACGGTCACCAACGTCCACAAGACCGTGACCGGGCCCGACGGCTCGCTCTACGTTCTGGCGGACGTCAAGACCAGCGTCAGCAGCCAGACCATCAAGGGCGACCAGGATGTCGCCCTGCTGAAGTATGATTCCGCCGGCCATCTGCTCTATGCCCGCACCCTTGGCGCGACCGACACCGCGACCGGCTATTCGATGGCCGTCAGCGACGACGGCAAGGTCGCCATCGCCGGTTCGGTTTCCGGCACGCTGCAGGGCGCGACCAACGGTCCGATCAATTCGGATTCGGCCGGAACCGTCTCCGACAGCTTCGTCACGCTCTATGACGCCAACGGCGATGAATCCTGGACCGTGCGCCGGGGCGGCATGCTGGAAGACCAGGCCACGGCCGTGGCCTTCGGCCAGGACGGCGTGGTCTATGTCGGCGGCCGCACCCAATCCGACATTCCGGGCGCGGCCAACAGCGCCAACGCCGGGGGCTACGACAACTACCTGACCGGCTTCGCCACCGACGCCAACGGCACGCCCAAGGCCCTGTTCACCACCCATTTCGGTAGCGAGAACGACGACACCGTCTCGGGCATCGTCGTCAACGGGTCCCAGGTGATCGTGGCCAGCAAGGAAGGCAGCGAGGCGATGCTTCGCAGCTTCGACGTCGCCACCAACGTCGTGACCGAGCCGCGCACCTATCTCAACGACAAGGAGGTGTGGGTCACCGAGCCGGTCACCTACACCCAGTCCGCCACCCTGACGGCCGGCGCGACGCGCGACCTGGGCACCTTGAAGGGCGGCAACCTGGCCGGAATCGTCATCGACAACGGCCAGCTCTACGTGGGCGGGTCGACTACGAACGGCTCGCTGGCGGTCAACAACGTCACCAAGGGAGCTTCGGGCGGATCCGACGGCTTCGCCGCGCGCCTGTCGCTGGACCTGACCGACACCTCGCAGGACACGCTGGCCTACTACGGCGGCACGGGCGACGACACGGTCACCGGCATGGCCGTCTCCAACGGCCAGGTCTGGCTGGTGGGTTCGGCGGGCGCCGATCTGGCGGGCCAGCCGACGGTCGGGACGAAGGACGGCTACGTCGCCCAGATCGACATGAGCACCGGCCAGCCCTCGTGGGAGCAGCGCCTGACCGGCAAGGACGGCTATGCGACGCCGACCTCGATCTCGGTCGACGCCTCTGGCGGCAGCTCGCTGGACGTGTTCGGCTTGCCGCGCGGCGAGATGAAGTTCACCCAGTCCGACAAGATCGTCTCGGCGACTTCGGCCCGGGCCGGCGACACCTTCATGGTCCGCACGCGCGAGCGCGGAACCCTGACCAAGATCACCATCGAGGCCGACGACACGCTGGACACCCTGGCCGACAAGATCCGCCGGGCCACGGGCTACGCCGCCAAGGTCGAGTTCAGCAGCGACGGCAACACCCGCAAGCTGAAGATCAGCCCTTCGCAGACCACCTCGACCGTCGAGATCCTGCCGGGCAAGGGCGGCACCGACGTGCTCGGCGCCTTGGGCCTGAGCGCCGGCGTGGTGCGCAACACCAAGGTCGACCATGGCCGCACGGTCTCGGCCGACGGCAAGGGTCCGGTCTATGGCCTGGCCCTGCCCACCGACCTGGACCTGACGACGGACCTGGGGCGCAAGGCCGCGGTATCGGCCATGACCAAGGCGATCGCCGCGGTCCGCAACGCCTATCGCGAGATGGCCGACATCGCCAACGGCGTGAAGGTCGACGACTCCAAGAACTCAGGCAAGACCGGCGGCACGGCCCCCAAGTACCTGACCGACCAGATCGCCAACTACCAGGCCGCCCTCGATCGCCTGACAGGCGGCGGCTAGGCAAGATTCGCCCCTTGCGGCGCTTGGACTTGAAAGCGTCATCGACGCGTCGTAGCCAGGGGCCATGGAACTTCTCAAAGATCGACGCGTGTTGCTGGCCGGCGGCGCCGCCCTGGCCCTGATCGCGGGCGTGGTCATCGCCGTGGCGCTGGTGAAGAGCAACAAGGCCTCGACCGAGGAGCCGCCGGCCTCGCGCGGCGGGCTGGTGGTCACCACTGGCCGTTCCGACGACGCCAAGCTCGATCCGGCCCGCCCGCTGCGCTGCTTCGTGGGCGGCCAGTTCGTGGGCGAGACCACTCTGGCCGAATGCGCCAAGAAGAACGGCGTGGCCACCGGTGCGCTCGACGTCGGCGTCGACGAGACCGGCGCCCTGGCCGCCGCCGACCAGGCCGGCACGGTCCTGACCCCGTTGCCGCCGCCCGCCGCCGTCGCGCCCGTCACCCCGCCGCCCGCCGCGACCACCACGCCGACCGTGTCGGCGCCCGCGGTCGCCCTGGCCGCCTGCTGGCGCTATGCTGGCGGCGAATGGCGCAAGCAGCCAGGCGAGATCACGCTCAACGCCTGCGCCCAGCAGCTGTTCAGCGGCAAGTGCGAGCGTCCGGGCGGCGCCACCTATGGCCGCTGGGGCGAGGAAACCCTGCGCCTTGTGCCCGGCCGCGTCGAATCTTCTTCCGACAACCGCACTTTCCATTCGATCATCGAGCAGGCCGCCAACTGCTCGATCCCGTCGGCCGGCTAGAAAGGCCAGAAGCTCATGCGCAAGCTCATCATCGCCGCCGCCGTCGTGGCCGCCGCAGCCGGCCTCGCCGGGTGCGAGAAGCAGACCAAGGCCCCGTTCGACCAGGGCGTCTGCATGCACGTCATCGAGCAGAAGGACGGCACGCTGAAGTTCAATCCCGTCGCCCGCAACATCGCCAGCATCGAGCTATGCGCGGGCGAGCTGGAGGGCATGCGCATCCGCTTCGTGCGCATGGGCAGCCCCAACCGCTCGATGACCGGCTCCTACCAGGGCAAGTTCATCTTCATCGAGAAGGAAGGCATCTACCTGGGCGACACCTACGAGGGCGCCAGGTTCATGTCGCTGGTCCGCACGGGCGACGGCCGCCTGGCCGTGCCGGGCGCGATCCGCCGCCAATAGGCCGTGGACGGTGGAAGAGGGCGGTGGATAACCGCCCTTGCTCCACAGGAACATTTGTGGAACAAATCTTGCGCCGAACGTTGATGAGGCGTTAACGTCCCGGCCAGATTCCGGCGCGTTGGGTCGCCGGGCGAGAACAAGGTCTTCCCCATGGCGGGCAGCGTCAACAAGGTCATCCTGGTCGGCAATCTCGGCGCCGATCCCGAAATTCGTTCCCTCGGTTCCGGCGACCGCGTCGCCAACCTGCGCATCGCCACGTCCGAGACCTGGCGCGACCGCACCTCCGGCGAGCGCAAGGAGCGCACCGAGTGGCACCGCGTGGTGATCTTCAACGACAACCTGGTGAAGGTGGCCGAGAGCTATCTGCGCAAGGGTTCGACCGTCTACATCGAAGGCTCGCTGCAGACCCGCAAGTGGACCGACCAATCGGGCCAGGAAAAGTACTCGACCGAGATCGTCCTGCAGAAGTTCCGTGGCGAACTGACCATGCTGGGCGGTCGCGGCGACGGCGCCGGCGCCTCGTCGGGCGGCTATGACGACGGTGGCTACGCCGGCGGCGGCGGTGGCGGCTTCGGCGGCGGCGCGCCTCGCAGCCAGCCCAGCGGCCCGCGCGAGAGCTTCTCGGCCGACCTGGACGATGAAATCCCGTTCTAGGGCCGACTAAGGTTCGAAGCGTCCATAAACGGTCGGTTCTCCTGGGAACCGGCCGTTTTCTATTGCACGTTACCCAGCGCTCATTGGCGGAGTTAGCCTCGAAAGGTCTGCAGCGTTAGGGGCGTCCCTCGGCCTGGCCTGTCGAACCTCTCGAAGCATTGCTGGCTCCGCTGTGCCGCCGCGCAAAATCGACAAACGCCTTGAAGGCGGCGGTCGGATTGCGCCGGCTCGGATAGTAGAGGCTCAAGGGCGACAGCACCGGCGTCCAATCCTCGAGCACGGGCACGAGGCGGCCGGCCTCAATGTCGTCCCGCACGTCCGACTCCATCGCCAGGGTGAGCCCGACGGAAGCCAGGGCCGCGGTACGGGCAAGGCTCGCCTCGTCGAGCGTGACGGGGCCTTCGACGTCGACATGGACCGATTGCCCGTCCTTTTCGAACGGCCAGCGATAGATCGCGCCATTGGGAAGCCGCACGCGCAGGCAGGAATGGCCAGCAAGGTCCTGGGGACTCGTGGGCGTCCCATGCGCTTTCAGATAGCCCGGTGAGGCCACGACGACATTGCGCCGTCCGCCCCCTAGCGGCAGCGCGATCATGTCGGCGGGCACGAGGTCGGCGCTCCGGACGCCCAGGTCGAAGCCGCCCGCGACAATGTCGACCAAGCGGCCTTCCGTGACGATGTCGATGTGGACCTGAGGGTGCGCGCGCAGGAACGGCAGCACCAGCCAGGAGAAGATTTCCCGCGCCGCCGTCGGGAAGGCGTTGATCCGCAACGTGCCTGAAGGCTTGGCCTGTTGAGAGCGCGCGATCTCCATCGCCTCATGAATGTCGCGCACGGCGGGCGCGACTTGCGCGACGAACTGCTGGCCTGCCTCCGTCAAGGAAACGCTTCGAGTCGTCCGGTTGAAGAGCCGTACGCCGAGAGTGCGCTCCAGTTTTCCGACCGCATTGCTGAGCGCGGTCGTCGAAACTCCGAGCTCAAGCGCAGCTGTACGGAACTTGCCCTGCCGGGCGACCATGAGAACGGCGTCCAATTCGGTGAGGCTGTTCAAGGCCATTGTCTTGCTTTTCGTGATGAAGCGTCCCGGATTGTCCTGATTATCACGCGACTGTCTATCGCTACCTTGGTTGGCAAGCGCAAGGGCGGCCAACCCGGCCGCGGCCCCGGAAAGCAGGACAGAACAGATGTCGCTCGAACTTCCATCCCCCATCGCCGCATATGTCGAGGCGAACGCCCGCCTCGACGTGGCCGGCATGCTTGAGCCTTTCGGCGCCGACGCCTTCCTCACCGATAATGGTCGTCCCATTCGGGGCCGCGCGGAGCTCAAGCGCCTCTTCGAAGAGGAAGTCGTCGCCGTAAAGGCGATCTTCACGCCGGACACCGTCCGTCACGAGGACGGCCAGGTCGTGGTCGAGGGCCCGGCCCATGGCGACTTCAAGGGCAGCCCGATCCGCTTCACCTATCGTTTCACGCTTGATGGCGACGCCATCAAGGTCCTGGAGATCACGGCATGACCCTCAAGGCTGATCCGACCGAGTTCGCGGGAAAGCGCGTGCTCGTCAGCGGTGGCACCAAGGGCCTGGGCCGCGCCACCGTCGACCGTTTCCTGGCCGGCGGCGCCCGGGTGATCACCGCCGCCCGCGGAACCCTGGAGCCCATCGACGGCGTCGAGTTCGTCCAGGCGGACCTGACGACGGGCGAGGGCGGGGAAAGCCTCGCCAAGGCTGCGCTCGAGCGTCTGGGCGGCGTCGACATCCTCGCCCATGTGATCGGCGGCTCGACCACGCCGGGCGGCGGCTTTGTCGCCCTGACGGACGATCACTGGCTTTCCGAACTGAATCTGAACCTGTTGGCTACGGTCCGCCTCGACCGCCTCCTGATCCCGCAGATGATCGAGCGCGGCGCCGGCGCGGTGGTGCACGTCACCTCGATCCAGTCGGTCCTGCCGCTGCCCGAGGCGACCACGGCCTATGCGGCGGCCAAGGCCGCGCTCCGGACCTACAGCAAGTCCATCTCCAAGGAGCTTGGCCCCAAGGGCGTGCGGGTCAATGTCGTCTCCCCCGGCTGGATCATGACCGAGGCGTCCGTGGATTTCCTCAAGCGCATACAGACCGCCAACGGCGGCACGATCGAGGAGGCGCGGCAGGTCGTCCTCAACGGCCTGGGCGGCATCTCGATCGGACGCGCGGCCGAACCTTTCGAGGTCGCCGACGTCATAGCCTACCTGGCCTCGGAGAGAGCCGCCTCCATCCACGGCGCCGAGTTTGTCATCGACGGCGGGACCGTGCCGACGGTCTGATGGATCGGACTGTTCCACGCCCCGCGATCATGGCCGGGCGTGGAAATCGGACCATGGGCGGCCCACCGGAAACGCGGCTTGGCGCCTTCGCTCCGTCCGGCGAACTGCCTAGAACGCGCTTTTCACGACGCCGCCGTCCACCCTGAGGGCTGCGCCCGTGGTCGCGGAGGCAAGCGGGCTGGCCACGTACGCGACCAGGGCGGCGATCTCCTCAGGCGTTGCGAAGCGCTTGATGAGGGAAGTGGGGCGCACCTTCTCGAAGAACTCGGTCTCGAAGGCCTCCATCGTCTTGCCTTCGCCTGCGGCCAGGGCCTCGACGAAGTCGCCCACGCCGCGCGACCGGGTCGGCCCGGGGAGCACGCTGTTCACGGTGATCCCGGTCCCCGCCACGGCTTCGGCGAGGCCACGCGCCACCGCGATCTGGGCGGTTTTCGTCACGCCGTAGTGGATCATCTCCACGGGGATCTGCAGACCGCTTTCACTGGAAATGAAGATGATCCGTCCCCAGTCGGCCTTGCGCATCGCCGGGAGATAGAGGCGCGCCAGACGAACCCCGCTGAGGACATTGGCTTCGAAGAAGCGCAGCCAGTCGGCGTCCGGAATATCCTCGAAAGCCTTCGGCTCGAAGATGCCGAGGTTGTTGACCAGGATCTCCACGTTGGGGAATTGCGCGGCGACGGCCTCGGCCGCCGCGGCCTGGGTGAGATCGCCGGCGAAACCCTTGATGTCGCCGCCGGTTTTCGTGCGCAGGCGTTCGACCGCAGCATCAACCGCCGTCTGCGTTCGCCCGTTGACGATGACGCAAGCGCCTTCGAGGGCCAGGGCTTCGGCGATCGCCAGGCCGATGCCCGCGGTGCTGCCGCTGACCAGCGCCAGGCGGCCCTTCATCTTGAGGTCCATGATCTTCTCCAATCCAGGGCCGATCACCCGTCGGCGGCGGCTTTGCGAACACTACGGAACGTGCGGGCAAGATCTACGGCTGGCCGCCAGGTGCGCTCTGATCGGCCGCGGCCGCTTCGATCAGCGTGGCCACGTCGTGGGGGTGCGAGATCATCA
>JAGHZU010000099.1 GCA_017745235.1 Caulobacter sp. | reverse complement strand
GTTGGCGACACATTCAAGAAAAAGGCGCCCTAAGCCCGTCATTGATGGTCTCGGAACAGGGCCGGTGGCGGCGCCAGACCGGTTTTCGCACGTCGTCGCGCGCCGATCGGCCAAGTTCGGGCGCTTTGAAGCGGCGTCGGGCCCAGGCTGTAATTCACCGATCACCGTTAGGCCGCTAGACCGTTGGCGGGGTGGCAAAACGCGTGTTGACAGCCTCCCGGCCGCCCCATAGAAGCGCGCTCCCCGACGTTCTCAGCGGCGGGGCGCCCAATGGTCAAAGTCGAAAAGCAGATGAAACTCTTCGGGTTTCTGAGCGAGAACTCGTGACTTGAGTATTGATTGAATTGAAGACTTCTAAGTTTGCAAAAACTCGGTTGACTTCGAAATCGAGGCGTTTATAACGCCGCCTCCGCCGACGACTTGGCGCTAAACGGTCGGGCCGCTTCCCGGGACTTCTGGGGCGGTTCGGGTCTTTGACATTGTTGATTTGGAAAGAGAAACGCAGGCGGCGGCGCTCTGGCGGTAACCCTTCGAGGTTACCTTCGACGCTGACAAATGCGGTCTCTTGAAGACACCATTAATACGGTGACCGACTTAGGTTGGTCATTGTGTGATGGGAACTCGTCAAGAAACTATGCAAACCAGATACGCGATCGGGGTTTTCCCCTCGGTCAAATAGCTGGAGTCAATGTCAACTCAACCTGAGAGTTTGATCCTGGCTCAGAGCGAACGCC
>JAGHZU010000098.1 GCA_017745235.1 Caulobacter sp. | reverse complement strand
CGTCGACGATGCGCAAGCGCATCTCGCGCGCGCCGTAGCTGATCTCCACGCCGACCCGGCCGGCCTGCGCATGGCGGCAGGCGTTGAGCATCGCCTCGCGGCCGATCCGGTACAACTCGTCGCGCACGATCGGGTCGAGCATCTCCGCGCTGCCGGTCGCTGCCACCTCGAAGCGCGCGGCGCACATCGGCGACAGCTCGTGGCCGACCGCGGCCAGCAGTTCCTCCAGGTCGCCCGCGTCGGGCGCGGTGGCGCGCAGGTCGAGCACCCGGTCGCGGCCTTCCACCAGCACGTCGTCGGCGCGCTGCAGCGCGTGTTCCATCGCGCTGCGCGCCGGGTCCAGCGGCGGCAGCGTTTCGGACACGGCCTGGAAGCGCAGGATCAGCCCGTGGATGCTCTGCAGCAGGGTGTCGTGCAGTTCGCGGGCGATGCGCTCGCGTTCGGCGTGGCGCTCCTGCAGGCGACCGCGGATGTGCCGGCCAAGCTGGCGCAGGCGCATCAGGTAGGCCAGCCACAGGCTCCCGGCGACCACCAGCACGCACAGCAGCATGAACCACCAGGTCTGGTAGAACTTCGGCATCACCGTGAACGCCAGCGTCGCGCCGGCCTCGTTCCAGATCCCGTCCTCGTTGGCCGCGGCGACGCGGAACACGTAGTGGCCCGGGCCGACGTCGTTGTAGAACGCCACGCGCCGCGTGCCCGCGTCCTGCCAGGCCGAATCATGGCCGTCGAGCCGGTAGCGGA
>JAGHZU010000097.1 GCA_017745235.1 Caulobacter sp. | reverse complement strand
GGGCTACATCGAGCTGTTGGGCATCACCCGGCCCGACGCCGAGATGGACCCCGGCATGCAGGCCGACCAGGCCTCGCTGCACGGCGGGGCCGGCTCGCGGACGTTCGGTCTACACTCGGCCGGCCTGGACCAGGCCCAGGCCGCGATGAAGGCTCAGGGCCTGCCGGTGACCCCGATCTTCACCGCCCCTACCAACGATCCCGACGGCCAGGGCCTGGGCAAGCCGCCCCGCTGGCGGCTGTTCGCCTTCGAGAAGCCCGTGCTGGCCAGCAACCTGTTCTTCATCGACTACGCCGCGCCGCGCGCCGACCCGGCCAGCGTCGCCGACGACAAGGCCGCGCGCCAGCATCCGAACGGGACCAAGAGCCTGTCGGCCGTCTGGCTGCTGTCGGCCGACGCCGCGGCCGACAAGGCGGGGCTGGAGAAGCTGGGCGTGACGGGCGCGGTCCCGGTGAAGGTCCCGCAGGTCGGGGCCAAGGGCTACTGCGTGGCGGTGGGCCCCAACGCCCTGCTGACGCTGCAGCCGGACGGCCCGGGCGTCGCCGCCGACGCCCTGCGCGAAGGCGGCCCCCAGGTGCTGGCCGTCAGCCTCGGCGTCGCCGACCTGGACGTCGCCAAGCGGCGTGTCGAGCGGGGGTATGAGCAGAGCCTGGAGGGGTATCAGGGGGTGTCGGGAGCGTCGTTCCTGGCCCCGACGCGGGCGGACCTGGGCATGCTGATCGAGTTTCACGCCCAGACGGGCAAGGGGC
>JAGHZU010000096.1 GCA_017745235.1 Caulobacter sp. | reverse complement strand
CGGCGTCGCTCACGACTTCAACAACCTGCTGACCGTGATCCTGGGCAATGTCGACCTGATCCAGCGGCGCTGCGGCGAGGGCTTCGCCTTCGACCGCCAGGTGCGGGCCGTGCGCCAGGCCACCGAGCGCGGCGCGGCCCTGACCCGGCAGCTGCTGGCCTTCTCGCGCCGCCAGCGCCTGGACCCGGCGGCCGTCGACCTCAACGACCTGGTCCGCGACTTCTCGCCCCTGATCAAGCAGGCGGTGGGCGAAGCGGTGTCGGTGCAGTGGGAGCCGGGCGATGCCCCGGCCTTCGTCCATATCGACCCGGCCCAGATGGAAAGCGCCCTGCTGAACCTGGCGGTCAACGCCCGCGACGCCATGGACGGGGCCGGCGGCATCACCATCAGCATCCAGGCCGATCCGGCCGGCCGCCACCGCCTGATCGTGCGCGACACCGGCCCAGGCATGGCCACGGACGTCGCCTCACGCATCTTCGAGCCGTTCTTCACCACCAAGGACGTCGGCAAGGGCTCGGGCCTGGGCCTGAGCCAAGTCTACGGCTTCGTCCAGCAGTCCGGCGGCGAGGTGACCGTGGTCACGGCTCCGGGCGAAGGCGCGGCCTTCCAGATCACCCTGCCCGCCATCGCGCCGCCCGCCCCGGTCGAGACCGTCGCCGTCACGCCATCAGAAGAAGCGACGGGTTCGGAGCATATCCTGGTGGTCGAGGACGACCCGGCCCTGCTGGCC
>JAGHZU010000095.1 GCA_017745235.1 Caulobacter sp. | reverse complement strand
TTTCAATGGCGTCGGCGCGGCCGAGGGTCGCGAGATCCAGCGCGTGGCGGTGGAGGAGAGCCGGCTCGGGATCCCGGTGCTGCTCGCCGCCGACGTGATCCACGGCATGCGCACCGTGTTCCCGATCCCGCTCGGCGAGGCGGCCAGCTTCGAACCGGAACTGGCGCGGCGCACCGCGCGCGCCACCGCGGTCGAGGCCACCGCCGCCGGCCTGCACTGGACCTTCGCCCCGGCCGTGGACGTCGCCCGCGACCAGCGCTGGGGACGTGGTGCCGAGGGCGCCGGCGAGGACACGTTCCTCGGTTGCGCTTTCGCCGCCGCGCGCGTGCGCGGCTTCCAGGGCGAGGACCTGCGCGCGGCCGATTCGCTGCTGGCCACGCCCAAGCACTTCGTCGCCTACGGCGCGGTCGCCGCCGGCATGGAATACAACTACGTCGAGGTTTCCGAGGGCACGCTGCACGACGTGCACCTGCCGCCGTTCAAGGCCGCGCTCGACGCCGGCGCGCTCACCGTGATGACCGCGTTCAACGACATCAACGGCGTACCGGCCAGCGCCAACCACGCGTTGCTTACCGGCCTGTTGCGCGGGCAATGGAAGTTCCCCGGGCTGGTGGTGTCCGACTACACCGCCGACATGGAGCTGGTCGCCCACGGCTACGCCGCCGATGATCGCGACGCCACCGCGCGTGCGTTCGCCGCGGGCATGGACATGAGCATGCAGAGCGGCTTCTACGCCGCGCACCTGCCGGCGCTGGT
>JAGHZU010000094.1 GCA_017745235.1 Caulobacter sp. | reverse complement strand
GCATGTGCGGCACCTGGTCGGTGACGAAGAAGTAGTCCACGCCCTTGGTGGCCTGCATCGACTTCAGTGTGTCCAGTGTCGCGGCCTGGCCGGCGGCGTGCTGGTCCTGCTCAACCTGGGCATCGGCTGGCTGATCGGCAGCACCGTGCTGGCCTCGGTCGGCCGGGCGCTGGCGGCGGTCAAGGGCGTGTCGCGCGGCGACCTCGGCGTGCGCACCGGCGAGCACGGCCGCGACGAAGTCGGGCAGATGCTCAAGGCCACCGACGAGATGGTGCACATGCTGGAACGGTTCTCGCGGCAGACCCGGCACATGATCGACCAGCACGGCGGCCCGGACATCGGCCACCGCATGCCCGAGGACTTCCCGGGCGTGTACGGCGAACTGGCCGCCGGCATCAACACGATGATGTTCGAGCACCTGGACGCGATCACCGATGCGATCGCCGTGCTGCAGGAATACGCCAACGGCGACCTGTCGCACGATGCGCGCCGCCTGCCCGGCACCCGTGCGGTGCTGCACGAGGCGATGGACGCGGCCAAGGCCAGCCTGCAGGCGATCAACACCGAGATCAGGCGCCTGGCGGCGGCCGCGGCGGTGGGCGATTTCACCGTGCGCGGCGACGAAGCGGCCTACCGTGCCGATTTCCGCGCCATGGTCGGCGGCCTCAACGCGATGATGCAGACCGCCGACCGCAACCTGGGCCAGCTGTCGACCCTGCTCGGCGCGATCGCCGCCGGCGACCTCACCGCGCACATGGA
>JAGHZU010000093.1:356-765 GCA_017745235.1 Caulobacter sp. | reverse complement strand
CGGCCACGGCGCCGATGATCGCGCCGGTCGCCTTGCCGCGCTTGCGGTCGTGGCGGCAGGCGTCATAGCGGCTGTAGCGGGCGTCGTAGCGGTGGTGGTCGCGATAGTAGCGGCTGTCGTGAGCCGAGGCGAAGCTCGGGGCCGAAGCCAGGCTCAGCGCGGCCGTGGCGGCGGCGATCAGCGAAACGGTAGTCTTGGTGGCGGTACGCATCGGGTGTCCCTTTCAAAATCTGTTCGGACCGATCGCCCGGCCCCGATCCGGTCGATCTTGAGGAGACCTTACCCCCCGCTGTCTGAACGGCGTCGACAACCCGACTTTCATCTGCCGTTCATTTTTCTCCGGGTTTTCCCTGAGTTTTTGGGGGCGCCGAACCGCGACCATTAACCGCGCGTTGACCATGCTCGCCGA
>JAGHZU010000093.1:0-346 GCA_017745235.1 Caulobacter sp. | reverse complement strand
TTCATCTGCCGTTCATTTTTCTCCGGGTTTTCCCCGAGTTTTTCCGGCGTTTTCCAACAGCCGAACCGCGACCATTAACCGCGCGTTGACCATGCTCGCCGACCTTGCATTAACCATGATAGAGTCGCGTTCATGAGCACGATCCGCCCCACCGGCCTGCCTTCCGTTCCGCAACGCCCCGCTTCGACGCAGGGTTCGAGCGGCGCGGGCGGCTCGCGCGCGGCGGCGTTCTTCCAGGCGGCCGTCAGCGACGCCGCCGCGACCCGGCCCACGGCTCCGCCGATCGCCGTCCAGCTGCAGACCCAGGCCCAGCCGCAGCGCCAGCCGCCGGCCCGCCCCTTCGTCC
>JAGHZU010000092.1:380-776 GCA_017745235.1 Caulobacter sp. | reverse complement strand
GGCCTCGCCCGCGTCGAGCGCGCTCGCCAAGGCGGCGCTGACCTTCTGACGGTCGCCGGCCACGGCGGCGGAGGCCAGGCCCTCGCTGACGAGGTTAGGGGTGGCCACGCCGCGCGGAGCGGCCCCGCGCACGGTCTTGACCCGGCCGTTGCTAGCCACGACCAGCAGCAGCTGCGGCGCGCCGTCGACCAGGGTTTGCAAGGTGTTCAGCTCGCCCACGTGGCGACTGTCGCGCTCGCCCGCCCGGCGGTGGGTGAGGATGAGACCCGAGGCCAAGCCCACCCCGACGGTGGCCACTGACAGGAAGCCGAGGATGAAGGCCAGTGGGCCGGTCGGAGCGGCCGGGGCCAAGCCCGACAGCTGGGTCAGGGCCGCCACCGCGCCGCCGATCAGGGC
>JAGHZU010000092.1:0-370 GCA_017745235.1 Caulobacter sp. | reverse complement strand
GGACCAGGATCAGGGATTGCAGGCGCTCGTCCCGGCGGTCCCCGACGGCGAGGGCCGCCAGGGCGGGGATCGCGCCGGCCGCCAGGGCCAGCCAGACGGGCAGACCCACCACGCCGGGCGTGAAGGCCGCCGCGCCGGTGGCGAAGATCACCGTCGCCAGCCAGCCCAGCCGCCACAGATGCGCCGCGCCGAAGGCCCCCGTCGAAGACGAGACCTGACCCGGCCTGGAGCCGGTCTGGAGCGGGGCGCCGTCGATGGGCAAGGCCGCGAGAATCCTTCCCGTGAGTCTTCGTCGTCAAAGCTTAACGCGGGCCGGAGAGTCGCCCAAGGCCGCACAATCTGCACGGGATCGTTAACGCCAGAGCCTGTC
>JAGHZU010000091.1 GCA_017745235.1 Caulobacter sp. | reverse complement strand
GGCCAGGTCCGGGTCCAGGCCGGGGTGCGCATCGCCCGCCTGGAGCAGGAGGTGCCGGTCGGCACCGACGGCAGCATCTTCGACGTGGTCGCCGCCGGCCTGGGCGAGCTGGGTGCCTGGCTGGCCGAATTCCACCACCTCAGCCACGCCGCCGAATACGACGCGGCCGCCGTGTCGAAGGTGCAGGCGAAGATCGACGCCGCCGACGGCTGGGCGCTGGACCGGCGCGTGGGCGAGGTGCTGACCCGCCTGGAGCTGGACGGGGAGGCGGTGTTCGCGCGCCTGTCCGGCGGCATTAAACGGCGCGTGCTGCTGGCCCGCGCCCTGGTCGGCGCGCCGGACGTGCTGCTGCTGGACGAACCGACCAACCACCTGGACATCGAGGCGATCGACTGGCTGGAGGCGTTCCTCAAGGAATGGAACGGCAGCGTCATCTTCGTCACCCACGACCGCCGCTTCCTGCGTGCCCTGGCGACCCGCATCGTCGAGATCGACCGCGGCCAGGTGACCAGCTGGCCGGGCGACTGGGCCAACTACGAGCGCCGCCGCGAGGAGCGCCTGAACGCCGAGGCGCAGGAGAACGCGCGCTTCGACAAGCTGCTGGCGCAGGAGGAGACCTGGATCCGCCAGGGCATCAAGGCCCGCCGCACCCGCGACGAAGGCCGCGTGCGCCGGCTCAAGGCCATGCGCAACGAACGTGCGCAGCGCCGCGAGCAGACCGGCAACGTGCGCATGGAGGCTGCGCAGGGCGAGTCTTCCGGCAAGAAGGTGATCGAGGCGAAGGA
>JAGHZU010000090.1 GCA_017745235.1 Caulobacter sp. | reverse complement strand
AGGTGGGCCAGGATGCCCTTGTCGATCGGCCGGGCGATGTAGAGATAGGCGTCCGGGAAGGCCTTCAAGCGGTAGAGCGCCCGGAAGAGGTCTTCGTCGACGAAGCGCTGCGATGTGATGTCGCCGGTGTCGGTGCGGCGGAAGCTGGACGGCGGCGGCGCCAGGAACGGCGGAGCCGTGTCGCTCTCGGCCCGCGCCAGGATGCGGCCGTCGCGATCCAGCACGTAGGCGGCCGAGAAACCGTTATCGTCGGCCAGACTCTTGAGGAAGTGCCCGAACGCCACCGGCGATTCGGCGAGGGTCGGGGCGGCCTGGTTCAGCGTGCCGGCCATGGGGCCGACATGCTGACTGATATAGGTGGTCTGCTCGGTGACGTAGGAGCGAGCCACGGTGGCGGAATTCTCGACCACGGTGCGCACGCGCTCGCTGAACCAGGCGTCGACCCCCCGGTTGACCAGCACGCCGAAGAACAGGGCCACGATCACGGCGGGGGCCACGGCGGCGACCGAGAACAGGCCGACGAACCGCAGGTGCAAGCGCGCGCCGGCGTCGCTGGCCCGGGCGTCGACCAAGTCCAGCAGCCGCCAGCCGACGATGCCGGCGATGCAGAGGATCAGGGCCAGGTTGAAGCCCAGCACCACGAGGATGACGGTGGTGGCCGGTCCGATCGGCCCGGTGGCGGGCGGCGACGAAGCCAGGAACACCGCCGTGGCGGTCAGGGCGATCGCCACCCCGTAGGCTCCGCCGAGCGTGAACCGCGACCGCAGCAGCTCTCGCCACCAGGCCCGGCT
>JAGHZU010000008.1:31482-151131 GCA_017745235.1 Caulobacter sp. | reverse complement strand
GCGCCGTCCTTGCGGAGGCGGAGGCGGAGGTCGGTCATTTCCGCAACGGTCAGACCCATGTAGTGGGTCACGACGACAGCGCCGGCATCGGCGAAGACGCTTTTCAGCGACTCGATCGATTCCTGCTTTTGAGCGCGGTCCATTGCGGTCTCCTACTCAGTTAGCAGCAGCCGGACCATTCCGGCAGCCAGATGGTCGTCACAAGCGGGATCGCTCCCGCACGCGAGTCGCATCAGCCTGTTCCAAGGAAAGTCGGCCGCGCTCCGCCCCGGGCGAAGCCGCTGGGCAGGAGAACTTGGCGTCTCTATCCCTGTCTCCCGACGGCGAGGAAGGGCTCTTCCTCGATTATGGCGTTGGTGACCCCACGCCCCGCAGTTCTCAAACAGGATCGCCGCCGGACCGAAACCCAGCGGAGAAGGCGCGCCGTATAGACGAAGATGCCGTCGATATCAACAGGCGGCGGTTTCCATCCCCTCTCCCCCTCCCGCTCGGGGAGGGGGATGTGCTCTATAGGTCCCAGCATATCGGGGGATCCCACATGAAACGCACCGCCGCCGCGCTTCTCGCGCTCGTCCTGGCCGCCGCCGGCCCCGCCCTGTCCGAGCCGCGCTTCGCGCCGATCCCCAAGGCGGTGATCGCCGACGCGACGCGCGACGCGGCCCATCCGGCCGACCTGGCCGCCTTCACCGTCCCGACCGGCGGGACGAACGTCAACGCCATCATGTACCTGGCCTCGGGCGACCAGCCGCATCCGACCCTGCTGTTCCTGCACGGCTTCCCCGGCAACGAGCCCAACAACGACCTGATGCAGGCCGCGCGACGGGCCGGCTGGAACGCGATGAAGATCAACTACCGCGGCTCGTGGGGCAGCCCCGGCGCGTTCTCGTTCGCCAACGCCCGCGCCGACGCCGAGGCGGCCGTAGCCTTCCTGTTCGATCCCGCGGTCGCCGCCAAATACCATGTCGACACCAGCCGCATCGTGGTGGCCGGCCACAGCATGGGCGGCTTCATGGCGGCCGACGCCGCCTCAGCCTCGCCCAAGGTGGTCGGGACGATCCTGGTCGACGCCTGGAACATCGGCGCGGTGAAGGCCCAGATCACCTCGCCCCAGGCCCGCGCCGCCGTGACTCAGGCCTTCGGCGCGAACACCGCGCCCTTGGCCGGGACCAGCGCCGCGGCCCTGGTCGCCGAGGTCGAAAATTCCGGTACGAACCTGGCGCTGGAGCCCCTGGCCGCGCGCGCCGCATCGCGCCCCCTGCTGGTGATCGGCGCCGATCGCGGCATGGGCGCGGCCTCCAAGCGCCTGGCCGAGGCCGCCCGCCAGGTGGGGGGCGCCGACGTGACCGAGGTCCACTTCGACACCGACCACAGCTTCTCGGATTCCCGCATCGCCCTGTCCGCCGAGATCGTGCGCTGGCTGGGCCGCTTCGATCCGGCCTCGGCCAAGGTCGGCACGCCCCAGATCCCGCTGAAGGCGCCCTATGACGAGAACAACCCGTTTGCGAAGATCCTGCGCGGCGAGATGGTCGTGCCCAAGGTCTACGAGGACGACCAGGTGCTGGCCTTCATGGACCATGCCCCGGCCGAGCCCGGCCACGTGCTGGTGATCTCCAAGACCTCCAAGGCCCGCAACATCCTGGAGATCTCGCCCCAGGACCTGTCGCGGATCATGGCCGTCGCCGCCCGGGTCGGCCAGGCCCAGGTCGACGGCCTGGGCGTGGAAGGCTTCACGATCGTCCAGAACAACGGCGTGGGCCAGAGCGTGCCGCACCTGCACATCCACGTCATCCCGCGCATCGCCGGCAAGCCGCTGCAGTTCGTCGAGAACGCCAAGGGCGATCCCAAGGACATCGAGGCGGTGGCGGCGAAGATCCGCGCGGCGATGATGCCCTGATCCTCCCAGTCGCTCCGCGACAGCCCCCCCAGGAGAGGAGCACCTGACCCGACGAGATCCTCCCCCTCCGGGGGGAGGCGGCCCGGGGGTCCGGAGGGGGTCTACCTCTCCAGATAGGCCATGACCGCCCGCGCCGCGGCCACGCCGGTCGCGAAGCACGCCTGCAGCAGATAGCCGCCGGTCGGGGCCTCCCAATCCAGCATCTCGCCGGCTGCGAACACGCCGGGCGCGCCCCTCAGCCCCAAGCCGTCGAGGCTGTCGAAGGTCAGGCCGCCCGCCGCCGAGATCGCCCGCTCCAGCCCCTGGGTCCCGGTCAGCACGATCGGCGCAGCCTTGATCGCCCCGGCCAGGGCGTCCGGCGCCACTGGCAGGCTCACGCCATGGGCCTCGCGCAGCAGGGCGATCTCGACCGGCGACAGGTGGACGGCCTTGCGCAACCAGCTGGACATCGACTGCCCGCCGCGCGGCTTGGAGAGCCGGGCGGTAAGTTGGGCCTCCGGCAGGTCGGGCCTCAGGTCGATCACCAGCCTCGCCGAACCCCGCGCCGCGATCGCGTCCCGCAGCGCCGCCGACAGGGCGTAGACCGCTCCGCCCTCCAGGCCATAGCCCGCCGCCAGGGCGTCGCCGCGCGAGGTCGTCCCCTCGAACGACAGCGCCACGTTCTTCAGCGGCGCGCCGGCGAAACGCTCGCGGAACAGCGGGCTCCAGTCGACCGTGAAACCAACATTGGCGGGCCGGAACGGCGCCACGGCCGCATCCCGGGCTTCCAGCCGGCCCCCCCAGGCGCCGTCGGAGCCCAGGCGGGCCCAACTGGCGCCGCCCAGGGCCAGGATCGTCGCGCGCGGTCGCACCCGCCGCTCGCCTTCCGGCGTGACGAAGACCAGGTCGCCCTCGCCGTTCCAACCGGTCCATTCGGCGCGAAGGTTCAGGGCCACGCCCTGGGCCTCCAGCCGCGCGATCCAGGCCCGCAGCAGGGGCGAGGCCTTCAACGTCTTGGGAAACACCCTGCCGCTGGTGCCCACGAAGGTCGGCTGGCCAAGCCCCTCGGCCCAGGCCACCAGGTCGGGGGGCGCGAAGGCTTCCAGCATCGGCCGCAGCCGGTCGGCGGCTGCGCCGTAGCGCCCGACGAACCGCTCGAAGTCCTCCGAATGGGTCAGGTTCAGCCCGCCCCGCCCGGCCATCAGGAACTTGCGCCCGAAGGTCGGCATGCGTTCGAACACGGCCACCGACAGGCCCGCGCCGCTCAGGGTCTCGGCCGCGATCAGCCCGGCCGGCCCGCCGCCGATCACGGCGACGTCAGGGGTCTCGATCTGGCTCACGCGGCCTCGATGTCGGTGAGGGAAAAGTCCTCGCCCTTGTAGAGCAGCGGGACTCCGTTGGTCCGCGCGCAGGCGTAGGCGAAGCAGTCGCCCATGTTCAGCTGGGCGGGATGCAGGCCCTTGCCGAAGCGGGCGTGGGCTTCGAGGGCAAGCTCGCCCTCGCCGGCCCCGATCTCGACCAGCCGTGCTCCGACCGCGACCTGGAACGCTGCCAAGAGCCGGGCGGCCTCCCCGACACCGTCGCCGGTCTCGCGCACGATCGCCCGGACGGTCTCCCAGTTGGCGATCGCCGAGGTGAGCACGATGTCGGCGTCCGCCAGCGCGATCCGCAGTCGGTCGCGTTCGGGCTCATTGAGGATGATGGCCACCCAGGCCGAGGCGTCGACAAACATCAGTCGCCGCTGATCTCGTCGAAGAACGCCTTGTCGGCCTTCAATCCCGTACGGGGCAGGGCGTCGAACTCGGCCAGCACGGCGTCCATGCGCGCCAGCTTCTCCGACCGCGCCTTCTCGCGCGTCGCCAGCGCCTCGGCCGCCGCCAGCTTCACCGCCTCGGTGATGCCCACGTGCGCCTTCTCGGCCAGCTCGCGCACCAGCGCGTCGGTCTCGGGATCGCGGATGTGGAAGGCCATCGGAGTTCTCCGTCTAGCCGAGTTGTAGCATCAGCTAGCCGATGGGCCAAACCGATCCCCAAACGCAAAGCGGGCGCTGGATCGCTCCAGCGCCCGCTCGCTTAGCTTATCAAGCCTGGACTTAGGCGACCGACGCGGTGTCGATCTTGAAGCCCGGGCCCATCGTCGAGGACAGGCCGATGCGCTTGACGTAGACGCCCTTGGCGCCCGACGGCTTGGCCTTGTTCAGGGCGTCGATCAGGGCCCTGACGTTGACCAGCAGGGCTTCGTCCGAGAACGAGACCTTGCCGATGCCGGCGTGAACGATACCGGCCTTTTCGACGCGGAACTCCACGGCGCCGCCCTTGGCGTCCTTGACGGCCTGGGCGACGTTCGGGGTCACGGTGCCGACCTTCGGGTTCGGCATCAGGCCGCGCGGGCCCAGCACCTTACCGAGGCGACCGACCAGGGCCATCATGTCCGGGGTCGCGATGACGCGATCGAAGTCCATGAAGCCGCCGGCGATCTTTTCGTACAGGTCTTCGGCGCCGACGTGCTCGGCGCCGGCCGCGGTGGCTTCGGCCGCCTTGGCGTCCTTGGCGAACACGGCGACGCGGACGTCGCGGCCGGTGCCCGAGGGCAGGTTCACCACGCCGCGGACCTGCTGGTCGGCGTGACGCGGGTCGACGCCCAGGTTCACCGAGATCTCGACGGTTTCGTCGAACTTGGCCTTGGCGTTGGCCTTGACCAGGGCGATGGCTTCGGCGGCGGTGTGAGCGGCGTCACGGTCGCCGGTCCAGGCCTTGATGCGCTTGGGTTGCTTGGCCATGGTCTTAGGCCTCCACGATCTTCAGGCCCATGGCCTTGGCGGAGCCTTCGATGATCTTGGCCGCGGCCTCGAGATCGTTGGNCAGAAGCCCATGATGTTGACGCCGCGCTGACCCAGAGCCGGGCCGATGGGGGGCGAAGGCGTGGCCGAGCCAGCCTTCACCTGGAGCTTGATGTAGCCCAGGATCTTCTTAGCCATAGTGTCCTCTCGTGAAGGCCGGAGCCCTCGCTGGTGAGCCGTGGTGCGGGCTTGGCGGCCCTTCCACGGATTTGATCCCGCCGCACCCGAACGAGTAACGGCAAGCACGCCCCGGGACGGGGTCCTGGGACGAAGGCGCGGCATGTAGCAGGAGAGGACGAGCGAGTCAAAGCCGGCGCCAGGCCTGTCCAGGAAGCCCCGCGCCGGCAGCGGCATGGTCGGCTTGCCCTTGGCCGTGACGGCTGACCACGATCGGCGCCGCGCCGGCCGCGAGCTTCGCCGCGACTACCATCTTCAGCGGTTCCCGTTCTCCGAGCGGTTCGCACGAAAGCTTCGAGGACCGGGGGCCGCCTCCGTCAGGTCCAGAACCAGCTTGGCCAGGCCGCAGCCTCCCAGCCAGGCCACGGCCAGGATCACCAGGAACGGCGCCTCGGCCCGATGACGCAGGGCGCAGGCCAGCAGCAGTCCCGCACCGGCGAGACCCGCCAGCCCCACGGCCAGCGCCAGGCATTTCAGACGAAGACTTAGCGACATGACGCAACTCCGGCTTCAACGCCGGGGTTGTCCCGCCAAGCCGCGTAAGCGCGCCATTCGGGATCGGGGCCGGGCCATAAGCCCGGCGTAAAGCGCTCAGGCCTTGGCCAGCTGGGCCTCCACCTGCCCCAGGCGCTCCTTGCCGAAGAAGATCTCGTCGCCGACGAAGAAGGTGGGAATGCCGAACGTCCCGCGCGCGACGGCCGCCTCGGTGTTGGCCATCAGCTGCGCCTTCACCTCCGGATCGCTCGTCGCCGCCAGCAAGGCCGCGCCGTCCAGGCCGGCCGCGTTCGCCGCAGCCACGAACACCTCCGGATCGTCCAGCTTCAGCCCCTGCTCCCACATGCCCTTCAGCATGGCGTCCAGATAGGCCTCGCCCACGCCCGCGCGCAGGGCCGCCACCATGCCCCGCATCAGGAGCAGGGTGTTGACCGGGAAATGCGGATTGAAGCGGAAGGCGTCCAAGCCGTGGGCGGCGATGAAGCGCCGGGTCTCCAGCAGCTCGTACTCCATCTTGCCCTTGATTCCGCCGAACGCGACCATCGGGGCCTGGTTGCCGGTCAGCTTGAAGATGCCCCCCAGCAGGCAGGGGATCAGGTTGACCCGCGCCTCATGCCGCGCAGCGATGTCGGGCAGCAGCTTCCACGCCAGGTAGGCGTTGGGGCTGCCGAAGTCGAAGATGAAGTCGATGGTCTTGCCCGCCATGTCGCGGCCCTCCTTCGCCTGGTCCGGCCTCACCACGTCTCGCCCCAGGGGCGCAGGTCGATCTCGTGCGTCCAGGCCGAGCGCGGCTGGCGGTGCAGCCATACGAAATTGGCGGCGATCTCGTCGGGCTTGAGGATCTCGTCGCGGTCCAGCAAGCTCTGCACGTCCTCGCGCATCGAGCGTGTGAAGACCCCGTCGATCGCCCCATCCACCACGACGTGGGCCACGTGGATCCCCTTGGGGCCCAGCTCGCGCGCCATGCTCTGGGCCACGGCCCGCAGCCCCGCCTTGGCCGAGGCGAAGGCGGAAAAGCCGTCCTTGCCCCGCAGGCTGGCGCTGGCCCCCGTGAACAGGATCGTGCCCCGGCCCCGCGGCGTCATCACCCGCGCGGCCTCGCGCCCGGCCAGGAACCCGGCGAAGCAGGCCATCTCCCAGACCTTGCTGAACACCTGGGCCGTGGTCTCGGTGATCGAGAAGCGCACGTTCGCGCCGATATTGAACACCACCACCTCCAGCGGCCCGACCTCGGCTTCGATGGTGTCGACCAGGGAGACCATGTCGCCTTCCTGTCGGGCGTCCACGCCGAACGCGCGAGCCTTGCCGCCCGCGTCGCGGATCGAGGCGGCCAGGGCCTCCAACTGGTCCAGGTGGCGCGGCCGCCGGGTGATGCAGACCGTGTAGCCCTCCGCCGCGAAGGCCCGGGCGATGGCCCCGCCCACGCCGTCGCCGGCGCCAACCACCAGGCAGGCGCCCTTCCCTCGGCTCTCGCTCGCCATCCCGTCCTCCCTGGATCGATGTCGGCGGCCACGTTGGTATTGAATCTGTACTGAGTCAAATCCATACTGGCGCCCGGCCAACCAGGGGATGCGACCGGATGAAGTGGGACGACCTGAACGCCCAGCCCTGCTCGATCGCCCGCGCCCTGGCGGTGATCGGCGACCGCTGGACCCTGATGATCCTGCGCGACTGTTTCCTGGGCGTGCGGCGGTTCGAGGCCTTCCAGGCGCGCCTGGGCATCTCTCGCACCATCGTCACCGACCGCCTGAGACTGCTGGTCGAGGAAGGCGTGCTGCGGCGCGAGGCCTACCAGGCCAATCCCGTCCGCCACGAATACCGGCTGACCGACAAGGGCCTGGAGCTGCACCCGGTGATCCTGGCCATCGCCCGTTTCGGCGACGAGCACTATGCCGACGAGGCCGGACCACCCGTCCTGCGCCGCCACAAGGGCTGCGGCTGCGACTTCCAGCCGGTTCAGGTGTGCTCGGCGTGCGGCGAGCCCGTCAGCGCCCGCCAGGTGGAAGCGCGCGCGGGCGTGGGCTTTGCGGGGGTCTAGGGGCCGGCGACTTCAGTGTCGCCAGGCGGCGAGGGATATCGCCGTCAGCACGAGGGCGGCATAAAAGCCCAGGCCCCACATCACATGCTCGCCCTCGTCGTCGCGATAACGCGCGTCGACCAGTCGGTCGCCCAGCGGCAGGCTGGAGCCCAACCACACGACCATGCGACCCGTAGCGGCGAGAAGGCGAGTGATCATGGTGCGGACGATGCGCCGCAAAGGTTAAGCTATCGCTTAAGGTGTGGAACCGTCCGAACTCCTCCGCCCCAGCCAGTAGAACGGCGCCCCTGCCGCCAGCAGGCCCAGGCCCAGCAGCACCGCCTTGCCGCCCGCCCCGGTCAGGGTCCAGGCGGCATAGAGGCCGGCCAGCAGGGCCACCACCGCAAAACCGGCCGAGCGCCCCACCCGGGCCCGCAGCTTCAGCGCCGCCAGCGAGCAGGCCAGGTACGCAAACAGCGAGGCCGTGGTCGCCACCAGGGCGATGAAGGTGAAGAGGTCGGCCATCGACTTGGCGTAGTTCATCAGGATCAGCACGGTCACGAAGCCGCCCGAGACCAGGTGGGCGCGAGCGGGCGTGCCGCGCTTGCTCTCCTTGCCCAGGAACGCGGGAAACACTCCGCCCCGGGCCATGGCGAAGGGCATCTCGCCCTGCAGGAGCACCCAGCCGTTCAGGGCCCCGAAGGCGCTGATCGCCGCGAACAGGGCCAAAACCTTGCTCCAGCCGCCGCCCCACCAGCGGCCGACGAAGTCGGACAGCGGGGCGTTGGACGAGGCCAGTTCCGGCGGACTCAGCAGCACCACCGACGAGCAGACCACCAGGTAGATCAGGCCGGTGAAGATCGTTCCGGCCAGGGTGGCGCGAGGGATGGTGCGCACGGGATCGATGACCTTGCCCGCCGGCACCGTGGCCGACTCCAGGCCCAGCAGGGCCCACAGCGTCAGGGTGGCCGCGGCGGTGATCCCGCCCGGATGGATGTCGGCGGGACGGAAGGGCATGAGGCTGGCGCCGTGATCGTGGCCGACGATCCAGGCCGCCAGGCCCGCCACCGCGATCAGCGGCAGCAGCTTCAGCACCGTGGTCACCACCTGCACCCCGCCGGCCAGGCGCGCCCCGGCGATATTGACCCCGACCATCAGCCACACCGCGCCCAGCGTCACCAGCAGGTGCAGGCCCTGGACCTTGGCGATGGCGGGAAACAGCACCGACAGGTAGCTGACCGCTCCCGTGGCGATGGCCGCGTTGCCGACCCACAGCGAGATCCAGTAGGCCCAGGCGACGATGAAACCCACGAAAGGACCGAACGCTTCCTGAGTGTAGGCGTAGGGACCGCCGGCCTTGGGGAAGGCGTGCGAGAGGCCGGCGAACACCACCGCCAGGCACACCCCGCCCGCGATCGTCACCATCCAGGCGAAGACGGCGTTCCAGCCGAACGGGGCCAGGGAGGCGGGCAGCATGAACACGCCCGACCCGATCATGTTGCCGACCACCAGGGCCGTGCACATCCAGAAGCCCAAGGCCCTGGAGGCCTTCGGGGCCTTGCCGATGGAGTCGCTGGTCATCGGCGCAAAATTTCACGGGACGAAGGCGGCGTCTACAGACGCGCGGCCATCACCGATTCGATCTTCAGAACGCGGGGGCCAGCGCCGCCTGGCGTCGCCGCCTGGCCGAGCGCCGCAAGGCGTTGACCAGCACCGTGCCGCCGACCACCACCGCCGCGCCGCCGCCCAGGGTCAGCCACAGCGCCCAGCCCTCCAGTTCCAGCAGGGCCAGGCCGCGCGCAGCCAGGTAGCCGGGAGCCAGCAGGACGCCCACCCAGAGCATGGCCGAGACAACGTTGGCGATCTGGAACACCCAGGACTTCATCTGCAGCATGCCCACCATCACGGGCACGAAGGCGCGCAGCGGGCCGAAGAAGCGTCCGACGAAGACCGAGACCACGCCGTAGCGGCGGGCGTAGAGGCGCGTGCGGGCCACCGCCCGGCGACGGGGTCGCAAGGCCGGGTGGCGAAGGGCGCGCGCGCCCACGCGTCGACCGATCTCGAACGAGATGGCGTCGCCCAGCACCGCGCCGGCCACGCACCAGGCGAAGACCTCGGCGGGGTTCAGCGCCCCGCTGGCGATCAGGCCGCCGGCCAGCAGCATCAACGCCGTCGCGGGCACGAAGGCCCCGATCAGGAACATCGATTCCAGCAGGGTCAGCGCCCCGAGGATCGGACCGGCCCAGGCCTGGTGCTGGGAAACGAACGCGCTGACGGGGGAAAGCAGATTATCCATGAACTCCTCGAACACGCAGATAGGCGCGCCCAGGGGCTTTCATAAGGCGACACGATGACCGGCCTGCGAATAAGCGCCGCGTGTGGCGGAAAGGCCGCGCCCTTTCGGAGCGAGAGATCCTTCAAGACGGGAGGATCTGGAGCCCCTAGAGCCGATCCCGCAACGCGTACCAGCTGAGCCCCGCCACCGTCAGCGGCCAGCGCAGCAGCCGCCCGCCGGGAAACGGGGGGACCGGCAGGCGCGACAGCAGGGCCAGGTCCTCGCCCTCGCCCAGGCAGGCGTCGGCCAGGACCTTGCCGAACCATGGGCCCAGCATCACCCCCTGGCCGGAATAGCCCGCCGCCACCCGCACCCCTGGCGCCAGTTCGCGCACATAGGGAGAGCGGTGGACGGTGATGCCCAGGGTTCCGCCCCAGGCATGGGTCACGGCCACGCCGGCCAGATCCGGATAGACCTTCAGCATGTGCCGCCGCACGAAGCCCCTCAGGTCGGATGGGAAGCCGGGGCGATAGTTCTCGCCGCCGCCGAAGATCAGCCGGCCGTCGGGGCTCTTGCGGAAGTAGTTGATGACGAAGCGGCTGTCGGCGACGGCGGCGCCGGAGCGGATGATCGTCTCGGCCCGCCCTCCCAGCGGTTCGGTGGCCAGGATGAAGTTGTTGATCGGCATCACCCGGGCCGTGGCCGCGGCGCCGGCCAGCCGGTCCAGATAGCCGTCGCCGCTCAGCAGCAGCTGATCGCAGCGCACCCGCCCCCCAGCCGTCTCCACGACAATCGTCCCGCCCTCGCGCCGCCAGTCCAGGGCCCGGCTCCACTCGTGGATCACCGCCCCCGCTCCCTGCGCCGCGCGAGCCAGGCCCAGGGCCAGGTTCAGCGGATGCAGATGGCCGCCGCCCCGGTCTACATAGCCGCCGTGATAGACGTCGGTCCCAAGGTCGTGGGCCAGGGCCTCGCGCCCGATCGGCTCCAGCTGGTCGTAGCCGTAGCGCTCGGCCATGAAGGCGATGTGCTCCAGGTCCTCGGCCTCGTCGCCGGGCTTGTGGCGGGCGTGGATCAGGCCGGGAACGAAGTCGCACTCGATCCCATGCTCGGCGATCAGCCCCAGCAGGTGGGCGCGGGCGTCCAGGGCCATGCGCCACAGGGCCAGGGCGTCGTCGCGGCCGAGGCGCTTCTCCAGCCAGGCCTGGTCGTTGCGCTGGCCCATATGCATCTGGCCGCCGTTGCGGCCCGAACCGCCTGACCCGACCTGGGCCGCCTCCAGCACCACCACCGAGGCCCCGCGCCGCGCCAGCTCCAGCGCCGCGCCCAGGCCCGTATAGCCCGCCCCCACCACGCAGACATCGGCCCGCGCCTCGCCCGCCAGCGGCTCGCATGGGGCGAAGCCGTGGGCGGTGGCCAGGTACCAGGAGTCGGCGGGGTGGCCGGTGTTGGCGAACATCACTCCGCTCCGCGCACTCTTCGCCCTACGGGGGAGGAGGGCCGCAGGCCCGGAGGGGGCAAGTCGGCGCGCACGGAGCGCGATCCAAGGTGGAACGCACAGCGTCTCCGCACTTGCCCCCGCCTGACCGCTTCGCGGTCTGTCCGCCCCCGCAGGGGGCGGAGCGCGCCGCTCGTCGAGCCCCTAGACATTCAGCAGCAGGAACTCCCGCTCCCACGGACTGATCGTGCGCATGAAGGTCTCGTACTCGGCCTGCTTCACCGTGGCGTAGGCCCCGCAGAAGGTCGCGCCCAGGATCTCGGTCAGGGGCTTGGCCTCCTCGAACAGGGTCACCGATTCCAGCAGGGACCGGGGCAGTTCGATGCCGCGCACGCTGGCGTCGGTGTCGACCGGCGCGGTGGGCGAGAGGTTGTGGACCATGCCCAGGTACCCGGCCGCCAGCACCGCCGCCATGGCCAGGTAAGGGTTGGCGTCCGACGAGGGGATGCGGTTCTCGACCCGGCGGTTCTCCGGATCGGACGGCGGCACGCGCAGGCCGCAGGTGCGGTTGTCGTAGCCCCACTGGGTGTTGACCGGCGCGCCGCTGTCGCGGGCGATGCGGCGGTAGCTGTTCACGTAGGGCGCCAGGATCGCCATGATCGCCGGCAGATAGCGCTGCTGGCCGGCGATGAAGGCGTAGAAGGCGGGCGTGGCGTCGCCGGTGTCGGGGTTGGAGAACAGGTTGCGCCCGCTCTTGTCCAGGATCGACTGGTGGATGTGCATGGCGCTGCCCGGCTCCGCCGCCATCGGCTTGGCCATGAACGTGGCGTAGATGTCATGCTCCAGCGCCACCTCGCGGATGGTGCGCTTCATCATGAACACCTGGTCGGCCAGCTCCAGCGGATTGCCGTGCCGCAGGTTGATCTCCATCTGGGCCACGCCGCTTTCGTGGATCAGGGTGTCGATCTCCAGGCCCTGGCGCTCGGAGTACTCGTACATGTCCTCGAAGAGGGCGTCGAACTCGTTGACCGCCGCGATCGAATAGCCTTGCCGGCCGGTCTCGGGGCGCCCCGAACGGCCGATCGGCGGCTTCAGCGGATAGTCGGGGTCGGTGTTCTTGTCGACGAGATAGAACTCGATCTCCGGCGCCACCACCGGCTCCCAGCCCTTCTCGCGATAGAGGGCCACCACCCGGCGCAGCACCTGGCGCGGGCTCTCCTCGACCGGGCGGCCGTCGGGGTGGAAGGCGTCGTGAATCACCTGGGCCGTGGGGTCCTGGGCCCAGGGGACCACCGCCAGGGTGGCGAAATCGGGAGTCAGGAAGATGTCGGTGTCGGACTGCACCGCGTTCACCGCCCCCTCGAACTCGGGGAAGTCGCCGGTGATGGTCTGGTAGAACACCGCCAGGGGCAGGTTCATCGACGGCGTGCCCAGGAACTTGCGCACCGGCATGATCTTGCCGCGCGCCACGCCGGCCAGGTCGGGCACGACGCACTCGATCTCCTCGATGTTCAGCTTGGAGAACCAGGCCTGAGCGTCGTCGACGGTGGCCACGCCGCGCGTGGTCCGGGGGCCGGGCTTGGACTTCTTTTCTTTGTACTTCACGGGGGCGCTCCTCGCGCTTTGTGGAAGTTCTCGTCTTCTAGGGAGTGGACCAACAGCCGGGTCGCGTTCAGGATGTGTTCCTGTTAGGATGAGCCATGGCCGAGCCCGAGCACACCATTTTCGACGACATCGATGACGAGGCCGATCGCCTCGCCGAAGCCGCCGCCGACGCGGACGTCGAAGCCGGACGGGTCGTTCCCCATGCGCGCGTTCGCGAATGGCTCAAGACGCTGGGAACGCCGGACCAGCAGCCTGCCCCGTTTTCGTGGCGGAAGTAGTCTGGAGCGACCGCGCGCTGGCCGATGTCGAGGCCATCGTCACCTATATCGTGGGTCAGCACCGCCCGCTGGCCGCCCAGCGCCTCGGTCAAAGGCTGCTCGCGACAGGAGATGCGCTCGAGGTCAATCCTGATCGAGGCCGCCCCATCACGCGCGGCCGTAGGGAACTGGCCGTGATTTCGCCTTACCTGATCCGCTACCGGTTCAAGGACGATCGGGTCGTCATTCTGGAAGTCCGCCATGGCGCTCGTCGCCACGGCGGCTAGGTCGGATATCACACCCCCACCTCCGGCTTCAGCGCCCGCAGCACCGGTTCGGCCTCATCCAGGGACTTGCGGATGATCCCCACCAGGTCGTCGATCTGGGCGTGGGTGATGATCAGGGGCGGGCAGCAGACGATGCTGTCGCGGATGGCGCGGACCATCAGGCCGTTGGCGATGCACAGGTCGCGGACGATCGGTCCGGCCTCGCCCTCCTTGTCGAGGAAGCGGTGGTTAGTCCCCTTCTCGCGCACGATCTCGACGGCGCCGATCAGGCCCAGCGAGCGGGTCTCGCCCACCAGCGGATGGTCGTTCAGACTGGCCAGGGCCTTGGCCAGATAGGGGCCGGTGTCGTCGTGGGTGCGCTCGACCAGGCCTTCGCGCTCCATGATCTCGATGTTCTTGAGCGCGACGGCCGCCGCGGTCGGGTGGCCCGAGTACGTGAAGCCGTGGATGAAGTCGCCGCCCTTCTCGCGCAGTTCGGCCACGATATGGTCGGCCACGCCCACCGCGCTGATCGGCAGGTAGCCGGACGACAGGCCCTTGGCCATGGCGATCATGTCGGGCTTGATCCCGTAGTGCTGGTGGCCGAACCAGGTCCCCAGGCGACCGAAGCCGCAGATCACCTCGTCGCAGACCAGCAGGATGCCGTACTTGCGGCAAAGGGCCTCGACCGCCGGCCAGTAGCCGTCCGGCGGAATGATCACCCCGCCTGCGCCTTGCACGGGCTCGCCGATGAAGGCCGCGACGTTCTCCGGCCCGACTTCCAGGATCTTGTCCTCGATGGCCTTGACCGCGCGGTCGCGGAAGGCGGCCGGGTCCTCGCCGAAGCCCTCGCCGAATGGGTAGGGCTGCATCACGTGCTCGACCCCGGCGATCGGCAGGTCGCCCTGCGCATGCATGTGCTTCATGCCGCCCAGGCTGACGCCGGCGACGGTGGAGCCGTGATAGGCGTTCCAGCGGCTGATGAAGACCTTGCGGTCGGGCTGCCCCTTCAGTTTCCAGTAATGGCGGGCCAGGCGGAAGACCGTGTCGTTGGCCTCCGAGCCCGACGAATTGTAGAAGACGTGGGTCAGGTGGCCGCCCATCTTCTCGGCGATCTTGGCCGCCAGCTTCACCGGCGGCGGCGTCGCGGTCTTGAAGAAGGTGTTGTAGTAGGGCAGCTCCAGCATCTGGTCATAGGCCGCCTTGGCCAGTTCCTCGCGCCCATAGCCGACATTGACGCACCACAGGCCAGCCATGCCGTCCAGGATCTGGTGGCCCTCCCCATCGTGGATGTAGACGCCGTCGGCCCGGGTGATGATCCGGCTGCCGCCCAGCTCGGCGATGACCTTGTGGTCGGCCTGGGCCGGCAGGTGGTGGGCCAGGTCCAGGCGCTTGAGCTCTGCGATGTCGTGGTTGCGGATCGGGACGGTCATCGGGGTGCTCTCCTGGGTCTTTTCTTGTCTCCGCTCATCCCGGCGAAACCCGGGACTGAAGCGGCGTCTGTCGTTTCGTTCCGGACGCTCGCCGCCGGCTCGGCTTGGGTCCCGGCTTTCGCCGGGACGAGCGGATCAGGGGGCGGGAGGCCGTAGGCCTTCGCCCCGCAAGGCGCGGCCGAACACCTCGAAGAACACCTGGCTCTGCGGATTGCGCTCGGTCTTCCATTCCGGATGCCACTGGACGGCCAGGACCGGCGCGCCATTGACCTTGGCCGACACGGCCTCGACCACGCCGTCGGGCGCCCGAGCCTCGACCCGCAGGCCCTCGCCCAGCCTGTCGACGCCTTGGTAGTGCACGGAATTGACGACGGCGGTCTCGGTCCCGAACGTCGTGGCCAACACCCCGCGCGGGGTCAGGGTCACGGCGTGCTCGTGGTCGAACATGGCGTCGAAGGCGACCTCGTCAGGCGCGTGGTGCGGCAGGGCCGCGCCGTCGGCCGACATGTCGCGTCTCAGGGTCCCGCCGAACGCGACATTGATCTCCTGGAAGCCCCGGCACACGCCGAAGACGGGCCGGCCCAGGTCCAGCATGGCCTTGATGAGATCGGCGGTCATGGCGTCGCGGCCGGCGTCGAACGGACCGGGAGCGTCGGGGACGTCCTGGCCATAGAGGGCGGGGTCCATGTTCGACGGGCTGCCGGTCAGCATCAGCCCGTCCAGCCGCGCGGCGATCTCCGAGGCCTTCATCAGCTCGGGCATGGACGGCGCCAGCAGGGCCGCGACGTCCGCATACTTCATCGTCGCGGCCACGTAGCGGTTCATCACCGCCTGGGCCGGCTCGATCCCGACGGTGCGGGTGCAGCAGATGATCCCGGCGACGGGGCGGGAAGTCATCTCCTCTCCCCCTCACAATCCGTTGTCATCCCGGAAAGCATGGAGCGCATGTCCGGGACCCAGGTGAGTCGCAAAGCGCCAGCCGAGTCCCCTGGGTCCCGGACAGCCCCTGCGGGGCTTCCGGGATGACAACCATGGAAGAGACGGAAGGATTGGGTCACGACAACAACACCGCCGGCGAGCACGCGTGCCAGGCCAGCCACACCGGCTCGCCCAGCTTGAAGTCCTCCTGGTCCCAGCGGGTGAGGTTGGAGCGCGCCACCTTGATGCGGCGCCCGCCCCCGATCTCCACGTCGTAGACGCTCTGGCCGCCCAGATAGGCCTCCAGCTTGATGACCCCGGCCACCGCGTTGGTGCCTTGGGGAGCGTCGCCCATGTTGGGAGGCGCGCTGCCGTCGGGACGCTTGTGCAGCTCGATCTTCTCGGGACGCAGGGCCGCCCACACCGTGCCGCCGCGAGCGCCGGTCACGCCGTGGTCCAGGAAGATGTCGCACGGCACGTCGGGCGACTTGATCACCGCATGGCTGGGCTCGTCGACGGCCAGCACGCCCTCGAACAGGTTCACGCTGCCGATGAAGTCGGCCACGAAGCGGCTGTTGGGAAATTCGTAGAGGTCGTTGGGCGCGGCCACCTGCTGCAGCACGCCCCGGTTCATCACCGCGCAGCGCGAGGCCAGGGCCAGGGCCTCGTCCTGGTCGTGGGTGACCATGATGAAGGTGATGCCGACCTTCTCCTGCAGGGTGCACAGTTCGGTGCGCATCTGCTCGCGCAGCTTGGCGTCCAGGGCCGAGAGCGGCTCGTCCAGCAGCAGTACGCGGGGCCGCTTGACCAGCGCCCGGGCCAGGGCCACGCGCTGGCGCTGGCCGCCCGACAGCTGGTCGGGCTTGCGTTCGGCCAGGCCGTGCAGCTGGACCAGGTCCAGCGCCTCGGCCACCCGCCTGTCGCGCTCGGCCTTGCCCACCCGGTCCACCTTCAGGCCATAGGCGACGTTGTCAGCCACGGTCATGTGCGGGAACACCGCGTAGGACTGGAACACCATGTTGACCGGCCGCTTGTTGGGCGGCACGGCGCTGACGTCCTGGCCGTCGATCAGGATGCGGCCCTCGGTCGGCGTCTCGAACCCGGCCAGCATGCGCAGCAGGGTGGTCTTGCCGCAGCCCGACGGCCCCAGCAGCGAGAAGAACTCGCCCTCGTGGATCGCCAGGCTGACGTCGTCGACCGCCGCGACCTTGCCGAAGCGCTTGGTGACGTTCTCGAAGGTGATGATGGGTGGGTTGGTCATGTCAGCGGTCCCCCGACACACACATTCCGCTCGTCGCCGCGAAGGCGGGGATGAGCATTGTTTTGGGAGAGGTCATTTGGCTTCCCCATGCCCCGCCGTCGCCGCGGGGTCGCCCTGCAGCTTCAGCGCCACGGCCGTCAGGATGACGGTCAGCACGATCAGGATGGTCGAGGCGGCATTGACCTCGGGCGTCACCGAGAAACGGACCATCGAATAGACCTTCACCGGGAAGGTCACCGTGTCCGGCCCGGCGGTGAAGAAGGTGATGACGAAGTCGTCCAGGCTCAGCGTGAAGGCCAGCAGGGCCCCCGCCACCAGCGAGGGAGCCATGTGCGGCAGGATCACGTCCCTGATCGTGCGCCACTCGCCGGCCCCCAGGTCGCGGGCGGCCTCCTCCATCTCGCGGTTGAAGCTGGCCATGCGCGCGCGCACCACCACCGCCACGAACGGGAACGAAAACGACACGTGGGCGATGGTGATGGCCCCCAGGTTCAGCGGCCAGGGCAGGCCCACCGGCCAGGGCATGACCTTGGCGAAGAACACCAGCATGGCCACGCCCATGCAGATCTCGGGCACCACGATCGGCAGGGCCAGGGCTCCGTCCAGCACCGTCTTGCCTGGGAAGCGGAACCGCCAGAGGACCAGCGCGATCATCGCCCCCAGCGCCACGCTCAGCACTGTGCACAGGGCCGCGATGGTCAGGCTGTTGACGAAGGCCTCGATCAGCGAGGTGTTGTGGAAGGCCTTGTCGTAATATTTGAGCGTGAAGCCCTTCCAGACGATGTTGCGCCGGCTGTCGTTGAAGCTGAACGCCATCAGGGCCAGCAGCGGCGCGTAGAGGAACACCCCCACGGCCGCCAGCCAGGCCTGCATCTGCCAGCGGCGGAGATATTCGAGAGGGCCGGGCGGGGATTTCTTAGGCATCAGACCCCCCCAAGCGATTGTCATCCCGCAAGCCCCGCAGGGGCTGTCCGGGACCCAGGTGACTGGGCGAATGCGGTGCGGTTCCCCTGGGTCCCGGACAAGCGCTACGCGCTTTCCGGGATGACAAAGGGAGGTGTGGGACGCGTAGGCTCATGCCCGCTCCCCCGACTTCTTCCGTCCCAGCAGCGCCTGCACCGCGATGGCCATGAAGGTCAGGTACATCAGCAGGAACGACAGGGCCGCGCCGAAGGGCCAGTCGTTGGCGCGCTTGAACTGGCGCTCGATGACGTTGGCGATCATCTGGCTGTCGGGTCCGCCCAGCAGGTCCGGCGTCAGATAGGCCCCGAGGGCCGGGATGAAGGTGATCAGCACGCCCGAGGCGATGCCCGGCAGGGCCAGGGGAACCACCACCTTGAAGAGGGTCCGCAGGTGCCCCGCGCCCAGGTCCAGGCTGGCCTCCAGCAGCGACTTGTCCAGGCGGTCCAGGGCCGAATACAGCGGCAGCACCATGAACGGCAGGTGGACGTATACCAGGCCCACGATCACCGCGAAGTTGGTGTGCATCATCTCCAGCGGCTGGAACGGCTGGAGCGGCGCCACCTTGGCCGCCAGGCTCCACGCCGCCTCCAGGCTCTTGTTGATGTAGCCTTCGTTCCGCAGCACCGCGATCAGGGCGTAGGTGCGGATCAGAAGGTTCGTCCAGAACGGAAGCATGATCAGCAGCAGCAGCCACGCCTTGGCCTTGGGCGAGGCGAAGGTGATGGCCAGGGCGACGGGAAATCCGATCACCAGGCACAGGAAGGTGGTCAGGGCCGCCACCCAGCCCGACTTCAGGAAGATCATCAGGTACAGCGGCTCGATCGCCCGGGCGTAGTTCTTGAACGTGCCGGTGATGGCGATCTGGGTCAGGCCCTCGTTGTGGCCGAAGCTGTAGGCCCAGACGATGGCCAGGGGCGCGAGGAAGAACAGCACCAGCCACACCAGCGGCGCGGCCAGCGCCCCGGCGAACACGGCCTTGGCCTGTTTCCAGGATTGTTCCATCAGGTCACTCTTCCCTAGATCCTCCCCCTCCGAGGAGGTAGCCCGAAGGGCCGGAGGGGGTTTCGCGGCCCAGGCCGGAAGCCCCCTCAGTCGCTTGGCGACAGCTTCCCCAGCGAGGAGCATCGCCTGTTCCCCAGCGCTACGCCGCGCGCACCTTGGTGATCACCTCCTCGTAAAGCGCCGCCTTCTCGGGGCCTTCGAAGGCCCCATACTCGCACTTGGCCAACTCGGCCGCCGACGGGAAGATCACCGGGTTGTCCTTGTATTCCGGCGGCATCAGCGCCTTGGCCGCGGCGTTGGGCGTCGGATAGAGGATCGTCTTGGAGATCTCGGCCCCGGCCTTGGCGTCGAGCAGGTAGTTGATGAACTTGTGCGCATTGTCCGGGCGTGGGGCGCCCTTGGGAATGCACAGGGTGTCGGAGTTCAGCAGCGATCCCTCCTTGGGGATCACGAAGGCAAGGTCCGGATCGTCCTTCATCACCTGGGCGATGTCGCCGTTGTACTCCAGCACCAGGTCCACATCGCCCGCCACCAGCATGTCCTGGCCATTGTCGTCGTGGAACGCTTTCACGAACGGCTTCTGCTTGATGAGCATGGCCTCGATCTGGTTGACCAGTTCGGGCGGGATGTTGTTGACGCTGTGGCCAAGATACTTGGCGCTCAGACGCACCAGGTCGGCGCTTTCCGACAACAGGGCGATGCGGCCTTTGTACTTGTCGCTGTCGAACAGCCACTTCCAGCTGTCGGGCACGCCCTGCACCTTGGACTTGCGGTAGCCGATGCCCAGCACCAGCCAGGTGTAGGGCATGGAGTACTTGCGGCCCGGGTCGTAGTCTGGGTTCAGGAACGCGGGATCGACATTCTTGAAGTTGGGGATCTTGGCGTGGTCCAGTTCCTCGAGCATCCCCGCCTGGCTCATCCGCGTGACGAACTCGTTGGACGGCACGATCACGTCATAGCCGGCGTTGCCGGCCTTGAGCTTGGCGAACAGTTCGTCGTTGGTGGCGAACAGGCTCATGTTCACGTCGACGCCCGTGGCCTTCTTGAAGTCGCCCAGGGTCGTCTCGCCGATGTAGGTGTCCCAGTTGTAGAAGTTCAGCTTGGCCTCTTCGCCGGACGCCGACCCGGCGGCCTCGCCGGCCGGCTTCTGGCCGCAGGCGCTGAAGGAAATGCCGATGGCCGCCGCCCCCATGGCGGTCAGCAGCGAGCGGCGGGTCCCCAACACACGCCCCGAATGCATACGGTCGTTGCTCATGACTTGATCTCTCCCCTCCATCATCGTCCGTTGTCGGATAATATCGATCAGGCCGCCCTCACCCGGGTGACGACTTCCTCGTAGAGACTCTCCCGTTCCGCGCCCTGGAACGCCCCGTACTCGCACTTGGCCAGGGCCTGGGCGGACGGGAAGATCACCGGGTTGTCGCGATAGTCCGCCGGCATCAGTGCCTTGGCCGCCAGATTGGGCGTCGGATAGAGGATCGTCTTGGCGATCTCGGCCCCGGCCTGGGCGTCGAGCAGGTAGTTGATGAACTTGTGCGCATTGTCCGGCCGCGGGGCGCCCTTGGGAATGCACAGGGTGTCGGAGTTCAGCAGCGATCCCTCCTTGGGGATCACGAAGTCGATGTCCGGATCGTCCTTCATGATCTGGGCGATGTCGCCGTTGTTCTCGATCACCAGGTCCACGTCGCCGGCCAGCAGCATGTCCTGGCCATTGTCGTCGTGGAACGCCTTGATGTTGGGCTTCTGCCTGATGAGCATGGCCTGGATCCGGCTGATCATCTCGGGCGGGATGTCGTTGACTCCGTGGCCCAGGTATTTGGCGCTGAGACGCACCAGGTCGGCGCTTTCCGAGACCAGGGCGATGCGGCCCTTGTACTGCGGACTGTCGAGTACGTACTTCCAGCTGTCGGGCACGCCCTGGACCTTGGACTTGCGGTAGCCGATGCCGATGACCAGCCAGGTGTAGGGCATGGAGTACTTGCGGCCCGGGTCGTAGTCGGGGTTCAGGAAGGTCGGGTCGACGTTCTTGAAGTTGGGGATCTTGGCGTGGTCCAGCTCTTCCAGCATGCCCGCCTGGCTCATCCGCGTGACGAACTCGTTGGACGGCACGATCACGTCGTAACCGCTGTTGCCGGCCTTGAGCTTGGCGAACAGCTCGTCGTTGGTGGCGAACAGGCTCATGTTGACGTCGACGCCCGTGGCCTTCCGGAAGTCGCCCAGCGTCGTCTCGCCGATGTAGGTGTCCCAGTTGTAGAAGTTCAGCTTGGCCTCTTCGCCGTTGGCCGACTTGGCGGCCTCGCCGGTCGGCTTCTGGCCGCAGGCCGTGAAGCTCACGCCGATCGCCGCGGCGCCGAACGCCGTCAACAGCGAGCGGCGCGAGGGGCCCGGAACGCGACCAGACCCGACAAGGCCGGGACGATTGTAGCTCATGACTTCGCTCCTCCTGTCTTGGCCCGACGACGAAAAACCTCGAAAAACCCTCTCCTCCCGGAGGGAGGCGAGAACGCCGTTGCTTCAACTCAACGCCAACGCTCGGCGCTCCGCCGTCAGGCGTTGCGCAGATACCAGTCATAATCCAGCTGGGTCACCACCTCGGCGAAACGCGCCTGCTCGGTGCGCTTGACCGAGACGAACATCTCCACGAACCGCTCGCCCAGGTAGTCGCGCAGCACGTCGCTGGCCTCGAAGAGGTTGACGGCGGCGTACCAGTCGGTGGGCAGGCGGGTCTTCTCACGGGCGGCGGCCGCGTAGCCGTCGCCGACCACGGCCGGGCCGGGGTCGATGCGGTTCCTGATCCCGTGATGGGCGGCCGCCAGCAAGGCCGCCAGCACCAGGTAGGGATTGCCGTCGGCGCCGGCCACGCGATGCTCGACATGGCGCGTGGGCGGCGGGCCGGCCGGCACGCGCAGGCTGACCGTGCGATTGTTGACGCCCCAGGTCGGGGCCACCGGCGCGTAGCTGTTGGCCTTGAACCGGCGATAGCTGTTGGCGTTGGGCGCCAGGATCGCCATGCAGTCGCCCATCAGCGCCTTCATGCCGCCGATGGCGTGCTTGAGCAGGTCCGAGCCCTCCGGATCCTCGCTGGCGCAGAGGTTCTGGCCCGACGCATCGTTGAAGCTGACATGAACGTGGAAGCCGTTTCCCGCCCGGTCGGCCCAGGGCTTTGCCATGAAGGTGGCCTCGGCTCCGTGGCGCAGCGCCACACCCTTGGCCGCGCGCTTGTATCGCACGGCGTCGTCGGCGGCCTCCAGGGCGTTCGGCTTGTGCTTGAGGGTCAGCTCCACCTGGGCCGGGGCGAACTCCGAGATCGCGCCCTCCAGCGGCACGCCCAACACATCGCACACGTCCCACAGCTCGCGCAGGAACGGGGCGTGGCTCTCCAGCTCGGGCAGGCCATAGACCTGGACGCCCTGCGGCCGCTCGCCGGTCTGCGCCGAGCGGGCCGGCAGCAGCTCGCCGCCCGGGCCACGCTGCTGGTCGACCAGATAGTACTCCAGCTCGCATGCGGCCACCGGCGTCAGGCCATCGGCGGCGTAGCGGTCCAACACCCGCTGCAGCACGTGGCGCGGATCCAGGTCGTTGGGCGTCCCGTCCAGCTCGTACAGCGACAGCATGACCTGGGCCATGTCCGGACCCAGCCATGGGGCCAGGGTCAGGCTGCCGGGCACGGGCCGCGCGCGGCGGTCGGCGTCGCCGTCCTCCCACACCAGCCCCGTCTCCTCGCAGTCGGCCCCCTGGGTGTCGACCACCAGGATCGAGCCAGGCAGGAAGCGGCCGTAGTCGTAGATCGCCTGCAGCTCGTGCGCCCGCAGCCGCTTGCCGCGCGGCACGCCGGTCATCGAGGTGAAGAACACGTCGACGAACTTCACCTGCGGGTTGGCGGCCAGGAAGTCGCGGCATTCCTGAGGAGAAGCGACGGAGGGAAGCGTCATGAACAGCAGCCTTCCATTTCCCCCATCCCCCTATTTCCGCTCATCCCAGCGAAGGCCGGGATCCAAGCTGAATTGGTCGCTTCGTTCCGGATACTTGCCGCCGCCTCGGCATGGGCCCCGGCCTTCACCGGGATGAGCGGATTTGAAGAGCTCATGTCCCCAGTCCCTCCAGCGCGCCGGCGAAGCCGTCCACGGCCGCCACCAGGCGGTCGATGGCCGCGTCCTCCGTCACCGGCGACACCAGCATCATGTTGTGGAAGGGCGCGATAAGCACCCCTCGGTTGATCAGCCACAGATGAAGCGCGCGCAGCCGGTCCTCGTCCAGCGCCGCGCGCATTTCGGCGGCGTTGCGCGGCGGCGGGTCGGCCAGCACCAGCTCGACCCGGGCGCCGACATGGACCACCGACCAGGGCGCGGCGCGGGCGGCGATCACCGCGCGCAGGCCCGCCACCAGCCGCCCGGCCCCGGCCAGCATCCGCTCGTAGGCCTGGTCGGTCATCACCTCCGACAGCATCGCCCGCATGGCCGCCAGGGCCAGGGCGTTGCCCGACAGGGTCGTGCCCACGCCCGACTGGCCGGGGCCGATGCGGGCGGCCGCGCGGTCCATCCGCTCGGAAAGCGCCGCGGTCACGCCCCAGACGGCGGCGGGCACGCCACCGGCGATCGCCTTGCCCAGCACGAAGATGTCGGGCTCCAGCCCATGAGCGCGGGTGTAGCCGCCTGGGCCGGTCGAGATCGTGTGGGTCTCGTCGATGACCAGCAGGGTCCCGGCCGCGCGGGTCAGGGCGCGCAGGGCCTGATGGAACCCCTCGTCGGGCAGGATCATCCCGCAGTTGGTCATGACCGGCTCGGCCAGGACGGCGGCGACGTCGCCGGGCGCAAGAGCCGCCTCCAGGGCCGCCAGGTCGTTGAACGGCACGACGCGGGTGGTGGCGGTCAGGTCGTGGACCTGGCCGACCAGGCCCGGCTTCATCGCCGCCTCGCCATCCTTCAGCACCACGAAGGCGTCTTCGACCATGCCGTGGTAGCAGCCGTCGAAGACCACGATCACCGGCCGCCCGGTCACCGCGCGGGCCCAGCGGATGGCCGCGCGGTTGGCGTCGCTGGCCGTGGTCGCCGTCTGCCACAGCGGCACGCCGAAACGCTCGGCCAGCAGCCGGCCCACGAGGACCGCGCCGGCGGTAGGCAGCATGAAGCCGGCCCCGCGCCGAGCCTGGTCGGCGATGGCGCGGGCCACCGCCTCCTGGCCGTGGCCGAACATGGCCGGCGTGTCGGCCAGGCAGAAGTCGTCGTAGAGCTTGCCGTCGACGTCGGTGACCTGGGCGCCCACGCCCTGGGCGGCGAAGATCGGGCACGGGCTGGCCCAGTCGGTCATCCAGTGCATCGGCGCCCCGCCGCGCCAGACGTCCGCCGACTGCCGCGACAGGGCGCACGAGCGCGGGTGCTCGGCCACGAACCGGCGGGCCTCGTCCTGGATCAGGTCGGCGAGGATCGGAGCGTTGGCGGGTTTGGGTGTCATGCCACCCCGCCAAAGCAGAGGTATTTCGTCTCCAGATACTCGTCCAAGCCCTCCGAAGAGCCCTCGCGGCCCAGGCCGGAGTCCTTGACCCCGCCGAACGGCGCGACCTCGGTGGAGATCAGGCCCTCGTTGATCCCGACCATGCCGGCCTCGATCGCCTCGGCCACGCGCCAGCAGCGGCCCACGTCGCGGCTGTAGAAATAGGCGGCCAGGCCGAACGGCGTGGCGTTGGCCAGCTCGATCGCTTCGTCCTCGCTGTCGAACTTCACGATCGGGGCCACCGGGCCGAAGATCTCCTCCTGGAAGAGGCGCATCTGCGGCGTGGCGCCGGTCAGGACGGTGGGCTGCCAGAACAGTCCCCCCAGGGCGTGGCGGGCGCCGCCGGTGGTGGCCGCCGCGCCCATCTCGACCGCCTCGCGCACCAGGCTCTCGACCTTGGTGATGGCCTTGTCGTTGATCAGCGGGCCGATGACGACGCCGTCCTGCGCGCCCGGCCCCACCTTCATGGCCGCCACCTTCTCGGTCAGGCGCCTGACGAAGGCGTCGTGAATGCCGGACTGCACCAGCAGGCGGTTGGCGCAGACGCAGGTCTGGCCGGTGTTGCGGTACTTGCTGGCGATCGCCCCGTCGACGGCGGCCTCCAGGTCGGCGTCGTCGAAGACGATGAAGGGCGCGTTGCCGCCCAGCTCCAGGGAGAGCTTCTTCATCGTGCCCGCGCACTGGGCGTAGAGCGTCTTGCCCACGGGGGTCGAGCCGGTGAAGGACAGCTTGCGCACGCGGGCGTCGTCGCACAGGGCCTTGCCGATGCCCGAGGCGTCCTTGCCGGTGACCACGTTCAGCACGCCCGCCGGCACGCCCGCCTCCACCGCCAGGCGCGCGATGGCCAGGGCGCACAACGGCGTCTCGGCCGCCGGCTTGACCACCACGGTGCAGCCCGAAGCCAGGGCCGGACCGACCTTTCGGGTGATCATGGCGATGGGGAAGTTCCACGGCGCGATGGCCGCGCACACCCCGACCGGCTGCTTGATCGAGGCCAGGCGCTTGCCCGGCATCGGGGTGGGGATGGTGTGGCCGTAGGCGCGCTTGGCCTCGTCGGCGAACCAGTCGATGAACGCCGCGCCATAGGCCACCTCGCCTCGGGACTCCGCCAACGGCTTGCCCTGCTCGGCCGTCATCAGCCGGGCCAGGGCGTCGGCGTGGGCCAGCATCAGGTCGGACCATTTGCGCAGGATCGCCCCGCGCTCCTTGGCGGTCCGGCCAGCCCAGGCGGGGAAGGCCCGATGGGCGGCCTCGATGGCGATCAGGGTCTCCGACGCCCCCAGGTCGGCGACCTGGGCGATCACCGAGCCATCGGCCGGGTTGGTCACCTCGAAGGTGCGATCGCTCTCGATCCAGAGGCCATCGATGAAGGCGGCGGTTTCGACGAGTTCCAGGGTCATGTCAGGCTACCTCAGCGTCACGGACACCGACTTCAGGTCGGCGTACTTGTGCAACGCATGTAGGCTGCGATCGCGACCGAAGCCCGACTGCTTGAAGCCTCCGAACGGCATGGTGATGTCGCAGGCGTCCCAGCCGTTGACCCAGACCAGCCCCGCCTTCAGCGCCCGCGCCCCCTTCAGGGCCCGGTTGACGTCGGCGGTCCACAGACCGGCGGCCAGGCCGTAGACGGTGTCGTTGGCCAGGGCCATGGCCTGGTCGAAGCCGGTGAAGGTCTGCACGCCCAGCACCGGACCGAACACTTCCTCGCGGGCCAGCACGTGGTCGGGCTCCAGGCCGTCGAAGATGGTGGGCTCGACGTAGAAGCCGCCGGTCTCGCGCCGCACGCGCTCGCCGCCCAGCACCCGCCGCGCGCCCTGCTCGCCGGCCTTGGCGATGTAGGACAGGGCGGTGTTCATCTGCCGCTCGCTGACCATGGCGCCGAAGACGGTGTCGGGGTCCAGCGGATCGCCGGGAACCATGCCCCGCGCCACGGCCACCACCCGCTCCAGGAAATCCTCCTTGATCGAGGCCTCGACCAGCAGACGCGAGGCGGCGGTGCAGACCTCGCCCTGGTTATAGAACACGCCCCAGGCCGCGGCCTGGGCGGCGGCGTCCAGGTCGGGACAGTCGGCGAACACCACCTGGGGCGACTTGCCGCCCAGCTCCAGCGAGATCCGCTTGAGGTTCGAGCGCGCCGAATACTCCATCAGCCGCCGCCCCACGGGGCCCGAGCCGGTGAAGGCGATCATGTCGACGTCCATCGACAGGGCCAGCGCCTCGCCCGCCACGCCGCCCAGGCCGGGGACCACGTTCAGCACGCCTGCCGGAAGCCCGGCCTCGAGGGCCAGTTCGCCCAGCTTCAGCGCCGTCATCGGCGACTGCTCGGCGGGCTTGAGGACGACGGAATTGCCCATGGCCAGGGCCGGGGCCACCTTCCACATCGCCATGTGCAGCGGGAAGTTCCAGGGCACGATCGCCCCGATCACGCCCAACGGTTCGTGCACCGCGTAGGACAGGCGGTCGATCGGCGAGGCGCCGACCTCGCCATAGACCTTGTCCAGCGCCTCGGCGTACCAGCGGGTGGTGCCGATCGCCAACGGGATGTCGACGGCGCGCGCGTCGCGGATCGGCTTGCCGGTGTCCAGGCTCTCCAGCAGGGCCAGCTCCTCGGCGTCGCGGGTCATCAGCTCGGCCAGGCGGAACAGCGCCGCCTTCTTGGCGCGCGGGCCCTGGTCGCGCCAGCGGCCGTCCTCGAACGCCGCGCGGGCTCCGGCCGCCGCCCGGGCCACGTCCTCGGCCTGACAGGCGGCGACCCGGTTCAGGATCTTGCCGTCGCGCGGCGAGACGTTGTCAAAGGTCGCGCCGGAAGCAGCGCCGACCAGCGCGCCGTCGATCACCGCCCGGCCGGGAAGGGCCAGGGTCGAGATCGCGTCGATGGGCGATGGGGCGTTCACGCGAGAAGTTTCCTGAAATCGTGATCACAGTTTGCGCCAGATCGACGACTGTCAAGGCGCCTGAACAGGTTCCCATGACGGCGCCTGATAGGCGGGCGCCGTTTCCCGCCTCCGCTGTGCGGGCGAGGCGGAACGCTCACCGCCCCGCCTCCACGGCGGCGCGCATCTTGTCCATGCCCTCGGTGATGTCGGCGGCGATGGCGCGGCGGGCGGCCTCGGGGTCGCGGGCCTTGAGCGCGTCCAGGGCCTCGGCGTGGCGGTCGGCCGCCAGGCCGTCGGCCCCCACCCGGCCGAAGACCACGCGCATGAACGGTCCGATCTGCAGCCACAGCCCGCCGGCCATGGCCAGCAGCACCTCGGCCCCGGCCCGCTCATAGAGAGCGAAATGGAAAGCGTGGTTGGCGCCCATGTAGCTGTCGACGTCGCCCAGGCGCAGGGCCTCATCCACCTGGGCGTCGATGGCCTTGAGCCGGCGCAGCAGGCCCGCATCCGCGTCCGAGGCGGCGCGGGCGGCCAGCTCCGGCTCGATCCACAGGCGCGCCTGCGACAGCTGCTCCAGCCGCCCGGCGGTCAGGGACGGCACCGACAGGCGCTTGTTGGCCGGGTTCACCGCCAGAGCGCGCTCGGCCGCCAGCCGCCGCACGGCGTCGCGCACCGGCATGGGCGAAACCCCCAGCTCGGCCGCCAGGCTGCGCAGGCTGACCCCCACGCCCGGCGCGATACGGCCGGTGATCAGCCGCTCGCGAATGGCCTCGTAGACCTGGTCGTGCACGGCCTGGGAATCGGCGAGGGGTTTGCGTTCGGCCATGGCCCTCCTTCCCTCTCTTCCGCTGGTCCCGCCCTTCGCCGGACGAGCGGAGGTTGGGGCTGGACAGATCGCTCTCAATTGCGATCACAATGCACGATCCTTCGCCCAGCGCCAGCACTCGGAAAGTCGCCCATGCCCGACCTTGGCCCCAACGACCTCGACGCCTTCTGGATGCCGTTCACGCCCAACCGGCGGTTCAAGGCCAAGCCCCGGCTGCTCTCCCAGGCCGACGGCATGTGGTACCGCACGCCGGACGGACGCGAGGTGCTGGACGCCACCTCGGGCCTGTGGTGCGTCAACGCCGGGCACAACCGCCCCACGATCGTCGAGGCCATCCGCCGCCAGGCGGGCGAGATGGACTACGCCCCGACCTTCAACATGGGCCACCCGGCGGCCTTCGCCTTCGCCAACAAGGTGCGGGCGATCACCCCCGAGGGACTGGATCACATCTTCTTCGCCAATTCGGGGTCCGAAGCCGTCGACACGGCGCTGAAGATCGCCCTGGCCTACCAGCGGGCGCGCGGCAAGGGGACCAAGACCCGGCTGATCGGCCGCGAGCGCGCCTATCACGGCGTGGGCTTCGGCGGCATCTCGGTGGGCGGCATCCCCACCAACCGCAAGCACTTCGGCAGCCTGCTGACCGGCGTCGACCACCTGCCCCACACCCACGGCGTGGCCGGCAACCTGTTCGCCCAGGGCCAGCCCAGCAACGGCGCCGAGCGGGCCGACGCCCTGGAGGCGATCATCGCCCTGCACGACGCCAGCAACATCGCCGCCGTCATCGTCGAGCCCGTGGCCGGGTCGACCGGCGTGCTGGTGCCGCCCGAGGGTTATCTCCAGCGTCTTCGGGCCATCTGCGACAAGCACGACATCCTGCTGATCTTCGACGAGGTGATCACCGGCTTCGGCCGCGTGGGCGCGCCGTTCGCGGCCCAGAGGTTCGGCGTCACGCCCGACATGATCTGCATGGCCAAGGGCCTGACCAACGCCGCCGTGCCCGCCGGGGCGGTGGCCTGCGCCGAGCATATCCATGCCGCCCTGATGGAGGGCGCCGACGCCCCCATCGAGCTCTTTCACGGCTACACCTACTCGGCCCATCCCCTGGCCTGCGCGGCGGGCATGGCCACGCTGGACCTCTATCGCGAGGAGGGCCTGTTCGACCGCGCCCGCGCCATGGAGCCCTATTGGCGCCAGGCCGTGCATTCCCTGCGCGACGCCCGCCACGTGGTCGACATCCGCGACTTCGGCCTGATCGCCGGCATCGAGCTGGACCCTCGCGCGGGCGCGCCGACGGCCCGCGCCATGGAGGCCTTCGAGACCGCCTTCGACCAAGGCCTGCTGATCCGCGTGACCGGCGACATCATCGCCCTCTCCCCGCCCCTGATCCTGGAAGAGGTCCATATCGACCGCATGGTCGAGACCATCCGGCGGGTGCTGTCGGGCGTCGAGTAGGAGAAGGCGCAGCGTCGGCGTTGCCTCGCGGGCCCCGCGCCCCTAGCTTCGCCGCATGGTTCACCTCGACGCGCCGCCCGCCAAGTCCCGCCACAACGCGATCAGCGTCAACGCCCTGATCCTGATGGCGGCCTTCGCAGCGCTGGCCTTCGCCCTGGCGCGGTTGCCCGATACCCCGAAGGTGCTGACGTTCGCCTTCGTGGTGGTGGGCTGGATCGTCAGCGTGATGATCCACGAGTTCTGCCATGCCTTCGTCGCCCACAAGGCCGGCGACGTGACGGTGGCCGAGAAGGGGTACCTCACCCTGGACCCGCTGAAGTACACCGACCTGTCGACCAGTCTGGTGCTGCCCCTGGCGGCGCTGGCCCTGGGCGGGATCGGCTTTCCGGGCGGGGCGGTCTATCTGCGCGACGATCTGATGCGCACACGGCTGGGTCGCTCCCTGGCGTCGCTGGCGGGCCCGCTGGGGACCCTGCTGGTGATGATCTGCCTGGCCGTGGGCCTGGGGCTGGATCGCGCGAGCGGGGTCGAGCGCAACGCCCTGACGGCGGCCGCCTCGTTCCTGGCCTTCCTGCAGGGCTGGGCCCTGATCCTGAACCTGCTGCCCCTGCCCGGCCTGGACGGTTTCGGCGTGATCCGCCCCTGGCTGCCCGCCGAATTGCAGCAGAAGGCCCTGCGCCTGGGCAACCTGGTCTTCATTGGCCTGTTCCTCGCCATCTTCTTCGTGGCACCCGTCTCGGGCCTATTCTGGCGCGCGGCCTTCCTGCTGGCTCAGGCGTTCGGGATCCATGGCCCCGACGTCGGGGCCGGATATCAGGCGTTCCGGTTCTGGGCGTAGCGCTCCGCGACCATCTCCCCGCGGTCAGGCTGTTGCCGCGCGAGCGCCTTTGAGGCACAACCTATAAGCGCTTTCCGCGTCGCCTCGCGCGCCGCCCTGTACCTGTCCCTTCGCGTCAGTGGCTTGCCAACCCGCAACATCGCGCTCCGGGGAGCACAACCATGTCCGACGACTATCAGGTGACCGGCCAGGTCGCCGCCGCCGACTTCACGCTCAAGATCCATCGCGGCGAGGGCATGGCCCTGCTGGCGATGAACTGGAGGCAGGGCCAGCCGCCCCGCGACTTCGTGGGCTTCGGGATCGAGTACCGCTCGCCCGGCTCCAACCGCTTCGTGGCGCTGAAGAACCGACTGACCTTCACCCAGCCCGCCCTGCTGGCCTCGGCCGACGCGCGGCCGGCGACCTATTCCACCCTGCTGGCCCCGATCCAGAAGTTCCGCTGGGCGCACTTCCCCTACGACGCCGACAAGCCGGGCGCGTTCCGCTACCGGGTGACGCCGATCTTCATGGACGCCGCCGGGGCCCTGCGCCAGGGCGTGGCCCAGACCGCCGACATCGTGCTGGCGCGCGACACCTATCCGGGGGCGCTGAACGTGTCGTTCACCCGGGGCTTCGTCTCGTCCCAGGCCTTCGTCGACCGCTACGGCGGCGCGGCCGCCGTGCCCACCCTGGTGCCGGACTCGGGCAAGGCGGGCCTGAGCTTCGTCCCCACCCATCCCGACGCCAAGGCCGCCCTGGCCTGGATGGGCTTCGAGGCGCGGCGCGAGATCGTGGCCCTGCTCAAGGCGGCGGTCGACGATCCCACCTGCACCGTGCGCCTGGTGGCCTACGACCTGAACCTGCCGGACCTGGTTGAACTGCTGAAGAAGAAGGGCGCGCGGGCCCGGGTCATCATCGACGACAGCGGCGAGCACCACGGCGACGGGGCGGCCGAGGACGCCGCGGCCGACGCCTTGGCCGCCGCCGGCGTGCAGGTGCGCCGCCAGCACATGGGCAACCTGCAGCACAACAAGACGCTGGTGGTCGACGGGGCGGTCCAGAAAGCCTTGCTGGGCTCGACCAACTTCAGCTGGCGCGGCTTCTTCGTGCAATCCAACAACGCTCTGATCGTCTCGGGGGCGAAGGCCGTGGCCGTTTGCGGCGAGGCGTTCGAGGCCTACTGGGCCGCCGCCGGCCCCAATCCGCCGAATTTCCAGGACAGCCCCAGCGCCGAGTGGCGCAGCCTGGGCCTGGACGAGGTGGACGCCCAGGTCGCCTTCTCGCCGCACAAGGCGTCCAACTCGGTGCTCAAGAGCATAGCCGACGACATCCGCACGGCCCGCTCGTCGATCTTCTATTCGCTGGCCTTCCTGTCCCAGACGCCCGGCGTCATACGCGAAGCCCTGTTCGCCCAGACCAACCGGGCGGACCTGTTCGTGGCGGGCATCTCCGACAAGCCTACAGGGGTGGAGGTGGCCCCTGGCTCGACCAACCGGCCGCCAGCCTTCGTCTCGGCCCTGGAGGGCGACCCGCCCGCGCCGTTCCGGCCCGAGCCGAACGGCCTGGCGCGAGGCGTGGGGACCCGGATGCACCACAAGTTCGTCGTGGTGGATTTCGACAAGCCGGGCGCCCGCGTCTATCTGGGCTCCTACAACATGTCGGTCGCCGCCGATGGCAAGAACGGCGAGAACCTGGTGCTGATCCGCGACCGCCGGGTGGCCACCTCGTACATGATCGAGGCCGTACGGATGATCGACCACTACCAGTTCCGCGCCGCCCGCAACCGCGCCCGCGAACGCGGCGGCGCGATGCGGCTGCGTCCGGCCCCCGCCACCGCCGCGGACCAGCCCTGGTGGGCCGAGGACTACGCCGACCCCGCCAAGATCCGTGACCGGTTGATGTTCGCGTGAGGTGAGGTCGCGACCCGAAACCCATGCCCGCGCCAGACAGCTGCGCAGGGTCATGACACCGCCGGAGGTGATTCTCTGGACGCGGCTTCGGCCACGCCAGCCCGACGGGCCGCGCTTCCGGCGGCAGCATCCGATCGGCCCGTTCATCGCCGACTTTTACTGCGCCCAAGCACGGCTGGTGGTGGAGGTCGACGGCTGGGGCCACAACATGGGCGAAGCGCCAGCGCGGGATGCGCGGCGCGACGCATTCATGACGGGTCTCGGGCTGGTGGTGATGCGCTATCCGGCGTCCGAGATCCTGGCCGATCCCACGGGCGTGGCCGACGGAATCTGGGACCGGGCGGCGGCTCTGATGCGCGAACGCAGACGTTGAACGCCCCCTCCGTCACGTCGCCTCCGGCGCCGCGCCACCTCCCCCGCTGCGCGAGGGAGGAAGGCAGGCTTCCTCCTCACCCGTGAAACGGGGGAGGTGGCGCGAGGCGCAGCCTCGTGACGGAGGGGGCGTTCGGTTCAGGCGGCCCGCACCGCGGGGGCCGCCCCAGCGCCCTCCGCCGTCTGCACCAGGCAGCCGTACCAACCCAGGCCTTCATAGGTCTCATAGCCCGGCGTCAGGGCGTAGCCGATCGTCCGGGCGCCGTCGGCGTAGCTGCCCATCGGCCCGCCTCGGGTGTCGAGCGGGAAGGTCTCCTCCAGCACGCCCCGACCGTCGGACGAGGCCAGCACCCGGTGGTTCTGGTCCAGCAGCAGCACGCGCGAGCGGGCCTTCTCCTCGTCGGTCAGGCGAACCCCGTCGACCACGGCCTGGGCCTGGGGCCGCCAGTCGAAGTGCACGCCCAGTACGCCCAGCACCTTGCCGTTGGCCTGGCCGCCCTCGCGGATGGCCGTGGCGTATGTGGCGACTGGCGCATCGTTCAGCGGCCTGACCCGCTCGATGTCACAGACGGTGAATTCCTCGCCCGAACGGGTGCGCAGGGCGTTGCGGAACCAGGCTGCGTCGGCCACCGAGGCGTGGCGCGCGCCGGGGTAGCGGTCGGGCCGTCCCGAGGCGATCACCCGCCCCTGGGCGTCGCAGATCCACAGGTCCAGATAGACGGTGTAGGCGTCCAGGATCACCCCCAGGCGGCGGCTGGCATGGGCGCAGGCTTCGCGCGTGGGCGCGGCGGCGCAGTCGACGACGGCGCTGTCTGTCGCCCACCAGCGGACGTCGCAGGTGCGCTCATAGAGATTGCGGTCGATGATCTCGATGGCGTTCAGGGCCAGGTCCGCCAGCCGCTGGCCGCGCAGGTGCGCCAGGATGCCGCCGCCGATCTTGGTCAGTTCGTCCAGGTCGCTGCGCACCTGGCTCTCCAGGGCGGCGGTCACCGCGTCGATCTGGGTGGAGATGGTCTTGAACTCTTCGGCCACAATGGCGAAGCCGCGCCCGGCCTCGCCCGCGCGGGCGGCCACGATCAGGGCGTTGATGGCCAGCATCTTGGCCGAACGGTTCACGGTGGCGATCTCGCCGATCTTCTCGCCGGCCACCGCGCTTAGGCGGGCCGACAGTTCCAGGATCCGTTCGGGACGAAGGCTGGCGTCGTCTGCGGACATTGGGTTTCCCCCGAAACCTCGCGGGCGCGAATCGCGCGCCGGACGGACGAGAATGACACCGGCGTCAGGTTCGCCGCAGGCCCCGCAGGACAAAACCCGCACTTCCGCGAATATCCCGCACGGCCATTGCCAGGATCGCTGAAATCATCGGCAAGGCTTGCCTGGAAATCCATCAACCTTAACGCCCTTGGTCAAATCGCCGTCGCGAAAGTCGGCCGAGGGAAGCCGCAAGCAGGCCAGGGGCGGATATTCCCCGGCTCGGCGCGGAGGCGCGCAACAACCGTCCCGCTTTTGCGATGACGGCGCCTTTCGGCTAAACCCGCGCCCATGTCGCACAACACCTTCGGCCACCTGTTCCGCGTCACCACCTGGGGCGAAAGCCACGGCCCGGCCCTGGGCTGCGTGGTCGACGGCTGCCCTCCGGGCCTGCGCATCAGCGCCGAGCACATCCAGGGCTTCCTCGACAAGCGCCGGCCGGGCGCCGGCAAATTCGTCACCCAGCGCCAGGAACCGGACGCCGTGCGCATCCTGTCGGGCGTGTTCGAGGACGAGCGCACCGACGGCCTGCGCACCACCGGCACGCCGATCAGCCTGATGATCGAGAACACGGACCAGCGGTCCAAGGACTACGGCGAGATCGCCCACGCCTTCCGCCCTGGCCACGCCGACTATCCCTATTTCGCCAAGTACGGCCTGCGCGACTATCGCGGCGGCGGCCGCAGCTCGGCCCGCGAGACCGCCGCCCGGGTGGCGGCCGGCGCCGTGGCCCGCCTGGTGATCCCCGGCGTGACGATCCGCGCGGCCCTGGTCCAGATCGGCCCGCACCGGATCGACCGTGCGAACTGGGACTGGGCCCAGACCGAGCAGAACCCCTACTGGTCGCCCGACGCCGCCATCGTGCCGGTGTGGGAGGCGCACCTGGAGACCATCCGCAAGGCCGGCTCCTCCACCGGCGCCGTGGTCGAGGTCGAGGCCGTGGGCGTGCCCGCCGGCTGGGGCGCGCCGCTCTACGGCAAGCTGGACGCCGAGCTGGCCGCCGCCCTGATGTCGATCAACGCCGCCAAGGGCGTGGAGATCGGCGAAGGCTTCGCCAGCGCCGCCCTGACCGGCGAGGAGAACGCCGACGAGATGCGCCTGGGCGAAGACGGCGAGCCGCTGTTCCTGAGCAACCACGCCGGCGGCGTGCTGGGCGGCATCTCCACCGGTCAGGCCGTGACGGCCCGCGTGGCCTTCAAGCCGACCTCCTCGATCCTGACCCCGCGCCGCAGCCTCAACGAGGCCGGCCAGGAGGTCGACCTGCGCACCAAGGGCCGCCACGATCCCTGCGTGGGCATCCGCGGCGTGCCGGTGGTCGAGGCCATGACCGCCTGCGTCCTGGCCGACGCCTTCCTGCGCCATCGCGGCCAGACCGGCGGCGGCGTGTTCGCGCCGGGCTAGAGGGGGCGCACGACTACAGCCTGCCCGCCTGCCGGTGGACGCCGTCGTTGTCGATCGCCAGGAGGTCGGCGCGATGGTCGCCGTCGGTGTCGCCGACCAGGCGTGGACGAGCGTTCTGCAGCCCCCAGGCCGACGCAAACGGCGACGCCCATGACGACGCCTGCGCGAAGCTCCCGTCCGCCTGCCCGAACGCGACAACCACATAGTCGGCGCCAAAGCCGATGATGTCAGCCCGTCCGTCGGCGTTGATATCGGAGACGAAGCGCGGATAGACGTCGTAGGTGGTCCAGCCGCCAGCGCTTTCGCCGAACTCGGCGATGGTGCGGATCGCTGGGGCGAAGGTCCCGTCGGCGCGACCCAGGGCCACCTGGACGACGTCTGTGGCGAAACCCACCAGATCAACCCGCCCGTCGCCGTTCACGTCGGCGAGCATCCGGGGGTAGCGGTTCATGCTGACCCAGCTGTTGTTGTAGGTCATTTCCAGGGTCGCCTGGATCGGCGGCGCAAACGTTCCGTCGGCTCGCCCCAGCGACACCTGGACCGAACCGTAGGCCAGGCCGACGATGTCGGCGCGACCATCGCCGTTAACGTCGCCGACCAGTCGCGGGACGGCGTCCTGGCTGTTCCAGCCGCCGACGACCGCGCCATAGCCGTCGATGGCCTTTGTCTTGGGGCCGAACGTGCCGTTAGCCTGGCCACGGGCGATATAGACCGCGTCGTCGGCGAACATCACCAAGTCCGCGCGGCCGTCGCCGTCGACGTCGCCCGCCGCGATCGGGTTGCGGTCGGCGTTCGTCCAACCCGCCGCCCGTGAAACCTGGGTCGTGGCGGTGATGGTCGGCGCGAACGCGCCATCGGGTTGGGCCAGGGCGACAAAAACAGCGCTTCCCCCGACCGCGATCATGTCCTGCCGGCCATCACCGTTCACGTCGCCAAGAAGGCGCTGAAAACCGATTTGGTCGCCATATCCATGCGCGCCGCCGAAATCACCGGACGCGCTTGTCGAGGCCCCCAGTTCCCGCACGGTGACGGAAATTCGGTTGCCAGCCGCATCGTAGGCGTAGCGGGTCTCCGAGATATGTGGGCGCGCGACGGTGGTCAGCCGTCCCAGGGCGTCGTAGCCGTAGGACGTCGCCTGCTGCCTGGCGTGGGCCGGCGCGACGACGAATGCACCGCCGAGCGCGATCATCGCGCAGGCGCTCCGAAGCAACTGTCTCATGCAAACCCCCACAACTTGCGGGATAGCTCGCGGCAAAGCCGCCTAAAGTCAAGCTTGCGCCATCGTACGCCCCAAACCGGAGGACGCCTGTTCTACGACGCCGCCGCCACAGTCGCGCCGCGATGCTTGAAGACCTGCTTGTAGATCGTGCCCACTGTCAGGCCCACCAGCATGAACAGCAGGACGGCGGCGGTCACCCGGTGGTCGACGAAATTGGCGTTGGCCAGCATCAGGGCGATGCCGGGGTGGCGGACCGAGGCGGCGATGGCCAGCGTGGCCCGGTCCACCCGCTCGGGTCCGCCCAGCAGGTGGCCGCCGGCCAGGGTGACGAGCACCACCAGGATCATGGCCAACAGCGTGCCGTCGCCGATCAGCCCCACCAGCGGCTTCCAGATGGCCGCGATGATCGGCAGGAACGCCAGCACGATCAGCAGCATGCTCAGCCGGTAGACCCAGATCGCCGCCTTGGCCGCGAACGCCGGGAACAGGCGGCGGATGGTCATGCCGATCAGCAGCGGCAGGATGACCCCGGTCGCGATCGTACGGGCGATGGTGGCGAAGCCGACATGGTCGTCGCGACCCCACAGGTGGGCGGCGATGTTGAAGATGATCGGCACCACCACGATCGTCAGCACGGCCAGCGCGCAATAGACGCCGTAAGCGTATTCCTTGCGCGCGCCCAGCCCCAGTTCCTGACCCGGCACCAGGGGCGGCACCGGGGCGATGGCCATCAGCACGATGCCCGCCTTGACCACCGGCTCGATCGGCAGAAACCACATCAGCAGCATGGCCGCGGCGGGCGGAATGATGTCGACGGCCAGGATCGCCTTCAGCAGCAGCTTGGGCCGGGTCAGCACGTAGAGCACGTCCTGCCGGGTCGAGTTCATCCCCACCGTGACGACCAGCCCCGCCAGGCTGACCGTCAGCAGCAGCAGCAGCATCTGTTTCGCGTCCATGACCGCCTCCGAAACCATCGGGGCATGTTCGGCCGGGCGCAAAGGCTAACAATCCGGTGAAACCCGGGGGAAGGAGCAAGGCTTTCCTACGCCGTCTCCCCAAGCAAGCCAGGGAAGCGCAGGCGATCGGCCGCTCCCTACCCCTTGCGCACTTCGGGGCGGGCCTCGGGCCACTCTTCGGGGCGCATGATCATGGTCGAGCGCAGAAACGGGGAATGCACGCGGTCGTAGTCGCCGGGAGCCAGGCCGCGGAAGAGAAGCTCCAGCAACTGGTGGCCATCGACGTCCGGCGCCGGCTCGGCGCGCAGTTGACGCCACAGGGCCAAGGCCTCGTTTCTTATGAGCTCCTCGCGACTGGACATCTGAAAAACAATCCCTTCGCCGCATGAACACTCGAAGGGCTGAACTCGTTCCGCATTCATGTATTGACAAGATTTTAACAAGCGGAACTGGAAACCTGGTTCTTGCTGTCCTGGATTGCAGGACTCATCGGCTCACGCCCGGCCGGCCGCCGCCCACTCGATCGCCGCCGACCTGACACCGGGAGCACTGAAATTACAGGGCTTTTTCCCCATCGACCGTTGACGCCCTCGATCGCGCACTCGTAATGTTTCCGTCGCGCGGACCGAAGGAAACGTCCGCGCCCCATGGGGACGCGAACGGCGCGCCCCTCTGCCGACCGGGATGGCGTTGCGCTTCGATCTTCTGAAGATCCTTCTGGTCGACGACAACCAGCACATGCGCATGCTGCTGACCGAGATCCTGCGGGCCATCGGCGTCAAGCATGTGTCCGAGGCCCTGGACGGCGCCGAGGCGCTGCAGGTGCTGCGCGAACGCGAGATCGACATCGTCATCACCGACCTGACGATGGGCCCGCTGGACGGCATCGATTTCGTCCGCCTGCTGCGCAACTCGCCCGACAGTCCCAACCCCTTCCTGCCGGTGGTGATGGTGACCGGCCATTCCACCCAGCGCCGGGTGCGCGACGCGCGCGACGCGGGGGTCAACGAGTTCCTGGCCAAGCCGGTCACGGCCGGGGGATTGATCCATCGGCTGACCCTGGTGATTGAGCAGCCCCGCCCCTTCGTCCGCTGCCCGGACTATTTCGGCCCCGAACGCCGGCGGCGGGCCGAGCCCGGCTTCGAGGGCCCCTGGCGACGGGCGGGCGACGCCGCGTGCTGAGGCCATGGTCGGGTCGCCGACAGCGGCCATCCGACGCGGCGACCGCGGGCCGGCCTGCCGGTAGAAGCGAACGTCGGTCCTTGTGAGCCTCCCCATGCGTCCTGCTTCCTTCGCCTTCGCCCTCGTCCTGATGGGGATCGCCGTTTCCACCCAGGGCTGCCTGGCGGTCGCTGCCGGCGGCGCCGTGGTGGGCGCCACCGGCGCGGTCGTCGGAACCGCCGGCAAGGCCGTGGTCGCCACCGGCAAGGCCGTGGTCCCGGGCGAGAGCAAGAAGGACCGCGAACAGCGCGAATTCCGCGAATGGAAGCGTCGGCAGGGGGCCTGAGCCCCTCGGCCAAACCTATTTCAGCGGCAGGAACAGTTCGGCGACCACCACGTGCGCCTCCGCGTCCGGGGGGAACGAGAAGTGGCGCCGGCAGTAGATCGGGTAATCCCGCGCCTCTTCGCCGCTCGCCGGCAGCCAGTCGCGGTAGAGATAGAGCGCGGCGGGCTCCAGGTTGTGGGTGTCGTGCGCCACCCGCAGCACCGCGCAGCGCCCGCCGGGGATGACGCCGGCCTTCATCACCGGATCGTCGGGGGCGATGGGCAGGTCGGTCCCCACGCACAGGTCCATGCTGTAGTCGTCGGGGTTCTCGGGGATCCGCTCGGAGCGGAAGATGTTGAAGGTCGCGCTGGTCTGGGGCGACAGGCCGGCGGCCTTGCGCCACTCAATGAAGCGCTGGATCGTGGCGTCCAGCCCGGCCCGGTCGCCCCGGTGCTCCAGCACCGCCACCGGCGTTGGAAGGGTGTCGCGGATCATCACGTCGTCGAGGGTGTAGGTGATCGGCATCAGCTTGCTCCTGGCGTTGTCCAAGGGCCCGAAGGCCGCAAGCCACGGCGCCCAGTCGGGCGATTTTCGGAAGGACGAAGGCGACTGGCCGAACCGCCGCCGGAAGGCGCGGGCAAAGGCGTCCGGCGCGTCGTAGCCGGCCTCCATCGCAATGTCGGTCACGCTCCTGGCCGCGTTGGAGGCCAGGCGCTGCGAGGCGCGCTTGAGGCGCGCCAGCTGGACGTAGCTGTGCACGGACACCCCGAAGGTCGCCGTGAACTGGCGGTGGAAGTGGAACTTGGAGAAGGCGGCCACGCGGGCCAGCGTCCCCAGGTCCAGCTCGCCGTCCAGGCGCTGGTCGATATGGTCCAGCACCCGCTGCATCCGGGCCCGATAGTTTCGAAGCGCCGCCTTCATCGTCTCCCGTCTCCGTGGTGGCGCCAGATAGTCGTACGCCGCCGGATCGCGCTCGACCGATCTTGCGGTTCGGCGGAGATGGGGGCGTCGGCTTAGAGCCGCGCCACCACCTGGAACACCTCCAGCCACAGCATCATGTCCGGGGCGAAGCCGCCGTTGCGGGTGAAGTAGTCGCGGTGGGCCTGCCGCCACCAGGCCAGGGTCAGGTCGCCCTCGCCCTCCAGCCGGGCGAAGGCCTCGTCGACCCGGTCGAAGGGCCGGGCCTCCAGGCTGACGGTCTCGATCACCGCGCGCGGCACGCCCCGGCCGTCGCAGGCGATCATCCGCTTGCCCACGTGAGTCTCGCAGACCTCGTTCCAGCTCCAGCAAGTGGCCGTCTTGCGGCCCGCCAGCACCAGGTCCAGCAGCTCGTCGGCCAGGCCCTCGCCGTCGCCGAAGCTGAACCGCTCCAGGGCGGAAAGGTCGATGTCGTGGCTCATGCTCATGTCGCCACCCTGCGCACGATCTCCTCGATCGCGGCCCGGTCCAGCGGCTCGCGGTCGATCGAATTGTGGATGCCGATCCCCTCGACCAAGGCGTCCAGCGCGCGGGCGGTCAGGGGGTCGAACCAGCGGCCCAGAGCCTGGCGGCTGGCGGCCATCCAGCCGCGCATCACCGCCTGCAGGTCGGGATTGCGGGCCGCGAAGGCGTAAAGCTCGTAGCTGAGCAGCAGCGTGGCCGGCTGGGCCCAGACGTCGCCGGCGATGATGTCGACCACCGCCGCGATGGCCTCCTCGCGCGTCTCGACCCGGTCCAGCCCCGCACGGAACTCGGCCGAGGCCTTCTGCGCCAGCTGGGTGAAGGCCAGGGCCAACAGCTCGTCCATGCCGGCGAAGTGGTAGGTCATCGAGCCCAGGGGCACGTCGGCGGCGGCCGCGATCCGGCGGTGGGTGGCTCCGGCCACGCCGTGCTGGGCCACGACCTCCAGCGTCACGTCGATGATGCGCTGGCGGCGCTCGGGATCGGTCCTGCGCTTGCCGGGTGGAGGGCTGGGTGGAGACACGTCTTTTCCTTGCGCGAACGCCTCTTGCCGACTCTATGTACATTTGTACACATAGCGCCGTCCGACGTCTCGTCGATCAGCACCATCACAGGAATCGCGGTCGCGGCCAAACCGGCGCGCCGCCTTGGAGACCGTTCATGAGCCTGCAACATCCGCCGCGCCGTATGGTGATGGGCCTGGGCGCCGCCGCCCTGGCCGCGCCCGTCCTGGCGCGGGCCGCCGCCGCCGCGCCCCAGCCGCTGGTCACCAGCCTGTCGGGCGGGACCTGGCTGAACGCGCCCAAGACCTGGCGCGCGGCAGACGGCGGGATCGAGGCCGTCACCGACAACGGGACCGACTTCTGGCGCGAGACCCACTATGGTTTCACCCGCGACAGCGGCCACTTCCTGGGCGTTCGGACCGCCGACGCCTTCACCGCCCAACTGCGCATCCGCGGCGACTACGACAAGCTCTATGACCAGGCGGGGATCATGGTGCGCCTGGACGAGCAGCGCTGGGTGAAGGCCGGCATCGAGCTGTCGGACGGCCGGGCCATGCTGTCCAGCGTGCTGACCGACGGCAAGTCGGACTGGGCAACGGGCCCCTACGAGGCCGATCCCAAGGACTTCTGGATGCGCGCCACCGTGGCCAAGGGCGTGCTGCGCCTGCAGGTCTCGGCCGACGGCAAGACCTGGCCGCTGGTGCGCCTGGCGCCGTTCCCGGTCGCCTCGTCCTATCTGGTGGGACCGATGACCTGCACGCCCGAGCGCGCCGGCCTGAAGGTGCTGTTCACGGACTTCCGCCTGAGCCCACCCCTGGGCAAGGACCTGCACGACCTCACCTGACCCAACCCTCCCTGCCGCCGCCCTGGCCTGGACCGGGGCGGCGGGTCTTTTTGGAGACGCCAGGAACTTTGGAAGCGCGTTCAGCCCGCCAGCGCCACGCCGGGCTGGTACAGCCGCATCGGCCGGATCTCGTAGGCGCCCGTGGGGTTGGCCTCACCCAGCTGGCGGGCGACGTCCAGGGCCTCGTCCATGTCGGCCACGTCGATCACGTAGAAGCCCAGGAACTGCTCCTTGGTCTCGGCATAAGGACCGTCGGTGACGAAGGGCGGGTCGGCCTTGACCAGGGTCTTGGCCGAGGCCGTGCCCTGGAGCCGCGCCGAGGGGCCCAGCTTGCCCTGGGCGTTCAGCCGCTCATGGACCGCCGACAGGCGCTCCATCACCGCGTCGTCCTGCTCCTGGGTCCAGGCCATGACCTGTTCCTCGTTGTTGTAGCACAGCAGCATGTAGAGCATTCGCGGCCTTCCCCTGGGTCATCGGCCGGGCAGAGATAGGGCGCCGCGCAGCCGGTTGGAAGACCGGCGTTTTCCAGAAGGCGCCGCGGAACGGCGCGGAACGCCGCCTACAGCGTCAGCGCGCAGCTTTCGCCGATCGTCGGGCGCGACAGCACCACGCGCGACAGGCCCGGGAACTGCGGCTTCAGGCGCTCGGCGAAATAGAGGCAGATGCGCTCGAGCGTGGGGCTTTCCAGGCCCGGACGGTCGTTGAGCAGGCCATGGTCCAGCTCGGCCGCGACGGACTTGAGCGCCACGTCCAGGCTCTCCAGGTCGGCCACCCAGCCCGCGTCCTGCATCTCGCCCTTCACGCTGGCCTCCACCCGGAAGGAGTGGCCGTGAAGCTTGCGGTAGCGATGGTCCGACGGACCTTGCTCGATGTAATGGGCCGCGTCGAAGAACGCGGCCTTCGTGATCTCGAAGACGGGCTTCATCTTGTTACTTCTTTTGACAGGCCTGGGAGGCTCTAGCGCGTCGACCCTGTCACCAAGTCGAGCGCCTTATCCGTCAGGGCAGGCCGAGATATTTGTGCGTCTGGACGCTTAAACGCCATTGTGGGTGGGAAAGGCAATAGGCGACCGCCAATTGCGTGTTCCGCTCGCGGTCCGGACCATCCATCGGCTGGAGGTAGAAGCGCTCGAAATCCAGGGCCTCGAAGCGCTCGGGCAAGGCCTTCTCCTGCGGGAAGACCAGCTTCAGCTCCTGGCCTCGGGTCTGGACCACCGGGGCGTCGGCCTTGGGGCTGACGCAGATCCAGTCGACCCCCTCAGGCGCCGCGACGGTGCCGTTGGTCTCGCAGGCGATCTGAAAGCCACGCGCGTGCAGGGCCGCGATCAGGGGCTCGTCCAGCTGCAGCAGCGGCTCGCCGCCGGTGCAGACCACCAGGCGGTCGTGCCGTCCGCCGGTCCACTGGGCCTCGATCACGTCGACCAGGGCCTCGGGCGTGGCGAACTTGCCGCCGTTCTCGCCGTCGGTCCCGACAAAGTCGGTGTCGCAGAACGCGCAGACGGCCTTTGCCCGGTCCTGCTCGCGCCCGGTCCACAGGTTGCATCCGGCGAAGCGGCAGAACACCGCCGCCTTGCCCGCCTGACCGCCCTCGCCCTGCAGGGTGAGGAAGATTTCCTTGACGGTGTAGGTCACTCCGCGAGGGCCTCCCGCCCCGCCGCGTCCCATTCCTCGTAGCCGCGCTGGCGCAGCTCGCAGGCCGGGCATTCGCCACAGCCATGGCCCCAGGGATGCAACTGGCCGCGCTCGCCCTGGTAACAGGTGTGGCTCTCGACCACGATCAGGTCGACGAGATCCTCGCCGCCCAGGGTCTTGGCCAGAGCCCAGGTCTGGGCCTTGGTCAACCACATCAGCGGGGTCTCGATGCGGAAGGCGCGGTCCATGCCCAGGTTCAGGGCGCTCTGCATGGCGTCCATGGTGTCGCGCCGGCAGTCGGGATAGCCCGAGAAGTCGGTCTCGCACATGCCGCCCACCAGGGCGACGGCCCCGCGCCGGTCGGCGAGGGCCGCGGCGTAGGTCAGGAACACCAGGTTGCGGCCGGGAACGAACGTGGACGGCAGGCCGCGCTCGGTCATCTCGATCGCGCGGTCGGCGGTCAGGGCCGACTCGGCCACCGCGCCGAAGCTGCGGATATCCAGCACATGGTCCTCGCCCAGGCGTTCGGCCCAATGGGGAAAACGCTCGGCGATGGCGGCGCGCACGGACTGGCGGGCCTGCATCTCGATGGAATGGCGCTGGCCGTAGTCGAAGCCGACGGTCTCGACCCGGGCGTAGCGCTCCAGGGCCCAGGCCAGGCAGACGCTGGAATCCTGGCCGCCGGAGAACAGCACCAGGGCGGCGTCGGAGGGCGATCCGGCCGCGGGAACTTGGGAGGTGGACATGGGCGCTTCCTACACCAAGCCGGGCCAGGCCGAAACGGCCGATGCCCGGACCCGACCGTGGGCGGAGGGCCACGCCCTGAAACAATCGTTTCGAACAGCGATATTTGGGCTGTACCTTCGGCGCGAAATCGACACTATGGCTTGGCGCGACCCTTGTTGCGCCAAGGGTTTCCGGGCTGAAACCCCGCCTGACGCAGCGTCAGGCGGCAGACCGTGTTTTCTAATCACAGTAGAAAACCACCCGACTCAGGAGAAAGTGATCCTGAGGAAAGTGAAAACGCGTAACATATCAGTGATTACTTACGCTACGGCTGGTTGACAGCCAAAGTTCCCAAGTATGCAATCCGCTTATGCTGCGAAGGGTCGGCCGCACGCCCGCGTAGTCAACATGGTGCGGCGCCGAGGAAACAACGCGACGTCTGCAGGAACCGCCATAAGGCTCCGCGATGTCCAGGGAGGGAATAGAATGACGCAATCTCTGCGCATGCGGAGCGTGCTGGCCATGGGCGCTTCCGTCGCCGTGCTGGCCTCCGTCGCCATCGCCGCTCCGGCGGCCGCCCAGCAAAAATCCGACAACGTGATCGAAGAACTGGTCGTCACGGCCCAGAAGAAGGAAGAAGCCCTTCAGGACGTGCCGATCGCGGTCTCGGCGTTCAGCCAGGACAGCCTGCAGGCCCAGAAGATCGACGGCGGCCCCAACCTGCAGCAGGCGATTCCGAACGCCAGCTTCGCCAAGGGCAACTTCACCAACAGCTTCAACTTCGCCATCCGCGGCATCGGCAACAAGGCCGTGGGCGTGGCCACCGACGCGGGCGTGGGCCTGCACGAGAACAACGCGCCGCTGCAGGTGGGCAACCTGTTCGACGCCGAGTTCTTCGATGTCGAGCGCGTGGAAGTGCTGCGCGGCCCGCAGGGCACGCTGTACGGCCGCAACGCCACCGGCGGCGTGGTCAACATCATCACCGCCAAGCCGGTCGACACCTTCGAGGCCAACGTCCGCGCCGAATACGGCAACTACAACACCACCAAGCTTCGCGGGATGATCAACATCCCGATCTTCGGCGACAAGCTGGCCGTCCGCGCCGCCGGCAACTGGCTCAAGCGCGACGGCTTCAACACCAACACCTACAACAATCACAAGGTCGACGACCGCGACCTGTACTCCACGCGCCTGTCGGTGATGTTCAATCCCGTCGACACCCTGCGCACCAACTTCATGTGGGAGCACTTCAAGGAAGACGACAACCGCGCCCGCGTCGGCAAGCAGCTCTGCACCAAGGACAACGGCCCGGCCACCATCGGCGGCGTGGCCACGGGCTCGGCCCGCCCCTTCCTGACCCAGGGCTGCCTGCCCGCTTCGCTCTACGGCGACAGCGCCTACGGCACCGTCAACACCTCGGGCACCCTGACCGGGGAACTGGGCAACCTGCTGGGCTTCACCAGCGGCGACGCCAACTTCGGCGACACCACCAGCCGCAACCTGCGTGAGATCGAGTCCCTGCTCGACCCGATCTATCAGTCCAAGTCGGACGTCTACCAGTTCAACCTGGCCTACGACGTCACTCCGGACCTGACCTTCACGGCCCTCAGCTCGTATTCGAAGGGCAAGGTCTACACCAAGCTGGACTACAACCGGAACGTCTCGACGGTGCCGTTCAACTACGTGCCGGGCATCACCCAGCCCGACGGCACCTTCAACGACCCGCAGGTCGGCTCGACCAACAAGTTCACGACGCTGGACGTCTCGTCGGGCAACTCCAAGCAGTTCAGCCAGGAGTTCCGCCTGCAGTCGAACTTCGACGGCCCGCTGAACTTCAACATCGGCGGCATCTATTTCGACTACAAGACCACCACCGACTACTACGTGATCGGCAACTCGCTGACGATGTCGGCCCTGGCGCTGAACTACGCCAACACCGGCAACCCCAACTGCAACCCGGCCACCAACCCGGCCTGCATCGGGATCGACACCAACGCCACGCCGGACGGCAGCGGCCACAACTATTATGACAACCGCTCGCCCTATCACCTGAAGTCCAACGCCATCTTCGGCGAACTGTACTGGCAGGCCAACGAGAAGCTGAAGTTCACCCTGGGCCTGCGCCGCACCCACGACAACAAGCGCCAGGAAAACTTCGAGACCGTGCTGCTTTCGCCCGGCATCGGCCTGACCCAGGACCCGGCCCAGCCGGAAACCCAGACGGTCTTCACCGAGCTGACCGGCCGCTTCGGCTTCGACTACAAGCTGACCGACGACAACCTGCTCTACGCCTTCTATTCCAAGGGCTACAAGGGCGGCGGCGCCAACCCGCCGGCGGCGGAAGGCGCGGCGGGCGTGCCGGCCACCTTCGCGCCGGAATTCGTCAACGCGATCGAAGTGGGCTCGAAGAACACCTTCCTGGGCGGCAGCCTGCAGCTGAACGGCACGGCGTTCTACTATGACTACCAGGGCTACCAGATCTCCAAGATCGTGGCCCGCACCTCGGTCAACGAGAACGTCAACGCCACCGTCTGGGGCCTGGAGCTGGAAAGCATCTGGTCGCCGGTCCACAACCTGCGCCTGAACGCCAACATCGGCTATCTGGACACCAAGATCGGCAACGGCGTCTCGTCGATCGACACCATGAACCGCACCCAGTCCAACCCGCTCTACCAGGTCGTCAAGGCCGGTCCGAGCATCCCGGGCGTGGCCGTCGGCTCCAACTGCGTGGTGGCCTCGGCCGGCATCGCCACGGCGCTGACCGTCAATCCGGCCCTGGGCGCGACGGTTCCGTTCGCCTGCGGCGGCAAGGCCTTCTACACCGCCTTCCTGCAAAGCCGGGGCGTGCCGGCGATCTACGCCAACGCCATCTCCAACGCGATGTTCAACTACGGGACCGGCTATTCGATCGAGGGCACGGCCCAGAACCTGTCGGGCAACGAGCTGCCGAACTCGCCCCATTGGACCGTGTCGCTGGGCGCCCAGTACACCTGGGACTTCGCCGACGGCTGGAGCGCCACCCTGCGCGGCGACTACTATCGCCAGAGCACCCAGTTCGCCCGGGTCTACAACACCGAGTACGACAAGCTGAAGTCCTGGAACAACGCCAACGTCACCCTGCGGGTGGACAAGCCGGAATGGGGCCTGTCGATCGACGCCTACATCAAGAACATCTCCAACAAGACGCCGATCACCGACGCCTACACCACCGACGACAGCTCGGGCCTGTTCACCAACCTGATCACGCTGGAGCCGCGCACCTACGGCGTGGGCATCACCAAGTCGTTCTAGTCCCTCCACGCGGAAGGACGGGAAGGGCGGCGGAGCGATCCGCCGCCCTTTTTCTTGGCCGCCGGCCACGCCTTCGCCCGCCCTTTCGGCAGGCGCGTTAAACCCCTGGAAGCCTTACCCATTTACGACTCCGCAACGCGCAGCAGCGATGGTGGAGTCCCGACAAGCCTCCCCCAAGGCCCATGGACACGCTGGCCCGCCTCATCGACCGCCGAGCCTCGATCGACCCGCAGACGTCGTGCGCCGACGTGCGCGCGACGTTCCTCGCCGAACCGCACGCCGCCGCCCTGGCGGCGACCGACCCCGCGGGCGCGCCCGTGGGGCTGGTCTATCGCGACGTCTTCCTGGGCCAGATGGCCGTGGCCGCCGAGACCCTGGCCGACCGCCCGATCGAGTCCGTGATGGACACCGACCCCCGCGTGGTGGACGTCGACACGCCCGCCGCCGTGTTCGTGGCCCGCATTTCCGAAAGCGGCACGCCCGTCTTCCGCACCGCCTTCATCGCCGTGGACGCCGAGGGCGTCTACCAGGGCGTGGGCGGGCTCTCGTCGCTGCTCGTCTCCCATCGCCGCCAGCAGCGCGAGGCGCGCGAGGCCATGGACCTGGTCGAGCGCATGGCCAAGGACCTGGGCCATCATCTGGAAGGCGTGCTGGCCTTCACCGACCGCCTGGAACAGTCGCGCCTGACCCCGGACGCCGCCGCCTGCGTGCGCGCGATCGGCGACACCAGCCGCGACATGAGCGCTGTGCTGGGCCGGGCCATGGACCTGCGCCGCGCCGCCGCCGGCGAACTGGTGCTGGCCCCCGCGCCCGCCCTGCTGCGCGACCTCTCCGACGCCGTCGAGGCCCGCTGGAGCGCCCGCGCGGCCGAGGGCGGCTCGACCTTGCTGTTCTCCTACGACGGCGATCCCGAGACCGCCGCCCTGATCGACGCCGGCCGCGTGTTGCAGGTGTTCGACGCCCTGATCGACAGCGCCCTCTCCAACGGCCGGGGCGTAATCGAGGCCAGCCTCAAGGCCCGCCCGGTCGAGGGCGGCCTGCGCCTGGAGGGCCGCGTGCGCGACAACGCCGCCGGCTCGGCCGCCGACCGCCTGGCCAGGGTGTTCGACCCGCTGGGCGCCTCGCGCATCGAGGACCGAAACGACCTGGCCCTCGGGGTCAGCATGGCCCTGGCCCATGGCCTGACCCGCGCCATGGGCGGACCACTGAAGGCCGAGGCCAATACCGGCGCGGGCCTGACCCTGCGCTTCGCCCTGATCGCGCCCGAAGCGACCCTGACCCAGGAACCCGCCCACGAGTCGCCGCTGGACGATCGTTCGGCCCACATCCTGATCGTCGACGACAACGCCACAAACCGCATGGTCGCCGAAGCCCTGTGCGAGATGTTCGACTGCACCTCCGAGCAGGTGGTCGACGGGGTGGAGGCCGTGGAGGCCGCGCGCAGCGGCCGCTTCGACCTGATCCTGATGGACATCAAGATGCCGCGCATGGACGGCATCGCCGCCACCCGCGCCATCCGCGAGTTGCCCGGCCGCGCCGGCCAGGCCCCGATCGTGGCCCTGACCGCCAACGCCGATCCCAACGACGTGCAGACCTATATCGCCGCCGGCATGCAGGACGTGGTCGAAAAGCCGATCAAGCCCGAGCGCCTGGCGGTGGTCCTGAGCGCCCTGCTGGGCGGCGAGGACGAAGACGCCGAAGCGGCGGCGTAATCTTCCATCCGGTCCTCCTGCTCGCTGGCGCGGCGTTGCGCGTATTCCCGCCCGAGCCAAGACCGGATCCGTTGCCGGACGCCGCGCGCATCCTCAGGTTATCCAAAATAAAATTAACGATCCAAGGTGGCGAAGCCCGGCTATTGAGCCGACATTAGTCCCGCGACACTTGCGCCCACTGGAAGATCAACTCACGATCATCTAATCTCTTCTTACGAGGGGAGAACATTGCGATCGTGCTGAACACCGCCGAACGGGAAGCCTGGGACTTTCTCAGCCGCGCGCCGCACCACGCCACGGCCGACGAGGTGGAGGCCCATTTCGGCCGCGCCCTGGCCGCGTTCGGCTACGACCGCTTCTGCGCCACCCTGATCAACGCCGAGCAGCTGGGCCGCGAGCCGCCCACCCTCAGCCGCCAGGATTTCGACGCCTGGGACGCACGCTACTGGGGCGAGCGCTACGTGGTCCACGATCCGTGCATCAAGCTGTTGCAGAAATCCGGCCGCGCCTTCGCCTGGAGCGACGCCCGCCCGCTGGGCGACAACCGAGCCCAGGCCATGTGGGGCGAGGCCGCCGAGTTCGGCATGCAGGACGGCTACGTGGTGCGGGTGTTCGGCCCGGCCGGCCACGAGGTGCTGATCCGCATGTCGACCCCCGCCGCGGAGACCGACCCCACCGCCCGAGCCGTGGTCGAGAGCCTGGCCACGGTGTTCGGCACCATCATGCTCAAGCACTGGGAAATGCAGGACGACAACCCCGACTACGGGGTGATCTCCGAGCGCCAGGCCCAGTGCCTGTACTGGGCCAGCCGGGGCAAGACAGATTGGGAGATCGGCGCGATCCTCACCCTCTCGCCCCGCACCGTCCACCATCACATCGAGGCCGCCAAGAAGCGCCTGGGCGTGGTCAAGCGCCAGGAGGCCGTGATGAAGGCCGGCGAGCTGGGCCTGCTGGCCAGGGTGGAATGAGAAGGCCCCTCTTTTCCCTCCATGATGCGCGGCCTTGGCGTTGGGGGGGCGTGTGGTAAAGGGCGCTGATCGCTCCCGTCGTTTCGAGTTCCAGCGCATGTCAGATCCCGTCGCCGGCCCCGAGGGCGTCGAGCCGGAACAACCCTCCCCGACCGAGGCGGAAGCTCCGGGCGAGAGCGGGGCCGTGCACGAGTCCGGGGAAGAGGCGCCGCAGGCGGATCCGGCCCAGCCCGACGTCCAGCCGACGTCCGAACCGGACTCCGAGCCCGTCGCCGCGGCGGCCGCGCCCGCGCCGCGCGTTCCGATCTGGAAGCGCCGACCCTGGCAGATCGGCGCCGCCGTGGCGGTGGCCATCATCGTGGCGGTGATCGGCTCGCTGCTGTGGTCCCTGCCCCTGGGCCGGGCCCTGGAGCCCGCCAGCAACCCAACCCTGGTGCTGATGTCGGCCGACGGCGAACCGATCGCCCGGCGCGGCTCGTACAAGGAGGCGCCGATCGACGCGGCCAAGCTGCCCAAGTACGTGCCCGGCGCCTTCATCGCCATCGAGGACCGGCGGTTCTACAAGCACTGGGGCATCGATCCCAAGGCCATCGCGCGGGCCGTGGGCGCCAACGCCAAGGCCGGCGGGGTGTCGGAAGGCGGTTCGACCATCACCCAGCAACTGGCCAAGAACGCCTTCCTGAGCAGCGACCGCAACCTGCGCCGCAAGGTGCAGGAGGCCCTGATCGCGCTCTATCTGGAGACCCGGCTGTCGAAGGACGAGATCCTGTCGCGGTACCTGTCGTCGGTCTATTTCGGCGAGGGCTCGTTCGGCCTGCGCTCGGCCGCGCGGCACTATTTCGACAAGACGCCCGAGACCCTGAGCATCGGCGAGGCGGCCATGCTGGCCGGCATGGTCAAGGCCCCCTCGCGCCTGGCCCCCACCGAGAACTTCGAGGGCGCGCGCGAGCGGATGCTGGTGGTGCTGGACGCCATGGTCGACACCGGCGAGATCACCCAGGCCCAGGCCAAGGCCGCCGCCCGAGCGGTCCGCCCGATCCCGCCGCGCGACAAGCTGCCGACCGGATCCTACTTCGCCGACTGGGTCTTCCCCCAGGCCCGGGCGGTGTTCGAGCGCGGCTACGGCGAGACGGTGGTCAAGACGACCCTGGACTCCAAGCTGCAGAAGAAGGCCGAGCAGATCCTGAACCAGGCGATCGAGCGCGACGGCAAGGCGCTGCACGTCACCCAGGGCGCGATCGTGGCCATGCGCACCGACGGCTCGGTGGTGGCGATGGTCGGCGGCCGCGACTACAAGCAGAGCCAGTTCAATCGCGCCGATGGCGAGCGTCAGCCGGGCAGCGCCTTCAAGCTGTTCGTCTATCTGACCGCCATGCGCCAGGGGATGACGCCCACCACCCCAATCCTGGACGCCCCGATCGACATCAGCGGCTACACGCCCAAAAACCACGAGGGAAAGTACGCCGGCCGCGAGGTGCCGCTGATCACCGCCTTCGCCGCCTCGTCCAACGTGGCCGCCGTGCGGCTGGCCAAGGAGGTGGGACGCGACTCCATCGTCAAGACCGCCCGCGACCTGGGCGTCACCGAGCCGATCCCCGACGACCTGACCCTGGCCCTGGGCACCGGCCCGATGAGCCTGGTGCAACTGACGGCCGCCTACGCCGCCATCGCGGCCGGCGAGGCGCCGGTCGTGCCGCACGGCCTGGCCGACTGGAAGAAGCCCGCCCGCGTCCATCCGCTGTCCAAGGCTGAACTGGCCAGCATGCGCGACCTGCTGCGCTCGGCCGTGCATCGCGGCACGGGCGTGGAGGCCGCCATCCCGGGGGCGTTCGGCAAGACCGGCACGACCCAGGGCTACCGCGACGCCCTGTTTGTCGGCTATGTCGGCGACCTGGTGATCGGGGTCTGGGTTGGCAACGACGACAACAGCGCCATGAACGGCGTGGTCGGCGGCGGCCTGCCAGCCAAGATCTGGAAGGCGTTCGCCCTGGCCGCCACGCGCGGCGACCAGCCCGCGCCCCCGCCCGAGGACGACGCCATCAGTGCCGCCGAAGACCCCAGCCTCGCCGACCCGCTGCTCGGCCCCGACGGGCAGCCGATCGCGCCGCCCGCGGAGGGTGCTCTGGCCGATCCCAACGCGCCTGTTCCCCCGGCCGCACCGGCGGCCCCAGCGGCTCCCGCCGCCCCGCCCCCAGTGGTCGGCGCGCCGCCCGCGACCGAGGCCCGCCCGGCGGGGTAAGCTTCTCCGCACAACCCTGCGACGACGGCGACGCGTGCGTTCAAGACCGAACAGGGGCATGCTGAAAAAATTCTAGGCGAAAGCGGCGCCTTGAATGTTGAAGCTGAAGGCGAACCGCGCAGGCGGGGTCTCGAGGGGTGGGCGCGAGGCGATGACGGAGACGGGAGCGGCCAGCGCGGTCCGGGCGTCGGAGCCCTCGCCCGTACTTACCGCCCTGCGCCAAGCGCCGATCGGCATCGCCATCTTCGATCGCCAGATGCGCTACCTGTCCGCCTCGGGCCGCTATCTGACCGACCAGAATCTTCCCGCCGACATGCCGCTGGTCGGCCGCGTGCACTACGACGTCTTCCCCGGCGTCCCCCAGCACTGGCGCGACATCCACGCCCAGGCCCTGGCCGACGGGATCGAGCGCAGCCACCCCGGCGACGTCTTCATCCGCCCCGACGGTCAGTTGGAGTGGATTCGCTGGTCGGTGGCCCCCTGGCGCACCGAGGCCGGCGAGATCGGCGGCATCGTGCTCTACACCGAGGTGGTGACCCCCGCGATCGAGGCCCGCCGCGAACTTGAAGCCGCCGAGGCCCGCTATCGCGCCGTGTTCGACCAGGTGGCCATGGGCGTGGCCCGGGTGGCCCCGAGCGGGCGCTTCCTGGAGGTCAATGACCGCTTCTGCGCCATCGCCGGACATTCGCGCGAAGCCCTGCTGGCCGGCGACTTCCAGGGCATTACCCATCCCGACGACCTGGCGGGCGACGAAGCCGCCGTCGCGGCCCTGCTTTCGGGCGAGCGCGAAACCTACGTGATGGAGAAGCGCTACATCACCGCCCAGGGCCAGACGGTGTGGATCAGCCTGACCGTCTCGCTGGTGCTGGACGCCCAGGGCGCGCCAGACCACTTCGTGGCCGTCATCGAGGACATCGCCGTCCGCAAGCAGGCCCAGGTCCAGCAGCAGCGCCATCACGAGCAGTTGCGGCTGATGATCAACGAGCTGAACCACCGCGTGAAGAACACCCTGTCGACCATCCAGTCGATGGCCGCCCAGACCCTGCGCAGCGATCCCGATCCGCTGTCTGCCTACGCCAAGTTCGAGGCCCGGCTGCTCAGCCTGTCGCAGGTGCACGACCTGTTGACCCAGGAACACTGGCACGGGGCGTCGCTGGCGGCGGTGGCGGAGCGGGCGCTGAAGCCGTTCGTCGAGGACTCGGCCGCCCGGGTCGACATCGACGGTCCCGACGTCTGGGCGCCGCCGGGCGCGGCCCTGGCCCTGGCCATGCTCCTGCACGAACTGGCCACCAACGCCACGAAGTACGGCGCTCTTTCCACGCCCGTCGGCCAGGTTCGGCTGTCCTGGGCCGTCGAGACGGCGAACGAGGGCGAGAAGATTGTGCGCCTGACCTGGATCGAGCGCGATGGTCCGCCCGTGAAGCCGCCCGAACGCCAGGGCTTCGGCTCCCGCCTGATCGGCCGCGCGCTGCGCGACCTGCAGGGCTCGGCGGCCATGCGCTTCGAGCCGCGCGGGGTGGTCTGCGACATGAACCTGCGCCTGCCGGCGAACGGTTTGGCGCGCGGATAGGGCGCGGGAATCGGCGGCCGAGAGCGCCCTAGCCCCGTCGGAACAGCGCCGAGCGCTTGGCCATGAACGCCGCCACCGCCTCGCGATGGTCGGCGCTTCCCGCCAGCGCGGGCAGTTCCTCCTCCACATAGGCGCGACCGTCGATCACCCGCTTGGTCGCCTCCACAGCCAGGGGCGCGCGGGAGGCGATCCATTCGGCCAGGTGGAAGGCCTCGGGCAGCAGGCGTTCGGGCGGGTGGACGCCCGTCACGATCCCGTCGGCCAGGGCGCGGGCCGGGTCGAACTGGGCCCCGGTCAGCAGGTGAGCCTTGGCCCGGGCCGCGCCGATCAGCCGAGGCAGGCGCACCGCCGAGGCCATCAGGCCGATATTGACGCCCGAGGCGGCGAACACCGCCCGCTGGCTGGCCAGGCGGATATCGCAGGCCAGGGCCAGCTCCAGCCCGCCGCCGAAACACCAGCCGTCGATCGCGGCGATCACGGGCACGCGCAGGGCCTCGACCCAATCCATCAGCCGATTGAAGCCCTCGACCGCCTCCAGGGTCTGGGCGGCGTCGCGACCGTGAGCCTCGCGCAGGTCGTCGCCGGCGCAGAACACCCCGCCCCGGCCGGTCAACACCACCGCACGGGTGTCCTCGTCGGTGGCGATCTCGTCCAGGATCGCCGCCAGCCGCTCCCGCATGGCCTGGCCCAGGGCGTTGGCCGGCGGGGCGTCGAGCTCGAGCAACACGATCGACCCCGTGGGCCGGCTGACGTGGATCATCGCGGTCATGGCGTGAACGTGGCGGATGACGGTGGGAATGGAAAGCTGAGCCGTTTCGCTGTGACCACGAGCCAGAAACCGGTTTCATTCGCAACCATGCTGCGTCGCAGCAGATTCCCTCTTGCCAGTCTCAAACAGTTGTCACAGCCTGGGTTGGCTAACCTGGGCGCAGCTTCCGCCAGGGAAGCCCAAAACGAGGGGCCGCCGCACGGCCTCCGGAGCGCATGGAGCCCTTCGCGCGTTATGTTGCAGCGCGAAAGGACAGGTCGACAGGCCAAGACGGCCGAAGGGGAGTGAGATGAGCACCGCCACGCCGGACACGACGCCGCTGAAGGACCTTTACGAGATCGGCGAGATCCCGCCGCCCTTCCACGTGCCCAAGACCATGTACGCCTGGAGCATCCGCAAGGAGCGACATGGCAAGCCCTCCACCGCCATGCAGGTCGAGGTCGTTCCGGTCTGGGAGATCGGCGAGGACGAGGTGCTGGTGCTCGTGATGGCCGCGGGCGTCAACTATAACGGCGTGTGGGCCGCGCTGGGCGAGCCGATCAGCCCGCTGGACGGCCACAAGCAACCCTTCCACATCGCCGGCAGCGACGCCTCGGGCATCGTCTGGAAGGTTGGCTCGAAGGTGAAGCGCTGGAAGCCCGGCGACGAGGTGGTCATTCACTGCAATCAGGACGACGGCGACGACGAGGAGTGCAACGGCGGCGACCCCATGTATTCGCCCAGCCAGCGCATCTGGGGCTACGAAACGCCGGACGGCAGCTTCGCCCAGTTCTGCAGGGTGCAGTCGCGCCAGCTGCTGCCGCGCCCTCGACACCTGACCTGGGAAGAAGCCGCCTGCTACACCCTGACCCTGGCCACCGCCTACCGCATGCTGTTCGGCCACAAGCCGCATGAGCTGAAGCCCGGTCAGAACGTGCTGGTCTGGGGCGCCTCGGGCGGTCTGGGCGTCTTCGCCGTGCAGCTGGCCGCCGTGGCCGGCGCCAACGCCATCGGCGTGGTCTCGTCCGAGGACAAGCGCGAGTTCGTGCTGTCGATGGGAGCCAAGGCGGTGCTGAACCGCAACGAGTTCAACTGCTGGGGCCAGCTGCCCAAGGTCAACGGCCCCGAGTTCGGCGACTACATGAAGGAGAGCCGCAAGTTCGGTAAGGCGATCTGGCAGATCACCGGCAACCGCGACGTGGACATGGTGTTCGAGCACCCGGGCGAGGCCACGTTCCCGGTCTCGGTGTTCGTGGTCAAGCGTGGCGGCATGGTCGCCATCTGCGCAGGCACCAGCGGCTTCAACCTGACCATGGACGCCCGCTTCCTGTGGATGCGCCAGAAGCGCGTTCAGGGGTCGCACTTCGCCAACCTGATGCAGGCCAGCGCCGCCAACCAGCTGGTGGTCGACCGTCGCGTGGACCCCTGCCTGTCGGAAGTCTTCCCCTGGGACGACATCCCCGCCGCCCACGAGAAGATGCTGGCCAACCAGCACCTGCCGGGAAACATGGCCGTGCTGGTCAGCGCCCAGCGCCCGGGCCTGCGCACCTTCGAGGAGGTGCAGGAGATCGGCGAGGGGCGGGGCTAGCGCGGGCGCCCCCTACCGCCCCCGCTCGTCGGCGACCGTGCGCGCCAGGGCCTCGTCGAAGTCGGTGACCTCGGCATAGCCCAGGCGGCGCCGGATGCGGGCGTTGTCGATGAACAGCGGATAGTCGAGGTTCAGCCCCGCCACGGCCGAGGCCAGGGCTCCGCGAGCCTTGTCCGGGTGGACCAGCTTCACCTCGCCCGGCCAGCCCAGATGCTGGGCGAAGGTCGCGGCCCAGGCGAGGTTGGTGGGCGTATTGGAGCGCCCCAGATTGAAGGTCTGGCCGGCCGCGCGCGGGTGGAGGGCCGCCAGGGCGATCCCGGCGGCCACATCGTCGACATAGCCCATCGTCGATCGCCAGGCGGCCCATGGATGGGGCACGTTGAACGCCGCGCGGTTCTGGAGCATCGGCCGGATCGCCCATGAGAACCGCCGTTGGCGGTCGCTGGGCCCGAACACCATGGGCAGGCGCAGGATCGTCGCCTGGAACCCGGCCTGGGTGCGGGCGGCCTCCTCCAGGGGAATTTTGTCGTAGCCGTCCATCCAGGCCTGGGGGTCGCCCGCCGCCCGGGGCTTGGCCAGGCGATAGGGAAAGCGGGTCTCGCGCAGGGGCGAGTCTTCGCCCAGCCGGTCCCACAGGGGCGTGGGGCGCGCCCGGCCGTGCAGGCCCTCGTAGTTGCGGTAAACGTCGACCGAACTGGTCATCACGTAGCGCTCGATCCGCCCCGACAGGGCCGACAGCAGCGGCAGGGTGTCGGCCTGCGTATAGGCCAGCAGGTCAATGACCGTGGTCGCGCCGAAGTCCCGGACGGCCTGCAGCACGGCGGCGGTGTCGCGACGGTCCACCACGCGGGCGGCGGCCCCAGGGGCCACCTCCGCGCGGCCGCGATGGGCGACGGCCGTGTCCACGCCCTCGCCCAGCAGCCGCCGCGTCAGCGGGCCGCCGATGAAACCCGTCCCGCCCAGGACCAGGACGCCCATGCCGCTCTCCGAACCGCCTCCCGTGCAAGGCCAGCCTATGCGGGAGCCCGCCCCAGGCCGCAACTGCCCGGATGCGGATAATTTGGTGATTGTCACGTATCGAAACCCGTCGCACAGTCGCCAACAACTGTTCAAATCAGGCGTCATGGGGAGCGGGCGATGGGGTGGAAGAGCAAGACGGCGCTGACCGCGCTGGGCCTGGTGGTGGTGGTCGGCGGGGTGGTGGCCATCCGCACCGCCACGTTCAAGTCGCCCACCGCCGACACCAGCGGCGTCAAGCTGGCCCCCGCCCGGACGGTGGACGCCAACCGCGCCGCCGAGCACCTGGCGCAGGCCGTGCGCTTCCAGACCGTCAGCCACCAGGACCAGGCCGACGACCAGCCGGCCGAATGGGACAAGCTGCACGCCTGGCTGCAGGCCACCTACCCCGCCGCCCACAAGGCCATGACCCGCGAGGTGATCGCCGGCCACGCCCTGGTCTACACCTGGAAGGGAACCGACCCGTCCCTGGCCCCGGTGGTGCTGATGGCCCACCAGGACGTGGTGCCCGTCACGCCCGGCACGGAGCGCGACTGGAAGCATCCGCCCTTCGACGGGGTGATCGCCGACGGCGCGGTCTGGGGTCGCGGCTCCATCGACGACAAGGGCAGCCTGGTCACCCTGTTCGAGGCCGCCGAGGGCCTGGCCCAGGCGGGCTTTGCGCCGCGCCGCACGATCATCATCGTCAGCGGCCATGACGAGGAGGTGCGCGGCGTCGGCGCCCGGGCTGCCGCCGCCTTGCTGAAGTCGCGAGGGGTCAAGGCCCAGTTCGTGCTGGACGAGGGCATGGTGGTGGTTTCCGACCACCCGGTGACCAAAAGCCCGGTGGCCCTGATCGCCACCGCCGAAAAGGGTTACGCCACCCTGACCGTCACCGCCCCGGACGTGGGCGGCCACTCCTCGGCCCCGCCGCCGCGCACGGGCGTGACCACCCTGGCCAAGGCCGTGCTGGCCATCGCCGACAACCCGTTCCCGATGAAGTTCGAGGGTCCCGGCGCCGACATGCTCAAGAGCCTGGCGCCGCATTCCTCGCCGGTGGTGAAGGTGGCGGCCGCCAACACCTGGCTGTTCTCGCCCCTGCTGGTCAGCCAGACGGCCAAGACCCCCGCCGGCGCGGCCATGCTGCACACCACCATCGCCCCGACCATGCTCAAGGGCTCGCCCAAGGAGAACGTGCTGCCCCAGGACGCCGAGGCCTGGATCAACTACCGCATCGCGCCCGGCGACACCTCGGCCGACGTGATGGCCCGGGCCAAGCGCGCGGTCGGCGACCTGCCGGTGAAACTGGCCTGGGTGAAGGCGCCGGACGAGCCCAGCAAGGTGGCTTCGACCACCTCCGAGGGCTGGAAGACCCTGGCCGCCCTGGCCGGCGACGAGAGCAAGGCCCCCGTGGCCCCAGCCCTGATGACCGCCGCCAGCGACAGCCGCTACATGGGTCCCATCGCCGACGACGTCTACAAGTTCCAGCCCCTGGTGCTGTCGGTCGACGACACCAAGGTGATCCATGGCACCAACGAGCACGTCTCGATCGCCAACGTCGAACGCATGGTGCGCTTCTACCAGCGCCTGATGGAGACGGCGGGGCGGTAGGCCAGCCGTCACACCGCCTACACGCCCCTCGCCTAAGGGGAGCGGGATGGATCTGGAACCGAAGAGGACGCCGGCGGGCTGGCGGGCGGCGGCGTGGTCGCGGGCGGTGCGGCCCGGCCGGTTCACGCGTGCGCTGCTGGACGGCCGGCCGCTGCTGCTGGGCCGTTCGAAGGCCGGCGCGGCCTACGCCCTCTCCGACCTGTGCCCCCATCGCGGCGCGGCGTTATCGACCGGCCGGGCGCGGGTCGAGCCCGACGGCCGCGAAAGCGTCGAATGCCCCTACCACCTCTGGCGCTTCACCCACGACGGGGCGTGCGTGGCCATTCCCGGACGCGAGGCGGCTCCCGGCGTGCGCGCGCCGTCGTGGCCGCTGACCGAGCGTGATGGCCGCGTCTGGATCTGGACCCGCGCGGGTCCGCCGAGGGGCGAACCGCCACAAGGCAAGCCGGCGCCGTGGCTCGCGCAGTTGTTGGGACGCCCGCCCTCCTCCTAGACTGCGGCCATGCTCGCTCGCCTGCGCTCCTGCCTGACCACCCTGCCCGACGCGCGCGGCTGGGCGCTGTGCGGCGGCGTCGCCCTGGCGGCGGGGGCGCTGATGGCGACGATCGGCTTTTCGACCGGCCTCTACGTCCTGACCCCGGCCGCGCCGGGCCTGCCGCTGCGTCTGCTGACAGTGCTGTTCGTGCCGGCCTTGGGCGAGGAGATCCCTTTTCGAGGCCTGCTGGTCCCTGGACGCGACGAGGCCCCGCGTCCGCCGTGGCGAGCGATCGCCGTCTCGACCGCGCTCTATGTCGCCTGGCATCCGCTGGAGACCCTGACCTTCCTGCCGGGCGCGACGATGTTCCTGCGCCCCGACTTCCTGGCCTGCACGGCGATCCTGGGCCTGGCCTGCGCCCTGGTGCGCTGGCGCACCGGCTCGCTATGGCCGGCGGTGCTGCTGCACGGCGGCTTCGTGGTGGTGTGGCAGACCTGGATGGGCGGCTTTCGGCTCTGAACGCGAAGGAGCCCGCCTGCCGCGGGACAGACGGGCTCGCTGGAGCGCTCCTTCCGAGACGACAAAGTCGGAAGGCAAGCGATCTTCCGAGGCGCTTACGCCTTGTAGACGTAGGCGCTGGAGACGTAGCCGACGCCGACGCCGTCCTGGCCGACCAGGATCCACTTGCCGTCGCCGGTGCGGCCCAGGGCCTGGAAGGTCTCGCCGGCCCGGACCGAGCCGACGGCCTGGCCGCGGGTGCTGGCCGAGGCGCGCAGGTTCAGGGTCGAACGGGCGACGTACTTGCCGCTGATCTTGGTCATCGGGGCGGCGTCGACCGAGTTGGAGACGCGGATGCCGTCGCTGACATAGACGCCGCCGGCGTTCTCGGCCGCGCGGCTTTTCTGCATGTTGCAGCCGACGTACGAGCCCGCGCCCGCCCCGACCACGGCGCCGATGGCCGTGCCCGCGCCCTTGTCGTGCTTGGACAGCTTGTTGCCGACCAGGGCGCCGGCCAGGCCGCCGATGACGGCGCCGGCTTCCTGCTTGCCGCCCGAGGCGTCGCAGCCGATCACGCCGCCCAGCTTCTGCGACATGGCGCTGGCGGTAACCGGCGCGGCGGTCATCGACAGGGCGGTCGCCGTGGCGGCCAGGCCCAGGATGAAGGCCTTGGCGTTGATGTTCTTCTTGGTGATCGCGGTGGCGGTCATGGTCGTCGTTGTCCCTTTGAACGGTTCGGAGCCGTCGGCCCCGTGAGACGCACCATGGCGGGGCCAAGCTGAACCATCTCGGGAGGACGCCGACAGCTTTCGTTCATCTGCGTTACCGACGGCGTTTTCGGTCCCCGGGGCCATATCGACTCGGCGGAGTCCGCACCTAGGCGGTCGTCGTCTCGTGCCGCATGGCCTCGGCGCCCAACGCCACATGTTCGGGGATCCGGCCGTCGGCCTTGCGCTCGCTGTAGCGGTCGACGAGGTAGCCGGCCCGGTCGCGAGTCAGCAGGGTGAACTTCACAAGCTCTTCCATCACATCGACGACACGCTCGTAGTAGGCCGAGGGCTTCATGCCGTCGTTCTCGTCGAATTCCTTGTAGGCCATGGCCACCGACGACTGGTTGGGGATCGTCAGCATCCGCATCCAACGCCCCAGCAGCCGAAGGGTGTTGACCGCATTGAATGACTGCGAACCGCCGCTGACCTGCATGACGGCCAGGGTCTTGCCCTGGGTGGGCCGCACGCTGCCGATTTCCAGCGGGATCCAGTCGATCTGCGCCTTCATGATCCCGGAGATCGCGCCGTGCCGCTCCGGGCTGCACCAGACCTGCCCCTCCGACCACTGCGACAGCGCCCGCAGTTCCTGGACCTTCGGGTGATCGGGGCCGGTGGCGTCCGGCAAGGGCAGATCGCGGGGATCGAAGATGCGGGTTTCGCAGCCCAGGGCCTGGAGGATGCGCGCGGCTTCCTCGACCAGCAGGCGGCTGAACGACCGCGCCCGCAGTGATCCATACAGCAGCAGGATGCGGGGCGGATGCCGTGAGGGCGAGGCCGGCTCCAGCCGCTCCCAATCGACCTGGGCGAGGAACTTGGCGTCGAGGGCGGGAAGGTCGGTCATGGGCGGCTCCAACGGCGTCATTGAACTGTCGAATAATTCGAGCATATTGGAAATATGGAATCGAAAGCCGCTGTCAACATGCTCTCCGCCCTCGGCCACGAGGGGCGCCTGGCGATCTTCCGTCTGCTGGTGAAGGCCGGTCCGGACGGGATCGCGGCCGGCGAGATCGCCCGCACGCTGGACGTGCTGCCCAACAGCCTGTCAGCCAATCTCAACGTGCTCTCCCACGCCGGCCTGATCGCGTCGCGGCGCGAGGGGCGCTCGATTATCTATTTCGCCGACTACGCCGCAATGAGCGCGATGCTGGGCTTCCTGATGGAAGACTGCTGCAACGGCGCGCCCGAGATCTGCGCGCCCCTGGGTGCGATCCTCGATCGCGCGAAGGCCTGCGCGCCCGGCGCGGTCTGCTGACCATGGAAAGCTTTGGGCTTTCCCGGCGGCTGGCGGCCGAGGCCCTCGGCACGGCGCTGCTGCTGGCCGTCGTCATCGGGTCCGGGATCATGGGCCAGCGCCTGTCCGGCGGGAACCTCGCCATCGCCCTGCTGGACAACACCCTGGCCACGGGCGCGGCCCTGGTCGTGCTGATCTGGATCTTCAGCCCGATCTCGGGCGCGCATTTCAATCCGGTGGTCACCCTGGTCGCGGCCTTGCGGCGGGAGGCGCCATGGCGACAGGCCCTGACCTATCCGCTCGCCCAGGTCTTGGGCGCGGTGCTCGGCGTCTGGACCGCGCACGCCATGTTCGGAGAGGCGATCCTCCAGGTCTCCGCCGCGTCGCGGAGCGACCAGGGCCAGGTCCTGTCGGAGATCGTGGCGACATTCGGCCTGATCGCGACGATCCTCGGAACGATCCGCTTCCGGCCCGGCAGCACCGCCCTGGCGGTCGGCCTCTACGTGGCCGCCGCCTACTGGTTCACCGCATCCACCGCCTTCGCCAATCCCGCGGCGACGATCGCGCGGAGCCTTTCGGACACCTTCGCCGGGATCGCGCCGTCACGCGCGCCGGCCTTCATCCTGGCCCAGGTCGTCGGAGCGCTGCTCGCGGCCGCCGTCTTCGGCTGGCTTCTCAAAGCGGAGGAGACCCCATGAACGACACTGACTTCCCCGTCCGGATCTTCCACAACCCGGCTTGCGGCACGTCGCGCAACACCCTGGCCATGATCCGGTCCGCCGGCCACGAGCCCTTGATCGTCGAATATCTCGAAGTCGGATGGAGCCACGCCCAGCTTCGTGAACTGGCCGCCCGGGCGGGCCTGTCGCTTCGCCAACTGATGCGAGAGAAAGGTACGCCCGCCGAGGCGCTGGGCCTCCTGGCCGCGGACGTCGGCGAGGATCGCATCCTGGACGCCATGGTCGCCCATCCGATCCTGGTGAACCGGCCCATCGTCGTCACGCCCAAGGGCGTGAAGCTCTGCCGCCCTTCCGAGGTCGTGTTCGACCTGCTGGATCGAAAACCCGAAAGCTTCACCAAGGAGGACGGCGAAGTCGTCCGTCCCGGCCGGGATGAGGCTTGAGGTTTCCGCGTCCTACCGCGGGCGCCAGCCCTCGGCGATGAAGGCGATCTGCTTGTCCATGACCGCGGACAGTTCCGCCGCGCCGGCGCCGCGCGCGGCGGCGATGCGGTAGTTCCAGGCGTAGGCGGCCTTGAGGGTGTCGACCATCACCTGCACGTCGAGGTCTGCGCGCACGTCGCCGCGCTGGACCCCGCCTTCCAGCACCTCGCGCAGCATGCGCGTCAGGCGCTCGTTGCGGCCGTAGGGGGTGACGCCTGGATCGTTGGAAGGATTGTACGAGGCGGCGATGTGGGCGAGGAACAGCTTCACCCGCCGGGTCTCGAACTCGTAATGGATCGCGAAGATCGAACTCAGGCGATCGGCCGTCGATCCCCGCAGGAACGGCAGCACGCGGTCGAACTCGGCGTAAAGGTCGCCCAGACGGCGCTCCATGACATGGCTGAGCACCTCCGCCTTGGAGGCGAAGGTGGTGAATACGCTGCCGACCGAAACCCCGGCGCGCTCTGCGATCGCGCGGATGGTGGTCTCGTCGTAACCGGTCTCGTTGAACAGGTCGCGGGCGGCTTCAAGAACCTTTTCCCGCGTCGCCTGCTTCTGTTCGTCTCTTACGCCCACGCACCGTCCCCCCGGATATGCTCTGCGTCGCTATGTTCGTTTCGGCGAACGGACGCCCCTGTCGGGGCGCCCGTCCAGGCCGTCAGGCAAGGTGTCAGGCGCGGGCCCCGGCCAGGATCACCTTCAGCTGTTCGGCGAACCGGGCCAGCAGCGCCTCGACCGTCCAGGCGTCGAAGATGGCCCGGCGATAGTTGGCGACATACACGTCCCAGATGATCTCGGCGAGAAGCTTAACGTCGACGCCAGCCTTCAGTTCACCGCGCTCCACGCCGCGCTCCAGCACGTCGGCCAGCAGCTTGAAGATGTACTTCACGTGGCCGCGGTTTCGGCGCTCGGCGGTCTCCGAACGGGTCCAGGAGACGGCGATGCTGGCCTGCAGCAGCGGCAGCTGCTCGACGTGGAAGCCGTAGGCGACGGCGAACATGCCGATCACGCCTTCGTCGACGGAGGCGGCGTTCTGGCCGGCCTGCTTCATCTGGGCGTAGATGACTTCGTAGTCGGCGGTCAGGATCTCGTCGAACAGCTCGCTCTTGTCGGCGAAGCTGGCGAACACCGCGCCCGTCGACATGCCGGCGGCCTGGGCGATGTCGCGAATGGTCGCGCCTTCGTAGCCGCGCTCGGTGAACAGGCGGCGGGCGGCCGCCAGGACTCGCTCACGGGTGCGCTGCTTGGCCAGGGCGCGGCGGGTCAGCTTGACCGGCGCGTCGGCGGGCGACTCGATGTTCAGGGATACAAAGCTCATGCCACAGCCTCCAGGCGAGCAAGCGCGGCTTCGGCGCGCTTCTCGAATTCGATGCAATATTCATCGACCACGTTCTGGAGGACGTCGGCGTAGCGACGGGCCAGACCGCGGCCGTCCTGCGCGGCGTCGCGCAGATCGGTGATCAGTTGACGGACCTCCGCCAGCGCGTCCTCGCGTTCGGACGCGGAGGGGTCGGCGACGGCGCTGCGAGCGCTCTGGGCCATCAGGTCTCTCCTGCCTCCCCGCGGATGGATGGCGTTGAACAAGACCTGCGGTGAGGAGTTGATCGTGTTCAACGAACGCGTACTAGAATTTGAAGGTGGCGCGTTTACCCCCCGCTTCAAGGGGTTGCAACCCGAAAACTGAACCAAAAACGCCAAACAGCAGCGTTTCCGGAGGTGTATGATACCGGTGCCAGGGGGTCACTGCGACAAATGCACTCAGCGAACACGCTCGCCGAACCTGGTCTGAGGAACTCGAATCGGAGAAACGGGCGGCGGAGCGCCCCACGCCCTGGCCCGCGCTCTGGCCAAGCCAGGGACGGAGGCCTAGTTTGCAGCCATGAACCAGTTGTTCTCGATCCTGATCCCGGTCGCCCTGGGCGCGGTGCTGCTGACCCTGTGCGTGGGCGTCTACGCCCTGTTCCGGGGAGGCGATTTCGGCCGCTCGTATTCCAACAAGCTGATGCGGCTGCGCGTGGTGTTGCAGTTCGTGGCCGTGGTGGTGCTGGTCGCGGCGTTCTGGTGGAAGCACCACTGAAGCCGGCGATCGCCCGAGGGGGACTGGGACGACCGCCGCGCTTCAGCTACCTAAGCTCACGCAACGACTGCAGGCACGCTTACTGAACGCCACTGACAGACCGGAGGTCGATGGGGGATGCTCGCACCTCCATGCGGCGAGCAGACCACGTCCGGGCGAGTTTGGCGCTGAGACAAGTCGCCCCAGGGACATTCTGGTCCAGGGCTTCGGCAAGGGATCCCATTCGATGGTGACGCTCAACCGCATCTACACCCGCACCGGCGACAAGGGCCTGACGCGCCTGTCCACCGGCCAGCCGGTCAGCAAGGCCTCCCTGCGGGTCGAGGCCTATGGCGGGGTCGACGAGACCAACGCCTTCATCGGCGTCGCCCGCCAGCACACCAAGGACGATGCGGAATTGGACGCCTTGCTGGAGCGCATCCAGAACGACCTCTTCGATCTGGGCGCGGACCTGGCTACGCCCGAGCAAAACGAAAAGCCCGAATGGGAGCCGCTGCGCGTGATCGACAGCCAGGTCGAGCGGCTGGAACGCGAGATCGACGCAATGAACGCGCGCCTTTCGCCCCTCACCTCGTTCGTCCTGCCCGCCGGCTCGCCCGCCTCCGCCGCCCTGCACGTGGCCCGAACCGTGTGCCGCCGGGCCGAGCGCAAGGTGGTCGAACTGATCGGAACAGAGGGCGAGATCGTCGGCGAGCCGGCGCTGAAATACCTCAACCGCCTGTCGGACCTGCTGTTCGTCGCCGCCCGACGCGCCAACGACGATGGCGCGGCCGACGTGCTGTGGAAGCCGGGCGCGACGCGGTAGCTAGCGCTTCTTCCCGACCACGAAGCGCCCGACCTTCACCTCGCCGTCGTCGCCGCTCTTCAGTTCGAGGGTGAAGGTCTCCTCCTTCTCGCCGGAACGGCCCCAGTCGCGGAACAGGCGCACGCGCACGGTGCTGGGCCCGTTGGGATCGAGCACGTCAGCGGCGAAGACGTTGACCCGCAGCACATACTCGCCGTTGGGCGCGCGACGCAGCAGGTATTCCTCGGGCCCGAAGCCCTGGGTCATGTCGTTGGACAGGCGCCCGCCGATCGCCGTGGCGGGATTACTGTAGATCGCCCGCTCGCCCGTCGGCTCGTCGACCCACAGGTCCATGTCCGTCTCGTCGGTGTTCCAGTCGAGCACCGCGCGAATATCGACGTCCAGCAGGGAGACCAGGCGCGGATCCAGCACGGACTGGTCCAGGCCCAGCGTCTTCATCCGCGCGACCAGGTGATTGGCCTCCATCAAGGCCACAACCTCGATGCCGTCATAGGACCCGCTCCAGGGGCGGACGATCACCTCGTTCAGCAGGTTCAGCGCCCGGCGATAGTCGGCCTCGCGCGCCGCGCCCGTGGCGCGGTCACCCCGCGCGATCAGGGCCAGGGCCAGATCGCGGCGCGGCTGCGGGCGGTCGGGCTCCAGGAACAGGATGCGCTCGCGCAGCCAGATCGCCCGATCCAGGGCGCCATAGGCCTGCAGGCAATCGGCGACGATGATCATCGTCTTGCCGTTGGCGCCCGGCACGTCCAGCGCGGTGACGGCCATCCGCGCCGCCTCGGCCGCGCGTCCGGCCCGGAACAGTTGCTCGGCGACGTCGAAATAGAAGGCCGGAGCGTCGCCGTACCGCCTCTCCATCTCGGCGAAGCGGGCCGGCCAGGTCTCTGGCGAGGCGGCGGCCAAGGCCCTCAGGTAGGGCCGGTCGGGATTCCATTCGGCCGCTTCGACCGCGATGCGATCGGACGGTTCGTCGCCGCGACGCCGGGCGGTCGTCACGATCTCCTCGACCCCGGCGTCGGCGGCGGCGGCGGCGGCGGCGGCGCCCAGGATATAACCCTGGGCCGGCGCGGCCTTCGCAACGGCCGGGGGCAGCGGCGTCGCGACGGAAGGCGATGGCGAAGGCGGCGGCGCGTACACCGGAGGCGGCGGGACGACGAGGCTATCCCGCTCTTCGACGCCGCGGCGGTCTGGCTTCCGGGGGCGCTGCGCCCACCATTGCTTCTGCTCGTTCCAGGCCTCGACCACCTCGTCCAGGCGCCGGGCGCGGTCTTCGGCTTCCTCCGCCTTCTGCTGGATCATCGCGCGGCGGTAATCGTCCTGCATCGCGGCCCCGGCCGAAGCCGGCGGCGCCACGCCCGCCTCGACATAGTCGTAGACGTTCTCCAGCACCACGAAGCTGGCGTCGCCCGTGGCCACGTTGTAGCGCCGCGCCAGGGCCAGGGCCTCGTCGCGATCGGGCTGATCGGTGGCCAGCAGGGCCGCCACCGCCTCGCGCCCCCACAGCGCGCCCACCCCGTCGAAGGCCTCGACCGGACCGTCCAGCGGCAAGGTCCGGTGCGTGCCGTCCGCGCTGGCGAACATCAGGGACCGGGCGGCGGGGGTCTTGCCGATGATCCACCAGCGACCGCTGGGTCCCGCCAGCGGGCGATAGTCCACGACCTGGCCGTCGTCGGTGGTCAGGGTGAAGGCCGGCGGACCGGCCGAGGTCAGGCGCGCCAGCGCGGCCTCGGGCCCGATCGCTGCGAGGTCGACATGGGTCCCGCCGCCCCGCTGGGCCAGGGTCGCCAGGAAGCCGCGATCGACATCCCGGGCGCTGGACAGGGCCAGGGTCCGGCACGGCGGCGAGGTCGAATTCCAGCCGTCGAGGTTCATGCGGCCGTCGGTCGCCAGCACGCAGGTGTCGGCCTCGCCCCGGCCTGCCTTGAACACCCCCTTCAACGAACTGGCGCCGCCATAGGCCACCGCGCCCAGCGCCGCCTCCAGCGCCTCGCCCGTGGGGCTGGCCAGCACGGTTGCGCGGGGGGCGTCGTCGGCGAAGGTCACCAGTTCGATCGCGCGCGGCCGCGCGGCCTCGACATAGCGGCGCAGCACCGCGATCTCGCCCTTCAGGTCGTCGTCCGTGCGCGAGCGCGAACGGTCCCAGTAGATACGCAGCCGTCCCGCCGCGACGGCGTGGGCGTCGAACGGCAGGCTCAGTTCGAAGAAGCGCTCGCCGTTGGTATGGCGGCTGAGCCGCAGGGCCTGGACCGGCTTCCACGCCCCGATCCGCAGCCCCTGGGAGAGGGTGACGTCGCGGGCCGAGGCTCCGGCCGTCAGCCGCTGGCCGTCCTTGGCCCATTTCAGCGGCAGGCCCGGCTGGGCGATGTCCGGCGGGGCGTCCGCACCCACCACCGTCACCGCCAGCTTGAACTCGCCCACCGCCTGGTCGGCCGCCAGGGGCAGGACGAAGCCGCCGTCTGCGGCCAGAGGACTGACATAGCTGAGGCGGATCGTGCGGCCCTTGCCGGCCAGGATCGGGAAGACCTGGGTATGGAAGGCGTTGTCGTCGGTCACTTCGGCGAGGCCCGGATCGATCCCGGCCCGTACGCGCCGCTCATAGACCAGCCGCGCCTGGCGCTTGCCGGTCAGCACGCCGTCGACCATGCGGCCATCGACGTCCAGGGCGTAGCCGTCGATCACCGCCCCGGCCGGCAGAGCCAGGGTGAAGTCGCCCTCCATCGCCTCCTTGCCGGGATTGTCGAAGCGAACCTCGATCACCGTGCGGGCCAGGCCGCCGTCCAGGACCACGCCGACATCCAGCCGGCCGATCTTCAGCGCGTGGTTTCGCGAATCCTCGATCGCCACGCCCCGGGGCCGGGCGACCAGCACCGGGTTGGGGCTCTCGCCCGCCCATGCGCCCGCGCAGGACAGGGCCAGGACGACGGCGACCAGGACAACCTTCATGACGCACTTCTCCCCGATGCAAGGAGAAGCCTAGTCATAAATTACATCTGTAGACAAGCGTCCTCGCGAAGCGGGGCTATTTCTTCGGCGCCTGCTGAGCGCGCGGGCCTTCCATCTTGCTGGGATCGGTGTTGATCGCCGGCACGTTGGCCGGGCGCATGGTCAGGCGTTCGATCGGCACCACCGTGGCGCACTTCATCCACCGGCCGGCCCAGGCGTAGCCCTCGCCACGCGCGTCGCACCGCGCCTTCGGCCAGACCCAGAAGTAGTGATAGGCCAGAACCCCGCCCGAACCGGCCAGGAAGATGGCGAAGAAGATGATCTGGAGGCGACGGATGTTGCTCTTCATGCGCGCCTCATACATCGCCCGCCGCCGCCCGCGCCAGAGGGTAAACGCTGCTGGGGGCGGCGCCCGATTTCCCACAGCTTGAGTGTGCGGTGCAGCAGACGTGGCGCTAGAAGTGTCCTACAACTGTTTGAACGCAACGCTCTCAACCGCGTTACGTTTACGTCAGGGGAAACTTGCAAACCTGCGTGAAGGCGTTAAGTCCGTCGGCGCAGGCAGGAAAACTAGCCAGGAGGCGGCGTAGACCGATGAAGGTTCTGGTCCCGGTCAAACGGGTTATCGATTACAACGTGAAGGTCCGGGTGAAGCCCGATCAGACGGGCGTCGACCTGGCGAACGTCAAGATGTCGATGAATCCCTTCTGCGAGATCGCGGTCGAGGAAGCCGTCCGTCTGAAGGAAAAGGGCGTGGCCACCGAGGTGGTGATCGTTTCGATCGGCCCGGCCCAGGCGCAGGAAACCATCCGCACGGCCCTGGCCATGGGCGGCGACCGCGGCGTGCTGATCACGACCGACGCCGATCCCGAGCCGCTGGCCGTGGCCAAGCTGCTGGCGGCCGTCGTGGCCGAGGAAAAGCCGGACCTGGTCCTGATGGGCAAGCAGGCGATCGACGGCGACAACAACGCCGTTGGCCAGATGCTGTCGGCCCTGCTGGGCTGGCCGCAGGCCACCTACGCTTCGGCCGTGGAAGTGTCGGGCGCGACCGCCAAGGTCACCCGTGAAGTCGACGGCGGTCTGCAGACCCTCGACGTCGACCTGCCGGCGATCATCACCGCCGACCTGCGCCTGAACGAGCCGCGCTACGCCTCGCTGCCCAACATCATGAAGGCCAAGAAGAAGGAGATCGTCAGCAAGACGGTCGCCGACTACGGCGTCGACATCGCCCCGCGCCTGAAGGTCGTCAAGGTCGCCGAACCGGCCAAGCGCTCGGCCGGCGTGAAGGTGGAAACCGCCGCCGATCTCGTCTCCAAGCTCAAAACCGCGGGGGTGCTGTAATGGCCGTTCTCGTCGTCGCCGATAACGACAACGCGCACCTGCGCGATGGCACCCACAAGACCGTCACCGCCGCCCTGAAGCTGTCGGGCGACGTGGACGTGCTGGTGCTGGGCAAGGGCGTCGCGGGCGTCGCCGCCGAAGCCGCCAAGATCGCCGGCGTCCGCAAGGTGCTGGTCTCGGAGAGCGATGCGCTCGGCCATGGGATCGCCGAGGCCGAAGCCGACGCGGTGCTGGCGCTCGCCGGCAACTATGATGCGATCCTGGTTCCGGCCACCGCGGGCGGCAAGAACTTCGCCCCGCGCGTCGCCGCCAAGCTGGACGTGGCCCCGATCAGCGACATCGTCGAGGTCGTCTCGGCCGACACGTTCACCCGCCCGATCTACGCCGGCAACGCCCTCGAAACCGTCCAGACCTCGGACGCCAAGAAGGTGATCACCGTGCGTCCGACCGCCTTCGCGGCGGCGGGCGAAGGCGGCTCGGCCCAGGTCGAGACCGTCGGCGGCGCCGACGCGGCCAAGACCCGCTTCGTCAGCGAAGAAATGGTCAAGTCGGACCGTCCGGAACTGGCCGCGGCCAAGATCGTCGTCTCGGGCGGCCGCGCCATGGGCTCGGCCGAAGAGTTCCAGCGCGTGATCGAGCCCCTGGCCGACAAGCTGGGCGCCGCCGTCGGCGCCTCGCGCGCGGCCGTGGACGCCGGCTACGCTCCCAACGACTACCAGGTCGGCCAGACCGGCAAGGTCGTCGCCCCGTCGCTGTACGTGGCCATCGGCATCTCCGGCGCCATCCAGCACCTGGCCGGCATGAAGGACTCCAAGGTGATCGTCGCGATCAACAAGGACGCCGACGCGCCGATCTTCCAGATCGCCGACTACGGCCTGGTGGCCGACTACAAGGCGGCCGTGCCGGAACTGATGGACGCCCTGACGGCGGCCGGCAAGTAAGGCTCGGCGTCAGCGGAAACGGAAAGGCCCGGGAGCGATCCCGGGCCTTTTTGTTTGCGCGGCCCGATTGGCGGAGCGAACCGGACGCCTGCCCGCTCAGCGCGGACTGTGGATCGGCGCGCTGATCGCCCACGGGCGCTCCAGGTCGGCCTGGGATGGGGTCGACGCGCCGCCGGCGGCGGCGATGAGGCCGAGGGCGGCCAGTCCCGAAATCAGCAACAGTTTCATCGAAGCACCTGTGAGGAAAATTGTCGGGCTTGACCTCCCGTCACCAGATAGATGGGCTTTCAGTGCAGGCTTTACGAACGATGGTATCTGCGCGAGCTTGTGAGCGGAGCTGACATCTATGCGCCTACCGCCCTTTCTCAGCCTGACCGCCCTGGAGGCGGCCGCCCGGAACCGCAGCTACAGCCGTGCGGCGCGCGAGCTGTTCGTCACCCACGGCGCCGTCAGCCAGCAGATCCGCAAGCTCGAGGAAGAGCTGGGGACCAAGCTGTTCGTGCGCCAGGGCAACGACATGGTCCCCACGGCCACCGGCCAGAAGCTGGCCGACCAGGTGACGGCGGCCATGGAGGTCCTGCGCCAGGGAGTGGACGAGGCGCGGCTGGCCGCGCGCGGGCCACTGGTGATCAGCAGCAGCGCCGCCTTCGCCAGCCGCTGGCTGGTCACCCGCCTGGCGCGTCTGGCCGAGGAGACCGGCGAGCCCGACCTCATCGTCCGCGCCGAGGACCGAGTGGCCGACCTGACCACCGACGGCGTCGACATCGCCCTGCGTTTCGGACGCGGCGGCTGGCCCGGCGTGGAATCCCAGGTGCTGATGATCGAGCGGATATTCCCGGTGTGCAGCCCGGGCTTCCTGGCCCAGCATCCGATCCGCCAGCCGCGCGACCTGCTGGACGCCCCGCTGCTGCGCCACACCGGCCTGCCCTGGAGCGTGTGGCTGTCGGCCATGGGCGTGGACGAGGAGCCCCGCCGCCTGGGCCTGGGCTTCGAGGATACGGCCCTGATGCTGGACACGGCCGCCCACGGCGTGGGCGTGGCCCTGGCCCGCAGCGGCCTGGCCGAGCGCGACCTGCGCGAGGGACGACTGGTGCGGCCGTTCTCGGGCGAGGTGAGCGTCGAGACCGGCAATCACTTCGTCTGGCGCGCCGACAGTCCCAAGCTTGCGCGGATCCTGAAGCTGCGCGACTGGTTCCTGGCGGAGGTCCGCGGGGATCGCGTCGAGAACGGCGCGGCGACCGTTTCGAGCGCCGCCGACGTCATGTAGCCTGGCCGGAAAGCTCCACCAGTCCGGAATCCCGCATGCCCTTCGTCACCCATCGCGGCCAGCGCATCCACTATACGGTCGAGGGTGAAGGCCCGCTGGTGGTGCTGCAGCACGGGCTGTTCATGGACGCCGCCAGTTGGAAGGCCAACGGCGTGGTCGGCGCCCTGGCCGACCGTCACCGGGTGGCCTGCGTCGACTCCCTGGGCCACGGCCTCAGCGACAAGCCGGCCGATCCGGCCCTCTACGACCAGGTCCAGCGCGCCGGTGACCTGGCGGCGGTGATCGACGCCCTGGGCGAGGAGAAGGCCGCCGTCTTCGGCTATTCGATGGGCGCGTGGATGGCCGTCGGCCTGGCCAAACATCACCCGCAGAAGATCTCGGCCCTGGTCGTCGGCGGCTGGGACCTCTTGAACGGCGTGCCGCGCGCGCCGGGCGGACCGCTGACGTTCGACGCCTTCTGGGCCTTCGCTAAGGCCACCGCTCCCGGCCTGGTGGACTGGGTGACGCCGGAGATCGAGCCCGCCATGCGCGCCTGCTTCGAGGCGCTGGGCCAGCTGGACGGCGCGCGCGAGGCGGTGCTGGACGGCGGTTTCCCCCTGCTGCTTTGGGATGGCGACCAGGACCCCTACCACGCGCCGATGCAGGCCTTCGCGACCGCCGAGAACGTGCCGTTCCTGTCCAGCCCCGGCGGCCACGTGCCCGCCATCCTGGCGCCAGGCCAGGAGACGACCGCCGCCCTGACCGCGTTCCTGGACCAGGCCTGAGCCCCGCCGAAACGTCCGTTTCGCGCTGCATCGCAGCAAGTCCCTTGGCGACGGAGGGGGACCTCGTGTTAGAACTCCGCCAGGACATCGGGCGGAGAGGCGTTTCGTCTCCCCACGTCCGGAACGAAGGCAAGTCTGAATGGCTGATATCAAGACGGTCGGCGTGATCGGCGCCGGCCAGATGGGGTCGGGGATCGCGCATGTGGTGGCCCTGGGCGGATACGACGTGCGCCTGCACGACGTCTCGCGCGAGCGCATCGACGCGGGCCTGGCCCTGATCGAGAAGAACATGGCCCGTCAGGTCGCGCGCGGCGTGATCGACGAGGCGGCGATGACCGTCGCCCTGGGCCGTATCTCGGCCGCCGAGGACCTGGCGCTGGTCGGCGCGACCGACCTGGCCATCGAGGCGGCCACCGAGAACGAGGAGATCAAGAAGTCGATCTTCCGCAGCCTGCAGCCGCACCTGAAGGACACCACGCTGCTGGCGTCCAACACCTCGTCGATCTCGATCACCCGCCTGGCCAGCGCCACCGACCGCCCCGAGCGGTTCATCGGCCTGCACTTCATGAACCCCGTCCCGCTGATGAAGCTGGTCGAGATCATCCGCGGCATCGCCACCGACGTGCCGACCTACGAACAGGCCGTGGCCTTCGCCAAGTCGCTGGGCAAGATCACCAGCAACGCCGAGGACTTCCCCGCCTTCATCGTCAACCGCGTGCTGGTGCCGATGATCAACGAAGCCATCTACACCCTGTACGAGGGCGTCGGCACGGTCGAGGCGATCGACACGGCGATGAAGCTGGGCGCCAACCATCCGATGGGCCCGCTGGAACTGGGCGACTTCATCGGCCTGGACACCGTGCTGAGCATCATGAACGTGCTCTATGAAGGCCTGGCCGACAGCAAGTACCGCCCCTGCCCGCTGCTGGTGAAATACGTCGAGGCCGGCTGGCTGGGCAAGAAGGCTGGCCGCGGCTTCTACGATTATCGCGGCGAGGTTCCGGTCCCGACGCGGTGACGGCCTCTCCCTGGGGCTAGGGCAAGGGCGCGACGGTCCCGTGGGTCCGTGGCGCGGCCCTGATCATCGGCGGCGAGCACCGCCCGACTTCGTTTGCCGGGATCGCCTACGCGGCCGCGGCCCATGATGGCGGCTGCGTCGGCGAGGGCGTTCACCCTCGAGGCCGGCGGCCGCATCGAACTCGGCAAGTCGGCGAGCGTTCCTGGGGAGATCGCGGTCGCGCGATAGGGATTCCGACCGATTTTCCGCCGGGACCCCCGCTCGGATAGTCTCCCGGCGCGACCGGCGGTTCGGGCGCGCCCAGGGAGGCGACCATGCCCGGCGGCAAGCCCAACATCCTCTTCATCATGAGCGACGACATCGGCTGGTTCAACATCAGCTGCAACAACCTGGGGATCATGGGCTACCGCACGCCCAACATCGACCGGATCGCCCGGGAAGGCGCCAACTTCACCGACTTCTACGGCCAGCAGAGCTGCACGGCCGGGCGCGCGGCCTTCATCACCGGCCAGTCGCCCATCCGCACGGGCCTCACCAAGGTGGGCATGCCGGGCGCGAAGCTGGGCCTCAGCTTCGAGGACCCGACCATCGCCCAGTTCCTCAAGCACCTGGGCTACGCCACCGGCCAGTTCGGCAAGAACCATCTGGGCGACCGCAACGAGCATCTGCCCACGGTCCACGGCTTCGACGAATTCTTCGGCAACCTCTACCACCTCAACGCCGAGGAGGAGCCGTTCTCGCCGAACTATCCCAAGGACCCCGAATTCCGGAAACGTTTTGGCCCGCGCGGAGTGCTCCGGTGCAAGGCGACCGACGTCGACGACGACACGGTCGACCCGCAGTTCGGCCGGGTGGGCAGGCAGGTGATCGAGAACACAGGAGCCCTGGACGCCAAGCGCATGGAGACGGTGGACGAGGAATTCCTGGCCTCGGCCCTGGACTTCGTGGAGCGCAAGACCGCCGAGGGCGGGCCCTGGTTCTGCTACTTCAACACCACCCGCATGCACGTGTGGACCCACCTGAAGCCGGAGTCCGCCGGCAAGACGGGCCTTGGCCTCTATCCCGACGGGATGGTCGAACTGGACGGCTATGTGGGCCAGCTGCTGGCCAAGCTGGACGAACTGGGCGTGGCCGACGACACCATCGTGGTCTTCACCACCGACAACGGGGCCGAAAAGTGCACCTGGCCCGACGGCGGCCAGAGCCCTTTCCGGGGCGAGAAGGACACCAATTGGGAAGGCGGCTGGCGTGTTCCCTGCGTCATGCGCTGGCCCGGCGTGGTCAAGCCCGGCCAGGTGCTGAACGACATCGCCTCGTTGCAGGACTTCATCCCGACATTCGCCGCGGCGGCGGGCGAGCCGGATCTCGTGGACAAGGTCAAGAAGGGCTACGCGATCGACGGCAAGACCTACAAGGTCCACCTGGACGGCTATGACCTGGGCCCGTTCCTGAAGGGGGAAGCCGAGTGCCCTCGCGACGGGTTCCTGTATTGGAGCGACGACGGCGACCTGCTGGCCCTGCGCGTCAAGCAGTACAAGATCCATTTCAAGGAGCAGACGGCCGAGGGGCTTCAGGCGTGGCGCGTTCCGTTCGCCGACATGCGCGTGCCCAAGATCTTCAACCTGCGCTCCGACCCGTTCGAGCAGGGCGAAGTCTCGATCAAGTACGACACCTGGATGATCAACGACGCCAATTTCGTGATGTACGCGTCCCAGCCGATCGTCGGCAAATGGCTGGAGAGCTTCAAGGCGTTCCCGCCTCGCGCCAAATCGGCCAGCTTCAGCATCGACCAGGTGGTCGAGGCGCTGATGCCCAAGACCTGATCCTCCTCACGCGCTCATCCCCGTCCTGGCGGGGATGAGCGGAGTTGGAGGCCCCTACCCCGCGCCCAGCGCCACGGCCGTGTGGTAGACGATGAACGAGGCCAGATAGGCCAGGGTGGTCATGTAGACGAACATCACCGACGGCCACAGCCAGCCGTTGGTCTCGCGCTTGACCACGCCCAGGGTCGCCGCGCACTGCGGGGCGAACACGTACCAGGCCAGGAACGACAGGGCGCTGGCCAGCGACCACTTGTGGGCCAGCACGCCGCCCAGGGTGGCCGCCGCCGCATCGTCGCCGCCCACGGCGTAGACCGTGCCCAGGGCCGCCACCGCCACCTCGCGCGCGGCGAAGCCGGGGATCAGGGCCACCGTCATCTGCCAGTTGAAGCCGATGGGGTGCATGATCGGGGCGATGAAATGGCCGATGCGGCCGGCCAGGCTGTAGTCGATCGCGGGTCCCGTCGCGCCCTCGGGCGGATAGGGGAAGGTCGACAGCACCCAGACCACGATCATCAGCGGCAGGATGATGCGGCCGGCGCGGTTGAGAAAGATCTTGGCGCGGGTCCACAGGTTCATCAGGACGTTGCGCGGCTCGGGCCAGCGATAGGTCGGCAGCTCCATCATGAACGGCTCGACCGTGCCCCGCCAGAACACCCGGCGGATCACGAACGAGACCAGCAGGGCCGAGACGATGCCGCTGGCGTAGAGGCCGAACATCACCAGGCCCGGCAGGCTGAAGCCATGGACCTTGGTGTTGGGGATGAAGGCCCCGATGATCAGGGTGTAGACCGGGATGCGGGCCGAGCAGGTCATCAGCGGCGCCACCAGGATGGTGGTCAGCCGGTCCTGCTTGTTGTCGATCACCCGCGTGGACATGATGCCGGGGATCGCGCAGGCGAAGCTGCTGAGCAGCGGGATGAAGGCCCGGCCGTGCAGGCCCGCCCCGCCCATGATCTTGTCCATCAGGAAGGCTGCGCGGGTCATGTAGCCGCTGTCTTCCAGCACCAGGATGAACAGGAACAGGATCAGGATCTGCGGCAGGAAGACCAGCACGCTGCCCACGCCCGCGATCAGGCCGTCGGCGATGAAGCTGCCCAGCAGGCCGTGCGGCAGGTGCGCTCCGGTCCAGGCCGCCAGGGCGCCGAAGCCGCCGTCGATCAGGTCCATGATGGGCGTGGCCCACGTGAACACGGCCTGGAACATCACAAACAGCAGGGTCAGCAGGATCAGCAGGCCGGCCACCGGGTGCAGCAGCACCGCGTCGACCTTGCCGGTGACGGTGTCGGGGCGCTCGGGCGGCTTCACGCAGGCCTTGAAGATGCGTTGGGCCTCGGCGTGGGCGGCGCGGATCTCGGCGGCCGTCGGCTCGCGCCAGGCGTTGGCGTGCTCGCCCTGATGACTGGCGGCCAGGGCGCTGGCCTTCTCGACCAACTCGTCCAGGCCCCGCTTGCGGGTGGCTACGGTGGTGGCGATCGGGGCGCCGATCTCCTGGGACAGGCGTTCCAGGTCGATGCGCAGGCCCTGGCGCTGGGCGATGTCGTACATGTTGAGCGCCAGCACGAACGGGCGGCCCACCTGCTTGAGCTCCAGCACAAGGCGCAGCACCAGGCGCAGGTTGGTGGCGTCGGCCACGCAGATCACCACGTCGGGGGCCTGCTCTCCGGCCAGCTGGCCCAGCACCGCATCGCGGGTGACCACCTCGTCGGGGCTGCGGGCGCGCAGGGAATAGGTGCCGGGCAGGTCCAGCACGTGGGCGCCGCGCCCGCCGGGCAGGGTCAGCACGCCCTCCTTCCGCTCGACGGTGACGCCGGCGTAGTTGGCCACCTTCTGGCGGCTGCCCGTCAGGGCGTTGAAGAGCGCGGTCTTGCCGGAATTGGGATTGCCGACCAGCGCCAGACGCGCGGGCCGGGAAGCGACGGTGTCGGTCAAGACGTCAGGCCTCTTCGAACTGGACGGTGACGGCGGCGGCCTCGCGGCGGCGCAGGGCTACGCGCATGTCGTCCACGCGCACGGCGATCGGGTCGCGCCCGAACAGCCCCTCATGCAGGATCTCGATCCGCGCGCCCTCGACGAAGCCCATCTCCAGCAGGCGCCGCTCGAGCTCGGCGGGATCGACCGCCTCGGCATGGCCGGTGACGCCGCCAACCCGAGCGATCACCCCGCGCTGGCCCTTGCGGGCCGTGCTGAGCGGCCTCTCGGCGCCGCCGGAGACGGCGGGAGAGACGAGGTCGGAATCGTGAAGCACAGCGTCGGACATGATCGCACCGATAAAACTTGCGAACGATTATCAGTTCAAAGCCACGCTGTCATGCGGCGATTGTGCGGCGCTTGCGCGCGGACATCGTTGAGCCGCATTCCGTTTCAACCCTCGGAAGAACGGGAGGGAAAGCCATGACCTGGATGATCGGCCTGCTCGCGACCGTCGCGATGGCGGCCTCCGCGCCTGAAACGCCGCCAACCCGCGCGACCGCCCCCGCCGCGATCACCGCTCCAGACTGCCGCGTCGACCGCGAGGCGCTGCTGGCCCTCGACTACGAGGCCTTCGAGCACGACATGAACGGCGGCTGGCGTCCGCTGGGGTCGGTGGACGGCTGCGAGGCCGCAGCGGCCGACCTGTTGCGCGACTATCGCCTGCGCAACGGCGGAGCCGTGGCCGCCAAGCGGATCGAGCATCTGTCCAGCCTGATGCGCCACGAGTCGCAGCTGGCGGCGGCGGCGGGCCAGACCGGGCGGGCCATCGCCCTGCGCCGCGCCGCCCGGGGCTCGCCCGCATGGGAGAACTTCTACTACGACAGCGCCACCATCGCCTTCCTCGAACGCGACAAGGCCAAGTTGCTGGAGAACCGGGCCAAGCTGGCCGCCCTGCCCAAGCCCGAGGGCCATGACGAAGCGGTAGCGGCCTATGTGAAGAAATATGGCCCGCCCGGCCCCGTCTGGCCGCCAAACCTGGACGCGGTGGACGGCCTCATCGCCTGTTTCGACAAGCCCTATGCCGAGGCCTATAGCTTCGCCTGTCGAGAGAAGGCGGCGAAATAGGCCCCACCCGTCTTCGCGCGTTCACGAACAGATGATTTGTGGTTAAGGCGCGGCGTAATGGCCCAGAGTCGTTAATCTGTTCGACTCACGGCCAAGGCGACTCGCATACTGCGCAAGACGATTCGTAGGGACCCTCGATGCGAAGGCTGATGCTGGCGCTGCTGACTGGCGCCTATCTCTGTCTGGCCCTGGTGATCTCCCTGTCGCTGTGGCGTTGGGAGGCCGGCCCCGGCGTGGCCGTCGCCGCGTTCGTGGGGGCGCTGGGCCTCTGCTTCGCGATCCACGGCCTGATCGCCTCGGCTTTGCAGGGCGCGGGCCTTCGGGTCGACATCGAAACCATCCGCGAGGCGCACGGCATCCTGCTTGAGCAGGTCGAGAAGGTCGACGCCCGCATCACCGCACTGGTCGAGCAGGTGGCCGACGACGCCCAGCGCCGCTCGGAGGAGCTGACCAGCGAGGTCCATCAGCTGGAAGACCTGGTCGCCCGCATGAGCGACCGGCTGGAGCACCAACTGACCTACCAGGTCGCCGCCGCCCGCAGCGAGCCGCGCGGCCGCTCGCCCCAGTCCAGCGCCCTGCTGGAGGTGGTGCAGGACGCCCTGGCCGAGAACCGGGTCGACCTCTACCTGCAGCCGGTCGTCAGCCTGCCCCAGCGCCGGACGGTCTTCTACGAGAGCTTCTCGCGGCTGCGCGACGACAGCGGCCGCATCATGATGCCGGCGGAATACCTGGCCGTGGCCGAGCCGGAAGGCCTGACCGCCGCGATCGACAACCTGCTGCTGTTCCGCTGCGTGCAGATCGTGCGCCGCCTGGCCAAGCAGGACCGCAAGGTCGGCATCTTCTGCAACATCTCGCTGGCCAGCCTGGCCGACGAGGTGTTCTTCGCCCAGTTCCTGGAGTTCCTGCAGGCCAACAAGGACCTGCACGGCGCCCTGATCTTCGAGCTGGGCCAGCAGGCGTTCAACGACCGCGGCCCGGTCGAAGCCCGCCACATGGCGCGCCTGGCCAGCCTGGGCTTCCGCTTCAGCCTGGACAAGGTCACCGACCTCGACCTGGACTTCCAGGATCTGGCGCGCGCGGACGTGAAGTTCATCAAGGTCGGCGCCCAGATGATGCTGGAGCAGCTGGAGGAGCAGGACGGCAAGCTGGTCATGGCCTCGCTGCCCGACCTCAACGCCGAGGACTTCGCCGGCCTGACCCGCCGCTACGGCATCGAGGTGATCGCCGAGAAGGTCGAGGCCGAGCGCCAGATCGTCGACATCCTGGAGCTCGACATCGGCTACGGCCAGGGTCACCTGTTCGGCGAGCCCCGCGCCATCCGCGACGCCGTCCTGGCCGAGGCGGATCCGCCCCACGACTTCATGCGCGGCGCCCTGCGCCGTCGCGTGGGCGGGCGGTAGGAACCCCTAGGCCACCGGCCCCTTGATGCGCCTGGCCGCTTCCGGCGGGTCGCCCTCCCCGCCCGAGCTCCATCTGGTCCCGCTGGTGAACTCGTAGCTCACCCCGGCCGCGGCGGCGTCCTTGCCCAGTTGCACGATCTCGCCCAGCGGCAGGCCCTTGGGCAGGTCCAGCGTGGCGCGCTGTCCGCCATCCTCCAGGGCTTCGATCTTTGGCTGGGCCTTCAGCAGGTCGTGCTGCTTCATCAGGGCCTGGACCTTGTCGGGCGGGCCGGTCAGCACCACCGTCGTCGCGTTCTTGCCCTGGCCAGGTCCGCAGGCGGCCAGCAGGCCGGCGGCCGCCAGGCCCAGGATCGTAAGCCTGATGTGCGGTCGGGTCATCGTATCTCCCCTGTCGCCAGCGCGCCGCGGCGCGACCGGCGTGTCGTCCGCGCCACCTTGCCGCCGAACCGACGCGGGGGAAAGGCGTCGATCGCCGAACGGCGTTGCTTCCTCCACCGTCTGGTCCTAGCACCAAGCCATGCTGGTCGAAGCCACCGACGCCTGTTTCGCCGCCCTGATCGCCGGCGAGCCGCCCCTGGGCCTGAAGGTCGCCGAGGGCGGGGTCGAGACGCCCGAGGTGCTGGCCATGCTGCGCGAACTGTCCGAAGCGGTCGGCGACAGCTTCACGCCCAACGCCTGGATGATCGTGGAGGACGGCGAGGTGGTGGGCCTGGCCTCGCTGGTGCGCACGCCCTACGTGGGCGGCGAGGTGATGATCGGCTACGGCGTGGCCGCCTCGCGGCGCGAGCGCGGCATCGCCGGGCGGGCGGTGGCCGAACTGCTGGCCTGGGCCCGCCAGGACCACCGCATCCAGACCGTCACCGCCGAGACCTCGATCCACAACCGCCCCTCCCAACGCGTGCTGGAAGCCAACGGCTTTATCCGCTCGGGGGAGCGCGAGGATGAGGACGATGGTCCGCTGTACTGCTGGCGGACGCAGGTCTGACGACTCAAAGGAAAGGGACGCTCGCCCGAAGGCGCGCGTCCCTTCAAGGTCGCCCCAGGCAGGCGTGTCTACCCGGCCTTGGCCAGGGTCTGTTTCGGGTCGAGCGCTTCGTTGCAGGCGGCCAGATCCTGGGTCGACAGCACCACGCCGCGATAGCCGAAGCTCTCGACGACGCCCAATTGGCGGGCCAGGCGCTTGCAGCTGCGCAGGGCCGGCAGAGACTTGACCTGGGTGGCGCGGCAGACGTCGGCCTTGCAGCGCCACACCGCACCGTCGAACACGATGTGGTCGCGGGTAGTGGGTTCGCGCAGGGTCAGCCAGCCGTTCTGGGGCTTGATTTCGGCCATGACGGGGCCGCCCGTCGCGGCGAGCGCCGCGACGGCGATGAGAAGACGATGCATGGGAAGCTCCGGGGAGGAGGTTTCGGGGAGGTACGCTTACTTAAAGAGGCTTCAGGCTGCGGCCTTGTAGAGAGCGAACTCCTCGCTCAAGGCCCGCGCCACCGAAGGACGCGACTGCAGGCGCTCGCGATAGGCCGACAGGGCGGGCCAGGCCGAAAGATCCAGGCGCAGGGCCCGGCTCCAGTTGAGGATCACGAACAGATAGGCGTCGGCCACGCCGAAGCCGTCATGCAGGAACTCGCGCCCCGTCAGGTGCGCGTCCAGAAAGGCGAACCGCTCGTTCAGCGACTCTCGCGCGAAGGCCTTGGCGCCCTCCGGCGCGGTGGGCCTCAGCAGGGCGATGAAGGCCCCGGCGTGCAGTTCCGAGGCGATGAAGGCCAGCCAGCTCTCCACCCGGCGCCGCCCGGGACCGTCGGCCGGAATCAGATGCGCGTGCGGGAAACGGTCGGCGACATAGCGCAGGATCACCGGGTTCTCGAACAGCAGCTCGCCGTCGTCGGTGCGCAGCACGGGCACCTGGCCCATCGGATTGATGTGCGTGAACACCGCCCCGTCGTCCACCACCCGCTTGGGCGAGGCCTTGGTGTCGACCTTCAGGAAGTTGATCGCCGCGCCGGCCTCATAGGCGGCGATGCGCGTGGCCATCGAGCAGGCCAGAGGCGAGAAGTAGAGATCCATCGGTAGCCCTCCGAAAGGTCGCCTTGTCTTTTCTTACTGTTTCGCATAAAAATAACCGCGGTCAAGGAATAATCTGCGAAGTGGTACAAAAAGCAGGATCCGGCCGCTGGAGAGTCACATGACCGACACCCCCACCAAGCGCCGGGGCCGCCCCCGCGCCTACGATCCCGAGGCGGCGATCAATCAGGTCACCGACGTGTTCTGGAACAACGGCTACGAGGGAGTGTCGCTGGACGACCTGAGCGCGGCCACGGGCATGAACCGGCCCAGCCTCTACAACGCCTTCGGCGACAAGCGCGCCCTCTTCCAGATGGCCATGGAGCGCTACCAGCAGCGGGCGCGCGAAACGATGCGCGAGCGCTTCCTGCGCGGCGGCACGCTGCGCGAGGGCCTGGAGCGGATCTACGACGCGGCGCTGGACTTCTACCTGTCGGGCGACCTGGGGCAACGAGGCTGTTTCCTGATCAATGTCGGCCTGACCGAGGCGGTCGCCGATCCCACCATCCGCGACACCGCCGCCTCGGGCCTGCACGAGCTGGACCGGGGCTTCGAGCGGCTGGTCCAGCGCGCCCAGGCGGCGGGCGAGCTTGCGCCGGGCGTCGATCCCCTGGCCCTGGCCAAGGTCGCCAGCGGCATTCTCAACGCCCTGGCCGTACGCGCCCGCGCGGGCGAGGACCGGGCCCAGCTGCAGGCGATGATCACCGCCACGATCGATCTGATCTGCGGACCGCAAGCATCGGAATGACCCGGCGCGCGGTGGCGCGCATGCTCCTTTTCACGAAAGGAGACCGGCCATGACCGCCACCCAATACCTGACCGACGACGCGCGCTGGGAAGCCTTGCGCCGCCGTGACCGCGCCGCCGAGGGCGCGTTCTTCATCGCCGTGCGCACCACCGGCGTCTACTGCCTGGCCAGCTGCGCCGGGCGGCCGCTGCGCAAGAACGTCGAGTTCCACGACACCCGGGCGAGCGCCCGCGCCGCTGGCTTCCGCCCCTGCCTGCGCTGCAAGCCCGACCAGCCGCGCGAGACCTTGCGGTGGGCCACCACGCCCACAAGCCTGGGCCTGGCCCTGGTGGCCCGCGCCGAGGCGGGACTGCGGCTGGTGATCCTGGGCGACGATCGGGAGACCCTGGTCCGCGACCTTGAGCGCCGCTTCCGCTCGGCCCGCCTGGAGGAGGACGCCGAGGGCCTGGCCGCCGACTTGGTCGCCGTGGGCCGGACAATCGACGCCGGCGCGCCGTCGGACCTGCCGCTGGACGCCCGGGGCACGCCCTTGCAGCAGGCGGTCTGGGCCGCCCTGCGCCAGATCCCGGCCGGTCGCACGGCCTCCTACGCCGACATCGCCCGCGCCATCGGCCGTCCCACCGCCTTTCGCGCGGTGGCCCAGGCCTGCGGAGCCAACCCGCTGGCCGTCATCACCCCCTGCCACCGCGTGGTGCGGGCCGACGGCGGACTGTCGGGCTATCGCTGGGGCGTGGAGCGCAAGCAGGCCCTGCTGGTCCGGGAAAGCGCCGCGAAGGAGGCCGCGTGAGCCTGGACTGGACCCGCATCGTCGCCGACCTGGACGCCCAGGGCTGGGCCCTGACAGGCCCGCTGCTCAAGCCCGAGACCTGCGAGAACATCGCCGGCCTCTATCCCCGTGACGAGGGCTTCCGCAGTCGGGTGGTCATGGCCCGCCATGGCTTCGGCCAGGGCGAGTACAAGTACTTCGCCTACCCCCTGCCCGAGCCGGTCCAGCGGCTGCGGGCGGGGCTGTACGGCCCGCTGGCCCAGGTCGCAAACCGCTGGGCCGAACGGCTGGGCGAGGTGCGGCGCTTCCCCACGGAGCTGGACGACATGCTGGCCCGCTGCCACGGCGCGGGCCAGCTTCGGCCCACGCCGCTGCTGCTGACCTACGGTCCGGGCGACTACAACTGCCTGCACCAGGACCTCTACGGCGAGCATGTCTTCCCGCTACAGGCCGCCTTCCTGCTGGACGAGCCGGGCCGCGACTTCGAAGGCGGCGAGTTCGTGCTGGTCGAGCAGCGCCCGCGCCAGCAGTCCCGCCCCCAGGTCGTGCCCCTGCGCCAGGGCGAGGGGGTGATCTTCGCCGTCCGCGACCGCCCCGCCGAAGGCTCGCGCGGCGTCCACCGTCGAGTGCTGCGCCATGGGGTCAGCACCGTGCGGTCGGGCCGGCGGCGCGTGCTGGGCGTCATCTTCCACGACGCGACATGAGGCGAAGGCCCAGCGCGCCCCCTCCCTGGGAGTCTCCCAAGGCCGTCTAGGGGTTTTTCCCGATTGGGCCTGGCCATCGCCCGCACCAAGCTCCGTCCCGGACTGGGAGGGACTGGATCCATGATGGATGCAAGCTTCTGGCGTAACGCGGCCCTGATCGGGGTGATGATCGGCGCGGCGGTTCTTTCGGTAATGTTCGGTTCGGCGGCTCACGCAGCGTGGTCCGCATCGGTGGCCTGGTGAAGGCCGCGGCGACCATCTTGTGCCTGGCCGCCGCGGCCTGCGTTCCAGCGAGCCTGGCCCGCGCCCAGGACAGCGACCAGGAGCTGGCCAAGCAGCTGTCCAACCCGGTGGCCAGCCTCATCAGCGTGCCGCTGCAGATGAACTACGACTGCTGCTACGGTACGGAGAAGGGCGGGCGCTACACGCTCAATGTCCAGCCGGTGATCCCCGTGTCGTTGAACGACGACTGGAATGTCATCATCCGCACCATCGTGCCGGTCGTGAAGCAGGAGCACACCACTCCGGGCGACGACACCGCGTTCGGGCTGAGCGACACGACCCAGAGCTTCTTCTTCTCGCCCAAGGCCACCAAGAACGGGATCACCTGGGCCGTCGGCCCGGCGATCCTCTGGCCCACCGGCGAATCCGACCTGGGCTCCAAGAAGTGGGGCGCGGGCCCCACGGCCCTCGTGCTCAAGCAGGACGGCGGCTACACCTATGGGTTGCTGGCCAACCATGTCTGGTCGTTCGCCGATGCGGGGGACAGCGGCAAGAACCGTCCCGACGTCAGCAACACCTTCATCCAGCCGTTCTTCAGCTACACCAACAAGCACGCCACCACCTGGGGCGTGAACAGCGAGAGCAGCTACAACTGGAAGACCAAGGGCTGGACCGTTCCGGTGAACCTGACCGTCAGCCACCTCTACAAGTTCGGCGGCCAGCGCGTGTCGCTGGGCGGCGGGGCCCGGGTCTACGCCGCCAACGACGGGATCGGTCCGGAGTGGGGCCTGCGGTTCGTGGCGACGTTCCTCTACCCGGAGAAGCGCTAGGCCCGCCTAGGCCGCGACCGCCTCATCCAGCCGGCGCAGCAGATGCCGCCAGCCGTCGCGCCGCATCTCCGGTCCGTCCGCGCCCTCGAAGAACGCGCCCTGGTGGGTGAGGACCAGCCGCGTCCCGCCCTCGCCGTCAGCCGCCAGTTCGATCGTCAGCAGCGAGGCCGAGATGCGATGGCCGCCCAGGGCCATCGTCGAGGCCATGACGATGCGCGCCTCCGGAACGATGTCCAGGTGGACCCCGTCCGCCGCCAGCCCCACCCCGGCGAAGGGGCCGCCGCCCTTGAAGCGGTAGCGGGCGGTCTCCAGTCCGCCAACCTGGAAGTCCAGGGCATAGGCCTCCACGTCGTGCGCCCCGCCCTCGGCGCACCAACCTCGCTTGAGCGCCGGATCGGCGAAGGCGGCGAACACCCGAGCCGGCGGGGCGGCGTAGCGGTGCTCCAGCACGAAGGTGTCGTGTACGGCGGGATCGGGAGCTGGGTCGGTCATGGCGGAGGCTCTGGTTGGCGTGCGCGCCAGCAACGCCCGGGCGAGCCGGGCGTCAAGCCGTCGGTGATTTCCCAAATTATGTTGCACTGCGGCATTGCTCGCGGCTGCAACAGGCCGCACAGTGGCGGAAAACAAGCGTTTGGCGCAGGGGAGCAAGCCATGGCCGAAACGGTCGACACCACGCAGGGCCGCCAAGCCCTGGTCCTGCCCGGGCTGACGGGCCTGCTGCGCGAGGCGGCCGGCGCGGCCCAGGCGTTCGTCGCCGACGCCAAGGCCGAGGTGAAGGCCGCCATCACCGGCCCCTCCGGCAAGATCGACCGCAAGCTGGCCGACGCCCAGCAGCACGCGATCCATGGCTACGGCTGGTACGCGGCCTATGCCGAACTGATGAACCAGGTCGCCGGCTGGGCCGAGCGGCTGGAAGCCGAGGGCCGGTTCGGCGAGATCGAGGCCCTGCTGGCCCAGCTTCTGTTCAGCGAGTACGCCGCCCAGCTGATCGGCGGCATCCCGATGAACCAGGGCGAGATCGTCCGCCCCGCCCATCTGGTCACTGACCGCGCCGTCATGAACCGCCTGTTCTCCAACGGGATCATGAAGCTGATGGTCGAAGGGGGGACCCAGGCCGTGAAGACGCGGGTGGCCCAGAGTCTGGCCCAGGCGCGCGGCAAGCCCACGCTGGAGAACACCGGCCTCGACGAAACCTTCGAGATGATCCGCGACCAGTTCCATGCCTTCGCCGAGGAAAAGGTCACCCCCTTCGCCCACGAGTGGCACCTGAGGGACCAGCTGATCCCGATCGAGCTGGTCGAGGAGCTGGGGGCCCTGGGCGTCTTCGGCCTGACCATCCCCGAGGAATACGGCGGTTCGGGCCTGGGCAAGACCGCCATGTGCGTGGTGTCGGAAGAGCTGTCGCGCGCCTGGATCGGCGTCGGCTCGCTGGCCACCCGCTCGGAGATCGCCGGCGAGCTGATCCTGACCGGTGGCACGGAGGAGCAGAAGCAGTACTGGCTGCCGAAGATCTCGGACGCCTCGATCCTGCCGACCGCCGTCTTCACCGAGCCCAACACCGGCTCGGACCTGGGCTCGCTGCGCACCCGCGCCGAGCTGCAGGGCGACCAGTACGTGGTCACCGGGAACAAGACCTGGATCACCCACGCCGCCCGCGCCGACGTCATGACCCTGCTGGTCCGCACCGATCCGGACACCACGGACTATCGCGGTCTCTCGATGCTGCTGGCCCCAAAGCCGCGGGGAACGGAGGGCGACGACTTCCCCGCCGACGGCATGAGCGGCGGCGAGATCGGCGTGATCGGCTATCGCGGCATGAAGGAGTACGAGCTCGGCTTCGACGGCTTCGCCGTGCCCGCCGGAAACCTGCTGGGCGGCGTGCCCGGCCAGGGCTTCAAGCAGCTGATGGCCACCTTCGAGAGCGCCCGCATCCAGACCGCCGCCCGCGCCGTGGGCGTGGCCCAGGCGGCGCTGGAGACGGGGCTCAACTACGCCCTCGACCGCAAGCAGTTCGGCCAGGCGATCTTCGACTTCCCGCGGGTCCACAACAAGCTGGCCATGATGGCCGCCGAGATCATGGGCGTGCGCCAGCTGACCTATTTCGCCGCCCGCCAGAAGGACGAAGGCAAGCGCTGCGACCTGGAAGCCGGCATGGCCAAGCTGGTCGCCGCCCGCGTGGCCTGGGCCGCGGCCGACAACGCCCTGCAGATCCACGGCGGCAACGGCTTTGCGATGGAATACGTCGCCAGCCGCCTGCTGGCCGACGCCCGCATCCTCAACATCTTCGAGGGCGCCGGCGAAATCCAGGCCCAGGTCATCGCCCGCCGTTTGCTGGAGGAAGGAAACTAGGGCGCGACCTTGAAGCGGTCGGGCACGTAGCTCTTCTCAAGCGAGGCCTCGTCGAACATCTCGGGGTCGGGCAGCGCGTCAAGCACCGCCACTGCCCGGGCCTTCAGGCTCCAGGCTCTGGCCTTGGCGGAGCCCTTTCCCTCGAAGGTCGAAGCCAGGATGACGCCCTGGGGCGAGATGTCGTAGGTGCGCACGTTGTCAGGATCGACCAGCCGAACCCGGTCGGCCGGACCGAACGGCGTCTGGACCGCGCCCAGCGACTGCGCTTCCAGGAACGGCTTGTTGGTGTTGATCCCGCAGGCCGCGCGGGCGATCTGGGGGCCCCGATACACCTGGCCGGTGTCGACATTGCGCGCCACGCCCGTGTTGGCCACGCAGTCGGCCACCAGGCGGTCGTGCTGGGTCTCCACCCGGTGGAAATCGCCCGAGTGGAATTCCGCGCCCCATTCCTGCGCCGGGGCTCCGTCGCGGATGATGTCGTTCCAGCTGTACATGGCGTAGGTCGCGGTCGTGGACTTGCTGCGGTCGACCACCGCCTTCACCTGGCCCGTCAGGGGAACGCCCTGGGACTGCGGTTTGGAACAGGCGACGGCGCAAAGCGCCAGGCTCAGCGCCAGCAGGGCGGGTTTCGACATGTTGCATCCCCCGATGTTCGTCGCGAACTAAGCCCCGAGTCGGTGCGGATTGCGACTTTCCCCGACAGGCGCTCGTCCCCATCTGAGGGGCTGGAGGATCCGCCCTTGGCCCATGCCCGCATCGCCCTCGCCATCCTGGCCGCCGCCGTCTCGGGACCGGGCCTCGCCCAGGCCCAGAACACCAGGCTTCCCTCCCCGCCCGCCCTCTCGCTGGCGCGACCGGGTCTGGTGCTCAGCCGGCCGGCGATGCCCGTGCTCTACGATCGCGCGCCAACGCCCCTGCCGGCCGGGGTCGCACGGACCTCGGTGGAGCATGGCGCCGACGGCGTCACCGGCTCGGCGGGCCTGCTGTGCGGCATCCAGCCCAGCGCCGACACCAGCGGCGCGGCCCGCGCCCGGGGCTTCGACCCGGAGGGCAAGTTTGTGGGCGGCAAGGTCGCGTTCCGGTTCTGAGGGCGGCAGGTCGAGGGTTCTTGGCGCGGCTGGCCGTCGCGCCTAGCTTGCCGCCATGACCTCCCCGCGCAATCCGCCCTCCGCGTTCAAGCCCATCGTCCTGACCGATGCGTTGGGCGTCGCGTTCCTCCGCCGTCACCCCGCCACGCGGGAGGTGGCGACACAGTCGCCTGAAGCGGGACGGGTACGGGCCGCGGTCCGCTTCCACGACGACGCGACCATGCCTCCGCAGGAGGCGTGGGCCATGCCGAACGTCGATGTTCCCGCCGACCGGGAACCTGATCTGCACTTCGAAAAGGCCGGCGCCCCGCCGCCCCTCGGGTTCTGGATGACCCATCCGGACGTCCTGGCGTGGACGACGTCCTCCATCGAGAACGATGGCGACGACTGGTGGGTCAGGGTCTGGCTGAAGGGCGCCTGAGACCCGCGCTCTCGAGACGAACTCCCCGTTGACGAGACCAGCCTGTTCATGAGGGCGAGGCCAGCTTCCGCTCATCCGAGGGGCTCGAATGAGCGGAAGGCCCCTACCGGCTAGACCTGGGCCACGCCGCCATCGATGGCGAAGTCGGCGCCCGCCATGAAGGCGGAGTCGTCGGAAGCCAGGAACAGCACGGCCTTGGCGATCTCCTCGGGCGCGCCGACGCGACCGATCGCGGTCTGGCTGGCCATGTAGTCGAGCAGGCCTTGCTGCTGGGCGGGATCCGAGCCGGCCAGCTCGACCAGGCCGGGCGTCTTGATCGGGCCGGGGCTGACCACGTTGACGCGGATGCCGCGATCCTTGAGGTCAAGGGTCCAGCTGCGGGCCAGGTTGCGCACGGCAGCCTTGGAAGCGCTGTAGACGCTGAAGGCGGCCGTGCCGGTGCTGGCCGTGGTCGAGCCCGACAGGATCACGCTGGCCCCGTCGCGCAGCAGCGGCAGCGCCTTCTGCACCGTGAAGATCACACCCTTCACGTTGCGGCCGAAGATGTCGTCGTAGTGCTCTTCGGTGATCGCGCCCAGCGGCAGCATGTCGCCGCCGCCGGCGTTGGCGAACAGGGCGTCGATCTGGGCGTGACGTTGCTGGACCGCGTCGTACAGCCGGTCGATGTCTGCCAGCTTGGACATGTCGGCCTGCACGCCCACCGTCTTGCCGCCGATCGACTGGACCGCAGCGTCCAGTTCGGCCTGGCGGCGGCCGGTGATGAACACCGTAGCGCCCTCGGCGGCGAACTGGCGAGCGGTGGCCAGGCCGATGCCGCTGGTGCCGCCAGTCACCACCACCACCTTGTTTTCGAATTTGCCGCTCATCTGAAATCTCCTTGGCTTGTGCGGCGAACCGTTCGCCGTGGACAAGGAGATGCGTCTGGAACGATCTGGCCGGTAGCCGGCCAATGTGGCACTCAGTGTCCCGATAATGGGACGATGACATGCCCGACCTCAACGACTACCTGCTCTATGCCGAAGTGGTGGCCCATGGCGGCTTCGCGCCGGCCAGCCGCGCCCTGCGCCAGCCGAAGTCGACGCTGAGCCGGCGGATCGCCCAACTGGAGGCGCGCCTGGGCGTGCGGCTGATCGAGCGCACAACGCGGCGCTTCCGGGTCACCGAGGTCGGCCAGGCTTTCTATGAGCGGTGCAGGATCGTGGCCCTGGACGTCGAGCAGGCGAACGCCGTCGCCGCCGAGGCCAAGAGCGAACCACAGGGCCTGATCCGCTTCAGCTGTCCCACCGGCCTGGTCGAGACCCTCTCGGCGAGCTTGCCGCGGTTCCTGGCGCGCTTTCCCAAGGTGCGGCTGCAGGTGATCGCGGTCGACCGCGCGGTTGACGTGATCGAGGAGCGGATCGACGTCGCCCTGCGGGTTCGCACCGTGCTGACAACCGACGCGGCCCTGACCATGCGCACCCTGGGCCGCTCGCGTCGCATCCTGGTGACCGGGCCGCAGCTGGCCGCCCGCTGCAAGGGCCTGATGATCGACCAGCTGGGCGGCCTGCCCACCCTGAGCCCCACCGAACAGTCGGGCGAGCTGACCTGGGACCTCCTGGGACCGGACGGCGCGACCTGCGCGATCCGCCACGAGCCCCGCATGACCTGCGGCGACTTCCTGGCCCTGCGCGACGCGGCGGCGGCCAATATCGGCGTGGCCTTCCTGCCCGATCATGTCTGCAAGGCCGACCTGATCGCCGGTCGCCTGGTGCAGGTGTTTCCGGAGTGGCGATCGGAGGACGGCATCGTCCATATCGTCTTCACCACGCGGCGCGGACTGCCGCCGGCCGTGCGGGCGTTCATCGACCATCTGGCCGCCATGTTCAGCCTCGAGCGGCCGACCCAGTAGCGCCCCGAGGCGAGGCGCCTCCAGAGGTTCGCCGTTCCACGCAAGCTTCACGGAATGCTAACGCGAATCGTTCGCATTTTTCCTTGACCCCACTCCCGCGAAATTCCAAAGAGCCACCTGATAATGGTTTTCATTCTAAGGTGACTCTCGCATGTCCGCTCGCGCTGCGTCGCGCCGGGTTCGTTCCGGTTTCCTGACCGTCCTGCTGGCGTCGGCGTCCCTGCCCCTCGCGGCGGTCGGCGTCGCCCATGCCGACGACGCCGCGATCGCGACGGCGGCTGACGAGGCGGACAGCGTCAGCCAGGTGACGGTGGAGGGCGAGCGTTCCAAGCGCTCGACCGGGGCTACGGGCCTGGACCTGAGCCTACGCCAGACGCCGCAGTCGGTGACGGTGGTGGGCCGCCAGCAGATCGAAGACTTCGCCCTCAACGACGTCAACGCGCTGCTGTCCCAGGTGGTGGGCGTCAACGTCGAACGGGTCGAGACCGATCGCACCTATTACAACGCCCGCGGCTTCGACATCACCAACTTCCAGGTCGACGGGATCGGCCTGCCGCTGATCTGGGGCATCCAGTTCGGCGACCTCGACACGGTCCTGTTCGAACGGGTGGATGTGATCCGCGGCGCCAACGGCATGATGACCGGCGTCGGCAATCCCTCGGCCACAATCAACTACGTACGCAAGCGGCCGACCCAGGACGCCCAGGCCACTGCGTCGGCCTCTTACGGCTCGTGGGACGACTACCGGCTGGAGGCCGACGTCTCCGGTCCGCTGAACGTCTCGGGCACGGTGACCGGGCGCCTCGTCTACGCCAGCGAGGACAAGGACTCCTACCTCGACCACTACAAGGTCAACCGCAACGTCTACTACGGCGTACTGAGCTGGGACCTGACGCCCAAGCTGAAGGCCACCGCCGGCTATTCGCGGCAGGACAACCTGGCCAGCGGCGTGTTGTGGGGCGCGCTGCCGATGACCTATTCCGACGGCTCGCGCATCGACTACCCGCGCTCGGCCTCCACCTCGGCCGACTGGACCTACTGGGACACCAAGGACCAGAGCGCCTTCGCCGAGGCCGCCTACGCGTTCGACGGCGGCTGGTCGGCCAAGGCCACGTACACCCGCAAGGCCTTCGACGAGACGGCCAAGCTGCTTTACGCCTATGGCGACATCGACAAGGCCACGGGCCTGGGCGCGAAGGGCATGAGCGGCCTCTACCCGTCCCGGTACCGCCAGAACCTCTGGGAGGCCTCGATCTCGGGTCCGGTGCGCCTGTTCGGACGCGAGCATGAGCTGGTGCTGGGCGCCAGCGCCGCCCGAGGCACGGGCAAGGAATACGAGGGCTTCTCCGACGCCGAGATCGACTATCCGGCGATCGGCGACTGGAGCCGACTGCAACCGGCCGAACCGGCCTATCCCGCCCCCCGCCTGCAGGCCGACACCAAGGACCGCCTGGACCGCCTCTACGGGGCCGCCCATGTCAGCTTCACCGACCGGCTCAAGGGCGTGGTCGGTTTCAACGCCATCGACCTGAAGTCGTCGGGCGCGTCGTACGGGACCGACCAGGCGCGTTCGGCTTCAAAGGTCAGCCCCTATGCCGGCCTGGTGTTCGACGTGAACCCGCACGTGTCGCTGTACGGCAGCTACACCGACATCTTCAATCCGCAGGTCGAGGTCGACGCCAGCAACCGCAAGCTGGATCCCGCCCAGGGCACGAGCTACGAGGCCGGGGTCAAGAGCGAGTGGTTCGGCGGCAAGCTCTACGCCACCGCCGCCGTCTTCCGGGCCAAGCAGGCCGGCCTGGCCACGGCCGCCGGGACGTTCGGCCCTGGCGATCCGGGCCCGATCGGCAAGACCTACTATGTGGGCGTGGACACCACGACCAAGGGCTACGAGTTCGAGGTCAGCGGGGCGATCACCGAACGCTGGCGCGTGGCCGGCGGCTGGACCCAGGTGTCGATCGAGGACGAAAACGGCGCCGACGCGCGGATCTTCCTGCCTCGCAAGAGCCTGAAGCTGTCGACCACCTACGGCGTGCCGGAGTTCCGCGACCTGAAACTGGGCGCGGCCGTACGCTGGCAGGACGAGGTGGCCATGCCCGACGTCCCCGCCATCACCCAGAAGGCCTACGCCGTGGTCGACGTGATGGCCGGGCTGAAGCTGGCCGACCACGTGCGCGCGTCGGTCAACGTCAGGAACCTGTTCGACAAGAAGTACCTGACCAGCCTGATGTGGGGGCAGTCCTACTACGCCGCCCCGCGCAGCGCCGCCGTGCGCCTCGACTACAGCTTCTAGGGGAATGGCGATGTTCGGTCTCCAGTTTCGCCGCCAAGCCCAGATCGCCCGCGAGGCGCCGTCGGACGTCGTCGGCGGGGTCGATAACGCCAGGACGCGTCCCGAGCGCGGCCCGCGCCAGATCCTGACCTTCCTGCACCGCTGGGTGGGCCTGTTCATCGCCGGCTTCCTGTTCGTCTCGGGCGTGACCGGGGCGGTGATCTCGTGGGACCACGAGCTGGACGACGTGCTCAATCCTCACCTGATGTACGCCCGCTCCAAGTCGGGCGCGCCCAAGCCGCCGCTCGACCTGGCCAGGGCGATCGAAGCCCGCGACCCGCGCGTGCAGGTGACCTACGCCCCCCTGGCTCCCGAACCCGGCGGAACCCTGGCCTTCGGCGTGGCTCCCAAGCGCGACCCGGCCACCGGCAAGCTGTTCCAGCCCGGCTACAACCAGGTGTTTGTCGATCCCGTCACCGGCCAGGAGCAGGGCCGGCGCGAGTGGGGCGCGGTGTGGCCGATCACATCCGAGACCTTCGTCTCGTTCCTCTATGTGCTGCACTACAGCCTGCACATTCCCGAAATGTGGGGCATCGACCGCTGGGGGATCTGGCTGCTGGGCGTGGTGGCGGTGCTGTGGACCCTGGACTGCTTCGTCGGCTTCTACCTGACCCTGCCGCCGCGTCCGAAGGCCGCCTCGGAAAAACGGGCGGACGCCAAGGGCTTCTGGAGCCGCTGGAAGCCGGCCTGGCAGATCAAGACCAAGGCCAGCGCCTACCGCATCAATTTCGACATCCACCGCGCGTTCGGCCTGTGGCTGTGGGGCGTGCTGTTCACGGTGGCCTTCACCGCCTTCTCGCTGAACCTCTACACCGAGGTGTTCTATCCGGTGATGTCCAAGGTCTCGAAGGTGACGCCCAGCCCCTTCGACCTGCGCAAGCCCGCCGACATTCACAACCCGATCATCGCCACGCGCAGCTACGACCAGGTGCTGGCCGCGGCGAAAACGGACGCGGCCGCGCGCGGCTGGACCGCGCCGCCGGGCGGCGTCTTCTATTCGCCGGAATACGGCATCTACGGCGTGGCCTTCCATGAGCCGGGCGGCGACCACGGCGGGGCCGGGGTGGGTCCGCCCTACCTCTACTACGACGGCAGGACAGGCCAGTTCCTGGGCCAGCGCGAACCCTGGGCCGGCACGGCGGCCGACATCTTTGTCCAGGCGCAGTTCCCGCTCCATTCAGGCCGGATCCTGGGCCTGCCAGGCCGCATACTGATCTCGTTCATGGGCCTGGTCGTGGCCGCGCTGAGCGTGACGGGGGTCGTCATCTGGTGGAAGAAGCGCAAGGCCAGGGTGCTGCGTCGCCGCCCGAAGGCGTCGAAAACCGTCCCGCAACGCCCAGGTTGAGGCGCCAAAACTAAGCCATCTTGCCCTGTTCCCCGTTCAGACCCTGTGGAGCTGGACGATGGAGGGCGCGATGCGCATGGGATCCCTGGGTGCGGCGGCCGTCCTGGCCCTGGCCGCCGCTTCGACCGCTCTCGCCGCGCCCGGCCCTGCCCCTGCATCTGCATCTGCATCTGCCGGGCCGGACCCCGCGAAGGACGCTCGGTCCCGACCTCACCCTGAAGCCAAGCACGCCGAGGAGCCGCAGGCCGCGCCGCCCCCCGACAGTCCGGCTCCGGACGATTTCGCCCCCTGCGACGACGCCGAAACCGCGCCCGCCCTGACCGGCTCGCTATGCGCCCGCTTCCAGGCGCCGCTCAGCCCGGAAAATCCCGACCTCGGCCAGGTCGAGCTGTTCGTGCGCAAGTTCCCGGCGGAAGGTCGCGCCAAGGGCCAGGCCTGGCTGATCGCGGGCGGGCCTGGCGAGTCCGGCGCCAGCCTCTATCCTTTCCTCGACCCCCTGCGCACGGCCTTCGCCGGCTACGACCTGATCGTGCCCGACCACCGCGGCTCCGGCCTTTCCACCCGCCTGTGCCCTGACCAGGAGGCCGCCGACAGCCCTGGCGGCTACGCCCTGGAAGGCAAGGAGGCCGCCGCCTGCCTCGCCCTGGTCCAGGCCAAGGGCGCACGGGCCCAGGCCTTCACGATCAGCAACGCCGCCCGCGACCTGTCGGCCCTGATGGCTCGCTACAAGGGTGGGGGCCGCACGGTGCTGTATGGCGTCTCCTACGGCACGCAGCTGGTGCTGCGGACCCTGGTGGTCGCCCCGCCCGCCAAGCTCGACGCGGTCGTGCTCGATTCCCTGGCCCCGCCGGAAGGCGACAACGACTGGGACGTCAGCCACCGTCCCGCCATCGCGGACGCGGTAGGCCGCAAGGTGCTGGCCGAGTGCGACGCCTGGGCCGACTGCCACACCCAGCTGGGCGGCTCGGCCCTGAAGACCGCCGAATGGGTGGCGAGCGACCCCAAGCGCGCGGCCGCGTTCCCCGACAGGAAGCCCAAGCCCTTCCTCGGCGCCCTGCTGGACGATCCCGAAGCCCGGACACTGATCCCCGACGTCGTGGTCGGCGCGCGGGACGGCAAGCCCGAGGCGATCGACAAGGCCAAGGCGCGGCTCGAGGCGGTGGACCAGCGGCTGGCGGCCTATCCCCAGGCCCGGCTCTCGGTTCCCCTGGCCGCCCTCATCGACGCCTCCGAGAACGACGCCCGCCCCGACCTGACCCGCAAGCAGGCCGACGCCGAGACCAAGGACCTGATCTTCACCGCCAGCGCGCCGGGCTGGCTGGCGGGCTGGGCCGCCGGCGCCTATCCCCGCGACGACGTCTTCGGCAAGACCCCCGCCAAGCTGCCGCCGACCCTGGTGCTGCAGGGCGACCTCGACGCGCGCACGCCCTACGAGGGGGCCATGGCGCGGCTGGACCAGCTGAAGGGCGCGGGCAAGGTCTCGCTGGTCACGGTGAAGGGCGGGGCCAACGGCCTGCTGATGACCCAGCCGGACTGCTTCACAGCCAGCGTCGGCCTGTTCATCGACAAGCGCCGCGCGCCGCCCGCGACCTGCGGCGGTTGAGGACGGCGACGCCTTGCCCCGCCCGGCGACGCAGGCTTAGCTGCGCCATCCATTCAGTCGGACAACCCGTCGGGACCCAATCGCATGATCGCCACCACACGCCGCGCCGCCCTGCTGTCGGCCTTCGCCACCGCGGGCGTCTCGGCCCTGGCCGCCGCCCCGGCCCGCGCGGCCAATACCGGCGCGGCCGCCGCGGCGGTCGACCTCTTCGCCCGGCAGGTGATGGAGGCCTTCCCCGACCAGCCGGGCCTGGGGATCACCGTGGTCGAGGACGGCCAGGTGACCCTGGCCAAGGGCTATGGCGTGCGCCGACTGGGCGGGGCCGACAAGGTCACCGACTCCACCCTGTTCGGCATAGCCTCCAACACCAAGGCCGTCACCGCCGCCGCCCTGGCCATGCTGGTGGAGGAAGGCAAGGTCGAGTGGGACGCGCCCGTCACCCGGTATCTGCCAACGTTCGAGATGAGCGATCCGATCGTCACCAAGCTGATGACGGTGCGGGACCTGCTCTGCCACCGATCGGGCCTGACCCTGGGCGCAGGGGACCTGATGATCTGGCCCAACCCCACCCATACCAGGGCCGAGATCGTGGCGGGGCTGAAATACCTGCCCATCGGCGGCCAGTTCCGGGGCGGCTACGCCTACGACAACGTGCTGTACGTGGCCGCCGGCGAGGTGATCGCCGCAGTGACCGGCGCGCCATGGGAGGTGTTCATCCAGAAGCGGATCCTGGATCCGCTGAAGATGAGCGACTGCGTGCCCCTGCCCTCGCAGATCGGCGACCGGCCCCGCGCCGAGCCGCACGCGCGCATGGGTCCGCCGATCCGGGGCCTGGGCCCGCAGACGGTGCTGCCCTTCGACGGCAGCTTCGACTCGGCCGGCGCGGCCGGCGGCCTGAACGCCAGTCCGCGCGACATCGGCAAATGGATGCAGGTCCAGCTGGGCCTGGGCACGGCGCCGGGCGGGGTGAAGCTGTGGAGCGAGGCCTCGGCCCGCGAGATGTGGAAGCCTCACACCATCACGGCCTGGTCCGACGGCCCGACCGACGACAACCCCGTGGCCCCGACGATGCAGGCCTATGGCTTGGGCTGGTTCATGCAGGACCATCGCGGCGAGAAGCTGGTGTGGCACACCGGCGGCCTGGCGGGCTTCATCTCCTATACGGGCCTGCTGCCCGGCCGGAAGGCGGGGATCATGGTCATGACCAACGCCGAGGAGAATCCGGTGCTGCGCTCGCTGCGCTTCGGCGGTCCCGACCGCCTGCAGGGCCGCTCGGACTACGACTGGATCGCCTCGTCCAAGCGGGTGAAGGCCAAGTCCGACGAAAAGCTGGTCAAGGACGCCGCCGAGGCGATCACTCCCAAGGGCGGCGGCAAGGCCCCGACCCTGCCGCTGGCGGCCTATGCCGGGACCTATCGCGACCCCTGGTACGGCACGATCACCGTGACGCTGGCCGGCAAGGGCAAGAAGCAGGCGCTGAAGATCGCGTTCGACAAGACCCCGGCCCTGCAGGGCGCGCTGAAGGCTTTCGACGGCGACACCTTCGTCACCTATTTCGACGACCGCTCGCAAGAGGACGCCTTCGTGGCGTTCGAGGTCCGGGACGGCAAGGTGACGGGCGCGACGATGAAGGCCGTCTCGCCCCTGGCCGATTTCTCCTACGACTACCAGGACCTGAAGCTGGCCAGGGTCTAGGACCGCGACCGATCCGTCGGAGCGTCATCCCGAACACGCGGATCGGGATGGCGCTCGTCAGGCGATCGAAGGCGAATTACTTCGCCAGCTTGATCGTGATGCCCTTGGGGGCCGCGGTGAAGCGGAGGCCGCGGGTGGTGGAGCCGGCCTTGATGACCACGCCCTTGTCGTTCTTCATCGAGATGACCGAGCCGCCGCCGGCGACCGTGGCGCCCAGTTCGGCGGCCTTGTAGACGCCGGCGATGTCGGACACCCGGCGCAGGCCGGTGACCGTCCCGCTGGCGCTGTAGCGGCTGGCGCCGATGTCCACCACCGACAGGCCGCTGGTCTTGAGCTTGTACTTCTGGCCGCGCCAGGTCAGCACGCCGCTGCCCCAACCCACGCCCACCCCGACGGCGACGCCGCCGCCCGAGAATTCGATCGTGGCGGTGTCGGGTGCGGGCGGAGGCGGCGGCGGCTTCTGCTGGGCCATGGCCGGCCCCGCCAGGGCGAAGGCGGCGAGGATGGGCGCGAGAGCGCGGACGGTGGGCTGCATGGCGAGGGCCTCGAAGGGTTGCAAGACCTCGACGTTGCCCCGCCCCCGCCTGCAAGGCACTCGGGCGTTTCCCGGCTTGGCCGCGAGGGAAAGACCCCAGTCCGGCCCGTTCGGCGCGCCCATCCGGGGACGGACGCGCCGGGACGCGGCTAGAGGGTCGCCATGTCGATCACGAAGCGATAGCGCACGTCGCTCTTGTGCATGCGCTTGTAGGCCTCGTTGATCTGGTCGATGGCGATCGTCTCGATCTCGGCGACGATGTTGTTCTCGCCGCAGAAGTCGAGCATCTCCTGGGTCTCCTTGATCGAGCCGATCATCGAGCCGGCCAGGGTGCGGCGGCCGGGGATCAGGGCGAAGGCGTTCAGCGGCACGGGCTCTTCCGGCGCGCCGACGACCACCATGGTCCCGTCCACCTTCAGCAGCGCCAGGTACGCGCCCCAGTCCAGGGGCGAGGAGACCGTGCAGATCAGCAGGTCGAACGTGTCGGCCAGGGTCTCGAAGGTCTTGGGATCGTTGGTGGCGTAGTAGTGGGTCGCGCCCAGGCGCAGGCCGTCCTCCTGCTTGGACAGGGTCTGGCTCAGCACCGTGACCTCGGCTCCCATGGCGTGGGCCAGCTTCACGCCCATGTGGCCAAGGCCGCCCATGCCCAGGATGGCGACCTTCTTGCCGGGGCCGGCGTTCCAGTGGCGAAGGGGCGAATAGAGGGTGATGCCGGCGCACAGCAGCGGCGCGGCCGCATCCAGCGCAAGGTTGTCGGGCACCGACAGGACGTAGCCTTCCTTGACCACCATGTGGTCGGAATAGCCGCCGTAGGTCGGCAGGTCCGAACCGGGCTCGAAGCCGCTGTAGGTCAGGACCAAGCCCGGCATGTACTGCTCGCGATCCAGGTCGCGGGCGGCGCAGGTGGTGCAGCTGTCCACGAAGCAGCCGACGCCCACGCGGTCGCCCTCCTTGAACCGCGTGACGGCCGAGCCGATGGCGGTGACCACGCCGGTGATCTCATGGCCCGGCACGATCGGATAGACGCTCTGGCCCCAGCCGTTGTCGACCATGTGGATGTCGGAATGGCAGACGCCGCAGTGCTTGATGGCGATGACGACGTCATCGGGATTGGGCTCGCGGCGTTCGAACGAGAACGGAGCGAGCGGCGCGCCCGCGGCGGGGGCCGCGTAGCCTTTGGCGATGGCCATGGAATACCTCGAATTTTGGAGAACGATCCGGGGGAGCGATCGAACGGCCCCAGGCTGCCACGCGCGCACGCCGTCGCGTTAGGCCGATCCTGCCGGTGTGATGCACGATCCTGCAGACCGATGTTCGGACGGCGGCCGAGCGAGACCTAGACCGACACCGCCGCCAGCGCCCGATGCGGCTCGTCGGCATGGCGAGCGCAGGCGGCGCGAAGCCCCTGGCTCGCCGCGCGCTGCTTGGCGGCCGCATCGGGAACGAAGGCGGCGTGGACGGCCTTGGCGTCGCGGCCGCCGGCGGCGACCATGACGGCGCGCTCCTCGGGTCCGATCTCGACGCCGAAGTGGGGCAGGATGTGATCCAGGACGGCGCCGGGCAGGCTGGGATATCCCACGACCAGTCCCCCGCCCCGGGCATGGCCTTCCAAGGCCGCACGGCAGGCCGCGCCCAGCACCCGCGCGCGGTAGTCGTCGCCGAACGTCTGGCCGTCCGCCTCCAGTCCCCAGGTCTGCGGCGTAACCAGGTCGGCGATCATGTGCAGGCCGGGGCGATGGGCGTGCGAGACCAGAACCTCGACCGGATCGCGATGCAGGAACACCCAGGGCGTGTCGGGAAAGGCGCGGCGAAACAGCGGCAGGGCCGGGACGTGCCAGCTGTCGAGCTTTAGGAACAGCCGCCGCTCGGCCTCCGTCCGCCGGCGGCCGAACGCGGCGACGATGGCCCGCAGCAAGGCCGCGTGCGCCTCGGGCGCCAGCCCCTCCATCCGCACCACCGCGTCGATCGGCGGCCCCTCCGCCACCACCGCGTGGGCCGACGGCGCGGCCAGCATCTGGGCCGTCAGGGTCGAGCCGCAACGCGACATATGGAAGACCAGTCCCGTCAGCTTCGTTTCCATCGGCTCGCCGACCAGGGCGGACAGCGGCGAGCGCGGACGCGGCAAGCGGTTGATCGGGCGGTGGAGCCGCAGCGCCACGGACTCGTCGTAGAACGGTTCCAGCAGGCGCTTGCGCCCAAACCAGGCCCACTCGACCACGGGCTCGTCGCCCTTGGTATCGAGCCCGACCGGCAGCCAGCCCGGCGGCGGCGTGGCGCCTGGAAGTCGGGCACTCCGAAGCGCCGGATCGCGCAGGGCCGCGTCCGCCTCGGACTCGCCAAGGTCGACCTCCGCCGCAGCCCGCCGGGCGAAGTCGGCGTCGTCGGCCGCATCCAGCCGTTCGGCCAGCGCCGGGTCGACCGCCAGGCGGTCCAGCAGACGCTCCATGCTCCGCCCCCTGGGCCACTCATCCCCGCCTTCGCGGGGAATAAGCGGATGACAAGTCGACCCTAAGCCGCGCACTTGGCCTGGGTGCGGGTGGCGGCGGCCTTGCTGGTCACCGACGACGGCGCCTTGGGATAGCGCTTGGCCAGTTCGTCCAGCGTGCGGCAGGCGTCAGCGGGCTTCTTCATCGCCACCAGCGAGCGCGACAGCTTCAGGACCGCATCGGGCGCCCAGCTGGTCTGCGGCCAGCCGCGCACGGCGCCCAGATAGTTGCCGGCGGCGTCGCCGTACGCCTCGCGCACGAACTGGGTCTCGCCCAGCCAGTAGCGGGCCTCGGGGGCCTTGGCGCTGTCGGGATAGGCCGCGACATAGCCGGCGAAGGCCGCCTCGGCCGCGCCGTAGTCGCCGTCCAGCAGCAGCTGGCGGGCCTGCTTGAAGGCCGTGGCCGGATCGCCCGCGGGGGCGGCTGGCGCGGTGGGCGCGGGGGCGGCGGCCACCTGGGCCGTCTCCATGTCGCCGATCTTCTTTTCCAGCGCGGCCAGACGGGCGTCCAGCGCGTCGGCGCGGGCCTGGGCGGCGGTGGCCGAGCGGCGGGCCTGGTCCAGTTCCTGGGTCAGGCCGTCATTGGCGCCGTTCACCCGGGTGAGGGTCTGCTCCAGATCCTTGACCCGGTCCGACAGGGCGGCGATCTGGGCGTCGGTCTCGGCCGGCTGCACCACCACGGGCTTGCCCGTGTCGCGGCCCTGGAAGACGATCGAGCGCAGCTCGCGCACGACCTTCTCCATCTTGTCCAGGCGCTTGGCCGAACGATCGTCGAGCGGATCGGGCATCGGCGTCTGGGCGAACGCGGGAACGGCCGACACGGCCAGGACGGAGGCGAACAGGACGGCTTTCAGCTTCATGTCGGCGATTATGCCCCGGTTGCGGACAAAAGTGCGGCGCCAAAACGCAAAGCCCTCCCCCTTTGACCGGGGGAGGGTTGGGCGGGGCTGGCGACGGCCGTGCGGCGCAGCGGCCGTCGCCACCCCCGATCCCCGGCCCTTCCCCCAATCGAGGGGGAAGGGAGCCAAGGCTTAGCGCGCGCCGTCGGTGATGGCGGTGCGGCCGTTACGGTTCTTGGCCCAGGCCTCTTCGCCCGTGCCCGGATCGATCGGACGTTCCTTGCCGTACGAGATCGTCTCGATGCGCGAGGCCGAGACGCCCTGGCCGGTCAGGAAGACGCGGATGGCGTTGGCGCGGCGAGCGCCCAGGGCCAGGTTGTATTCGCGGGTGCCGCGTTCGTCGGCGTTGCCTTCGATGCGGACCTTCACGGCCGGATAGCGGTTCAGCCACTGGGCCTGGGCGGCCAAGGTCGGCTGGGCGTCGGCGCGGATGTCGTAGCTGTCGGTGTCGAAGTAGATGCGCTCGCCGATGTTGACGACGAAGTCCTGCACCGAACCGGGCACGGGGCCCTGGTCGACCGGCTGGGCCGGCGGCGGGGTGTAGGGCGGCGGCGCTTCCTGGGTCGGAGCCGGCGGCGTCGGGGCCACCGGGCCGGTGGGCTTCGGCCGCGAAGCGCAGGCGGCCAGCGAAGCGGCGGCCACGCCGATCAGCGCCAGTCTAGCGACGCGTTTGGTGTCGAAGCTCATCCAATTTCTCCTCAAATCCACGACCGGGGTTGCTCATTCTTACGCGCGCTGGACTTGCGGCGCTGTGCGAAATCGAACCCTGGTCCTCACAATGGCGTCAGATTGTCGCACGCGTCTGTCGTTTCATCCGCCGGGTGAACGCTGGATGAACGACAGCACAGCAACGCGCTTTTACGGCGAAGGTTGCCAAAAAATGGGGTGGACGACCCTGGAGGTTGACCGTGGATCAGTCCAGCAGCGGCGACCAGGCCGGGTCGGACGCCGCGCCGGTGTAGGCGGCGGGGCGCAGGATGCGGCCGGTGATGTCCACGCTCCACAGCCGCGAGACGCCGCTGGCGCTCTCGCGCGAGAACATCAGCACCCGCCCGTTGGGCGCCCAGGTGGGGCCCTCGTCCAGATAGCTGGTGGTCAGCAGGCGCTCGTCGCCGCCGTCGGGGCGCATCACGCCGATGTGGAACTCCCCGCCCGTCTGCTTGGTGAAGGCGATGTAGTCGCCGCGCGGGCTCCAGACCGGGGTGGTGTAGCGCCCGCCGCCGCCGGAGATGCGGCGCACGCCGCTGCCGTCGGCGTTCATCACGTAGAGCTGGGCCTGGCCGCCGCGGTCGGAGTTGAAGACGATCTTGCTGCCATCGGGCGAGAACGAAGGCGAGGTGTCGATGGCCGGGTCGGTGGTGATCCGGGTCGACTGCCGGCTGCGCAGGTCCATCACGTAGATGTCGCTGTTGCCGTTCTTTTCGACCGAGAAGGCCACCTTGGTCCCGTCCGGCGAGAAGCGCGGGGCGAAGACCATGCCCGGGAACTTGCCGACGGTCTCGGTGCGGCCCGTCTGCAGGTTCAGCAGGTAGATGCTGGAGCCCGTGGGCCGCAGCGCCATGTAGGTGATTTCCTGGCTCGTCGCCGAGAAGCGCGGGGTCATGACGATGTACGACCCGTCGGTGATGTAGCTGGGGTTGGCCCCGTCCTGGTCCATGATGGCCAGCTTCTTGACACGGTTCAGCTTGCCGCCGCTCTCGGCCACGAAGGCCACGCGGGTGTCGAAATAGCCCTTCTCGCCGGTCAGGCGCTCATAGACGGCGTCGCTGATCTTGTGGGCCACGCGCCGCCAGTTCTCGGCGGTCGAGGTGAACTGCAGGCCCAGCAGCTGCTGCTGGCTGAAGGTGTCCCACAGGCGGAAGTCCACGCGCAGCTGGCCGTCGGCCCCGACCGTGACCTGGCCGTTGATCAGCGCCTGGGCGCCGGTCGCCTGCCAGTCGGGGAAGCGCGGCTGCACGTTCACGTCGCCCAGCTTGTCGGCCACGCCGGCGGTGCTGAGCGGCTGGAACAGGCCCGAGCGCTCGAGGTTGCCGCTGATGACCTGGGCGATGTCGGCGCCGCGTCCGCCGCCCGAGAAGGCGGGGATGGCCACCGGCAGCGGCTTGACCGCGCCCTTGTCGATGTCGACCTCGATCTGGGCGCGGGCCACGCCGGGGGCGGCCACGGCCGCGAACGAAAGGGCCAGGACGGCCGCGCCGGCCATGCCGGTCAGCAGGGACTTGAGGTTCATCGTCGGGTCCTCCCTATCGCGCGGCGCAGGCGTCGCGCGCCTTGAAGTTCAGGTTCAGTTGCTGGCCGTAATAGTCGGGCGGCAGGCCCTCGAAGGGCGCCGACTGGTAGACGGCCCGGATGGCGCGGTCGGCCGCGGCCTTGACCGTGGCGTTGGGCGAGTTCTCGGCCCCGCCGGCGGTGACGGCGCCGACGATGCGCCCGCCCGGCGCAAGCTTGAACGACACCTTGACCTGCACGTCGGCGCCGCCCTCGACCTCGCAGTTGGGGTTCCAGCGGCGCTGGATCTCGTCCTTCATGCCGTTGATGGCCGCGGCCTGCAGGCCGGTCATCGCCCCTGCGCCCGGACGGGCCTGGGTGGCGGTTTCCGGACGCGTCGGCCCCTTGGGCGCGCTGGACGCCGGCTTGCCGGTCGACTTGGGTGCCTTGGACAGAGTCTTCTCCAGCGACGAGAAGAAGTCGGGCTCGGGCTTGGAGGGCGCCGGCTTGGCGGGCGTCGGCTTGGCCGGCGTCGGGGTCGGCTTGGGAGCGGGCGTCGGCGGCGCGGGGGTTGGCTTGAGCGGCGTGGGGACCGGCTGGGCCTTCGGCGGCGCGGGCTGGGGCTGGGGCGCGGGAACGGGGGCCGGCGGCTCGGGCGTGGCGTCCGGCGTCGGCTCCTCGGTCTGGGCCGTCTGCTCCTGCGGCGCCTCCTGGGCGGGACGCACGTTGGTGGGGCCCTCGGTGACGATGGTCACCGGCACGCTCTCCCCGATCACGATCGGCTTGGACGGCCTCCAGGGCCAGCCAATCATGATCGCGGCGACCACGGCCCCGTGCAGGACGACCGACCCCACCAGGGCCGGCGACAGGTTGGCGCGATCTTCGCGACGGGTCACGGCGATCCCCTACTGCGCCGGGCGCAGGCCGTCGCCGGGAGCCTGGGCCGAAGTCGAAGCCGGGGCCTCTCCGGACGACGGACCGCCGGTGTCGGTGAGCAGGTTGATCTTGGTGAAGCCGGCGCGGGACAGGGCCGCCATCACCTGGGCGACGACCGCATAGCTGGCCTTGCCGTCGGCGCGCACAAAGATCGGCTTGTCGTAGCCGTCGCCGGCGATGGCGCTGACGCGCGGCGCCAGTTCGGCGAACGGGCTCTCGGTCTCGCCGATGAACACCGCGCCGTCGGCCTTGATCGAGACGGTCAGCGGCTCCTGCTGGTTCTGCAGGGCGGCGGCCTCGGTCTTGGGCAGCTCCAGCGGCACGCCGGCCGTCAGCAGCGGTGCGCTGATCATGAAGATGATCAGCAGCACCAGCATCACGTCGACCAGCGGGGTGACGTTGATCTCGGACAGGGCGCCCTTGCCCCGGCGACGGCCGCGACGGCGGCCGCGTCGGCCGCCGGTGGCGAAGGCGTCGTTGGCGGACATGGCCATGGGATCAGACCCGCTCGGCCAGGCGGCGCTGGATGGCCGTCGACAGGTCGTCGGCGAAGTTCTCCAGGCGGCCGGCGTACTTGCCCGCGTCGGTCGAGAACTTGTTGTAGGCGATATAGGCCGGGATGGCGGCGATCAGGCCCACGGCCGTGGCGAACAGGGCTTCGGCGATCGAAGGAGCCACCACGGCCAGCGAGGTGTTCTTCGAGATCGCGATGTTCTGGAAGGCGTGCATGATGCCCCAGACCGTGCCGAACAGGCCGATGAACGGGCTGGCGGTGGCCACGATCGCCAGGCTGCCCAGGCCGTCCTCGGCCTTGCTGCTCTCGCGGGCGATCAGGGTGTCCATCATGCGATCGATGCGCTGGATCAGGAACGCGGCCTGGGCCTCGCCGATCGGGCCTTTGGCCTTGGCGTCGCGCCATTCCTTCAGGGCGGCCTGCAGCATGCGCGGCAGCGGCTCGCGCGGGTTGGGGCCGGCCTGGGCGGCGACCTCCTCCAGGCCCTGGCCCGAACCGACCTGGTCTTCGAAACGCTCGGCCGCGCGGTTGGCGGCGCCGAAGCGGAACAGCTTGTCCAGAATCACTGCCCACGACCCCAGCGAGGCCAGGATCAGGCCGATCATCACGCCCTTGACCACCCAGTCGGCCTGCATGAACAGCGAGAAGAAGGAGAAGCTCTGGGGGCCTGCGGCGGCGTCCATGCGGGGTATGCTCCGTTGGGGCGTCAAATATCAGGAGTGGGTCATAGCGCGCCCGCTCCGGTTCCGTTGCGCCTTACTGGCATGAAGCGGGGCAATGTTGAAACTATGACGATCGCCGGCCGGACGAGTTTTTTCCTCGTCTTGCCTTTTGCAGGCGACGGCGCGGTCAGGCCGGCTCGACCCACGGCGCCAGCTTGGCCACCATGTCGGGCGAAGGCTTGCGGGGGCGGCCGTCCAGGGTGATGCAGATGGCCTCCACGCTCGCCACGGCGATCAGGTCCTCGCCCCGGGTGATGCGCTGGGTCACGTGCAGGCGCGCGCCCTTGATCCGGTCGTAGGTGGTGCGCACCACCAGCGCGTCGTCGACCCGGGCGGCCTTCTTGAAGTCAATCTCCATGCGCGTCAGGGCGAAGGCCGTGTCGATCGTCGCCAGCTCGCTGTGCGAGATCCCGATCATCCGGAAGAAGTCGCTCCGCCCCCGCTCGAAATAGCGCAGGTAGTTGGCGTGGTAGACGATGCCGGAGAAGTCGGTGTCCTCGTAATAGATCCGGACCGGCAGCTGGTGCTCGCGGCCGTGGAAGACGCCGGCGGTGGGTTCGGGAAGATCGGTCATCACCTCGTTGTAGCGAGGTCGCTCCGGAAGGGGGAGAGGGGACGTCCCCTAGCCGAACACCTCGACGATCGAAGGGCGGGCCTCGAGGCGGCCGCGCAGGAACTGCTCGAGGAACGCGTCTCGTTCCGGGCCAGCCAGCGACCAAGACCGAAATAGCCGTCGACCTCATCCCCCAGGCGCTCTGCGCATTTGCTCCGGCGTCAGCCTCGTCTGGAACCGCCAACGGCGACCAGGCCAGTTCATCCCAATTTCCCCCGGACGTTCTTTTGAGGCGGACCACACTTCGGGCAAGCCCGTCCCACGCTTGTTTGAGGCGGCGCTATTCCCGCGCCCCTCGTACGGCGCCAGCCTCAAGCGCGCGGGTGACGTGGTCCAGCAGGAAGACGCGGTCGCGGTCCATGAACCCGCGTACGATCCGCAGCCCCCCGAACGCCACCGCCAGCATCACCACCGCGTCGATCAGGTCGCCCAGCGGCGTGTCGCGACTGCGGCCAGGGAGATGGTCCTGGTGAAGCGCCAGCGCCATGATCGCGCCCGGAACGTCGCCGACCGCCCTCATGGTCGCGGCCAGCCAGGCCCCGGCCACAAGCACCAGCGCAGGCGGCGGGCGCATGCGGCAGGTCACTCGACTGCCTTCGCCCTCGGCCGCCCAGTCCACCCCCATCGGCAGCTTGGCCTTGTTGGAGGCGGTGGGACGGCGATGAAGCCGGGCCGCCCCCGGCCGGAAAACGCCGACGATGGGCTCGGGGCCCTGATCGTCGCCCTCGCGCCCCACCCCACGCGCCAGATGGGCGCCGACCTGATCGGGCGACAGGGCGGTGTGGAACGACCAGACGTTGGGACGCCCCGGACCGGGCGAAGCCCCGCGCGGCGGCTTCCCTGGCGACCCGGGCGGAAGCTTCGGAAACCACGACCGCCCGCGCGAGACCATCGCGTCGGGCGGCCGCCCGGCCTTCGAAACCTCGATGACGTCGCCACGGCCCATGCTGGTCTCCCGGGCCGCTACTCGTCCCCGAACAGCCCGCCCTGGACGATCTTCGGAGCGGACTGCGGCTCGGGCAAGCCCAGGTGCAGGTAAGCCTTGCCGCAGGCCATGCGGCCGCGCGGGGTGCGCTGGATGAAACCCTGCTGCATCAGGTAGGGCTCGATCACGTCCTCCACCGCGTCGCGGGCCTCGGCGATGGCGTAGGCCATGGTCTCCACGCCCACCGGGCCGCCGCCGTAATTGTCGATCATGGCGCGCAGGTAGCGGCGGTCGAGGCTGTCCAGCCCGCTCTCGTCCACCTCCAGCCGCGCCAGGGCCATGCCGGCGGCCTTGCGGTCGATGACCGCCGCGCCGTCGGCGGTGGCGAAATCGCGCACCCGGCGCAGCAGTCGGCCGGCCACGCGCGGAGTGCCGCGGGCGCGCTTGGCGATCTCGTCGGCCCCGTCGTCCGACAGCAGCGCGCCCATCTTCCGCGCGGCGTGCAGCAGCACGTGCCGCAATTCGGCCGGGGTGTAGAACTCCAGCCGCACCGGAATGCCGAAGCGGTCGCGCAGGGGCGTGGCCAGCATGCCCGCCCGCGTCGTGGCGGCCACCAGGGTGAAGGGCGCCAGGTCGATACGGATCGAGCGCGCCGACGGCCCCTCGCCGATCACCAGGTCCAGCACGTGGTCCTCCATCGCCGGATAGAGGATCTCCTCCACGGTCGAGGGCAGGCGGTGGATCTCGTCGATGAACAGGACGTCGTTGGCTTCCAGGTTCGTCAGGATCGCCGCCAGGTCGCCGGGCTTGTTCAGCACCGGGCCCGAGGTGGCGCGGAAGTTCACGCCCAGCTCGCGCGCGACGATCTGGGCCAGGGTGGTCTTGCCCAGGCCTGGCGGGCCGAACAGCAGCACGTGGTCCAGGGCCTCGCCCCGGCCCTTGGCCGCCTCGATGAAGATGCGCAGGTTGCCCTTGGCCTGCTCCTGACCGACGAATTCGGCCAGGGTCTGGGGCCGCAGGGCGCGGTCGCTGGCGCCCGGGATGGCTTCGCCGTGCTGGGCTTCGCCGGAGACGATGCGGGTCATCGTTGGGAGCCCCTCTCAGTCGCTCCGCGACAGTTCCCCCAAAGGGAGAGCATCGGCTCGGCGTAAATCCTCCCCCCCTGGGGGAGATGGCCCGGAGGGTCGGAGGGGGACAGCGCGTTCCTCACCGCCCCAGCTCCTGCAGGCCAGCCTTGATCAGCTGCTGCACGGTCGCCGTCTCGCCCAGCCGGTCCGCGGCGGCCTCGACCACGCGGCGGGCGTTGACCTCGGCCACGCCCAGGCCCATCAACGCCGCCACGGCGTCGCCGGTGGGGGCGGCCTTGGCCGGCGCGGCGGACGCCGCGCTCGTCGGCGCGCCCATGAACACCGGCCCGTCGACGATCGGCTTGTCCTTCAGCTCGGTGACGATGCGCAGGGCCAGCTTGGGCCCCACGCCGTTGGCGCGGCCCACGGCGGCCTTGTCCTCGCGCGCCACCGCCGAGGCCAGTTCGGCCGGCGACAGCACGTCCAGCACCGCCATGGCGGCCTTGGGGCCCACGCCCTGGATGGCCTGCAGCAGCACGAAGGCGCGGCGCTCGTCGCGGGCCAGGAAGCCGTAGAGGCGCAGGCCCGCGCTCTCGCTCCACTGGCTCTCGATGTGCAGCAGGGTCTCCTCGCCCAGGGCCGGCAGGCGCTGCAGGGTGCGCGCCCCGCAGCGGACCAGATAGCCCACGCCCATCACGTCGATCAGGGCCTCTTCCTCGCCGATCTCGCCGACGGCGCCGCGCAGTCTCCCGATCATGCGACTCTCCGGGCGTTGGCCTGGCGAAGGTTGGCGTGGGTGATGGCCACGGCCAGGGCGTCGGCGGCGTCGGCCGTGGTCTTGCCGGCCGTGGGCAGGAGGCGGGCGATCATGAAGCCGATCTGGCTCTTGTCGGCCGCGCCGGTGCCCACCACCGCCTTCTTGACCAGGCGGGTGGAATATTCGGCCACGCTCAGGCCCGCCTGGGCCGGCGCGATCAGCGAGGCGGCGCGGGCGTGGCCCAGCTTCAGCGTCGACTGGGCGTTGGTGTTGAGGAACACTTCCTCGACCGCCGCCTCGTCCGGGCGATACTGGGCGATCACCGCGCCGATCCCCTCGAACAGCTGCAGCAGCCGCCAGGCGAAGTCGGCCTTCTCGTCGGGCGCGATCACCCCGTGGGCGACGTGGCTCATGCGCGAGCCCTCGACGCTGAGCACGCCCCAGCCCGTGCGGCGCAGGCCGGGATCCAGGCCGAGGATGCGGATGGGGGTGCGATTCGCGTTCATCATGTGTTCTCGCACTGTCGCCCGGATTTCGCCGCAAGAAAAGGCGCGGGGTCGCCTCCAGCAAATCCCGCGACTTGCCTAACGAAGGCTTAACCGGATGTTTTGGGGGAACTAGGCCGCCACCGCCGCGCAGAACAGCCGCTCCAGCAGCATCCGCTCCACCGCCGCGGCGTCGACGTCCACGCAGACCTCGGCGTTGGGCTCGCCCTCCACGCGCTCGATCCGGCCCAGACGCGTTCCGTCGGTGACCACCCGCAGGCGGGCGGGCTCGAACGCATAGAGCTCGGGCGCGATCAGGCTGACGGCCGCCACGGCGTCGTGCGGATGACAGCCGTTCTCCAGTCCCCAGGCCTGGCGATGGAAGGCCATGTAGGGTCCCACCGCCTTGTTCAGCCGCGCCGACAGCGGCGTGCCGCAGGCCCGCGAGCCCACGCCCATCGCCTCCGACGTCAGGGTCACGCGCGAGGTCACGTCCAGCGGGACCAGGCGTGGGCGCACGCCCCGCTCCAGCACCCGGGCCAGGGCCTCGGCGTCGCTCCAGGTGTTGAAGTCGGCCCCGCCGCTGGCCTTGCCCTCCACGGCGAAGGCGCCGGCCATCACGGTCGGTCGCCAGTCGCGGAAGGCCGTCGGATCTTCCAGCAGGCCGTTGGCGAGGTTGGTCAGCGGCCCCAGGAACAGGCCCGACACCCGGGCGCGGGCGCGGAAGGCCAGCAGGCTGCCGCCCTGCCCGCGATCCATCTCCGGCAGCTTCCAGCGCTGCGAGAACCCCGCCCCGTTCAGGCCGTCCACCCCATGGGCCGGCCGCATCCGCTCCACCCGCCGGCGGGCCACGCCCGAGCCGGCGCCGATATAGACCTCGGCCGGACAGCCGGCCAGGCGCAGCACCCCGCGCGCATTGGCGGCGGCCTGGTCGACATAGGTGTTGCCGAACACGGCCGAGGCCGAGACGATCTCGACGGCGTCCGGCGAGCGCGCCAGCATGGCCAGGGCCAGGGCGTCGTCCACGCCGCAATCGGTATCGATGTGAAGGCGCAGCGGCATGGTGCGATTGTAGCGCGGCGCCCCCGGTTCCTGGAAGGCCGCCGCAGGGTCTTCACGCACCTCTTACGCCATCGCCGGGCCGATCAGCACCAGGCCGGCCAGCACGGTCAGCAGGAAGCCCAGGGCCAGGCGCCCGGCGGCGATCAGGAAGCCGCGCGGGAGGCTCACGCCCAGGCGGCCCCGGAACCAGTTGGCCTCGACCGCCAGGTACCAGCCGGTCGTGGCCAGCCACAGCACAAGGCCCGCCGCGCGGACGGGATCCGGCAGATGCGTGCGCGCCAGCGTCACCCCGGCCGAGGTGAACACCGCGAAGGGAGCGGCGTAGAAGCATTGCAGGTAGAAGGGCCGGCGCAGGGTCTCGCGGTCGATCGGCAGCTTCAGGCGCTTGAGCAGCCCCACCGCCATCACCAGCGGAAACAGGCTGAACACCACCACCCGGAAGATCAGCAGGTTGGTGTCGGAGGCCATCACCCGCTGGGCCAGCTCCGACTTCATCGGCGCGGCGCCGATGTGCGCGGTCAGTTCCAGGGCGTGGGCCAGCAGGATCGACAGCATCAGGAACAGCGGCGGGCTGACCAGGTCGGTGAACTGCTGCTCGACATCCTGGCCCAGTTCGCTGGTCGTCTCGGCGATCAGGCTGCCCGGCCGCGCCAGCACCCGCCACATCGTGCGCGGATAGAACAGCAGCCAGGTCATCACCTCGTAGAGCAGCTCCTCGATCGAGCGGATGAACTTGAGGAATTCCATGACGGCCCCGTCGTGGCGACACCGTCAGAACACACCGATCCGGGGATCGGGTTCAAGGGCAGGGGGCCAAATCTCCGCCCGGCCGAAGCGCAGCCCGAACAGCCTCTGCGAGGCTTCCGGGGTGACGGCGAGTTGAACTGGAACACGTGAGCCTGCCGCCTAGTCCTTCCGCGGCCTGATCTCGAAGGCGATCACGCGGGGGTCGGCGCGCAGGGCGGTCGACAGGTCGTCCAGCCGCAGGGCGTCGTGGCCGGAGAACGGGCCCGACAGCTCGAAGGTCTCCAGGTCGGCCCGCTCGTCCAGCCGCGCGCCGTTGAGGCCGAAGCCGCGCAGGAGGGCGCGCAGCTCGGGCTCGTCGATCGCCGCGTCGCGACGCGAACGCACCATGACCTCGGCGAAGTTCTTCCGGGGCATGTGCTTGTCCAGCCAGCGGGCGGCGCTGAGCACGACCAGCACGATGACGGTGACCGTCGCCCCCAGAGGCCACAGGCCCATGCCGAACAGCATGCCGATCGCCGAAGTGGTCCAGAGCGAGGCCGCCGTGGTCAGGCCGTGCACCGACGGCCCCTGCTGGAAGATCACCCCGCCGCACAGGAAGCCGACGCCCGTCAGCACGCCGTGGGCCATGCGGACGGGATCGATGCGGATGGCCGCCAGGGGCGTGGCCCGCATCCAGTCCAGTTGGTGCACGGCCGCCAGCATCAGGACGCAGGCCGCCAGGCACACCAGCATGTGGGTGCGCAGGCCCGCCGGACGGGCTCGATATTCACGCTCGAAGCCGATCGCCCCGCCGGCCGCCAGGGCGCCGGCGATCGGGGCGACGATGTGGAGCAACGGGTCCATGGTGGAGGTAACGAGCGAGGAGGCCGGAGCGATCCCACTCCGGCCCTCCGGGCCACCACCCCCGAGGGGGAGGATCTACCTAGCCCAGATGCTCCCCTTCCGGAGGCGCTGTCGGCGAAGCCGACCGAGGGGAACCGCCCTCTCGCTTCGACTACGCCAGCTTGGCGGCGTCTTCGTCGCTGATGTCTTCGTTGGAGTAGACGGCCTGGACGTCGTCGTCCTCGTCCAGCATGTCCAGCAGCTTCATCAGGGTGGCCACGGCGTCGCCGGTGACCGGCACCTGGATCTTCGGACGCCAGGCGATCTTGGTGTTGGCGGCGGGGCCGAACTTGGCTTCCAGGGCGGCGGCGACCTCGTTCAGGTCCTCGAAGCCGGTGTAGACCGTATGGCCCTCGCCCTCTTCGTCCATGTCCGACACGACGTCGTCGGCGCCGGCCTCGATGGCCGCCTCCATCATGTCGTCTTCCGACGCGGCCTTGGCCGGATAGGTGATCTGGCCCACGCGGTCGTAGTTGAAGGTCACCGAGCCGGTGGCCCCCATGTTGCCGCCCATCTTGGTGAAGTAGGAGCGGACGTTGGCGGCGGCGCGGTTCTTGTTGTCGGTCAGCACCTCGACGATGATCCCGACGCCGCCGGCGGCCACGCCTTCGTAGCGGATCTCGGTGTAGTCGGCCGCGTCGCCCATCTGCGACTTCTTGATCGCGCGGTCGATGACGTCCTTGGGCAGGCTTTCGGCCTTGGCGTTGTTCACGGCCAGGCGAAGGCGCGGGTTCATGGCCGGATCGGGCAGGCCCGCCTTGGCCGCGACGGTGATTTCCCGCGACAGCTTGGAGAACAGCTTGGAACGCGCGGCGTCGGCGCGGCCCTTGCGGTGCATGATGTTCTTGAATTTCGAGTGGCCGGCCATCGCGGGGCTCTTCTCTTGGTCTGCGAATGGAAAGGTAGGGCGCGCTTCTAGCGTCTGGCGCGGGGTTTTGTCACCCTTCCGTGCGACCGCGAGTTCGGGAACCGGCCCGACGTCCAGGCGCTGGGCCCGTCCCGGCGACGCCGGAACGGGCCCAGCTGGACCTTACGCGACCTTCAGCTCGACATCGATGTTGCCGCGCGTGGCCTTGGAATAGGGGCACACCTCGTGGGCGGCGATCAGCAGCTTCTCGGCCGTTTCGCGGTCGATCTCCGGCGCGGTCAGGGTCAGCCGCGCGCCGACATGGAAGCTGACGTCGTCCTTGATCAGGTCGACCTCGACGTCCAGGGCGTGCTCGCCCAGCTTGACCCCCTGGTTGCGGGCCACCAGGCCCAGCGCGCCCAGGAAGCAGGCGCCGTAGCCGGCCGCGAACAGCGATTCCGGATTGGTCCCGTCGCCGCTGCCGCCCATCGACTTGGGGAAGGCCAGCTTGACGTCCAGATGGCCGTCGTCGGCCTTGGCGGTTCCGTTGCGCCCGCCCACGGCGTGGGCGTGGGCGGTGTAGACGGCGTCGGTCATGGGAGGGGCTCCATCGAAGGGTTCGAACGCGCCCGGAGACTGAGACCGAAGATACGGCAGGCGCAAGCGCGTTGATCCCTCTCCGACGGGAGAGGGTCAGACGGCCGGGATATATTCCTTCAGCCGCCCGCCCACGCGGATCGGCTCCACCCGCACCGCCAGGCCCGTGCGGTCGTCGGTCTCGACGAACACGCCGCAGACCGTGGCTGGTCCGCTGGCGGGCTGGTAGCGGCCGCCGCTGATCTTGGTGGTGAACCGGCGCAGCGGCTCTTCCTTCTGGTTGCCGATCACGCTGTCGTAGTCGGCGCAGGCGCCCGCGTCGGTCTGGTAGGCGGTGCCGCCCGGCAGCACCTGGGCGTCGGCGGTCGGCACGTGGGTGTGGGTGCCCACCACCAGGCTGGCGCGGCCGTCGCAATAGTGGCCCATGGCCATCTTCTCGGACGTGGCCTCGCAGTGCATGTCGACCACCACCGCGTCGGCCACCTGGCCCAGCGGCGCCTTGTCCAGCTCGCGGTCGACGGCCGCGAAGGGGTCGTCCATGGCGTCCATGTGCACCCGGCCCAGCAGGTTGACGACGAAGATCGTCCTGCCCGAGTCCGTCTGGAACAGGTGGCTGCCGCGCCCGGGGGCGTCGGACAGGATCGGATAGTTGGCCGGACGGATCAGGCGCGGCTCGCGCACGATGTAGGTCAGGGCCTCGCGCTGGTCCCAGCTATGGTTGCCCAGCGTCAGGCAGTCGGCCCCGGCTTCGAACAGTTCGCGGGCGGTGTTCTCGGTGATCCCGAAGCCCGCCGCGGCGTTCTCGGCGTTGATGATCACGAACTCCAGGCCCAGCTGGCGACGCAGGGCGGGCAGATGGTCGGCCAGGCCGTCGCGGCCGGACTTGCCCACGACGTCGCCGAAGAAAGCAAAGCGCATCCGTTATTCCTTTCGGACCGCGATATACTCGCTTTCCGTCAGAATGGCGTCCAAACCTTGGTCGTGCGGTTCGTTCGGCAGGCCGTGTGTCTCCTGGCCCACATAGGCCAGGCCCAGGACGAACACCTCGCGCCGGGCCCGCAGGGCCTCCAGCGCCCGGTCGTAATAACCCCCGCCCTGCCCCAGGCGCCGCCCCCGGCGGTCGAACGCCAGCAGGGGCGCGACCACCAGGTCGGGCTCGACGAGGGGACTGGAGGGTTCGGGGGCCGTCATGCCGATGGCGTCGCGCGTTAGCGGCTGGCCGGGCGCCCAGCGACGGAAGACCATTGCGCGCTGGGCTCCCTCGACGCTGGGCAGGGCCAGGGTCCAGCCTTGGGCGGCCAACGCCTCGGCCAGGGTTCGCGGGTCCAGCTCCGAGCCCAGGGCCACGTACAGCGCCGCGACCTTGCCGGCGGGATCGGGGAAGCGGGCGGCCAGGGGCGCGCGAGCCACCTCCACGACCGCCCGGTCGGCGTCGGGTCGGGCCTTGGCCAGGTCCTTGCGGCGGTTACGCACCAGCAGGCGCAGGGCGGCCTTGGCGGCGACGGGATCGGGAAGGGTCATAGGGGGAAAGGTGGCGGCGCCATGAAGAACCGTGAAGACGTTTCAATCCACTCGAACCTGGTAGTACAGGTGGGCTCCGTGTTCCCGCAGCCACGGCCACGGGAGGGAACAGATCCCGAGAGTCGATTTAAGGTCCCTGGGATTAGAAATCTTCGACGAGGGCCACAGCTGACCCGCCGAGGAGCAATATAGGGACTGAGGCGGCCTCGCGATAGGGGTGGTTCGACGCGGAGGGGCGTCGAACGATGCGGTATGCATCCTTCACACCGGCTGCTATCCTGCCGCCATGTCCGCCGCCAGCAAGCGCACCGTCAGCCTGCCGCCAGAACAGTCGAAGTATGTCGACCAACTGGTGCGGTCCGGCAGCTACGCGTCCGCCAGCGAGGTGGTGCGAGCCGGCCTGCGGGCCTTGCAGGAACGCGACGCGGCCGTGGAGCGCTGGCTGCGCGAGGATGTCGCGCCGGCCTATGACGCAATGCAGGCCGATCCGGGCCGCGGCCTTTCCGCGAAGGACGTGTTCGCCGCCATCCGGGCCCACCACGCCGACCGCCTGAAGGGCTGAGGTGGCTCGAAGGGTCGTCTTCTCGCCTGAGGCGCGTGACGACCTCTTCGCCCTCTATCGCTATATCGCCGAGCGCGGCGCGCCCAACGCAGCCATGGCCTATGTCGATCGCCTGGAAACCCGATGCACAGGCCTTGCCGAGTTCCCAGAGCAGGGCCGCCTTAGGGAGGATATCCGGCCCGGACTTCGCTTGTTGGGCTTCGAACGACGCACGATGATCGCGTTCCATATCACCCCGACCATGGTGGTGATCGATCGCCTGATGCACGGCGGCCAGGACCTGTCACCGCCGCTGGAAGACTAGCCCCCGTCCTCAGCGCTCGGGGAAGGCCGCCACGGCGTTCAGGACCGGCGTCTCGCCCCGGCGTTCCTGGACGGGCTCGCTGGCCCGCCAGCCCGTGCCGTCCGCCAGCACCTTCAGCGACGGCAGGTGGCCCTGCAGGCCGAAGCGCTCGAACACCAGGGGCAGGCCCTCCGAGGCCAGGGGCGCGGGGCCGTCGGTCAGTTGCAGGTGCAGGTGCGGCGCATCGGACTTGCCCGAATTGCCCAGCGCCGCGATCACCTGGCCGCGCCGCACCTTCTGGCCCAGGGCCACGCGCAGCGAGCCCGGGCGCAGATGGGCGTAGGTCACGTAGAGGCCGCCGCCGATGTCGATCACCAGGTGATCGCCCGTGGCGTTGTCCACCGTGATCGGCACGGCCTTGGCGTCGGCGGTGGGATCGTTCTCGGGAACGCCGTCGGCGCGCTCGACCACCACCCCGCCGGCCACGGCCAGAACCTGCGCGTTCCACGGTGTCCAGTGGGCGTTGTCGGCGGGGTCGCCGCGGAACACCTGGCCATCGGGACCGATCCGGGTCCAGTCGATGGCGAAGCGCTGGGAGATCCGCGCCGCGCCCTCGACGGTGATCAGGCTGCGTCGGTGCACGGAGTCGTTGGACAGGGCGTGCGAGGCCACCCAGCCTCCGCCCCGCAGCGGGGGCCCCAGCAGGGGTGGGCGCTCGCGCGAGACGACGACGCGGCCGCCGTCGACCCGGCTCTGGGCCGAGGGCGCATTGGCCGGGGTGACGGGCCGGAACATCAGGCGGTGGGTCAGGGCCGCGGGCGGCGCGCCCGTGGCCGGGGCGATCACGTCGATGAAGGCCACGGCCGACAAGCCGCCGCCGATCGCGCGGACGTCGGGCAGGCCCGGCGTTCCCGGCCGCGCCAGCACGCCCTTCAGCGCCTCGCCTTCATAGGCGGCGACCACAGCGCCCGACGGATCCAGCACCTCCAGCCGCTCCAGCTCGAGCGGGGCGGCCGCCATGTTGGTCAGGTGAAGTTCGTAGACCAGGTGGCGGCGCCCTTCGGCCGCCACGGGAACGGGCGCGAAGGGAACCCGCAGGTCGACGGGAATGGCCTGAAGCGGCGCGGCGGACGACTCGGCGGCGGGGACGCTGGATCCGGCGAAGGCCGGCAAGGGGCTCGCCAGGATCGCGGCGACCAGGATCGCGGCCCGCGCGCTCATCCGCCCTGGACCAGGGCCTCGATCTTCTCGGAGGCGGCGTCCAGCGCCTTTATCGCGCGGATCTCCACGCGGGTCTGCTCGGTCTGCAGGCGGGCCAGCTCGGACTGGGCGTGGGCCAGGCGCAGCTTCAGGTCGCTCAGCTCGTCGGCCAGCAGCAGGGCGCCCATCAGGAACAGGCGCGTCTCGCCCAGCTGGCCGACGTCCTGGCTGACCTGCCGCACCTGGCGGTCGAACAGCCGCGCGATCTCCAGCAGGTGGGCTTCCTGCCCGTCCTCGCAGCCGACCGTATAGGGCCGGCCGTTCACCTGGATGGTCAGCTGGGCCATGGATCAGGCTCCCTTTTCCGGGCGATCCTCGGGGAAGAGGTCGCCCTCCTCGTCCAGGTCGTCTTCCTCGTCGTCGTGGACGCCCTCGGTGATCAGGCTCTCGTCGCCCAGGGCGGCGCGGATCTCGGCGATGGCGCGGCCCAGGGCCTCGGACGCCTGCTCGCCGGCTTCCTCCAGCGCCTTCTCGCGGACGCGGGCGGCCTCCAGGTCGGCGGCCAGCTTGGCGGCCTTGGACTCGGCCACGGCCTGGGCGTCGAACAGGTCGGGCGACTCCGCGACAGGCGCGGCGGCGGGCGCGGCCGCCGCACGGGCGGCGCGCTCTGCGACCAGCTTCTGTTCCAGCTGGGCCACGGCCCGTTCCAGGCGCCGTGCGGCAAGTTCGAGGGCGTTCCCTTCGCCCGGGGTCATCGGCATCGTCCAATCATGCGGCGCAACATATAGACTGCTGTCCGCTTCGCCACCCGGCATGGCGACATTTGGGCGACGAAAGCGTGCGGATCACAATAGGCCCTCCCATGTGAGCGTTCGCGCAGGTTTCTTGGGCTTGACTTCCCCCGCCCCACCCGCAAAACGCCCTGCGAAAACAAGGAACGTCGGTCGCACCGGCCGAACGATCGTTAGGAGAATGACCTCATGGCTCTTCGCGTCGCCATCAACGGCTTCGGCCGTATCGGACGTCTCGTCCTCCGTTCGATCGCCGAGCACGCCCGCCGCGACATCGAGGTCGTCGCCATCAACGACCTGGGCCCGGTCGAGACCAACGCCCACCTGCTGCGCTACGACAGCGTGCACGGCCGCTTCCCGGGCGTGGTGACGTCGGGCGAGGACTGGATCGACATCGGCCTGGGCAAGATCAAGGTCACGGCCATCCGCAACCCCGAAGAGCTGCCGCACAAGGACCTGGGCGTCGACATCGCCTTCGAGTGCACCGGCATCTTCACCGCCCGCGACAAGGCCGCCGCCCACCTGAAGGCCGGCGCCAAGCGCGTGCTGGTCTCGGCCCCCGCCGACGGCGCCGACAAGACCATCGTCTACAAGGTCAACCACGAGACCCTGACCGCCGACGACATCATCGTCTCGAACGGCTCGTGCACCACCAACGCCCTGGCCGGTGGC
>JAGHZU010000008.1:0-31390 GCA_017745235.1 Caulobacter sp. | reverse complement strand
CCCGGTGGCCAAGGTGCTGCAGGACCTGACCGGCATCGAGCGTGGCTACATGACCACGATCCACAGCTACACCGGCGACCAGCCCACGCTGGACACCATGCACAAGGACCTCTACCGCGCCCGCGCCGCGGCCCTCAGCATGATCCCCACCTCGACCGGCGCCGCTAAGGCCCTGGGCCTGGTCCTGCCGGCCCTGAAGGGCAAGCTGGACGGCTCGTCGATCCGCGTGCCGACCCCGAACGTCTCGGTCATCGACCTGAAGGTCGTGCCCTCGCGCGAAACCACCGTGGACGAGGTCAACGCCGCCCTGCAGGCGGCCGCCGACGGTCCGATGAACGGCGTGCTGTTCACCACCACCGACCCGCTGGTCTCGCACGACATGAACCACATCGCCGCCAGCTCGACGGCCGCCCTGCCCCAGACGCAAGTCATCGAGGGCAAGCTGGTCCGCGTGCTCAGCTGGTACGACAACGAATGGGGCTTCGCGACCCGCATGAGCGACACCGCGCTCGAGATGGCGAAGTTCCTGTAAGATGATCAAAACCCCCGCCCTTGCCGAAGGACGGGGGTTTTTCTTTGATGACCGACACTCTCGCTCAAGCCCCCTCGCGGCCGTGGCTGACGCCGCTGATCCTTGTCCTAACTGCCTGGCCCGCTGGGCGGGCAGGCGGCCATGGGCTGTTCAAGGTGGTCGTATTCATCGCCCAGCAGCAGGGTTGTGAGACCTGCGTCAGCGCGATCAACATCACGCCGACGCCCTGGAGCCTGGCGGCCGGCGTTATCTTGCTGCTACTGGCCAGCGCCTGGATCGTGTTTTTAGTGCGCTTCGTCATCGCCGCGTTGAAACGAAGAACTCACAGCTTGGCTTATGCGGCGCTCGCCCTAGCGTTGCTTGGCCTTTTCGCCTGGGCTAGCCGCTAGCCCGAACTTTTTGCTCGCAGACCGAGATCAGACACATGCCCTTCCGCACCCTCGACACCGCCGATCTCGCCGGCAAGCGCGCCCTGGTCCGGGTGGACTTCAACGTGCCCGTCGATGGCGGCCGGATCACCGACGACACCCGCCTGCGCGCGGCCCTGCCGACCATCCACTACCTGTCGACCCAGGGCGCCAAGGTCATCCTGCTGGCCCACTTCGACCGCCCCAAGGGCAAGGTCGTGCCGGAGATGAGCCTGGCCTTCGTGGCCGAGCCGCTGAGCAAGCTGCTGGAGCAGCCGGTGGCCTTCGCCTCGGACTGCGTCGGCCCGGCCGCCGCCGAGGTCGTCAACGGCCTTGAGAACGGCGGCGTGGCCCTCTTGGAGAACGTCCGCTTCCACGCCGGCGAAGAGAAGAACGCCCCTGATTTCGCCAAGGCCCTGGCCGCCAATGGCGACCTCTATGTCGACGACGCCTTCAGCGCCGCCCACCGCGCCCACGCCTCGACCGAGGGCCTCGCCAGGCTGCTGCCGGCCTATCCGGGCCTGGCCATGCAGCGCGAGCTGGAAGCCCTGGACGCGGCCCTGGGCAACCCGAAGAAGCCGGTCATCGGCATCGTCGGCGGCTCCAAGGTCTCCACCAAGCTGGACCTGCTCAACAACCTGGTCGCCAAGCTGGACCGCCTGGCCATCGGCGGCGGCATGGCCAACACCTTCCTCTACGCCCAGGGCCACGACGTCGGCGCCAGCCTCTGCGAGAAGGACCTGGCCGACACCGCCCGCGAGATCATGAAGAAAGCGCAGGCCGCCGGCTGCGAACTGCTGCTGCCCGTCGACGTGGTGGTGGCCAAGAAGGTCGCTCCCGGGGTCGAGAGCGCCGTCCGTCCGCTGGACGGCGTCCAGGCCGACGACCTGATCCTGGACGCCGGCCCGGAGAGCGCCAAGCGCCTGCTGGCCGCCATGGATCAAAGCGTCACCTTGATCTGGAACGGCCCGCTGGGCGTTTTCGAGGTCCCTCCGTTCGACGAAGCGACCGTTTCTGCGGCGAAACATGCCGCATCGCTGGCCAAATCGGGTAAACTCGTAGCCGTGGCCGGCGGCGGTGATACCGTCGCGGCGTTGAACCACGCGGGCGTCTCGGGCGATTTCACCTTCGTCTCGACCGCCGGCGGCGCGTTCCTGGAATGGATGGAAGGCAAGACGCTCCCGGGCGTCGCGGCCCTCGAAGCCTGATCGAAGAAGGGCGACGACTTTAGGAGGAAACGTCCGCGCGGCGCGCTATAGGAGGCGCGCCGCACCGAAAATACGGACCGTCAGAGTCCGGAAAACCTGGGCAAAGAGCGCATCAGCGCCGGGCCCCAACACCAAGAAACGACTCAACTCACTTCACGCTTGCAGGAGAACATACGTGGCGAGGATCACGCTTAGGCAGTTGCTGGATCATGCGGCGGAGCATGACTACGCGCTGCCCGCTTTCAACATCAACAACATGGAACAGGGCCTGGCCATCATGGAGGCGGCCGACGCGGTCGACTCCCCGGTCATCATCCAGGCCTCGCGCGGGGCGCGGAACTACGCCAACGACATCATGCTGGCCAAGATGATCGACGCCCTGGCCGAGATCTATCCGCACATCCCGGTGTGCATGCACCAGGACCACGGCAACGGCCCGGCCACCTGCGCCACGGCGATCCAGTACGGCTTCACCTCGGTGATGATGGACGGCTCGCTGATGGAAGACGCAAAGACCCCCGCCACCTACGAGTACAACGTCGAGGTCACCCGCCGGGTGGTCGAGATGGCCCACGCCTGCGGCGTGTCGGTGGAAGGCGAGCTGGGCGTGCTGGGCAGCCTGGAGACGGGCATGGGCGAGGCCGAGGACGGCCACGGCTTCGAAGGCAAGCTGAGCCACGACGAGCTGCTGACCGATCCCGACCAGGCTGTCGACTTCGTGCAGGCCACCGGCGTGGACGCCCTGGCCATCGCCATGGGCACCAGCCATGGGGCCTACAAGTTCACGCGCAAGCCCGACGGCGACGTCCTGGCCATGCACGTGATCGAGGAGATCCACCGCCGCCTGCCCAACACCCACCTGGTGATGCACGGCAGCTCCAGCGTTCCGCAGGAGCTGCAGGACATCATCAACGCCCACGGCGGCCAGATGCCCCAGACCTGGGGCGTGCCGGTGGAAGAGATCCAGCGCGGCATCAAGCACGGCGTGCGCAAGGTCAATGTCGACACCGACAACCGCCTGGCCATCACCGGCGCGGTGCGCAAGATCCTGATGGAGAAGCCGCACGAATTCGACCCGCGCGCCTATCTCAAGCCCGCCAAGGACGCCATGCGCAAGGTCTGCCAGGACCGCTTCGTGCAGTTCGGCGCGGCCGGCCACGCGGGCCAGATCCGCGCCCTGTCGACCTCGGCCATGGCCAAGCGCTACCTGACCGGCGAGCTGAACGCCAAGTTCGGCGCGGCCAAGAGCAAGACCAAGGCGGCCTGAACGGCGCCGCCGGACTGACCGACCAAGGCCTCCCGGTGGACCGGGAGGCCCTTTTTCGTGGGCGTTCGCGCAAGACCCCGAACCCGCGACAATCGGCGTCTCGCCCAAAGCTGATTCTCGGTGCTATCCGGAGCGATGAGGGGCCTGACAATTCGAGAGTAGCGTTCGTGTCCCTAGCGTTCCTGCGCGGCGTCGCCGCCGCCGCGTCCCTGGCCTGCTGCGCCGTCCCCCTCCTGGCCCTGGCCGAGCCCGCAAGCGGGTCCATGGGCCGGTCGATGGGCCTGGACGACGCCGTCCTGGACGAGATCAACTTCGCCCGCACCCGCCCCGCCGACTACGCCCGCGACCTGGAGCGCGGCATGGGCTACGGCGAGAACGCCGCCGACGTCGAGGAGGCGATCGATTTCCTGCAGCGCCAGCGCCCCCTGCCCCCGCTGGAGGCGGACCAGCGCATCGCCGCCGCCGCCCAGGCCCACGCCAGCGCCCAGGGCCGGCGCGGCGACGTCGGCCACGGCCCGGCGGGCTCGCTGGGCCAGCGCCTGCGCCAGAACGGCGTCTGGGCCAGCCTCTCGGCCGAGAACATCTCGTATGGCTATGACGACCCGCGCGACATAGTCCGCCAGCTGATCGTCGACAGCGGCGTGCCGGGCCGCGGCCACCGCAAGAACATCTTCACCGGGGCCTATCGCTCGGCCGGCGTCGCCTGCGGCCCGCACCGATCGTACGGAGCCATGTGCGTGATCGACTTCGCCGGGGCGATCGTCCAGCGATAGGGGCGCCCGGCCGGCCTACGCCTTGGGCGGATAGGCGTGCCGCCCGCCGTTCGGGTCCTCGACCTCGCCCTCCACGGCCAGGTAGTCCGGCCCGATCGGGACCTTGCCATGGCCGTCGGGGATATCCAGCACGTAGGTCGGCTGGCACAGGCCCGAGAACCGGCCCCGGATCGCCCGCATCAGGGCCTGGCCCTCCTGCACGCTGGTGCGCAGGTGGGCCGTGCCGGGCGCGTGGTCGCCGTGGTGCAGGTAGTAGGGCCGGATGCGGGTCTCGACGAACGCGCGCATCAGCCCGCCCAGCGCCTCCGGATCGTCGTTGACCCCGCGCAGCAGCACCGTCTGGCTCAGCATCGGGATCCCGGCGTCGATGATCCGGGCGCAGGCGGCGCGGGCCGCCGGGGTCAGCTCGCGCGCGTGGTTGGCGTGCAGGGCCACGTAGACGGTCTTGCCGGAAGCCTTCAGCGCGTCGACCGCCTCGTCCGTCACCGCCTCGGGATCGACGGCCGGCACGCGGGTGTGGAAGCGCACGACCTTGACGTGGTCGATCCGCGCCAGCCGTTCGGACAGGTCGCGCAGACGGCGGGGCGACAGCACCAGCGGGTCGCCGCCGGTGACGATCACCTCCCAGATCTCCGGCCGCCCGGCGATGTAGGCGAAGGCCGCGTCCAGCTGCTCGGGCGTCAGGTTCGAGGCGCCGTCGGGCCCCACCACCTCGCGGCGGAAGCAGAACCGGCAATAGACCGCGCAGGTGTGGGTGGGCTTCAGCAGCACCCGGTCGGGATAGCGGTGGACGATCCCCTCGACCGGACTGAAGGCCTCGTCGCCGATCGGATCGGCCACTTCTCCGGGGTTCTCAACCAGCTCTGCCGCCTGGGGCAGGAACTGGCGGGCGATGGGGTCGGCCTCGTTGGCCGGATCGATTAGCTCGGCCATCGCCGGGGTGATCGCCACCGCATAGCGCGCCGCCACCTGCTCCAGGGCGGGCAGGCGCTCGGGCGCGATCAGGCCGGCCTGGGTCAGGGCGGCGGCGCTGCGAAGGGTGCGGGCGGCGGTCATGCGGCGCGGGATATGGCGGGTTTGGGCCGCCGAGGCAATGCGACGCCCTATCCCACGGCGGCGACAGGCGCGCCCTGGCCCCGCGCGACGGCGGCCTTCAGCAGCCGGCGGAAGGTGGGACATTCCATGTGCGTGGGGGCCGGGCAGGCCGCGGCGTGGCGCAGGCCGTCGCGCAGCGCGCCCAGGCGCCGGATCGTGCGGTCCAGCGCGTCGGCCTTGCGGGACAGCTGTTCGCGGTCCAGGCGCGGACCGTCCTCGCCGCCCAGCATCCCGGCGATCTCGTCCAGCGAGAACCCCGCCGCCTGGGCCAGGGCGATCAGGGCCAGGCGCTCCAGCACCGAGGCCTCGAACAGGCGCCGAAGGCCCCGCCGGCCGATCGAGGCGATCAGCCCGCGTTCCTCGTAGAAGCGCAGCCGCGAGGCCGCCATGCCCGATCGCCGCGCGACCTGGCCGATATCCAGAAGTTCCACCATTGACCTCAAGTCGGCTTGAGGTCGTAGCCTTGGCGCGTCTTCGTCGGAAAGCAAGGAGAAGCGACGATGTCCGCCCCGCCTGTCATGGACCAGCCCGCCTTCTGGAACGCCCGCGCGGGCCAGACCTGGGTGGCGCAGAACGCCCTGCTGGACCGCCTGCTCTCGCCCCTGCTGCCGCCGTTGCTGGAGGCGCTGGATCCCGCCGCCCGCCGGGTGCTGGACATCGGCTGCGGCGCGGGAGCCACCACCCTGGCGGCGGCGGCCCGGCTGGGTCCGGACGCCTGGTGCCTGGGCGCGGACGTTTCCACGCCCCTGGTCGAGGCCGCCCGTCGCCGGGCCCAGGCGGCGGGCGCGGCCAATGTCGAGTTCGTGGTCGCCGACGCCCAGCGGCACGTCTTCGAACCCGCCGCCTTCGACGCGGTGATCTCGCGGTTCGGAGTGATGTTCTTCGACGATCCCACCGCCGCCTTCGTCAACATCCGGCGGGCGATGCGGCCGGGCGCGGGCCTGTCGATGGTCGCCTGGCGCAGCGCGGCCGACAATCCGTTCATGACGCAGGGCGAACGCGCCGCCGCCCCGTTCCTGCCGCCCTTTCCGCCCCGCGATCCCGACGGTCCCGGCCAGTTCGCGTTCGGCGACTCCCGCCGGGTGCGGGGCGTTCTCGAGGGCGCGGGCTGGAGGGAGGTCGAGATCACCCCGCTCGACGTTCCCTGCGTGCTGCCCACCGACGACCTGGCCGTCTACGCCGCCGTCATGGGCCCGGTCGGCCAGGTCCTGCCCGACCAGGACGAGGCCACGCGCGAGGCGGTGCTGGCGGCGATGGACAAGGCCTTCGCCGCCTATGTGTCCGACGGCGCGGCGAGGTTCACCGCGGCATGCTGGCTGCTGAAGGCGGAGGCTTGAATCCCTTTCTCTAGGAGAGAGGGGTTTCAGGAACCGGCGTCCACAGCACCTGGTCCACGCGGCTGGCTCCCGCGGCCAGCATCACCAGCCGGTCGAAGCCCAGGGCCGAGCCCGAGGCGGGCGGCATGATCGCCAGCGCGGCCAGGAAATCCTCGTCCAGCGGATAGCGCTCGCCGTAGACCCGCGCCTTCTCGTCCATCTCGGCTTCGAAGCGGCGGCGCTGCTCGCCCGCGTCGGTCAGCTCGCCGAAGGCGTTGGCCAGCTCGACGCCGCAGGCATAGAGCTCGAACCGCTCGGCCACGCGCGGGTCCCCGGGCTTGGGCCGGGCCAGGGCCGCCTCGGCCGTCGGGTATTCGCAGAGGATGGTGGCCCGGCCCATGCCCAGGTTCGGCTCGACCTTCTCGACGATCAGCCGGCTGAAAACATCGGCCCAGGTGTCGTCGTCGGCCACGCGGATCCCCGCGGCGCGAGCCGAGGCTGCCAGGGCGTCGCGGTCGGTCGCGCCGTCCGCCCCGATCGAAGCCAGCAGGTCCACGCCCGCGTGCCGGGCGAAGGCTTCGGCCACGCTCACCCGCTCGGGCGCGGCGAACGGATCGCACGCGTGGCCTCGGAAGCGGAATTCGCGGGTTCCCGCGATTTCGGCCGCCAGAGCCAGAAGGCTCGCGCAGTCGTCCATCAGGGTCTGGTACGGCTCGTCGACCCGATACCACTCCAGCATCGTGAACTCGGGATGGTGCAGCGCCCCGCGCTCGCGATTGCGCCAGACCTTGCCGAAATCGAAGATCCGCCGCTCGCCCGCCGCCAGCAGCTTCTTGCACGAGAACTCCGGCGAGGTGTGCAGGTAGAGCGGCGCGGCCTGGCCGTCGATCGTCAGGGCCGCGGTCTCGAAGGCGTGCAGGTGGGCCTCGTTGCCCGGCGAGACCTGCAGGGCGGCGGTCTCGACCTCCAGGAAGTCGCGCGCGGCGAACCAGTCGCGGAACGCCGCCTTGATCCGATTGCGGACCAGAAGGAAGGGACGCCGATCGGTGTGGTTTTCGGGTCGCCACCAGGGCGAGGCGGGGGACGAAGACACGCGAAAACACCTCGAAGACTGGCGATCCTGGCGCGGATCGCTATAGGAGGGCGATATCCAACGCAAATTCGCGCGGCCCCGGCCGCCCGGGACCCTAAGGATCTACCACGTGAAAGTCGCCGCCAGCTCGCTGAGGAAGGGCGCCGTCGTCGATATGGACGGCAAGCTCTACGTCGTTCTCAGCGCCGAAAACATCCACCCCGGCAAGGGCACGCCGGTCACCCAGCTGAACATGCGCCGCATCTCGGACGGCGTGAAGGTGTCGGAACGCTACCGCACGACCGAACAGGTCGAGCGCGCCATCGTCGACCAGCGCGACCACACGTTCCTGTACAGCGACGGCGACGGCTACCACTTCATGAACCCGGAAAGCTACGAGCAGCTCGTGGCCTCGGAAGAGGTGGTCGGCGACCTGGGCGCCTACCTGCAGGAAGGCATGACCGTCCAGCTGTCGACGCACAACGAGAACCCGATCGCGCTGGAACTGCCCCGCACGGTGATCCTGGAGATCACCGAGACCGAACCGTCGGTGAAGGGCCAGACCGCCTCGTCCTCGTACAAGCCCGCCATCCTGAGCAACGGCGTGCGCACCATGGTGCCGCCCTACATCGCGGCCGGCACCCGCGTGGTCATCCTGACGGAAGACGGTTCCTACCAGGAACGCGCGAAGGACTAAGGGTTCGGATCGGGGGCGGTGCGAACGCACTTGCCCCCGCCTGGCCGCTCCTTCAGGGGGCGGATCTGTCATTCTTCCCCCCAACGGGGGAGGAGCGCCGAAGGCGCGGAGGGGGAAAGCCGGCTCGCACCGTTTCCCCCGCCCTACATCACCACCTCAGCGCCCAGCGCCCGGCGATCGCGCCCAAGAGGCCGGTCCCCAGCACGCCCAGCGTGTACCACACCCCCACGAACACCATCGTGCTCTCGCCGCAGTGCAGGCCGTACACCGTGGCCGACACCGCCCCGGCGAAGGCGCCGGCGGCGAAGCCCGTCAGCATCGGCCGGGTCGGCGCCATGCGGCGCAGGACCAGCAGGGTGATGGCCAGACCCGGCAGGGCCAGGGTCAGGATGTGCATGGCGCACACCGTCCACGACTGGCCGCGCAGCATGGCCATGCGCTCGTGCGGCTCGGCCATCATCATCTGGGCCATGGCCAGCGACAGGAAGACCGCCAGAACCACCCCGCCGAACAGCAGGGCCTTGCGAGGGACGCCCTCGGGCCGGGCCAGGCGCTCCAGGGCCAAGAAGCCCGCGGCCGCCAGCAGGACCGTATAGAGCGCCTTCATCCAGAACATGCGGCCGCCGACCGCCTGCGCCAGGTCGTCGCGCGTGTGCAGCCAGCCCAGGCACAGCACCAGGGCCGCCAGGGCCGCAGCCACGGCCGCCGCCAGGAACCGGCGCTGCACCGCGCCCCCGCGCACCGGAGTCGGGGCCGTCGCCAGCTGATCGATCAGATCATCCGTCCGCACGGCCGCGCATCCTTTCTCCCAGCACCTTCAGCGCCCGGTGCAGGGCCACCTTGGCCGCGCCCTCGGAAACGCCCGCCCGCGCCCCGGCCTCGGCCAGGGACAGGCCCTCGATCTTGACCTGGCGCACCAGGTCGCGCTGGCGCTGGGGCAGGGTCTCCAGCGCCCGGTCGATGTCCATCGCCGAGCCCGGCTCGGGCGCGTAGGCCGCCAGCACCTCGACATAGTCGTCCAGCGGCACGGCGATGCGCACCTTGCGGCGGCGCCAATGGTCGATCAGCTTGTAGCGCGCCAGGGCGAAGGCCCAGGGGGTGAACGGCTGGGCGCGATCATAGGTCGCCCGCTTGGTGTGCACCGCCATCAGGGTTTCCTGCACCAGGTCCTCCACATCGCCGGGCGCGTCGCGCATGCGGCGCTCGAAATAGGCGCGCAGGCGTCCGCCCAGCAGCGACAGCAGCAGCCGGTAGGCCTGGGCGTCGCCGTCCAGACCCAGCAGCATCAGCGCCTTGAGGCGAGCTTCGGTTTCCGTCACGCCTCCCCCTGTTCGCGCGAGACCCCCGGATGGTTACACCGCCGCGCCGCGCCGGAAACAGAGGCTTTCGCCGAGCGACGAAAATTTTGTTCGCCGACCGGTGTAACCTTCGTCCACGGCGGTCCGTACCTGCCTTCGACCCGCCCGACGAACGGGCCGGTCGCCAACCGCTTCGGAAGGAAACACCCCATGAACCGCACCCCCGCCCTGGCCCTGGCCGCCGTCTTCGCCCTCAGCGCCGGCGCCGCCATGGCCCGCGACGAAGCCCCGGCCAAGAAGGCCGAGACCGAGAAGTGCTACGGCGTGGCCAAGGCCGGCCACAACGACTGCAAGGCCGGCGCCGGCACCTCGTGCGCGGGCACCTCGAAGGTCGACTACCAGGGCGACGCCTGGAAGAAGGTCGCCAAGGGCACGTGCACCAGCATCAAGACCCCGAACGGCACGGGCTCGCTGACCCCGAAGGCGTAAGCCGCCCTCTCCCAATAGTGTCATCTCGGAAGCCCCGCGGGGGCGGTCCGGGATGACATCTTCTTGTGTAGCCCCATGACCCCCACCGCCGGCCTCGGCCTCAAGCCGCAGCACTACGACGAGGCCCAAGCCCGCCTCGCGCAGGGCCTGTGGTTCGAGGTCCATCCCGAAAACTACATGAGCGCGGGCGGACCGCGCCTGAGGCGGCTGGCGGCGATCCGCGAGCGCCATCCGCTGTCGCTGCACGGCGTGGGCCTGTCCCTGGCCGCCGACGCCGATCCCGATCCCGCGCACCTGGCCGCGCTGAAGGCGCTGGCCGACCGCTTCGAGCCGTTCGTCGTCTCCGAACACCTGGCCTGGAGCACCTGGCGCGGCGTCCACCAGCCCGACCTGCTGCCTTTCCCCCGCACCCGCGCCGCGCTCGACCGCATCGCCGCCAACATCGGCCGCACCCAGGACGCCCTGGGCCGCGCGATCCTGGTGGAGAACCCCTCGCTGTACCTGCCCCTGGCCGGACACGAGCTGGACGAGACCGAATTCCTGGCCGAGCTGGCGCGCCGCACCGGCTGCGGCCTGCTGGTCGACGTCAACAACGTCTTCGTCAGCGCCGCCAACCTGGGCTATGCGCCCGAGGCCTATCTGGACGCCCTGCCCGCCCGGGCGATCGGCGAGATCCACCTGGCCGGTCACGGCGCCGACGAAGGCGGCTCGGCCCTGCTGATCGACACCCACGCCGCCCCGGTCTCGGAGGCCGTCTGGGCCCTCTACGCCCGCCTCGTCGCCCGCATCGGCCCGCGCCCCACCCTGGTCGAGCGCGACGACGACATCCCCGCCTTCGAGGTGCTGATGGCCGAACGCGACCGCGCCCACGCGGTGCTGGCGGAGGCGGGCGCATGACCGCGCTCACCGATTTCCAGGACGCCTTCGCCGCCGCCCTTGCGGGTGACGCCGCGCCGCTGGGGCCCTGGCTGGCCGATGCGCAGGCGCCCGGCCTGTCGGTCTATCGCAACACCATCGCCAAGGGCCGGGTCGACGCCCTGGCCGCAAACTTCCCGACCGTGGCCGCCCTGGTCGGCGACGAATGGTTCGGCGCGGCGGCGGCCCTGTTCGCCCGCGAACATCCGCCCGCAGGGGCGGCCTTGCTGGCCTATGGCGAGGGCTTTGCCGAATGGCTGGCCCGCTTCCCGCCCGCCGACGACCTGCCGTACCTGCCGGCCATGGCGACGATGGACGCCCTGCGGACCCGCGCCCTGTTCGCGGCGGAGGCGGAGGCGCTCTCGCCCGACGCCTTCGCTCTGGAGCCCGAGGCCCTGGCCGCCGCTCGCCCGCGTCCGCACCCCAGCCTGGCCTTCGCCTGGTTCGACAGCGGCCTGCCCGCGCTGTGGCTGGCCGCGCGCGACAACGACATCGGGGCCATGACCTGGAACCCAGAGCCGCAGGGGATCCTGATCGTCCGCCCCGCCGAGACCGTGGCCTGCCGCGTGATCGATGCGGCGACCCACGCCTTCCTGGCCGCCGTCCGGGACGAGGCGCCCCTGGGGGAGGCGATCGGCGCCGCCGCCGAAGCCGATCCCGACACAGACCTTCCCGCCCTGTTCGCCGCCCTCATCGCCGACGGCGTGTTCGTCGGCCTCGGAGACGCCTGATGACCGACGCCCTCGCCGCCGCCGACAAGCCGCTGCTGCGCCCGTTCGCCCTGCTGGCCGACGCCGCCCGCAAGGTCCTGCCCGACGACATCCTGGCCCTGGTCGCCCGCCTGGGCGCAGCCTCGGTGTTCTTCCTTTCGGGGCGGACCAAGGTCGACGGCTTCCTGCACATCACCGACGGGACGTATTCGCTGTTCGCCGAGGAGTACCGACTGCCGCTGATCCCGCCCGACGTGGCCGCCCACCTGGCGACCTACAGCGAGCACCTGTTCTCGGTCCTGCTTGTGCTGGGCCTCTTCACCCGCCTGTCGGCCCTGGCCTTCCTGCTGATGACCCTGGTGATCGAGATCTTCGTCTATCCCGACGCCTGGAGCACCCACCTGTCATGGGCGGCGATCCTGCTGTTCCTGGTGGCGCGCGGCGGCGGCCGGTGGAGCCTGGACCGAGTGGTGGGGGTGCGGTAAGCGGCGCTCCCCAAGTCTCCCGTTGTCATCCCGGAAGCCCCGGAGGGGCTGTCCGGGACCCAGGGCGACCGCACTGCGTCGGCTCCTGGGTCCCGGCTCTGCGGTCCGCTACACGGCCCTTCGGCCGGGATGACACCGAAAAATCTTGAGAAGACGACGCCCTACCAGCCGCCGTAGCGCGGGCGGAAGCGGTGCTCCAGGTCCTCGACGTCGCGTTGGGCGTCGCGGATGGCCCAGTCGGCGCGACGACCGTCCTCTGTGGCCTGGCGGCGTTCGGAGCGCAGGCGGTTGAGGCGATCGCGCAGCTCGCGCTTCTGCTCCTCGTTCAGCTGGGGATTGCGCAGTTCGTCCTCGACGCCGCGCGCCTCGCGGTCGCGCTTCTCGGCGCGGCGGTCGGCGCTGTCGAGATCGGAGCGGGCCTGGCTGAGGCGGGCCTCGGCCTCGTGCACCAGCTTGCCGTCGGCGTAGCCCACCAGGAAGCCGCGCTCGTCGGGCTGGGGGCAGACGCCGGCGTAGTCGTCGCCCTCGCGGCCCTCCCGGAAGCCCCGCTCCTGGGTGCAGTAGAGGCGCAGACCCTGGGCGCGGGCGCGGAAGTAGGGGGCGGGATCGGGCGCGACGCCGCTCTTGGCGCAGGCCTTGGCGTGGTCGTCCAGGCGGCTCTGCGGCCGACCGTCCTCACCGTCCTTGAAGCCCACCGCGGCCCAGTCGCCGCGAAGGCAGTCTTCCTGGCTCATGGTCGCGCAGCCGCTCAGCAGCAGGGCGACGGCGGCGACGGGGGTCAAGACGATCAGGCGCATGACGGAAGAGCTCTCCTCTGGTTGAGCAGAGCTAAGCCGTTGGGCGGCTGAACGGCTAATGAACAATGGTCAACGAAGTGACGGATCATGGACTTCGGGGACGAAATCCACGTTATCTCCATGAAATAACGAGGAAAACTCGATACTCAGATTGAGTAACGCCCCCTCCTCCGCTCATCCACGCGAAGGCGGGGATGAGCGGAGGGATCGAGGTCGGGGTCGTCAGTGCACCGTCACCCGGGGACGCTTCCACAGTTCCTCGGTCAGGGCGTTGGCGAAGCCCAGCCAGCCCAGATAGGGGCTGGAGAGCCCCGAGGCCGGGGCCACCAGCTTGCGGGCCTGGACGGCGTAGGCGGCCGAGGCCGCCAGCGAGGCCGTGGCCGCGCCCAGCTGGCCGCCCACGCGCTTGGCCCCCAGGGCCAGCCACAGGGCGTTGAAGCCCTGGACCAGGCTCCACAGGGTCAGGGCCCGAGTGCGGGTGGGGCTGGACGGCGCGTTCCAGATGCGCAGGCCCGAGAGGGTCATGGCGATGAACAGCGGCGGCAAGATCAGGCTGGTCAGCGGCTTGGGCTGGTGGGCGACCGGCTCGTGCATCTCGGCGTAGCCGACCGCATACTCCTCGTCGTCGATCATCCGCTCGTGGCGCCGGCCCAGCAGGGTCGAGACCAGGATGGCGCCGCCGGCCAGGGCCAGGCCCACGGCCAGCTGGGCGCCGGCGGTGGCGGGCGTGTCGGACTTCATGTCGATCTCGAACGACTCGCGACCGGCGAGCGTGCGCCGCCCGTGGGATTTGCCGTTCGGGATATGCATGACCAGACTCCTCGCTAAACATGCCTCTAACCCGCCGAGCTGGAGCTTGGTTCCCCTTTCCCCACAAGGAAACTGTGAGGAAAGACCGGCGGCGGGCCCTGGAGTTGAAGCATGACCCGCCTTCGCGACGCACGCCACCCCGAGATCGAGGCGATCCGCGCGATCGAGCGCGCCTCGGCCGCGCGCTTCCGGGGCGTGATGGACGCCCTGGCCGACGACGAGCCCTCGCCCGCGCGGGTCCTGGCCCAAAGGATCGAGACCGGCGGGCTGCTGGTGGCCGAGGTCGGGGACGCGCTGGCCGGCTTCGTGATGTTCCGGCCCGTGGAGAACCGGCTCTATGTCGAGCAGATCGACGTGCCGCCGGCCTTCGCGGGCCGGCGGATCGGCGCGGCCCTGCTGGACGCGGTGACGGAACGCGCCCGGGCGGCGGGCCTTGCGGGCCTGTCGCTGTCGACCTTCCGCGACGTGCCGTGGAACGCGCCCTACTACGAGCGCCTGGGATTCTCGGAGGTCGCGGACCTGACGCCGGCCCTGGCGGCGATCCGGGAGGAGCACCTGGCGCGCGGCCTGGACGAGGATGCGCGGGTGTTCATGACGCGGGATGCGTGAAGAGGGCGGAGGGGACGCTCCCCTCCGCTTCGGCGCTTACGCCGGCAGTTCGCCCACGGCGCTCTGCAGGTAGTTCTGCTCGCCCAGCGCCTTGACCAGGCCCAGCTGCATTTCCAGGAAGTCGATGTGCTCCTCGGTGTCGCTGAGGATCTCGCGCAGCAGTTCGCGGCTGACGTAGTCGCGGGCCTGCTCGCACTGGATGATGCCGGGAATCAGGGTCTCGCGGCCGGCGATCTCGACCGAAAGGTCGCTGGCCAGGCACTCGGGCACGGTCTCGCCGATCTTCAGCTTGTGCAGATCCTGCAGGTTGGGCAGGCCTTCCAGGAACAGGATGCGGTTGATGAGCTTGTCGGCGTGCTTCATCTCGCCGATGGACTCGTCGTAGGTGATCTTGCCCAGGCGCTTGAAGCCCCAGTTGTCGTACATCCGCGCGTGCAGGAAGTACTGGTTCACCGCCGTCAGTTCGTTGGTGAGCACCGCGTTCAAGAGCCGGATGATGCCGGGATCGCCTTGCATGGCGGCCTCCTTCAGGATTCGAAATCGGCGCGACCCTGGGGCAAGTATCCAGGGCCTTCAACTCCTATGTGTGCAAGTGTTTCTCAGCTTCACGGAAAAATCTGAGACTGCTTCGCGATCTCCGGAATCAGCCTCCACACGGCCTGGATGCTGCGCTGCTTGAGTGTCCTGGCACGTCGTCCGGAGACCCCAGCCCCTCATGGCCCGCCTGCCTAACACCCTGGCCGCGCTGGGCCTGACCCTGTCGGTCCTGGCCGTCCCCCCGGCCCAGGCCCGCCCCCGCGACGACGTGCGCTTCGCCCAGGTCGACGGCCGCAAGGTCGCCTACGCCGTGATCGGCCGAGAAGGCCCGGCCATCGTCTTCGTCGCGGGGCTGGGCGAAGGCCTGGACGCCTCGCGCGAGGTGGCCTGGCGGCTGGCGGCCCACGCCCGGGTGATCGTCTACGACCGGGCCGGCTACGGCGACAGCGCCGCCGTCCCGGGCCTGAAGGACGGCGCCCAGACCACCGCCGAGCTCGACGCCGTGCTGGATGCGGCGGGCGCCCGCGGGCCGGTGGTGCTGATCGGCCATTCGATCGGCGGCCAGATCGCCGAGATCTACGCCGCCGCCCGTCCGGAACGTGTGGCGGGCCTGGTCCTGGACGACGACCGCGCCGCCGACCTGGCCGAGCGCTGCCGCCTCAAGCTGCCCGGCCCGATGTGCAAGCCGCCCAGCCTGATGGCCACCCTCTTCCCGCCGCCCATGCGGCAGGAGTTCGAGTCGGCCGAGCGCTTCGCGGCCGACGTGAAAGCGGCCGCGCCCTATGCTGGGCCGGTGCTGGTGATCTCGCGCCATCCGGGCGCAGGCGGGTTCGAGGACCTGTGGGCCGACACCCAGGCCGATCTCGCCAGGCGCTACGGCGCCGCGCACGCCGTCGCGCCCAGGGGCGGCCACTACGTCCACAAGGACGCGGCCGCCTGGTTCGCGCAGCAGGTCGAGACGTTCGTGGGGAAGCTGGAGGTCTGAAGGCCTATTCGGCGGCGAAGGCCAGGGCCTCGCGGCTGTCCTGGATCATCTGGCGCATCTCGCAGACGCACTTGGCGCACTGGGCCTGGCAACCCTTGTGACGGAACACCTCGGCCGGGCGCGTGGCCCCCGCCTCGATCGCCGCGCGCACTTCGCGCTCGCGGATGCCGTTACAGTTACAGACGTACAAGGCCAGGCCCTACCGAATGATTGTCATTCTCATCTAGCGCGACCGAGGCGGGTTTGCAACTGACTCTCATTGCGACAATTGGCCGTAGCGCGGCCCGCGCGCCCGCCCGCTTGGGCCGCGCGCCAAATCGGCGTATCCCCACGGCATGCTGGATTGCCGCCTCTATCTCATCACCCCGCCCCGCCTGGACGACCTGGCCGCGTTCGGCCGCGACCTGGCCGCCGCCCTCGAGGCCGGCGACGTGGCCGCCCTGCAGGTCCGCCTGAAGGACGTGTCCGACGAGGCCGTCGCCGCCGCCGTCGAGGTCGCCACCCCGATCGCCCGCGCGCGCGACGTGGCCGTGATCCTGAACGACCGCCCTGATCTCGCCGCCCGCCTGGGCTGCGACGGCGTGCACGTGGGCCAGAGCGACACGCCCTACAAGGAGGCCCGCCGGATCATGGGCCCCTCGGCCATGATCGGCGTCACCTGCCACGACAGCCGCCACCTGGCCATGGAGGCCGCCGAGGCCGGGGCCGACTACGTGGCCTTCGGGGCCTTCTTCCCCACCGCCACCAAGGACGCCCCCACCACCGCCGAGCCCGAGATCCTGTCGATCTGGCACGAGACGATGGAGACCCCCTGCGTGGCCATCGGCGGAATCACCGCCGCCAACGCCGCCGGCCTGGCGACGGCGGGAGCCGATTTCCTGGCCGTCTCGGCCGGGGTCTGGGCCCATGCGGGCGGTCCCGCCGCCGGGGTCGCGGCCCTCAACGCCGCCATCGCCGAGGGCCTGGCCGCACGCGCCGCGTAACACGGTTCTTCGAATCCTTGCCGGTCAAGCTTGACCGGCGTAGCCTCGCCGCAACGACAACAATTGCGGGAGGACGCCCATGCGGCGACTTGGTCTGTGCTTGTTCGGCGTAACCGTCCTGTGCGGCGCGGCCCTGTCCGCTCCGGCCCAGGCGGAAAACTGGAAACCCTCGCCCGGCGAGGCCAAGACCTTCTATGACCAGGACTTCCTGCGGGTGGACCAGGCCTCCGGCCTGGTGCTGACCCGCATCGCCGAGGGACGCCCCAACGGTCCCTACAAGTCGTGGCCGGCCGGCAAGGGCCCGATCATGGTGTTCGCCCTGGACTGCGCCAGCGACAAGTGGATCGACCTGGGCATGGACTTCGACGGCGCGATGGCCCTGCCCAAGGGCTGGCGCAAGGGCGAGAAGATCGACGACATCAAGGGCGCGGCCGGCGGCGCCGGCAAGCTGGCCTGCGAGACGAAGGACACGCTGCCGACGGTCAGCTTGCCCTAGGGCCTCAGTCGAACGGGCAGGCCAGGAACGCCTCTGTCGCCTCAGCCTCGTCGGCCAGGGCGGTCAGGCGCGGATGCGAGGCCGCTTCGATCGAGTCCGGAAGGGTCCGACGAGCGAAGGTCCAGGCCACCGCGCCGGTCAGCCAGGCCTGGGAGCCTTCGAACCCTTCCGGCGGCGCAGCGAGTTCGGCTTCCAGCAGCCGCCAGGCGTGGGCCAGCTGGCCGCGCACCCGCTCGATCCACGGATCGTGGCGCTTGTCCTCGGGCCGCAGGTTGAACTCGTAGACCAGTTGCACGGTCTTCTCGGCCGACGCCAGGGCCAGGCCCAGGATCCGCTGGGCGCGGGCGTGGGCGGCCAGGTCGTTGGGGCCCAGGCTCCGTCCCGCCACCCGTTCCAGGTGTTCGATGATCAGGCCCGAATCCATCAGCGCCACACCGCCGTCGGTGACCAGGGTCGGCGCCTTGACCACCGGATTGATCGCCGCGAAGGCCTCGTAGCCCCGGAACACCGAGATCGGCTCGTGCTCCAGCGGCAGCCCCAACAGCCGCGCCGTGATCGCCACGCGTCGCACATAGGGTGAATCCAGAAGTCCGATCAGTCGCATCGCGCGCTCCCCAAGGGTCGGCCCGCATCATGACCGCATGGGCGCAAGAAGGGCATGGCGCTTCATCGGCCATGGCGCGATAGTTCCGATGATTTCAAGGCGAGTCTCTGAAATGCCCCTTCCCGAAGGCCTGGACGCCAAGGATATTGCAATCCTCGAGGCCCTTCAGGCCGACGGGCGCGTTCCGCTTTCGGAGCTGGGCCGCCGTATCGGCCTGTCTCAGCCGGCGATGTCGGAGCGCGTGAAGCGGCTGGAGGAGCGCGGCGTCATCACCGGCTATGGCGCGCGGATCGACCCCCGCGCCCTGGGCCTGGCCCTGGATGCGATCATTCGCCTCAAGACCAGCCACGAACACATCCGCGCCTGCCTGGAGACGTTCGAGCGCCTGCCCTACGTGGTCGAGGTCCACCGCGTGACCGGCGACGACTGCTTCGTGCTGAAGGCCGTCGTGCCCGCCGCCGCCGACCTGGCGGTGATCGTCGACGCCATCGGCCGCTTCGGCCCGGTCACCACCAGCGTGGTGTTGAGCAGCGAGCCGCCCAAGCCGATCGGGCGGGCGCTGCTGGGCAGGCCCGCCCTCTCCTAGGTCATCGGCCGGAAGCGTCCCGGCCGGTGGCTAGTCCTTCTCGGTGGAGGCCTGCCACGCGAAGTGCATCGTCGAGGACGGCGCGGCGTTCACGCGGATGGTGAACTGGGTCGCCGTGATCGAGGCGCTGTCGATCCAGAAACGGGAGACCCCCGCCCAGTCCGACACCGGCGTGATCGACAACCCCGTCACCGGCGGAGCCGAGGCCAGGCCGTGGCTGACAGTCACCGAGGTCGCCCCCGCGACGATCCCCGTCGAACCGGCGCTACGCGTTGCATAACCGAGGTTGCGGGTGACGTAGCCCGTGGCCGCCAGCGAGACGTCGCGCAGTCCCACGGTGGTGTTGCCCGTCAGGTCGTTGTCGCGGATCTCGTAGTCCGAGCAGCCGGCGTCGACATAGACGCCGTAGTCGTTGGCGGTGAAGTGGTCGTGCGGGCCGATCCGATTCCCCCGGATCTTGAACCGCCGGGTGTTGGGCGCAACGGCCACCCCCGAGCTCCCGTTCTGGGCGAAGCTGCCGTAATCGATCCAGGTGTCCACGGCCCTGGAGCCGATCAGCACGCCGTTCTGCGTGTTCAGCTCGGCCTGGAGGCGGTGGGCGTGGAAGCCCTCGATATCGCCCGCGCCCACCAGCAGGACGCCGTTCTGGAGGTGCGACGACGTCCAGACGTTCTCCAGCCAGGTACGAGAGACGTTCCCGCCCGCGGCCGGTTCCAGGATCACGCCATACTCGGCGGTGTCGAAGTAGCTGTCGTGGATGTAGGTGTTGGCCACCACCTTGCCCGCAGCCGGCATGAGGGCCAGGTCGCGACCGCTGCGGATGATGTCGCAGTTGGAGATGATCACCGCGTCGCTTTCCAGGATCTGGATACCGTAGGACGGCATGTCGCCCACGCCGACGGGCAGGGGCTGACCCTGTGCGTCAAGCGGCGGATCCGTGTCCATCACCAGGTCGTCGATCACCACCGCCGTGCAGGCGCCGGCCTGCGTGGCCCCGATCACCACGCCCGCCGAACCAGGCGCGACGCTGCTATGGGTGGCGTTGCGGATCTGGCCGTGCGCCAGGCGGCCGATCGACGAGCCCAGCAGCTGGAACCCGATGTAGGGATTGCGCAGGTCGTAGTTCAGGATCGAGAAGTACGGCGCGTTCTCCAAGCGCACGAACGCGCCCGAGGTTCGAGTCACCGCGCTTGCGATCACCAGGCCCACGGCCTCGAAGCCCTGGGCGACGACGTTCAGGACGGGTCCGGTCGGATCCCGGGCCACCAGCCGGGCCGAGGCGCCGGACACGCCGCCCGTAAACTCCAGCCGGACGGACTTGGTCACGTTCAGTTGGCCCACCTTGTAGACGCCGGCGGCCAGGATCATCCCGCCGTGGGCCGGCAGCGCGTCGAGGGCGTCCTGCCAGGCGCGGGTGTCGTCGGCGACGCCGTCCCCGACGGCGCCGTAGGTTTCAGGGGTAAAATAGGTCGTCATGAAATGTCTTGCTCCTTGAAATTCCGACGCCGAAGCGCCGGGATCCCAAGTGTGCAAGGTCGCTGCGACAGTCGCGGTCGCTGCCCCCGACGTCAGACGATACGCGGACTCAGCCCTTCGCCTGGGCCTCGAACCACGGCGTGATGCGGCGCAGGGCCTCCTCGACCTCGGGGGTCGAGACCGCGAAGCTGAAGCGGATGAAGCGTCGGCCGTCCACGGGATCGAAGTCGACGCCGGGAGCGGTGGCCACGCCGGTGTCGCACAGCAGGCGCTCGCAGAAGGCCAGGCTGTCGTCGGTGAGATGACCGATGTCGGCGTAGATGTAGAAGGCCCCGTCCGGCGGCGCGATCGACCCCAGGCCCAAGGCCGGCAGGGCGTCCAGCAGCAGCCGGCGGTTGGCGCGGTAGACGTCCAGGTGGCCTTCCAGCTCCTCGAGACTGTCCATGGCCGTCAGGCCCGCATGCTGGCTGAGCGACGGCGGGGTCAGGAACAGGTTGCCCATGAACGCGCGGCAGCGGTCGACCCTGTCGGGCGGGCAGACCAGCCAGCCCAGCCGCCAGCCCGCCATGCTGTAGTACTTGGAGAAGCTGTTGACGATCAGGGCCTGCGGCTCGAACTCCAGCATCGAGCGGGCCGGCTCGCCGTAGCTGAGGCCGTGATAGATCTCGTCGGAGACGATGCTGATCCCGCGCTCGCGGCAGACCCGGGCCAGGGCCTCCAGCTCGGCGGCGGGAATGATGGTGCCGGTGGGGTTGGCGGGGCTGGCGACGATCACCCCGGCCGGCGCGGGGTCCAGCGCGGCCAGGTGGGCGGCGGTCAGCTGGAAGCGGCTCTCGGCCCCGCAGGCGATCTCGACCGGGACCAGGTTCAGCGCCTTGAGCGTGTTGCGGTAGGCCACATAGCCCGGCCGGGCCAGGGCCACGCGATCGCCCGGCTTGAACGTCGCCGCCAGGGCCATCACCAGGGCCGGAGAGGCGCCGCAGGTCAGGATGATCCGCTCCGGATCGACCGTGACCCCGTTCTGTTCGGCATAACGGCGGGCGATCGCGGTCTTCAGGCCGGGACTTTCCCAATAGCCCATGCCGTCGGTGTCGAGCACGTGGTGGGCCGTCGCGATGGCGGCCTTGGGCGCGCCGGTCGAGGGCTGGCCGAACTCCATGTGGATCACCGACCGCCCGGCCGCCTTCATCTGGTGGGCCAGGCGGCTGATGGCGATGGCGTGGAAGGGTTCGATCTCGGATGCGGACATGGCCCGTTCCTAGAGCGCGGGCGCGGCGACGGCAACTTGGCGCCGCCTCCTATGGACGATCGGATGGAACGCCGGACGGCGAATATCGCGCGCCGATGTCGGAACGCATCGCGTCCGCGCGTCCTAGCTTCGAAACGGCCGCTCGACGGCGCTCAGGAGGAAGACCATGTCCAAGATCAGCCCGTTCCTGTGGTTCGACACCCAGGCCGAGGAAGCCGCCGAGTTCTACGTCTCGCTGTTTCCCAATTCGCGGATCACCGACGTCGCCCGCTATCCGTCCGACGCCCAGCCGCCGGCCGGCCCGCCCGGCAAGGTGATGACCGTCGGCTTCGAGCTGGACGGCCAGCCCTACACCGCGCTGAACGGCGGGCCGATGTTCAAGTTCACCGAGGCGGTGTCGTTCGTGGTCCACTGCAAGGACCAGGACGAGGTCGACCGCTACTGGAACGCGCTCACCGCCGACGGGGGCCAGGAAAGCCAGTGCGGCTGGCTGAAGGACCGCTTCGGCCTGTCCTGGCAGATCACCCCGCAGGAGCTGCTCGACCTCACCGCCAGTCCCGACAAGGCGGCGGTGGGCCGGATGTTCGCGGCCATGATGCAGATGGGCAAGCTGGACATGCCCAAGCTCAAGGCGGCGTTCGAGGGGCGATAATTTTACCCGGATTATATTGACTTAAATTTCACCCGGGTAAATAAGGCGGCGCATTCCTTCACCGAGCGCGCCGCCATGCCTTCGCCCAGAACCTTTCCCGTCCTTCCCGCCGATCGCCACGCCGATATCGAGGCCGCCCTGAACGCGGCGTTCTGCACGGCCGAGCTGGACGGGGTCACCCCGCTGACGGGCGGCCTCAGCGGGGCCGGCGTCTATCGCATCCGGGTGGGCGGCGTGCCCTACGTGATGCGGATCGAGGGGGCGCGCGACGCCTTCCGCGATCCGCACCGGGCCTATGCCTGCATGCGCATCGCCGCCGACGCCATGGTGGCGCCGCGCGTGCGCCACGCCGATCCGGAGGCCGGTATCGCCATCTTCGAACACATCGAGTCGCAGCCGCTGGAATGGGGCTTTCCCGGCGGGCGCGAGGCCCTGGTCGTCGAGCTGGCCCAGACCGTGCGCACCCTGCACGAGGGGCCCGCCTTCCCGCCGCTGATCGACTATCTGGACGGGCTGGAGGCCATGGCCGGACAGGTGCGCGCCAGCGGCCTGGTCCCGGCGGCGGTGCTGGACCCGGCCCTGGCCCGCCACGCGGCCACGGCCCGGGCCTGGCGCGCCCTGCCGCCGGAACTGGTGGCCAGCCACAACGACCTGAACCCGCGCAACATCCTGCACGACGGGCGACGGCTGTGGCTGGTGGACTGGGACGCGGCCTTCCTGGCCGACCGCTGGTTCGACCTGGCGGCCCTGGCCAACGTCTTCGCCCGCGCGCCGGACGAGGAGGCCCTGCTGCTGAAGACCTATCTGGGCGCCCCGCCCCAGGCGGCGGACCATGCGCGGCTGGGCCTGGCGCGGCGGATCAACCACCTGTTCTACGCCCTGGCCTTCTTGAACGCGGCGGCGGCCGAGCGGCCGGGCGCCGTGGCTCCCGGCGGCGATGCGGCCGACTTCGTGGCCTTGCACGAGGCTCTGGGAGAGGGCCGCCCGATGCTCGACACCTGGGAGGGTCGCGTAGCCTATGGCCTGGCGCGGCTGGCGGCGGTCTAGGGTTTACTCGAGCGAGCCTGTCCGGGACCCCGGGGGCGACGCAACGCGGTGGCCCTGCGTCCCGGCTCTTCGGCCGGGACGCCAGTTTATGCAGAAAGAAGGTGGCCCCTCAGGCCTTCTTCACGAACTCCGTGCGCAGGACCAGGCCCCGGACCTTGTCGACGTTGGCTTCGATCTCGTCGGGGTCGCCGGTCAGGCGGATCTTCTTGACCAGGGTCCCGCGCTTGAGGGTGACGCCGCCCGAGCCCTTGACCTTCAGGTCCTTGATCAGGGTGACGTTGTCGCCGTCGGCCAGGATGGCGCCGTTGCTGTCGCGGGTTTCGTCGGACATGGGATGCTCCGCAAAGGGTGGGGCTGCTTAAGGCGCCGCGCCCCCTGCTGTCACCCCTTCCGCCCCAGGGGATGCTTGGTGTTGACCACCTGCGCCAGGTGATCGCCGGCGACGTGGGTGTAGATCTGGGTCGTGGCGATGTCGGCGTGGCCCAGCAGGGTCTGGATCACGCGCAGGTCGGCGCCGCCCTCCAGCAGGTGGGTGGCGAAGGCGTGGCGCAGGACGTGGGGGCTGACGCGCTCGCGATCGATGCCCGCCGCCATGGCCGCCTCCTCCAGCAGTTGCGACACACGCCGGGCGGTCAGCCGCCCGCCCTTGCCGCGCGAAGGAAACAGCCAGGGACTGTCCTTGACGCCCTTGGACAGGAAGCCGGGGCGCGCCGCCAGATAGGCCTTCACCGCCGCCCGGGCGGCGTCGTTCAGCGGGGCCAGCCGTTCCTTGCCGCCCTTGCCCTTGACCATCAGGAAGGCCGGGTCGCGAGCCAGGGCCGCCAGCGGCAGGTTCAGCAGTTCGGATATCCGCAGGCCCGAGGCGTAGAGCAGCTCGACCATGCAGGCCAGGCGCAGGCCCTGGCCGCCATCGCGGGCTCCGGCGGCGACGATCAGCCGGGCCATCTCGTCCCGCGACAGGATCTTGGGCAGGGGCCGTCCTGCCTTGGGCGCCTCGACACGGCGCGAGGGATCGTCGGCGCGCCAGCCCTCGCCCAGTACGAAGCGGTAGAATTGGCGCAGGGCCGAGCGGCGTCGGGCGGCGGTGGCGGGCGACAGGCCGCGCTCGCCCAGGTCCTGAAAATAGGCCTCGACATCCTCGGCCGCCGCCTTGTCCAGGTCGCCCCGGCCGGCCAGGAACAGGCGCGCGTCGGCCAGGTCCTTCTCATAGGCGGTCAGGGTGTTGCGGGCGGCGGCGCGCTCGACCGCCATCATCTCCAGGAACGCGTCGATCCAGCCGGCCGCGCTCATTTCACCTGCAGCGCCAGCAGCCCCTCCACGGCCAGGGCGCGGGCGTCGGCCTCCAGGCCGGCCTCCAGCAGGGCGCGGACCAGGCGCGCGCGATCGGCGGGCGCGGGACCCGCCGCCCCGGCGTCGGCGCTGATCGACAGGGCCACCGCCGCCGCCTCGCCCTGGCGACGCGCGGCCGCGGCGACGTCCAGCACCGCCAGGCGAGCGGGCGAGACGGCGGGCTTGCCCGGATCGAACAGGGCGAACTGGGCACGGGCGTCGGGACCGATCTCGGCGCCCAGGGCCGCCAGGATCAGGGCGGCGGGCTGGGCCGGCGACTTCGGCCCGCCCAGCCCGCCGCGCTCGATCAGCCGGTCCAGGGTCTGGCCGCCCTTGCGGCCTTCGGCGGCGGCCAGGGCCGCGTCCAGCAGGGCCAGTTCCGTAGCGTCGGCGTTGGGAATGCTGTCGCCGGTCATCTTGCCCCGGATGGCCTTGGCCGTGGTCAGGTCGTCGGCGGCCAGGGCGGCGCGGGCGAACAGCACCGGGTCCTGCAGCGGCGCGTCGGCGGCGACCACCGCCGCGATCGAGGCGATCGTCCCCTTCGCCGCGTCGGTGAACGCGGGCAGGCCCTTGGCCTTGCGCAGGAAGGCCAGGTCCGAGGTCTGGGCCGCGGTCAGGTCAGTTCCGCCGGCCAGGGCCGCCACGTCGCCCTTGGCCGCGACCAGGGGCTTGAGGGCCGGCGAGGCGGTGGCGGCGGCCGCCTGCAGGTCCAGGCCCAGCTTGCGCGACAGGGCGTAGTTGACGCCGTTGCGCAGGTTGGCCGCCCCGCCCGGCGTTCCGGCCAGCAGGGCGTTCATCAGGCGGGCGTAGTCGGCGTCCTTGGCCTGCTGGACGGCGAGGTTGAGGGTCAGCTGGGCGGCGTCGTGCTGGCCAGCCAGGGCCTGGCAGAAGGCCCGCAACCGCAGCCAGTAGGCGCCGCCGCGATCCACGCTCAGCGCCTCGCCCACGGCGCAGGCCTTGGCGTCGTCGCCGGCGATCAGGGCCGCCTCGGCCGCCGCCGCCGACAGGTCGGCGTTGGTCGCCACGCCAGGGGCCCGGTCCAGCACGGCCGAGGCGCCGGCTGCGTCGCCCAGGGCGATCAGGGCCGAGGCCCGCGCCGCGCCCATTTCCGGATCGGTCCCCACGCCGTCGGGTCCCGTCGCGCCGGTGGCCAGCACCCGGTGGGCCAGGGCGGCGGTCGCGGGCGACAGCGGCCTGGCGGCCAACTTGGGCAAGGCCTCACGGACGAGGCCCGGCGAGGCGTCCTTCCAGAGGTCGCCCGACAGCCCTGTCTGGCCGGCCGGCGTCGAAAACAGGTCGGGCGGGGCCAGGGCCTGCACCTCGACCTGGGCCCGGGCCGACGCGGCCGAAACAAGGAGGCCGGCGCACAGCGCGATCGAGCCGGTCGTGAGTCGCTTTGAAGAAGCCATGGATCAACTATGCCGCAGGAGGTTCGTTGGTGAAACGTCCACACCCTTGATGACGCCCATATGGCGCCGCCATGCCGTCAGTTGGCGCTGGGGGCGCTGGTCGTGTACATCCCAGGCCTCGCCATGACCGACGACGCCGAACATCCCCGCGCCGACCTGCGCCGCAAGACCATCGTCCTGGTGGGGCTGATGGGCGTGGGCAAGTCGAGCGTGGGCCGCCGCCTGGCCACCGCTCTGGACCTGCCGTTCCGCGACGCCGACACCGAGGTCGAACTGGCGGCCGGCCGCACCATTCCCGAGATCTTCGCCGAGATGGGCGAGCCGGCCTTCCGCGACGGCGAACGGCGGGTGATCGCCCGCCTGCTGGACGAGCCGCCGCATGTGCTGGCCACCGGCGGCGGAGCCTTCGCCAACGCCGAGACCCGCGCCCTGATCAAGGAGAAGGCCGTGGCCGTGTGGCTGAAGGCCGACCTCGACCTGCTGTACCGCCGGGTCAGCCGCAAGGAGGGCCGCCCCCTGCTGAAGGGCCGCGACCCGATGGAGGTGCTGCGCGAGCACGCCGCCGCCCGCTATCCCGCCTATGGCGAGGCCCACCTGACGGTCGAGACCGGCGACACGCCGCACGCCGTGGCCGTGGACGCCGTCGTCGCCGCCCTGTCGCATTATCTGCATTCCGAGGAACCGACGCCGTGATCCGCACCATTCCCGTAGGCCTGGGCGCCCGCGCCTATGACGTGGTGATCGGCACGGGCCTCGTGGACCGGGCGGGAGAGCACATCGCCCCCCTGCTCAAGCGCAAGCGCGTGGCGGTGGTCAGCGACACCAATGTGGGCGAACACCACGGCGAGCGCCTGGCCAACGCCCTGGAGCACGCGGGCGTGGCCACCGACGTGATCCTGGTGCCGCCGGGCGAGGAGACCAAGAGCTTCGAAGGCCTGGCCGACCTGTCGGACCGCCTGCTGGCCCTTGGCCTGGAGCGCGGCGACATGGTCGTGGCGTTCGGCGGCGGGGTGGTGGGCGACCTGACCGGCTTCGCCGCGGCGATCTACAAGCGCGGCATCGACTTCATCCAGATTCCCACCACGCTGCTGGCGCAGGTCGATTCGTCCGTGGGCGGAAAGACCGCCATCGACACCCCCCGCGGCAAGAACCTGATCGGCGCCTTCCACCAGCCGCGCCTGGTGCTGGCCGACCTCGACATCCTGGCCACCCTGCCCGCGCGCGAGCTGTCCTGCGGCTACGCCGAGATCATCAAGTACGGCCTGCTGGGCGACTTCGCCTTCTTCGAGTGGCTGGAGGCCAATGTGCACGCGGTGCTGGAGCGCGACACCGCCGCCCTGGTCCGCGCCGTGGGCCGCAGCGTGGAGATGAAGGCCGAGATCGTCGCCGAGGACGAGAAGGAGAACGGCCGCCGGGCCCTGCTGAACCTGGGCCACACCTTCGGCCACGCGGTCGAGGCCGAGATGGGCTTCGGCGACGCGCTCAAGCACGGCGAGGCCGTGGGGCTGGGCATGGCCCAGGCCTTCCGCTTCTCGGTGCGCCAGGGGCTGTGCGCGGCCCAGGACGCCGTCCGCGCCGAGGCCGCCATCAAGGCCGCAGGCCTGCCCACGCGCCTGTCGGACATCCGCGCCGAGCCGTTCGTGGCCGACGCCCTGGTCGCCCACTGCGCCCAGGACAAGAAGGCCGAGGGCGGCGCCCTGACCTTCGTCCTGGTCCGCGCCATCGGCGACGCCTTCGTGGCCAAGGACGTGGACCGCGCGGCGCTGAAGGCGTTCCTCGTCGACGAAGGCGCGGTCTAGAGCGGTTCCTCCCGCACCAGCCTAGGCGAACCGCTTGGCCCCGGCCACGCACAGCACCGTCACCGCCGTCGCGGCCACCATGGTCCAGGCCACGGGCTCGTGCAGCAGCACCGCCGCCAGCACCAAGCCCATGAACGGCTGCAGCAGCTGCAGCTGGCCCACCCGGGCGATGCCGCCCAGGGCCAGGCCCCGGTACCAGAAGACGAAGCCCACCAGCATGCTGAAGACCGACACATAGGCCAGGCCGAGCCAGGCCCCGGGACCGATCCGGCTCCAGTCGGACGGCGGCGAAATCAGGCCGATGGCGGCCATCAGCGGCAGGGACAGCACCAGGGCCCAGCAGATCACCTGCCAGCCGCCCATCCGCCGCGACAGCACCGCGCCCTCGGCGTAGCCCAGCCCGCACAGCAGGACCGCGGCCACCATCAGCAGGTCGCCGGTCAGCGAGCCCCGCCCGCCCCGGGTCAGGGCGAAGCCGGCGACGGACAGGGCGCCGATCACGGAGAACAGCCAGAAGGCGGGCCTGGGCCTTTCGCCGCCGCGCAGCACCGCGAAAAAGGCCGTCGACAGCGGCAGCAAGCCCACGAACACGATCGAATGGGCGGCGCTGACGTGCTGCAGCGCCAGGGCGGTCAGCAGCGGAAAACCCACCACCACGCCCGCCGCCATGATCGCCAGCGAGGCCAGGTCGCCGCGCGCCGGCCTCGGTTGGCGCAGCGCCGCCAGCAGCACGAGCCCCAGGCCGGCGGCGATCACCGCCCGGGCCGAGGTCAGGAACACCGGCGAGAAGCCCTCCACCGCCGCGCGGGTGGCCGGCAGGGATCCGCTGAAGATCGCCACGCCCAGCAGCCCGCTGCCCCAGCCCTTCGTCGAGTCGTCCATCGCCGTTTCCATGCTCGTCGCCGGCCGGCAGGTAGCGCGGGGAGGCTTGGCGACGACAGATACGGTCGGTACGATCGCGCACGAACTGTATGGCTGCTTTAGCCATACAGTTGGAGGCGACGAATGCGTGGCGCGGCGACCCGGACCGAAGAGGCGATGAGCGCGATCCGGCGGCGGATCGCAAGCGGCGCCCTGTCGCGCGGCGAGCGCCTGCCCTCGATCCGCGGCCTGGCCACGAGCCTGGGCCTGTCGCCATCCACGGTCGCGGAGGCCTACGACCGGCTGGTGGCCGAAGGCCTGGTCAGCGCCCGGCCCGGCTCGGGCTTCTACGCCGCCGAGCGCCGCACGCCCGCCCCGACCGCCGTGCTGGCCTCGCGGGCCGACCGGGCGATCGATCCGCTTTGGGTGTCGCGCCAGTCGCTGGAGGCCGAGGCGGGCGAACTGAAGCCGGGCTGCGGCTGGCTGCCGCCCGACTGGATGCCGGGCGCGATCCTGCGCAAGGCCCTGCGCGACCTGGCCCGGGCCGACGACGCGGTGCTGACCGACTATGGCGGCGCCCAGGGCCTGGCGGACCTGCGCGGCCTGGTGGCCCGCCGCTGCGCCGACGACGGGCTGGAGGTCGGCCCCGAGCAGGTGCTGCTGACCTCGTCGGGCACCCAGGCCATCGACCTGATCTGCCGCCACCTGCTGCGGCCCGGCGACACGGTGCTGGTCGACGATCCCGGCTATTTCAACTTCCAGGCCCTGCTGCGCGCCCACCGGGTCGAGGTGGTGGGCGTTCCCTACGCCCCCACGGGCCCGGACATCGCCCGCTTCGCCGAGATCCTGGCCCAGCGCGCGCCCCGGCTCTACCTGACCAATTCGGCGATCCACAATCCGACCGGCGCCAGCCTTTCGCCCCAGACCGCCCACAAGCTGCTGACGATCGCCGCCGCCCACGGCCTGGTGATCGTCGAGGACGACATCTTCGCCGAGTTCGAACCCGATCCCTCGCCGCGCCTGGCGGCCCTGGACGGCCTGTCGAGCGTGATCCGCGTGGGCAGCTTCTCCAAGACGCTGTCGGCCTCGATGCGGGTCGGCTACGTGGTGGCGCGCCCGGACTGGATCGAGGGGCTGGTCGACCTGCAGGTGGCCATCAGCTTCGGCAGCGTGGGCCCCACCTCGGCCCGGCTGGTCTACGACGCCCTGACCGACGGCGGCTATCGCCGGCACATGGACGCCCTGCGCCGGCGGCTGTCGGCAGCCCGGCGCGAGGCGACCGCGCGGCTGGAGGGCCTGGGCTTCCGCAACTGGGTCGAGCCGCGCGGCGGCTTCTACCTGTGGAGCCGTGCGCCCGACGGGGTCGACACGGCGGTGCTGGCCCGCAAGGCCCTGGCCCATGGCGTGGTGCTGGCTCCCGGCAACGTGTTCAGCGTCTCGGAAGGCGCCGGCGAGTTCATGCGCTTCAACGTGGCCCAGCTGCGCGACCCGCGTGCGTTCGAGGTGCTGGCGACGGTGCTGGCGGAAGCGCGGCGCGGGGACTAGCGGCCTCTCCCCCTTGCGGGCTCATCGGCGTACAACCGCCCCATGCTGCTGACCGCCCTTCTCGGCCTGGCGCCGATCGTCATCGTCCTGCTGGCCACCTCGGCCCTGTTCTCGGCCGCCGAGACCTCGCTGACCGCCGCCAGCCGCGCGCGCATGCACCAGCTGGAGCGCGAGGGCGATCGCCCGGCCAGGCGCGTCAACAAGCTGCTGTCCGACCAGGAGACGATGATCGGGGCGGTGCTGCTGGGCAACAACCTGATCAACATCCTGGCCTCGGCCCTGGCCACCCAGGTGCTGACCCGGGTGATCCCCGGCGGCCTGGGCGTGGCGGCCGCGACGGCGACCATGACCGTGCTGGTGCTGGTCTTCGCCGAGGTTCTGCCCAAGACCCTGGCGATCGTGAAGTCCGACGACGTCGCCCGCTTCCTGTCGGCCCCGACCCTGCTGGTGGTGCGGCTGTTCGGCCCGATCATCTACGCCATCCAGTGGATCGTGCGCCGCACCCTGCGGCTGTTCGGCGTGCGGCTGGACATGGAGGTCGACGTCCTGGCCGCCCACGAGGAGATCCGCGGGGCGGTCGAGTACCACCACTCCGAGGGCGGGGTGGAAAGCGGCGACCGGCGAATGCTGGGCGGGGTGCTGGACCTGTCGGACATGGACGTGTCCGAGATCATGGTGCACCGCAAGTCCATCACCCTGATCGACGCCGACCTGCCGGTTCGCGACCTGGTGGCCGAGGCCCTGGAGGCCCAGCACACCCGCATCCCGCTCTATCGCGAGAACCCCGACAACATCGTGGGCGTGCTGCACGCGCGCGACCTGCTCAAGGCCCTGGCGGCCGCCAACGGCGCGATCGACGCCATCGACATCGCCGCCATCCAGCGCGAACCCTGGTTCATCCCCGACACCACCAACCTCAAGGACCAGCTGAACGCCTTCCTCAAGCGGCGCAGCCACTTCGCCCTGGTGGTCGACGAGTACGGCGCCCTGCAGGGCCTGGTGACCCTGGAGGACATCCTCGAGGAGATCGTCGGCGAGATCGAGGACGAGCACGACGCCAGCGTCGAGGGCGTGCGCCGCCAGGCCGACGGCTCGGTGCATGTCGACGGCCACGTGACCGTGCGCGACCTCAACCGCGCCATGGACTGGCGCCTGCCCGAGGGCGAGGCGGTGACGATCGCGGGCCTGGTGATCCACGAGGCCCAGACCATCCCCGAGCCGGGCCAGATCTTCATCTTCCACCACCACCGCTTCCAGGTGCTGCGCCGCCAGCGCAACCAGGTCACGGGCCTGCGGATCAGCGCACGCCTGGACGAGGCCGTGCGCTAGGGTCCGTACTCAATAAGCGCTGG
>JAGHZU010000089.1 GCA_017745235.1 Caulobacter sp. | reverse complement strand
ACCCCGTCCCGCGCGCGATAGCGGAGGTTCGCTATGACCGTTCACTGGCCGATCAAGCTCGCTGGCTTGGCTGCAGCGTCGTTTCTGGCGCTGCCAGCGCAAGCGCAGGAGGAGGCGCAGGGCGGCCCGCCGGCCACGGCGCCTGCGGCAGGCTCGGCCGACCAGGATCTTGCCAAGCAGCTGTCGAACCCCGTGGCGAACCTGATCAGCGTGCCGTTCCAGGAGAACATCGACTTCGGGACGGGTCCCGGCGGTGACGGCTGGAAGTCTACGCTCAACGTCCAGCCGGTGGTGCCGATCTCGCTCGGCGAGGACTGGAACCTGATCCTGCGCACGATCCTGCCGATCATCTACCAGGACGGCGTGACCGCGCCCGACGATAACCAGTTCGGCCTCGGCGACACCACCCAGAGCTTCTTCTTCTCGCCGAAGAAGCCGAGCAGCAGCGGCATCGTCTGGGGCCTCGGCCCGGCGTTCCTCTATCCGACCGGCACCGAGCGCGCGCTCGGCTCTGGCAAATGGGGCGCCGGCCCGACGGTCGTCGTGCTCAAGCAGGCCGGCCACAATACCGTTGGGCTGCTCGCCAATCATATCTGGTCGATCGCCGGAAGCGACGACCGGGCGGATATCAGCTCGACCTTCCTGCAGCCGTTCTTCAGCCACACGACAACGAGGGCGACGACTTACACGCTCAACACCGAGACGACTTACGACTGGCTCGGCGAGCAATGGGTCGTGCCGATCAACGTCACGGTCACCCAGCTGACGCGGATCGGCGATCAGCGCATCAGCGTCGGCGGGGGTCTCAAGTAC
>JAGHZU010000088.1 GCA_017745235.1 Caulobacter sp. | reverse complement strand
GTCATGATCGTGTTCTTCGCAATCGTGTTCGGCCGGCGCGCGCACGGCCGGCGCTATCGCGGCGGCGGAGTCGGCGGCGCGGTCGGCAACGTGCTCATGTGGACCGCGATCAACGCGGCGATGAACAGCGGCCGGGGCTCCGGCGGCAGCAGCTGGGGCGGCAGCAGCGGCGGCGGCGGCTGGAGCGGTGGTGGCGGCGGTGGCGGCTTCGGCGGGTTTGGCGGCGGCGGCGGCGGCTTCAACGGCGGCGGCGCGGGGGGAGGCTGGTAGGCATGGCGATCTATCTCAGAGAGGCCGATCACGTGCGCGTCTCGGCCGCGGTCGCCGCGGCCGAAGCGCACACCGCCGGCGAGATCGTCACCGTGGTTGCCGACCGTTCGGACGGCTACAGCGACGTAGTCCTCGCCTGGTCGGCGATCGTCGCCTTCACCGCCCTGATCGTGCTTGCGCTGTTCCCCGACTGCTATCTGTGGCTGGTCGACAGCCTGCTCGACAACTGGGCGCACCAATGGACCCCGCGCGAGATCTTCGTCGTCGCGGCGATCGTCGCGATCGCCAAGTTCCTCGGCATGTGGCTGCTGCAGCTGTGGCCGCCGCTCAAGTTCTGGCTCGTGCTGGCGCCGATCAAGACTCACCGCACGCTCGGCCGCGCGGTCAGCCTGTTCAAGGTCGGCGCCGAGCGCCGCACTCATGGGCGCACCGGCGTGCTGATCTACCTGTCGATGCGCGAGCACCGCGCGCACATCCTCGCCGACGAGGCGATCGCCTCCAAAGTCCCGCCCGAAACCTGGGGCGAGG
>JAGHZU010000087.1 GCA_017745235.1 Caulobacter sp. | reverse complement strand
CCCCGAGACCCTTCGCGCGCGCCCCACCCTTTCGGTGACGGTCAACGCCGACAAAGGTGGTCCAGCCCCCGCCACCCTCAGCTATCTGACCACCGGCCTGTCGTGGAAAGCCGACTACGTCGCCCTGTTCGACGAGACAAAGTCCGCGCTGGATCTGCAGGGCTGGATCACCCTGGGCAACAATTCCGGCACGGCCTTCGTCGATGCCGAGACCCAGTTGGTGGCGGGCCAGGTCAACACCCTAGCCAACAGCTACAACTACCGCCGGGAGGCGGCGGCCATACAGGCGGCGGGCACGGAGACGGGGACCGGCGAGCGGGTCGCCGACTACTATATCTACCCCCTGCCCCAGCGCACGACGATCGCCGCCAACCAGAGCAAGCAGGTCGGCTTCCTCAGCGCCCAGGGCGTGGCGGCCAAGAAGGTCTACGAAGTCCGCCAGTACGGCTTCTCCAGCCAGCCCAATCCGCAGGCCGCCACCGTCGCCCTGCAGTTCAGCAACGCCAAGGCGGCGGGCCTGGGCGCCCAGCTGCCGGCGGGCGTGGTGCGGGTCTATATGCGCGACGCGTCGGGCGATCCGAAGTTCATCGGCGAGAATAGCGTCGGCCACACCCCGGCCGGGTCAGAGCTGTCGATCAAGACCGGCGACGCCTTCGACGTCACCAGCCAGGCCACCCTGGTCAGCAACACCCAGCTCTCCAAGACCCGCTCGCGCTACGAGATGAGCTACCTGGTCCGCAACGTCCGGCCCCAGCCGGTGACGGTGGAACTGCGCCAGGGCTTCTGGGGGACCAACGGCGAGGTGAAGGCCGAGAG
>JAGHZU010000086.1 GCA_017745235.1 Caulobacter sp. | reverse complement strand
CGGTTGTCCGGGCCCGGGCGCGGCGCGGCGTCGGGCGTCAGGCCGTAGTCGCGGTCCACCGAATAGAACCGGGGCCCGGCGGCGGTCCCGGCGGCGGCTGTTTGCTGGGGCGGCGGGGCCACGGCGGTGACGCGCGGGCTGCGATAGTTGGACCAGTCCTTGACTGGGGCCTGCGTCGGGGCGGCGGCCATCGGCGCGGGACGGGGCGCGGCGTAGAGGCTGGTCGGCGTCCCCTGCGAGGCGGCGGGTGCGGCCTCAGGGGCGGTCATGGGCGTGGACGGCGCCTGGTAACCAGCCCAGGCGGCCAGCGGCGCGGGCTGGGCCGCAACCGAGGCTGCGGGCGCGGCCGAAGCGGCCTGGGCCTGGCGCTTATTGGCCCAGCCCAGCATCGGACCGTCGTAGCGCGCGGCGGCGGCGACGGTGTCCTGACGCGGCGTGGTCGGGCCGTAGCGGCTTTCGCGCGCGCCTTCAGCGTACGCCGGGGCGGCGACGCAGAACAGCACGGGCAGGAGCAGGGCGAGACGCATGAGCCGGTCCGACAGAGGCGCGGGATCGGCTGGATTGATAGGCGCTCGGGCTTAATCTTGACCTAACGCGGCCCGTTTTGGCGCCTCTTATGTCACTTAAGCGACTCTGGCGCGCGCTCGGCTCAGCGGCCGCGCCACCAGGCCAGAAGGCGGCGTTCGACTAGGCTCAGCACGCCGTGCAGCGCCACCCCCAGCACGGCCAGGACCGCCAGGGCGGCGAACACCCGCGCGGTCTGCAGGCGGTTGGAGGCTTCCAGCAGACGCCAGGCCAGGCCCTGATTGCCGCCCGAGC
>JAGHZU010000085.1:300-823 GCA_017745235.1 Caulobacter sp. | reverse complement strand
CCCCGGCATCGTCTTCGGTGCGGTCGGCACGGCCGGTCAGCGCTGCACCACCACCCGCCGCCTGATCGTGCACGAATCCATCTACGACGCCGTGCTGGAAACGCTGGTCAAGGCCTACAAGCAGGTCGAAGGCAAGATCGGCGACCCGCTCGACACCGCCAACCTGATGGGCCCGCTCAACAGCGCCGGCGCGGTGCAGCAGTTCCTCGACAGCGTGGCCAAGGCCAAGGCCGCCGGCGGCACCGTGGTCACCGGCGGCACCGCGCTGGACCGGCCGGGCCACTTCGTCCTGCCCACGATCATCACCGGCCTGAAGAACAGCGACGCGGTCGTGCAGCACGAGACCTTCGCCCCGATCCTGTACGTGATGAAGTACTCGGACCTGGACGAGGCGATCGAGATGCAGAACGGTGTGCCGCAGGGCCTGTCGTCCTCGATCTTCACCCAGAACCTGAAGGCGGCCGAACGCTTCCTGTCGGCGGCCGGCAGCGACTGCGGCATCGCCAACGTCAACATCGGCACC
>JAGHZU010000085.1:0-291 GCA_017745235.1 Caulobacter sp. | reverse complement strand
GAAGGGCATCAAGTTCGACCTGTGACGTGCAGGGGCGGAACCGGCTGACGGTTCCGCCCCCTGTCGTCCGTCGAAATCAGCCATCCGGCCGCCATGAAGCGTTTCGCCGGAACGACGGAACGACGGAAACAACAGCGTTGCCCCTGACGTACATGGAATGCCCATGAACGATCTTGCATCGACCGAACGCTTCACCGACCGCGTCGCCGACTACGTGCGCTACCGGCCGGACTATCCGCCGGCGTTGACCGAATGGCTGCGCGACCAGCACGGCATCACGCCATCCTGGAA
>JAGHZU010000084.1 GCA_017745235.1 Caulobacter sp. | reverse complement strand
GGATGGTCAGCAGCGCCTGCACGGCGCCGGCCGAGGTCCCGATCACGACGGCTTGTGGGGCTGCTCCGCTCATGGTTCGCGCTTCTGATAGATCTTCTCGTCGCGGTCGAACTCGGCGAAGGCGCCGGTGTGGGCCGAGAAGCGCAGGCTTTCCTTGGCCCCGAGGCCGAGGAACCCCTTGCGGGCCAGGCTGTCGCGGAAAAGGCCGATGGCGCGGTCCTGCAGCTCGCGGTCGAAATAGATCAGCACATTGCGGCACGAGATCAGGTGCATCTCGCCGAACACCGCGTCGGTGACCAGGCTGTGGTCGGAGAACACCACCCGCTCGCGCAGGCTCTTGTCGAACACCGCCCCGCCATAGCCGGTGGTGTAGTAGTTCGACAGCGAGGACTTGCCGCCCGAACGGCGGTGGTTCTCGGTGAACAGCTTGACCCGGTCGATCGGATAGATGCCGCGCGCGGCCGCCTGCAAAGCGTCGGGATTGATGTCGGTGGCGTAGAAGATCGTGCGGTCCTCCAGCCCCTCCTCGCGGAACAGGATGGCCAGGGAATACAGCTCCTCGCCCTCGCTGCAGCCGGCCACCCAGACCTTCAGCGACGGATAGGTCTTCAGGTGCGGCAGCACCGTCTCGCGCAGGGCCTTGAAGTAGCTGGGGTCGCGGAACATCTCGCTGACCTGCACGGTCAGGTAGCCCAGGAGCTGCTCCAGCATGTCCGGATCATGCAGCAGGGCGTCCTGCATGGCCGAGTAGCTGGCATGGCCCAGCTGCTCGCGGGCCTGCTTCAGGCGGCGCTTGACCGACGCCTTGGCATAGCGCCGAAAGTCGTAGTGGTAGCGCTGGTACAAGGCCTCCAGCAGCAGCCTGATCTCGATGTCCTCGACGTCGTCACGCATGGGA
>JAGHZU010000083.1 GCA_017745235.1 Caulobacter sp. | reverse complement strand
CGGTAACCCCGCGCGCCTTAGCTACACCAGCGACCAGAGTGCGCTTGGAACGGGTTTCGCGCTGGCGCTGACGCTGGCGCCGGGCGCCCCGGTCGCCGCCGACCCCGAGAGCCTCGCACTCCACGCGCTGGCCGATCGCGTCGCCCAGGGCGCCGTCGGTGGCCGACAGGGCACGCTTCCAGCGGTCGCGCTGCTGGGTGGCGCCGGTCAGCTGGGTGCCGTAGAAGCCGAAGCGCAGGTCGGCGTAGGCCTTGGGCAGCAGCGACGCGCTGTGGTTGATCGCGTGGAAGCGCAGGTAGTCCTTCCACGCCTGCAGCGGCTGGCTGGCGACCAGCGCCGACAGCTTGCGGGTCGCCTCGGGCTGCCAGGCGACCAGGGTCCGCTGCCCGGACAGGCCGGCCGCGTCGAGGAAGGCCGGCCAGTCGATGCCCGGCGCCTGCTTGCCGAAATCGGCGACCGGCCACGGGTTGTTGGCCTTGTGGATGTTCTGGCTGTCGATGACGCTGGCGTGCGCCCTGGCGATCTGCAGCTCCAGGTCGAACACGGCCTTGGCCTTGGCCTCCGCGTCGGTGGTGCCGGCCTGCTTGAGCAGTGCGGCGATGTAGGCCTTGTAGGCGTCACGGGTCTTCACCATATCCGGATCGGCGGACAGGTAATACTCGCGGTCAGGCATGCCCAGGCCGCCCTGCAGCAGGTAGCCGACGTTCTTCGACGGATCTTCCAGGCCCTGGGCCACGAACAGGCCGAACAGGTTCTCGGTGTGGAAGTTGGTCGCGTTGATCGGATCGACGTCGGCGCGCAACGCGCCGCCGAGGTCACGCGACAGCGCGGCGC
>JAGHZU010000082.1 GCA_017745235.1 Caulobacter sp. | reverse complement strand
GAGCGTGGCGGCGACCAAGAGCTACCTGGCTTCGCTGGCTGCCATCGCCCAGCTGGTCGCGCACTGGAAGAACGATCCGGCGCTGCTCGCCGCACTGGACGCGCTGCCGGATGCGCTGCGCAACGCGTGGAAGCAGGACTGGTCGCCGTTGACCGATGGCCTGGTCGATGCGCACAACCTGTTCGTGCTCGGCCGCGGCCTCGGCCTGGGCGCGGCGCAGGAGGCGGCGTTGAAGTTCAAGGAAACCTGCGGCCTGCACGCCGAGGCCTACAGTTCGGCCGAGGTGAAGCACGGACCGATGGCGCTGGTCGGCGCCGGCTTCCCGGTACTGGTGTTCGCGCAGCCGGATGAAACCGGCGCCGGTGCGGTCGCGGTGGCCGACGAGTTCCACGCGCGTGGCGCCGAGGTCTGGGTGGCGTCCGCGCAGGCCGCATCCTCCAGCATCCGCCTGCCACTGGCCGAAGCCGCGCATCCGGCGCTGGCGCCGCTGCTGACCGTGCAGAGCTTCTACCGTGCGATCAACGCGCTGGCGCTGCGCCGCGGCCATAACCCGGACCTGCCGCCGCATCTCAACAAGGTCACGGAGACGGTGTGATGGCCACCCGCGCGCTGGTCAATGCCAGGGTCCTGCTCGACGACGGCTTCCATGACGACGTGGCGGTGCTGCTCGACGGCGCCGGCGACATCGCCGGCCTGGTGCCGGCCGGGCAGGCGCGGGTGCAGGCCGCGGAGGTCCACGACCTCGCCGGAGGCTGGCTGCTGCCGGGCTTCATCGACGTCCAGGTCAACGGTGGCGGCGGCCAGGCTGGCGATCAGGCCGACGATGGTGGCGTTGA
>JAGHZU010000081.1:275-854 GCA_017745235.1 Caulobacter sp. | reverse complement strand
GTATAGTTGTTGAGATTGGTGCCGGGGTCCGGGTCGAAATCGCTCGGCGCCAACTGGACGGTGACCGCCTGCTGGCCGGCATTGGGGCTGCCATATTCGCCCACGGTCTGCGTGATCGTCGCGCCTTCGCCGGCGATGAACCCGCCCAGCGTGTAGTCGCCCGGCGCGAGCGTCGCGACGGTGTTGCCGTCATAGACCTTGGTGGGGTTGCCGGTGATGTCGACCACGATCACGCCCGGGCCCAGATTGCGCCGGACGATCGTTCCCAATCCGGTGACCGGGGACGGGATGATGTAGTTCGACATCAGCGTTCCGGAATTCGGATCGAAGTCGCTGCTGTCGAGCGGGGTGGTGACGGTCCAGAGGCCGGCGTCCGAAGACGCATAGGTGCCGCTGGTCTGGGTTACCGTCGCGCCTTCGCCCGAGACAAACCCGTCGACCTGGAAATTGGCCGGCCCAAGCGATGCGCTGTTGTTGCCGTCATAGGTCTTGGTCGGATTGCCGATGATCGTGATCGTCAGCGGCGCTGGGGTGATCTCACCCTGGATCGCGCCGACGCTGGGCAGGAGATAGTTGGAA
>JAGHZU010000081.1:0-265 GCA_017745235.1 Caulobacter sp. | reverse complement strand
TCGACGCGTAGTTCAGCCCCGATGCCTGGGTAAGGAAGATCGACTCGCCCGACACGATGTTCCCCAACGCGACCTGTCCGGAGAGGACGAAGGCGTTGGTGGTGCCGTCATAGACCTTGGTCGGCATCCCGTTGCCGGTGACGGTCAGCGGGCGCTGGGTGATGTTGGCGCTCAGGTTCGACGAGAAGCTGAAATTGTAATTGCCGGCATCCGCGCCCGACAGCGTCACGCCGGTGATGTCGACATGGATGTTGGTGCCGACATC
>JAGHZU010000080.1 GCA_017745235.1 Caulobacter sp. | reverse complement strand
CCCTGAGACACATAGACCCGCGCCACCTCGGCCCGGCTCCGGGGCGTGCGGTCCTTGGCGGTGATGTCGCGGAAGCTGGCGACGTTCCGGCCGTAGGGCGTGCGCTCCATGATCACCGGGAAGCGGCCGGCCACGGCCTTGCCGCCCCGGGCCGGCCGATAGATGTCGGTGGCCAGCCGCACGCCGTCGCGCGTCTTCACGCCGACATTGCTCTCCAGGACCATGTCGTAGGGCTCGGCGGAAGCCGCCAGGGTCCGGCTGGACCCGAGCAGCCCGAAGAGGGCCGCCGCGCCCCCGAAGGCGCGGCGGGTGATCGGCGAGGTCGCCATGTACGCTAGCTCCGACCGACCTAGAACGACTTGCCGAAGCGGACGTAATAGTACCGCCCCATGACGTCGTAGGTGTAGATGTCGAAGTTGATCGGCGCGTTGGCGTAGGACAGCGGCGGCTGGGTGTCGAAGACGTTGTTGACGCCCACGGTCACATTGGCCCGCACCTTCTCGAACGCTTTCTCCAGCTGCAGGTCCTGGTAGGTCACGGCCTTGACGCGGTCGCCCTTGACCGGGGTCGTGGGCAGGGCCGGCGCGGCGCCGTCCTTGGTCGAGCCGATGTAGCGACCACGCCACATCACCGCCCAGTCGTCGTTCGACCAGCGCAGCGAGGCCAGGCCCTTCCAACGCGGATAGGTCGCCCGCGCCGTGGCCGGCGTGGTGCCGCCGGTCGAGGTGCCCACGGCATGGGTGATGATCGGGTCGCCGCCCGCCGGGTTGGGCGAGGTGACGTCGAACTTCTGCAGGCGCGTGCCCTGCACCGAGCCCTCGATCAGGCCGATGTCGGTGTTGCGGCGGTAGCGCAC
>JAGHZU010000007.1 GCA_017745235.1 Caulobacter sp. | reverse complement strand
GTGCTCGAGGTCGCGGGCGAAGTCGGCGACGTGATCGCGATTGGCTCGCCGCTGGTGGTGCTCGAGACCGAGGGCGATGTCGCCGAGGCGCCCGCCGCCATGCCGGTGCCGCCCGCGGTCGAGGAGCGGATCGAGGTCGAGACGCCCGACGCAAGCGATGTCGAGGACGCGGCTGCCGCCGCGCCGCCACCTCCGCCGCCTCCGCCGCCTCCGCTACCCCCACCACCACCTTCGCCACCACCACCACCACCGCCACCACCGCCACCTCCGCCGCCGCCGCCGCCCCCGCCCGTCGATCCGGACGCCGGCGGAGAGGTTCCGCTGATCCGGCCTGAGGTGCCGGACTACACAATGACGCCGGTGCTGGGCCGCGAGATGGGGCTGTCGGCGCTGGGCACGTTCCACCAGCGCCAGGGCGACCAGTCGCTGCTGAACGAGGACGGCGTCATGCCCGCTGTCTGGGGCCGCGTGTTCGGCGAGAAGCGCAAGCAGGCTTCCAACCAGGTGGTGGAGGAGGCCGACTTCAAGCTGGGCGCCTCCTTCGACGGCCAGATCACGGGCGTGCAGCTCGGGTTCGACCTCTATGCCGATCGCCCCGACGACGGCGGGCCCCAGAATCGCGTGGGCGTCTACTACGCGCGCGTCGACATGAAGGGCGACGTGAACGGCAACATCCTGGCCCACACCGACGCTCACGCCGGCAAGCTGGATGGCTGGAGCGACAACGCCGGCCTCTACGTCACCCACGTGGGCGAGTCGGGTTGGTACGTGGACCTCGTGGGCCAGTACAGTTGGATCAACATCGCCGCACGATCCTATCTGGACCTCGGCGCCGATTTCGACGCCCGGGGAGTGCTGGGCTCGATCGAGGTCGGCAAACCCTTCGCCCTGTCGGCCCGCTGGACCCTCGAGCCGCAGGGCCAGCTGATCTGGCAACGGATCAGCACGCGTCCCGCCAGCGACATCTTCAGCACGGTCGAGCTGGGTCGGTTCGACACGCTGACAGGTCGTTTCGGCGTGAGGCTGGAGGGAACGACCGCGTGGGGCGGCATGGACCTACAGCCCTTCCTGACCGCCGATCTTTTGCATGACTTCGATCGCACCAACACCGCCGTATTCAACGACGCCCAGGACGTGGCCGTGCACGATCGCGCCAACCTGCTGAAGCTGGGCGGCGGCTTCTCGGCCCGGATCAACGCCTCGCTCAGCGTCTATGGGGCGGTCGACTGGGGGACCAACCTGAGTAATGATCGCTACCGGACCTACGGCGGTAATCTGGGCCTGCGCATCAAGTGGTGACGATGAAAGAGCTGACCGCTTACGTCCTGGACGGCCACGAGCTGCGCGTCCGCCCGGCTCCGGTCGAGCGGGATTGGATGGACCGGACAGGACAGCGTTTCGCCTATCGCTGCCTGCCGCTGAACATCGCCAACACTCACGGCTGGGAGCTGCTGTGCCCGGCGGGCTTTCGGGCCATCTGGGACGGCGGCGCAGGCAAGGACGCCATCCAGATCGAGGCCGAGCCGGGAACGCAACCGCCTGCGCTCAGCCACTTCGGCGGCGGGGTCCTGACCTTCCACGTGCCGGCCATCTTCCAGACCGATCCGGACGTCGACCTCTATGTCACGGGACCGATCAACCGACCCAAGGACGGCATCGGCGCCCTGACCGGCGTGGTCGAGACCGACTGGTCGCCTTACACTTTCACGATGAACTGGCTTTTCACCCGGCCGGACTATCGCGTGCGCTTCGAGAAGGACGAGCCGTTCTGCCACATCTTCCCGGTGGCGCGCGGCGCGCTGGAGGGCATCCGCCCCCTGGCCTACAGCCTGGCGCGTCGTCCCGAACTGGAGGCGGAGACCAAGGCCTGGTCGACAGGTCGCGACAACTTCAACGCCGACCTGGCCGATCCGGAGTCCGAGGCCAGCAAGGCGCGCTGGCAGAAGAGCTATTTCCGAGGGGCGACGCCCTCGGGAAAGCCAGGGCCGGACAGTCATCGCAGCAAGCTGCGCCTCAATCCTTTCAAGGCCGGAGAGTGACATCCGCGCTCCGTGCTTGGCCGCCGTGCGGGACGCGGGCTAGGGTCGCCGCCTCGCGGAGATCCGTCCATGCCTGCAAATCCTTCCCGTCGCGGCCTGATGGCCGGCGCCCTGGCGATGTCCGCCTTGCCTAGCCTGGCCCGCGCCGAGGGCGCGCTGGCCTGGCCGCTGGGCGTGCAGCTGTGGTCGGTCAACGCCGAGCTGGCCAAGGACTTCGACGCCACCCTGCGCGGCTTGGGCGAGATGGGCTTCGTCCAGGTCGAGTCCGCGGGCCTGCATGGCCGCACGCCCGAGGCTTTCCGCAAGGCGCTGGAGGCCGCCGGCCTGAAGTGCGAGAGCGCCCACGCGCCGATGGAGATCCTGCACGCCCGGACGGCCGACGTGATCGGCATGGCCCGCGACACTGGCGCCGCCTGGCTGGTCTGCGCCTCGCCTGCGCCGTCCAAGGCGTTGGAGCCCGGCCTGGACTGGGTCACCGCCATGGGCAGGGCCATGACCCTCGACGGCTGGAAGCGCAACGCCGACCAGCTGAACGCCGTGGCCGAGCAGGCCGCCAAGGCCGGGCTGGGCGTGGCCTATCACAACCATCCCATGGAGTTCGGCGTCTACGACGGCGTGCGGGCCTATGACGTCCTGTTGGAGCGCACCAATCCCCAGCGGGTGTCGATGGAGCTGGACGTGGCCTGGGCCACCGCCGGAGGCCTCGACCCCGTGGCCATGATGAAGGCCCATCCCGACCGTTTCCGCCTGCTGCACCTGAAGGACGTCAAGGTAAAGCCGGCGCCGGGGACAATCAGCGCCGACCTTTCCACCACCGAGGTCGGGCGCGGGGTGATCGACTGGAGCTCGGTCCTGGCCGCCGCCCGCGCCGTCGGCGTCCGCGCCGCCTTCGTCGAGCAGGAGGCGCCGTATGTTCGGCCGGTGTTCGATTCGCTGGCGATCTGCCGGGATTACCTGCGGGCGCTGTAGGGGCGGCGCTTGACGCCGCACTCTCCAAACCCTTCCCCTCCGTTGTCGTCCCGGAAAGCGCGTAGCGCTGGGTCCCGGCTCTGCGGTTCGCCACCCGGCTCCCGGCCGGAATGAGGAAGGGGTGTCAGGGGCGTTCCACGATCCTGGGCAGCGTCGTGATCGGCTCCACCGTGATGTCGCGGAAGAAGGTCTCCGCGCCCTCCGACTGCAGCTGGATCGCGCCGTGGGTCAGGGGCGCACCGTCGGCCTTCAGGTCGCGCACGGCCAGGACGGGCACGCCGTTGACCACGTGGATCGCCCGGTCGCCCACGACGTAGAGATCCAGAGTGTTCCATTCGCCGGCGGGCTTCTCGGCGTCCGTCGCGGCTTCGACGTTCCAGTCGGCCGTACCGCCCTTGACGGTCTTGTCCCGCCCGGTCGGCGAGAAGCGCAGGCGCGGCGGGATCAGCTGGGGATCGTCCACCACCGTGGTCGTGGCCTGGATCGCATCGCCCACCGGCACGACCATGCCGATCGAACCGGTCATGATCTCGAATTCCACAGCCTGGCTCCAGGTGCCCCAAACCGCGCCCGGCGCGCCGTGCGAGTGGTAGAGCAGGCCGTTGTTGGGCGCCTGGTCCTGGCGCGGCGCCCAACGGCCGTGACCCCACTTGTATTGCAGGCGCAGGTGGTAGTCGCGGAAGTCGCCCTTGTGCACCAGGCTGCCCCAGACCTTGCCGTTGACGTACAGGGCCGGGCGGCCGTCCTCGGTCACCACCTTGAAGATCTCGGCGCTGCGAGCTGTGGCGCCGATGGGCGCGATCTCAGGGCGGGTATAGGTCAGGGCCGGATCTGCATAACCCAGCCAGGCGCTCCAGTCGTTCAGGTCCTTGCCGTTGAACAGCGACGTCGCCGGCCCGATCGCCTTGGGAACATCGGCCAGTACGGCGGGGCGCGCCCACGTCGCGCCTGGGAGAGCGGCCAGGGCCAGGCAGAAAGCCAGGATCTTGAGCATGTGCGGACGGTCCACGTGTCGGCGAACGGCGACCATATCTGGCAGCGCTGTCAGGGCAAGGGCGCCCGGCGAGAATGAGACCGCTACCATTTTGGGCTTGAGTGGCCTGACCTCTGCTTCCATAGTGACGCCCAACGTCGACGCCGTGCGTCGCAGAGAGACCGTCCGACGGTCCATCAGAGTGGGGAAACCTAAGGCATGACCGACAAGATCGCCCTGACGCGCCGCACCCTCGGCGTCAGCCTCGCCGCCCTGGCGGCGGCCTCCGCGCCCGCCGTCCGCGCCGCCGTCAAGGCCAAGGGCGACAAGCCGCTCTACAAAGACCCCGCCCAGCCGGTGGAGCTGCGTGTCCGCGACCTGCTCTCGCGCATGACGCTGGAGGAGAAGGCCGCCCAGCTGATCGGCATCTGGCTGACCAAGAACAAGATCCAGACCGTGGCCGGCGAATTCTCGCCGGAGCAGGCCAGCAAGAACTTCCCCAACGGCCTGGGCCAGATCTCGCGTCCGACCGACCGCAAGGGCCTCACCGCCGCCACGGTGGTCGACGCCGCCGCCGGCGCCGACGACGGCTCGATCAATCGCAACGCCAAGGAAACCGCCCGCTACATCAACGCCGCCCAGAAGTGGGCGATGGAGCAGACGCGCCTGGGCATCCCGATGCTGATGCACGACGAGGCCCTGCACGGCTACGTCGCCCGCGACGCCACCAGCTTCCCCCAGGCCATCGCCCTGGCCTCGACCTTCGATCCCGACACGGTCGAGAAGTGCTTCGCCGTCGCCGCCCGCGAGATGCGCGCCCGCGGCTCGAACATCGCCCTGGCTCCCGTGGTCGACGTGGCCCGCGACCCGCGCTGGGGCCGTATCGAGGAGACTTACGGCGAAGACCCGCACCTGTGCGCCGAGATCGGCCTGGCCGCGATCCGCGGCTTCCAGGGCAAGACCCTGCCGTTGGCGCCCGACAAGGTGTTCGTCACCCTCAAGCACATGACCGGCCACGGCCAGCCCGAGAACGGCACCAATGTCGGCCCGGCCCAGATCGCCGAGCGCACCCTGCGCGAGAACTTCTTCCCGCCGTTCGAGCGCGCGGTGAAGGAGCTGCCCGTCCGCGCGGTCATGCCCAGCTACAACGAGATCGACGGGGTGCCCTCGCACGCCAACCGCTGGCTGCTGCACGACGTGCTGCGGGGCGAGTGGGGCTTCAAGGGCGCGACGATGAGCGACTACTTCGCCATCAAGGAACTGATCGCCCGCCACAAGCTGACCGACAGCCTGGCCGACACCGCCGTGATGGCGATGAATGCCACGGTCGACGTCGAGCTGCCCGACGGCGAGGCCTACGCCCTGCTGCCCCAGCTGGTCCGCGAGGGCAGGGTGTCCCAGTCGGCCGTCGACGAGGCCGTGGCCCGCGTGCTGGCCATCAAGTTCGAGGGCGGTCTGTTCGAGAATCCGTATGCGGACGAAAAGACCGCCGACGCCAAGACCGCGACGCCGGAAGCCGTCGCCCTGGCCCGCGAGGCCGCGCGCAAGGCCGTCGTCCTGCTGAAGAACGACAAGGGGACGCTGCCGCTCGATCCGGGCAAGTTCAAGCGCCTGGCCCTGCTGGGCGTCCATGCCAAGGACACCCCGATCGGCGGCTACAGCGATATCCCGCGCCACGTGGTCTCGGTTTACGACGCCCTGTCGGCGGAAGCCAGGAAGAGCGGCTTCCAGCTGGATTACGCCGAAGCCGTGCGCATCACCGAAAGCCGCGTCTGGGCCGCCGACGAGGTCAAGCTGGTCGACCCCGCCGTGAACGCCAAGCTGATCGCCGAAGCCGTCGAGGTGGCCAAGAAGGCCGATGTCGTCGTGATGGTGCTGGGCGACAACGAGCAGACCAGCCGCGAGGCCTGGGCCGACAATCACCTGGGCGACCGCGACAGCCTGGACCTGATCGGCCAGCAGAACGACCTGGCCAAGGCGATCTTCGACCTCGGCAAGCCCACGGTCGTCTTCCTGCTGAACGGCCGTCCTCTGTCGGTCAACCTGCTGGCCGAGCGCGCCGACGCCCTGGTCGAGGGCTGGTACCTGGGCCAGGAGACCGGCAACGCGGCCGCCGACATCCTGTTCGGTCGCGCCAATCCGGGCGGCAAGCTGCCGGTCAGCATCGCTCGCGACGTGGGCCAGCTGCCGATCTACTACAACCGCAAGCCCACGGCCCGTCGCGGCTATCTGGCGGGCGATACGACGCCGCTCTACCCGTTCGGTTTCGGCCTGTCCTACACCACCTTCGATATCTCGGCGCCGCGCCCGGCCAAGGGCGAGATTGGCGCCGGCGAGAGCGTGAAGGTCGAGGTCGACGTGGCCAACACGGGCAAGGTCGCCGGCGACGAGGTGGTCCAGCTCTATATCCACGACGAGGCCGCCTCGGTGACCCGCCCGCTGCTGGAGCTGAAGCACTTCAAGCGCGTGACCCTGGCCCCGGGCGCCAGGACCACCGTGACCTTCGAGGTCACGCCGCTGGATCTGTCGCTGTGGAACCTGGAAATGAAGCGCGTGGTCGAGCCGGGCAAGTTCACCCTGTTGGCCGGCCCGAACTCGGCCCAGCTGAAGCCGGCGACGCTGACGGTCGTCGCATGAACTCCGCCCATCCCGGCGAAAGCCGGGATGGGCGGAGGTGAGGGTAGATCCATGATCCGAACCGCCGCGTCCGCCCTGGCCCTGGCGGCGGTCCTCGCCGTGGGCGCGCCCATGGCCGCACCGGTCCGCGCCGCCGAGCCGGCCGCGATCACCGCGCCGCCGGCGGCCGGCGCCTTCCCCCTGATCGCCCAGGGACGCTCGGCGCGGATCGAGACCGACGTCACCGACTGGCCGGGCGTGCTGCGGGCGGTGAACGACGTGCGTTCCGACCTGGCCAAGTTGTCGGCCGACGCCCAGCCGGCCAAGGACGCGCCCGTCGTCATCATCGGCACGATCGGCAAGAGCGCCGCCATCGACGCTCTGGTCGCCTCGGGGAAGCTCGATGTGACCGGGGTCCAGGGCCAGTGGGAGGCCTTCGTCCAGCAGGTGGTCGAGAGCCCGCGTCCGGGCGTGGCCCGGGCCCTGGTCATCGCCGGCGCCGACAAGCGCGGGACCATCTTCGGCGCCTACGACCTGATCGAGCGGGCGGGCGTTTCGCCCTGGAGCTGGTGGGCCGACGCGCCCATTCCGGTGAAGGACCAGGTCTATTTCGCCGCCGGCCGGCGCCTGCAAAAGCCCACGGTCAAGTATCGCGGACTCTTCCTGAACGACGAGGATCCGGCGCTGTCAGGCTGGGCCAAGGCCAGGTTCGGCGGGGTGAACCACGACTTCTACGCCAAGGTCTTCGAGCTGACCCTGCGGCTGAAGGGAAACTTCCTGTGGCCGGCCATGTGGGGCAAGTCGATCTATGACGACGACCCCCTGAGCGCGCCGCTGGCCGACGAGTATGGCGTGGTGCTGGGCGCCTCGCACCACGAGCCGTTGGGCCGCGCCCACGTCGAGTGGGAACGTTACGGCCAGGGACCGTGGGACTACGCCAGGAACCCCGAGGCGCTGCGCAACTTCTGGCGCGAAGGCGTCAGGCGCATGGGCGGCGCTGAAACGGTGCTGACCGTCGGCATGCGCGGCGACGGCGACGAGCCGATGAGTCAGGGCACGGCCACCAAGCTGCTGGAGACGATTGTCGCCGACCAGCGGAACATCATCGCCGACGTCACCGGCAAGCCGGCCGCCGAGACCCCGCAGGTCTGGGCGCTCTACAAGGAGGTCCAGGACTATTACGACGCCGGCATGCGCGTGCCCGATGACGTGACGTTGCTGTTCTCTGACGACAACTGGGGCGATCTCCGGCGGCTTCCGGAGCCGGGCAAGCCCCGGCCCGGCGGCTACGGCGTCTACTACCACTTCGACTATGTGGGCGGGCCCCGGAACTACAAGTGGCTCAACACCAATCAGGTCTCGCGCACCTGGGAACAGATGAAGCTGGCCCGCGACTACGGCGCCGACCGGCTGTGGATCGTCAACGTCGGCGACCTCAAGCCGATGGAGCTGCCGATCGAGTTCTTCCTCGACATGGCCTGGGATCCCGACGCCATGACGGTCGAGAAGATGGCCGGCTTCACCCGCGACTGGGCCACCGCCCAGTTCGGGCCCGCGCATGCCGATGAGATCGCCGCCCTGTTGGACGGCTACACCCGGCTGAACGCGCGCCGGAAGCCCGAGCTGATCGACGGTTCGACCTTCAGCCTTGTCAATTTCCGCGAGGCCGAGCGGATCGAGGCCGAGTGGGCCGACCTGGAGCGACGCGCCGACGCCTTACGCCGCGCTCTGCCGAAGGACCAGGGCGACGCCTTTTTCCAGCTGGTCTGGTTCCCGATCCAGGCCAGCGCCAATCATACCCGGCTCTACATCGCCGCCGGCCGCAACGCCCTCTACGCCCGCCAGGGCCGGGCCGCAGCCAATGACCAGGCGGCCAAGGTCCAGACCCTGTTCGCCCGTGACGCCGAGCTGATCCGCCAGTGGGACGAAGACCTGGCCGGCGGCAAGTGGCGCAAGATGATGAGCCAGACCCACATCGGCTACGCCTCCTGGCAGCAGCCGTCCACCAACGTGATCCCGGCCACCCGCGCCGCGCCGCCTGCCGAAGGCTGGGGCGTGGCCGTCGAGGGGCGCGAGGAAGCGGTTGCGGAGGCCGCCGACCTGCCGGTGCTGGCGCGCGACGGCGTGGCCGCCCGCTGGATCGACGTGTTTTCGAAAGGCGTCGCCCCGGTCGTCTTCACGGTCCGGTCGGGCGAGCCCTGGCTGAAGGTCGCGACCGGGCCTGCCGGCCCGCATGGCGATGCGAGGCTGGAGGTGTCGGTCGACTGGAAGGCCGCGCCTCCCGGGCGCCGGCGCGTACCGATCACCATCGTTGGCGGCGACGGGCGAGCGGTCTCCATCACGGCGGTGGTCGAGGCCGCGCCGCGCCGCACCACGAAGGGCGCGTTCGTCGAGGCGGGCGGACCGCTGGCCATCGAGGCCGAGCACCACGCGAGCGCAACGGCGGCGGGCGGCGTCTCCTGGACCACGATCCCGGGCCTGGGCCGCACCCTGTCGGGCGTGACTTCGTACCCGTCGACCGCCCCTTCGAGCGCGCCGGGGCAGGGGGCCTTCCTCGACTACGCCGTCGACCTGGAGAGCGCGGGCGATTTTGACCTGCGGGTCTTCACCGCGCCCAGCCTCGATTTTCGGGGCGGCCAAGGCCTGCGCTACGCCGTCTCGCTGGACGACGGCGCGCCGGTGGTCGTCAACCTGCACGAAGGCGAGACCCGCATGGGCGACGGCCAGAAGAGCTGGGAGAAGGCCGTGGCCGACAATGTCCGTGTCCAGACGATCCGGCTGACGGCGGCCAAGGCCGGCGCCCATCGCATCCGGTTGTGGCGGGTCGATCCAGGCGTGGTGTTCGAGCGGCTGGTAATCGCGCGGGGCGACCTGCCCGAGAGCTATCTGGGGCCCATGGAAGGGATCCGGCGCTAGATCGCCACCCGCTTTGCGATCGCCGAACGCCGCGCGCCGGTCTCCTGCTTGGCGCGCTCGACGGCCTCGGTCTCGGTGGCGTGCAGCAGGTGGTCGATCACGCGCTCCAGGTGGTCGCGCATGGCCTGGCGGGCGGCGGCGGGGTCGCGCGCCTTCAGGGCCTCGAACACCCGGCGGTGCTCGACGATGCGCGGCTCCAGCCCCATGCCGCGCGCGCGGGTCAGGATGTTGCGGGCCAGGGGCGAACGGTTGCGCCAGTCCCACAGGTTCTCGATGGTGGCGATGATCGCCCCGTTCCCCGAGGCGCGGGCGATGACCATGTGGAACTCGCGGTCGGCGTCCTCGCCCTGGATTTCCTCCTCGCGCGCCATGCGCTCCATCAGCGCCTCGAGCTGGCCGATCTGCTCGTCGGTGATGGCGGTGGCGGCCAGCGCCGCGGCCTCGCCCTCGAACAGGCGGCGAGCCTCGATCAGCTCGAAGGCTCCGATCTCGGAGATCGTCTCGCTGCTGGTGGGGACGGTGGGGCGCACCGCGCCGGTGACGTAGATGCCCAGGCCGTGGCGAGCTTCGATCATGCCCAGCATCTCGAGCGCGATCATCGCCTCGCGCAGGGTGGGGCGGCTGACCCCGAATTGTTCGGCCAGCTCGCGCTCGGTGGGCAGGCGGTCGCCAAGCTTGTACTGCCCGCCCTCGATGGCCTCGGCGATCGAGTCGGCGATCCTGCGGTAGAGCTTGACGTTCTCGGTCATGTGGTTCCGTCGGTTCTCGGCGGCGGGCATAGGCCCCGGGGACTCCCGATAGCATAGCCGAGGCCGATTTCCGACGCGAGGTGGTCAGACGACGTCGTCCGACCGCGAAGGGCTCACCAGTCGTGCATCGAGCCGTCCTCGCGACGGGCGATCGGCAGGTAGGCGCGCTTGTAGGGATACTTGGCCGCTTCGGCCTCGTTGATGTCGACGCCCAGCCCCACCGTGTCTCCCGGGTGCAGCATGCCGTCATGGAAGTTGTAGGCGTGCGGGAAGACCGCGTCGGTCTCCGGCGTGTGGCGCATGTATTCCTGAATGCCGAAATTGGGGATCGACAGGTCGAAGTGCAGGGCCGCGGCCATGGTCACGGGCGACAGGTCGGTGGCGCCGTGGCAGCCGGTGCGCACATGGTGCAGGTCGGCGAAGCTGGCGATCTTGCGCAGGTGGCTGATGCCGCCGGCGTGCACCACCGTGGCGCGGATGTAGTCGATAAGCTGTTCCTCGATCAGTTGCTTGCAGTCCCAGACCGAGTTGAACACCTCGCCCACGGCCAGCGGGGTGGTGGTGTGCTGGCGGATCAGGCGGAAGCTGGCCTGGTTCTCGGCGGGCACGGCGTCCTCCATCCAGAACGGACGGTAGGGCTCCAGGTCCTTGCCAAGGCGGCCGGCCTCGATGGGCGTCAGGCGATGGTGAACGTCGTGCAGCAGGTGCACGTCCCAGCCCAGGGCCTCGCGGGCGGCCTCGAACAGCGGCGCGACGCTGCGCAGATACTTCTCCGTCGACCACAGGCTTTCGGTCGGCAGATCGCCGTCGGCCGGCTCGTAGAAGAAGCGGTCCTTCGACACGCCGTAGACGCTCTTCAGCCCCGGCACGCCCGACTGCAGACGGATGGCTTTGAAGCCCTTGTCGGCATAGGCGCGGGCGTTGTCGATCGTCTCCTCGACCGTCGCGCCGTTGGCGTGGCCATAGACCATCGCGCCCTCGCGGCAGGCGCCGCCCAGCAGCTGGTAGACAGGCAGGCCCGCGACCTTGCCCTTGATGTCCCACAGCGCCATGTCGACCGCGGCGATGGCGGCCATCGTCACGGGCCCGCGTCGCCAGTAGGCGCCCCTGTAGAGGTACTGCCAGATGTCCTCGATCTGGTGGGCGTCGCGGCCGATCAGGCAGGGGATCACGTGGTCGGTCAGGTAGCTGGCCACGGCTAGCTCGCGCCCGTTCAACGTGGCGTCGCCCACGCCGTGGACCCCGTCCGCCGTCTCGATCTTCAGGGTGACGAAGTTGCGGCCCGGGCAGGTGACGATGACGCGGGCGGCGGTGATCTTGGACATGAGCGCCTCGATTGGTCCGACGCGCGGCGTCGAATGATAGCGGTACCGGTTTAAGCGGCGAGGCAAGGTTGTCAACCTAGTGGTCTGACCAATAATGCTCAGGTGTCTCGACCTTTGGGAGCGGTAGCGCTATCAATCGCTCAAGACCGTCGCGCCCCCGGCGCCGGGCGGCGTATCGACAATCCAGGGAGAAGCCATGCGTCCGTTCGGAATTCTGCGAGGCCTGCTGCTGGCGCTGGGCCTGGCGAGCGCCGCCGTGTCGGGCGCCCGGGCCGAGGACGGCTATGACCTGTGGCTCCGCTACCGGCCGGCCCAGGGCTCGGTCGCCCGGACCATCGCCCCCAGCGCCGACACTCCGACCCTGAAAGTCGCCCGCGCCGAACTGGAGCGAGGCCTGGCTGGCCTCACGCCCGCAACCCCGACGGCGGACTCTCCGTCGATCCTGTTGGGCACGCCGTCGGGCTCGCCGGCCGTGGCGGCCCTGAACCTGCCGCTGAAGGATCTCGGCCCCGAGGGCTACCGCATCCGCACCCTTCCAGACGGGAAGGGGAACAAGATCACCGTCATCGCCGCCAATACCGATATCGGCGTGCTGTACGGCGTCTTCCACTATCTACGCCTGATCCAGACGGGGCAGGGGGTCGACATGCTCGACATCGCCTCCGCGCCCAAGGTCAAGCGCCGCCTGCTCAACCACTGGGACAACCTGGACGGTACGGTCGAGCGCGGCTACGCCGGATCGTCGCTCTGGGACTGGTGGAAACTGCCCGACTACAAGGACCCGCGCTACGTCGACTACGCCCGCGCCAACGCCTCGATCGGGATCAACGGCACGGTCCTCAACAACGTCAACGCCAAGGCCGACAGCCTGACCGCCCCCTATATCGCCAAGGCCGCCGCCCTGGCCGACGTCTTCCGTCCCTATGGGATCAAGGTCTATCTCTCGGCCCGCTTCTCGGCTCCGATCGAGATCGGCGGCCTGAAGACCGCCGACCCGCTGGATCCGGCCGTCCGGGCCTTCTGGAAGGCCAAGGCCGACGAGATCTACCAGGCCATCCCCGACTTCGGCGGTTTTCTGGTGAAGGCCAATTCCGAGGGGCAGCCGGGACCGCAGGACTACGGCCGCACCCATGTGGACGGCGCCAACATGCTGGCCGACGCGGTGGCCCCGCACGGCGGCGTGGTGATGTGGCGCGCGTTCGTCTATTCGCACGAGCAGCCCGACGACCGGGCCAAGCAGGGCTACAACGAGTTCAAGCCGTTCGACGGACAGTTCCGCGACAACGTCATCGTCCAGGTCAAGAACGGCGCGATCGACTTCCAGCCGCGCGAGCCCTTCCATCCGCTGTTCGGCGCCATGCCTCGGACGAACCTCGGCATGGAGTTCCAGATCACCAAGGAATACCTCGGCTTCGCCACGCACCTGGTCTATCTCGGCCCGCTCTACGAGGAGACCCTGAAGGCCGACACGTGGGCCAAGGGCCAGGGCTCGACCGTGGCCAAGGTGATCGACGGCCGCCTGGATGGGCGGCGCGAGACCCTGATGGCGGGCGTGGCCAACATCGGGACTGACCGCAACTGGTCCGGCTCGCAGTTCGACCAGGCCAACTGGTACGTCTTCGGTCGCCTGGCCTGGGACCCGGAGGCCTCGACCCGCGAGATCGCCGCCGACTGGGCGAAGATGACTTTCTCGACCGATCCGCGTTTCGTCGCGCCGGCGGTGGCCATGATGATGGGCTCGCGGGAGGCGGCGGTCGACTACATGACCCCGTTGGGCCTGCACCACCAGATGGGTCGCAGCCATCACTATGGTCCTGGCCCCTGGGTGTCGGGCGGCCCGCGCGCCGACTGGACCAGCGTCTACTACGCAAAAGCCGGCAAGGATGGGATCGGCTTCGACCGCACCGCCACGGGAAGCAACGCCGTCGCCCAGTACGCGCCCGCTGTGGCCGCGCGGTTCTCCGACCTCAAGACGATCGACGAGCGCGACCTGCTGTGGTTCCACCATCTGCCGTGGACCTACCGCCTGAAGTCGGGCCAGACCCTGTGGGACGGCCTCGTCATCCACTATTCGCGCGGCGTGGCCTATGTGGACGGCATGGAGCGCACGTGGGCGGGCCTGGCGCCCTATGTGGATCCCGAGCGCCACGCCCAGGTCGGCGCCTTCCTGGCCATCCAGCGCAACGAAGCTCAGTGGTGGCGCGACGCTTCGATCGCCTACTTCCAGACCTTCTCGGGCCTGCCCCTGCCGGCGGGTGAGAAGCCCCCGGCCCATTCGCTGGAGTATTATGAAGGGCTGAGCTTCCCCTGGGCCCCGGGAATCTGAGGAGGAGGGGCCCGGGGCGCGAAGGGGCTCTGCGTCTCCGATTCGCCCCTCCGCCGGCATAAAACGCCGTTCCTCCAAAACCTTGGCGCCTGCCCGACAGGCGTCAAACGCCTGTTTGGCCGGCGGTTTTGATTTCGATCCGAATAATATCGATACGTCAAAGTTGACATATTGAGCGATCCCGTTCGAGCCTGGACCCAGACCGGCATCAGCCGGCGGGGACATAGGACGAGGGGATAAAATGCGTATCGATCGGAAGCTTCTTCTGTCGACGGCCGGCCTGGCCTTGCTGGCGGCGGGGGCCGCCCGGGCCCAGTCCGCCGAACCGGCCAAGCCCGCCGGCAACGAGGTGGTCGAGGAGATCGTGGTCACCGCGCTCAAGCGCTCCACCACCCTGCAGACCACGCCCATGGCCATCAGCGCCGTCACCGGCGACAGCCTGGAGAAGCTGGGCGCGACGGGGCTGTCGGACTACTTCCGCCAGGTGCCCGGCGTGAACCTCACCCAGGGCCAGCTCGGCCAGAGCCGCGTGACGATCCGCGGCGTCCAGGGCGCGGGCGAGGCCACCACCGGCCTCTATTACGACGAGACCCCGGTCACCGGCCCGTCGGGCACCCAGCAGGACCCGGGCAACAACGCCGCCGACCTCAACCTGTTCGACGTCGAGCGCGTGGAAGTGCTGCGCGGCCCGCAGGGCACGCTCTACGGCGGCGGCTCGATGGGCGGCACCTTGCGGGTGATCTACAACAAGCCGAGCTCGCAGGATTTCAGCGCCGCCATCGAGGGCCAGGCGTCCGACACCAAGGGCGGCTCCAGCGGCTCGTATCTGAAGGCCATGGGCAACATCCCGCTGATCCAGGGCAAGCTGGCCGCGCGCATCGTGGCCTATACCGAAGACCGTCCCGGCTACATCGACAACGTCAAGCTCAAGGCCAAGGACGTCAACGACAGCCGCTCCACCGGCTATCGCGCCATGCTGGGTCTGACCCCCACCGACGACACCTCGCTACTGCTGACCAAGGTCCATCAGAAGACCTCGGCCGACGACATGCAGGGCTGGTACAAGGCCGTCGGCGATTACGCGACGGATGCGGTGACCAAGCTGCCGCTCAACACCGAGATGGACCTGACCAGCCTCACCGGCAAATGGAGCAGCCCGATCGGCGAGGTCACCGCCGTCAGCTCGTACTACCGTTACGACATGCTGCGCAGCGCCGACTTCACCCCGCAGTACAAGCCCTATGTCGGCAACGCCTACGGCGTCATCGGCTACCAGCCGGCCAACCTGCAGTCCTGGAACCACGAGTTGCGCCTGTCGTCCAAGGGCGAGGGCCAGCTGCAGTGGACCGTCGGCGGCTATATCGAACTGCGCAAGGACCACATCGACAGCAACACCATCCTGACCGACACGGCCACGGGCCTGCCCTACAGCCCCACCCGCTACGTCCAGGCGCGCTACATCAACACCAACCTCAAGCAGACGGCCGAGTTCGGCGAGCTGACCTACAGCCCTGACCAGATCCAGGGGCTGAGCCTGACCGTCGGCGCCCGCCACTACGACTACACCAAGACCACTTCAGGCGCGGGCACCCAGCGCAACATGCTGACCGGCGCTCCGCCGGCCGCCTACTCCCAGCGCACGGCCGAAGCCTCGGGCTGGGTCTACAAGTTCAACGCCAGCTACAAGATCAACCCCGCCGCCATGGTCTACGCCACCGCGGCCGAGGGCTTCCGCCCGGGCGGCGCCAACAACATCCCGGGCCTCAACAGCCGTCTGGTCGTCTACGATCCCGACAGCCTGTGGAACTACGAGGCCGGCGTGAAGACCACCTGGCTCGGCGGCCGCCTGACGGCGAACGCCGCCGTCTACCGGATCGACTGGAAGAACCGTCAGACCAGCGCTCTCACCGCCGACGGCCTCTACTCGTTCATCACCAACAGCGGCGACGCCCGTATCCAGGGGATCGAGTTCGAAGTGGCCGCCCGGCCGATCACCGGCCTGAGCCTGACCGCCTCCCTGGGCTACACCGACGCCAAGCTGACCGAGGACCAGGGCAACGCCGACATCCTGGTCGACGGCTCGTCGGGCAAGAAGGGCGACAAGCTGACCTCGGTGCCCGACTGGACGGCCTCGGCGTCGGCCCAGTACGTCTGGCCGCTGCGGTTCGAGGGCCTCAACGGCCTGGTCCGCGCCGACTACGCCTATACCGGCGACATGAGCTCGGCCTTCCGTCCGACCTACGTCTATTACGACAAGTTCGGCAGCTTCAGCACGATCAACCTGCGGGCCGGCGTCGAGGCCGACGACTGGGGCGTCTACGCCTTCGTCACCAACCTCACCAACGCCGAGGGGATCATGAACAAGAACAGCAACGTCGGTTACCAGGACCTGCTGTACGGCCTGACCCCGCGCACCATCGGCGTCAACGCCCGCCGCAAGTTCTAGGCGCGAAGGCCGCACCCGTCCCGGGTCCAGCGCCCGGGACGGGTGTGTACTAGAGTTCGAAAGACCAAAGGGAGGGCGCGGGGGTCCGCGCGAACCAGATGACCATCAAGTCCGCCACCATCGCCGCTGTTCTATTGGCCTCGGCCGCCGCGGTTCCGGCCTTCGCCGCCCCGCTGGACGTGGCCGCGACCAAGGCCGCCGTCGACGCCCAGCTCGACCGCGACTATCCCAAGCTCGACGCCCTCTACAAGGACCTCCACCAGCACCCCGAACTCGGCTTCCAGGAGGTGCAGACCGCCGCCAAGCTGGCCAAGGAGATGAAGGCCCTGGGCTTCACCGTCACCGAGCGCGTGGGCAAGACGGGCCTGGTGGCGATCCTCAAGAACGGGGAGGGACCTTCGGTCCTGGTCCGCACCGAGCTGGACGCCCTGCCGATGGAGGAGAAGACCGGCCTGCCCTACGCGAGCACGGCCAAGACCACCTGGAACGGCAAGGAGACCTTCGTCGACCACTCCTGCGGCCACGACGTGCACATGGCCGCCTGGATCGGCGCGGCCAAGGCCCTGGTCGCCCTGAAAAGCCAGTGGAAGGGCACGTTGGTCTTCGTGGCCCAGCCTTCGGAAGAGACCGTGTCGGGCGCCAAGGCCATGATCGACGACGGCTTCTTCCAGCGCTTCGGCAAGCCCGACTACGGCTTCGCCCTGCATGTGGGGCCCGGCGCGGCCGGCTCGGTCTATTACAAGCCCGGGGTCCTGACCTCGAACTCCGACAGCCTGGAGCTCACCTTCAACGGCCGCGGCGCCCATGGCTCGATGCCGGCCGCCGCGATCGATCCGGTGATGATGGCCGCGCGCTTCACGGTCGACGTCCAGAGCGTGATCAGCCGCGAGAAGGATCCGGCCGCGTTCGGCGTGGTCACCATCGGCTCGATCCAGGCCGGCAGCGCGGGCAACATCATCCCCGACAAGTCGGTGCTGCGCGGCACGATCCGCACCTACGACGCCGGGGTGCGCGACAAGATCCTGACGGGCATCACCCGCACCGCCAAGGCCACGGCCGACATGTCGGGCGCCCCCGCGCCGGACCTGGCGATCATCCCGGGCGGCAAGGCGGTGGTCAACGACGCTGCCCTGACCGAGAGGACCGCCGCGGTCTTCAAGGCCGCCTTCGGCAAGAACGCCATCGCCATTCCCGCTCCGGGCTCGGCCAGCGAGGACTATTCCGAGTTCATCATCGGCGGCGTGCCGTCGGTCTACTTCTCGATCGGCGGGTACGATCCCAAGGTGATGGAAGAGGCCCAGAAATCAGGCAAGCCGCTGCCGGTCAACCACTCCCCCTTCTTCGCCCCGGTCCCCGAGCCCAGCATCCGTACCGGCGTCGAGGCCATGACCCTGGCGGTGATGAACGTGCTGAGCTGATCTCTTGATTTGTCATCCCGGATGGCCCCTTCGGGGGTTCCGGGATGACGCCTGAGGGGGACTTACCCGTTGAGCAGCAACAGCCGCCGGATCACCAGTTCCAGGCTCTGGTCCGTCACCGGCCGGCCGGTGGCGTAGTTGTTCATCGCCAGGCCGCTCAGCACGTCGATGATGAGATCCGGATCGGTGTCGCCCGCGACCTGGCCCCGGGCGATCGCCCGCTCGACGACCTGGCGGTTGTAAGCCCGTCGCCGGCGGAAATCCTCGGCGTATTTGTCGGCCAGGTCGGGCCGCACCCGCCCCTCCGGGATCAGGAAGCTCATGCACGGGCCCAGAACCGGGTCGTTGTAGAGCTTGAGCATGTCCTTGGAGAACGCCACCAGGTCGGCCACCACATCGCCGGTGTCGGGCAGGGCGGCGAAGTGGAACGCCTCGTTGAAGGCTTCGCCCACGGCTTCCATGGGCGTCGCCCAGCGGCGGTAGAAGGTGGCGCGCGGCACGCGGGCCCGCTCGCAGATCTTCTCCAGCGTCAGTCCGGAAAAGCCGTGCTGGGCCAGCGTTTCCAGCGCGGCCTGCTTCATGCGCCGCTCCACTTCCGGATCCCGGGGGCGGCCGGGACCCCGGCGCGGCGGGGCGAGGGGCTGGGGCGAGGCGGTGGTCAAGGCGTGGCCGGTCTTCGAACAACGGGGATGCCAGCCTAGAGGATCAGGCGGGCTTGCGGACACAAAAAAGACGACCCCTGGCCGGCCTTGGCGTGACCGGCGCGTGGCCGGGGCGGCGGATCAGTCCACGCCGTCACACCAGGTTGGCGATCTCGATCAGGTTCTGGTCCGGATCACGCACATAGACCGACAGGATCGGTCCTGTGGCGCCCGTGCGGCGCACCGGGCCCTCCTCGACGTCCACCCCGCGCGCGGCCAGATGGATCAGCACGGCCTCGATGGGGGTGGAGGTGATGAAGCAAAGGTCGGCCGAGCCGGGCGTGGGGCGGGCGGCCTTGGGCTCGAATTCCTTGCCCGCCTCGTGCAGGTTGATCTTCTCGCCGCCGAACAGCAGGGCCGTGCGGCCCTGGCCGAACGTCTCCACCCGCATGCCCAGCACGTCGCGGTACCAGGCGGTCGCGGCCTCGATGCTGGCCACGGTCAGGACCAGATGGTCGAGATAGTCGATGGCGATCATGCCGTCCTTCCGGATGCGGTCCAGCGGCCACCTTGGCCCGGATGGCGAGGCGACGCCATAGAGCTCCGGTCGCGGAGATCCCATCGGCACGGCCAAGGTTCAATGTAACGCATTGTAAAAACAAGCCCACCACCTCTGGTGGCGGCGTTCTTCCTGCCCTTTAACTCGCGCCCGAGAAAGGTCGGGGACGGATCATGGGGCAGATCGAGGCGACGGGGGGAGGCGTAACCCGGGGGGCGGGCGAGGGCGGTCCGTTCGCGATCCTCAATCCGCTGGTGGCGGAGATCGCCCACGCCCTGCTCGACCTGGGCGGGGCGGCGCATCGCGACCTGGTGGTGGCCTACATCGCCAAGCGGCGCGGCGCGTTTCGCCCGAGCGAGACCCTGCGCGGCGAGGTCGAACAGGCCTTCGCGGCCTATTGCAGGGGCGCCATCGATCCGCGCGCCGCCAGCCTGCTGCACCAGCCCTATGGCCCGCTCAGCCAGCGCTGGGCCCTGACCGACCGGGCCTACCGCCTGCTGCGGGGCGGCGGCGGCCTGGCTCGAGCGCAGTGAACCTGGTGACCACCCTGCAGGACTTGGCCGACCGCCTGGGGCTGGAACCGCGGTTCCATCCCACCCTGGGCGGGCGGCCGCGCGTGATCTTCCTGTGTATCGCCGCCGCGCTGAGCGTTCTGCTGTGGGCCGGCATCGGCTGGGGGGCGGTGGCGCTGTTCGCGACGTTGTTCGAGCGCTAGGATTTCCGGAACAGGGCGTCGGCGCTGGTCCGACCCGGGGGAGTTGCACACGTGCGCATCTTGATCACCACGCTTCTGGCGGCCGCGATGCTCGGCGGTTGCGCCGCCGCGCCTCGCCTGGCCCACGAAGGAAGCCTGGACGACCTGCGCGGCCAGCCGGTGGGCTTGCAGGCCGGCCAGGCCTCGCCCGCCGACGCCGACCTGGCCACGGCGGTCGGCGCGGCGGTGCTGGATCGGCTCCAGACCTCGGGCGCCGCGCCGGGCGCGGTTTCGCCGCGCTACCTCGTCCAGGTCACGATCGCCTCCGCTCCGGCGGGCGTGGGCGTTTCCGTGGCGGCCGGCCCGCAGGTCACCCAGGGGTGGCGTGGCGAGCCGGTCAAGCTGCGTCCCTGGAACAAGCGCGCCCCGCTGGACACCGCCACCCTGGTGGTGCTCGACGCGGCCAGCGGCCGGACCATCGCCTGGTCGTCGGTCCGCGCCCAGGGCCGCAAGGCGCCCGAACTGGCCGACCTGCTGGTGGCGGCGCTGGCCGAGCCGAAGAAGGGCTGATCCTTCGGCCCTCCCGTCTCCCGGCCTTCTTCGGGAAGGCGGTGTCGGCCGATTACCCCAGCACCGGCAATCGCAGCGTGAAGGTCGCGCCTCGGCCGGGCGTGCTCTCGCAGCGCACCGAACCACCGTGCCGGGTGGCCGCGGCCTGCACGAAGGCCAGGCCCAGGCCCGCGCCGCCGGCCGCGTCCGGACCTGGCCTGTCGAAGCGCTGGAACGGACGGAACGCCAGGGCCGCCTCTTCGGGCGACAGGCCCGGCCCCTGGTCGGTTATGGCGATGTCGATGAAGGTGCGCCCTCCGTCCAGCACCGTGGCCAGGGCGACGGAGATGCGCGAGCCGTCGGGACTGTACTTCACCGCATTGCCCAGCAGATTGACCAGGGCGCGGGCCAGCACGCCGCGATCGGCCTGCACCATGATCGGCGTCTCGCATTCCGCCTGGTCGATCTCGATGCGGCGCTGGCGACACTGGGGCCACAGCTCGTCGACCGCCTCGGCCGCCACGTCGCAGACGTCGACGGGCTCCATCGCCGCCTGGGTCACCTCGGCCCGAGCCAGTTGGACGAAGCCGTCGGCCAGGGCCAGGGTGCGCCGGGCGCACGCCGCCAGCCGTTCCGAGACGTCGGCCGGCAACCCTGGCGTGGTGGCCAGCAGGGCCAGGATCGAGGTCTGGGGCGAGCGCATGTCGTGGGTCAGCAGTTGCAGCGCCTGCTCGCGCTGGCGCATGGCGGCCGTCAAGGGCGTGATGTCGGCCAGTCGCAGGATCCAGCCGGCGTCGCCGCCGGTCTCGTCGCGGCGGAACACGCTCTGGAGCTGGAAAGCCCGGCCGTCGGCCAGGTGCAGGTCGATCGGCCGGCCGCCGTCGGCCTCGACGGGCCAGGCCGGCGGAAAGGTGCGGCCCAGAGGCTTCAACGCGTTCAGCGCCGCGGCCAGGTCGCCACCCTCCAGCACCTGGGGCGAGCCCTTGAACAACGCCTGGGCTGCGGCGTTGGCGGCGATGATCCGCCGCTCGGCGTCGGCCACCAAGGTGGCGTCGGGCAGGCTGAAAAGGGCGTCGGCGGAGAACCGGCGCAGGTCATCGATCCGGCTGATCGCCGCGCCCAGGCTCAGGGCCTGGCGGGCCACCAGGTCGCTCTCGAACCCCGCCTCGAAACCCTGGGCGGGCGACGCGCCGTGCGGACGCAGGCGGGCCAGCTCGTGGTTGAGCAGATCGTGCACGCGGCCCAGCTGCCCCCAGCCCCAGACCAGCGACACCGCCAGAAGCCCGATCAGCGTCGCGGTCGGCGGCAGCCATAGGTGCGCGCCGGCGAACAGGGCCGCGCTGGCCGCCAGGGCCGCGGCCGACAGGCCGGCCAGCAGGAACAGGTTGGCGCGCGGCGGCAGCACCAGCAGCCCCGCCAGCAGCAGCCACAGCCAGCTCAAGGCGAAGGACAGGCGTATCGGCAGCTCGGCCGGCCGGATCATCCGGCCGCTGCGCAGTCCGTCCAGCATGCTGGCCTGAAGCTGCACGCCGGTCATGCTGGCCGCGTCGGGCGTCACGGGGGTGGGGAAGGCGGGGCCCAGGCCCGGCGCGGTCAGGCCCACGAACACCGTGCGCCCCTCGATCAGCTCACGCGGCGCCTCGCCCGCCAGCACGCTGGAAAAGGCGATGTGACGATAGCGGTCCGGTGGTCCGGCGAACGGGATCAGCAGGGTGGGAGAGGGGCCTCGTGTGGCGTCCGGCGCGTCGAACGGCTTGGTCGCGCGATGCACCACGGTCATCAGGTCGGGGGCCAGGTTCGGACCCTCGGCCTCGAAGGGCGCCATGCGCCGCACCACGCCGTCGGGATCGAAGCGCACGTGGACCAAGCCCATGCCCGCCGCGCCCTGGGCGATTTCCGGCAAGGGCGTGACGACGTTGGGCGCGGCGCCCTCGGGCGTGTCGGTCTCGATGAACTGGGGCAGGTAGACCCGCCCCGACCGCGCGACGGCGGCGGCCAGGGCCACGTCGTCCTGGGGATAGGGGGCGGGCTGGCTGAACAGCACGTCGTAGACGATCGCCTTGGCGCCCGCCTGGGTCAGCTGGTCGATCATCTCCGCGTGCATGGCGCGGGGCCAGGGCCATGACCCCAGTTCGCGCAGGCTGCGCTCGTCGATGTCCACGATCAGGATCGAAGGATCCACCGGCCGCCCGGACGCGCGTTGCAGCCGGTCGTACAGGATATTGTCCAGCCGGACGGTCAGGTTGCTGGCCGTCAGCGCCGCCAAGGCCAGGCTGGTCAGGATCGCCACGACCAGCCAGCCGGCCAGCCGTCGGCGGGTCGACCCCGGCGGCGTGGGCGGAAAACGGCGCGAGGCGGGGCTCAAGGTCTAGCGCCCGATCTGCAGCGTCTGCAGCGGCCCGACCTTCTCGGTGACCTTGCCGTCCTTGAAGCGCAGGGCGCTGACCCGCCACCCGTAGGTTCCCGGCGGCAGGTCCACGAGGGTCAGCTGCGGCTCCGACAGGCCCGGCTGGTCGACGACCGGACGGCTGGACTCGGCCCCCGTGAACAGCTGGAAGCGATAGCTGCGCTGGCCGTCGCCCGCGGCGTTCCAGCGGAACAGGAACTTGCGGTGCTTGCCCTCGGCCTGGGCGGTGGGCGAGGCGCCCGGCTCCAGCACGTCCAGGTCGCGGTCGAAGCTGTAGTCGGCGGGCAGTCCCTCCAGGCCTCCGCCGTCCAGGGCCGTCAGGCGCACGAAATAGGTGCCGTTCTCCAGTGCGCCGAAGTCGGCGGCGGGGCCGGGCTGGGTCGCCTCGGCGAACAGGTCCACGAAGCCGGCGTCGCGCGACAGCTGCAGGCGATAGGCCGCGGCTCCGGTCACCGGCTGGACGGCGAAATGGACGCTCTTGTCGCCCTGGGTCTGTCCGCCCTCGCCCAGCCTGGGCGCGGGCAGCAGGGCCACCGGCGCGCTCACCGCGCCCGCGGCGACGCTGACGCCATATCCGGCCTGCACGGCCCCGGCCAGGTCGCGCGCCGGCTCGGCGTCGGCCGTCGCCACCGCCACCGCGCCCTTGATCACCATGGTCTGGGCGCGGGCCGCGCTGTCGGAGGCCGCCTGGTCGGCCGAGACCCGGAACTCGGTGCCGCGCACGGCCGAGATCGAGACGGGCGTGCGCACGTCGAAGCGGGCGTTGGGATCGGGATTGGGCGTGGCCGAGATCGTCCCGCGGCCTTCGTCCAGGCGGAACACGCGTTGCGGGGCGTTGGTCATGACCACGTTGCGCAGCCGCTCAACCCGGATGGCGGTGTTGGAGGGCAGGGTGACGCGCGAGGCGTCCTCCAGTTCGAACGTGGCGAAGGCGCCGGGACCAGTGACGACCCGCTGGCCTTCCTGGATCGCCATGCCCAGCTGCGCCGGCGCGCGGCGGCCTTCGGTCTCGATCTCGACCTTGCCGCTGAACGCCGACAGGCGCGCGGCGATCGGGGTGGTTTTCAGCAGGTCGGGATCGATGCGCAGGGTCGAGCCGGGTTTCAGCCCCTTGGGGCGGCTGATCTGGTTGGCGCGCTGCACATGGCGATAGTCGCCGGGCTTGCTCAGATAGGCCTTACCCAGGTCGAACAGGGTGTCGCCCTTGCGGACGGTGTAGGGCACGGGCGGCGCCGTCGGCTTGGGCGCGGGCCTGGAGGCTGCTTTGGGCGCGGCCATGGCCGGCGCCGACACCGCCATCACGATGAGGGCGAGGGCCGGCAGGCAGGGGCGTTGGATCATTGAGCGGCTCCGGTCGCGGCGTCGGTCTCGGGCTCGCAGGCTTCGAGCCTGTAGCCGAACCCGTAGACCGTGGTCAGTCTAAAGCCGTTCGCGGGCCGGAGGTGAAGCTTGGATCGCAACCTGGAGACATGCGCGTCCAGCGTGCGCGTCTCCAGGTCGGGTCTTTGACCCCAGACCCGGCGCAGCAGGTACTCGCGCGACAGCGGCCGGGCCAGGTTGTTGAACAGCAGGCTGGCCAGGGCGAATTCCTTGGGCGTCAGGGTCTCGACGTTGTCGCCCCACGCGGCCGTCTGGGCGCCGGGGTCCAGCCGGTAGGGGCCGTGCTGCTCGACCTGAGGCGCGATCATCGGGCGGTAGGCCCGTCGCGCCAGGGCGTTGACCCGCGCCAGCAGCACGGGCGGCTGCAGCGGCTTGACGATGTAGTCGTCGGCCCCGGCGTTCAGGCCTTCCACCAGGTCGGCCTCGATCGAGCGGCTGGTCAGCAGCAGCACGGGCGGGGCGTTGGTCAGCACCTCCTCGATCCGGCGCAGGGTCTCGATGCCGGACATCACCGGCATGTTCCAGTCCAGGATGATGAGGTCGAAGGTCTGGCGACGCAGCTCGGCCAGCAACCGCTCCGGATGGGTGAAGCTGGTGCAGTCGTAACCCGCCGGCCCGAGAAGGGCGGCGACCAGCGCGTTGTGGCTGTCGTCGTCGTCGAGCAGGGCGACTTTCATGCGCTCACTTGATGAAACCAGAAACTCGCGCGCCCCGCGACGGGGATGCGGGGCGCGCGGCGGGCGTCGCTGTCCGGGGGGGAGGGATCAATGCGGCCATCCGCAACCGAAGATTACCCTGCCGCGTCCTGGCGCGCGCCCGTCCGCCAACGGAATTTACAATGGTTTACAGTCGAGCACGAGGGCGGGCTTCACCCTTGGGTTGGAGCCTGGATGAAAGGCGCGGTCAGCCGCCCCAGCCGCGCCCGCCGCCGCCGAAGCCGCCGCGCGAAATCACCGAGCTGCGGCTCTGCACGCGCGCAGGCGCGTGCGCCGAGGGCGCGTCGAAGCTGTCGGCCCGCACCCGCGTGCGGCCGGTGACGTAGTCGCGCGACAGCGGATAGCCCGAGCCGCTGTAATAGGTTCCGTCGCGGTCGCGGTACATCGGCGCGCCACGATAGCCGCCCGCGTTGTTCAGCGCCTGGCCGATGATGAAGCCGGTCAGCAGGGGCGTGAAGAAGCTGCCGCCGTGGTTGTCGCTGCGCGGCACGCACTGGTCGACGCCGTAGCGCTCTTCGCAGCTCTCGCGCTGGCTGAACTTGGGACTGTTCTCCGCGCTGTCCTTCTGGGCCTGGGCGAAGGCGGTCTCGCACTGCTGGTCGGTGAAGTCGCCGCTGGTCTTGCAGTCGTCCAGGTTGGCGAAGGTGCGGGCGTCGACCTCGCGTGAGGCCGCCGGCGGATCGCCCCATTGCGTGGCCGAGCCGCCGCCGCCGTCGCAGGCGCTGATCGACATGGCCGCGCCGGTCATCAGGCCGGTCAGGACCAGGGTGCTGGAGCGCAGGCGGCGGCGCGGGGTTTGATCGCTCATCGTTTTCGTCTCAGGCCGTCATGCAGGCGGCGTTGAGCACGCCGACCGCCAGGGAAATGCTCATCAGGTAGACGCCGGCGGCGATCTCGCCGCGCTCGATCCGCGCGCCCACGTCCTTCATCACCGTCACCCGCACCAGGGTGAAGGCGCCGATCTGGATCACGCCGGCCAAGGTGGCCCAGGCGCAGAACTCCGTCAGGCTGATGGTGTTGGACAGGGCCGAGGCCAGCGGCAGCACGTAGCCCACCAGCGCCCCGCCCAGGGCCAGGGCCGCGGCCACGTTGCCCTCGCGGATCAGCCGGGCCTCGTCATAAGGCGTCACCCACTGGTAGATCAGCTTGAAGGCCGCGGTGAACAGGCCCGCGGCGACGAACGCCACGACGAAGGCCAGGGCGGCGCCGCCAAATCCATGCAGGTCCTGCATCGTTCTCCCCCTCTCGAGGCCCTCTAGGCCCGGAATTCGCCGACGCCGAGAGCGACGCCGATCATGATCTCGAACGAGGTCTCCCGCCGGCGGGTGTCCTCGTTCTCGTTCTCCTGCTGGATGGCCAGCAGCAGTTCTCGCCCGTCGCCCGGCAGGTCGCGGGCGAACAGCATGCAGGTCTGGAAGATCCGCCGATCGGGAACGCCGTCGCGGTCGTCGTGCAGCTCTTCCCAGAACGTCACCGGCTCCTGGCTCTCGGCCTCGTCGCCGAACCACAGGCGGTGGTAGTCGGGCAGGTCCGGACCGGTGAACGTGCGGGCCTTCAGCCGCCGCTGCCAGGCGTCGATGTCGGCCTGCGAGCCCGGATAGGCGCTGTCCCAGGGCACGAAGACGGTGATGTCGTTCACGCGCTGGCCGTCGCGATCGTCCGACACGGCCTGAAACATCACGTTGTCGTCGGTGTAGAACCGGTGGACGAAACCGCCGTCCCGCAATTCCACCAGGCCCTGGGCGGTGATTTCCAGGGTGTCGCGGTCGAGCGGAAAGCGCAGGTCCTCGCCCAGCCGGCGCCAGGCCAGCGTGTCGAGCCAGACGGTGCGGCCCAGGGTGACGTTGCGGATCGCCGGCAGGGCCGAGGCGGGCGCGCTGTCCTTGCGGCCGAAGAGCTTGCTGAACATGAGGAACCCATACGTACTTGCGCCCACATGTACGATGCGAGGGCCGCCCGCAAAAGGGGAGGGGCGATTACCAACTTGTCATGTGGATGGCCGCGGTCGCGCTCTCGACACTGGAGTTCGCCCTCCCATCTTGTATGAGATCGGCCAAACGGCCCCACGAGAGGACCACGCCCCCATGAGCCAGACCGCCTGGACCGTCCGCAGCCTGAAGGCCGCGCTGGACGACGCGCCCGGACGCGGCGCCGACGAGCTGACCGCCCGTGTTCTGGAAGGGGCCGAGCCGATCCTGCTGGTCACCATGCACTGGCAAGGCGACCTGGAAATCTATGTCAGCGTCAGCGACCAGCAGGTCGCGGCCTCCACCCTGCTGTGGCCGGTCGACGAACAGGAAGACCGCCACGCCTTCAACGAATTCCTGCTCAAGGCCCAGAAACTGGTCCCGCTGTCGAATTTCGGCATCAGCACCGTGGGCGAACGCGACTATTATGAGCTGTTCGGCGAAATCTCGACGACGTCGCCGATCGAGGACATCCTGATCGAACTGCGCGCCCTGGCTTCCAACGCGATCGACGCGGCGTCCGACCTGCGGTCGTCTTTCTCGACCGCCGCCTAACCTGATTTAGAGCCTCCTGGAGACTTTCCGATGTCCATCTGGCGCAAGCTGTTCACCCTGGGTCGCGCCGGCGCGCACGACGCCACCGCCGCCGTCGTCGACGCCAACGCCCTGCGCATCCTGGATCAGGAGATCCGCGACGCCGACACCGCCCAGGGCAAGGCCCGCGATGACATGGCCAGCCTGGTGGCCCGCCGCCGCATCCTGGAAAAGGAGGTCGCCAGCTTCCGCGAACAGGTCGCCAAGTACGAGGGCTCGGCCCGCGCCGCCGTCCAGAAGGGCGACATGGACCTGGCCCGCCAGGTGGCCCAGCGCATCGCCGACCTCGAACAGGACATCGCCCTGAAAGAACCGCAGATCGGCGAGATGCGCGCGGCCGAGGACCAGCTGCACGAGGCGATCACCGCCACCGACCGCCGCATCGAGACCCTGCGTCGCGAGGTCGAGGTCGTGAAGGTCAACGAGAGCGTCCAGCGCGCACAGGCCGCCGTCTCGGCGCGCGGTGCGGGCGCTGGCGCAGCCCTGGGCTCGGCCGCCGACAGCCTGGCTCGCATCAAGGAGCGCCAGGCCATCCGCGGCGAGCGGATCAAGGCCGCCGGCGAGCTGGAAGACCGCCGTACGGGCGCCGACCTGGACGCCAAGCTGCGCGCCGCCGGCATCCTGCCCGGCCAGTCCAGCGCCGACGACGTCCTGGCCCGCCTGGCTCCGGCCGCCCCGCCGCTGCAGATCGAGAGCAAGGACGGCGACAAGGCCGAATAGGTTTCCGGTCCTCAAAGAGGGGCATCCCGGAAGCGCGGAGCGCTGTCCGGGACCCAGACGAACCCCGCAAGCATCAGCCCCGTCCCCTGGGTCCCGGACAGTCTCTGCGAGGCTTCCGGGATGACAACGGGTTGGAAGGGCCGAGCCCTGTCGACCGCAATGCTGAAATGGATTGAAGCCTGATGCGCCGCCTCAAGCTGACCCCGCGTCCCGACTGGCAGGCCAAGGCCGAGGCGGTCGGGTTCGTCTATCACCACACCGAAGGCCAGGCCTACTGGGACGAGGGCGCGGCCTACGCCTTCACCCTGGATCAGGTGGAGGATGATCTCGAACCCGCCGCCGCCGAGCTGCACGATCTTTGCCTGGACCTGGTCGACGAGGTGGCCGGCAGCCAGGAACTGATGGAGCGCCTGGCCATTCCGGCCGAGCACCGCGATTTCGTGGCCGCCGCCTGGCGCGCCAAGCAGCCCTCGCTCTACGGCCGGTTCGACTTCGGCTACGACGGCAAGTCCAAGCCCAAGCTCTACGAATACAACGCCGACACCCCCACCAGCGTCTTCGAGGCCGCCACCTTCCAGTGGCTATGGCTGGAGGAACTGATGGCCAACGGGACGCTGCCGGCCAACAGCGACCAGTTCAACAGCCTCTTCGAGGCCCTGCGCGACCGCTTCAAGCGCCTGTTCCCCGGCGGCGGCTTCGTCCACTTCGCCAGCGACGCCGAGGCCGTCGAGGATCGCCAGACCGTGCGCTTCCTCGAGGACCTGGCCCTGCAGGCCGGGCTGGAGCCCAAGTTCGTGGCCATGGACGCCATCGGCCTGAACGAGGAGGGGCAGTTCGTCGACCTGGAGGGTTTTGTCCTGCAGGCCGCGTTCAAGCTCTATCCGTGGGAGTTCATGCTGCGCGAGCCCTACGCGCCCCATCTGGAAACGGCGGGCGTGCGCTGGCTGGAGCCGCCGTGGAAGGCGATCCTGTCCAACAAGGGCATCCTCCCGTTGCTGTGGGAACGCCATCGCGGCCATCCCAACCTGCTGGAAGCCTATTTCGAGGGCGACCCGGCCGCCTCGGCCCTGGGCGAGCGTTTCGTGCGCAAGCCCCTGTTCTCGCGCGAGGGCGCCAACGTCGAGATCGTCGGCGGGGACGAGCCAGTGCTCGACCAGGGCTACGGCGAGGAGGGCGCGATCCTCCAGGCCTACAGCCCGCCGCCCGAATTCGACGGCAAGCGCCCGGTGATCGGCGCCTGGATGGTCGGCAACGAACCCGCCGGAATCGGCGTGCGCGAGGACGACAGCGTGGTGACCAAGAACCTGGCGAGGTTCGTCCCGCACTTCATTGAGGGGTAGGGTCGGGCGGATACGCACACCTCATCCGCGCCCAACCCGCTGAAATCCCTCGCAACAAACCCGAACTCTCCGCCCTGTTTCAGGCCGCGTTATTCTCAAGTCACCTCGTCGCGGTGGAAAGGGCGCATGGCCGGCGACCGATGCGGCGGCGGGGGGCTATCGAGCGGGACAGGGCGTGGGATGGAAACCCATGCGGTCCGGGGCTCCCGTCGTCGCGGGACCCGCCCGCCGTCGGCTTCGCCGGGGGTACAACGCGAGCAGTCCTCGACCCGCGTCCCCGGCGGCGGACCTGAGCCGAAAGGCGAAGGTCCGGTCCGGCTAAGCGTCAACAGCGCTGCCTACCGGATGCTGGCGGATAACGATGGCGCGGAGCGGTCGGCTTCGTCGAAACGGTATTTCTATTGCTACCCCGGACGTCGTCCGGCGCTCCGCGACCCTTTCCCGAACTTCGCAGCCAAGGCGCGAGGGTGAGAACCCGCGCGTCGACGCTTGCCCCCACCTGGCGGCTACGCCGCCTGTCCGCCCCCATAGGGGGCGGATCGCACGGACCTATTCTTCCCCCTCCGGGGGAGGAGCGCCGAAGGCGCGGAGGGGGCGAGTAGGCTCGCACCCCCTCCACCGCTCATCCCTGCAAAGACGGGGACGCAAGCCGAGGATCAGTCAGAAGCGGAGGACGCCCAAACCGCACGGCCCCATCCGAAATCCCGCTTGGATCCCCGCCTTCGCGGGGATGAGCGGATCAGGGGCGCAGGCCGGACTCCTACCCCGCCAAAATGTCGCGCCTGCGTCATGGTTAATGCGTCGTTAGGAATCGCCGGTCATTCCTCGATAAACCCCTGATGGGCCGGGAGATTCGGATGACGGCGTTCCGTCGGTTGACGATCGCGTGGAAGCTGGTGGTGGTGGCGGGGCTGGCCATCGGGCTGTTGCTGATCGCGGCGGCGGCGGCGGTGTCGTCGCATACCAGCGGAATCGTGGCCGGCCTCAGCCACCGCTACGCCGACGCCGTGGCCGGCGACGCCATCCAGCAGGTGCAGAACGAAATCTCGGCCGCCGCCTCGGCCGCCGGGGCCATGGAGGGCTCGATCGCCGCCGCCCACGAGGCCGGCCTCTCCGAGCGCGACAAGTTCGTGGCCATGGTCAAGCCCAACGCCGTGGCCTCCGGCTCGGTGATGGGCGCCTGGTTCATGGCCGAGCCCAACGCCATCGACGGCAAGGACGCCGAGCATGTGGGCGACGCCGCCCTGGCCTCCAACAAGGACGGCCGCTTCTCGGTCTACTGGATCAACAAGAACGGCCAGCCCTCGCTGGAGCCCGAGACCGACGGCTCCGACTTCGCCCAGCCCTACTACACGCAGGCCGCCCATAGCGGCCGTCCGACCCTGGTCGAGCCGTATCTGGAAACCGCCGCCGGCGGCCAGATCGCCATGACCTCGGTGGCCATGCCCGTGCGGTCGCACGGCAAGATCATCGGCGTGGCCGGCCTGGACATGTCGCTGACCAACCTGTCGGCCCGCCTGGGCGCGCTCAAGCCCCTGGGCGGCGGCCGGGTGATGCTGCTGTCGTCCAAGGGCGTATGGGTGGCCCACCCCGACGCCGGCCTGCGCATGACCCCCTATGCCGAGGCGGGCGCGGACAAGGTGCGCTCGGTCCTGTCGGGCGAGGCCTCGGCGACCATCGAGGGCGTCAAGGACGGCGAGGCGGCCATGGAGCGCATCGTGCGCCCGGTCGCCATCCCCGGCCTGAACACCACCTGGGCCCTGGTGATGGACGTGCCGGTGGCCGCCATCACCGGCCCGGCCGACAGGCTGGCCAAGCTGCTGTTCGGCGGCGGCGTGGCCATCACCCTGGCCGTACTGCTGGCCCTGTTCGCCGCCAGCGCCAGCCTGGTGCGCCGTCCGCTGGCCGACCTGACCCGCTCGGTCGACACCCTCAGCGCCGGCCGCTACGACCAGCCCGTGCCCGGCACGCAGGGCGGCGACGAGATCGGCGTCATCGCCCGCGCCCTCGACGGCTTCCGCCATGACCTGGCCCAGGGCCAGCGCGTCCGGGCCGAACAGGAGGCCGAGCGGGCCATCGCCGAGGCCGAGCGCCAACGCCACGCCAAGGAGGCCGAGGCCTTCGCCCGCGCCCAGGCCGTCGCCGTGGCGACCCTGGGGCAGGGCATGGAGAAGCTGGCCGACGGCGACCTGATCTGGCGCATGCGGGAAGACGCCTTCGACGGCGAAGCCCGCAAGATGCCGCGCGACTTCAACGCCGCGGTCGAAAGCCTGCAGCAGACCATGGCCGGCATCCTGAACGCCGCCCGCAGCATCCGCACCGGCTGCGCCGAGATCTCCACCGCCGCCGACGACCTGTCCCAGCGCACCGAGCGCCAGGCCGCGGGCCTGGAGCAGACGGCTGCGGCCCTGGACCAGATCACCGCCACGGTGCGCAGGAGCTCCGACAACGCCGAGAAGGCGCGGGGCGTCACCCAGAGCGCCAAGACCAACGCCGAACGCAGCGGCCAGGTCGTGCGCGAGGCCGTCGAGGCCATGGGCGGCATCGAGAAGTCCTCGCGCTCGATCACCCAGATCATCGGCGTCATCGACGAGATCGCGTTCCAGACCAACCTCCTGGCCCTCAACGCCGGAGTCGAGGCGGCGCGAGCTGGCGACGCCGGCCGCGGCTTCGCGGTCGTGGCCTCGGAAGTGCGCGCCCTGGCCCAGCGCAGCGCCGACGCCGCCAAGGAGATCAAGGGCCTGATCCGCGACTCCAGCCAGCAGGTCGACAAGGGGGTGAAGCTGGTGGGCGAGACCGGCGAGACCCTGCAGCAGATCCTCTCCCAGGTAGTCGAGATCAACGACCTGGTCGGCGAGATCGCCGCCTCGTCCAAGGAGCAGGCCGTGGGCCTGGCCGAGGTCAACGCCGCCGTGAACCAGATGGATCAGGTCACCCAGCAGAACGCGGCCATGGTCGAGCAGTCGACCGCCGCCAGCCACGCCCTGGCGTCCGAGGCCGCCGAGCTGGAGCGCCTGATCGGCCGCTTCCAGGTGGGGGCCGAGATCCACGAGATGCGCCCCCGTCCGGGGCAGGAGCGTCCGGTCCGCCGCGAAGTTCCCGCGCCGGCCCGCCGCGAGGCCTTTCGCGAACGCTACGTCCAGGGCGCCAACGCCCTGAAGATCGCCCCGCGCTCGCGGCCCGGCGAATGGGAGGAGTTCTGAGGCCGGGGCGTCGAAACCCCTCGCAAACCGGCCCGGCCGCGCTATATCCCCGGCCATGGCCGAAGCTTTCAACGACAAGACCCTCTCCGCCGACAAGGCCGCCCGCTACGCCGAGGTGGCCGACGAGATCGCCTCGGTCCTGGGCGGCGAGCCGAACCTGACCGCCCGCATGGCCACCGTGGCCTCGATGCTGGCCAACAGCTTCGACCACTATTTCTGGACCGGCTTCTACGTGGTCGACCCGGCCAAGGAACGCGAGCTGGTCGTGGGTCCCTACCAGGGCACCCTGGGCTGCCTGCGCATCGCCTTCGGGCGCGGCGTCTGCGGCGCGGCGGCCGAAACGGGACGCACCCAGCTCGTCGAGGACGTCCACGCCTTCCCCGGCCACATCGCCTGCGACAGCCGGTCCCAAAGTGAGATCGTCGTGCCCGTGTTCGACGCCTCCGGAACGTTGCTGGCGGTGTTCGACGTCGACTCCGACCGTCCCGCCGCCTTCGACGCCGTCGACCAGCTGGGCATCGAGACGATCCTGAAAGCCACGTTCGCCTGACGGGCGAGGCCGTGTGGCCCGGCGGTTGCAATCCTGTCCCCGTCTTTCCCAAAGCGGATCGGAACGGGACACATGGCCAATCTGGACGTTGAAATCCTTCACCCGCGTCACCTCGCTCCCGAGGATGTCGCGCTGTGGCGCGTGCTGGCGGCGGCGGAACCGGCTTTCACCAACCCGCTGATGGGTCCCGACTTCGCCCAGGCCGTGGGCCGGGTCCGCGACGACGCCCGTGTGGCCGTCATCCGTCGCGACGGCCAGACCCTGGGCTTTCTGCCTCACCACCGTCGCCCGGGCGGCACGGCCAGGGCCATCGGCTCGCCGCTCTCGGACTATCACGGTCTCGTCTCGCGGCGGGACGCCGACCTGACCGGCGGCGAGGTCCTGCGCGCCGCCGATCTCGTCTCGTACCGCTACACCGGCCTGATCGATCCCTACGGCGTCTTCGGCCAGGCCGAGCTGAAGACCGCCCACGTCATCGCCCTGGGCAACACCGACGCCGCCACCTATCTGGAGGCCGTCCGCGCGGCCAGCCCGAAGAAGATCAAGAACTGGCGTCGCCTGGACAACAAGCTGGAGCGCGAGGTCGGCGCGGTCGAGCTGGTCGGCGGCGACCGTTCCCGCCAGGCCTTCGACCAACTGATCGCCTGGAAGCGCGAGCAGCTGGCGCGCACCGGCGTCCATGACTTCCTCGGCCCCGACTGGACCCGCGACCTGATGACCGACCTGTTCGAGAACCAGGACGGCTCGTTCCAGGGGCTGATGATCTGCCTCTATGCCGGCGACCAACTGGTGGCGGGCCATTTCGGCGTGCGCCTGAACGGGGTCTACCACCCGTGGATCGCCTCGACGAACCCGGCCTTCGCGGACTACTCGCCGGGCCAGGTCTTCTTCCTGCGGGCCATCGCCGCCATGCCGGAACTGGGCCTGGACCGCTACGACCTTGGCCCCGGTCACGACCACTACAAGGGCGCCTACGCCCTCAGCCAGGTGCAGATCGCCGACGGCACGGCGACCGCCGCCAGCATGGCCGGCCGTGTCGCCAATTCGCTCGACAACGTCCTGACCCTGGCCGGCGCCCGCGGCGCGGGTCCGGTGGGCAAGCTGACCCGTCGCATGGACGCCATCGCCAGCGTCGAGCTGACCATGGGGGGACGCATGCGCGGCCTGGTCCACGCCGTGGCTGGCCAGGCCCAGCGCCGAGCCAGCTGAGGAACCGACCTGTTCATCTTTTCCGGCTAGCGTGGCCGTGAAGGAAGAGCAGGTTCCGGGTGAGACCCTATGCGCGTTACGGTCATGATCCCCACCCAGCGACGCCTCGACGGCCTGTCCGTCGCGGCCCGTTCGGTGTTTGCCCAGGTCGGCGTCGACTTCGCTGCGCTGGAGCTGGTGATCGTCGACAACGACCAGATCCCCTCGGCCCGGGACGCCGCCGCCCTACTGGCGGCCGGCGCGCCTTGCCCTGTTCACTACGTGCACGAACCGCGTCCTGGCGTGGCGCATGCCCGCAACGCCGGCATGGCCAAGGCGAGCGGCGAGCTGATCGCCTTCCTGGACGACGACGAGGAGGCGCCGGAGGGCTGGCTGGCCGCGCTGCTGGCGGCCCAGGCCCGCTATGGCGCCGATGTCGTCTTCGGCCCGGTCCGCGCCCGGGCCCCGGCTCAGGTGATCCGCCATCGCGACTATCTCGAGCGCTTCTTCTCGCGGGAGGGCCCCGCCGAGGCGGGCGTCATCGACCACTACTATGGCTGCGGCGACAGCCTGCTGCGGCGCGCGTCGCTGCCGGACCCCGTCGCCCCCTTCGCCGTCGAGCGCAACCACATCGGCGGCGAGGACGACATGCTGTTCGGCCACATGCGGGCCGGCGGGGCGACTTTCGCCTGGGAACCTGCGGCGTGGGTCTGGGAAGACCCCGTGCCTGACCGTCTCAGCCTGGACTACACGATCCGCCGCGCCTTCGCCTACGGCCAAGGCCCCAGCGCCCACTGCGCCGCCGCCGTGCCGCCCGACCGGGTGGGCGTGGCCCGCTGGATGGCGGTGGGCGTGGTCCAGGCCGCCCTGTTCGGCGCCGTCGCCGGCTTCAAGTGGCTGACCCGGGCTGGCGATCGCGCCGAATGGCTGGACCGGGCCGCCCGCGGCCTGGGCAAGACCCTCTGGTGGGGGCCGTTCAAGATCCAATTCTACGGGAGGACCGCGTGAGCATCATCAGCGATTGGACCGCGGAGAAGAGCAAGGCTTTCGGCCGTGAGAACCTGATGTTCCAGCACGGCCTGCACGAGCGGCCGATGTTCGACGACGAGGGCCTGGCGCGGCTGCTGGACCAGTATCCGCGCGATCAGCTGGGCGTCTTCACCATGGGCGAGGACCCAAAGGCCTGGACCACCTGGCGCAAGGGCGCGGCGGGGAACCTGACCGGCGACCAGCTTCTGGAGGCGGCCAAGGCCGGCCGCATCTGGCTGAACCTGCGCAAGACCAATGAATTCGTGCCGGAATACGCCGCCCTGTCCGACGAGATCTTCGCCGAGAAGGAGGCCCGCGTGCCGGGCCTGAAAACCTTCAAGCGCGACGTCGGCATGCTGATCAGCAGCGCCAACGCCCAGGTCTTCTACCATCTCGACGTGCCGCTGGTGTCGCTGTGGCAGATCCGGGGCCAGAAGAGGGTCTGGGTCTATCCGGTGGCCGACCCCTATGTGGGCGAGCTGGCGCTTGAGAAGATCGTGCTTCGCGAGACCGCCGAGCAGTTCGCTTTCGATCCGGCCTGGGACGCCGGCGCCCAGTGCGTGGACCTGACGCCGGGCAAGATGGTCACCTGGAAGCAGAACGCCCCGCACCGGATCGAGAACGGTCCGATGCTGAACGTCTCGATCTCGATCGAATTCATGACCCCGCCGGCCCTGATGCGAGCCAACGTCATCTACGCCAATGGCGTGTTGCGCCGCCGCCTGGGCGCCCGGCCGCGCATCCAGGACGGCTTCGGCCCCACGGCCTTGGGCAAGCTGGCCGTGGCGCGGGGAGCCAAGGCCCTAAGCCTGCAGACGCCTCATGTGCGTCACCTGCCGGTCACCTTCGGCCTGGACGCGAGCCGGCCGGGCGTTTTGGTGGAGCGCGCCCAAGCCTAGCGCTTGCCCGCCGCCGCGCTTTGCCCCACTGCTAGTGGCGATGAGTAAGGCGGTTACGATCGAACTGGGGGAGGGCGCCGAGCACGACGCCCGGGCTCTGCGCAATGCGTTCGGATGCTTCACGACGGGGGTGACGGTGGTCACCACGCTGGGGGAGGACGGTCGCCGCGTGGGCCTGACCGCCAATTCGTTCACTTCGGTGTCGCTGAAGCCGCCGCTGGCCCTGATCTGCGTCGACCTGAACTCGGCCAGCCTGCCAGCCCTGGACACGGCCGGGCGTTTCGCCGTCAACGTGCTGCACGCCGACCACCAGGCCCTGGCCCGCCAGTTCGTGCAGAAGGAATCCGACCGTTTCGCGGGGCTCGAGACCGAGACGTGGCGTACGGGCGTGCCGATCCTGCCTGGCTGCATGGCCAATTTCGAATGCGAGACCCACCATGTCTTCGACGCCGGCGACCACCGGGTCTATGTCGGGCGAGTGGTGAAGCTGCGCTACGATCCGGACCACGAGCCGCTGGTCTACTTGCAGGGACGGTTCCGGCGCGTCCATGTGGACGCGGAATGATCTTCAGGCAGGATTTCGCGCGATACGGCGTGAACCTTGGATGCTATTGACGCGCAAAACAGCGTTAGGGAGCGCATCATGCGAGACATCGCCCATTTCGTGAACGGTCAGACCCTGATCGGAACCTCCGGCCGCTTCGGCGACGTCTTCAATCCCAACACCGGTGAGGTCCAGGCCCGGGTCCAGTTCGCGACCGACGCCGAAATCGACGCCGCCGTTCAGGCCGCCGCCAAGGCCCAGATCGGCTGGGCCGCTACGAACCCGCAGCGCCGCGCCCGGGTGATGTTCGACTTCAAGCGCCTGATCGAGCGCGACATGAACACCCTGGCCGAGATCCTCTCGTCGGAGCACGGCAAGGTCATCGCCGACTCCAAGGGCGATATCCAGCGCGGTCTGGAGGTCATCGAGTTCGCCTGTGGCATCCCCCACATCCTCAAGGGCGAGTACACCGAGGGCGCGGGCCCCGGCATCGACGTCTATTCGATGCGCCAGCCGCTGGGCGTGGCCGCGGGCATCACGCCGTTCAATTTCCCGGCCATGATCCCGATGTGGATGTTCGGCATCGCCATCGCCGTGGGCAACAGCTTCATTCTCAAGCCGTCGGAGAAAGATCCGACCGTGCCGGTGAAACTGGCCGAACTGATGATGGAAGCTGGCGCGCCGGCGGGCGTGCTGAACGTAATCCACGGCGACAAGAGCGCCGTCGACGCGATCCTGACCCACCCGGACATCAAGGCCGTCAGCTTTGTCGGCAGCAGCGACATCGCCCACTATGTCTACCAGACCGGCACGGCGCACGGGAAGCGCGTCCAGGCCATGGGCGGCGCCAAGAACCACGGCATCGTCCTGCCCGACGCCGACATGGCCCAGGTGGTCAAGGACCTGTCGGGCGCGGCGTTCGGCTCGGCCGGCGAGCGCTGCATGGCCCTGCCGGTGGTCGTGCCGGTCGGCAAGAAGACCGCCGACGAACTGCGCGAGCGCCTGGTGGCCGAGATCGACACGTTGAAGGTTGGCGTTTCGACCGACGCCGACGCCCATTACGGCCCGGTGGTCAGCGCCCAGCATCGCGCCAAGATCGCCGACTACATCCGCATCGGCCAGGAAGAGGGCGCGGAACTCGTGGTCGACGGCCGCGACTTTCACCTGCAGGGCTACGAGAAGGGCTTCTTCATCGGTCCGTCGCTGTTCGACGGCGTCAAGAAGGGCATGAAGACCTACCAGGAGGAGATCTTCGGTCCGGTGCTGCAGATCGTCCGCGCCGAGAGCTTCGAGGAGGCCCTGGCCCTGCCGTCCGAGCACCAGTACGGCAACGGCGTGGCGATCTTCACCCGCAATGGCCGGGCCGCTCGCGAGTTCGCTAGCCGGGTCAATGTCGGCATGGTCGGCATCAACGTGCCGATCCCGGTGCCGGTGGCCTATCACACCTTCGGCGGCTGGAAGCGCAGCGCCTTCGGCGACACCAACCAGCATGGGGTGGAGGGCGTGAAGTTCTACACCAAGATCAAGACGATCACGGCCCGCTGGCCGGAAGGCGAGGTCGAGGACAGCGCCTTCGTCATCCCGACGATGAAGTGACCGGAGGTGCGGCGGCGATGAACGGTCTGGCCAGACGGTCCTTTCTGTCCGTCGCCGCCGGCGCCCTGGCTGCCCCCGCCTTCGCCGCGGGCAAGGCACCTTGGGGCGCGATCGGGCAGTACGGCGAGCGGGCCGCGCCGTTGACCGTGTTCGAACGGGATGGGGCGCTGTTCGCCGACGGCCGTGGGCTGTCGGCCGCGCGCCTGACGCCCAGGGGCGGCGGCCGCTATGCAGTGGCCGGCGGCGGCGAGTTGGTCCTCGAGAAGGGCGCAGTCCGCCTGGATGGGACGCGGCTGGCCTTCCATGACTTCGGGGCGGAGACCCAGGCCGCAATCCGCGCGGCTGTCCGCGCCGATCCGGCGGCCCTGCGCGAGCGGGCGCTGGCCGCAAGCCCGCCGGTCGAGACCGGCGACCATCTGCCGTCGGACCTCGTTGACCTGACCAAGATCGACCCGCGCATCCGGCTCGACATCCGCTATGCCGGCGCCGACAACTTCATGGGCGTGCCGTTGTACGAGCGCGCCGCGGCCTATCTCCAGCGTCCGGCCGCCGAAGCCCTGGGCCGGGTACAGGCGGCTTTGGCCAAGCAGGGTTACGGGCTGCTGATTCACGACGCCTATCGTCCCTGGTTCGTGACCTGGATGTTCTGGGAGGCCACGCCGCCGGAGAATCACGCCTTCGTCGCCGACCCGGCCAAGGGCTCTCGGCACAACCGGGGCTGTGCGGTGGACCTCACGCTGTACGATCTGCGGACCGGCCGGCCGGTCGAGATGCCCAGTCGCTACGACGAATTTTCCGATCGGGCCTATGCCGACTTCATCGGGGGCACGACCGCGCAGCGGACCCGGCGGGCGATCCTGAGGGAGGCGATGGTGGCCCAAGGCTTCGAGGTCTATCCCGAGGAGTGGTGGCACTTCGACTTCAAGGACTGGCGCCGCTACGGGATCGGGACGCAGACCTTCAAGGCGCTGGCGTCTCCCACGCGAAACTGACGACCGCCCAGCCGTAGGAGCGGATGCGCCAGGCGCCGGCCTCGCGCACTTGCACGAACGTCCAGCCGCCCAGTTCGTCGAACCACCGACCGTCCCGCACGCCGGTCCATCGGGTAGGCAGGGTAAAGTGGACGACGTCGTCCGCTGCGCCGAAGTCCTGCGGCGTCCCGAAACCGTGCCTCAGGTCGGAAATCGCGCCGACATGGTTGACCATCTGGGCGCGCCAGTGCGCCAGGCCTTGCTGCCCCTCGAAGACGTAGGGCGGGAAGTTCTCCAGGATCGTCACCGCCCCAGCCGAGAAGACGCCGTCCAGCCGGCTTTCGTCCCCGGTCTCCAGGAAGCGGGCTAGCGCTTCGGGCGCGGCCATCATCGCGGCGTCGGGGGCGGCGGGGCTCATCGTCGGGCTCCGTGGGCTGGCGTCTCGCGCAGGATGCGATGTCAGCTCCGGGGGCGCCAGGCCAGGATGTCGGCGCTGCGTTCGACGCCCACGCGGGGACAGGCGCTCTTCAGGCCGCAGGCCCCGCACCGGGGGGCGTGGAACGCGCAGAGCATCTGTCCGAGGCCCTTCATCAACCAGTGCAGTTCGTAGAGATCCTCGGCGGTCCAGCTGTCGGGGACCATGTCCATCAGGGCGCGGTAGGCGTGGGCGGTGTCGTAGTGGGCCGGAATCAGGCCCAGGCGAACGGCGGTGCGGTGCACGTGGGTGTCGATCACCAGGGCCCGCATGTTCAGCGGGCTGAAGTTCAGCACGCAGGCGGCGACCTTGACCCCCACGCCGGGCAGGCCTTGCAGCCAGTATCGGGCGCTGTCCAGCTCCAGTTCGGCCAGATGGTCCAGCGTCAGCTTCCAGCCGCTGCGCACCTGGACGATCCGCAAGGCGTGAGGCAAATGGCGCGCCTTGTCCTCGGGATGGGTGACCGGACGGATCTGTTCCAGCACCTCGGCGTCGCTCGCCTCGGCCAGGGCCTCCCAGGTCTTGAAACGGTCGCGCAGTCGCTCGAACACCGCCCAGGAGACCTCGTCCCTGGTCTTGCCGCCGATCATCGAGCGAACAAGCTGGGACACCGGGTCGAGCCGCCGGCTGGGACGCTGGGGGCCGAAGATCTTCAACAGGTCGTCGCGCACCGCCTCCAGGGGCGAGGTCGCGAGATCGAGAGACAGCTGCATGGCGATTCTCGTCGTGAACAGAACGAGAACATAGTGAACGGCGAGGGATTTGTCGAGTTATCCCCAGCCTTTGGAAAAGTCAGCGGCGGGCGCGGCGCCAAAGGGCGTTGACCCGACGGCGAAGCCGCTGGAACGCCACGCGCACCGGCGTGGGGGCCGGAACGGGCGCGGGACGCTCTTCCTCGGGCAGGGACACGCCGGCGAAGCGGGCGATCAGGTCGCGCAATTCGGGCTCCTGCACGGCCAAGGCGGCCTCGATCGGCGACATCCATTGCAGGCTGCGCTGGCCCTTCTCGGGCCAGACGTCGAGCTGGCTGGTCACCTCAAGCGGATAGACGTCGACGGTCACGTCGCGTCCGGCGCCGCTCTTCAGGCGCTTGAGATAGGGATATTCGCCGAAGGGGGTCTCAACGATGCGGCCTTGCAGCCCGGCCTCCTCGTAGGCCTCCTGGGCGGCGGCCTCATGGTTCGCCTTGCCCTTCATGGGCCAGCCCTTGGGGATCACCCAGCGGCGGGTCTCGCGCGAGGAGACCAACAGGATCTCGAGGGGAGGGGCGACCTTGCCGGCGGCGTCGAGGGCGCGCCAGGGCAGGGCGGCCACCTGCCGGCGCCGCGCCTGTCTCTTGCCTTCCCCCTGCTTTGCGCCCGCCTTGCCGCTCACTTCATCCAGAACCCAAGGTAATAGCAGACGGCCGCCACCAGGCCGGCCGCGGGCAGGGTGACGATCCAGGCGGTCACGATGCTCTTGGCCACGCCCCAACGGACGGCCGACACGCGGCGCGAGGCGCCCACGCCTACAATAGCGCCCGTGATGGTGTGAGTCGTCGAGACCGGAACGCCGATGTGGGTGGCCAGGAACAGGGTGATCGCGCCGCCCGTCTCGGCGCAAAAGCCCTGCATGGGGGTCAGGCGGGTGATCTTGCTGCCCATGGTGTGGACGATGCGCCAGCCGCCGAACAGGGTGCCGAACGCCATGGCCGTCTGGCACGACAGCACCACCCACAGCGGGATTTCACCGGCCTTGCCGGTGACGCCGTGGGCGAACAGCAGGGCGGCGATGATGCCCATGGTCTTCTGGGCGTCGTTGCCCCCGTGACCCAGCGAGTAGAGCGCGGCCGAGACGAACTGCAGCTTGCGGAACACCCGGTCGGCGAAGAACGGCGAGCTCTTCAGGAAGGTCCAGCTGACAACCAGCACCAGCAACAGGGCCAGGAAGAAGCCCATCATCGGCGAGACGATGATGCCGGCGGCGGTCTTGCCCAGGCCGGCCCACTGCACGGCGCCGAAGCCGCCGACCCGGGCCACCGAGGCGCCGACCAGTCCGCCGATCAGGGCGTGCGAGCTGGAGGAGGGGATGCCCGCCCACCAGGTGATCAGGTTCCAGCTGATCGCGCCCATCAAGGCCGCGAAGATCACCCGGTCGCTGATGATGTGGGGGTCGATGATCCCGGACCCCACGGTCTTGGCCACGTGCAGGCCGAAGAAGAGGAAGGCGATGAAGTTGAAGAACGCCGCCCACAGCACGGCCCACTTCGCCGACAGCACGCGCGTGGAGACGATCGTGGCGATCGAGTTGGCCGCGTCGTGCAGGCCGTTCAGGAAGTCGAACGCCAGGGCGACGACCACCAGGAAGACCAGGATCAGGAGGGCGGCGTCCACTAGACTTGCTCGACCACGATGCCGCTGATGCAGTTGGCGACGTCTTCGAACCGGTCGACCACCTTCTCCAGGTGGCTGTAGATGTCGACGCCGACGATGAAGGTCATCGGGTCGCCCGTGCGGCTGGCCAGGAACAGCGCCTTGCGGCCCTGGTCGTAGATGTGGTCGGCCTGATCCTCGATCTGGGTGACTTTCACGGCCAGCTCGGTCAGGCGGTGGGCGTTCTCACGCATCTTCGGCAGCAGGGAGACGGCCTCGACGGTAAGCTCGGCGGCCTGGACGATGATCTGGGCCATCTCGCGCATCTGGGGCTCGAAGGTCTTCACCTCGAACAGGCTGACCACCTTGGCGGTCTTGCGCATCTGGTCGATGGCGTCGTCCAGCGAGGTGGTCAGGTTCTGGATGTCGCTGCGGTCGAACGGAGTGATGAAGCTGCGGCGGATGGCGCCCATCACCTGGCGGGTGATCTCGTCGGCTTCTTCCTCGTACTGATAGACGCGGGCGCTGGCGGCCTCGACGCCCTCGCCGCCTTCCATCAGATCCCGCAGGGCCTGGGCGCCGGACACCAGGGTCTGGGCGTGTTGGGCGAACAGGTCGAAGAAGCGGTCTTCCTTGGGCATCACGGCCCGGAACAAGCCCAGCATGGTCGCTTCATCCTCTGTTTCGAAGCGTTGAGGGTCGCACGCGCCCCTACGGAAGGAGCAACGCCCGAAAACGCGGACCGGAACCATGGAAGCGGCCCGGGTTCAAGCCCGACGCGACAGTTTAATGACGCTTTTGTAACGACCGTGGCCCCTGGGCGCCGTCGGCGAGCTTTGGCAGTGTGCCTCCGCGTCGGATCTGGAGAGGTGGAATGACGGTCAAGCTCACGGTCAACAGTCAGGTCCACGACGTCGACGCCGAGCCCGACACCCCGCTGCTGTGGGTGCTGCGCGACCTCCTGGGCATGGTGGGAACCAAGTACGGCTGCGGCGTGGCCCAATGCGGGGCCTGCACGGTGCACCTGGACGGAACGCCGGTGCGCTCGTGCGTGACTTCGCTGTCGCGGGCGGCGTCCAGGCAGGTCACCACGATCGAGGGCGTGGGCGCCGATCCGGTGGGCGCCAGGGTGCAGGAGGCCTGGAAGGCCGTCGACGTACCCCAATGCGGCTATTGCCAGGCCGGCCAGATCATGTCGGCGACGGCCCTGCTGCACGCCGCGCCCAGGCCGACCGACGAGGAGATCGACGCGGCGATGAACGGCAACCTCTGCCGCTGCGCCACCTATCTCCGCATCCGCAAGGCCATCAAGGCGGCCTCGGGCCAGGTGGAGGCGTGACCATGGACGCGCGCATGATCGACCGGGTCCCGACCGACCTTTCCCGCCGGCTGTTCCTGCGCGCCGGCGCGGCGGCGGGCGGGGGGCTGCTGCTGTCGTTCGGCCTGCCGGGTTTGGGCCGGGCGGCCGACGAGACGCTGGGCGGTCCCTTCGAGGCCTTCGTGCGCATCGCGCCCGACGGCCTGGTGACCATCGCCGCCAAGCGGCCGGAGATCGGGCAGGGGATCAAGACCTCGATGCCGATGCTGATCGCCGAGGAACTGGACGTCGACTGGGCGAAGGTCCGCATCGAGCAGTCGCCGATCGACGCCAAGGTGTTCGGCGAGCAGTCGGCCGGGGGCAGCACCTCCACGCCCGACGACTGGGAGCCCATGCGCCAGGTGGGCGCGACGGGCCGCGCAATGCTGATCGCCGCCGCCGCCCAGCGTTGGAAGGTTCCGGCCGTGGGCCTGACGACCGAGCCTGGCTTCGTGGTCGACCGCGCCGGCGGCCGCCGCGCGTCCTACGCCGAACTGGCCCAGGCCGCCGCCGCCCTGCCCGCGCCCGACCCCAAGACCTTGGTGCTGAAGGACCCCAAGACCTATCGCATCATCGGCAAGGCCCAGCGCCAGTCCGACACCCCCGCCATCGTCGAGGGCAAGCCGCTGTACGGCATCGACGTGCGCGTGCCGGGCATGCTGTACGCGACCTTCCTGAAGGCTCCGGTCTTCGCCGCCAAGGTGGCCAAGGTCGACCTCGCGCCGGCCAAGGCGGTCAAGGGCGTGCGGCACGCCTTCGTCGTTGACGGCGGAAGCGAACTGGAGGGTCTGCTAGGCGGGGTGGTGGTGGTCGCCGACACCTGGTGGGCCGCGCGCAAGGGCCGCAACGCTCTGGAGGTGACCTGGGCCGAACATCCGACCAGCGCCCAGGGCAGCGCCAGCTTCGCGGCCAAGGCCGCCGAACTGCACGGCCAGCCGCCGCATCGCAATGTGCGCACGGTGGGCGATCCCAAGGCGGCCTTGGCGGGAGCGGCGAAGGTGGTCCAGGCCGACTACAGCTATCCCTTCAACGCCCACGCCACCCTGGAGCCGCAGAACTGCACGGCCAGCTTCAAGGACGGCAAGGTCGAGATCTGGGCCCCGGCCCAGAACCCCGAGGACGGCCGCGAGCTGGTGGCCAAGACCCTGGGGATCAAGCCCGAGGACATCACCATCCATTTCACCCGCAGCGGCGGCGGCTTCGGCCGGCGGCTGATGAACGACTTCATGGTCGAGGCGGCGTGGATCTCCAAGGTGGTGGGCGCGCCGGTCAAGCTGCTGTGGACCCGCGAGGACGACATGCAGCACGACTTCTACCGCCCGGCCGGCTGGCACCGGCTGTCGGCGGGCCTGGACGCCAAGGGCGAGGTGGTGGCCTGGCGCAACCACTTCGTCTCGTTCGGCGAGGGCGAGAGGTTTGTCCGCGCCGCAGGCATGAACGCCACCCAGTTCCCTTATGGGGCCGTGCCGAACTACGCGCTGGACGTGTCGGTGATGCCGCTGGGCGTGCCGACCGGCTGGCTGCGGGCGCCGGGCAACAACGCCTACGGCTTCGTGCTGCAGGGTTTTACCGACGAGGTGGCCCATGCGGCGGGCGAGGATCCCGTGGCCTTCCGCCGCCGTCTGCTGGGCGAGCCGCGCCTGATTGGCGAGCCGGGAAAGGGCGACAGCTTCCACACCGGCCGCATGCGTGGAGTGCTGGACCTCGTGGCCGAGAAGTCCGGCTGGGGCCGGGCCCTGCCCAAGGGCGTGGGCCTGGGCGTGGCTTGCCACTACAGCCACAGGGGCTATGTCGCGGTGGTGATGGAGGTGGCGGTGTCGGAGGGGCAGGTCAAGGTCCGCAAGGCCTGGGCGGCGGTCGATGTCGGCAGCCAGATCGTCAATCCGAACGGGGCCGAACAGCAGGTGCAGGGCTCGGTGCTGGATGGCATCGGATCGACCCTGGGCCAGGCGATCACCATCGAGAACGGCGCGGTGACCCAGAGCAACTTCGGCGACTTCCCCCTGCTGCGCCTGGCCGACGCGCCGGAGGTGGAGGTGCATTTCCGTATCACCGACAATCCGCCGACCGGCCTGGGCGAGCCGGCCTTGCCGCCGTCGCCTGCCGCCCTGGTCAACGCCATCTTCGCCGCCACCGGCAAGCGCATCCGCAGCCTACCGATCGGCGACCAACTGGCCTGACGGCCTGGGGCGCGACATAGCGTCCCAAGGCCAAGGTCTTCCAGGTTTTCGGCCAAGCTGGCGTGGGGTTCTTAACCTGGTTCCGCGATCCTGCCGGAAACGAGGAAGCGGACCATCATGACCGAGCATGTGGACATCCTGGTCGTGGGCGCGGGTCCGGCGGGGTTGGCGGCGGCCGACGCCCTGGTCCGGGCGGGGCGGGCGGTCACTGTGCTGGAGGCCGATCCGGAAGAGGTGGGCGGCCGGGGCCGCACGGTGACACACGGTGGTTTCCGCATCGATCAGGACGGCCGCTCGTTCGAGACCACCGATCCGGCGGTCCAGGCGTTCTGGGAGGATCTGCCGGCCGGTGGGTTCGTCGGGCGTCCGCGGGTCTCGAGCCTCTATCACCGCGAGCGCTTTCACGCCTATCCGTTGAAGGCCTTGCGGTTCCTTTCGCATCAGGGTCTGAGCAGCGGACTGGCCGCCCTGGCGTCGCTGGGCCTGGCCAGGCTGTCGCCGATCCGTGCGCCGCGCACGGTCCTGGACGAGATCCGCAACCGCTTCGGACGACGCCTGGCGGCCGCGCTGTTCCAGCCGTTCGTTGAGAAGGTGTCGGGGTTGTCGTGCGCGGAGACGCCGGCCGGCATGGCTGGAGCCGAGAGCGGCGAGATCTTCCGCTATCCCGTACGAGGCTCCGGCGCGGTCTGGGACGCCTGCGCCGACCGCATCCGGGCCAACGGCGGCCGTATCCGGCTGGATCGGCGCGTGGAGCGTCTGGCCTATGACGAGGCCGAACGACGGTGGACGGTCGAGGCGCGCGGCGCGGACGGTGCGATCGAGATCCTGACGGCGCTTCAACTGGTCTCGACCTTGCCATTGCGGGAGCTGGCCAAGGCGTTGCATCCCACGCCGATCAGCGTGTTCCACGCGGGTGAGCTGATGTACCGCGACCAGGTGACGGTGGCCCTGATCGGCAGGCCGGCCCGCATCCTGGATGAGGACGCGATCGAGGTGCACGATCAGGGGCTGCAGGCCAGTCGGGTCGAAAACTATGGCGCCTGGACCGCCGAGATGGCGCCGGCGGGCGACCTGAGGTGTCTGGGCCTGGAGTATTTCTGCTTCGAGGGGGACGGCCTGTGGACCGCCCGTGACGAAGACCTGGTGGCCCTGGCCTGGCGCGAGGCGGCGGTCATGGGGGTGATGTCGCCGGACACCGTGGTGGACGCCCGCGTGCTTCGCCGACGCAAGGTGCGCGCCATCCAGGACGAGGCCTGCGACGAGCATCGCCGCATGGTGCTGCTGGATTTGCGCATGCAGTTCCCGACCCTGCACCTGGCTGGCGGCGCAGGCCTGCATCAGGCGGGCGGCCGTGAGGACGCGGTGGCCAGCGGCTTGGCCGCGGCCCGGGCGATCCTGGCGGGGGACGTCCCGTCGCGTCGCGACCTAGTCGCCGCGTAGAATCAGGTCGCCGTCTAGAATTGGGAAGACCGGCGCGGGCGCTCGACGTTCACCCGCACCGCTTCGGGTTCGCGCAGCGAACGCGCCACGCGGCACAGCAGGTGGGTCAACCCGTCGGCTACGCCGATCACGGCCACGACCGCCAGAAGACCCGAGATCACCACCACGACCATCGCCGACATCGCGCGCACTCCCCAACCGATTGGTCCTGTTCGCACAACATTCGAATCGGGACTGCGGTTCCGCTTGGACGACGTGCGGACGGATGATTTCCATCGCCCGTGCTTGACAACGTTGTCACCATTGATGTGGATGTCCCGTCCCGCAACGACGGACAGGGGAGTGAACGACATGGCAGGTATGAGTACGGGCGCGCCGGCGAGCGGCGGCGCCCAAGGCAAGTCGGGCGGGGCGCTTCTGCCGTTCGTGATCTTGCTGTTCTTCGCCTGGGGCTTTTCGACCTGCCTGGTCGACCTGGTGGCGCCGGCGCTGAAGTCCCTGTTCTCGCTGAGCAATTTCGAAGCTGGCCTGACGCAGTTCGCGTTCTTCATCGGCTATGCGGTGGTGTCGCTGCCCGCCAGCGCGATCCTGGCCAAGCTGGGCTATCTGCGCACCGTCGTGGTGGGCCTGCTGATCATGATGATCGGCTGCCTGCTGTTCGCGCCCGCCGCCAACGCCGGCACCTATCCGGGCTTCCTGGGCGCGCTGTTCGTCCTGGCTTCGGGCATCACCATCCTGCAGGTGGCGGCCAACCCGCTGGTCGCCATCCTAGGCAAGTCGGAAACCGCCTCCAGCCGCCTGACCTTCGCCCAGTTCCTGAACTCGTTCGGCACCTTCCTGGCGCCCTATGTCGGTTCGGCCCTGATTCTCAGCCATATCGAGAAGGCGCCCGACCCGGCCACCCTGACCGCCGACCAGCTGGCCGCCGTGCGCCACGCCCAGGCCCATGCGGTGCAGACGCCCTACCTGATCATCGCCGGCGTGCTGCTGGCCCTGGCCGTGCTGTTCTGGCTGCTGCGCAAGAACACCGCCGCCCCACAGGCCGAGAAGGCCGTGGGCGTGGGCGAGATGCTGGGCATGCTCCGGCACAAGCGCCTGGCCTTCGCCGTGCTTTGCATCTTCCTCTACGTGGGCGCGGAGGTGTCGATCGGCACCTACATGACCTCGTACCTGACCCAGTCCAACACCCTGGGCCTGACCCTGTCGAAGGCCGGCAGCATGGTCGCCTTCTACTGGGGCGGCGCGATGGTGGGCCGTCTGTTCGGGTCCTACCTTCTGCGCCTGGTCTCGCCCGGCAAGCTGCTGGCCCTGTTCGCGCTGGTCGCCATCGCGCTGATCCTGACCTCGGCCTTCACCCACGGCCCGCAGGCCGGTTACGCCCTGATCGCGGTGGGCCTGTTCAACTCGATCATGTTCCCGACCATCTTCACGCTTGGCATCGAGGGCATGGGCCATCGCACGCCTCAAGCCTCGGGACTGCTGTGCATGGCCATCGTCGGCGGGGCGCTGCTGCCGCCCACGACCGGCTTCATCAGCGACCATATCGGTCTGGGCCTGGCGTTCCTGCTGCCGGCCGCCTGCTACCTGGTGATCGCCGCCTTCGGCTGGTCGGCCCGCGTCGCAGCTCCGACTCTGTACGGTGATGTGGCCGAACCGGCGGCGGCCACCGTTCACTAGGCGGGGGGCTCGCACCAAGAAGAAGGCCCGGACGCCCACATCCGGGCCTTCTGTCGTTTGGGGCAACAAAAAGCGCCTCCGGAAGGCCGAAGGCGCCGTCTGTTCTGGGGACTGGAGCGTCAGAGCGCCCGGCGTCCGGTGAAGGCGTGGTAGATCGCCAGCACCACGACCGCACCGATCACGGCGACCAGCAGGCTGTAGAGGTTCAGGCCCGAGACCCCGGCCGCGCCGAACTGGTTGAACAGGAAGCCGCCGACCACGGCCCCGACGATACCCAGCACCAGGTCCACCACCAGGCTGCCGCCGCTGCGGCTGACCAGCTTGCTGGCGATGAAGCCGGCCACGAGGCCCAGCACGATCCACGCAAGAATAGACATGTACGCCTCCTTGGCATCACAGGCGTGCGAAGCGCCCGCCGATGCGGATTAAAGGCGCGCGTCAAGACTTCGTTCCGACACGCTTGCGTGTTCGGACGCCAAGGCGTGGCGAAGTCTTGAGCCTTGCTGGTGCGGCCCTAGCGCGACTTGCCGAAGCGGGCGGCGACGGCGTCCACCAGTTTCTGGGCAGGTTCGCGGCCGAGCAGGATGAAGACGCCAGAGCCGATGACGGCGCCGATCAGGAAGGACAGGCTCATGAAAACCCCAGGGACAGGAAGGCCGCGAATGGGGAGGTTCTAAAGCCCCAGGATGATGGCCGCCATGTGACACGCCGACGCCGGGCGCCGTTGTGCAGGATCCGCGCGATCCAGAAGTGCTTACTCGGGCTCCACGAATTCTGATTGGGCGTTTCGACCCTGAAAGGCGCAGAAGCAGGGACAGAAGGCCCGCGCGGATGGACTCCGCGCGGGCTTCGGGCGTTCATGATGCTGGCCCCGTGCGGGCTCGCGCGAAGGGATCGAGACATGGCCAAGGTCGCGGAAAATCAGGCGGGCCAGCCGGCCAAGCCCAGCCGCTTCATCGGCGGCTTCGGCGTGCAGGTGCTGGTCGGCATGGTCGTGGGCCTGGGGCTGGGCCTGCTCGCCCGCCAGCTGGGGCCGGCGGAGGGGCAGGCGGGCTATGGCCTGGCCGAGACCCTGCATCAGGTCGGCTCGATCTTCGTGCAGTTCCTGCGGGTGCTGGTGCCGCCCCTGGTGTTCACCGCCATCGTCGCCAGCATCGCCAACCTGCGCCAGTTGCAGAACGCCGCGCGGCTGGTCTGGAGGACCCTGCTGTGGTTCGCCATCACCGCCCTCATCGCCGTGGCCATCGGCATAGCCCTGGGCTTGATCCTGCGTCCGGGCGACCACGCCATCGTCGACCTAGCCAAGGCCCAGGCGCCGCGCACGACCGGCTCCTGGCTCGACTTCCTGACGGGCCTGGTGCCTTCGAACCTGATCGGCCTGCAGGCCTCGACCAAGGTGGTCGAGGGCTCCGCCACCACCTCGCTGTCCTTCAATGTGCTGCAGATCCTGGTCGTGGCCCTGGTCGCCGGCGTGGCGGCGATCAAGGTGGGCCCCGCGGGCGAGGGCTTCCTGGCCTTCAACGCCTCGGCCCTGGCCGTGGTGCGTAAGGTGCTGTGGTGGGTGATCCGCTTGACGCCGATCGGCACCGTGGGCCTGCTGGGCAACGCCGTGGCCCAGTACGGCTGGACCACGTTGAGCCAGCTGGGGGCCTTCGCCGCCGCCGTCTACATCGGCCTGGCTCTCGTACTGTTCGTGGTCTACCCGACGCTGCTGGCGGCCAACGGCTTGAACCCGCTGCGTTTCTTCGCCGGCGCCTGGCCCGCGATCCAGCTGGGCTTTGTCTCGCGCTCGTCGGTTGGGACGCTGCCGGTGACCGAGAGCGTGGCCGAGACCCGCCTGGGCGTGCCACGCGCATACGCCGCCTTCGCCGTCCCCCTGGGCTCGACCACCAAGATGGACGGTTGCGCGGCGATCTATCCGGCGGTGGCGGCGATCTTCATCGCCCAGTTCTATCACCTGCCGCTGAACCTAACCGACTACGGCCTGATCGTCTTCGTGTCGGTGCTGGGCTCGGCGGCGACGGCGGGGCTGACCGGGGCGGTTGTCATGCTGACCCTGACCCTCTCGACCCTGGGCCTGCCGCTGGAGGGCGTGGGCCTGCTTCTGGCCATCGACCCGATCCTCGACATGGGCCGCACGGCCGTGAACGTGGCGGGCCAGGCCCTGGTGCCCACGATCGTCGCCAAGCGCGAGGGCATCCTGGACGAGGCCGTCTACAACGCCCCGCCGCGCGAGGTGGGGACGGACGAGGCCGTGCCGGCGTAGGCAACGCTAAGGCTGCGCGGGATAAAGCTCCAGCAGCTCCCGCGTGACGCCGTTGGTCCAGCCGAACCCGTCCTGCAAGGGATATTCCCCGCCGCCGCCGGCCTTGGCCTCCTCGACGTCATACTTCTCCAGCATCTTGCCGCTGGCCCGGTATTCGCGCTCGACCGTGGCCAGCCAGCGGCGGCCAATGTCGCGGGCGAGGTCCTCCTCGCCGTAGCGGCGCAGGCCCGAGACGGCCACCCACTGCAGCGGGGCCCAGCCGTTGGGCGTGTCCCACTGCTGGCCGGTGGTGACGACGGTTGTGCGCAGGCCGCCGGGAGCCAGCAGCAGAGCACGGGTCTGGACGGCCACGGCCTTGGCCTGGTCTGCGCTCGCTGCGCCCACGAACAGCGGATAGAGCGTCGCGGCGCTGGGATGGTCCAGCCGTGCGCCTTGCCGCCACTGGTAGTCCAGGTAGAGCCCGCGCGAGGCGTCCCACAGATAGGCGTCCATCGCCGCCTTGCGCGCCTTGGCCCGGCTGGTGAAGTCGTCGACGCAGGGACGGTCGGCCAGGTCGGCGCAGCCCTCGGCGATGGCGCTCTCCAGGCCGTAGAGCAGGGCGTTGAGGTCCACGGGCAGGATCGCGGTGGTCTGGATCGTCTTCAGCGTCCGTCCGTCGGCCATCCAGCGCGAGGAGAAGTCCCAGCCGCTCTCGGCGCCGGAACGCAGGTCGCGAAAGACGTCGCCGGCCGGGCGGTCTGCGACTTCGCGGGCGGTCAACACGTCCTCGCGGTAGGACTCGTCGCGGGGCGTTGAGCGATCGTCGGCGTAGCGGTTGAGGATCGAACCATCCGGCAACGCGACGACGCGCCGCCACGCCTGGCCGGGCTTCACCGTGGTCTCGCCGTCCATCCAGAAAGCGTGCTCGCGCCGCATCTGGTCGACCCGCCGCTTGAAGCGGGCCTTGTCGGCCTTGTCGGTCAGCCCGACCATGGCGAAGAAGAACGGCGGCTGGGAGCGGCTCAGATAGTAGCTGCGCGTACCGTTGGGGATGTGGCCGTAGGTGTCGATCAGACCGCCGAAGTCGTCGACCATGTCCTCCACCGCGTCATGGCGGCCATCGGCGGCCAAGCCCAGCATCGTGAAGTAGCTGTCCCAGTAGTACATCTCGCGGAAGCGCCCGCCCGGAACGACGAACGGCTTGTCCAGCGGCAGGGCGCTATCGCCCGCCACGGCCTTGACCGGCCCTCGGGTCAGGACGGGCCAGAGCGCGGCGATGTGCGCCTTCAGCGTGGTGCGGTCGCTGGACGGCGGCGGGGCGGGGGCCTTCTCGGGAACCGTGAAGTTGGCCCGCACGAAGCGGGTCAGCTCCGCGTCGGTGAAGGCGGCGTGGGCGCGGTAGGCGGCCAGGATCTGCTCAGGCGGACGCCTGGGCGTGGCGTCGACGAAGGTTTTGCCGTCGGGAAACAGGCGGCGCATCTGCACCTGGTGGAAGAGCTCGGCGTAGGTGTCGGCGGGAGAGGGGACCTGCTGGACCGCGGGAGCCTGCGCCAGGGCCGGGGCGGCGATCGCCAGGGACAGGAGCGAGGCGATCACGACACGACGATGGGGCACAGGAATTCCTCCCTTTCGTCCGACCGATCCCGGCCTTGGCCAGGGCGAGCGGAAACACTCAAACGACAAGGACGCGGATCGGGTCCGTGAACCCGATCCGCGACAGGAGTCAGAAGTTGTAGCCGACGCTCAGCTTGAACGACCGGCCGAAGATCGGGCGGGCGTTGGCGCCGCTGGTGGAGCGAGGATCGCCTTCGGTCAGGCCGTGGCTGTCGGTGAGGTTGTCGGCCGAGACCTGGACGGTGAAGTCCGCCACGTCGAAGATCGCGCCCAGGTCGATCTTGGTGTAGCCCTTCAGCACCTGGGTGTTGGCGTTGTCGGCGTAGCGGTCGTCGACGGCGCTGACGGTGCCGTAGAAGGTCGACTTCACCGAGCCCAGGGTCACGTCGTAGCTGGGGGTGAATCGGATCATCCAGTCGGGCTGGCGCTGGGCGCTGTTGCCCTTGTTGCCCGGGATCGACGACTTGACGATCTCGGTCTTCTGGAAGGTGCCGTTCAGCGCCAGCGAGAGGCCGAAGTCCGACCGCCAGCGGCCGTCCAGCTCCAGGCCATGAGCCTTGTTGCTGTTGCTTTCCTGGATGCCGCCGACGTCGGCGAACTTGGCGCCCTCGAACTTGTTGGCGAAGCCGGTCGCGTAGAGTTCGAACGGGCCGCTGCGCAGCTTGTAGCCGAGCTCGTACTGGTCGACCGAGAGGGTGTCGGTCAGGCCTTCGCGGAAGTTGTCGAAGCTGGGGAACTTGTAGCCGCGCGAATAGCGGCCGAAGACGCCGGACCAGTCGTTGATGTCGTAGTTCACGCCCACGGTGTAGGACGTCTTGCTGTTGCTGTAGTCGGTGGTGCGGGGGGCCAGGCCGTCGGGATAGCCCGGGCCGTCGTCGACCACATAGTCGGTCTTGAAGCGCTCGCGGCGCACGCCCAGGTCGATGCGCAGGGGTTCGAACACCTGCCAGGAGTCGGCCAGGTAGACGGCGTCCACGCGGCCGTCGCCGGCCGAGGTCAAGCCATAGCCCCAGCAGCCCGAGCCGCTGCCGGCCGAGGCCAGGTTGGCGCAGGTGATCGGCGCGGCCAGGTAATCGCCGTTGGCCTTGACCTGCATGGGCTCGAAGTTGCCGATGTTCCAGAAGTCGTCGGACTTGAAGCTGGAGGCGTAGTAGCCGGCCGACAGGGCATGTGTTCCGAACGTCTTGGCGATCGACAGGTCGTTGGTGACGGCCCTGATCTTCTTCTCGACGATCCACGCGCCCCAGTTCTGGACGTAGTCGCTGGAAGCGAGCGTGGAACCGCCTCGGGTCTTGATCGCGCCCGGAACTACGGTGTTCAGGGCGGCCACGGTCACCGCGCCGCCGTCGGGCACCAGGCCATAGGTGTTGGCGTCGCCGTCGGTGATGCTGAAACGGTCGCGCACGGTCCAGCCCTCGCCGAACTCGTGCTCGAAGCCGCCGCCGGCCACGAAGCCCTTGAAGCCCCGGCCGTCGGCCAGGTCGAAGTTGCGGGTCGCGCCCGCAGCGTTGATGCGCAGGGTATGGAAGCGGCTCAGTTCGCCCAACTGGGTGTACTCGCCTTTGTCGATACCGGGCACGTTGACCGCGAACGGCAGGTACCAGGCGCCGTGGTCGTCGGTGTAGCGGGCGTAGAGGTTGAGCTTCCCGTGCTCCATGTGCTTGGTGACATTGACGGTGAACTGCTGGCCCACCTCGCTGTCGAACTGGGTGTCGCGCACGCCCGGCGAGGTCGTCGCATAGCCGCCGACCATGAAATAGAGGTCGTCGGCCAGCTTGCCGCTGACCACGCCGTCAATGCGGCGCAGGTCGTAGTCCGAGGTGGTCAGCTTGATCAGGCCATGGGTCTCCTCGCCGCCTTCCTTGAGCTGGAAGTTGGTGGTCAGGCCGGGCTGGCCATTGGAGAAGATCGGGTTGGGGCCGCCGCGCAGGGCTTCCATGCGCGAGATTGTCTCGTCCACGCGGAAGATCGAGCTGTTTTCCAGGAACGACAGGGTCGACGGCGGATAGATCGGCGCGCCCTGCAGCTGGATCGTCAGGAACTCCGCGTCGCCAGTGGCGGGAAAGCCGCGCACGAAAACGTTGGCTCCGGCCACGCCGCCCGAGGTCTCGACCCAGACGCCGGGCACCAGGGTCAGCAGTTCGGCGGTGCTCTTGGGCGAGGCCTTGGTGATGTCGTCGGCGTTGACGGTGGTGACGGCGAAGCTGGCGGCCAGCTTGTCGATGCCCTTGCCGCCGGGGGTGCCCACGACGACGACCTCCTCGACCTGGGCCGGAGTTTCGGGCGCGGGCTCCACGGCCGTGGCCGGGGCGGCCTGGGTCTGCGCGCTGGTGGCGACCAGCAGGGTGCGGGCGCGGATGGCGTAGACGCCGCTGGCCGTGGCCTGGGCGCTGAGACCCGAACCCGCCAGCAGGCGCTTGAGGCCGGCGTCGGCGGTGTACGAGCCGTTCAGGGCCGGAGCGCGCTTGCCGCGCACGGCCGCCTCGTCATAGGCCAGCTGCTGGCCCGAGACCTGGCCGAAGGCGCGCAGGGCGCTGCTCAGATCCTGGGCCGGTATGTCGAAGGCGTAGGCGGCCTGCTGCTGCGCCTGGACGGCGACGGGGGCGGCGAGCATGGCCAAGGCGATGGCGGCGGCGGAGCCGCAGGCAAGGCGGCGGTCGAACGATCTGCGCATTCTTCTTCCCTCCCAAACGCGCCGACTTTGTCTAACTGCGGCGCTTTGGTGGGTGAGACGCCTCAGTCCGGCGAACACACACCGACCGCCGTCATATTTTTTTGCCGGTCGCAGAAGTCAGTACGGTGACGCCGCCGGAGGCCTCGGCCCGCACGGGCAGAACGGCCGTCACGCCGTCGACGAAGGCCTCGGTGTCGCCCGAGGTGAAGACGCCGCTGATGCGAAGGCGGCCCACGCCGGGATCGCCGATCCTCAGCTTGCCCCGCGCGTAGCGATTCACCCGCTCGACGGCCAGATCCATGGGCTCGTCCTGGAACACCAGCTGGCCGTTCTCCCACGACCGCGCCCGGCCCGGATCGGCGGGGATCACCACCGTGGCGTCGGTCGACGTGGACGTGACCAGTTCGTGGTCGGGCGTCAGGACCTTCTCGGCGGGCGTCGTTCCGACCTTGATCGGCACGGCGCCGTCGGGACGGCCGTTGCGGTCGTCCAGCACCGCCACGTGGCCCTCGTACAACACCACGCGCATCTGGCCGGTCAGGCGCTCGACGCTGAAGACCGTGCCGGTGGCGACCACCAGCTTCTCGCCAGCCGCGACCGAGAAGGGACGCAGCGGGTCCTTGGCCACGGAGAACTTGGCGCGGCCCTTGTCGAGCCACAGGCGACGCCGGCCGCTCTCGTACTTCACCTTCAGCACCGTGGCGCTGTCGAGCGAGGCGCGCGAACCATCGGCCAGCTCGACGATGCGGCGTTCGCCCTCGGTGGTGCGGTAGACGTCGGGCAGGCTGGCCTTCCAGGCGACGCCCGCGGCGACAGACACCACCAGGCAGGCCGCCAGGGCGGTCCAGACGGCGGGACGGCGCGAGGGGCGCGCCCAGAGGCCGCGCTGGGCCCGGCGCAGGTCTTCCAGCGCCTCGCCGCGCAAGGCGATCATGCCGGGACGAGCCGCCTGTTCCTCGACCGCACGCCAGGCGGCGACCGCCTCATCCAGCAGGCCGCGATGGGCCTCGTCGACCTCGAACCAGGCGTGCAGCCGCGCGTGCTCTTCGTGGGTCAGGTCGTCGTCGGCCAGACGCACGCACCATAGCGCGGCCTCCTCGCGGGCCTGGTCCAGGCGATCCTCGGGCGAAAGCGTCGTCATTGCCCGGCCCTCAGGCGCTTGGTCAGGTGGGTCATGGCTTTGAAGATGTGTTTTTGCACCGCGCTGACCGAGATGCCGTAGAGATCGGCCAGATCGGACTGCTTCATGCCCTCCAACCGAAACAGGAGGAAGATGGCGCGCGTGCGGTCGGGCAGCTCGCGCAGGGCGTCGGAGACCTCGCCCAGGCTTTCGCGCCCCAGCAGCACGCGGGCAGGATCCAGGGGCTCCAGGTCGCCGCCGTCCGCCTGGACGCTGGCGCGATAATGGGCCCGGACCTTCTCGCGCCGTCCCCGATCACGCAGCAGGTTGGCGGCCATCTGGAAGATGTAGGCGTCGGTGTTGTCCATCGCCCCGGTCCGGGCGGTGGCCAGCTTGGCGAACAGCTCCTGGGTCATGTCCTCGGCGTCGCTGTGGCTGGCGGCGCGGCGCATGAAGAACGCCATCAGCGCCGGCCGATAGCGCCGGTTCAGCCTGCTCAGATCTGGCTCGACAGCTGGCTGCACGATCCCGTCCAGAGATTTGCGTCGAGGGGTTCGACGCCTTGCTCACGGTGCATGACGCACATCATGCCCCAACCCACACCGGCCGCCCGCGATTTTGTCGAGGGGCCTATTCCGGCGGGGCGTTGCGCGTGGCCAGGGGCGCCACGCGCCAAACCACGTTGCCCACGTCGTCGGCCACCAGCAGCGCGCCGGACTTGTCGATGGCCACGCCGACGGGACGGCCCAGGGCCTCGCCCTTGTCGTTGAGGAAGCCGGTCAGGAAGTCTTCGGCCTTGCCCGCCGGCACGCCGTTGGCGAAGGGCACGAACACCACCTTGTAGCCGGCGACGGGCTTGCGGTTCCACGAGCCGTGCTGGCCCACGAACGCGCCGTTCTGGTAGCGCACGGGGAAGGAGGAGCCGGTGTAGAATGTCAGACCCAGCGAGGCGGTGTGGGCGCCCAGAGCGTAGTCGGGCCGGATCGCCTTGGCCACCAGGTCGGGCCGAGGCGGCTTCACCCGGGTGTCGACCGTCTGGCCGTAATAGCTGTAGGGCCAGCCATAGAAGCCGCCGTCCTTCACCGACGTCATGTAGTCGGGGACCAGGTCGTTGCCGATCTCGTCACGCTCGTTGACGCTGGTCCACAACACGCCCGTCGCCGGTTGCCAGGCCATGCCGTTGGGATTGCGCAGACCCGAGGCGAAGACGCGTTCGGCGCCGGTGGCCGGATCGATTTCGAGGATTGAAGCGCGCCGAGCTTCGACCGCCATGCCGTTCTCGCCGACGTTGCTGTTGGATCCCGTGGTGACGTAGAGCTTGGCGCCGTCGGGGCTGGCGATGACGTTCTTGGTCCAATGGTGGTTGATCGGGCCGGCCGGCAGGTCGGCGACCTTGCGGCCGGGGACCGTGATCTTCGTGTCGCCCGGCTTGTAGGGGAAGGCCAGCAGGGCGTCGGTGTCGGCCACATAGAGGGTCTCGCCCACCAGGGCCATGCCGAAAGGCGAGTTCAGACCCGACAGGAAGGTGGTGCGGACCTCGGCCGCGCCGTCGTTGTCGGCGTCGCGCACCAGGGTGATGCGGTTGGCCGAGGGCACGTCGGCGCCAGCCTTGCCCATGATGATCTTCTGGAAGAAGCCGCGCAGGCCCTTGCCGTCGTCGGGCTTGGGCGGGGCGTTGGTCTCGGCCACCAGCACGTCGCCGTTGGGCAGCACGTAGAGCCAGCGGGGATGATCGAAGTCGCGGGCCAGGGCCGTGACGACGAAGCCGCGCGCCGCATCCGGCGTCTGGCCGTCGGCCCAGCCTTTCACCGGCGCGATCTTGATGGTGGGGATGACCTGCTTCTGCGCCTTGGGCAGCACCGGATCGGGGCCATAGCCCCGTTCGGACGGAATCGAGGACGGCGACCCGCAGGCCGACATCAGCAGGGCGACCGGGACCAGCAGCGACAGGGCGAGGCGGGCTTTGAGCATGGCGATCTTCCGTCACAAGGGCGTCGGATGAACGCGAGACTGCCCGCTAGGGTCCTGAAAGGCCAGTCGCCGTCGACATGGTGTCAGGCCGATACGGGCGCGTACTGGTCCAGCCAGCGGTGGAAGAAGCGCGGGTCGGGCAGGCCCGATTGATTGGCCTGGACCTTGCCGTCCTTGAACAGGAACAGGGCCGGGATGCCCTTGATCCCATAGGTGCTGGCCAGAGCGGGCTCGGCGTCGACGTCGATCTTCACGAAACGGGCCCGGGGCTCCAGTTCAGCGGCGGCTTTGGCGAACACCGGGGCCACGGCGCGGCAGGGGCCGCACCAGGCCGCCCAGAAGTCGGCGACGATCGGAATCTGGCTGCCGGCGATGTGCTTGCGGAAGCGCGCGGTGGTCAGGTCGACCGGCTGGCCGGTGAACAAGGCCTGGCCGCAGCGCCCGCACTTGGCCGCCTTGGCGTCGCGCGCGGCGGGCAGGCGATTGGTGGCGTCGCAGTGGGGGCAGACGATGTTGACGGTGTCGGTCATGGGAATGAGGTGGGCGTTGGAGGCGCCGGCTTCAAGCGTCCTGAGGCGAGCCGATATGGGCGTTCAGCCAGTTGCGGAGGTCGGCGCTCTGGCGGCGGTCCGACCAGCCGGGAAGCCCGATGTGGCGCTCGACCAGGCGTCCGTCGCGGAACACGGCCAGCGTGGGAGCGGACATCACGTTGTGGGAGCGGGCCAGCGCGTACAGGTCGTCGACCGAGACCGTCAGGAAGCGGGCGCGAGGCTCGTAGAGCGCGGCGCACTTGTCGAAGTTGCTGGTGTAGAAACGGATGTCGCGTTGCATCAGCCAGAACATGACGACGGCCGGGATGAACCCGGGCGCGGTGTGCTTGTGAAAGGCCGCTTCATCCGCTGCGATGGGGCGGCCTTCGAACACGCGCCGGTCGCAGCGACCGCACAGGGCGTCGACCGCCTGGGGCCCTTCGTCCATGTTGTTCCGCTCGCCGCAATGCAGGCAATAGGTGCTGAGGATCACGGCCGCGCTCCCTGAGGCTTTGCTGCACCCTAGCGCGCGTCGATCCAGGATGCAGCCAAAAGGAAAGCGCCGCGCCGCGTACAGGGCTCTGGCTGGCGGTCAAGCACGTTCCGAAGCTTCGGCTTCGACGCAAATTTCAGGTCAGGCCAAAATGGTAGCGTTATAGTGTTCGTGGTCAGGCCAATTGGCTTGCGCCCCGTACGGGACCCGCTATGGTGGCGGTCAAGCGCATCTCGCCGGCCAACGTGGCGGATTTGTCCCCGCCGCACCTCCTCCCGGGGCCGGCCGGCGAAGGGCGGTCGAGGCCTTCCCCTCGACCGCCCATCTCATTTCCGAGAAACAGATCAGATCAGCGAGCGGCGAGCCAGTTCGCTGCGGCGCGCGGCGACTTCGCTGCGCGCCTGCTGCAGGGCGTCGATCTCGGTCGCCGTCAGCAGATTGTCGATGACGCGCCCCAGGTGCTCGCGCATGGCGTTGCGGGCGGCCTTGGGGTCACGAGCCTGGAGAGCGGTGAGGATTTCCTGGTGATCGTCGATCAGGGGGCGCACCCCGACCTGCCGCGCGCGCTCCAGCATGGCGCGGCACAGGGGCGATTTGTAGCGCAGGTCCCACAGGTTCTCGATAACGGTGACGAGGGCGCTGTTGCGGGTGGCGCGGGCGATGGTCACGTGGAAGCGGCGGTCGGCCAGGTCGCCGCGGACGTCGTTCTCGTTCTCCTCGACCATGTCGTCCAGGATGCGTTCCAGGTCGATCAGTTCCTGATCGGTGATGGTGGTGGCCGCCAGGGCGCACGATTCGCCTTCGATCAGGCGGCGCGCTTCGGTCAGCTCGAACGCGCCGATGTCCAGCTCCTGGGCAGGGGCCTCGGCGGGCGCGGCCTCGGTGACATAGACGCCCGAACCGTGCCGGGCCTCGACCAGGCCGCGGATCTCCAGGGCGATCATGGCCTCGCGCACCGTGGGGCGGCTGACCTTGTAGTCTTCGGCCAGGTCGCGCTCGGAGGGCAGGCGGTGGCCGGGCTGGTAGGCGCCGTCGCGGATCGACTCGGCGATGGCGTTGGCGACTTGCTGGTAGAGCTTGCGTGTTTCTGCGGTGGACGTGGTCATGCGACTTTCCCGCCCAACGTGCGTCGTCGGGCCTTTCACAGCCTAGAACATGGCGAGGCAAGACGCCACGCGGTTAGCTCTGGCGCTCTCGTAATATCTCCTCTATGGATTGGTCAGGCCACTTAACCGCTGTAGGCAGACCACTAGATATGTCCAAGATCGTCGACGCCAAGGTCATCGTTACCTGCCCGGGGCGTAATTTCGTCACCCTCAAGATCACGACCTCGGACGGCGTGTACGGCATCGGCGATGCGACCCTGAACGGGCGCGAGCTGGCGGTGGTCAGCTATCTGCAGGATCACATGATCCCCTGCCTGATCGGCCGCGACGCGCACCAGATCGAAGACATCTGGCAATTCTTCTATCGCGGCTCGTACTGGCGCGGCGGTCCTGTCGGCATGAGCGCCCTGGCCGCGGTCGACATGGCGCTGTGGGACATCAAGGGCAAGGTGGCCGGCCTGCCGGTCTACCAGTTGCTGGGCGGCGCCTGCCGCGAGGGCGTCACCGTCTACGGCCACGCCAACGGGGAGACCATCGAGGACACCATCGCCGAGGCGGTGAAGTACAAGTCGATGGGCTACAAGGCCATCCGCCTGCAGACTGGCGTGCCGGGCCTGCCCAGCACCTATGGCGTGTCGGGCGACAAGATGTTCTACGAGCCGGCCGACGCCGACCTGCCCACCGAGAACGTCTGGTCCACCGCCAAGTATCTCAAGCACGTGCCCGCGCTGTTCGAGAAGGCGCGCGAGGTCCTGGGTTGGGACGTGCACCTGCTGCACGACGTGCACCATCGCCTGACCCCGATCGAGGCCGCGCGCCTGGGCAAGGATCTGGAGCCCTACCGCCTGTTCTGGCTGGAGGACGCCGTGCCCGCCGAGAACCAGGCCGGCTTCCGCCTGATCCGCCAGCACACCACCACGCCGATCGCGGTGGGCGAGATCTTCAGCCACGTCTGGGACGCCAACATCCTGATCCAGGAACAGCTGATCGACTATCTGCGGGCCACCGTGCTGCACGCCGGGGGGATCACGAACCTGAAGAAGGTCGCGGCCTTCGCCGACCTTCACCACGTCAAGACGGGCTGCCACGGCGCCACCGACCTGTCGCCGGTGACCATGGGCGCGGCCCTGCACCTGGACATGTCGATCCCGAACTTCGGGCTGCAGGAATACATGCGCCACACGCCGGAGACCGACGCGGTCTTCCCGCACGCCTACACCTTCCAGAACGGCATGCTGCACCCGGGCGACGCACCGGGCCTGGGCGTGGACATCGATGAAGCGCTGGCGGCCAAGTATCCCTACAAGCGCGCCTATCTGCCGGTGAATCGCCTGGAAGACGGCACCATGTTCAACTGGTAGCGGCCTCGTTCGCGCCGATCGCGCCGCCTTGGCGTGGTCGGCGCGGATCGAGTGGCTTGACTTGTTTGATCGGTCGCCAAGGAAGTGGCCAGACAAGCAAGATCCGCCGCCGGATTGGCGGCGTCCCTTGGGAGGCGCGGCGCCTGTGCGCCTGTTGATGCGCAGGACGCGTCCGCCTTTTGCTCGACGTGAAGGTCATGGCGGATGGCGCGCGCACCACGGGCGCCCATCGGCAGACCCGGTTGGACCGGTTGGGACCCGACGCGCCCTCTCCGCGGAGGGGAGGGTTACTTCACCCGCGTCAGGATCAACGTCTGGTCCGGCGGACCGGGCTTGCCGTCGATGTCCTGCTCGACCAGCAAGGTGTCGGGGTCGGTGCGGGTGACCTTCATCGACTGATGGCGAGAGCCCTCGTCGTTGTGGGTCATGACGGTCACGGCCGCCTGGCCCACGCGCTCGACGCTGATGATGGGGCGGTTGAGATTGACCACGGCCTTGGTGGGCGTGCCGTCGAGGCGAGCGTGGGCGAATTGCAGAGCCGCGACCCCGGCCTCGTCTTCCTCGACCAGGGTCCAGGCCAGGAACTTGCCGTCGTCGATGGTGATGTCGAGTTCGCCGCTCAAGGGAGGCGGACCGGTCAGGGCGGTGTTGAAATGCGAGCGGGGCAGGTCGATCGCCCAGCGCCCGCCAACGCCCATCGGCCCGGAAAAGCTCTGGGCGGCGGGCGCCTGGGCCAAGACGGGCAGTGCGGTCCCGACGACGGCGGCGGCGACCAGAAGGGCGATCAGGCGAGTGGCGGGACCCATCGGCACGGCTCCAGGTTTCCGGACCCGGCGCCCCGGGCGAACGCTTCGGCGTGGAGCCTATTTGACCCCCGGCGTCCGCCCGTTCAAGCCATCGTCATAAATCAGAAGGGGGAGAACTTCTCGACCAACGACTGGCCGGCGGGGGTCTTCTGCACCCGGCTGATGTCGCCGCGGCCGCCGTAGCTGATGCGGGCTTCGGCGATCTGGGTGTGCTTGATGGTGTTTGCCGAGGAAATGTCTTCCGGGCGGACGATGCCGGCGACGGTCAGCTGGCGCAGCTCGGCGTTGGTGCGCACTTCCTGGGTGCCCTGGATGATCAGGTTGCCGTTGGGCATCACGCCCGAGACCACGGCCGCGATCGTCAGGCTGATCTTTTCCGAGCGGGTGACCGCGCCGGAGCCGGCGTTGGAGAAGCCGGACTTGGTGTTGACCATGTTGGCCGGGTCGTAGCCGCCCGGCAGGACTTTCCCGAGGCTCGATTCCAGGCCCAGGAAGTTGGGCACGCCCAGGGAGCTGTTGGAGGCGCGCGAGGTCGCGGTCTGGTTCTTGGTGGTGGCGCTGTCGTCGATGTCGATCTGGACCGTCAGGATGTCGCCAACCTTGCTGGCGCGCTGGTCGTTGAAGAAGGTCCGCGCGCCCGTGCGCCACAGCGAGTTGGCCGAGGCCGGCTGCGGGGCGGGTTGGGCGAACTGCTGGGTCATCGGGGCCAGCTGGGCGGGATAGCCGACGGGGGCCAGTTCCGGGCCCTTCACCGCTTCGGTGACGGTCGAGCAAGCGGCGAGCGGGGCGATCAGGAGCAGGGTGGCGGCGAGGGCGGGACGCATCGGGTTCAACCTTCTCAGCGGGCGGCGTAGCGCAGGGTGGTCTTGGAGGCCTTCAGGCGCTGCGCCTGCGGGCCGACGGCGGCGGAGCCGGGTCCGGTGACCACGGTCTCGATGATCTTCTTGCTGGCGGTGTTCTGGACCATGAGGCTTTCGCCTACGGCGCCCGCCGCCATGGCCTTGCCCTGCAAGGTCAGCGCCACGCCGTCGTCCTCGTAGGTGACCGCGACGATATCGCCCGCCTTGATGACCTGCGGCGTGGAGACGTCGCGCAGGGCGGCGGCGGCGCCTTCGCGCAGCGGGCGCTTTACGGTCATGCCGATCATGGCGTCGGCGTCGCGAGGCGCGTCGGCGGGCGCGGCGGCGGCCTTGGTCCACACCAGGTCTTCCGGCTGGACGATTTCGCCCGTGGCCAGGCTGCGGGCGTAGGCAAGAACTTCCACGTTGCCGCGCGGGGCGCCGGCCAGAGCCTGGGCGCCGCCTGAGGCCGAGCCCGCCCGGACGATGATGCGGCGCAGGCCGTTGGGATTGTTCCAGTCCAGGCCGGCGCGTCGGGCGGCCATCTGCACGGCGGCGGCGTCGAGGACGGCGGTGGCGCCGACCCGGTTGGCCACCACGACATCCGACGCCGCCCCGGCGCCGTCGAACAGCTCGCCCAGGGTGATGGCGCCGCTGGTGTTGGTGGTGTCCGACTTCAGCGAAACGGCCGTGCCGGCCAGCGCGGGGGTGGCGATCAGCAGGGCGGTGATGGAAACGGCGAAGAGTTTCATGAGCTTACGACCTCAGGTTCGAGGTGGCCTGGAGCATCTGGTCGGCCGTGGTGATGACCTTGGAGTTCATCTCGTAGGCCCGCTGGGCAACGATCAGCGCAGTGATCTCGCTGACCGAGTCGACGTTCGAGGCTTCGGTGTAGTTCTGCAGCAGGGTGCCGAAGCCGGGCTGGCCGGGGGCGGCGATGTTGGCCGGGCCTGAGGCGGCGGTCTCCATCAGCAGGTTGTCGCCGATGGCTTCCAGGCCGCCCTCGTTCATGAAGTTGGCCAGCTCGATCTGGCCGATCGTCTGCGGGTTCGGGTCGCCGTCCATCTTGACCTGCACCAGGCCGGTCTTGCCGATGGTGATGGCCACGGCGTTCTGCGGCACGGTGATGCCCGGCTGGACCAGGTAGCCGTCCTCGGTGACGATCTGGCCCTGGTCGTTGGTCGAGAAGTTGCCCGCGCGGGTGTAGGCCGTCTCGCCCGAGGGCAGCAGGATCTGCAGGTAGCCGCGGCCCTGGATGGCCACGTCGTACTCGTTGTTCGTCATCGTCGGCGTGCCCTGCTCGTTGATGCGATACACCGAGCCGGCCTTCACGCCGCCGCCGATCTGGACGCCGGTGGGCACCACGTTGCCGTCGCTGGACGACTGGGCGCCGGCGCGCTCGATCGTCTGGTAGATCAGGTCCTGGAACTCGGCCCGCTGGCGCTTGAAGCCGACCGTGTTCATGTTGGCGATGTTGTTCGAGATGACCTCGACGTTCAGCTGCTGGGCGGCCATGCCCGTGGCGGCGGTGCGGAGCGCTTGCATCTTCGTCTATCCCTTACTGGACCTTGCCCATCCGCTCGACGGCGGACCGGGACAGTTCCGAGGTTTGATCCATCATCTTGGCCACGCTCTCGTAGGCGCGGCTGACTTCGATGAGCTTGGTGATCTGAGTGATCGCCTGGACGTTGGAGGCTTCCAGCATGCCTTGGTGCACGATCGCGCTGGGGGCCTGCTGGGGCGTGTCGTTGGTGGTGTTGCGATAGAGGTTGTCGCCGTCCTTGCGGAACGAGGCGAGGTCGGTGGGGACCACCACGCCCAGCTTGCCCACGCGCTCGAGGCCCTGGGTGATGGTGCCGTCGTGGCCGATGCTGAGCGGACCCTTGATCGGATCGACGTTGATCTCGCCGCCGCTCTCGTCCAGCACGGCCGCGCCGTTCTGGGTGACCAGCTTGCCCTCGGGGCTCATGGTGAAGCGGCCGTCGCGGGTGTAGCGCTCGCCGCCGGCGGTCGAGACCTTGAAGAAGCCCTTGCCCTCGATGGCCACGTCCAGGTCTCCGCCCGTCTGGGTCAGGGCGCCCTGGCTGAAGTCGCGGGCCACGCCGTCGTCCAGGACGAACTTCACCGGGTTCGTGCCGCCGTCGGTGCGGGCCGGCTTGGCCGGTTCGGTGCGCACCATCAGCTGCTCGACCTTGAAGCCGGTCGTGTTGGCGTTGGCGATGTTGTTGGCCACGATGTCGAGTTCGCGGCGCAGGGTCATCTGCCGCGAAAGTCCGACGTAAAGGGCGTTGTCCATGACCGGTTACCGAGACGGCTGGCGCGACAAATGCGCCGATCTTCCGCAAGCAACCCTCGTGCCAACTCGAAAAGATCAATAAAATCAGCGAAAAGAAAGGTTAATTCCGGGGCTTGGTCGGAGTCTGCCGGGCAGATTCAGCCTGCGGCGAAATGGCCTTCAAAAGAGATCGTTAACCATGTCCCGCGCATGAGTAGGTTCGTAGATTTCAAGGAACCGCGCGCGTGGCCAACAAACCCCCAAAGGACGCCCCCGCCCCCGAAGGCGAAGAGGGCGCCGAGGGCGAAGCTCCCGCCAAGAAGAAGCCGCCGATGATGATCATCATCGCCGCGGCGGCCGCCGCCGTGCTGGTGGGCGGCGGGGTGACCGCGTTCCTGCTCCTCAAGCCCAAGCCGGCCGCCGAGGCGGACGCCGGCCACGAGAAGCCGAAGAAAAAGGAAAAGAAGAAGGAAGAGAAGGGCGGCCATGGCGGCGGCGAGGGCGGCGCTCCGGCCGCTGGTGCGCCGGTCATCAAGGAGGGCCCCGACGGCGTGGTGTTCTACACCCTGCCCGACATCGTCGTGAACATGCAGGCCGCCGACGGCAAGTCGACCTTCCTGAAGCTGAAGCTGACCTTCGAGCTGCCGGACGAGGAAACGGCCGACGCCCTGACGCCGAACCTTCCGCGCCTGCAGGACATGTTCCAGACGTTCCTGCGCGAGCTGCGCCCCGAAGACCTCAACGGCAGCCAGGGCAGCTATCAGCTGCGCGCCGAACTGCTGCGTCGCGTCAACCTGGTCGCTGCGCCTTCCAAGGTGAACGCGGTCCTGATCGAGGAGATGCTGATCAACTAGCCCTCGGGCTGGTTGGGGCGAACCATCATGGCGGACGAAATCGACGATCAGGCCGCGATGGCCCAATGGGCCTCGGAGAACCCGCCGACCGAGTTCGGCGGCGAGGTCGGCACGAACGAGTTCGGCGACTTCAGCGGCGGCATGGGCGGCTGGGACGACGGCGGCGGCGACGGGATGGGCGCCGAGCGCATCCTGAACCAGGACGAGATCGACAGCCTGCTGGGCTTCGACATGTCCGGCGACGGCAACGACGACCGCACCGGCATCCGCGCCATCATCAACTCGGCCCTGGTCTCGTACGAGCGCCTGCCGATGCTGGAAATCGTTTTCGACCGCCTGGTGCGGTTGATGACGACGTCCCTGCGCAACTTCACGTCCGACAACGTCGAGGTCAGCCTCGACAACATCAGCTCGATCCGCTTCGGCGACTACCTGAACTCGATCCCGCTGCCGGCCATCCTGGCGGTGTTCCGGGCCGAGGAACTGGACAACTACGGCCTGCTGACGGTCGACTCCAACCTGATCTATTCGATCGTCGACGTGCTGCTGGGCGGCCGTCGCGGCACGGCCGCCATGCGCATCGAGGGCCGTCCCTACACCACGATCGAACGCGTTCTGGTGCAGCGGATGGTCGAGGTCGTGCTGCACGACGCCAAGGCGGCGTTCGAGCCCCTGCATCCGGTGTCTTTCACCCTCGATCGCCTGGAGACCAATCCGCGCTTCGCCGCGATCGCCCGGCCGGCCAACGCGGCGATTCTTGTGAAGCTTCGCATCGACATGGAAGACCGTGGCGGCAGAATCGAGCTTCTGCTGCCCTATGCGACCCTTGAGCCCATCCGGAAGATGCTGCTGCAGCAGTTCATGGGCGAGAAGTTCGGCCGCGACAACATCTGGGAAGGGCACTTGGCCACCGAACTCTGGACGACCCAGATGGAGGTGCGGGCCGTGCTCGACGAGCAGCAACTGCCGCTCTCTCGGGTGCTGAACCTCCAGGTCGGCGACACCCTCATGCTCAACGCCACGCCCGACAGCCCGGTGGAGCTGCGCGCGGGATCGATCCCGCTGACGCGCGGCCGCATGGGTCGTCGCAACCACTCGATCGCGATCCGCGCCGACGCCCCCCTGACGCCGGCGGCCAAGAAGGCGGTTCAGAAGCTGAAATGAGCATCACGGCCATCGCCCTGAATGGTCTGCTTGCGGTGCTGCTGCTGGTGGCGCTGGCCTTCGGCATGCGCCTGGAGCGTCGCCTGAAGGCGCTGCGCGACAGCCACGAGGGTTTCGCCAAGGCGGTGGCTGATCTCGACCGCGCCGCGATGCGGGCCGAACAGGGGCTGGCCGACCTGCGCGCGGCCACCGACGAGGCCGCCGACACCCTGGGCGACCGCATCGCTCAGGCCAAGGCCCTGGCCGCGCAGCTGGACGAGCGCATCAACCGCCCGATCGTGACGCCGCCGCCCGCAACGGATCGCGCTGAGCGCGCCTCGCGTCCGGTCTTCGATCCTCCGGCCGAGCCGGCCGCCGACCAGCCGCGACGCCGCCTCAAGGCGGAGGACTTCGAGAAGCTTCTGGAGCGCGAGGCGCGGATCCCCCGCGACGCTGCGCCGCCTACCGCTCCGCGCGTAACTGCGCCAAAGGAAACTCCGCGTTCACGGGCGCGGGTGGATGATGACCTGTTCGACGGACCTGACGATGGTTCGTCCTCCAATTCGACCTTCAGGGGCCGTCGATGAAGAATGTTCCGCGCATCCTGCCGATCGTCGGGGTCGCCGTGGTCGGCGTCCTGGCCGTCAACGCCATGGCGGGGGCCAAGTCGGCGCCGGACCTGCTGAGCGGGGCGAAAGCCTTCGCCGAGGGCGTGGCCAAGCCGGACGCCAAGGGCGAGGGGGCCCCTTCGGCCGAAGCCGCGGCCAAGGACGCCGCCGCCAACGCTCCGCCGCCGCGGGTCTGCGCCCCTTCGGCGGACGCCCTGGCCAAGGAAGCGGGCCTTTCGCCGGCCGAACTGCGTGTGCTCCAGAGCCTGGGGCAGCGCCGCGGCCAGCTTGACCAGCGCGAGCAGGACATCGACGTCCAACTGCAGCTGTTGGCCGCCGCCGAGGCCAAGCTGGACGCCAAGATGAAGGCGCTGAACGGCATGAAGGGAGAGATCCAGGGCCTGCTGGGCCAGGCCGACGCCCAGAAGCAGGCCGAGGTCGACCGCATGGTGCTGGTCTATTCGGCCATGAAGCCCAAGGACGCCGCCGCCCGCATGACCGTGCTCGACGACAGCGTGCGCCTGCCGATCGCCGGGAAGATGAAGGAGCGCACGCTCTCGATGATCCTGGCCAACATGTCGCCCGGCGACGCCAAGGTGCTGACCGAGCGCCTGGCCAACCGTCTCTCGGCTGACGCTCTGGCCAAGAGCAAGGCGGCCCTGGCGGTCGCCGACGCGCCGGCCGCGGCTGGCGGCGCCGCGGGCGTCGTGCCCGGCGCCCAGGCCTCGGCCACGCCGCTGGCCGGCGCTGGCGCGGGCTCGGCCAAGGCGGCGCCCAAGAAGGCCGGCTAAGTCCGGCGGGGCGGGGGCATGGGGCTGAAGGCCTTTCTGAGATCGACGGTCGCGGCGATCAGCATCCTCGGGGTGGCGACACCGTCGGTGTCGATCTCCGCTGCGCCGACCCATGCCGCCAAGCCGCCCTCCAAGTCCAGACCCGCCGCGCCCGCGCGCGGGTTTGAGGTCCGTGTCGCCCAGGCGCCCGATTTCACCCGCCTGCAGTTCCCGGGCTCACGCGGGATGCAGGTGCGCCGTGACGGGACGACCCTGGTGTTGCGTTTTCCGCGCGACGCCAATCCCAACCTCTCGGTCCTGAAGGTTTCGCCGCCACGCTGGGTGAAGACCGCCGAGGCGCGCCACGTAGGCGGCGTCCTCGAGATCGCCGTCACCTTGACCGACGACGCCGACTATCGCTCGGGCAACGCCGACGGCGACGACTTTGTGAACCTGTTCGCCCGCCCGGCCGCGCCCGCCGCCGCGCCTGCCCCGATCGCCCCGCCGGTTTCGCGCCGTCCCAATCCCATGCCGGCCAGCGGCGTGGTGCCGGTCAAGTACGCCAAGGTCGACAGCCAGGCCCAACTGAGCTTCGAGTGGGCGGCTCCCGCGGGAGCCTCGGTGTTTCGTCGTGGCGAGGCGGTGTGGGTGGTGTTCGACGCCCCGGCGCGCCTGGATATCTCCAAGGTTCCGGCCTCCACCAGCCAGTACCTGCGCATGCAGGTGTTCAAGGGGGCGGACTACGCGGCCCTGCGTATCGTCACGCCTCAGGGGGCGGCTTTCCATGCCGACGGGGTGGGGGGCAATTGGACGGTGTCGCTTGGTCCCGGGCTCCAGGACTCGCCTGACCTGATCAAGGTGGCGCGCGACGAGACCGCCAGCCCCGCCACGCTCAGCGCCAATGTGGCGGGGGCGACCAAGGCCTTGTGGGTGGCCGATCCGGCCGTGGGCGACCGCATCGCCGTCGTCACCGCCCTGGCGCCGTCCAAGGGGCTGCCTTCGCGGCGCGACTATGTCGAGATGGCCCTGCTGCAGTCGGCCAACGGCCTGGCCGTGGAGAGCTTCTCGGGCGATCTCCATATCACCGCCGATGGCGACATCGTGCGCATCGGCCGCCCGAAGGGCTTGGTTCTGTCGTCGGCGGCCAGCGGCCAGGCGCGGCAGGACGCTATGGTCGGCGCGCCTCAGCCCCTGGCCATGCCGGCGCTGTTGGATCCGGTGAACTGGTCCAAGACCGGTTCCGGCGGTTTCATGGCCCGCTACGACGCTCTGCTGAGCGCCATCGCCGCGGCGGGCGACGCCAACGGCGGCAAGGGCGATGACACAGCCTCGCGCATGGCCCTGGCGCGTTTCCTGATCGGCTCGAACCTGTCCTACGAGGCCATCGGCGTGCTGAACGCCGCCGGTCGCGCGCACCAGACCCTGATGGGGGACGCCGAGTTCCGCGGGCTGCGCGGCGCGGCCAAGGTGATGGCGCGACGCTACGCCGAGGCCTCGGCCGATCTTTCCTCGCCCGTGCTGGCCGACGATCCGTCGGCGGCGCTCTGGCGTGGCTATATCGCGGCCAAGACGGGCCAATTGGCCGACGCCCAGGCCCAGTTCGCGGCCGGCCAACGGGCCCTGGCCCTGTTCCCTGCGGTATGGCAGGCGCGCTTCCTGGGCGCCCAGGCCGAGGCCGCGGTCGGCGCCAACGCCCCCGACAACGCCATTCGCCTGGTCAACCAGGCCCTGGCCCTGCCCAACGTGCCGGTCGAGGACCAGCTGGAGCTGCGCCTGATCCTGGCCAAGGCGTTCGAGCAGAAGAACGATCCTCGGGCGCTTCCGGTGTTCCAGGCCATCGCCCGCTGCGGCATCGACCGCCTGGCGGCTCCGGCCACGCTGCACGCCATCCAGTTGCGCCTGGCCAAACGTCAGATCACGCCGGACGTGGCCGCCGCCGGCCTGGACGTGCTGCGCTACCGTTGGCGCGGCGACGGCGTCGAGCTGGACACCATCCGCGCCCTGGGCCAACTGCAGATTCAGCAAGGCCGCTACCGCGAGGCGCTGGAGGTCCTGCACTCGGCCAGCAATGTCCAGTCCGACCTGCCGCAGGCCGTGGCCCTGCGCAACGACCTGAACAACACCTTCCGCGCGCTGTTCCTTGACGGGCTGGCGGACGGCATGCAGCCGATCCAGGCCGTGGGCCTGTTCTACGACTTCCAGGACTTGACCCCGATCGGCGCCGACGGCGACCAGATGGTCCGCAACCTGGTGCGCCGCCTGGTCGACGTCGACCTGCTGGAAGAAGCCGCCAAACTGCTGAAGTACCAGGTCGACAACCGGCTGAATGGCGTGCCCAAGGCCCAGGTCGCCACCGACCTGGCCTGGATCTACCTGATGGATCGCAAGCCCGAGAGCGCGCTGGACGCGATCAACGGCACCCGCACCACGATCCTGCCGCCGGCCCTCAACGCCGAACGTCGCCTGGCCACCGCCCGCTCGCTGATGGACCTGGGCCGCTACGACGCCGCTCTGGAAGTGATCGAGGGCGACAAGGGCCGCGACGCCGAGGATATTCGCGCCGAGATCGCTTGGAAGCAGCACGGCTGGCCCCAGGCCGGCGCGCTCTATGAGCGTGCCCTGGGCGACCGCTGGAAGACGCCGGGGACGCTGTCGCCAGCCGACGAGTCCAAGCTGCTGCGCTCGGCCGTGGCCTACAGCCTGGCCGACGACAACGCCGGCCTGGCGCGCCTTCGCCAGCGTTTCGGAGGTTTCGTCGACGGCGCCCGCAACCCCGATGGGCTGCGGGTGGCCCTGGCCGGCGCCGACCCCGGCGTGCTGTCCAGCAGCGACTTCGGCAAGGTGACCGCCGACAACGAGGCCTTCAACGGCTGGGTCGCCAAGATGAAGGACCGTTTTCGCGCCAAGGCCAGCGGCTAGGCGCGCGGGCGGGGAGGGGCGATCCTTTCGCTGAGCCTTCCCGCAGCGGACATTGATTCCCTCGACAGCCGCGTTTCCTCGCGCCAAGCGGTGAACCTTGACCGCAAAAAGCGATTGGTCTTATGGCCCCGGAGGCTCAAAACCCCTAGTTAGACGCCCGCGTGCGGCCCCTTGTCGGGAGCTCGACGGACGCCGCTTGCATTGCTCGGACGGGCGTGTCATGACAACGTTGTCATAGGGTGGAAACTTTGGCCAAAGAAACGAACAACGCCGACCAGTCGGGTCGCGAAGTGCTGGTTCTGCTGGGTGGCGCGGGCGACCTGGCCCTGCGCATGCTCCTGCCATCCCTCTATTATCTCGAGGTCGACCGCCTGCTGCCGCATGACCTGCGGATCATCGGCCTGGCCCGCGCCGACCATGACGGCGCCTCTTACCGCAAGCTGGTGCGCGAGCATCTGGGCAAGCGCGCCAACGTCGAGGAGGCCGCCTGGAACCGTCTGGCCGCACGCCTGGACTACCTTTCGGTCGACATCACCAAGGAAGAGGGCGGCAAGGCCCTGGCCGAGAAGATTGGTCCGCATGGCGACCTGGTCGTGTACTTCGCGCTGTCGCCCAGCTTGTACGGCCCCGTCTGCCAGGCCCTGAAGGCGGCCGACCTGACCGGTCCACAGACCCGTCTGGTGCTGGAGAAGCCGATCGGCCGTGACCTTGAAAGCTCCTGCGCCACCAACGCCGCCGTGGGCGCGGTGGTCGACGAAAGCCAGATCTTCCGCATCGATCACTATCTGGGCAAGGAAACCGTCCAGAACCTGACCGCCCTGCGGTTCGCCAACGTGCTGTTCGAGCCCCTGTGGGACAACAAGTCGATCGACCACGTCCAGATCACGATCGCCGAAACCGAGAAGGTCGGCGACCGCTGGCCCTATTATGACGAGTACGGCGCGCTGCGCGACATGCTGCAGAACCACCTGCTGCAGCTGCTGTGCCTGGTGGCGATGGAGGCTCCGTCGGGCTTCGACCCGGACGCCGTGCGGGACGAGAAGGTCAAGGTGCTGCGCAGCCTGCGTCCGTTCACCAAGGCCAACGCCGCCCATGACACCGTACGCGGCCAGTACGTGGCCGGCGTGGTCGAGGGTTCGGCCCGCGAGGGCTATCTGGAAGAGGTCGGCAAGCCCACCAAGACCGAGACCTTCGTGGCCATGAAGGTCGACATCGACAACTGGCGCTGGGCCGGCGTGCCGTTCTTCCTGCGCACAGGCAAGAACCTGCCCGATCGCCGCACCCAGATCGTCGTGCAGTTCAAGCCGGTGCCGCACAACATCTTTGGCAAGGCCGCTCAGGGCGAGACCCGCGCCAACCGCCTGGTCATCGACCTGCAGCCCGACGAAGACATCTCGCTGACCGTGATGACCAAGCGTCCGGGCCTGTCGGAAGAGGGCATGCGTCTGCAATCGCTGCCCCTGTCGCTGAACATGGCCGCCCCGGGCAGCCGTCGCCGGATCGCCTACGAAAAGCTCCTGCTGGACGTGTTCCGTGGCGATCGCACCCTGTTCGTGCGTCGCGACGAGGTCGAGCAGGCCTGGAAGTTCGTGGACGGCGTGGCCCGGGCCTGGGCGGAAGCCGGCATCGATCCCGCGCCCTACGCCGCCGGCACCTGGGGTCCGCAGGGCGCCCACGCCCTGATCGCGCCGCAAGGCCGGGCCTGGAACGAGTAGGCGCATGGGCAAGATCGAAGCCTTCCCCTCGCGCGAGGCGCTTTACGACGCCGCCGCCTCGGTCCTGGTCTCGGCCCTGACCGACGCCGTGGCCAAGCGCGGCCATGCGGGTTTCGCGGCGACCGGGGGCTCGACCCCCGCGCCGGTCTATGATCGCCTGTCGGTCCTGACCGCGCCCTGGGACAAGATCACCGTCACCCTGACGGACGAGCGGTTCGTGCCGCCGACCGATCCCAGCAGCAACGAAGGTCTGGTGCGAAAGCATCTGCTGAAGGGGCAGGCCGCCAAGGCCGGCTTCGCGCCGCTGTTCTTCGAGGGGCTGGGCCAGAACGAAACCGCCGCCAGGGCCGAGGAGGGCGTGGCCAAGGCTCTGCCCTTCGGCGTCACGCTGCTGGGCGTGGGTCCCGACGGCCACTTCGCCTCGCTGTTCCCCGGCAATCCGGTGCTGGAAGCGGGCCTGGACCCGGCTTCCAAGCGAACCGTCATCGCCGTACCGCCAGGCGCGCCTGCGCCCGATCTTCCCCGGATCAGCTTGACCTTCCAGGCGTTGTTGCAGTCGTCGCTGATCGTGCTGCTGGTGACTGGGCAGGCCAAGAAGGACCTGCTGGAAGGCCCGGTGGATCCAAGCCTTCCCGTCGCCGCGATCTTGAACCAGGACCGCGTTCCGGTCCGCATCCTCTGGGCGGAGTAATCTGATGGCCCTGCATCCCGTCATCGCCGAAGTCACCGCCCGCATCGTCGAGCGCAGCCGCGAAGCCCGCGGCGCCTACCTGGCCCAGCTCGACGCGGCGGTCGCCGCCCATCCCGGCCGCGCCAAGCTGTCGTGCGCCAACTGGGCCCACGCCTTCGCGGCCTCGCCGTCGGTCGACAAGGTCCGCGTGCTGGACCCGAACGCCCCGAACCTGGGCATCGTCTCGGCCTATAATGACATGCTGTCGGCCCACCAGCCGCTGGAAGAGTATCCGGCCCTGATCAAGGAAGCCGCACGCGAGGTGGGCGCCACGGCCCAGTTCGCCGGCGGCGTGCCGGCGATGTGCGATGGCGTCACCCAGGGCCGCCCGGGCATGGAGCTGTCGCTGTTTTCGCGCGACGTCATCGCCATGGCCACCGGCATCGCCCTGACCCACGACGCCTTCGACGCGGCGCTGTATCTGGGCGTCTGCGACAAGATCGTGCCAGGCCTGGTGATCGGCGCCCTGACATTCAGCCACCTGCCGGCCGTGTTCGTGCCCGCCGGCCCGATGACCTCGGGCCTGCCCAACTCGGAGAAGGCCCGCATCCGCGCGCTATACGCCGAGGGCAAGGTCGGCCGTGACGAACTGCTGGCCGCCGAGAGCGCCAGCTATCATGGCCCGGGCACCTGCACCTTCTACGGCACGGCCAACACCAACCAGATGCTCATGGAGCTGATGGGCCTGCACCTGCCTGGCTCGGCCTTCGTGCACCCCAATACGCCCCTGCGCACGGCCCTGGTGAAGGAGGCCGCCAAGCGCGTGGCCGCCATCACCCTGAAGGGCAATGAGTACATCCCGGTCGGCCGGATCATCGACGAGAAGGCCGTGGTCAACGGCGTGGTCGGCCTGATGGCGACCGGCGGCTCGACCAACCTAGCCCTTCACCTGGTGGCCATGGCCCACGCGGCCGGCATCATCCTGACGCTGGAAGACCTGGACGACATCTCCAAGTCGACGCCGCTGCTGGCCAAGGTCTATCCGAACGGCTCGGCCGATGTGAACCAGTTCCACGCCGCCGGCGGCATCCACTTCGTTATCAAGGAACTGCTGAAGGCGGGCCTGGTGCACGAGGACGTCCAGACGGTCGTCGGGCCCGGTCTGTCGCGCTACACCCAGGAGCCCGTCCTGGTCGACGGTGAGCTGGCATGGCGCGACGGCGCCGAAGAGTCGCTGGACCTCAACATCCTGCGTCCGGCCTCCGATCCCTTCAATCCGGAAGGCGGCCTGCGCCTGCTGACCGGGAACCTCGGCCGCGGCGTCATCAAGGTCTCGGCCGTAAAGCCCGAGCACCAGGTCATCACCGCCCCGGCGGCCGTGTTCCAGGAACAGGAAGACTTCATCGCCGCCTTCAAGCGCGGCGAGCTCGACCGCGACGTCGTGGTGGTGGTCCGCTTCCAGGGCCCTTCGGCCAACGGCATGCCCGAGCTGCACAACCTGTCGCCGTCGATCTCGGTGCTGTTGGACCGCGGCCATAAGGTCGCCCTGGTCACCGACGGCCGCATGTCGGGCGCATCGGGCAAGACCCCGGCAGCCATTCACGTCACCCCCGAGGCCGCCAAGGGCGGTCCCCTGGCCTATGTCCAGGACGGCGACGTCATCTCGTTGAACGCCCACACGGGCGAACTGAAAATCCTGGTGGACGAGGCGACCCTGCTCGCCCGTACGCCGGCGAAGGTCCCGGCGTCCAAGCCGGGCTTTGGGCGGGAACTGTTCGGCTGGATGCGCGCGGGGGTCGGCGCAGCCGACCATGGCGGCTCCGTGCTGTTTGCTTAGGAAGTGACGGATATGAGCGGCTTGAACTCCATCGGGCTTGGCCTGGTCGGCGACATCGGCGGCACCAACGCGCGTTTCGCGCTGGTCGATTTCGACGGCCCCGATCCCCAGCTGATCGAGCCGACCTCGTACAAGGGCGAGGACTACGGCACCGCCGAGGACGCCATCGAGGAATATCTCGCCAAGATGGGCCTCAAGCACCCCGAGCAGGCGGTGGTGGCCGTGGCCGGTCCGATCGAGCACGGCTCGGTCCACTTCACCAACAGTGACTGGCGGCTGTCGGAAGACAGCCTTCGCCGCGCCGGCGGTTTCCGCTCGGCCCGCCTGATCAACGACTTCACCGCCCAGGCCCTGGCCGCGCCGCGTCTGGCTCCCAAGGACCTGCGCCAGATCGGCCCGCTCCAGACCTCGGGCGAAGGCGACCTGGCCATCATCGGTCCTGGCACGGGCTTCGGCGCGGCGGGCATGGTGCGCCGCCATGGCGTCGAGACTCCGCTGACGACCGAGGGCGGTCACATCGCCTTCGCGCCGTTCGACGAGATCGAGATCGAGATCCTGCGCATCCTGGTCAAGAAGTACGGCCGCTGCTCGATCGAGCGCATCCTGTCGGGGCCCGGCATGGAGGACCTGCACCTGGCCCTGGCCGAGGCCGAGGGCCGCAAGGTCGAAGAGCTCACCGCCAAGCAGATCACCGAGCACGGCGTGGCCGGCGACGGCTGCTGCAAGGTCACGATCGACCGCTTCTGCGCCATCCTGGGTTCGGCGGCCGGCGACCTGGCCCTGGCCCTGGGCGCGCGCGGCGGCGTATTCATCGCCGGCGGCATCGCCCCCCGGATCATCGACATCCTGGAGCAGGGGCCGTTCCGTTCGCGCTTCGAGTCGAAGGGCCGCCTGAGCGACTACACCAAGGCCATCCCGACCCATGTCGTCATGAACCCGCACACCGCGCTGATCGGCGCGGCGGTGGCCATGACCCCGGACGGCCGCGCGGCCATTTCCTGACGCTGCGTAACCCTTCGCGAGCGCGCCTCGCGAAGGGTGGTCCACGCCCCGGACGCGAAAAAGGGGTCGCTTTGACAAGGCTGTCATGGCCTTATTGCCTCGTTTGTCGAATTTGCGACGCGGGGTGAGGCCGTCTTGAGTTCCAAGGTTACGATCCACGAGGTCGCCCGCATGTCGGGCGTTTCGATCAAGACCGTGTCGCGGGTCCTGAACCGCGAGGCGAACGTCAAGAGCGATACCCGCATCCGGGTGCAGGAGGCCGTCGCTGCGCTGAACTACCGGCCCAATATCTCGGCCCGCAGCCTGGCGGGTTCGAAGGCCTATCTGATCGGCGTTTTCTTCGACAACCCCAGTCCCGCCTACGTCACCGACGTGCAGCTGGGTGCGATCGCCCGCTGTCGCGAAGAGGGCTATCACCTGATCGTGGAGCCGCTGGACTCCGAGGGCGATGTGGCCAGCCAGGTCCAGCCGATGCTGGCGACCCTGCGCATGGACGGCGTGATCCTGACCCCGCCGGTTTGCGACAACGTTGCGGTGCTGGACGTGCTGGAGGCCGAGGGCGTGCCCTATGTGCGCCTGTCGCCCGATCGGGACGTGGACCGCTCGGCCAACGTGCGCATGGACGACAGCCGCGCCGCCTATGAGATGACCGCCCACCTGATCGGCCTGGGGCATACCGACATCGGCTTCATCAAGGGGCACCCCGACCACGGTGCGGCGCACCTGCGCTATGAGGGCTACGTCAAGGCCATGACCGAGCACGGCCATCCCGTTCGCGACGACCGGGTGGAGCAGGGATGGTTCTCGTTCCGCTCGGGCTTCGAGGCCGCCGAGCGGCTGCTGTCGGGCGATGATCGTCCAACGGCGATCTTCGCCTCCAACGACGACATGGCCTTGGGCGTTATGGCCGTGGCCAACCGTCTGCGCCTGGAAGTGCCCCAGACCCTGTCGGTGGCGGGCTTCGATGACACGCCCGGCGCCAAGGTGGTCTGGCCCCAACTGACCACCGTGCGCCAGCCTATCCAGGCCATGGCGGCCGCGGCGGCCGATCTGCTGCTGAACGGCGAGGCCTCGGGCGACGCCGAGACGCCGCCCTCGCGCCTGCTGGACTTCCAACTGGTGGTGCGCGAGTCGACCGGACCGGCGCCGAAGGGCTGACCGCGGCCCGGCGGCCAGCCCATATTTGCACGTTGGGGTGCGGGAACGGTGGAAAGCGTCCCAGGTTGACGTTAAGTGAGCGGTGGCGAATCCGGGCCTGCTCCGTTAGACAACGTTGTCAGGCTCGAATTCTCCGACGCCGTTCACATTCGACAATTTTTATTCTGCTTTGCGGCATTTGTTGCTGCATTGCAGCATGATCCAGCCCCTCCTGGAGCAGTTTTATGATCCGCGCGCGCCGCTCCCGTATCGTCGCCACCATCGGTCCGGCGAGCAGCTCGCCTGAGATGATCGTCAAGCTGGCCAAGGCCGGCGCCGACGTCTTCCGTCTCAACTTCAGCCATGGCAGCCACGAGGTGCACGCGGCCTCCTACGCCGCGATCCGCGCCGCCGAAGCCGAAGTCGGGCGTCCCTTGGGCGTCCTGGCCGACCTGCAGGGGCCCAAGTTGCGCGTGGGCAAGTTCGCCGACGGCCCGGTGACGTTGAAGGCCGGCCAGGCGTTTCGCTTCGACAACGATCCCACCCCCGGCGACGCGACCCGGGTCTATCTGCCCCATCCCGAGATCCTGACGGCCATGCGTCCGGGCGCGACTCTGCTGCTGGACGACGGCAAGCTTCGGATGACTGTGACCGAGGCGGGGCCGGGCTACGCCAACACCACGGTCGTCAACGGCGGCAAGCTATCCGAACGCAAGGGCGTGGCTGTACCGGACGTCGTCATCCCGATGTCGCCGCTGACCGCCAAGGACCGCGAGGACCTGGCGTTCGCCCTGCGTCTGGGCGTGGACTGGATCGCCCTGTCGTTCGTGCAGGCCCCCGAGGACATGGCCGAACTGCGCCGCATCGTCGAAGGTCGCGCAGCCGTCCTGGCCAAGATCGAGAAACCCCAGGCGCTTCAGGTTCTGGGTCCGATCCTCGACCTCTGCGACGGGGTGATGGTGGCGCGCGGCGACCTGGGCGTGGAGATGCTTCCGGAAGAAGTGCCGGTGGCTCAGAAGGTCATTCTCCGCGCGGCTCGGGAACGCGGCATCCCGGTGATCGTGGCGACCCAGATGCTGGAATCGATGACCAGCTCGCCGACCCCGACCCGCGCCGAGGCCTCCGACGTCGCCAACGCCGTCTACGAGGGCGCGGACGCGGTCATGCTGTCGGCCGAAAGCGCCGCCGGCGACTATCCGGAAGAGGCTGTCACCATGATGAGCCGCATCATCGAGCGGGTGGAGCGCGATCCGCGCTGGCCCGAGCTGATGCAGGCCGAGCAGCCGCACGACGACGAGGACGCCGACGTCCTGGTGGTCGCCGCCGCCCAGGCCGCCAAGGCCGGCTCGACCAAGTGCCTGGTCGCCTTCACCACGACTGGCGCCACCGCCCGCCGCCTGTCCCGGGAGCGTCCGCTGCAACCGGTGCTGGCCCTGTCGCCCCGTGTCGAGGCCGTGCGCCGCCTGTGCCTGGTCTGGGGCGTCGAGGCCCGCGTCAGCGGTCAGCCCGACAGTCTGGAAGTCGTCACCTCCGACGCCGTGGCCAAGGCGGTGGACCTGGAGCTGGTCGGTCCGGGCGAGCGTCTGCTGATCGTTGCCGGCACGCCGTTCGGCGCTCCCGGCGCGGCCAACCTGCTGCGCCTGGCCCACGCGCCGTTCCCGACGCGCAAGCGCTAGAGCGCGGGCTCGCCGCCTTCTCTTCGAAAGGAGAGGGCGGTCTTAGCCGAACGTGGTCGGCAGCAGCCGTTCGTAGCCGCGGCGCACAGCGCCGTAACACTCGCACGCCACGGCTTCGAGGCCCGGCCGGTCGAGGATGTCGACCACGCCGCGGCGATAGCTGATGAGGCCCTTGGCCTGAAGCGCCCCGGCCACCGCCGTGACCGTGGTGCGCTGCACGCCCAGCATGTCGGCCAGGAATTCCTGGGTCAGGTTGAGAGTGTCGCTGTCGATGCGATCCCGGCACGACAGCAGCCAGCGGCAGAACCGCGCCTCCACGCCGTGCAGGGCGTTGCAGGCCACCGATTGAACGGCGTGGCCGAAGAGGGCTTCGCTATGGCGGTCGATCAGGTGGCGCAGGGCCGCGCTGCGGCGCGCGGCGTCGGCCAAGGCGCTGGCGCCGATGCGCGAAGCCCCGCCCTGCACCTGGACCACAGCCCGGGACAGCGACTGTCGGGGCGCGACGGCGGCCATCAGGCCCACCGCGCCTTCCCGACCGATCGTGGCGGATTCGATGGCCGCGCCGTTCTCCATCAAGGTCATCAGCGAGATGACGCAGTCGTGGGGAAAGTAGATGGCGTCGATGGGATCGCCGGGGTCGTAGAGCAGCCTGCCCTTCTCGAGGTCCTGGTGCGCCAGCTGCGGGGCGATCAGGCCGAAATCCGAGGGCGGCAAGGCGGCGAGCAGGCGGTTCTTCAAGGGTGCAAAGGCCCTGTCATGGCGAATCGAACGCCGGCTTGCGGCAAGGATTGCAAGCTATAGGCAGGAACCGTTGGGGGCGCCGTCGAGTAGCCGACACAATTGCGGCGTTCGAACCCGCAATCGAGTTCGGTTTAGTCCGCAGCGGAAAAGACCAGCTGGACCTGGGCATTTCAAGAGTGTGTCGGGTTTCCGACAAAGAGCGCTTTGGACAGGCAAAGCGAATCCGGAAATCTGGCGCTCTGGTGCGGATACTCCGCAGAGTGGAGCGTGGAACCGCCGCTCCAGCCAAGGAGCAGCGGTTCCATCAGGTCAGTAACCTGACAGGCGGGCGTAGCGGTCGCGGTGGAACGAGGCCGAGCCGAACAGGGCTTCGGTCACGCGGGCGCGCTTGAGGTAGAGGCCGGCGTCGTGGGCGTCGGTCATGCCGATGCCGCCATGCATCTGGACCATCTCGTTGGAGACCAGGTGGACCAGTTCGCTGGCCTTGGCCTTGGCCAGGGAGGCCAGCAGGCGGGTGTCGGTCCCGGCGTCGGCGGCCTCAAGCGCGGCTTCGACGCACGAGCGGGTGGTCTCCAGGTCGGTGAACATCTTCGCCGCGCGGTGTTGCAGCGACTGGAACGTGCCGATCACCTGACCGAACTGGGTGCGGGTCTTCAGATATTCGAGCGTGATCTCGAAGGCGGCGGTGGCGCTGCCCAGCATCTCGGCGGCGAGACCAGCATAGGCCCGGTCCAGCGTCGGCTCCAGCACAGCCCAACCTTTGTCGACTTCGCCGAGCACCGCGTCCGCGCGCAGTTCGACGCCGTCGAAGGCGATGCGGGCGGCGCCGCGGCTGTCGGCCAGGGCCAGGTGGGTACGGACCACGCCAGGCGTGTCGCCCGGGACGAGGAACAGGGTCAGGCCCTCGGCCTGGCCCGGTTTGCCGGAGGTGCGGGCGACCACCACCAGCAGGTCGGCGACGTCCCCGTCGATCACGAAGGTCTTGGTTCCGTTCAGCACGAAGCCGTCGCCCGAGCGGGTGGCCAGCAGGGCCGTGGCAAGGGGGGCGTGATGAGAGGCCTCGTCCACGGCTAGGGTGGCGACCGCTTCGCCGGTGGCGATCTTGGCCAGGCATTCGGCCTTCTGGGCTTCGGAGCCGCCCAGGTTCAGGGCGCTGGCGGCGACCATGGCGGTGGAGAGCAGGGGAGAGGCCACCAGGTTGCGGCCGGTCTCCTCCAGGATCAGGCCCAGGCCCAGGTGCCCGAAGGCCGAACCGCCGTACTCTTCGGGCACGATCACGCCCGCCCAGCCCATCTCGCCCATTTCGGCCCAGGTCTTGGGATCGAACGGTTGCTTGGAGCCTTCGTCGCGCAATTTGCGCAGGGCCCCGACGGGAGCGCTGTCTTGCGTCCAGCCCTTGGCGGCGTCGCGCAGCATCGTCTGTTCTTCGGTCAGGACGGCCATGTCGGGCGTGCTCCCAGTCTTATGCTTGTTCTGAATCTTGATGGCGGACCGCCCAGGCCAGAGCCTGTTCCAGGCGATCGTTGCCCCAGAAGAGCTCGCCGTCGGCGGTGACGAAGGAAGGCGCGCCGAACAGGCCGCGCTCCTGGGCCTGGCGGACATGGTCCTTCAGGCGGGATTTGATGGACTCGGTGGCGGCCAGGGCCAGGATCTCGTCAGGACCCGCGCCGACCGAAGCGATCAGCGGGGCCAGGACTTCGGGTCGGGAGATGTCCTGGTCCTCGACGAAGTTGGCCTGGTACACAGCGCGGCTGAAGGCCGGGGTCCAGCCATCCTCCAGTCCGCAGATCGCCACGCGGGCGGCCAGCAGGCCGTTGCGCGGGAACTGGCTGGGATGGACCAGGGGCAGGCCCTCCTGGTCGCAGACCCGTTGCAGGTCGCGCCACATGTACTCGCCCTTGATCGGAAAGGCGTTGAACGGGCTGTCGGTGAGGCCCTGCTGGGCGTGCATCAGCGGCCCCAGCAGGAACGGCCGCCATTCCACGACGACGCCAGCCTCGGCGGCCAGGCGTTCCACGCGCATGGCCGCCGGATAGCTGTAGGTCGACCCGAATTCGTACCAGAACTCGATCATGGCCCTACTGGTGGTCCAGCAGTCCGAGCACGCGCTTGGCCACGACGTTGAGATTCACCTCGCTGGTGCCGCCCTCGATCGAGTTGCCCTTGGCGCGCAGCATGGCGCGGATCGCGCCCTTCTCGTCGGCGCTGAAGCCTTCGCCTTCCCAGCCAAGGCCTTGCAGGCCCAGGGCCTCGACCATCAGCTCGGTGCGCTCCTGGTTCATCTTGGCCGCGGCGTATTTGATGATCGAGACGGCGGCGCTGGGACCCGCGCCCTGCTTGGATTCAGCCTCGGCCCGGCGCACGGTCAGGGCGAAGGCGTGGGCGTCCATGCGGTGATGGGTCAGCCGGGCGCGCAGGTCGCCGTCGGCCAGTCGGCCCTCGGCGTCCAGGCCAAGCTCCTTCTTGGCCACATCGGCCAGGTCCAGCCCGCCGCCGCCCGCGCCGAAGCCGGTGGCCGAGATGTTCTGGCGTTCGTACTGCAGCAGGCGCTTGGCGATGTCCCAGCCGCCGTTGACCTTGCCCACCAGCTGGTCCTTCGGCACCGAGACGTTGTCGAAGAAGGTCTCGCAGAAGGGCGAGCTGCCGCTGATCAGCTTGATCGGACGAGCCTCGACGCCCGGCGAGGTCATGTCGAACAGCACGAACGATATGCCCTCGTGCTTCTTGCTGGTGTCGGTGCGCACCAGGCAGAAGATCCAGTCGGCCTGGTCGGCGTAGCTGGTCCAGACCTTCTGGCCGTTGATGAGCCAGTGGTCGCCCTTGTCCTCGCACTTGGTCTGCAGACTGGCCAGGTCCGAGCCCGCGCCCGGTTCGCTGTAGCCCTGGCACCAGCGGATCTCGCCGCGCACGATCTGCGGGAGGAAGCGTTTCTTCTGCTCTTCCGTGGCGTATTCCAGCAGCACCGGACCCAGCATCCAGATGCCGAAGCTCATCAGGGCGGGGCGGGCCTTGATGCGGCGCAGCTCTTGTTCCAGCACCTTGGCCTGAGCCTTGGACAGGCCGCCGCCGCCATATTCCTTGGGCCAGGTCGGGGCGGTCCAGCCCTTCTCGGCCATGCGGTCCAGCCACAGCTTGGCGTCGGGGTTCTTCCACTGGAATTTACGACCGCCCCACGGAGCGTCATCCTCGCCCATGGGGGCGTTCAAGGACGGCGGATAGTTGGCCTCGAGCCAGGCCCTCGTCTCGGTCCGGAAGGCGTCCAGATCACCGCCGCCGAAGTCCGCCATCGCCGTCTCTCCCTTAAGCTCGCGACGCTTCGGACGCGTCGTCGGCGCGCAGACTACGCCAGGAAGCGGCGGGGGCAAGTCAAGATTCAAACGTCCGTTCGTCACGCCGGGCGCGACCGCGTCATGCAAGGCGCGTTATAGAGACGCCGATGACGTTTCCCGCCGGGGATTCGCCGATCAGGGGTCTTGATGTCCACGCCAGAACTGAGACCTGCGGCCCTTGCGGTCGCGCCGACCTTGTCGGCGATCCTGGCGGCTGTCGCCGGCGTGCTGCTGCTGGCCTCGGGCGCGACGCCGTCCGAGCCGACCCGCTTTGCGATCTGGGTGGCGGTGGCCCCCGGTCCGCTGATCGAGGTCAGCCACTTCATCTCCTCAATCCTGGGCCTGGTGCTGATCCTTCTGGCCTTCGGCCTGCGTTCGCGCCTGGACGCGGCCTGGTGGGCTGCGCTTATCACGCTGGGCTCCGGCGCGATCCTGGCCCTGTTCAAGGGGCTGAACTGGGAAGAGACGCTGGTGCTGTCGGCCATCTTCCTGGCGATCCTGCCGTTCCACGAGGCTTTCCCCCGCAAGGCGGCCCTGCTGCGGATGGAGATCACCCCCGGTTGGCTGCTTTCGGCCGCCGCCGCCTTGGTCGGTGTGGCCCTCTGCGGCTGGTGGACCTTCCGGCACACCGAATACGCCGACCAGTCGGTGATGAAGATGATCGGCGACAAGGACGTGGCCCGGGCCATCCGGTCGTCTGCGGCCGCCGCCATCGCGCTGCTGGCGATCGGGGTCTGGCGTCTGATCGCCACCCCGGCGACACCCAAGGTGGTGGCCGATTCCGATCCCGACTTCGACAAGGTCCGGGCGATCCTGGCCAAGGCCGAGGCGGCCGAGCCCTCCTCGAACCTGGCCCTGCTGGGCGACAAGCGCTTCCTGTTCTCGGCCTCGGGCGAGAGCTTCCTGATGTTCGGCGTGCGCGGCCGCTCGTGGATTGCGATGGGGCCGCCGGTCGGACGCGAGGACGAGCGGATGGAGCTGTTCTGGCGCTTCCGCGAACTGGCCGACGCCCACGCCGCCCGCGCGGGCTTCTACGCCCTGGGACCGGCCGACCTGCCCGACAGCGTCGACCTGGGGCTGGCCATCCAGAAGACCGGCGAAAGCGCCACCGTGCCGCTGGAGGCTTTCTCCCTGGCCGGTCGCCGCCGCGAGGTCCTGCGCCGCAACTGGCGCAAGGCCGGAGAGGGCGGCGCCTCGTTCGAGGTTCTGCCCGTGGGCGGAGCCATCGCGGTCATGGACGAGCTCAAGCGCATTTCCGACGCCTGGCTGGCTCACCACGCGGGGGGCGAAAAGAGCTTCTCGATGGGCGGCTTCGAGGAACGCTACGTCGCCGAATTCCCGGTCGCCCTGGTGCGGTCGGAGGGCCAGATCGTCGCCTTCGCCACGCTGTGGACCACGGCGGGCAAGGTCGCGTTCTCGATGGACCTGATGCGCTATTCCGACGAAGCGCCCAAGAACGTGATGGACTACCTGTTCGTAGAACTCCTGGGCTGGGGCAAGGAACAGGGCTACCAGGCGTTCGAGTTCGGCGTCGCGCCCCTGGCGGGCCTGGAGGACCGTCCGCTGGCCCCGATCATGTCGCGCGTGGGCCGCCTGCTCTACGAGCGGGGCGAGGAAATCTACAATTTCCAGGGCGTCCGGCGGTACAAGGACAAGTATGATCCGGTCTGGCAGCCGCGCTACATTGCCGCGCCTCACAAGTGGGCGATCCCGTTTCTGCTCGCCGATATCGGTCTGCTGTCGTCGGGCGGCGTCTCCGGCCTGACGAAACGGCCGCGACCTAGTAGCGCGGGTCGCCCGTCTTCACCCCAAGCAGATTGAGGGCGTGGGCGGCCAGCAGCAGGGTGGCCGTCGCGCCGGCCACCATCAGCGGGCGCCAGGGCATCATGCGCGGACCCTTTAAAACATTGATCGGACGCGCCCCGCGCCACCCGCAGAAGACGGTGAAGGCCAGGGCGGCGAACGTGGCGGCGAGGGTCGTGGTCATGTCCATCACCCCCTCATGGCCTGCGACAATCAGCCTTGCAAATGGTTAACAGCCGTTAACCACGTGGAGCCGAATCTTAGGTACATACGTTTGGGAGGTGTGCCTGTTAACCATCCACAGTTAATCTTGACCGTTGCTATATGTAGCGGTTTTCGTCGCGTTTACACGCTAGGAATCGGTGACTAGCGTTGGTTCCCAGGTGCGAAGGGAACGATTCGGATGACGGCCGCGGCGCCATGGAGCGTTAAGGGGATTGACCCCAAGGCACGGGAGGTCGCCAAAGACCTCGCGCGTCGCTCCGGCATGACCCTGGGCGAATGGCTCAACCGGATGATCATCGATGGCGAGGGCGCTGATGCGGCGGCCCCCGAATCCTTCGGTGACGCCGGCCGGCCGGTCGCCGCCAACTCCCCCTATTATGAGACCAGCCGTAGCGAAGCGCCGTCGCGTATCGAGGCTCCGGAACATCCGGCCGACGAGATCGGTCGCGTGGCCATAGCGCTGGACCGGCTGACCGATCGCATCGAGGCCGCAGAGAAGCGCTCGGCGCAGGCGATTTCCGGCATTGATGAATCCGTGCGCGGCGCCCTGGGCCGTCTGGCCGCCGCCGAACGCGAGCAGGTGGCCGTCGCCGCCCGCTTCGAAGGCGCGGTCGATGACCTGAAGACCGACCAGATCCGCGCCGCCGAGCGCCTGCGCCGAATGGAGGCCGAGGCCGTTGGTCCGCGCTCGGCCGAGGCGCTGCGCGCGCTGGAAGGCGCGCTGGGCAAGGTCGCCGGCCACCTCTACGAGGGCGAGGCCCGCACCCGCGAACACATCGCCAGCCTGGAAGCCCGACTGGACGGGCAGGGCGCCGGCGACGCCTCGGCCCTGGTCGAGGAGGTCGTGGCCCGCCTGACCCAGCGCCTGGAAACCGCCGAGGCCCGTACGACGGAGGCCCTGCAGATGCTCGGCGCGTCGTTCCAGGCCCTCGACGGACGCCTGAGCGCCGTCGAAAGCGCCGATCCTGCCGGGGGCGTGCAAAAGCGTCTGGACGACCTGGCCGGCAACCTGACCCAGCGCATGGAAGCTTCGCGCCTGGAGATGGCCGCCAAGCTCCGCGAAAGCGCCGACGGCCGTTTCGACCGCATGGAGCGCAAGCTGGGCGAGATGACCGCCCACGTGCAGGCCGCCGAGCAGCGCTCGGCCCAGGCGATCGAGCGGATGGGCCGCGAAGTGGTGGGCATGGCCGACGCCCTGAACCGCCGCGTCCAGACCTCCGAAGCCCGCAACGCCGCCGCCATCGAGCAGGTGGCCGCCAGCATCGACCAGAAGCTGAACCGGGCGGACAGCGTCCAGGCCCAGGCCCTGGAGAAACTGGGCGCCGAGATCGCTCGCATCACCGAAAAGCTGGCCGAGCGCATCAGCAACGCAGAGCGCCGCAATGCTTTGGCCATCGACGACGTGGGCGACCAGGTGGCGCGGGTCACCGATCGCCTGAACCAGCGCCAAGAGCGCGGCTCGCAGGAACTGCTGGACCGTATCCGCCAGAGCGAAGAACGCACGGCCCGCTTGTTGGACGAGGCGCGCGAGAAGATCGACAGCCGCCTGGCCGAGGCCCAGCGCCGGATGGCCGAGCAGGCCGCCCCGTCGCCGGCTCCCGCACCGCGCCATTCGCCGTCGCCGTTCGAGGGCGACCGCTATTCCTTTGGCGGAGAGGCGGTTCCGGAGGACGTTTTCCACCAGCCTGCCGCCTTCATCCCGCCGGCTCCGGCCCCGATTTCCGCGCCGGCCCGCACCGCCGCGCCGGTCGCGTTCGAAGAGCCTGTGTTCGAGGCGCCGGCCTTCCCCGCCAGCGAGCCCGAGGCCCCCAGCTTCGATGATGAAGATTTCGAGGCCGCGGATGGCTTCGAGATCGCACCGGCCGCCCAGGAAGTCGCCTTTGAGGCCGAGCCCGACTACGACACAGATTTTGCCGCGCCCCCATCGCCGGCCGAACCCGCGCGTCCGCTGTCGACCCGCGAGGTCATCGAGCAGGCCCGCGCCGCCGCGCGCGCCGCCGCCGCCGCCGGCGAGGCCAAGGGCAAGGACAAGTCCGGTCCGAAGGTCGCCAAGGACAAGAAGCCCGCCACTTCGCTGTTCGCCGGCTTCGGCGCCAAGGCCTCGGCCAAGAAGCCCAAGAAGGGCGCACTGAAGACCGCGCTGATGGTCTCGGCCACCGCGGCCTTCATGGGCGTGGGCGCCGCCGGGGTCATCATGAGCATGGCCCAGGGCAAGGGCGCGCTGCCCGAGCGCGTGGCCGAAGGAACCGCCCGCGGCGCCTCGACTGGCGAGGTCCGTTCGGCCGAAGCTGACACGACCCCGGGCGCCCCGCGCGCCGCCGTCGCCCTGGGCCCCCAGGTGGCCGGCGATGTCCAACTGACCGCCGCCCAGGCTGCGGCCGCCCAGACGCCCGTCGCACCGGCGGAGAACGCCCAGGCGCTGTACGAGGACGGCAAGCGCCGCATCGAAGCCAAGGACCGCACGGGCCTGGAATCCATGCGCAAGGCCGCCAACCTCGGCCTGCCCCGCGCCCAGTTCTACCTCGCCAAGCTGTACGAGGTGGGCGAAGGCGGCGTGAAGAAGGATATGGGCGAAGCTCGTCGCTGGACGGAACGCGCCGCCGCCGCCGGCGAAGCCGGCGCGATGCACAACCTAGCCCTCTACTACTTCAAGGGCGAGGGCGGCGAAAAGAACTCGACCAAGGCCGCCAGCTGGTTCCGCAAGGCCGCGGACCTGGGCCTGGTCGACAGCCAGTTCAACCTGGCTCAACTGTACGAAGGCGGCTTCGGCGTCAGCCAGAACTCGGCCGAGGCCTACAAGTGGTACCTGATCGCCACTAAGTCCGGCGACAGCGGGGCCCGCGCCCGCGCCACGGCCTTGCGCGGCCAACTCACCGCCGAAAGCCAGCGGATCGCCGAACGTTCGGCCTATACCTTCCGCGCCCAGGCGGTTCCGGCGCCCGTCCAGACGGCGTCGACCGACACCAGTTCGGGCTTGGCCACGGCGCAGCGCGCCCTGTCCAAGCTGGGTTATTATCAAGGTCCCCAGGACGGAGCTTCGTCGCCCGCCCTGCGAATGGCGATTCAGGCTTATCAGCGGGACCAGAACCTGCCGACCACCGGCGCGGTCGATGGCGAGACCCTCAGCCGCCTGTCGGTCTATACGCGATAGGACGTTTCCGCGTCGCCCGGCCGGCCTGGGGCGACAACGCATCCGTGCATCTCGCAACGGTGATTTCGGTCTTTTCGATCATCTTCCAGCCGTTTGGGCGACTTCCTGAAGCCTAGGGTTGTCGGGTGTGGCCAAATATCGTCCGTGGACCTATGGGCTGACCTCGGTAATAGTCGGTCCCTTCGGGGGAGAAGTCGGCTGGCGCTCGCGTCGCGGACTGAAGGAGTTGTCATGGCGTTCGAAGCAGCGGCGGATCCTGCGCATCACCGCGTACCGGTTCCCCCGGCCGTCTGGGTTTGCGGCCTGGCGACCCTGGTTCCGTTTATCGTGTGCTCGGCCCTCTTCTGCTACGGCCCGATCGACATGCGCCAGGTGGCGCTGATCAGCCTGCTGGCCTATTCGACGGCCATGATGTCGTACCTGGGCGGCATCCGTTGCGGCCTCGAGATCGAGCGCGCCGATCCGCGATGGCGCACCCTGGGTCTTTCGCTCCTGTTCCCCCTGGCCGGTTTCGGCCTGCTGCTGGGCGGACTGAAGTTCGAGCCCGCATGGCAGCTGTCCGGCTTCCTGCTGGTCTTCATCCTGCAATGGCTGTGGGACGTGACCAACCACGAAGGTCCGGCCTGGCGTCCGCGCCTGCGCACCCTGCTGACATCCGGCGCCGCCATTTCCCTGGCGTTCGCCCTCGAGCAGGCCCTGCATCTGTAGCGACTACTGCGTCACCGCCAGCTTTTCGGTCGTGGCGGCGTCCACGCCCGAGCCCGTGGCCGCGATCCTGGCCGGCGGAGCGTTGATCAACGGCGTTTCCTCGTTCAGCGGATCCGACACGCAGGCGGCGGCGACTTTCTTGCTCAGTTTCTCCTCCTTGCTGTCCTGGCGCATGCCCAGAGCCGCCGAGGCGACCGTGCCGGCGAAGGGCACGACGGCGTTGCCGCCCATGCTGACGGCTTTCTTCACAAGGCCGGGCTCTTCGTAATCGATGGCTTCGGCCCGAGCGGCCTTGCAGGCCTCGGTGTCGTACTTGGGATCCTTGGCGTCGAGCTTGGCCACGGTGCGGACGGGTTCCTCGCCGGCCCAGGCCGTCATCGGCGTCGTCGAAAAGGTCAGCCCCCAGGCCACGGCCGCGCCGATCAAGATCGGTCGCATGATGGTTCTCCTCACATCGTCCCCGAGGTTCAACGCCCGACCTGCGCTGGTGATCCCAGAGAGGAACTAGTCCGGGCGCAGCGACTTCCAGCCCACTGCGTGCACCCGGCGCGCGCCCAACGCCGCGGCCAGGGGAGGGCGGCCGAACAGGGGGGCGAAGGCCTCGTCCAGGATATTCAGTCCGCCGGTGAACGCGCCGAAGGCCGGCAGCACCAGGCGGACGCCGTCGGTCACGAAGCAGCGCCGTCGTACGGTGGCGCGGCCGCTGGTGACCTTGGCCGCCGGATGCAGGTGTCCCGCTACTTCGCCCGGCTGGGCTCCGGGCAGGGGCTCGTGACGGAAGATCAGGCCGGCTAGCGCGGCCTCGTCGACCACAGAGCCGGGCAGGGCGCGCGGGCCGTCGGCGTCGTGGTTGCCCACGGCCCAGACGAGTTCGCGGCCCAGGGCCAAGGCGGCGATGCGCGCCCGGTCGTCCTCGGGCAGGCGATCCTCCCCCGCGCCGTCATGGAAGCTATCGCCGAGGAAGATCAGGGTGGCCGGGTTGAGGGCCGCGAGTTCGCGCTCTAGCCGGTCCAGCGTCTCGCGGGTGTCGTAGGGCGGCAGCATCTGGCCAAAGCGCGCAGCGTAGCTGCTGCCTTTTTCGAAGTGCAGGTCGGCCACCACCAAGGCGCGCTCGGCCTCCAGCCAAAGGGCCCCGGACGGGCGCAGGGTCAGGCGCGCCCGGCCGATCTCGATCTTCAGCCCGCCGCACAGGCTGTTTTGGAAAAGGGGTATCGTCACGCCGGTCACTGTCTCATGCCATCGCTTCCGCGATCAGGTCTTCCTCGGCCTCTGCCAGGATCATTTCGCCCGCCGCGTCGCCGGGAGCCCGCTCGCGGCCGATCTCCAGCATGATGGGAACGGCGAAGGGCGAGACGTGGTCCAGCGGCGCATGGCGGATGCGCCCCTTGATCCGCGCCAGCAGATCGCCCAGCCGGGCCACGTCCAGCGAGCCCGTCGCCGCGTCGGCTCGGGCGCAGCGCAGCAGCAGGTGATCGGGCTGATGGCGACGCAGCACGTCATAGATCAGGTCGGTCGAGAAGGTGACCTGCCTGCCGCTCTTTTCCGCTCCCGGATGCCGCCGCTCGATCAGTCCGCCGATCAGAGCGCAGGCCTTGAACGCCCGCTTCATCAGGAAGCTCTCGTTCAGCCAGGCCTCCAGGTCGTCGCCCAGCATGTCCTCGGCGAACAGCTCGTCCAGATCCAGCGCGTCCATCGGCTTCAGCGACCAGATGTTCACCGCGTAGTCGTTGGCCACGAACCCCAGGGGCCCCACGCCCATGCGGTCCAGCCGCCGGGTCAGAAGCATGGCCAGGGTGGTGTGGGCCAGGCGGCCTTCGAACGGATAGCAGACCAGGTGGAAGCGCTTGCCGTGGGGATAGGTCTCCAGCAGCATTTCGTCCTGGTCGGGGATGATCGAGCGCACCTTCTGATAGCCCAGCCATTCCTGGACGTCCGGGGGCAGGGCGGGCCATTCGCGCTCGTCGTGCATCATCGCCCGCACGCGCCCGGCCAGATAGGTCGACAGCGGGAATTTCGACCCGCCCCAGCTGGGCATCTTCGGGTCCTTGTCGGGGGCGGGCGTCACGAAGGCGTCGGCTCCGACCAGGCTGTTGAACTTCCAGACCTGGCCCGCGAACACGAAGGTGTCGCCAGGGGTGAGCTGCTCGAAGAAGCCTTCCTCGGCCTCGCCTACCTTGCGGCCCGCGGCCGAGCGCTTGCCGCCGATACGCACGTTGATCATCGCCGGCGAGACGATGGCCCCCACGTTCATGCGGTGGCTCAGCACGGCCTGTGCGTTGCGGGCGCGCCAGAGGCCGTCCTGGCCCGGCACGATGCGGCGGAACTTGTCGTAGGTCTTGAGGGCGTAGCCGCCGGTCGAGACGAAATCGACCACGGCCTCGAAGTCCTCCCACGACAGAGCGGCGTAGGGGCCGGCCGTACGCACCTCGTCATAGAGGTCGGTCAGGGCGAAGGGTTCGGAGCACGCGCAACCCATGACGTGCTGGGCCAGGGTGTCCAGCGTGCCCACGCGGGCGGGTTCGCCGTCCAGGCAGCCGCCCAGGATGGCGTCCGCGGCGGCGCGGCATTCCAGGTATTCGAAGCGATTGGCCGGGGCCAGGATGGCCCGCGACGGCTCGTCCAGCCGATGGTTGGCCCGCCCGATCCGCTGCACCATCCGCGAGGCCCCCTTCGGAGCGGCCAGCTGGATCACCAGATCCACGTCGCCCCAGTCGATGCCCATGTCCAGGGTCGAGGTGCAGACCACGGCCCGCAGGTCGCCGCGCGCCATGGCCGCCTCGACCTTGCGCCGCTGCTCGGCCGCCAGGCTGCCATGGTGCAGGGCGATGGGCAGGCCGTCGTCGTTCAGCTTCCACAGCTCCTGGAATGCGAACTCGGCCTGGAAGCGCGTGTTGACGAAGACCAGCGCCGTGCGGGAGGCCTTGATGATCTCGTAGATCTCTTCCATCGCGTGTTCGGCCGTATGGCCGGCCCAGGGCACGCGACCGCCGCTGACCAGCACTTCCACGATCGGCTGGGCGCCGCCGGAGCCGAGGACGAGGTCGACGCGATGCGAAGCCTCCTCCCTTGGGGAAGCGCCTCTCGTCGCCGGCCGATTTCTCCCTCCATCGGCCTCGCCGACATCTCCCTCCTCAGGGGAAGGCTTCGTGGCGTTGCTTCCCAGCCATCGCCGCACCAGGTCCGGATCGTCCACGGTCGCCGACAGGCCCACGCGCCGCATGTTCGGGGCGAAGGTCTGAAGTCGCGCCAAGCCCAGCGACAGCAGGTCCCCGCGCTTGCTGGGCCAGATCGCGTGGGCCTCGTCGATGATCACGCACGACAGGTCCTCGAAATAGCCGCGCGCGCCTTCCCAGGCGCAGAACAGCGCCAGTTGCTCGGGCGTGGTCAGCAGAATGTCGGGCGGACGCAGGCGTTGGCGTTGCTTGCGAGCCTCGCCGGTGTCGCCGGTGCGGCTTTCGGCCACGATATTGAGACCCATCTCGCGAATGGGCGTGGCCAGGTTGCGCTCGATATCCACCGCCAGGGCCTTGAGCGGCGAGATGTAGAGGGTGTGAACGCCCGCGGGCGTGTTGCGCGGAGCCCGCTCGGACAGTTCGATCAGGCTGGGCAGGAAGCCCGCCAAGGTCTTGCCGCCGCCCGTCGGAGCAATCAGCAGGGCGTCGCGTCCCTGTCGGCCCTTCTCGATCATGGCCAACTGGTGCGCCCGGGGCGCCCAGCCGCGCGAGGCGAACCATTCTTGGAAGCGGGGGGGAAGGGCGTTCGCCTCGGCCATCGCCACGCCTATAACATGTTCCCGTTCCGTTTCCATGCGTCAACCTGGCCGCCGTCGGCGTTTTGACAGCGGGAGGACGTAGGGTTAGGCGAGCGTCGGGTGTCGAGGGGCGCGAAGTCGATGTGGCGCATGACGAAGACCGGTTTGCTGGGGCTTGTGTTGGCCGGTGTTTTGGCCGCCGGTCCGTTGGTCCGCGCGGAAACCTCCGCCCAGCCCAGCCTGGAGGATCTGCGTAAGCAGGCCGAGGCTGGCGTGGTGTCGGCCTACGACGCCCTGGCTCAGCTCTATCTGGATGAGGGCGAAACCCACGATCCGGCCGCTGCGATCCGCTGGCTCAACGCCGGGGTCCGGGCGGGTGATCCGACCTGCATGATCGACCTGGGCAACCTCTACTACGACGGCGAGGACGTGGAGCAGGACGGCGCCAAGGCCCTGTCGCTCTACCAGGCCGCGGCCGCCAAGGGCGCGGCCCTGGGCGCCTACAACGCTGGCCAGGTCTACGAAGGCGAGGCTGGTGTGGAGCAGGACCTGACCAAGGCGCTGGACTGGTATCGCAAGGCCGCGGCCATGGGCGACGAAGCCGGCATGTACATGGTCGCCAAGGCCTATCAGGCTGGGCGCGGCGCTCCGGTCGACATGGCCCAGGCCGTGGCCTGGATGCGCAAGGCGGTCGACGCTGGCTCGGCCGACGCGATGAACGACCTGGGAACCTTCTATTCCGACGGCACGGGCGTTCCTCAGGATCACGCCAAGGCGCTGGACCTTTATGTCCGCGCCGCCAAGCTGGGGTCGGCCGTGGCCATGGCCAATGCGGCTGTCGTCTATGCCGATGGCGAGGGCGTGCCGGTGGATTTCGCCAAGGCCCTGGCTTGGTACGGCCTGTCGGCCCGCAACGGAAATCTCGAGGCCTATTACAGCCTTGGTCAGATGTACGAGGCGGGCGAGGGCGTGAAGGCCGATCCGGTCCAGGCTCTTCGCCTCTATCGCGCCGCGGCCCAGAGCGACGACGAGGAGGTGCGCGACGAGGCCGAGGAGGCCATCGATCGCCTGCGTGGCGGCACGTCCGACGCCCCGGTCGCCTAGCGACGGGGCGCGACGAACGTTCCCGTTCCGTTTCCGGCGCGGATTCGTTAAAAGACCGCGTGACCGTTCAGATTCCCGCCCTCGAACTCGCCCCAGCCCTGGTGGTGCTGCCCGGCCCCCGCGCCGGGGTGGCTGACGGTTCAGGCGAAAGCCGGACGTTGCGCACGCCCGACGCCCGCGACCTCTTCGAATACGGCCCTGTCCTGGTGGCCCACGCGGCGATGACGGCGAAGCGGCTGAACCTGCACGCGCCAGTCCGTAGCCAGGGCCTGTTCGACGTGCTCGAGCTCTACGCTTTCACGCGCCCGGCCACGTTCTGCGCCCCGTCGGCCGTGGGCTTGGCCACGGCCCTGGGCCTGCCCGAGCCGCGTGGCGCGGCGGCGCAGGCCGAGACCCTGCGCGCCGCGGCTGGCGCTCTGCTGCGCGAACTGGCGCTGACGCCCCGCCCGTCGCGGGAAGAGGCCCTGGCCCTGGCCGAGACCCTGGCCCGCGCCGGCTGGGCCTGGGGACCGGCCGTCGTCGGCGCCTTGCGTTCGGCCCCGGTCGGCAACCAGTTCCGCAGCTCCGGCCTGGACGTCTGGGCGCGCGCGGTCGAGTGGGAGGACCAGGCGCCTGTCGGCGAGCCCGGCAGCCGCCCCATCGATCCCGAGCGCGCCAGCGAGCGTCTGAAGGAACTGCTGCACCGCTCCGGCCTGGACGAGGTGCGCGCCGCTCAGGACACCTTCGCCCGCGAGGCGGCCTTCGCCTTCCAGCCCCGCGAGCGTGAAGGCGAGCCGCGCATGATGTTGGCCGAGGCCGGCACGGGCGTTGGCAAGACCCTCGGCTATCTGGCGCCGGCCTCGCTGTGGGCCGAGATGAACGGGCCGGCCGTGTGGGTCTCGACCTATACTCGCGCCCTCCAGCGCCAGATCGAGCGCGAGAGCCAGTCGATCTATCCCGACCCGGCCTTGCGCGCCCGAAAGGCGGTGGTTCGCAAGGGGCGTGAGAACTACCTCTGCCTGCTGAACTTCCAGGAGCAGGTCAATTCGGCCCAGTTGGGCAACGGTGACCTGATCGGCCTGGGCCTGGCCGCGCGCTGGGCTCGCGCCAGCCGCGACGGCGACATGACGGGGGGCGATTTCCCCGCCTGGCTGCCGACCCTGTTCGCCTTGCCAGCCGCCGCCCAGGCTAGCCCCGCCAATCTGGTCGACCGACGAGGCGAGTGCATTCACGCCGGTTGCCAGCACTATCGCGTCTGTTTCGTGGAAAAGGCCGTGCGGGCCTCCAAGCGCGCCGACCTGGTGATCGCCAATCACGCTCTCGTGCTGAGCCAGGCGGCGTTCGACGGCGCCCGCGCGGCGCGAGGGCTAAAGGGCGACAACGAGACGACTTCGCTCAAGCGCATCGTCTTCGACGAGGGGCACCATCTGTTCGACGCCGCCGACAGCGCCTTCTCCGCCGCCCTGTCGGGGGCGGAAGCCGCCGAGTTGCGCCGCTGGATCCGCGGGCCGGAGGGACGCGGCCGGCGCGGCCGGGGGCTGGAGGCGCGGCTGCTCGACATCATCGGCGAGCGGGAGGGAGCCCGCGCGGCCCTGACCTCGGCCCTGCAGGCCGCGGCCGCCCTCCCGGGCGAGGGCTGGTCGGGCCGCATCGCGCCGCCTGATGGTCAGGTCAATCCGATCGGGCCGATCGAGAGCTATCTGGTCGCGGTGATCGAGCAGCTCCGCGCCCGCGTCACCGATCGGCCCGGCGCGGCCGAGCAGGGTCTGCAGTGCGCCGCTCGTCCCGCCATCGACCTGGTGCGCGACCGCGCGGGTGAGGCCGCCAAGGCCTTGGCGGGCATCGAGGCGCCGCTGCTGGCCCTGGCTCGCCATCTCGAGGACGTGCTCGACGAGGAGGCCGAGAGCCTGCCCACGTCCGAACGCGCCCGCATCGAAGGCGCCTTGCGAGGCCTGGATCGCAGGGCCCGCATGACCTTGCCGGCCTGGCGCTCGATCCTGAAGGCGATCGACGAGGACGCCGAGGACGACCCTGAGTTCGTGGACTGGTTCGAGGCCACGTTCCTCTACGGCCGGGTGGTGGACGCCGCCTGTCGTCGCCACTGGGTGGATCCGACCGAGCCCTTGCGCGCGGCCGTGCTCAGCCCCGCTCACGGCGTGCTGGTGGCCAGCGCCACCCTGACCGATCCGGCGCTTGAGGACCCCTTCGCCCTGGCCGAGATGCGCACGGGCGCGGCGCGCCTGCCCCAGACGCCCAAGGTGCTGCGTCTGGCCTCGCCCTTCGATTACGCCAACAACGCCCGGGCCTTCGTGGTCACAGACGTGGGCAAGGATGATCCGCGCCAGGTGTCGGCGGCCATGCGCGAACTGTTCCTGGCCGCCGGAGGCGGCGGGCTGGGCCTGTTCACCGCCATCCGCCGCCTGAAGGCCGTGCACGAACGCATCGCCGCGCCCTTGGCCGACAGGGGCCTTGCTCTCTACGCCCAGCATGTGGACCCGCTGGAAGCCGGCGCCCTGGTGGACATCTTCCGCGCCGAGGAGGACGCCTGCCTGCTGGGCACCGACGCCATCCGCGATGGGATCGACGTGCCGGGCCGCAGTTTGCGCCTGCTGGTGTTCGACCGCGTGCCCTGGCCTCGACCCGACGTGCTGCACAAGGCCCGCCGCGCCAGGTTCGGCGGCAAGGGCTATGACGACTCCACCGCCCGGGCCCGCATCAGCCAGGCGTTTGGCCGCCTGATCCGTCGCGCCGACGATCGCGGCGTCTTTGTCATGCTGGACGCGGCCGCGCCCACGAGGCTGTTCTCCGGTCTCCCCGAGGGCGTGGAAATCCAGCGTGTCAGCCTGGTCGAAGCGATCGAGGCCACGGCCGCATTTCTGTCCGAAAATCGTTCTTAATCAGCAGTGTGCAGAGTATGTAGAGGCCGCGCGTCGGAGGCGCGGTCCCGGGGGAGTGTCGGTTGGCGTTGCGTAGTGTTCGGACGATCTTGGCGGCGGTGGTCGTAGCGGCCGTGGCCAGCGGGATTGGCGCGGCTGGCGCGCGGGCCGGCGAGTTCGTGCGTCCTGACTGCCGCTCCGTCATCAAGCCCACCGATGCGCTCCGGTTCGACACCGACGAGCATCTGCGCTGGTACAAGCGCTTCTGGACCGGGACCTGCGACCACCTGTCCTTCTGCTTCCCCGGCTCGCCCAACTGGAACGACATCGTCACCAAGCTGCTGGCCAAGGGCGGCGCCGCCGAGCAGCCCGCCCTGCTGCCCAAGGCCTGTCGGCTGGGGCAGATGATCGGGCTGGAATGGGCCAAGGACAAGGGCGTCCAGAAGATCAGCACCAAGGACCTGCGCGCCTTCAACGTGATCCTCGAAAAGGCGGGCGATCCGCTGAAGGGCGTCGAGGCCGTCGACGCCCAAGCCCGCTCGATGGGCGCCCAGCCCCCGCGCTGAGGCTGTCCAAAAGGGTCGTCGACCCGACGCAAAGGTGTCGAATTCCTGCAACGGAACCCCGGTAGACGTCGTCTTCACAAGGGGGATTGGTGCAAGGAGCGTAGCCATGACCCGAACCGAAGCCATCGCCGATCTGGCCATCGACGACGCGGCGCAGCCGGGACAATCCCGTTCGGCTCGAGCCCTTGTGCAGGCGGTGCGTTGGCGTAGCGGCCTGTCGCAAGCCGAATTCGCCCGCGCCTTCGCCATTCCGCTCGAGCAACTGGCCGCGCTGGAGCTCGGCCAGGTTCGTCCCGACGCCGCCTTCACCGCTTATCTGCGGGTGATCGACCATGCGCCCGACGTGGTGCGCGAGGCGCTGGAGCGGGCGGGCCACTAAGACCGCCACGCTTTCGCTTCCGATTCGACGCGGTCACCAGTGCGTCCGGGCCGGCAGCGGCGGCTTCCCGCAACGCGAAACGCCGCCCGGTCGTAAGACCGGACGGCGTCCGCTAGCCCTTGACGCACACCACCTGGCGCAGGGTGTGCACGATGTCGACGAGGTCGCTCTGGGCGGCCATCACCGCGTCGATGTCCTTGTAGGCCATCGGCGTTTCGTCGATCACGTCGGCGTCCTTCCGGCATTCGACGCCGGCGGTGGCCGCCACGTGGTCGGCGATGGTGAACCGGCGCCTGGCCTCGTTCCGGCTCATCGCCCGTCCCGCGCCGTGCGAGCACGTGCAGAACGAGTCCGGGTTGCCCCGGCCGCGCACGATGAACGACTTGGCGCCCATCGAACCCGGGATGATCCCCAGCTCCCCGTCCTTGGCCGAGACCGCACCCTTCCGGGTCACGAACACGTCCTTTCCGAAGTGCTTTTCCCGCGACACGTAGTTGTGGTGGCAGTTCACCGCATGCTCCGTGACCGTCAGGTCGGGGAAGGTCTTCCTCAGCACGCCCAGCACCTGATCCATCATCACCTCACGGTTGGCCAGGGCGTACTTCTGCGCCCAGGACACGGCCCGTACGTAGTCGATGAAGCCCTCGCTGCCTTCGGCGAAATAGGCCAGATCCTCGTCCGGCAGGTTGATGAACCACCGGCGCATCTCGTGCTTGGCCCGCTCGATGAAGAACGTGCCGAACCGGTTGCCCACGCCCCGCGAGCCGGAGTGCAGCATCACCCAGACGTCGCCAGCCTCGTCCAGGCACAGCTCCACGAAGTGGTTGCCGGTGCCCAGGGTGCCCAGGTGCCCGTATCCCCGCGGGTGAGCGGCCTTGGGATTGCGCGCGACGATGTCGTCGTAACCTTCCTTCAGGCCCGCCCACTTCTCGGCCGCGATGGCCGGGGGCTCGGACTGCCAGGCGCCCTTGTCGTTGCGCCCGCCGTTATCGGTCCGGCCGTGGGGTACGGCGGCCTCGATGTCGGAGCGGACGCCGAACAGGTTGTCGGGCAGGTGCTCGGCCCGGATCGAGGTGCGCACCGCCATCATGCCGCAGCCGATGTCGACTCCCACCGCCGCCGGGATGATCGCCCTATAAGTGGGGATCACCGAGCCCACGGTCGCGCCCATCCCCCAGTGGACGTCGGGCATGACCGCGACGTGCTTGTGGATGAAGGGCAGGCTGGCGACGTTGCGCAGCTGCTTGAGGGCGGAGTCCTCGATCGGAACGCCCTGGGTCCACGCCTTGATCGGCGCGCCGTCGCTTTCGATGTGTGTGAAGCCGCTCATCGGCTTCTCCTTTCCAATCCGCCCTTCCTGGCGTCTTGGTCGAAGGACTTCTCGCACAAACGAAGAACCCCTCCGGCCAGGCCAGGAGGGGTTCCTTCGTACATCCCGAGTTCTGTCGAACCCTAGGCCGTGATCCCCTCCGACGCGCGCGCGTTCATGCCCTCGACCTGGCGGTCAAAGGTGCAGAGTGCGGGCAAGTAGGTCGGGGCTTTGTGCGCCATGGTCTTCGTCCTTCGGGAGGCGGGCGATTACAGCGTTCGCCCGATGAAGGAAAGGGGTTCGAGCACAGGTTGTGCGAAATGTGGCTGAAAAGCCACGCTTCGTGTCGCCGAGGTCAGTGGTCGGCCGGAGGGGGCTGCGCCGCGCCGCCTTGCTGCTGTTGGCGGCGGGCTTGCATGCGGGCCATGGCGGCCTTCAGTTCGTCGGGGGTGATCTTGCCGTCGGAGTCGGTGTCGACGCGAGCGAAGCGGGCCTCGGGACGGCCGGCGGCGAGCCATTCGGCCTTGTCGACAACGCCATCGGCGTTCTTGTCCCAGGCCTTGAAGATGTCCTCGACGGCCGGCGTCTGGGCCAGGGCCGAACCGGCGGTCAGGATGGCGGCCGAAGCCAGGGCGAAAGCGGCGGTCTTGCGACGCATGGCGATTTCCTTCTGGACGAGTGTCCCTGGAACTGATCACCGTCCTTTGTTGCGGCCGTATTGCGGCGATCAGCCGTGACCGGCGCTTTTGGAGAAAAGGTTGATCACCAGTACGCCGGCCACGATCAATCCCATCCCCAACAGGGCGGGCAGGTCAAGCCGCTGCTTGAACACCACCCACGCGATGGCGGTGACAAGCACGACGCCCACGCCAGACCAGATGGCGTAGGCCAGGCCCACCGGCGTCGACTTCAGGGTCTGGGAAAGTGCGTAGAACGCCACGCCGTAGCCCACCGCGACGATCAGCGACGGTAGGGGTCTGCTGAATCCCTCGGCCGATTTCAGGGCCGAGGTGGCGACGACTTCGGCGACGATGGCGATGGCCAGCCAGGCGTATCCGTTCATGGGCGATCAGCTTCCCACTGTGTCGCGGCTCCGCCTACCGATGCTCGGCCGGCGGCAACTCGACCCTGATCGATATGACGCCGTTCGGCACGGCGAAGAAGAGGACCCAGACCACCAGCGCCAACGTGACGGCGCAGAGCGCCAGCCCCAGGGACCGTTTCAGATCCATGGCCTAGTGCTTCCCGCGGTCGCGGCCGAAGTTGGGCTCGGCGCTTTCCTGGCCGGCGGCAACGATGCCGCGGCGGATCGCGCGCGTGCGGGTGAAGTGGGCGTGCAGGGTGTCGGCGTCGCCCCAGCGGATCGCGCGGCTCATGGCCTGCAGGTCCTCGGTGAAGCGGCCCAGCATCTCCAGCACCGCTTCCTTGTTGGCCACGAAGATGTCGCGCCACATGGTGGGGTCGCTGGCGGCGATGCGGGTGAAGTCGCGGAAGCCCGAGGCCGAATACTTGATGACCTCGTTCTCGGTCACGTTTTCCAGGTCGGCCGCGCTGCCGACGATCGTGTAGGCGATCAGGTGGGGCAGGTGGCTGACGACGGCCAGCACCAGGTCATGGTGCTTCTCATCCATCAGCTCGACCTGCGCCCCGAAGGCGCGCCAGAAGGCCGACAGCTTGGCCACGGCGGCGGCGTAGTGCTCGTCGTCGCTCTCGAACGGGGTCAGGATCGTCCAGCGGTTCTCGAACAGTTCGGCGAAGCCGGAGTCGGGACCAGACTGTTCGGTGCCGGCGATCGGGTGGCCGGGAATGACGAAGACCTTGGACAGGGCCTCTGCGTGAGCGCGGAAGGCCTCGCCCACGCTCGACTTGGTCGAGCCAACGTCGGTCAGGGTGGCGCCCGGCTTCATGTGGCCCGCCAGGGCCGCGACGATTTCGGGAATCGACAGCACCGGCGTGGCGATCACCACCAGGTCTGCGTCGGCCACGCCCTGGGCGATGTCGCCGGTGACGTGCTCGGCCAGGCCCAGTTCGCCCACGCGATCGCGGAAGGTCGGATTGGCGTCGACCACGGTCACCTCGCCGACCACGCCGTGGGCGCGGGCTGCGCGGATCACCGAGCCGCCGATGAGGCCGGCTCCGATCACGGTCATCTTCGGATAGAGCAGGGCCGGCTGGCTCATGCCTTGGCGCCCACGAACTCGCCCAGCAGATCCACGACCCGGCGATTGTGCTCTTCCAGGCCCACGGTGATGCGGATGGCGTTGGGCAGGCCGTAGTTGGCCACGGCCCGCACCAGGATGCCCTTGGACGCCAGGAAGGCCTCGGCCTCCAGCGCAGTCTTGCCCGGCGCGGCCGGGAAGTTGACCAGGACGAAGTTGGCGGCCGAAGGCGTGACCTCCAGGCCCAGGCCCCCGATCTGCTGGGCCAGCCAAGGACGCCATTGCTCGACCAGCGCCAGCGAACGGGCCTGGAATTCGACGTCGGCCAGGGCGGCGATGGCGGCCTCCTGCGCCGGGATCGAGGTGTTGAACGGCGGCCGGATGCGCTCCAGCGGGTCGATGATCCCGGCCGGGGCGTAGGCCCAGCCCACGCGCAGGGCGGCCAGGCCATGGATCTTGGAGAAGGTGCGGGTGACCACGACGTTTTCGGCCGTGCGGGCCAGGTCCAGCCCGTCCTCGAAGCGCGGGTCGCTGCAGAACTCGGCATAGGCGCCGTCCAGCACCAGGATCACCGACGGAGGCAGGGCCGCGTGCAGGGCGCGGATCTCCTCGCCCGTCAGCCAGGTGCCGGTAGGATTGGCCGGGTTGGCGATGAAGACCAGCCGCGTGCGCTCGTCCACGCACTTGACGATTTCCTCGACCGAGACGCGCTGGCCCGGCTCCTTGGCGAAGCGCACCTCGCCCTGGCAGGCGCGCGCGCCGATGGCGTAGGCGGCGAAGCCGTGCTCGCCCTGGACGATGTTGTCGCCGGGTTCGAGGTAGACCTGGTTCAGCAGGGCGAAGATCTCGTCCGATCCGTCCCCCAGGGTGATGCGCTCGACCTCCAGGCGATAGCGCTCGGCGATCGCCGCCCGCAGGGCTGCGCCCTTGCCGTCCGGATAGACGTGCATACGGTCGACGGCGTTGCGATAGGCGGCCTTGGCATGCTCGCTGCTGCCCAGGATGTTCTCGTTGCTCGAAAGCTTCAACGGATGGGCCACACCCTCGATCTTCGACTTGCCGCCCACATAGGCGGCGATGTCCATCACGCCCGGCTTGGGCGTGGGCCGGGGAGCGGCGAAGCGATCGGAGGCGGGGGCGGTCATGTCGGCTACTCGGGTCGAAACTCAGGCGGAAACGGCGGGGTCTTCTTACACTTGGCCTGGCTAAAGGTCGAACGGGGTGGGAGCCGCGCCGACAACGCCCGTGAGCGAGCCCGGCGCGCGGGCCAGGCGCTCGTCGCCGACCTGGTAGAAGCCCAGCAGCGAAAACAGCTTCAGCCCGCCGGCTTCGGCCACCAGTTCGGCGGCTACGCCGTCCTGGGCCAGGGCCTCGGCCACGGCCGAGGCGCTTTTTGGGCTGTCGGTGACCCAGAAGGTCTGGTCGCCGCCGGTAGGCTCGACCTCGACCTCGGCCACGGCGAACGCCGCCTGCGGGCCCCAGCGCTCCAGGCAAGGCAGGGCGGCGAAGATCTTCAGTTTGGGCTCGGCCAGCAGGCGGGCCCACCAGGCGCTGTCGGGCGACAGGGCCAGCACGGAGACCGCCCAGGGCGTCCTGGCGGCCGCCAGGGCTTCCTTGTCGGTGGCGACCATCCGCATTGGCGGCGCCACGCCGAAGCGCAGGCGGGTCAGCTCCACCGTACGGGCGGGATCCTTTCCGCCCCAGACATTCAGGTGGTAGGGCCCCTGGCGCGTGAGGCTGTCGGACATCAGCTCGCGCCAGATGCGGATGACCAGGGCGTCGCTGGCGGCCTTGCGCGGGGCGTCCACCAGCTTGCGGACGATCAGGGCCTCGCGGCCGGGGCGCAGGCCAAAGCCGGTGTCGCCCGCCGCCTGCTTGGCGGCTGCGACCGTTCGCGCAAGGCCGGCCCGCTCGTCCAGCAGGGCCAGAAGTTCACTGTCGATGGCGTCGATACGCCATCGGACCTCGTCCAGCGAAGGCGTCGCGTCTTTCGCGTCGCTACCCATGATTTATCCCCGAAATTGGAGGCCGGACCATAGACTTTGCCGCCGAGGGCGCAATAGCCGCCAGGCCCGGGGAAGAAAATTGCGTGATCGGCGGGCGCCGATGCGTCGTTGATCAGTAGATGCGGGGCGATGGGCCCGTGTCGAATGGCCCCAGCCGGGTGCGGCCGTTGTCGAACACCAAGGTGGCGGCCAGGGTCGGGTCCTTGCCGGCCGCCGCGGCCAGAGCGGCGATGGCGGCGCGTGGGTCCTTGAGGACGTCGCCGGCGATTGGGTTCTCGCGCACGGTCACGTCCAGAGAGCCCTGAAGGCGGCCGTTGGTGGCCACGGTCAGGTCGCCGGACTTGGCCTCCAGCAGCGCCTCGCCGGCCGTCAGCCTGCCCTGCTGGACGGTGACGGTCCCGCCGGCCTGTGACCAGTCGCGAACGGCGTCGGCCCAGCTGGTTCCCCGCAGGGCGCTGACCCTGGTCAGGCGCGCGTCCCACAGCAGGGTTGCGGTCTGGTCTCGGGCGATACGGCCCATCAGGCCGGTGAAGGCGGCCTTGGTCCCGTCGGCGCGAAACAGCAGGGCGGCCATATCGTCGGGGCCGGGGCGCAGGTGAAGCTGCAGGGCCTGGGTCGACACCAGAGGGAAGGGCGCGGAGCCCGCCGCCGGGGTGAAGGTCAAATCCGCGCCCTCGACCGAGATGCGGGGCGGGGTCTTGTCGAAGCCGGCGAAGCTGGCGCGCAGGGCCTTGCCGGTGATCGTCACGTCGCCGTTCGTCGGCCGGGTCAGCACTACGCCGTTCGGCGCCGTCACCACCCAGTGGCCGATGTCATAGGCGTTGGCCTCGCCCTTCAATTCCGGCGCTCGCAGCGCCCAGCCCGAGGGCTCCGCCACGCGGGCGTTGCGCAGACGGACGTCCATGCGGAACGGATAGCCGGTGAACCGCCGGCTTTCCCACGACATGTCGTAGCCCTTGGCTTTCAGCGACAGCGCGGTGGCGTCCATGCGCTGCTCGGCCTGGCTGCGCAGCCAGAGCCAGCCGCCGCTCCAGGCGCCCGCGACCAGGGCCAGAAGCAAGAAAGGCGTCACCAGACCACGACGCCGGGGCTTGCGGGACGGAGCGGCGGCGTTATGGGTCATGGAAAGGGCGGCTCCGGTCGGGAAGTGCGATGAGTGTGTCAGGCAGCGGCGACCGCTGGGTGTTCGGTTACGGATCGCTGATGTGGCGGCCTGGGTTCCCGTTCATAGAGCGAAGAACGGCCGTGCTCCATGGGCGCCGCCGGGCGTTCTGCATCTATTCGGTGCATCACAGGGGCACCTACGAGCGTCCCGGCCTGGTTCTGGGCTTGGCGCCAGGCGGCGCGGTGCGTGGCATGGTCTATCGCGTGGCCGAGGCGCAGTGGCCCGAAGTCTATGCTTATCTGCGCGAGCGCGAGCAGCCGACCGAGACCTATTTCGAGGCCTGGGCCGATGTCCGGCTGGACGGCGACGGCAAGGTCCCGGCGCTGGTGTTCCTGTCCGACCGCAAGCACGTGCAATGGGCCGGCGCGCTGTCGCTGGAGCAGCAGGCCCAGCTGATCGCCGGGGCTACCGGCCTGTCGGGCCGCAATATCGATTACTTGCGCGACCTGGTCATGCACCTGCGCGACGACGGTGTGCGCGACCACGCCATGGAGGCGCTGCTGAAGATGGTCGAGGCGCGGGAGCCCTTGCTGGAGCTCAGCTGACCCGCGCCGGCAACCGGTCAGAGGCCTTCGTCTTCCAGCGCCTTCGTGGCCGTGTCGATCCGAGTCTGCAGCTCCCGCATGAATTCGGCGCGCTTGAGGCCGGCGGGGATGGGCGGCAGGTACTCGAACACGATCGTGCCCGGCGGACGCAGGAACCCGCGCGGCCAGTGAACGCCGCAGTTCAGCGCCAGGGGCGTGACCGGCATGTCCAGCTCGCGATACAGGGCCGCGATGCCGGGCTTGTAGTCGCCTGGCTGGCCCACGTCGCCGCGGGTGCCTTCGGGGAAGATCACCACCTGGCGGGTCTCCTTCATGCGGTTCACCGCGTCGCGCACCAGCTTTTTCAGAGCGGTTGAGTGGCCCCCGCGGTCGACAACGATCATTCTGGCCTTCTGACCATGCCAGCCGAACAGCGGCACCATCAGCAGCTCCTTCTTCATGACGAAGCAGGCGTCGGGCAGCAGGGCGAACTGGCTGAAGACGTCGAACATCGACTGGTGCTTGGCCGCGACCAGGGCGGGGCCGGTCGGCTTGTATTGGGCGCCGCGCACCTCGACCTTGATGCCGGCTAGCACCCGCAGCAGCATCAGCAGCACTTTGGACCAGAAGGTCAGGGCCCAGGTGTTGGCCTTGCGCGGCAGGGGCAGGGTCAGGAGCATCGCGATCGCCCAGATCGCCGACCAGACCCAGAACGCCAGCTGGAAGAGAAAAGAGCGCAAATAGATCAAGATGCTTCCTTCGCCGGCTCGCCGCCCGTCGCCTCGGGCGCGGCCTTGTCCTTGGGGCCCAGCTTCAGGAACGCTTCACGGCCCAGAATCGCCAGGTACTTGCAGTATTCCACCACCATGCGCCGGCTGCTGGTGGGGCCCTTCCACCAGCGATGGGCGTTCAGGCTCTCGGTGACCACCGGATAGGGGTGCAGCTCGACGTCGGGCATGGTGGCCCGCAGTTCCAGCATCGAGCGCGGCATGTGGTAGTCGGCCGTCACCACGATCAGGCTGTGATAGTCCTTCGCCTTGGCCCATTCGGCCGTCTCGCGGGCGTTGCCGATGGTGTCGGCGGCCACGAAGCCCAGGTCCACGCAGCAATCGTAGATCGGCTTGACCGCCTTGGTCACGCCCAGCACGTCGTCGCGCGTAGCTTCGCGGTTGACGCCCGAGATCAGCAGGCGCTTGCCCTTGCCGGCCTCCAGCAGCTTGGTGGCCTGTTCCAGCCGCACATTGGAGGCGCCGGTCAGCACCACCACCCCGTCCGACACCGGCGGCTCGGCCGCGGGCGTGGACTGGTCGACCCGGCTGGTGAAGGCCAGCAGGCCCACGAACCAGACCATGGCGAGAATCAGCAGGGCCGCGATGGTCTTCAAGGCATGCCTCTCAACAAGCGCAGGGAAGCCGCGCGGGCGGCGATGCCCGCCACCAGCGCCGCCACCAGCGGGCAGGGCAGGAGCGCCAGGAGATCGATCCAGGCCAGCGGCAGGACCGGCGTCAGCCCCTGGCCGCCCCCCACGAGCCGCGCCGCCGCCCCGATCATGGCCGCGCCCGCACCGCCCAGCAAGCCGGCGAAGAAGGCCATGGCGGCGAAGCGGTTCTGGAAGAGGTTGGCCACGAATCCGTCCTCGGCGCCTGACAGGTGCAGCACCTCGACCACGTCGTGGCGAGCCGTCAGGGCCGCGCGGGTAGCGAACACGATGACGGCGGCGGCCGCCGTGGCGATCAGGGCGAAGACCCCGATGGCGGCCCAGCGGGCGATGCGCGCGGCGCGCTCGATATCGGCGATCCAGCGGCTGTGGTCGTCGACCACGGCGTCGACATTGGCCTCCTTCAGGGCCTTGTCGAGCGCGGCGGCCGAGGCGGGAGCCTGGGGATCGAGGTTCAGGGTCACCAGGCGCGGCACGGGCAGGTCGGCGATCAGCGCCTCGCGGCCGATCCAGGGTTCCAGCAGCGCCTCGGCCTTCTCGCGCGGCAGGGCCTGGGCTTCGGTCACGCCCTTCACGCCTGACAGGGTCTCGGCGGCGCGGGCGGCGGCGCTGTCGGGCGTCTCGCTGGCTCGGGGGCGCACGACCACCGTGGCCGAGCCAGTCAACTGCGACGTCCAACCGTCGGCGGCCCGGGCCGAGGCGAGGGTCGCCAGGGCCGTCAGGCAGGCCAGGAAGCAGAGAACGGCGACCACGAACACCAGCGAGCCGTCGCGAGCGTCGCGTGGCGGCAGCAAGGGCGCGGGCTTCCAGCGGGCGGTGTCGAACGCCCGGCTCACGCGGCGTGGTCCTCGAAATCGACCAGCCGGCCATTTTCCAGATGCAGGGTGGGGCGGTTGGCGCGCGCGACCAGATCTTCGTCGTGGGTGGCGATCAGCACCGTGGTGCCCAGGCGGTTCAGCTCGACGAACAGCCGAAGCAGACGCAGCGACATGGCCGGATCGACATTGCCGGTCGGTTCGTCGGCCAGCAGCACGTCGGGCCGGTCGACCACGGCGCGGGCGATGGCGAGGCGCTGCTTCTCGCCGCCCGACAACGTAGCGGGCAGGGCGTGCATGCGGTCGCCCAGGCCTACCCACTCCAGCAGTTCGGCCACGTCGTCGCGATAGGTAGCGGGCTTGCGGCCGGAGATGCGTAGCGGCAGGGCGGCGTTGTCGAACACCGACAGGTGCTCGAGCAGGCGGAACTCCTGGAACACCACGCCGATGCGGCGGCGCACGAAGGGCAGGTCTTCGGGGCGCACGAGGCTGATGTCGCGCCCGAAGAGCTCCACGCGACCCCGTGACGCACGGTGCGCCAGGTAGATCAATTTGAGCAGCGAGCTCTTTCCAGCCCCGGACGGGCCGGTGAGGAAATGGAAAGACCCTGGATGTAATGAGAAGGCGAGATCGCTGAGAGTTTCCGGCCCTCGTCCATACCGCATCGAGACGCCCTCGAAGCGGACGACGGGAACGGAGCGGCCGTCCAGTTCTTCGTCGATGCGCAAGGGTGTGTCGTTGGGGCTTGTGGACATGGCTGGCAAAATCGGCGACCTCGTGTGCAGGAGCGGGGAGCGTCCGATTCGCGGCCATGATACTGACCTGTCCGGAGTGCGCTAGCCGCTATTTCGTCGACGATTCCAAGGTGGGCGCGTCGGGTCGTGTCGTGCGTTGCGCGGCCTGCGGCAATCGCTGGACGGCTCGCAACGAGGAAGAGCCGCTCGACCTTTTTGAAGATCCCTCCGCCTCGGCCGTGATGGGTGACTCTCTGCCCGGCGGACCGGACGGCGTTGACGCCGGAGCAGGCGCCGAACCGCCGGTCAGCGCCTTGCCGGGGGAGGAACTGCCCAAGGTCTTCCGCGCTCGCGCCGACGCCGAGCGCCGCCTGCGCGAGGCCAAGACCACCGGCATCGTCTGGGCCAGCATGGCCGTGGTGCTGGTGCTGATCCTGACCTCGGCGATCGTCTTCCGCATGAACATCGCCAGCCTCTGGCCCAAGACCGCCGGCGCCTACGCCCTGGTCAAGCGGCCGGTGAACACCGTCGGCCTGCAGATCGAGGACCTGAAGGCCGAACCTTCGATGGAGAACGGCCACGCCGCAGTCACCATCACCGGCGTCCTGCGCAACATCACCGACCACCCGGTGACCACGCCGCCCGTGCGGGTCAGCCTCTTGAACGAGCACGACAAGCGGGTGGCGGGACAACTGGCCGCCGCCGCCGATCCCAACATCCCGCCCAGCCAGACGCGACACTTCGCCGTGACGCTGCTGGATCCGCCGCGTACGGCCAAGACGCTGGAGATCGGCTTCGCGCTCGAGCCGGGCGCGGCCCAGGCCGCCCGTCACGCCCTCAAGTCGCCGGTCGCCGAGGGACATCAAAGCCCCTCGCTGCGCGGCGCCCAGGACCAGCCCATCGATCCGGCGGCGACCGCCGCCGATACGCAAGGGGCTGGACAGGAGCCCCCTGGACATGAGACCGGAGCGGTCGAAACGGCTTCGGCCGACCATCACTGACCAAGATTCCCGAAAATGACCGATCGCCCCGCCCCCGAAGTCCTGATTTCACAGGAAGAAATCGCCGAGCGGGTCGAGGCCCTGGCAAAAGCCATCGCGCCCCGGATCGATGACGACACCGTCGTGGTCTGCCTGCTGACCGGCGGTCTGTGGTTCGCCGCCGACCTGACCCGCGCCCTGTACCGCGCCGGCCGCGACGTGCGCTTCGACGCCCTCTGGCTGGCTTCCTATCATGACGAGCGCAAGAGCTCGGGTCGCTGCGAGGTTCGCGCCGACCTGCAGCGTCCCCTGGTGGGCCGCCGCGCCCTGGTTGTCGACGACGTGCTCGACACCGGTCTGTCGCTGGGCGAAGCCGCCAAGCTGGTCAAGGACGCCGGCGCCAGCGAGGTGCTGACCGCTGTCTTCGCCCGCAAGCCGTGGGACAAGCCGCGCATCGAGCCCGACTTCGTGGCCTGGGAGGCGCCGGCCCGCTATCTGGTCGGCTATGGCCTGGATGACGAAGGCAAGAGCCGCGGCCTGCCTTATGTTGGCGCGCTGGACTGACCTTGCAGGCTTCTCCCCTGCGGGAGAAGGCGAGCGCCTAGGGGGCTGAGAAACCAAAAGCCGCGCTTGGTCTGACGACCGAGCGCGGCTTTTTCGTTTTATCGAGCTTTCCCGTGAACGGGCGGGTTCACACCCACGTGGGCACGAGATCGCGCGCCAGCATCTCCTCGTAGGTCGGTCGTGCGCGAATGACGGCGTAGCGGTCGCCGTCCACCAGCACCTCGGGGACCAGCGGGCGGGTGTTGTATTCGCTCGACATCGCCGAGCCGTAGGCACCCGCCGACATGAAGGCCACCAGATCGCCGGGGCCGAACGGGGGCAGGGCGCGATCGCGGGTGAAGGTGTCGCCGGTCTCGCAGATCGGGCCCACCACGTCATAGACGGTCTCGCCCGTCCGCTTGGTCACCGGGCGGATGTCGTGGAACGCGTCGTACATCGCCGGGCGGATCAGGTCGTTCATGGCCGCGTCGATGACCAGGAAGCGCTTGCCCTCCGGCCGCTCGTGCACGTGGATCACTTCCGACAACAGCACCCCGGCGTTGGCGGCGATCACCCGGCCGGGCTCAAAGGCCAGCTTGACGGGCAGTCCCTTGGTGACTTCGCCGACCATCTTGGCGAACTCAGCCGGCGAGGGCGGTTCGGGCATGTCGAAATAGGGCACGCCCAGGCCGCCGCCCAGGTCCAGCCGCTCGACGTGCAGGCCTTCGCCCAGCAACTGCTCGACCAGGCCTCGCATCTTGGTGAAGGCTGCGCGCATCGGCCCCAGGTCGGTGATCTGGCTGCCGATGTGGCAGGCCACGCCGATCGGTTCGATGTGAGCGTGGTTGGAGGCGTTGGCGTAGAGGCGCGCGGCTTCGGCGAACGAGACGCCGAACTTGTTCTCGGACTTGCCCGTGGCGATCTTGGCGTGGCCGCCGGCGGCGACGTCTGGATTGACCCGGAACGCCACCTTGGCCTTCACGCCCAGTTCCGCAGCGACCTCACCAATCAGGTTCAGCTCGGGCTCGCTCTCGACGTTGATCTCGGCGACGCCGGCCTTCAGGGCGAAGGCGATCTCCTCCCGCTTCTTGCCCACGCCCGAGAACACGATGCGCTCGCCGGGGATGCCGGCGGCCAGGGCACGGCGAACCTCGCCCTCCGAGACCGTGTCGGCCCCGGCGCCCAGGTCGCCCAGCACCTTCAGCACCGCGACGTTGGAGTTGGCCTTGACCGCATAGGCGACCAGCGGGTCGACGACGCCGGCGGCGACCAGGGCGTCGCGGAACACCGTGAAGTGCCGTTCCAGCGTGGCGCGGGAATAGACGTAGACCGGCGTCCCGACCTCGGCCGCGATCTTGGCCAGGGGAACGCCTTCGCAGGCCAGGCCCTCGGGGCCGTATTCGAAATGGTTCACGTCAGGTCGTCAGTTGGGTTGGCTGCTGGGGAAGCCGGCGCCCGAGGGGCCGCCGAACGGATCGGACTGCGTGCCGCCCAGCGGCGCCGCGCGGGTCGTGCGATTGCTGGACGCCGGGTCCATGTTCTCCTGCGTGCCGTTCGGACGGGCGGGCTTGTTGGCCTGGGCCGAGGCGGCGCGGCGTTCGGCTTCGAAGGCCGCCTTCTTCTGGGCGTTCCACAACGGAGCGGGGCGCTCCAGCGGAGCCTGCTTGCCGCAGGCCGCGGCCGAAAGGGCAACGGCGGCCAGGGTCACGATGGCGAGAGGGCGGATCATGCCAGCAATTCCTTCCAACGCGCGATCTGGGCGCGGACCTGGGCGGGGGCGGTCCCGCCATAGCTCATGCGGCTGGCCGCCGAGGCGGCCGGGGTGAGGATGGCGTAGACCCCTTCGGTGATCCGGGGCTCGATCGCCTGGAACTCGACCAGGGACAGTTCCGCCAGATCCACGCCCTTGGTCTCGGCCGCCTTCACGGCCGAGCCTGTCACGTGGTGGGCGTCGCGGAAAGGCATGTTCAGCTCGCGGACCAGCCAATCGGCCAGGTCGGTGGCTGTGGAGAAGCCCGCGCCGGCCGCCTGGGCCATCTTTTCGGTGTTGGGCGTCAGATCGGCGATCATGCCGGCCATGGCCAGCAGGGACAGTTCCAGGGCGTCGAAGGCTTCGAAGGTCGGGACCTTGTCCTCCTGCATGTCCTTGGAATAGGCCAGCGGCAGGCCTTTCATGACCACGGTCAGGGTGGTGAGCGAGCCCAGGATGCGGCCGACCTTGGCGCGGATCAGCTCGGCCGCGTCGGGGTTCTTCTTCTGCGGCATGATCGAGCTGCCGGTGGTGAAGGCGTCGGTCAGCTTGATGAAGCCGAACATCGGCGTCGTCCACAGCACGATCTCTTCGGCCAGGCGCGACAGGTGCGTGGCGGTGATCGATGCGGCCGACAGGGCCTCCAGGGCGAAATCGCGCGAGGAAACGCTGTCAAGCGAGTTGCCGGTGGGGCGATCGAAGCCCAAGGCCGCCGCGGTCTGGTGGCGGTCGATCGGGAACGGCGAGCCGGCCAGGGCCGCCGCGCCCAGCGGGCATTCGTTCATCCGGGCCCGGGCGTCGCGGAACCGCGAGGCGTCGCGGCCGAACATTTCGACATAGGCCATCAGGTGGTGGCCAAAGGTCACCGGCTGGGCCGGCTGCAAGTGGGTGAAGCCTGGCATCAGCGCGTCGGCATAAGTCTCGGCCTGAGTCAACAGAGCCTTTTGGAGCGCGACGAGCTGGGCGGCCGAGCGGTCGGCGGCGTCGCGGACCCACAGGCGGAAGTCGACGGCCACCTGGTCGTTGCGCGAGCGAGCGGTGTGTAGCCGGCCGGCGGTCGGGCCGATCAGCTCGCGCAGCCGCGCCTCGATGTTCATGTGGATGTCTTCGTATTCGTCGCGGAACGGGAAAGCGCCCGCGACGATCTCGCCCTCGATGGCGTCCAGGCCCTTGAGGATTTCCTCGCCGTCGGCGCTTGCAATCACGCCTTGGCTGATCAACATCCGCGCATGGGCGCGGGAGCCCGCCAGGTCCTGCGCCCAAAGGCGCTTGTCGAAGCCGATGGAGACGTTGATCGCCTGCATCAGCTCCGCTGGTTTGGCCGAGAACCTGCCGCCCCACATGGCTTGGCCCTGTCCGCCGTCAGCGGTCGCGGGCTTATCGGAGGCGTTGTCGGTCATATGAGCGAAGTCCAGTCGAACGAGGGCGCGGGGGGGCGTAAGCCGAATCCGCTGAAATGGGCGATCGGCGCCGTCATCGTCGTCGGCGTCGTGGCGGTTCTATATGTCATCGCTCAGGCTTCGTTCAAACCCGCAGGCGCGGCCGACCTCAAGGAATTCAAGAAAGCCTCCCTCGAAAAACTGGAAGTGCCGCCGCAGCCGCGCGGCCAGCCCGCGACGATGTTCACCGATGGGGCCGGAAAGTCTCTGACCCTGGCCGATTTCAAGGGGCAGGTGGTGGTCATGAACCTGTGGGCCACGTGGTGCGCCCCCTGCAAGAAGGAGATGCCCACCCTGGCGAAGCTGCAGGCGCGCTACGCCACCCAACCGGTCAAGGTGCTGCCCATCAGCGTGGATCGTGACAGCGACCTGAACCTGGTCCAGGCCGCCATGGCCGCCAACCCGCCGCTGCAGGTCTATCGCGACCCAGGCTACAAGCTGTCGTTCGAGCTGGATCCTCGCGCGCAGGGCTATCCGACCACGGTCATCTACGACAAGCAGGGCCGCGAGCGCGCCCGGCTGTCGGGCGACGCCGACTGGTCCAGCCCGGAGGCCCATGGCCTGATAGAGGCGCTTCTGGCCGAGAAGTAGGGCTCTGCGACATTCGAGAACATCGTTTTTCGAATTGACCGCTCAACGTGGCCGTGCCCAAGTTCCGGTGCAATCCTGGATTTGGCTAGCCTGCGCCCGCCGGACGACCGCGATTGTCGGCGTTCGCGCGGCGGACGTTGAACGGTTCAGTCTGGGAGATGACGTATGCCGACCGGCGTTGTGAAGTGGTTCAATGAGACCAAGGGCTTTGGCTTCATCCAGCCCGACGACGGCGGCAAGGACGTGTTCGTGCACATCAGCGCCGCTCAGCGGGCGGGCTGGCAGGGCCTCAAGGAAGGCCAGAAGGTCCAGTACGAACTGACCGAGGAGCGAGGCAAGATCGCCGCCACCAACCTTTCCTAGGGGCGAGGGACGAAAGGAAGCGGGCGCCGGTTGCAATCGACCGGCGCCCGTCTGCTATTGAGGGATCATGATCGTCGATCCCAATCTTCTCGAACCCATCGCGGATAGGGCGTGGCCGGCCCGCGAGAGCGCGGCGCTGGGCGGTTGGCGGCTGAACGCCTCCGACGGCTGGTCGATGCGGATCAACGCCTGCTGGCCGTTGGGTCAACCCGACCGGCCGGTCGACGAGGCCATCGCCGCCGTGGAGGCTTTCTATGCGGCAAGAGGCTTGCCGGCCTGGTTCAAGCTGGCGGACGGCGCCGTGGTCCCTGCAAACCTGTCGGAACATCTGCGCGCCCGGGGCTATCGGCCGGTGCACGGCACCCTGGTGATGGTGGGCGAGGCGGGGGCGGGCTCCGACTTGGTCGACGCCGGCGTGGCGTTGTCCGACGCGCCTGATCCCGCATTCGAGGCGGTGTTCACCGCCAGCGCCGCCGGAAACGCCGCCGACGCGCGCGAGCGGCTCGACGCCTTGGGCCGCATTCCCGCGCCGGCCCGTTTTGCGCGCCTGGACATCGACGGCGAAACCGCGGCCCTGGGGGCCAGTGCGGTCGACGGGGAATGGGCCGGGATCTTCGGCATGCGAACGTCGCCAGGACATCGCCGCAAGGGATTGGCCCGACGGATCCTGGCGGCCCTGCTGAACGAGGCCGCCGCCTTGGGCGCGCGCAGGGTCTATCTCCAGGTCGAGGCCGACAACACCCCCGCGATCGCGCTGTACGGCGGGCTCGGCTTCACCCCGGCCTATGGATACCGATACTGGGTGCAGGACTAGCGATCGGCCCCTAAGGAGAAGACGGCCTCCCCTTGAGGGAGAGCTCCGATCATCCCAGATCGAACACGAACTTGTCGTGTTCCGGATGCAGGCAGCTCTGGTCGACCGGGGCGGTCGGATCGGCCAGGAAGCTCCGGATCATCTTGCGGGCGCAGGCGCTGCCGCGGAAGACGCCGTGGGTGGTGTTGGGCACGATCGTCAGCTGGCCCTTGGAGAAGCGGCCCACGGCGGCCTTGGCCACCGCCGGGGGACAACCGGGATCGATCTCGGCGGCGAGGAAGAAGGTGGGGATCGGGCTGGAGACCGGCTGGGCCTCGACCGGATCGGGCGCGCCGACCGCATAGGTCTTGCAGACCTGGAAGTAGCGACCGAACGAGTTGGCCATTAGGCGGGTGACCGGGTCGCGCTGGGCCCCCCGGCGCATGGCCGCCTCGCTCTCGAACGGAAACTCCTCCTTGCAAAGGTGGGTCAGGTGCTGGGCCTCGGCGTAGCCGGCGCCGGCCCTGGTGTCGTCCAGGGCCGAGAAGTCGCCGGCCGCGAACTTGGCGACCGTGGCGGGCAGGGCTCGGGCGTCGGGACCGCTGTAGGCGGCGTCCATCAGGAAGCCGCCCAACAGGTCGGGGGTGTAGGTGCGCCCGTTCGCCGTCACCGGCCCGGCCAGAAGCTTGTTGGCGACCGCGTCCAGATCGGCGCCCGGATGGGGGAACTTGGCGTTGCAGTCGGTGTCGGCGGCGCAGCGCTTGAAGATCTCCTTCACCGCGTCCGACACCATTTCCGGCCCGCCCTCGGCCCATTTGGCTTCCGGCGTCCAGGGCGAGTCCAGCACCACGGCGCGCACGCCCGAGGGATCGTGCTTGACCACGGCCAGGGCGATACGGGTGCCGTACGACACGCCGGCCAGGTCGATCTGTTTCAGGCCCAGGGTCTTGCGCAGGTCCTGGACGTCCTTGACCACTTCCTCGGCGTTGTACCGCGTCAGGTCCACGCCGGACTCCTTCAGCCGCTGACCGCAGGCGATCAATTGGTGGGCGGCGGCGTCGCTCAGCGGGCCGGCGTCGCTCATCGCCACCTGGCCGCAGTCGAGCATGGGCTGGGCCAGGCCGCCGCCACGCTGGTCGAAATAGATCCAGTCCTGATCCACTCCGACCAGTTCCTTGCCCGCCGGGCTGCGCATGACACGGCCCACGGCCTCGACCGTCCCGCCGCCGGGACCGCCATGCAGGTAGACGACCGGCGGCAGGCCTGCCTTGGGCGATATGGCCTTGACGATGGTAACGGGGATGGAGACGCGGCGTGCGCCCGGGCCCCCGCGGGTCTCGTCGACGGTCAGAGTGCCGCACTCGATCTTGTTGGGAACGCCGGTGTAGTCGCCTGCGCAGGCGCCAGGCGTGAACTTTGGGGCGGCGGCATGGGCGCCGCCGGCCAGGGTGACGGCGCCGGCGGCTAGGGCGGCTCCCAGGATCAAGCGCATGGAGGGTCTCCAATCAAATCGAGCGGACAGCAGCACGCGACGGCGCCGCTCGCAAGACCGTCTCAGGTCAGGTCCATCTCTGCGCGCAGCTGCCCTGGCGCGACGCCCGCCGCTCGCAGTTCCCGGAGGGTCTGGGCCTTGTCGCGCTTGGCGTAGCGGCGGCCGTCCGGGCCGGTCAGCAGACGGTGGTGGCGATAGATGGGGGTGGGCAAGCTCAGCAGGGCCTGCAGCAGGCGCTGGATGTGGGCGGCCTCGAACAGGTCCTGGCCCCGGATGACATGGGTGACCGCCTGCAGGCCGTCGTCCAGCACCACGGCCAGATGATAGGCCACGCCCACGTCCTTGCGGGCCAGGACGATGTCGCCGGCAAGTTCGGGGCGGGCCTGGATGACGCCCGTTTCACCGTTGGGGCCCGCGCCTTCCTCGACGAAGGTCAGGCCTCGGAAGCCGCCCAGGGCCTCGCGCGCCGCCTCCAAGGACAACCGCCAGGCAAAGGCCTCGCCGCGTTCAAGCCGTGCGGCCTCCTCGTCCGCTGACAGGGGCGCGCCGACGAAGGGGGCGGCCGGCTCGTGCGGGGCCCGGCCGATGTCCAGTTCCTTGCGGGTGCGGAAGCAGCGATAGACCAGGCCGCGCTCGCGCAGGCCCTCGATGGCGGCCTGGTAGTCAGCCAGGTGTTCAGACTGCCGCCGGACCGGCTGTTCCCACTCCAGGCCCAGCCAGGCCAGATCCTCGAAGATCGCGGCCTCGTACTCGGGCCGGCTGCGTGTCGCGTCGATGTCCTCGATGCGCAGCACGAACCGGCCTTGGGACTTACGTGCGGCGTCAAAGGCTGTCAGGGCCGAAAAGGCGTGTCCCCGGTGCAGGTAGCCGGTCGGAGAGGGGGCGAAGCGAGTGGCGAACGTCAAGCGGCGATCAGGCCTGGTCGAGCTTGGCGAACATGCCCAGATGCTCGAAGACCGCGCGCAGGAAGGCCTCTTCGCCGCCCAACATCTCCTTGAGCGGAGCGAACTGCTTGAAGCTGATCATCTCCGCCAGGCCGTGGCCGGCGCACCAGGCCGCGATCGTGGCCAGTTCCAGGTCGATCGGCGAGACCGTGCCGCCCGTGCGCTCGTCGATGGTGTCGCGCACCTGGCAGTAGGCGCCTTCCTCTTTCATCTGCTCGGGCAGGGAGTCCTTGTCGCGTGAGCGGTCGTACATGACGCGATAGAGGGCAGGGTTGTCACGGGCGAAGCAGACGTAAGCCACGCCAAGGCCGGTCATCCGGTCCTTGCTGTCGGTGGCCTTGGAGCGGGCCTCGGTCAGGCGCTTATCCAGCGCCACCCAGCCCTCGTGGGCTACGGCCTCCAGAAGTTCGCCCTTGTCCTTGAAGTGGTGATACGGCGCGGCGGGGCTGACGCCGGCTTCGCGCGCTACGGCCCGCAACGAGAGGGCCGCGGGGCCTTCCGTTTCAAGGATTCGGCGGGCGGCGTCGACCAGCGCGCGGCTTAGATCGCCGTGGTGATAGGGGCGGGAGTCGGCGGCGGGCTGTGTCATCGCGGGCACTGTAACGCCTGGTTCTCAAAAATCCATCCTAACGCCGTCAAGATTATCTTGACGTCGTTCAGATCCATGTTATCTAAGCATCGTCCAGATTGGACCGGGGGCGGGTTTCTCGATCACCGCCACTGCCTCAAACTCAAGGATGTGTGTGATGACCAACACCTTTTTCGCCTTTGAAACCGTGCTCGACCGCATGGCGGTGGGCTTTTTCCTGGCTACGGCCATCGGCGTCGCCGCCGCCCTGATCGGTGTGGCGATCTAGTACCCGTCTTAGTGGTCGGCGGCGGGGCGGCTCCCCTCGCATCCCGCCCGCGGCCACGTTCCAACTTTCCAGTTTCCGAAGCCGCCCGCGCTTGTCCGCCGGCGGCTTTTGCGTGTCTTGATCGCGCCAGAGCGGCCGGATAGGTCTGGTCGCTTCGACGGCGGAACGTCCGTCCTCGGCCGGAATTTCCAACCTATGACCCGTTTCTCTCACCGAGCGCGCCGATGAGCGTGGCGTTCACGAAGGAAGGCGACAGCGAAGCCTTCGCGGCCGACCTGCTGGATCGCCCGATATCGCCCCATCCGAACCTGGTCACGCCCAGCGGCCTGGCCCTGATCGAGGATGAGCTGGCCGCCGCACGCGCCGCCTACAGCGCCGCCCAAGCCGGGGGCGACGTCGCCCAGGATCGCACGGCCATGGCCCGGGCCACTCGCGACCTGCGCTATTGGTCGGCCCGCCGCGCCAGCGCCCAGGTGCGCGAGCTGGACCCGGCGTCGGTCGTCGTTCAGTTCGGCGGCCGCGTCACCTTCGATCGCGAGGACGGCCGCCGCCAGACCTTCCGCATCGTGGGCGAAGACGAGGCGGATCCGGCCAAGGGCTCGGTCTCCTATGTTTCACCGGTGGCCCAGGCGCTGCTGGGCAAGGGCGTGGGCGACACCGCCATGGTCGCAGGGGGTGAGGTCGAGATCGTCGCCATCGGCTGAGGCGAGCGGCAGGCGGTAAATCGATCGTCAGAACCAACCTTGTCTTGGTTCTGTCGCGCGATGGGCTCATGATTTCCGTGCGTTCGGGAATGAATGGCGATTCTCGAAATAGCGTAGGAAGGAGGCCCGTCTTCAGTCCGACCGCGTACATCGATCAAGGCCCTCAGGGGCCTGGAGGGACGTCCTGATGCAGGTGCTGTCCCGTCCTCCGTCCGGCATGCCGGCCCTCGTGCTCAACGCCGATTTCCGGCCCCTGAGCTACTATCCGCTTTCCCTCTGGCCCTGGCAGGAGGTGATCAAGGCGGTGTTCCTCGAACGTGTCGACGTGGTTTCGACCTACGACCACGTGGTGCATTCCCCGTCGTTCGAGATGAAGCTGCCCAGCGTCGTGTCGCTGAAGCAGTATGTCCCCCAGGACCGGCCGCCGGCCTTCACCCGCTTCAACCTGTTCCTGCGCGACAGTTTCTCGTGCCAGTACTGCGGCTCGGGCGACGACCTGACGTTCGACCACGTGATCCCGCGCTCGCGCGGCGGGCGCACGACCTGGGAGAACATCGTCACGGCCTGCGCGCCCTGTAATCTGTCCAAGGGCGGGCGCACCCCGCGCGAGGCCGGCATGCAGCCTTTCCACACCGCGCGCCGTCCTAGCATGCACGAACTGCAGGATCGCGGTCGCCGGTTTCCACCCGGGCACCTGCACGCCAGTTGGCTGGACTACCTTTACTGGGACATTGAACTGGAGGCGTAGGGCTCGAAAGCCACGCCGAATCGAAAACGAAAGCGGAGCCGAAGAACGTTGTTCCGGCTCCGCTTGCTTCGACTCACCCACGAGCGGACCCAAGGACCAGTCCCCGTATCGCGGGAGGGTTCGATGCTTTCCGGTCCGACGCTTCACGCCCATGCCAGGCAACTTGCGGTCCAGCGCCGCCTGCGCTGGCTGACGGTCGCCCTGGCGGCGGCCAACATCGTCCTGTGGTCGGCGGTGTTTGGCTTCTAGTCGGGTGGATTTCCGGCAACCCGGTCGCCGCCTCGCGGGTTTTATCCGGGACGCCTCACAGGAGGCGAAACGGGAGAAGATGATGTTTGGCCACAAGAAGGAAGAAGCCGGCCGCCACTTCACGCACGGCACCAGCGCCTCGACCGCCGACATGGCGGCTGAGGGCAAGGTGAGGCCGGAAGACAAGCATTTTGACGCGCCTCATTCCCGCGAGGCGAAGAAGTGCCTCGAGGAGGGCGAGAAGCACGATCAATTGGCCGAGAAGGTTCGCCGTTCGGAAAGCCGTCAGGAAGCCTTGCTGGACGAGGGCCTGGAAGAGAGTTTTCCGGGCAGCGATCCGGTGAGCGTCAAGCGCATCACCTGATCGGGATCAGGATCAGACCGTCCGCGGCGGAAAGCGGCGGGCGGCCCGGGCGGCGAAGCTGGACGGCAACTCGCCGCCTTCAGCCGCGCGAGGCTCGGGGACCAGGCCCAGGTCGCGGGCGGGGGAGACGCGGCGTCGACGGCGTCGGCGGTCTTGCGAAGCCAGGGTCTTGAAGCTGACGTCGCCGTTCTGGCGGGCCATGGCGCGCAAGCCTTCGATGTGAGCGCAGAGATGGACGATGGCTACGCCGACAGTATCGGCGGCCAGGTCGCCGAACGAGGCGCTGCGGCCTGGATCGAAGATCTGGGCGATCTCGACGCTGGCGCCCAGCAGCACAGCCGCGACGGCCAGGTCGTTGCGACGCATGCGGGGGAAGGCGACGAATGACACCGCCAGAAGTCCGCCGAACGCCAGGGCGTGGGCGGTCTTGTCGGTCAGGCCGAACACCTGCTCCAAGCCCTGGTAGGGACCCAGCATCAGAACCGCCGCGGCAAGGGCGCCGGCGATCAGCACGGCGCGGGCGGTGGTCACGACATGATTGGGGGTCAGCATCGGCTCTCGAACTCGCGTTGAGCTTCAAGCCTTAAGGTCTCTTGGTCTGCAACCCGTGAAGGAACACGGTCAACCAAAGATGACCAGACGTCCGGGCGAGGCCTTGGCCTCGCCCGACGCCGTCCTAGTTCTTGGCCTTGCGGGCGGCCTCGTCCTTGGCCTTCTTCCAGGCCTGGTACTCTTCCAGATAAGGCTGGCGACGCAGGATCTTCGAGCCGGGATCGAGGATCACAGGAACGGCGTCGCCCACGGCGACGCGGCCCGCGCCTCCGGTCATCGGCACGGTCACGATCTTGTCGCCGACCTTGACCTCGACGGGCATCGGGAACGGCTTGCCTGAAGGCGTCTTCCAGCTCAGCGCCAGATCCTGGCCGTCACGCGTCTCGACCAGTTCCGGCAGCTTGGCCTGGTAGAAGTAAGCGTCGAAGAACCACTGGTAATCGTTGCCCGTCACGTCGTTGACGATCTTGATGAATTCCTTGGTGTCGGCGTAGCGCGGCGCGAAGTTGCCAGGTTTGGGATCAGGGCGGCCGTAGACCAGGATGCGCACGGCCTTGAAGAACGCCTCGTCGCCAATCAGCGCCCGCAGCGTGTGCATGACGTTGGCGCCCTTGTAGTAGATGTCGATGCCTGGGCCGGCCTCGTCCTTGTAGACGTCGTCCTCGCTCATCACCCGGCCCGCCACGATCGGGAACCGGTTGTTGGACTTGGCGCGCATGTCGTTCAGGCGGCTCATGTACTCCATGTCGCCATGCAGCCATTGCGACATTAGCGGCTGCATGTAGCTGCCCAGGCCCTCGTGGATCCACATGTCGTCCCAGTCGACATTGGTCACCTGGTTGCCGAACCATTCGTGCGACAGCTCGTGCTGGAACAGCCAGTCGTAGCCGTAGACGTCCTTGGCGTAGCCGTTGCCGTAGGCGTTCATGGTCTGGTGTTCCATGCCCAAGTGCGGGGTCTCGACGACGCCCAGCTTCTCGGACCGGAACGGATAGGGACCGATCATCTGCTCGAAGAAGTCGAGCGTCATCGGGAACTCGGCGAACAGGGCCTTGGCCTTCGCTGGGTCGTCGCTCTTCAGGTACCAGTACTCGATCGGGAAGCTGTCGCCGAAGCGGCTCTTGTAGGTGTCGCTGAGCTTCTCGTAGGGACCCACGTTCACGGCGATGGCGTAGGTGTCGGGCTGTTTCTGACGCCAGTGGAAGGTGCGCCAGCCGTCCTTCTCGGTCACGTCCACCAACACCCCGCCGGCCGGGGCCGACAGGGGAGCCGGGACGGTGATCGAGAAATCGACCAGCAGCGGCTCGCCGGTGGGGAAGTCGATGCACGGCCAGAAGAGGTCGCAGCCATCGCCCTGAACGGCGCTGGCGATCCAGGGTTCGCCCGTCGGGGCGGTTTTCCAGACGAAGCCGCCGTCCCAGGGCGCGCGCTCCGCTTCGTGCGGCTGGCCGGCGTACTTGATCTGGACCACGGCCTTGCCGCCGGCCTTGATCGGGGCAGGCAGGGTGATGGTCATGCGACCTTCGGGATTGGTCCAGGGCCGCGCTTTTCCATCGACGGTCAGGCTGCTGACCTTCAGGTCGCGATCCAGGTCCAGCACGATACGGGGCAGGGCGCTCTTGGCGCGCAGGGTCAGGGTGGCGTCACCCTCGATCGCCTTGCGGTCCGGAATGACCTTCAGCTTCAGGTCCACGTGCTCGATGGTGACGGCGGCTTCCTCGGCGGGCATCTGGCCGCCGGTGCCCAGGGTCAGGGCCGTGGTGGTCGAAGGCTTGGCTCCAGATTCGGCGGCGTGGGTTACGCCGGCCAGGGCCAACACCGAAACGGCGCAGAACGCCGCGACCTGACGGAAGTGGATTTGCAAGACGAGGCTCCCCTGTACGCCGGAATTTCCGGCGACATGGGTAAGCGCCTCTAGCGGCCCCGCCAAGCTGTAGTTTCAGGGGCGGTTCTTCCCCGTGGCTCAAAGAACGTGGGTCAGATCTTCTCGCTGATCTTGATCGCGGCTCGACAGCCGGCCTTGATGACCGCCGACAGCAACGGATAGGCGGGCGCTTCCAGGGCGCCTTCCTCGATGGCGATGTCTTTGTGGTGCAGCTCGTCGTCGCGGAACTGGCTCAGCTCGGCGGCCAGCGCGGGGTCGCGATGCTCCAGCTCGGCGATCTGGCCGGCGTAGTGCTGCTCGATCACGCTCTCCACCGCCTCGGTGCAGGCATGGGCCGCCTTCTCGCCCAACAGCGCCGTACCCGCGCCCAGGGCGAAGGCGGCCGCGCGCCAGACCGGCGACATCAGGGTGGGCCGCACCCCCCGCTCGCCCAGAAGTTCGTTGAAGCGCGACAGGTGGACCTGCTCGTGGCCCTCCATCTCCTTCAGCTGGCCGGCGATGCGGTCGCGGCCGGGGGCGTTGCGCATCACCGCCTGCTGGCCGCGATAGATGTTCACCGCCGCCAGCTCACCGGCCTGGTCGACGCGCAGGATCTCGGCCAGGCGAGCCTTCTGGGCGCCGTGCCCGGGGCGAGGGGGAACGGGTTTGCTCATCGTCAGGCCGCCTTGCGCAGGCGCAGGGCCGAAGCGAACGAGGCGATCGCCAGGCCCAGCGAGATCACGGCGTTCCAGCCGGCCATCGACAGGCCCAGGAAAACCCAGACGGCCTTGTCGCACGACGGCGTGGCGACCTTGCCGCCCTGCAGCATGGCCACCAGGTCGCCCGAGGCCACAGCGCCGCCGCCGGCACAGGCGGCGGGACCGGGCCACCATTTCCACTCCACGCCCGCGTGGAACGCGGCCACGCCCGCGCCGAACAGGAAGCCAAGGCCCAGCAGGACGATGATCGGCGTCCGTAGGCGAGCGGCCCATGGCGTGCGGCTCAGCACCACGCCGCCCAGGGCGACGGTTCCGGTCACCCAGTAGACCTCGCGCTGCTTCAGGCACATCAGGCATGGAGCCAGCTTGCCGAAGGTCTCGAACGCGTGGGCCGCGCCCAGCATCGCCGCGCAAGCAATCAGCGCCAGCAGCGGCCAGTTGGCGGCGGCGATGTCCAGCGCCGAGCCGGAGGGGGTCGTGCGAAGGTCGTTCACCTTGCCGTCGACGTTCTGGATGGTCATGCCGCGCACGCTCCGCCACTGCTTCCGCCCAAGAAGTGGCTGGCCGTGAGGCCGATGACAAGGAGGGCGATGAGAATGCCCGCGAACAGCGCCAGGCGCTTTTCGATCACCGGCAGCATCGCCGGTCCGAATTTCTTGACGACCCACGCCACCAGGAAGAAGCGGGCGCCGCGGGTGGCGATGCAGGCGGCGATGAAGATCGGGAAGCTGAACTGCAGCAGGCCCGAGGTGATCGTCACCAGCTTGAACGGGATGGGGGTGAAGCCCTTGGCGATGATGACCCACGAACCCCACTGGCGATACCAGCATTCGGCGTCGGCCAGGGCGTGGGGCTTGCCCAGCACCGCCAGCAGCTTCTGGGCCGCGTCGTGGAAGAAGAAGCCGATCCCGTAGCCGACAATTCCTCCCAGGACAGAGGCGACGGTGCAGAGGATCGCATAGCGCCAGGCCTTCTCAGGCTTGGCCAGGACCATGGGAGCCAGCATGACGTCCGGAGGGATCGGGAAGAACGAGCTCTCGGCGAACGAGATCGCGAACAGGCTGGTGGGAGCGTGGCGGGAGGCGGCCAGGCCCATGACCCAGTCGTAGAGGCGACGCAGCATGTAAGCTCCAGGAAGAGGACCCGCCGTAGCTAGCAGGGGCATGTGACCTTGTCGCGGCGGTTCACGCCTTCACGGCCATTCCTATTGGAATTGCGGGCTTGGATGGCTATCACGCGCGTTCGGCGGTCTGGATCCGCCCACCTTCTTCGAAAGACCCCACCATGAGCGACACCCCTCCCGACCGCCTGGCCTCCAATCCCGACAGCCCGTACTACGACGCCGACGTGCTGGAGCGCGGCGTGGGCATCCGCTTCAAGGGTGTCGAAAAGACCAATGTCGACGAATACTGCGTCAGCGAGGGCTGGATCCGCGTGACCGCCGGCAAGGCCGTCGACCGCAAGGGCAACCCCATGACGATCAAGCTGCAGGGCGAGGTCGTGCCGTACTTCCGCGACCTGGAAACCCAGGAAGGCTGAGCTTCGTGACCTTGCGCCGCCTGATCGACCTGCCCGGCTTCGCCGACCTGGAAACCCGGGCGCTGATGAAGCCGTCGTTCGCCGATCCCGAGGCGCGGGCCCAGTTTCCCGAGATCGACCAACTGGCCCGCGACACCTTCGGCCTGACCGCCGACGAGGCCGCGGCCATCCCCGATCCGCCCGGCTGGGATGGCGTCGACATCAAGTCGATGCGCGAGCAGGCCGACGCGTTCGAGTTGGAAGGCTGGGACGTCACCGACGACAAGCGCCGCCCGCTGCGCATTTTGGGTCATTTCAGCCACCCGCTGTGGCTGGCCCTGCGCGGCGTGGCCGGGCGTCTGCCGTTCGCGCCCGAACCGGAGGAAGCCGATCCGTCGGCTTCGGCCCTGGCGCTGGAAGCCGCGCGCTTCGCCCGCGACAAGCGCTAGCTAGCGCTTCTTCCCCAGTTCGGCGCCGATGTCCTTTATCGAGTTGCCGACCTTGCGGTGGGCGGCGACCAGCTGATCCTTGGTCACGCCCCATCGCTTCATCCAGTATTCCAGTTGGTGGCGCTCGCGCGGATCCAGGCGGTCCTCGTCGCGGAAGTCGCGCTTGCCCTTGGGAACACCCATCTTGCTCACCTCATCGTCCGGTCGCCTATCTAGCGCGTTCGGCGCGAGGAGGGCGACCGAAACCAACACTCACGCCGGAAGGATGCGTCCATGAGCGACTCTGATCTTGAAGCCATGGCCCAGGACGAGTTGTCCCGCGCCCTGACCTTGAGCTGGCGCGACCTGAGCAAGGTGATTCCCTGGGGCGACACATTCGAAGGCATCTCGCCGGGCGGTCGCCAGGTCGAGGTCGAGCGCAACTACCTTTGGGCCGGCGAGCCTGGTGGCGACATCCTGTGCGAAGTGGCCGTCTACGGCGGCCCCAGCCGCTACGACCAAGGCGCCCGCGCCCGCGCTGTGATTTCCAGCCCTGTCGCATAACCTTGATCGTGCAACGCGGCCCAGCTTGCGTTAACCATGTGACTCCATGCGTCGGAATGCTGGAGGGGGTCCGGTGTACCAGTCAGATTTTCCCATCGACACGCCGGTGCCGATCTTCGATCCGACGCTGCTGGCCGGGATCGCGCTGATCGTGCTGGCCGTGGGAGTTTTGACCTTCTACATCGGCAAGCACTTCGGCGGACGGGGCCGCGACGAGCGTTGGCGTGACGTGCCCAAGACCATCCATGAGGCGATCAAGGCCAAGTGCGTGGCGGCCGCCAGCGCGCCGTCCGGCGAGCTGATGTTCAAGGCCCAGGATCTGGTCGAGGAGGTCCAGCGGCGAATCGGCCCGGTCCTGATGTTCGGCGGTCCTTGCGCCAAGGCGTTGAAGGGAATCCAGGAGGCGCTGAAGGGCGAGCCGCCCGAGGACAAGGACAAGTCGCAAGGCGCTCATCCCAAGGTCGGGCACGCCAAGAAGGACGACAGGCACGGGGCGCAGGGTCACGACGAGGGCCATGGCGGCAAGTCCGAGGTCGAGTTGGAGCTGGCCGCGGCCAACGTCACTATCCTCGGCGGCCAAACCCTGGTGCTGACCAGCCATCGCCCGCCGCCCGAGCCGGGTCACGACCATCACGAACCTGAGGAAGACGCGACCAAGGTTCTTGACCACAGGGACTATGCCCGCCAAGTGCGCATGGCCGTTGTGGAATTTTCCGATTTCTGGAGCCGAGGCGATTGCCTGAACGAATTGCAGCGCTGCCAGCGGGTCCTCACCGAGACCGCGCCTGGCCCCAAGAAGGCGCACGACGAGCATTGATCCGACGGGCGCCCCTTCGCTGGGCGTCCAATCGGCGGGATGCACAACCGTCGAGCGAAACGCTTGGTTCCCAACAACTTCTTCCGGCCGCCGTTGAGCGAGTCATCGCCGCCACGCCAGATCGGTCCACGTCGACGAAAGCGACCGCCAGAGTCGCGGGCGTCTGGAGGACGAAAGGAAGAAGGGCATGGCCGCGACGGTCTCACCAATGACGTCAATTCCCCCCGAAGGCGCTCCCGACCACGTGTCGCTGAGCGATTATCTGCCTTATCAGCTGGCCACGGCCTCCAGCGCCGTCAGTCGCCTGATCGCGCGCGCTTACGAGGATCGCTTCGGCCTCAGCATTCCGCAGTGGCGGCTTATGTCGGTCCTGGCTGAGGGGGCGTTGACCCAGCAGGCCGCCGTGACCAAGACGGCGATGGATAAGGTGCGCGTCAGCCGTGCGGCCCAGGAGCTGGTCGAGCGGCGTCTGGCCGTGCGCCTGTCCAACCGCGTGGATCGGCGCTCGCATAGCCTGGAGCTGACCGCCGCCGGCCGACGCCTGTTCGCCGAGATCGTGCCCTTGGCACGGGCCTACGAGGCAGCCCTGCTGGCGGGGCTGGGGCCTGGCGAAGTGGCCACGCTCAAGCGCCTGCTGGGCCAACTGGAGGCCGCCGCCCACCAGTTGTACGGGGCCGATACGGCGCCGCCAGGCGCCTAGGGCCGGAAAGGGGAGGGCGGCGTTCAGGAAACCCGCCCAAGCCGCTGGAACTTCGCTCGCGCCTTTGCTAGACAACGCTCCCTTCGGCGATCTTCGATCGCTTCGAAGCGCGGGCGTGGTGAAACTGGTAGACGCGCCGGACTCAAAATCCGGTTCCGAAAGGAGTGTCGGTTCGACCCCGACCGCCCGCACCACCTTACTCCTCATCGTCTACAGGCCACCGGCTGGCGGCGATCTTTCGGTCGCGCCGAGGGGCGATCGCGCGCGACGAGACGCTTGACCGGCGACAGCCCGGGGCCTACGCCCGTTGAACGAAGGCATGGGGGCGTCAGCCCCCGGGAATGCGGTGCGAAACCGCGGCTGCCCCCGCAACTGTGATCGCCTGACGATCATCGCGGCATGACGCCACTGGGACAAACCCCGCCAGGGGGAACGTCCTGGGAAGGCGCTGCGATGGAAGGGCGTAAGCCAGGAGACCGGCCTTCGAGCGATATCCATGCAGGCCGGGCGGGGTGCACCGGTGCGGCTGAGCACGATCCGCGCGGCCCGCCGCCCGAGGTCCGCGCGCCGTCACGTCCCCGTCCGGTCTCGAACCGAAGGCGAGGGACGAGCAGATGGCGAGAATTCCCACCACCGTGGTGACCGGCTTCCTGGGCGCGGGCAAGACCACCCTGATCCGTCACCTGCTGGAGAACGCTGGCGGCCGGCGTCTGGCCGTGGTGGTCAACGAATTCGGCGACGTAGGCATCGACGGCGAGATCCTGCGCGGTTGCGGCGTGGAGGGCTGCGCCGACGAGGACATCGTCGAGCTGGCCAACGGGTGCATCTGCTGCACCGTGGCCGACGACTTCCTGCCCACGCTGCGCAAGCTGATCGATCGTCCGTCGCCGCCCGAGCATATCCTGGTGGAGACCTCGGGTCTGGCCCTGCCCAAGCCGTTGGTGAAAGCCTTCACCTGGCCGGAAGTGCGCACCCGCGCCACGGTGGACGGGGTGATCGCGGTGATCGACGCCGACGCCGTGGCCGCCGGCCGCTTCGCCCATGACGAGGCCGCCCTGGCCAAGGCCCGTGAGGCCGATCCGACGCTCGACCACGACACTCCGCTGGAGGAACTGTTCGAGGACCAGCTGGGCTGCGCCGACCTGGTGATCCTGAACAAGACCGATCTGGTCGACGCCGCGACACTGGCCGATGTCGAGGCTCAGCTGGCTGAACACCTGCGTGCTGGCGTCAAGGTGATCCACGCCCGCCAGGGCGCGCTGGACCCGGCAATTCTTCTGGGTCTGGGCGTCGCGGCCGAGGACGACCTGAACAGCCGCGTCTCGCATCATGACGCCGAGGACGACCACGATCACGACGACTTCGACACCTTCGTGGTGCGCGGCGCGGCGGTGGCCGATGTGGACGCCCTCTCGGCCGGCCTGCGCGCGGCGCTGGAGACCCACGACATCCTGCGCCTGAAGGGCGTGGTGGCGGTCGAGGGCAAGCCTGCCAGGCTGATCGTCCAGGCCGTGGGGCCGCGCCTGCAGACCTATTTCGACCGGCCCTGGCGCGAAGGTGAGGCGCGGGCCTCGTCCCTGGTGGTCATCGGCGAGAAGGGCCTGGATCAGGCCGAGATCACGCCGCGGCTCGAGGCCGTGCTGGCCTGATGCATCTGCTGGCGGTCCAGCCCGGCCAGGTCCTCGACGGCGAGGAGGCGGTCGACCTGGGGCAGAGCCCGGGCGACATCGTCGTCCTGTCGGCGGCCGACAGCGACCTGGCGTGCCTGTCGCAAGCGCTGGCCGGACTGCCGGAGAACTTTCCGACGGTGCGACTGGCCAACCTGCTGCGCCTGAAACACCCGCTGTCGGTCGATCTCTATGTCGAGGCGGTGATCGACAAGGCCGCGATCGTCGTCGCCCGATTGGTGGGCGGCCGTTCGTACTGGCCCTACGGCCTGGACGAGATCGCCCGCTCGTGCCGGGCGCGCGGGGCGCTGTTCGTCGCCTTGCTCGACGAAGAGGCCGAGGGGGAAGGGGTGACGCTGTCGGTCGCTCCCCGAACGGCGCACGACCGTGTGTTCGGCTATCTACGCCAGGGCGGGATCGCCAACGCCCGCAACCTGTTGCTCTACGCCGCCGACCTGATCGGCAAGCCGCATGAGCCGTGGGCCGAGCCGGGGCCGCTGCTGGACGCGGGATTCTATTGGCCCGGGCAGAGGTGGACCGACTTGGCCTCGCTCCAGGCGTCCTGGTCGCCAAACCGGCCGACAGTGGCTTTTGTCTTCTATCGAGCTCTCGTGGCGGCCGGGACCACCCAGGCCATCGACGCTCACGTGGAGGCCTTGGTCGCCCGCGGCTTCAACGTGGCGCCGATCTTCGTCCAGAGCCTGAAGAACGCCTTCGCCGCCCGGCTGATCGAGGAGACCTTCGCCGAGGTCGCGCCCGACGTGGTGTTGAACGCCACGGCCTTCGCAGTGTCCAATCCGGGGGACGACCGACGTCCCAGCCCGCTGGAAACTGGCGGCGCGCCCGTGCTGCAGCTGGTGTTCGCGGGTCTGGACCGCGAGGCCTGGGAGGCCAGCCCCCGGGGGCTTGGCGCGCGCGACCTGGCCATGAACGTGGCCCTGCCGGAGGTGGATGGCCGGGTGCTGGCCGGCGCCACCGCGTTCAAGGCGGCGCTAAGGCGAGATCCCCGGACCCAGTGCGACGTCGTCAGCCATGCGCCCGCGTCCGACTGCATCGCCTTCGCCGCCGACCTCGCCCGCGCCTGGGCGGACTTGCGTCGCGCAGGGCCGGGTGAACGGCGCGTGGCCTTGGTGATGGCTAATTATCCCAATCGCGACTCCCGCCTGGGCAATGGGGTCGGTCTGGATACGCCCGCGGGCATGACCGTGATCCTCGACGCCTTGAAGAGCGCCGGCTATGCGGTGGAAGGGGCGCCCGGGGACGCGGCGGGCCTGATGGATCGGCTGCGCGCCGGTGTGACGAACGCCGCCGTGGCGGGACGCGCCGCTGGGCCGGCCCTGCCGTTGGCCGACTACCTCGCCTTCCTTCGCACTCTGCCGGAGCAGACCCAGACGGCGATATTTGGACGCTGGGGCGCGCCGGAACGGGATCCGGCCTTCGCTGACGGCGCGTTTCGCCTTTCGATCCACCAGTTCGGAAATGTGGTGGTCGGGGTCCAGCCCGCGCGGGGCTACAACATCGATCCCAAGGCCACCTATCACGATCCGGACCTGGTTCCTCCTCACGGCTACCTGGCCTTCTATGCCTGGCTGCGCACCGTCTTCAGAGCCCAGGCGATGGTCCATGTGGGCAAGCATGGGAATCTGGAGTGGCTGCCGGGCAAGGCCCTGGCCCTGTCGGGCGCTTGTTTCCCGCAGGCGATCGCCGGGCCGGTTCCTCAGCTCTATCCGTTCATCGTCAATGATCCGGGCGAGGGGACCCAGGCCAAGCGGCGCATCGGAGCCGTCATCGTCGACCACCTGACGCCGCCGCTGACGCGTGCAGAGAGCCATGGTCCCCTGAAGGCGCTCGAAGCCCTGGTCGACGAGTATTACGAAGCCGCGGGGCTCGACCCTCGCCGCCTGGGGCCGCTGCGCGACGAGATCCTGGCCCTGGCCGCCAGCCAGGGATTGGATGTCGACTGCGGCATGGACCTGACCGATGCGGACCAGGCGCTGTCGGCGCTCGACAACTATCTGTGCGAACTGAAGGAAATGCAGATCCGCGACGGCTTGCACGTGTTCGGCGTGTCGCCGGAGGGGCGGCTGCGGAACGATCTGCTGGCGGCCTTGGCGCGCACGCCGCGCGGCGCTGGCCGGGATGGCGACCTGTCGCTGTTGCGCGCCCTGGCCGACGATCTTGCCTTGGGCTTCGACCCGCTGGACTGCCGCCTGGGCGAAGTATGGACCGGGCCGAGGCCGGATGCGCTTCTGTCTGTGTCATCCGATCCCTGGCGCACCGTAGGCGACACGGTCGAGCGACTGGAACTGATGGCCTCGCGCCTGATGGCCGGCGAGCCGACGCCAGGAGGCTGGTCCGCGACCACGGCCGTGATGACCCAGGTCTCGCAGGTGCTGGCCCCGCGCGTGGACGCCTGCGGCCCGGCCGAGATCGCTGCCTTGATGCAGGGACTGGACGGCCGCTTCGTTGCGCCGGGGCCCTCCGGCGCGCCGACTCGAGGACGACCGGACGTGCTGCCCACGGGCCGCAACTTCTATTCCGTCGACACCCGCGCCGTGCCCACGCCCACGGCCTGGCGCCTGGGCTGGGCGTCGGCCCAACTGCTGGTCGAGGACCATCTGCAGCGCGAGGGCGAGCACCTGGCGGCGGTGGTTCTCTCGGCTTGGGGTACGGCCAACATGCGCACGGGCGGCGACGACATCGCCCAGGCCCTGGCCCTGATGGGTTGCCGGCCGACCTGGGAGCACGCCACGGGCCGGGTGACCGGGTTCGAGATCTTGCCCCTGGCCGTGCTGGGCCGTCCGAGGGTGGACGTGACGCTGCGCATCTCGGGCTTCTTTCGTGACGCCTTCGCCCCGCAAATCGACCTGCTGGACGCCGCCGCACGCGCGGTCATGACCTTGGACGAGCCGGCCGAGGAAAATCCCGCCGCCGCGCGCTTCCGCGCCGAGGGCGGTGACGAGGCGGCGGGCGCGCGGGTGTTCGGCTCGAAACCCGGGGCCTACGGCGCTGGCTTGCAAGCGATGTTCGACGAAGGGCTCTGGAAGGATCGCGCCGATCTGGCCGAAGCCTTCCTGGTCTGGGGCGGCTACGCTTACGGCGCGGGCGGTGAGGGGCGGGTGGCCCGGCCGCTGCTTGAACGTCGCCTCGCCCAGGTCGACGCCGTGGTCCACAACCAGGACAACCGCGAGCACGACCTGCTGGACAGCGACGACTACTACCAGTTCGAGGGCGGGCTGGCGGCGACCGTCACCGAACTGAAGGGCGCCGCGCCACGCGTCTATCACAACGACCATTCGCGGCCGGAGCGGCCCGTGGTGCGCACGCTGGAGGACGAGATCGCCCGCGTCGTCCGCGCTCGCCTGACCAATCCCAAGTGGATCGCGGGCGTCATGCGCCATGGCTACAAGGGCGCCTTCGAGATCGCCGCCAGCATCGACTACCTGTTCGCCTTCGCCGCCACCACGGGGGCGGTGCGCGACCATCACTTCGACCTGGCCTATCGGGCGCTTTTGGCTGACGAGGCCGTGGCCGACTTCATGCGCCGGGCCAATCCCGACGCCCTGCGCGAGACCGCCGCGCGCCTGCTGGAGGCCGTCGAGCGCGGCCTCTGGAAACCCCGATCCAACAGCGCCGCCGGGCGCCTGGCCCAGCTGGCCCGCCTCAAGGAGACCGCCGCATGACCGACATCGCGTCCACCGACGAGGCTGAACTGAACGCCCGCCATAACGCCAAGATGGCCAAGATCCAGGCCGCGCGGGCCAAGATCATGGCCGAGCGCCAGATCGAGAAGGGGCTGCTGATCGTCCACACCGGCCCGGGCAAGGGCAAGACGACCGCCGCCCTCGGCATGGTCTGCCGAGCCATCGGCCACGGCCAGAAGGTCGCCGTGATCCAGTTCGTTAAGGGCGCGTTGAAGACCGGCGAGAAGGTGGTCTTCGACGCCTTCGCCGATCAGGTCGAGTTTCGGCCGATGGGCGAGGGCTTCACCTGGGACACCCAGGACCGCGCCCGCGACATCGCCGTGGCCCGCGAGGCGTGGGAAGCGGTCAAGGCGCGCATCGCCGATCCCGAGATCGATATGGTGGTGTGCGATGAGCTGAACATCGTGCTGCGCTACGACTACCTGCCGGTGGGCGAAGTGTTGGAGGCGGTTACGGCGCGTCCCGACGGCAAGCACGTGATCATCACTGGCCGCAACGCGCCGCAGGCCCTGATCGACGCGGCCGACCTGGTCACCGAGATGACCATGGTCAAGCACCCGTTCCGGTCGGGCGTAAAGGCCCAGGCGGGGATCGAGTTTTGACCCTGCTGCGTGACGCTGATTCCGGGGCCGCCCTGGTCGTCTGCACCACCTGCCGCTTCTCGGCGGAGGAGCGCGAGGACGCCGACGGCGTGCGCGGCGGCGCGCGGCTGGCCGCGGCGCTGCGTGAGATCAAGGGGAACGACACGGCGTTGGACGGGCTGGCGGTCGAGGAGATGCCCTGCCTGTTCAACTGTACGCAGCACTGCTCGATCCACCTGCGTGCGCCTGGCAAGATCGGCTATGTGCTGGGCCGGTTCGAGCCGACGGCCGACGCGGCCAGGGCCATCCTCGACTATGCCGTCGCCTACATGGCCAGCGAGGAGGGCGTAGTGCCCTATCGCCAGTGGCCCGAGGGGGTGAAGGGTCATTTCATCGTGCGGGTTCCGCCTGCCGGAAAGGTGGTCGGTGACTGACGTCGTCACCCGCCGCGCCGCCGCCGTCGGCCTGTTGCTGGGCGGGCTGGGCACGCCGGCCCAGGCCATGACCGTCACGCCTGCGCCGCGTCGCGTGGTGTCGATCGGGTCGTGCCTGGACGTGGTGTTGACCGCCGTGGCCGACCGGGGCCAGATCGCCGCTATCAGCCACTTCTCCCGCGACCCCGACACCTCGACGATCGCCGACCTCGCCCGCACGCTGCCCTACACCCGGGAGACGGCCGAGGAGGTGCTGGCGCTGGAGCCTGACCTGGTGCTGGCCAGCCGCCGCTCGGGTCTGCAGACGCGCATGGCGCTGAAGGCCATGGGTCTGCGGGTCAAGGAGTTCGGCGTGCCCGAGAGCGTGACGGCCAGCCTCAAGCAGGTGCGGCAGGTGTCGGCGCTGGTGGGCCGCGAGGCGCGCGGCGAGATGGTGGCCGCCCGGATCCAGCGCGCCCTGGTCGAAGCGGCGCCACGTCCAGGCCAGCGCCCGTTGAAGGCTGTCGTCTACCAGAACAACGGCCTCGCAGCCGGTCATGGCACGCTGGTCAGCGAGATGATGGAGCGTTGCGGCTTTGAGAACGTGGCCGGACGCTATGGCCTGAAGAAGTGGGGCGCCATCCCGCTGGAGCGCCTGCTGGCCGACCCGCCCGAGGTGCTGCTGGCCGGCGAGGCCTGGCGCGGCGCGCCCACCTGGGCCGACCGGGTTATCCGTCACCCCGCTCTCGTCAGCCTGGAACCCTCGACGTTCCGGGCCAGCTTCCACCAACGCCTGCTCTACTGCGGCGGCCCGGTGCTGATCCAGACGGCGGCGGCCTTGAAGAAGGCGCGGGAGGACGCTTGGGCCTGGCGAGGCGCGCGGGCGAGCTGAGCTCGATCGCGTTCAGTGGGCCGGGTCGAAGTCCGCGGACGCGGCCTTCACATAGGCTTCCCAGGCCGCGCGGTCGTGGAAATCCAGGCCTTTGTCCCATGCCGCGCCCATATAGTAGACGAACGGCTTGCCAGGCTCGACGCGGACCAGGACCAGATAGTTGTCGGAGTCCTGGCGCACCTCGACCAGGGCCTTGGGGTCCACGATCAGGGCGATGCCCATCGTGCCCTTCACCGGATCGGTCGGCTCCCAGTACGACACGCGGCCGGCGCCCAGATCCTTGGTGAATACGCCGGCCGAGCCGCTATGGGGGGCCTTGCGCTTGCTGATCCCGATACCGACGACCAGCGGGCCGGGCTTGTCGGAGCTGATGGTCGAGACCATTCGCGTGAAGTTGGTGCCCAGGGGCAGGGTGAAGGTGCGGGTCTCCCAGACCTTGCGGTCCACATCCACGGGCCACGGCGCGTAGTCGACCTTGAACTGGGCGACGTCGCCGCCGGTCTTCAGGATCTGGTAGTGCTTCCAGTTGCGAGAGGTCCACAGCTTGTTGTCCTGCCAGATCCCTAGCCCGCCTGCGCCCCGGAAGGTGTTGACGTCGTAGAAGTCCAGGCCCTCGCCGTGAAACGAGTGCTGGTCCCCTGTTCGCAACTGGCGGTCCATGAACGGCCAGCGGACGTTCTTGCCCCAGGCGTCGATGCCCGAGGTCGAGGGCGGTTCGGCCGCTTCCAGCGCCGGGCCGTAGATGCGGTGGGCGGTGCGGTCGTTCTCCCAGAGGATGTCGTCGAAGCGGTAGTCGGCATAGACGACTACGGCCTTGGGCTTCTGGCCTTCGGCGTCGGGTTTGGGCAGGGGCTTGACCACGGGGGGCATGACCGGTGCGGAGGTCTGGGCCAGGGCCGGGGCGGACATGGCCAGAGCGAGGGCAAGCGAAATCAGGGGCTTGGTCGGCATGGACGGCCTCATGGAAGGAAGGGTCAGATGTCGGTGCGTCGGGCCAGCTCGCGGCGCTGCTCGGCCATGCGCTGGCGGGTCTGCTGCAGGGCGTCCTGCTCGGCCTGGGCCAGCAGGTCTTCGATTGTCTGGGCCAGGTGGGCGTGGATCGCCTGGCGGGCGGCCTTGGGATCGTGCTGGCGCAGGGCCTCGACGACCCGGCGATGCTCCTCGATCGGGCGCCCGGCCCCGGCGGCGCGCGCCCGGCGCAGGGTGAGGGCGCACGCCGGCGATTGCTGTCGCAGGGTCCACAGGTCGTCAACGCCGGCCTCGATCGCCGCGTTGCCGGTGGCTCGGGCTATGGCCTGGTGGAAGGCCTGTTCCAGGCGTTCCGTCTCCTCGACACCGGCGCCGGCCATGTCGGCGACCATCTGGTCCAGTTCGGCCAGATGCGCCTCGGTGACCGTCGCGGCCGACAGGGCGCAGGCCTCGCCCTCGAACAGCCGGCGCGCCTCAGTCAATTCCAGCGCGCCAACCTCGACCTCGGTCGCGTCATCGGCGGGCTGGGCCTGGGCGTTGACATAGACGCCCGAACCTTGCCGCGCCTCGACCAGGCCCTGGAACTCCAGGGCGATCATGGCGTCGCGGATCGTGGGACGGCTGACGCCGAAGTCGTCGGCCAGTTCCCGTTCCGAAGGAAGCCGATCGCCAGGGCTGTATCGCCCATCGCCGATGGCGGTGGCGATCGCGCGGGCGATCTGCTGATACAGCTTCTGGTTATCTGCGGCGCCGGTGGTCATGTCGATCATCCTAGCGGTGGCGGGCGACGGAGCAACTGGCCTTACCGCCTGGCGACGGGGAGCCTGGACACCTCGCTGGCGGACAACAGGAAGGCTCCGACACCGTAAAGCTGAGTGTCGTCCGGTCCGACCTGGTCCGGCGCCACGCCTACGCGCTGCACCCAACCCAGCTTGCCGTCGGGCTCAACGGCCTTGACCAGAGCGTTCCAGCCCTTGTCGATTACCGGACGATACTGGGCGGCGGGCAGCAGGCCGTGGTTCACGCCCCACGCCAGGCCGTACACGAAGAAGCCGGTGCCGCTGGTCTCGGGTGTCTTCTGCGGCTCCAGCAGCGACACCGGCCAGTAGCCTTCCTGGCCCTGCAGGGTGACGATCCGGGCGGCCATCTGCTTGAAGATCGCTTCGTACTTCGGCCGGCTGGGATGGTTGGCGGGCAGGTCCTGAAGGATCCGGGCGATGCCGGCGAAGGCCCAACCGTTGCCTCGGCCCCAGAAGATCTTGGCGCCGGCGTCGCTGCGCCGGGCGATGAAGCGGCTGTCGCGGTAGTAAAGGCCCTCTTCCTTGTCGAACAGCAGGTCCGTCGCGGCCCAGAATTCGGCGTCGGAATGGGCGAGATAGAGGGGATCGCCGCTGACCTTGCTCAGGGCCGTCCAGGCCGGCGGGGCCATGAACAGGGCGTCGCTCCAGCACCAGCGGTCCTGGCAATAGGGGCCTCCGCCCTGGGGGGGCTTAGCGTCGAAGTTCAGATCCACGGTCGATGGAGCAGCCAGCACGGCGTCGAAGCGCGCTCGAGTGGGGATCAGGATGCTCGGGTCATGCGCGTGGGCGGATGACCAGATCCAGACGGCGGCGGTGGCGTCGGCGTCGGCGTGGCGCGGGCGATGGTCGAAGCCCCAACCCTCGGCCTTGCCGTGGGCGAATATGGCGTCTGCATACCTCTTCGAGCCCGAGGCGTCGGCATAGGCGGCCAGGCCGATGTAGAAGGTCGCCTGGATCCAGTCGCGACGCGCCTCGGTATCCTTGCGAAAGGCCGAGACGGGCACGTAGTCGAAGTTGTCCATGTGGGCGAGTTGCCAGTCGGCTACGCGTACGCCTTCGGCCAGGGCGGCCTTGTTGGTCACGGGGCGGATCGAGGCGGGCTTGGCCGGCGGCGTGGCGCAGGCGCTCAGCGGAACGGCCAGCGCCGTGCCGGCCAGCAAGGCGATCATCGCGCGCTTCATGGTCATTTCGTCTCCCTAGATCTTTGTCATTGGTCTTGGTTGGTCCGGACCGCGTCTAGCGCAGGTCGGCCAGCGTCAGGTGGTCCATGTCGTCGAAGTCGAGGTTCTCCCCGCCCATCGACCACACGAAGCGGTAGTCGGAGGTGCCGACGCCGCTGTGCATCGACCAACTGGGCGAGAACACGGCCTCGCCGTCGTCCATGAACACCGTGCGGGGCTCGGACGGCTCCCCCATGATGTGCATCACCCGGGCCGGGGCGGCGTCGAAGTACATGTAGATCTCGCTGCGGCGGCCGTGCGTATGGGGCGGCATGGTGTTCCAGACGTTGCCCGGCGCCAGTTCGGTAAAGCCCATCACCAGCTGGCAGGTCTCCACGATGCCAGGCCGGATCGCCTGGCGGATCACGCGCTGGTTGGCGGTCTTGGGATCGCCGGCGTGGATCACCTTGGCCTCGTCCTTGCGCACCCGCCGACTGGGATAGGCGGCATGGGCGGGATAGCTGACGAAGTAGAACCGCGCGGGATCGGTGGGCGAGGCGCTGCCGAACACCACCTCGCGCACGCCGCGCCCGACATAGAGGCTGTCGTGCCGGTCCAGGTCATGGCGCTGGCCGTCCAGTTCGATCCAGCCGGCGCCGCCGATGTTGAACACGCCCACTTCGCGGCGTTCGCAGAAATATTGGGCGGCCAGTCGGCGGTCGGTGGGCAGGGGCAGGGGGGCGTCGAGGGGCGTGGCTCCGCCCACCACGGCGCGGTCGACTTCGACATACGTCATGCTCACCAGGCCCGGCTGGAACAGGTCGGCGATGACAAAGGTCTCGCGGATGTCCTGCGCCCCCATGCGGCGCAGGCCTTCGCGGTCGGTGCTCGGGCGCAGATCCATGGAAGAGCCGCTCATCGGACAGCGGTCAGGGCGACTGGCGCGATCAGGTTCCGGTTGACTGGCATGACGCCCTCATTTGTGTGACGAATTTGGCATTACCAATTTGCGCTACGATCGCAAAGCTAAATGACCATCCGTCGAAATAAATCCACAACGGCTCTTTCCGGTGGGGGGGGGCGGGGCCGTTACATTCCTTTGCCTATAAGGGAATTTCCCTCGAATATCGCTGGTCTTGCGACATACTTGACAAATTTTAAGGCCGGTGTCCAATTTGGTCTTACCAAATATGGCGCTGATAATTGACCGGATAAACCGGCCGCGGCGCATGCGGGGAAGCGACGGGAAATGAGACAGATCCAACGTCTTTTGCTGGCGTCCACGGCCCTGATGGCCGTCGCCGCCGTATCCTCGGGCGTGGCCAACGCCCAAACTGGCAATGACAGCGCCCAACTCGAGGAGATCATCGTCACCTCGACCAAACGGGCTGAGCGTCTGCAAGACGTTCCTGTCTCGGTGACCGCCGTCACCCAGGACGTGCTGGACCGCAACAACGTGCGCGAGCTGGGCGATCTGGTGAAGTTGTCGCCGGGCCTGTCGATCGACTACGGCTCGCAGCCGGGCAATTTCAGCATCAAGATGCGCGGCATCGGCACCTTCTCGAATGGCATCGCCGTGGAGTCGGACGTGGCCGTGGTCATTGACGACGTCCCGATCGGCTTCCAGGCCGCCGCCTTCAAGGACCTGATCGACGTCGAGCGTGTGGAAGTGCTCCGTGGCCCGCAGTCGACGCTGTTCGGCAAGAGCGCGATCGCCGGCGTGCTGAACATCGCCACGGCGGCTCCCTCGCGCGAATTCGGCGGCAAGATGATGGCCCTGGTCACCGACGATGGTGAGAAGCGGGCGGGCTTCACGGTCACCGGTCCGATCAACGATGACCTGCGCGTCCGCCTGACGGTGGCCAAGAGCGACTACGACGGCAACCTGAAGAACCTGACCACGGGCAAGAACGTCAACGGCAGCTCTGGCCTGACCGCGACCGCCAAGATCGAGTGGACGCCGACCGAGAACCTGACCTTCAGCCTGGCTCCTCGCTACAACCACAACGTTTCCAGCTGTTGCGCCAGCGCGATCACCGAGCTGACGCCGGGCCTGTTCTACCAGGGCGAGCCGGCGTTCCCCGCGACCCTGACCCTACGCGGCGTCACGTTCGACAAGAACAATCACTTCGTCCGGGCCGATGACCGCATCGGCGGCGGTAACTCCGAGGTGTTCGGCACGACCGCCCGGATGGACTACAATTTTGGCGACGACACGATCCTGAAGGGGCACACCTTCTCGTCGATCACCTCGCACGATCGCTGGAAGATGCGCGACTTCCAGGACATCGACGGCACTGACCAGCCCTTCCTGCTGGGCTTCCCCGTGGCCAACCCCTCGGGGGTCAACAGCGGCGCGGTCATCAACGGCTACTTCCACGCCTCATCCTGGACACAGGAGTTCCGTCTGACCTCGCCGGGCGACAAGCGCCTGCGTTACGTCGCCGGCCTCTGGTACGCCAAGAACGATCTGGACCGGTTCCTGAATCGCGGCCCCGTGCTGCAATTGGCCCGCTACCTGGCCGAAAGCACCAACGAGAACTACTCGGCCTACGCCAACGCCACGCTGGACCTGACCGACAAGCTCAGCCTGACCGGCGGCGCGCGCCTGAACCGCCAGAAGATCAGCTACACCTTCGACAAGACGATCTTCGCCAGCACCGCGCCGGGCGCGGCGACCACCCACCAGTACTTCGGCAGGTCCGACCAGGACGACGCCGTCACCGGGAAGATCGGCGTCCAGTACAAGTGGACCCCGGACATCATGACCTTCGCCACCTACTCGACGGGCTACAAAGGTCAGGCCTATGACCTGGTCAGTACGTTTGATGCGCGTATCGCGGCCCAGATGCCGGTGCCGCCCGAGACGGCCAAGAACTACGAGATCGGGTTCAAGACCAGCCTCCTGAACCGCAGGGTCTACTTCAACGGCACCCTCTTCCGCGCCGATTACAAGGGTTTTCAGACTTCGGTCACTTCGTTCCTGCCCGACGGCACCTTCCTGACCTTCCTCAACAGCGTCGGCGCGTTGCGCACCCAGGGGGTGGAACTGGACGCGGTGGCGCGGATCACGCCGAACTTCCGTCTGAACGGCGCATTCGCCTATACCGACGCCACGGTCGAGGACTTCACCAAGGGGCCCTGCTACAGCGGCCAGCCCACCACGGTGAGCACCGACCCCAACTACGTCGGGGCGCCCGGCGAGTGCTACAACACGCCGCGTACGAACGGGCGGGTGCAGAACCTGCACGGCAAGCGGCTGAACAACGTGCCCAAGTACAAGTTCAGCATCGGCGGTCAGTACGACATCGATCTGCCCGAGAGCGTGCCGTTCAAGGCCTTCGTCGGCGCCACCGTGCGCTGGCAGGACGACATCAACTTCTCGCTCAGCCAGGACCCGCGCACGATCCAGAAGGCGTATGGCGTCACTGACTTGACGCTGGGCGTCACCGACCGCGGCGGCAAATACAAGCTGACCGCGTTCGCCAACAACCTGTTCGACAAACGCTACGCCCAGGGCCTGGGCAATGGCACCTCGGGCTACAGCAATCCGGCGATCCCCACGGCCCAGGGCAAGACCTGGTTCCCCGGCCGCGACGCTTTCCGCTACTTCGGCGCCCGCCTGGACGTGAATTTCTAGGCCCGTCTTCGATCCCCCCTGCTGGCCGGGACCCGCTCTCGGGCCCGGCCATTTTTTTGTCTGCGGTTCGGCCTGGATGATTGGGCGACTGGGGCGGGGACAAAAAGAAAGGGCCGGCTCCTTTCGGAGCCGGCCCCTCGCTCGGGTTCGATCCCAGGCTTAGTACTTGAAGCGCACGCCCAGCTTGAACGTACGGCCGATCAGGCCGGCGTAGTGGAACGAGGTCAGGAAGTTCGGCGCGCTGGCGTAGGCGCCCGGAGCGACCGGGGCCTTGGCGTCGAACACGTTGGCGACGTTGGCGTACAGCTGGACCTGATCGTTGATCTGGGCCGTGCCGTTCACGTCGACGTTGATGAACCGCTTGATGTTGCAGAAGCGGTTGCCGATTTCCTGGTTCGCCGCACCGGTGCCCGGGAAATACTGGTTGCCCGTGGCGCAGCTGGTGTCGGCGCGCTGGTCGGCCGCGACCGACTTGATCTTGCCGACGTAGTAGGCGGTGGCCGACAGGGTGTACTTATCGCCGAAGGCGAAGGTGTTCTGCCAGTTGCCGCGCCAGTCCGGCGTGCCGTTGCCCGACGACAGGTCGTACGGGCCCAGCGTCCCCGCGTATTTCCAGACACGACCGTCGTCCAGGTGCAGGTCGGACTTCAGCACGTGGGTGACTTCGATCCGGCTGGTCCAGTTGATGCTGTCGGTGACCGGGATCTTCGCCGTCGCCGAAACGTCCACGCCGGCGGTCGACATGTAGTTGGCGTTGACGTAGGGCGCGGTCAGGATCAGCAGGCGCGGCAGGGCCGTCGGGTACAGCGGATCGATGGCGTCGACGACGTTACAGGCGTAACCGGCGCCGAACGAAGCCACGGCGGCGCAGGCGTCGGCCTGGTTCGACTTGGTGAAGTAGGCCGCGATGGCGTCCTGCGACTTCGGACCAGCGATGATCAGGTCCGACTTCTTCACGTTGTAATAGTCGACTGTGAAGCTCAGCCAGCGAGTCGGCTCGTAGATCGTGCCGAGGGTGAAGCTGCGCGACTTTTCAGGCTTCAGGTCCGGGTTACCCGCATAGCCGCGACCAATGTTGTAGGTCTGGACGTAGGGGTTGGTGGCGCCACCGTGAGCGGCGATGAAGGCCGTGGGCGGCGAGAAGCTGACGAAGCCGGCGTACTGCGAGCGCGGGTTCGATTCGGCGAAGGTCGGAGCGCGGAAGCCCTTCGAGAAGGTGCCGCGGAACGCCAGTTGACGGATCGGCGTGTACTTGACGCCAAACTTGGGCGAGAAGTGGCTGAAGCCTTCCGAATAGTCGTCGTAACGACCCGACACGTTCAGTTCGAGGGTGTCGAGCACAGGTGCGGCGACTTCGAAGAAGGCGGCCTTGACCGTGTGCTTACCGAACGCCGACGAGGTGGTCAGGTTGTAGGTGTCCAGGCGGGCGTTCTGGTTATTGTTTTCCAGGACTTCCTTGCGGATCTGACCACCAACGGCGAGCATCATGTCGCCGCCCGGCAGGGTCCACAGGCGCTTGGTGATCGTGCCGTCCAACGAGAGCATCGACGAGTGCGAGGGCGTCTCGATGTCCGGAGCGATCGCGTTGCGGACCGCAGCGGTGTTCTTCGACGGATCGACGAAGTTGTAGGAACCCGTGTTGATCGCGTTCAGCAGACCGTTGATGTTCAGCAGGCCGTGCTGGGTGATCGTCAGGTTGTCACGGGCGCCGGCGGCGTCGATGGTCCAGTTCCAGTCGTCGCCGAAGCTGCCCTTCAGGCCCGCGGTGCCGCGGATGACGCGGTTGTCGCGTTCGCTGCCGCCCGGGATGTCGCCGAAGAGGTAGTAGATGCGGGCGGCCCCGTTGGCCGGATCGCCGGCGAAGGCGGCGGCGTACGGGTTGTTCGGGTTCAGCACGCGGTCGGCGGCGGTGGCGCAGTTGGTGCCGGTCGAGCAGACGTAGACCGGCAGCACCATGGTCAGGCCCGACTGCGACGGCGAACCGCCGTAGGGCTGGGTGTTGCGGATCGAGCTGGGCGTGCCCTTGATGCTGACGTAGTTGCTCGAGTAGCTGCCGGTGACGTAGCCCTCGATGTTCTCGTTCAGGCGGAAGTTGATACGGCCGTTGAAGGCATAGCGCTTCTGCAGCGGTTGGATCTGACGATACTTGTCGATCAGGTTCCACTTACAGCCGGTGCCCACGACGCTCGACGTGTTCTGCGTGTAGGTGCCGTCGGCGCAGTTCAGGTTCAGCGAGGTGTACTGGTTGTTGGCCGTGGTGCCGGTGCCCGAACGGGGATCGCTCAGGTCGCGCTGAGTCATGCGCACAACGACGGCGTTCGGCGTGGCGGTGAGCAGCGAGTCGTCGCCCGAGTTCAGGTCGCGGCCGCCGATCGAGCTCAGGTCCTGGGTGTTGTAGGGGAAGCCGCGGTCGTGGTTCGAAACGCGGCCGTCCTTCTGATACTCGGCGTTGAGGTACATGTTCCAGCCGGTGGTGGCGTAGTCACCGAAGCCCACCGTGATGTCGGCGCGCTTGTGTTCGGCGTCACCCCGGTCGCTTTCGCCAGCTTCGATGCTGCCGGCCACGCCGTTGAAGGTCTTCTTGAGCTTCAGGTTCACAACGCCGCCGATGGCGTCAGCGCCGTACGACGACGAGGCGCCGTCCTTCAGCACTTCGATGCGGTCGATCAGGCTGAACGGGATCGAGTTCAGGTCGACATAGGCGTTGTGGCCGTCGTCGTTGAGCGGGAAATTGGCCGAGCGCAGGCCGTCGACCAGAACCAGGGTCGAGGACACGCCCAGGCCGCGCAGCGAGACGGCCGAGCCGCCGGCGCTGAAGCCGCTCTGGAAGCCGGTGCCGATCGAGCCGGCGCCGTCGGCCGAGATCGTCCGGATGGCGTCAGCGGCGGTCGAGATGCCCGCGTGCTGCAGGGTTTCGCTAGTGAGCACCGTAACCGGCGAGGGGGTTTCGGTGTCGGTGCGGCGGAACAGCGAGCCGGTGACGACGATCTCTTCGACGGCGGTGCGTTCGTCGGCCGGCGCCGGTGCGGTCTGGGCGGCGACCTGGGTCGCGCCGAGCAGGGCGAAGGTCGCGCCGCAGATCATCGTGGAGGTCAACAAGCGCCCCCGAGCGGATTTAATGGTCAAGGTCAAAAGTCCCCAATAGGCCCTCGGTCGCGCACTGCGCCTCGGGCGGTCCCCCGGTTCAGTTTCGCTGATACCGATTGCAGGGGAGCTAGAGAGGGAACCGACGTTCGGTCAATTTATATTGCTGACATGAAACTCTGGTGCGCCTGAGTGTCTCTTTCCGGTCACAAGTTTGCACGCTGGAAGGGAGTAATTGCCCCATTCCGGATGGCGCCACCTCCGAGCGAGCCTGAACAGTGAAGATTGTGTCAGGTCTATGTTGGCGTTGTGTGGAGAGAGGCCATCAAAAGCAACTCATGTTTTCCCGATTCTTAGAGTTTTTAACCCCTGGGGGCATCGGGGAGAAATTTGCCCGTTTTGCCGCAGGCGTGGCAAGCAGCGCCAGGGTTGTCCACAGGCGTTCGCGGCGTCCTATTTCGCGGCGCTGGCAGCCCGCAGGGCGATCTCCTCGCGCTTGTTGGCCAGGCGCTCGCGAGTCTGCTCCATGGCTTCGAGTTCGGCCGTCAGCAGCAGGTTCTCGATCAGACCGCCCAGGTGCGTCTGCATGGCTGCGCGGGCGGCGCGGGGGTCGCGGGTGCGCAGGGCTTCGATGATGTCCTGGTGCTCGTCGCGAAGAGGGCGCTTGCGCACGTGCCGGGCCTTTTCCAGCATCTGCATGCACAGGCGCGACTTGTAGCGCAAGTCCCAGGTGCTCTCGATGATCCGGGCCACGGCGCTATTGCGAGTGGCCTGGGCGATGGTCAGGTGGAACTGTCGGTCGGCCAGCTCCGACTGCTCCTTGGTCGATTCCTCGCTGTTCATCTCGGCCACCAGGGTCTCGAGATAGGCCAACTCCTCGTCGGTGATGAGGGTGGCGGCCAGGGCGGCGGCTTCGCCTTCGAAAAGGCGGCGAGCCTCGGCTTGGTCGAAGGCGCCGATATCCAGGTCCTTGGGGGGAGGCGGAGCGGTTTGGCCGCCCTGGCGCACATAGACGCCGGAGCCCTGGCGTGCCTCCAACAGGCCGCGCATCTCCAGGGCGATCACGGCGCGGCGGACGGTGGGACGGCTGACGCCGAACTCCTCGGCCAGGTCGCGCTCCGAGGCCAGGCGCTGGCCAGGCTGGTAACGGCCCTCGGCGATGCCCTGGCTGATCGACGCGGCGAGGCGCTGGTAGAGGCGCAGGGGATTGGCGGCCGGCGTCGTCATCTTGTCTTCGAAACCCTCTCGACGCGCCATCTTAGGCGGCGTCGAGAGGGATGGGTAGGGCGGCTCAGTCGGCGGCTACGGCCGCGCCGCTGCTCATGGCCTTGTTGGTCAGCCAGATGCAGGGGATCAGCAGCACCGCCAGCCAGGCCGAGGCCCGGAAGAAGTCCAGTGTGGCCAGCAGATAGGCCTGGTTGACTACCTGATTGGTCGCCGCACCCACGGCCTGGGCGTGTGACAGGCCCACCGCCTGCATGCGGTCCACCGCCGCCAGCCAAGCCGGGTCGTTGGACGCCATGGTCTCGGCCAGCCGGTTCTGGTGCAGCGACTCGCTGCGGTCCCAGATCGTCGTGACCAACGAGGCGGCGAAGCTGCCCGCGGTGATCCGCGAGAAGTTCGACAGGCCCGAGGCCGAGGGTAGCTGGTGCGGCGCGACGCCGTTCAGGGAGATCGTCACCATCGACAGGAAGAAGGTGCTCATCGCCACCCCTTGCACCAGCATCGGCCAGACCAGGGCCCTGAAATCGACGTCGGGCGTGAACTCAGAGCGCATGAAGAACGACAGGGCGAAGGCGCCCATCGACAGGCTGGCCGTCCAGCGAGCGTCGACCTTCTGCATGATCCGGGCGGCGAACGGCGTCAGGATCACGGCCACCACGCCGCTGGGCGCGGCCACCAGACCGGCCCAAGTGGCGATGTAACCCATGCGGGTCTGCAGCCACAGCGGCTGCAGCAGGTTAGAGCCGAAGAACACCGCATAGCCCAGGCAGAAGGCCAGGGTGCCCAGGGCGAAGTTCTTGGACTTGAACAGCGACAGGTCGACGATCGGATGCTTCTCGTGCAGCTCCCAGATCACCCAGGCGATGAAGCCGATGATGGCCACCAGGGTCTCCACCACGATAGCGGGCGAGTTGAACCAGTCGGCCTCCTTGCCGGTGTCGAGCATCACCTGCAGGGCTCCGACCCAGATCAGCAGCAGCATGAAGCCGGTGGTGTCGATCGGAACCTTGCGGGTAGGGGTCTCGCGGCTGGCCAGCGGGCGCCAGCAGAAGAAGGCGCAGATCAGGCCGACGGGCACGTTGATCAGGAAGATCCACTCCCAGGCGATATTGTCGGAGATGTAGCCGCCTAGGATCGGTCCGCAGATCGGGGCCACCAGGGTGGTCATCGACCAGATGGCCAGGGCCGTGCCCCGTTTGTGGGCTGGGAAGATCATGATCAGCAGGGCTTGGGAGCCCGGGATCATCGGTCCGGAGACCAGGCCCTGCAGCAGGCGGAAGCCGATCAGCGACGTCAGGCTCCACGAGATTCCGCACAGGAATGAAGCCAGGGTGAACAACAGCACCGAGACGACGAAGGTCTTCACTACGCCGTAGCGTCCCATCAGCCAGCCGGTTAGCGGCACCGAGACGCCGTTCGCCACGGCGAACGAGGTGATCACCCACGTCCCCTGGCTGGAACTGACGCCCAGATTGCCGGCGATCGTTGGGATCGAGACGTTGGCGATGGTGCTGTCCAGCACCTGCATGAAGGTGCCCAGCGCCAGGGCGATGGCGGTGAACCAGAGGGTCGCGCCCGTCAGGGGAGCGGGGCCTGCGGGCGCCGCAGAGGGCGCGGCGGACGCGCCTTCGGCAGCTGGAGAAGTGTCCTGGGCGGCCATCCGGCCCTCCTTGGATCGAACGCGAACGGATTACTTCGAGACGTCGATGACGGCCTTCATCGAAAGGCCCACGCGCAGCGGATGGTCCTTCAGTTCGGCCGGATCCAGGGCGATGCGCACCGGCAGGCGCTGAACCACCTTGATCCAGTTGCCCGAGGCGTTCTGGGCCGGGATCAGCGAGAAGGCCGAACCGGTGCCGCCCGACAGGCCCACGACCTTGCCGTGGAACTTCACGCCGCCGCCGTAGAGATCGGAGGTCAGGGTCACGGGCTGACCGACCGACACCTTGTCCAGTTGCACTTCCTTGAAGTTGGCGTCGACATAGGCGCTGGTCGTCGGGACGATAGCCATCAGGGGCGCGCCGACCTGCACCTGCTGGCCGATCTGGACGTTCTTCTTGGAAATCACCCCGGCGATCGGGGCGCGCAGCACCGTCCGGCTCAGCGCCAGTTCGGCGGCGGCCAAGCGGGCCTCGGCGGCGACCACCTCGGGGTTCTTGCCGGCGGGCAGGCCCGAGATGAGGGCGGTGTTGACGTCGCGCGAGCCGATGGCGGCGCCGCGGCTGGCCTGGGCTTGGGCCAGGGCCGCCTTGGCCTCCGCCAGAGCCGACTGGGCGTTGGTGAAGCGGGTCTGGGCCGTGGTCAGCTCCTCACCTGACACCGCGCCGGAGTCCGACAACGCCTTGCGGCGGGTCAGCTCGACCCGGGCGCGTTCCAGGTCGGCCTGGGCGCTGGTCACTCCGGCCTGGGCGCGAGCGATGTCGGCGTCGCGAGCCGCGACCTGCCCGGCCAGGGCCGTGTCGCTGGCGAAATAGCCCTGCACCTTGCGCTGCGCCTGGCCGAGGGCGGCCTGGGCCGACAGGACGGCGATCCTGGCGTCGGCGTCGTCGAGCACCACGAGCGGCTGGCCGGCCTGGACGATCTGGGTTTCGGAGACGAGCACCTTGGCCACCGGACCGCTGACCAGCGGGGTGACCTGGGCGCTGTCGGCGCCGACATAGGCGTTGTCGGTCTCGACATGCTTGCCTCCGATCAGGAAGGCGTAGGCGGTCCAGCCGACCGCGCCGATCACGACGACGGCGGCCAGGCCGCTGAGCAGGCGCCGGCGGCGGCTGGCGGCGGCAGGGGAGGAGGCGGAAGAGTCGGCCATGGGGAGGTCCTGAAGGCGCGAAAGGGGAATGGGCGGAGAATGGGGTGAAGCTGGTCGTCGGGCTTCGGGTCAGGCGGGGGCGAAGCCGCCGCCCAGGGCGCGCACCAGGGCGACGTCCAGGGTCAGGGCGCGGCTTTCGAGGTCGGCCACGATCCGGCGGTTGGTCAGCACCGAGAGCTCGGCGATCAATACGTTCTGGTAGGTCGACAGGCCGCCCTGGTAGCGCAGCTTGGCGATGCGGTAGCCGTCCTCGCTGGCGGCCAGGGCCGCGCGGCTTTCGGACAGCCGGGTGTTCAGGGCGCGCTCGCTGGCCGTCACGTCGGCCACCTCCCGCAGGGCCTGGGTGACCGCCCCGTTGTATGTGGCGACCGCGCCGTCGCGGTCGGCCTCGGCGCCGCGGAGGTTGGCGCGCAGGCGGCCGCCCTCAAAGATCGGCAGGCTGAAAGCGGGGCCGATGCTGCCGGCGTCCGAGCCGCTGTCGAACAGCTTGTCCAGGTGCAAGGCCTGCACGCCGATGGCGCCGGCCAGGTTCACGTTGGGATAGAAGGCGGCCTTGGCCTGGCCGATGCGGCGGTCGGCGGCCTCGGCGCGCCACTTGGCGGCCACCACGTCGGGTCGGCGGCCAATCAGCTCGGCGGCCAGGTTCGTGGGCAGGCCGAACGACTTGAGGCTGGCCGGGGCGGGACGGACGATCGACAGGCCGCGATCCGGACCCGCGCCCAGCAGGGCGGCCAGGGCGTTGCGGGTCTGGGCGATCTGTTCGTCGATGGCGGCCAGTTCGGCGCGGGCGGCCGGCGGACCGGCCTCGGCCTGGCGCAGCTCGCCCTGGGTGTCCAGCCCGTTGGCGACGCGGTCGCGGACGAGGGCCTCGGTCTCCATTCGCAGGGCCACGGCCCGTTCGGCGACGTCGCGCTCGGCGTAGAGGCGGCTGAGGTCGGCATAGGTGGCGACCACCGAGGAAGCCAGCATCAGCCGGGCCTGGGCGGCGTCGGCCTGGGCGGCCTTGGCTTCGGAGGCGGCGGCGGCGACGGCCGCCCGGTTTTTGCCCCAGAAGTCCAGTTCCCAGTCGAAGTTCAGCGAGAGGTTGCCGTAGGCGTTGTAGCCCTGCGGCACGAAGTCGGCGGGAATGCCGTTGTTGTAGCTTTGCTTGGCGCGCTCGACGCCGCCGTTGGCGCTGACGCCCGGCAGGTCGGCGGCCTTGGCGGCGCGGACCTGGGCCTGGGCGCGGCGCAGGCGGGCCTGGGCCTGGGCCAGGGTGGGCGAGCCGGTCAGGGCCTCATCCACCAGGCCATCCAGCTGGGTGTCGCTATAGGCCTTCCACCAGGTGTCGGTCGGCCATGCTGTTTCAGGCGCGGCCAGGGCCTGGGCGGTGGCGTAGCTCTCGGGCGCCTTGGCCACGGCCGCCGGGATCTTGGCGGGGAGGGTCGCGCAGGCGCTGGTCAGCAGGGCGGCCAGCAGGACCGTGACGGTCGTCCCTACCTCCCGCTTCTTTGCTTGAAAAGGAACGGTGGAGGTTGCGATTTTGGACTGTGTCATGGCTCGACGCCTTGAATTGACCGTACAGTACGGTCATATGGCGGGGCTGATATAGACCTCGACCATGACGGATCAAGCCGCGTGGCGAGGCTCGGAGCAAAAAAATGACTCAGGACGCAAAGCCGCGCATCGATCGGGACGCTCGCCGTGAAGCGATCCTCGACGTCGCGCGCGAGGTCTTCCTGGCCGAGGGCTACGCCAACGCCTCGATGTCGGCTATCGCCGCCAAGGTCGGCGGCTCCAAGGGCACGCTCTACAACTACTTCAAAAACAAGGAGGAGTTGTTCACGGCCTACATGGTGCGCCACTGCGCGTGGCAGCAGGAGGCGATGTTCGAGCTGCAGACTGAGCTGGGCGACATCCGCACGGCGCTGACCAAGCTGGGGCGGACGTACCTGGCGATCGTCCTGAGCGACTTCAACATGCTGAACTTCCGCCTGATCGTGGCCGAAGCCGAACGTTCGCCCGAGATCGGCAAGGCTTTCTATGAAAGCGGGCCCCAGAGCGGGGCCGAGCGCCTGGGCGGCATGCTGCGCCTGGCCGACGAGCAAGGGCTGCTGAAGGTCGACGACCCCATCCACGCGGCTCACCAGTTCATCGGCCTGTGCCAGAACCGCATGCTGAAGGCGCGTCTCTGCAACGCCATGCCCGAGCCGACGTCCCAGCAGATCGACGCCGACGTGCTGCCCGCGGTCGAGGCCTTCCTGCGCGCCTACGGGCCCGATCGCTGATTTTTCCTTGGCGTGGAGGCCGTGACGCGGCACTTGAAGTCGCGAACCAAGGAGCGGCCATTCCATGCAAGGCGTCACGATCGTCGACCACCCCCTGGTGCGGCACAAGCTCAGCCGCATGCGCGACAGGACCACTTCGACCAAGACCTTCCGCGCCCTGATGCGCGAGACGGCGACGCTGCTCTGCTACGAAGTCACGCGCAGCCTGCCGACCCACGCCGTCGAGATCGAGACGCCGGTCGCGGCGACGACAACGGAGGAAATCGCCGGCAAGAAGCTGGTGTTCGCCCCGATCCTGCGCGCGGGCCTGGGCATGGCCGAGGGCATGCTGGACCTCGTGCCGTCCGCGCGCGTGGCGCATGTGGGCCTGTTCCGTGATCCTCAGACGCTGGAAGCAGTCGAGTACTACTACAAGACTCCCGAGGACATTAGCGATCGCCTCGTGATCATCGTCGATCCCATGCTGGCCACGGGCCATACGGCGGTGGCCGCCGTCGACCTTCTGAAGCGGTCGGGCGTCGGGGATCTGCGCTTCGTCTGCCTGGTGGCCTCGGTCCAGGGCGTGGAAACCTTGCGTGCGGCCCATCCCGACGTGCCGATCTGGACGGCGGCTGTCGATGCCGAGCTGAATGACCACGGCTACATCGTGCCGGGCCTGGGCGACGCCGGAGACCGGACATTCGGCACGCGCTAGGCGGCCTTGTAGGCCTTGCGCTACCTCAAAGGCTTCCGCTCAAGCTGGCCTCGCGTTAAGCCTTTCGCATGCTGCTCGCGCCGCCCCTGATTTTCGTCGCTGACGACGACGCCGTCACCCTGGAGCTGGTGCAGATCAGCCTGGAGCACGAGGGCTTCGTCGTGCGCGGCTTCGCCTCGGTGGCGGCAGTGCAGGCGGCCCTGGCGCGCGAGACGCCGGCCTTGCTGATGCTCGATGTACGCATGCCGGGGGAAAGTGGACTCGACGCCCTGAGGGCCATCAAGGACTCGCCCAACGGCAAGGACTTGCCCGTGCTGATGCTGACGGGCGATGGGCGGTTGGATCGTATCGTCCAGGCCATGCAGCTGGGCGCTGCGGGCTATGTGATGAAGCCTTTCCAGGGGCGGCAGCTGGCCGACCGGGTCCGCGAGGCCCTGGCGATCGCCTAGAGCGGCCACCAGCTCCGCAGCCATTCCACCAAGCCGTTCCAGAACGTCGTCCAGAAGCCGACAAAGCTGTCGATCTGCCGGGGCGGCGGCGCGGGCGGGGCGGGCGGTTTGGGCGGTGGGGCCGGGACGAACCAGCTGGGCGCGGCCGGTGGGGCGCAGTTCATGCGCATGCCCACGCCTTTGAGATAGCCGCGCCGCACGCCGCCGGCCTTGATCGCCGCCTGTACGGCCTTGTCGTGTCTGGCCGCGCCGGTCAGGTGGCGGATCCAGCCTCGGAACGGCAGGACATGCCGGGTCGTGTCGCGCACCTCGCTGACGCCCGCGCCCCAGGCGGCGTCGACGACTTTCTTGCCGCGCGAGCGCTCGTCGGGCGGGGGCGCCTCGTCGAGGTCCGGGCCCAGGGCCGCGTCCAGCCGACCGATTTCGCCAGCGACGCCCTCGCAGCGGGTCAGGCCCTCCAGGTCGTAGGGATCGGCGGCGGCGCGCTCGAGCACCGGCGGGATCTTGGTCTGCTTGAGGTTCAGATCCTCCAGCGGCGCGGCCACCGCGTCGCGCATGGTGTCCTTCTGCTGCAACGTGCCAGGGTCGGCCGCTGCGGCGGGAGCGGCGATCAGGACAGCCGACAGCAGGACGAAAGCGTGAGCGGGTCGCATGAGCCCGAGATCGCCCGTCCGGGCCGAGCCACGCAAGCGAAAATCGAACGGTCCATCCGGCGATGAGGGAACGTCCGTTCCGCGCCGTCTGACTCATGGGGAGGCCGGGATCATCCGCATGCGGTGGGGGCTCGGCCAGTCGGGGCTGTTCTGGAACACGTGACGAAGATGGACAATGGAGCCGGCGCGATCGCGATCGTGCTGCACGACCTGCCGCTGGGCGGATCGGAAAGGATCGCCGTGCGGCTGGCCAATCGCTGGGCCGCGCTGGGCCGGCGGGTGACGCTGTTTTGCGGTACGACCGAGGGGCCTCTTGCGGCGTTGATCGACGCCGGGATCGAGGTCGTCCAGGCCGATCCGCCGATCCCTCGCGGCAAGGGCTCGCGCAAGCGCCTGGGGCGGGCCCTGGCGGAATGGATCGCCCAGCGTCGGCCCGACGTGCTGTTCGTACCAGGCAACTATCACTGGCCCGTGCTGCCCGAGATCGACCGGTTGCCCCCGGCGCTACGCCCGGCGGTGATCGCCCAGATCGGGACGCCCCTCTATCGTCACGGCCGCAGCGCCCTGGCCCAGATTCCCTACAATCTTCGCACGCGTCGCCAGTTTCGTCGGGTGGACCGGGCCATCTCGCTGTCGCCCAGCATGACCCGCGACGCCGATCGCGTGCTCTGGCCGTCCATCACCCACTGCATCCGATTGCCGGCGCTGGATGACGACGATCGCCCCTTCGCGCCCGTGGAGGGCAGGACCATCCTGGCCGCGGGCCGGCTGGTCGAGGAGAAGGGCTTCGACATCGCCCTGCGGGCCTTCGCCCGGCTTGGCGACCCCGAGGCTCGACTGGTCATCCTGGGGGAGGGGCCCTGCCGTACGGCGCTGGAGGCCTTGGCCTGGGAGCTTGGCGTCGCCGACCGGGTGACCCTGCCAGGCTATGTGCCGGATATTCGGCCCTGGCTCGAGGCCGCCCGGCTCTTTCTGCTCAGCTCCTACTACGAGGGCTACGCCGCGGTGATCGTGGAGGCGCTGGGCGCGGGCCGTCCGGTCGTCAGCACGGCCTGCACCCCCGCCGCGCACGAGCTTCTGGCGGCCGGCGACTGTGGCGGCGTGGCTCCCATCGGTGACGTCGAGGGATTGGCCGCCGCCGTCAAGACCGCGTTGGCCCAGCCGGCGCCTGATCCCTTCTGGCTGGCGCAAAGCGTCGAACGCTATCGTCTTGGGCCGATCGCCGAGGCCTATCTGGCCGAATTCGATGCGGTGGTGGCGGAGCGGGCGGCGCCGAACGTGGTGCCGATCAGCCGCGCCGCGAGAGCTTCAGCAACGCTCGCCGCAGGTCCAGCCACAGCGAGGCCGGCGACACGAGGAAGCGCTTGGCGTCGATCAGCGTGACTGCGCCCGCGCTCGATACCGTGTGAAAGCCCTTGTCGTAGGGAGCGAAGCCGGGGGGCGGGAATATAACCTCGCCCGCTTCGGCCTCGATCCGCTCGGGCGTCAGAGTGGTCAGGCGCAGGGGGCGCATCGCGCCGCCATAGGTCGTGCGGCAATCCTGCATGAACAGGGTCACGATTCCATCCTTGACGATCGGTCGTCCGCCCGGCCGTGACTTCGAGGCGTCGAACCACAGCGGATTGTCGGGATGAGACGTCCAGGGACCGGTGATGCTGGACGCATACGCAGCTCGCAGCTCGCTGACCTTGGCCGCCTTGGTGGTCGCGGGCGTGTAGAACAGCCACCAGCGCCCGTCATGGAACAGGGGCGTGGCGTCGATCGCCACGGCGTCGAGCTCCAGTGTCGTGTGGGGAGCCCACCGGTCGGGAAAGGCCTCGCAGCGATAGAGCGTCAGCTTGCCCGACCTGTGGGCCTCGGGAAGCATCCAGGTCTCGCCTTCGGCCTCGAACACGAAGGGGTAGGAAAGATGCCAGGGCTCGCGCAGGGCCGGGCGGCGTTCCAGAAAGCGCAGGTCGCGATCGAACGTCAGCACGTCGATGGCGCCCACACGATCGCGATAGTCGTAGGTCTCGACGAACACGTACAGGCGGTCGCCGCGCCAGACTCCGAACGGGTCGGCGTCGAAGCGCAGCGGGCCCGGGGAGGGCAGCCAGGACACCGGCAGCTGGTTCAGGCCGCCGGGGCTCAGCAGGGCTTCGACGGGCGCCCGGACCAGGCCCACGCGCCAGATGTCCTTGATCATCCCCATCCCGGCTCCCTCCGCTCAGGTCAGATGACGCCGGCCCGCAGCAGGTCGTGCACGTGCAGAATGCCTACGGGGCGACCGCGCTCGACCACGAACAGCACGGTGATGCGGCGCTCGTTCATCAGGGCCAGGGCCTCTGCCGCGAGGGCGCCGGGCGAGATGGTCAGGGGTGAACGGGTCATGACCTCTCCGGCGGTGTGACCCATGAGTCCGTCCATGTGCCGGCGCAGGTCGCCGTCGGTGATGAGACCGGTCAGCATTCCGTCCGACGAGATCACCCCCACGGCGCCGAAGCGCTTTTCGCTCATCACCAGCAGCGCCTCGCTCATCGGAGCGGATTCGGGTGTCAGGGGCAGTTCGCCCGCGCCATGCATCAGGTCGCCGACAGTGCGCAGCATGGCTCCGAGCTTGCCGCCCGGGTGAAAGATGCGGAAATCGCTGGCCGTAAAGCCGCGGCGCTCCAGCAACGCCACGGCCAGGGCGTCGCCCAGGGCCATCTGCAGGGTGGTGGAGGTGGTTGGGGCGTTGACCTCCGCCGTCGCTTCGGGCGCATCCGGCAGCAGCAGCAGGATGTCGGCGGCGCGGCCCAGCTGGCTGTCGGCCACGGCCGTGATAGCGATCAGCGGAATCGAGAAGCGCTTGGCGTAGGCGAGCGTGTCGGAAAGCTCCCGCGCCTCGCCCGACTTCGACAGCGCCAGCACCACGTCGTCCTGACCGATCATGCCCAGGTCGCCATGGCTGGCCTCGGCGGCGTGTACGAACATCGCCGGGGCGCCGGTCGAGGCCATGGTGGCGGCGATCTTGCGGGCCACGTGGCCCGACTTGCCGATACCGGTGCAGACGACGCGCCCCTTGGAGGCGAACAGGGTTTCGACCGCGCGGACGAACGACTCGCCAAGGGCGTCCGACAGCTGGGTCAGGGCGTCGGCTTCGGTGGTCAGGACGCGGCGGCCGACCGCGACGGCGTCGAAGCCGCTCACGGCTGTTGGCCCGCGGTTTCGGCGGCGCGGCGCGCCTCGATATCGTGACGCGCGGCGGCGTCCTTTTCACGCTGGATCTTCGCGGCCATGTCCGGAGTCTGCTGGATCGGCGTCGAACCGAACGGGCCGGGCGAGCGGTCGCCGTAGCCCTGCGGCCAGACGAGGGACAGGGCGATCATCGCGACGCCGATGAGGGCCATGAGCGGCATGAAGATGCGATCGGGCATGGCCAGCCTATAGCACGGCCATGGGGCGAGAGAAGGGCGGCGCTTGACGTGCGCACGCCCGGGGCTTAGCCCGCGCAGCGACATCATCTGGAGGTCCAATGCCCGTCCTCGTCCTGCTCCGCCACGGCCAGAGCCAGTGGAATCTCGAAAACCGCTTCACCGGCTGGGTGGACGTCGACCTGACCGCCGAGGGCGAGGCCCAGGCCCGCAAGGGCGGCGAACTGATCAAGGCCGCGGGCATCGAGTTCGACGACGCCTTCACCTCCGTCCAGACCCGGGCCATCCGCACCTGCAACCTGGCGCTGGACGCGGCCGGCCAGAGCTTCGTGCCGGTCACCAAGGACTGGCGTTTGAACGAGCGCCACTATGGCGGCCTGACGGGCCTGAACAAGGCCGAGACCGCCGCCAAGCATGGCGAGGAGCAGGTCACCATCTGGCGCCGTTCGTATGACATCCCGCCGCCGGAGCTGGCCCCCGGCGGCGAGTACGACTTCAGCAAGGACCGCCGCTACGCCGGCAAGAACCTGCCCTCGACCGAAAGCCTGGCCACCACGCTGGTGCGGGTGCTGCCGTACTGGGAAGCGGCCATCGCACCCAAGCTGAAGGCTGGGGAGACCGTGCTTGTCGCCGCCCACGGCAATTCGCTGCGCGCCATCGTCAAGCACCTGTTCGGCGTGCCGGACGCCGACATCGTCCACGTCGAGATCCCGACCGGCAATCCGCTGGTGATCGACCTGGACGAGAACCTGAAGCCGACCGGCGCCCGCTATCTCGACGAGTCGCGCGCGCAGCCTCTTCCCACCGTGGGTTGATCCGGCTCCGGGACGGTCGGGCAAGATGGCCCGATCGTCCCGAAATCCTTGGAAACGCAGCGTTAATCCGGCGTCGGGCATTGTTCGGGCCTACCCTTCGGGGACACGACGCGAGCTGACATGACCGTTCCGAGCGCACCGGGCCAGGAGCACCGGCGCCTGACGCAACACGATGTGGACGTGATCTGCGCCAAGCACGACCGGCTGTGGTCGGCTCGGCTTGGCGGCGCGCGCGCGGTCTTCGCCTTCTGCGATCTCTCCGGCCTGTCGATCGCGGGCCGCAATCTGTGCGACGCCGACTTCACCGGCGCCCTGCTGGTCGGTTGCGACATGCGCAAGGCCAAGCTGGACAACGCGACGATGTACGGCGCGGACATGCAGGGCTCGGACCTGACCGACGCCTCGCTGCGCCGCGCCGACCTGCGCGGCTCCAGCCTGCGCGGCGCCAATCTGACCGGCGCCGACATGTTCGAGGCCGACCTGCGCGAGGGGCAGATCGCCGCCGCCGACCGCAAGGAGGGCTATCGCATCCTCGAGCCGATGCAGCGTGAAGCCTACGCCATGGGGGCCAACCTGGCCGGGGCGAACCTGGAACGCTCGCGCCTGTCGGGCATCATCGCCACCAAGGCCGACTTCAGCGACGCGATCCTGAAGGACGCCAAGCTGGTGCGGGCCAACCTCAAGCAGGCCAATTTCAACGGCGCGAACCTGGCCGGGGCTGACCTGTCGGGCGCGAACCTGGTCGGCGCGGACCTCCGCAACGCCGTGCTGGTCGGCGCCAAGACGATGTCCTGGAACATCAACGACACCAACCTGGACGGGGCCCTGACCGACAAGCCCGCCGGGGTGGACGTGGCGGACATGCCGTACGAGCAGATGATCGCCGACCACGCCCGCTGGTGCGAGACGGGCGGCGCCGAGGGCAAGCCGTCGGTGTTCGACAAAGCCGACCTGCGAAACCTCAAGTCTGTGCGCGGCTTCAACCTCACGGCCCTGTCGGCGAAGGGCGCGGTGTTCTACGGCCTGGACATGGAAAGCGTGCAGATGCAGGGCGCTCAGCTCGAAGGGGCGGACTTGCGGGCCTGCAATCTGCGCCGCGCCGACCTGCGCGGGGCGCGGCTGAAGGGCGCGAAGCTGGCGGGGTCGGATCTGCGCGAGGCCCAGTTGGGGCCGCTTCTGATCGGCCGTGACCGCCTGCTGCCCAGCGACCTGACGGGCGCGCTGCTGACCAATGCCGACTTCGCCCGGGCCGACTTGCGCCAGGCCTGTCTGATCGGTGCGGATCTTTCGCGCGCCAACTTCACCAACGCCCTGCTCAAGGAGATCGACGTCACGGGCGCGATCCGAACCGGGGCGAGGGGGCTGGACGACGTCATCTAACTGGGCAGCGCGGTTTTTCATCGCGAGGGTTGCGACAAAAACGCGCGGTTTTAACGCTTCGCTCGTCGATCATCGTTATTTCTCAGCGCGATCAATACCTTCTTCCGGGGGCACGTGGGGGAAATGACGGCCGCGCAGAGCATTGCTGGACGCCGCCGGCTGAGTCAGGCCGAGCTGGACATGATCCTGACCGCGCACGAGAAGTTCGTGACCGGAAAGCAGGGTGGCAAGCGCGCGTCCTTGCGCTTCATGAACCTGTCGGGCCTGGACCTGTCGTTCCGCAACCTGGCCGACGCCGACCTGTCGGCTTCGATCCTGGACGGCTGCCGGATGATCCGCGCCAAGCTCGAGCGGGCCAACCTGTTCGGCTGCGATCTGCGCCAGGCCGATCTGCGCCAGGCGATGCTGGTTCGCGCCGACCTGCGCGGCGCTTGCCTGCGCGGCGCCAACCTTTCCCAGGCCGACCTGACCCAGGCCGATTTCCGCGAGGGGCAGATCGCCGTCCCTCATCCGCGCAAGGGGCTGGAAACCTGCCGCCACGAAGCCCGCAACGGCGAGGTGGACGAGGCCAATTTCTCCGGCGCCACCCTGGACGGTTCACAATTCTCGGGCGTTTCGGCCTTCAAGGCCGATTTCAGCGACTGCTCCCTGCGCGGGGCCAAGCTGTCGGGGGCCAACCTCAAGGAAGCCAACCTGGCCGGAGCGATCCTGGATGGGGCGGACGTGAAGGGCGCGAACCTGGAGGGGGCGAACCTGAACGGCGCGGTCATGGCGGGAGTCGACACCTCCCTGGCCAGGATTTCCGGGGCGGCCATGCAGGGCTGCCTGGCCGCGTCCACCGCCCAGGCCCTGTCACGGGCCGACGAATTGCACCGGCGGTGCCTCGACAACCAGCTGTGGTGCCGGACCGGCGGCAAGGAGGGCGCGGCCGCCCGCCTCGATGGCGAGGACCTGCGCCCGTTGGGCGATCGCTTGCGGGGCCTGCGCCTGACGGCGATGAGCGCCCAAGGCGCCTGTCTTGTGGGCCTGGACCTGTCCGGGGCCCAGCTGCAGGGCGCCAATCTTCAGAACGCCGACTTGCGCACGGCCAATCTTCGCGGCGCCGATCTGCGCGGCGCCAAGCTGTCGGGCGCGAACCTGACCAAGGCCGACCTGCGCCAGGCCTTCCTGTCGCCTTTGCCGTTGGGGCCCGAACGCCGCACCCAGGTCAGCCTCAAGTCCGCGCGGCTGCGCTACGTCCAGATGCAGGCTGCGGACCTCAGCGAGGCCATCCTCGATGGAGCGGACTTGCGCGGCGCCGACCTGACCGGAGCGCGGCTGGCCAAGGCCAGTTTTCGCGATTGCGACCTCCATCAGGTCCAGGGCTTGGATCCGACATCGGCCTGAGATCGAGCCCAGGTCCTGTTCGCCGACCGCGCCGGTGGCCAAAAGAAAAGGGCGACGCGTCGCCGCGTCGCCCTGCAAGGCTATAGAGGGGAGATAGTGTAACGCGCGAGAGGGCGATTAAGCCGCCTTTTCGCCTTCGACTTTTTCACCTTCGATCAGGTTGGAGCCCGACTTAATCTCGATCGTGCGGGGCTTGAGCGCTTCGGGGAGCTCGCGCTTGAGGGTGATCGCCAGCAGGCCGTCCGAGAGGGCGGCGTCGGTCACCAGCACATAGTCGGCCAGTTGGAAGCGGCGCTCGAAGTTGCGCGCGGCCAGGCCGCGATGCAGGTACTGCTTGGCCTCGTCGTTGGCCGCCTTGCGGCCGGTGACGGTCAGCAGGCCTTCCTTGGCCTCGATGTTCAGCTCGTCGGACTTGAAGCCGGCGACGGCGATCTCGATGCGGTAGGCGTTCTCGCCGGTGCGCTCGATGTTGTAGGGGGGGTAGCCCGAGGCGGCTTCGTTCGAAGCGGCGGCATCGAGCTGGGCGGCCAGTCGGTCGAAGCCGACGAGCGAACGGTACAGGGGCGACAGGTCGATCGTACGCATGGTCACTTCCTTCTTTCCAAGCAAGGAACGTTGTGTGTTCAGACCCTTGGCGACCCTTCATGAGGCGTCGCCGCGATCCGGAAGGCCCGGCTTTCCAGCGCCTTCGAGACCAAGGTGGTGAGGCGAATTTCCACTTCAAGGGGTTGAATGGACGGCTGGCGGGTGAATCGCTTGATCGCTGTTCTCCCAAGGCTAAGGTCGGCGCGCCCGATCCTTGTCGCGCCTTGGAGAGACGACGATGACCCACCGCCGCCGCCTGCTGATGGCTGTCCTGTCGGGATTTTTCGCCGCGCCTCTGTTGAGCTTCGCCGCGCCCGCCCTGGCCCAGGGCAAGGATGAGGCGCTGGCCGCCGCCATCGCCTCACCGCTGCGGACACCGGCCAACGTGGCCCGCGACGGCGCGCGCCACCCCTACGAAAGCCTGGTCTTCTGGGGACTGAAGCCGCATCAGACCGTGATCGAGGTCTCGCCTGGCGGCGGCTATTGGACAGAGATCCTGGCGCCCTACGCCAAGGCGACGGGCGGGACCTACGTCGCCGGCCTGGCCGACCTGGCCAATCCCAAGATCTCGGACGGCGCGCGCCGGTCCCGCGCCGATTTCGAGATGCGTTTCATGGATCCGGCCAAGTACGGCGCGGTGCAGTTCGTCAATTTCGGTCCCGTCGCCGCGCCGCTGGGCGCGCCAGGCTCTGCCGACCTGGTCCTGACTGCCCGCAACGTTCACAACTGGACCGTCCAGCCCGGCGTGGCCGACAAGATCTTCAAGGACTTCTTCGAGGTGTTGAAGCCGGGCGGCATCCTGGCGGTCGAGGACCATCGCGCCGATCCCAAGGCCGAGAGCGACAAGGGCGCCGACGGCTATTTGGCCACCGCCACCGTCGTGGCCCTCGCCGAGAAGGCGGGTTTCAAGCTCGAGGCCCAGTCGGAGATCAACGCCAATCCCAAGGACACCAAGGACCATCCGTTCGGCGTGTGGACCTTGCCGCCCACGCGCCAGAGCGCCCCATCGGGCCAGCCGGCCGATCCGAAATTCGACCGCGCCAAGTACGACGCGATCGGCGAGAGCGACCGCATGACCTTGCGTTTCCGCAAGCCGGCTTGACGGCGCCGCCTGGGGGAGGGCGCCGTTTCGCCAAGGTCGGGCGGCAAGTTGGAAAGCGTGTTCGAGATCGTGTCGGGGGTGAGCATGGATTGGGAATGGCGGTGGTCGCGTCGCGGGCTGCTGGTCGCAGGCGCCGCCATGGGCTTGGCTGGATGCGGCCGTAAGTCCGAAGAGCCCAAGACCGCCAAGTCGGTGGCCAAGGCCAAGCCCTTGACGCTTCAGGCCGCCGTTCAAGGGGACTGGCGCGCGCCGGCTGACCGGGCTCGCGACATCTGGCGTCATCCGGTCGAAACCCTGGAGTTCTGGGGGCTGAAGCCCGGCCAGACGGTCGTGGAGTTCTGGCCCGGCGCCGGCTGGTACACCGACATCCTGGCCCCTTACCTGGCGGCCACCGGCGGCAAGCTGTACGCCGCCTCGCTGCAGACCAATCTGCCCGAGGACCCCACGGCCAGGGAGATCGTCGACGCCTATCGCCGCAAGCTGGACGACAAGAAGAAGGTCTATGGCGACGTGACCATCACGGCCTTCGGACCCTCCAGCGGTCCGGTGGCGCCGGCTGGTTCGGCCGACCTGGTGCTGTTCCTGCGCAACCTGCACAACTGGATGGCCGCGGGACTGGTCGAGAAGGCGTTCCACGACGCCCTGGCCGCGCTCAAGCCTGGCGGAGTCCTGGGCGTCGAGGAGCATCGCGCCGATCCGGGGAAGGTGCAGGACGTGCTGGCCGCCGATGGCTACGTCCAGCAGGACTATGTGAGCCAGATCGCCAAGGAAGCCGGTTTTGTCCTGGCCGGGACCAGCGAGATCAACGCCAATCCCAAGGACACCAAGGACCATCCGTTTGGCGTCTGGACCCTGCCGCCCACGCGCCTGTCGGCGCCGCGCGGCGACCCGGCCGAGCCTGGCTTTGATCACACGAAGTACGACGCGATCGGCGAAAGCGACCGCATGACCCTCAAGTTCGTCAAACCGAAGTGACCATGATCGACAAACGCCTTCGCCGCGCCGCCCTGGCCAGCCTGGCCGCCGCTCTGCTGCTGGTCCCCGTGGCTCACGCCGACGATGGCAAGACCGCGCCGGCCGGCAAGGTCTTCGCCTTCCTGGAGAGCTTCCTGAAGGTCCCGCCGGCCGAACGCGCACGGATCAAGGTGACCTACGGCCTGAGGCGCGACGGTCAGCCGGCGACGGGCGTGAAGGCCGTGCTGGTCGAGGCCAACGGCGCGCGCACGCCGTTGCCGATCGACGCCAAGGGGCGCTTCGAGCGCCTGCCCACCTTGGCCCAGCTCCAGGGCAAGGCGAATGTGGTGTTCGACGTTCCGGCCGACACGAAGTTCGGTACGTCCATGCAACTGGCGCCCGTTCTCAGGGCCGCGACCGAGTACGAAACGTCGGAACTGGAGGCGACCGTGACCGAGTCCAACGCCGCCATCCGCAAGACGGCCGGCGCCATGGCGATGATGGCTCCCCAGATGACGGGCCTGACGTTCGCCAAGGCGGAGTCCGGGGTCGTGGTGTTCCCCAACGGCGGCACGCAGCCGCTGCCGGTGGTGGACGGCGCGGTGGTCTATCGCTCGGGCGTCTACAAGGGGGCTTCGCGGGTGCGCCTAGCCAAGACCCCGACCCTGGTGGACTTCTATGACAAGAAAAAATAGGCGGTCGAGCAGTCTAAACAGTGTTTACTCGCCGCTTCCGAGCGGCCAGTGTGCCCGCCCAAGGAATCCACGCGCAAAGAGGGAGACGCGCTAATGGCCACGTTGCAGGAAATCACCGACCGCATCAAAACCGCCGTGGGCGACGACAGCGGCCTCGGCAAGAGCCTGAAGTTCGACCTGAAGGACGCCGGCGTCATCCACATCGATGGCGGCTCGGTCACCAACGAAGACAAGCCCGCCGACCTGACCATGACCCTGTCGCTGGACGACCTGCTGGCCATCGGCGCCGGCTCGCTCGATCCGACGATGGCCGTGATGACCGGCAAGCTGAAACTGTCGGACATGGGCGCGGCCATGGCCCTGCAATCGAAGATGGCGGCGCTCTTCTCGAAGATGCGCTGATCCATGCCGGGGAAAGCGCCTCTGGTCTCGATTCCCGAGGCGCCGATCCCCGACCACGGCGAGGCCGAATGGTTCAGCGGCGCGGATGGGGCGACCCTCCGCGCCGCCCTGTTCTCGCCGCAAGGCAAGGCGCGCGGTTCGGTGGTGGTGAGCCCCGGGCGGAGCGAGCCGATCGAGAAGTATTTCGAGGTCGTTCAGGACCTTCTGGATCGCGACTTCGTGGTCCTGGTTCATGACTGGCGAGGGCAGGGGCTCTCGCACCGCGCCTTGTCGGACCGGCTCAAGGGCCATGCCGACGGCTTCAAGCCCTTCCTCTCCGACTACCAGGCGCTGTTGGCGGCCTTCGAGGCCCGCCTGCCCAAGCCCTGGATCGCCCTGGGACACTCCATGGGCGGTTGCCTGACCACCCTGGTCCTGGCCCATGGCGAAACGCGGTTCGCCGCCGCTGTGCTGTCGGCGCCGATGCTCGGCCTCAACACGGGCGGCAAGCCCGCCGGTCCGGCTCGAGCCCTGGCCTGGGTGATGGCGCGTTCGCGCTACAAGGGCGAGTACGTGCTGGGCGACGCGGGCGATCCGTTCGTCCAGACCTTCCCGAAGGACGCCCTGACCCACGACGCGGCGCGTTATGCGCGCCTTCACGCGCAGATGAAGGCCAATCCTGACATCGCCTTGGGCGGCATCACCTGGGGATGGACCGACTTCGCCTTCTCGGCCTGCGCCTGGCTGCGCCGCGCCAAGGGGGTGGAGGCGATCGCGATTCCGGTGACCATTGTCGGGGCCGGCCAGGATAGCCGCGTGCTGGTGGCCGACGAGAAGTCGATCGCAGGGCGCATCCCCCGGGGGCGATACCTGGAGATCTCGGACGCCTTCCACGAGATCCTGATCGAGACCGACGACCGTCGGGCGGTGTTCTGGAAGGCTTTCGACGAAACCGTCGACGCCGTGGCGCCGCGCTAGCCTACTTCGCCGAACGCTTCAGCGAGACCAGGGCCTCGTCCAGGCAGCGGCGGTCGCCGCTGATCACCATCTGGCCGCCGTTCGGGCCGATGGTCTGGCCGCGCCAGTCCGTGACGACGCCGCCCGCGCCCTCGATCAGGGGAATGGCGGCCTCGATGTCCCACGATTTCAGGCCGGCCTCGATCACCATGTCCATCTTGCCCATGGCGACCATGGCGTAGGCGTAGGCGTCGCAGCCCAGGCGAGCCAGCTTGGCCGCCGCACGCACCTGCCGCCAGGCGCCCAGCTCGGCGCCGTCGAAACAGGCTTCGGGGTCGGTGGTGGCGATGACGGCGTCGGTCAGGGCGGCGCACTCGCGCACCTGGATGGCCCGCTCGCCGTCGCGTGAGATCAGGCGCGAGCCAGCGGCGGAGCCGACGAAGATCTCGCCCAGATAGGGCTGGCCGATCGAGCCCAGAACGGGGCGACCCTGATGGCGCAGGCCGATCAGGGTGGTCCACAGGGGCAGGCCGGAAATGAAGGCGCGCGTGCCATCGATGGGATCCAGCACCCACACGAACTCGGCGTCGGGGCGGTCCTCACCGTACTCCTCGCCGATCACCCCGTGCTCGGGGTGGCGCTCGGCGATCAACTTGCGGATGGCCGCCTCGGCCCCGCGATCGGCCTCGGTGACCGGATCGAACGCGGCGTGGCTGTCGCGCGGCAGGTCCTTGCCTGCGGCCTTGTCCTCCAGGCCATGATCGGCCCGGAACAGCGGCAGTATGGCCGCGGCGGAGGCGCGGTTCAGATCGATGACGAAGGCGTCGAGCTGGGCGAGGCGGTCGGCGGCGAGGGTCATGGGCGCGAGCTTTAGCCCGCCCCGCGACTCGGCGCCACCGTCCGTGCTCGGGCCAGGCGTCAGGCTTCGGCCGGTTCTGCGCCGTTCAGCGACTTGGCCAGGTCCAGCAGGCGACGACGCGGACGCTCGCCCAGCAGGTAGTAGGCGCGGATCAGGTCCAGGGTCTCCTTGCGGGCGAACATCTCGCCGCCTTCGCCCTCGCTCTGGCCCTCGCGGCGAGCCTGTTCCGAAAGGCCGTCGTAGAAGTAGCCCACCGGCACGTCCAGCGCCTCGGACAGCTGCCATAGGCGAGCCGCAGAGATGCGGTTGGCGCCGCATTCGTACTTCTGGATCTGCTGGAAGCGCACGCCGACCGTGCCCGCCAGCTGTTGTTGGGTCAGGCCCAGCAACCGACGCCGGCGGCGCAGGCGCTTGCCCAGGTGGATGTCGATGTTGTTGCCCATGGAGATCGAGCCCCCGATTGTTTCCGACCCGTGCCGGAACGGCACGATCTGCATAGCCAGCCGCAAGTCGCGTGCCGGGCGAGAGTCGGATTCGAGATTTCACCCATGGTGCGCCGACGACGCATCGAGTCCCGTTCGAACGCGAAGCAGGTTAGTAAGGCGGCATGTCAGACAAGCGCGGGTCGTGGACCCAGGATCTTCTGTGGCGCCTCGAGGCGCTGGGCTTCGATGTCTTCATCGGCCTGGTGCGTCTGCTTGGCGTGGATCGCGCCTCGGATTTCGGGGCCTGGATCGGCCGTACGATCGGTCCGCTGAGCGGCGCTCACAAGGTGGCCACGCGCAACCTGAAGCTGGCTTTTCCGGATAAGGACGAGGCCTGGCGCGCCCGTATGCTGCGGGCCCAATGGGAGGGATTGGGGCGCTCGTTCGCCGAATTCCCCTTGATGGACAAGCTGTTGCCGTCGACCGGCCGGGTAGAGGTGGTCAATCAGGAACGTCTGTTCCAGATCGCCGCCGACAAGGTTCCGGTGGTCTTCGTCTCGGGCCATCTTTCCAACTGGGAGATCATGCCCGCGGCCATCGTCAATTCGGGCGTCACCTGCGAGATGACTTATCGCGCCGCCAACAACCCGTATGTGGACGAGCGGATCAAGGCCAGCCGCTTCCGCTATGGCGTGCGTCTGTTCGCGCCCAAGGGCGGCGACGGGGCGCGCGAACTGCTGGAGGCGATGAAACGCGGCGTATCGGTGGCGCTGATGAACGACCAGAAGTTCAACAATGGGGTGGAAGCGCCGTTCTTCGGCCATCCGGCTCGTACCGCGCCGGGACCTACGCGCCTGGCGATCCGTTTCGGGACGGTCCTGCAGCCGATGTCGGTGCAGCGGATCAAGGGGGCTCACTTCCGCGCGGTGGTCCACGACCCGATCGTGGTGCCCGACACGGGCGATCGCACCGCCGACATCGAGGCCGGGGTCCGGATGATCAACGCCTTCATGGAAGAGCGCATCCGCGAGCGGCCTGAAGAGTGGTTCTGGGTGCACCGCCGGTGGCCCAATGAAGTCTATGCGGCCCTGTCTGCGGCGGAACAGGCCGAGAAGGTCTAGATCTCGACCGTCAGCTCATGGGCTCGGCGGCGCGGGCCGTCATAGTGCGGATCGTCCCGCCGGCGGCGGCAGGGGCCGAAATAGTCCTCGGACCGGATGAAAGGCCGGGGCTTGAAGATCACGGTGTTTATGCGATCCAGCAGCGAGCGGGCTGTCACCGGCTTGACCACGATCTCGGTCACACCCGCGTCGCGAGCCTCGAACACGCGATGACGCTCGGCGAAGCCGGTCAGCATGATGATCGGCAGAAACGGATCGTTGCTGTCGGGCGACTTGCGCACCAGCTCGGCGAACTGAACCCCATCCAGCGGCGACATCTTGAAGTCGACGATGGCGATGTCGATCTGGCGGTCACGCAGGATCTGCAGGGCTTCGGCGCCGTCCATGGCTTCGTGCACATGCCGCACGCCCACCCCCTTGAGGATGGTCGAAACGATCATCCGCATGTGATGGTTGTCGTCCACCAGCAAGAACCGCAACTGTTCGAGCTCCGCGGACATGCGGACCAATCTCCATCACCAATTGAACGGGATGGCCTGGGGATACTTCACGGTTAACGGGCTGTCGATCCCCTGACAGGGGAAACTTCACCATAAAACTCGCCCTATGCGCGTGGCGGCGGGCCGATCAGCAGTGAAGGATCGAGATTCTGATCGCGCCATTTCATGCGCCAGCAAAGGTGCGGACCGGTGACGCGCCCCTCCTTGCCGACCGCTCCGATCGTTTGGCCCTGAGTGACGGACTGGCCCGCCGTCACGTCGATCCGCGACAGGTGAAGATAGGCGGTGATGAGGCCCTGGCCATGGTCGATCAGGATCAATCCGCCTTCGAAATGCAGCCCCTTCTCGGCGAAGCTGACCATGCCGGCGGCGGGTGCGACGACCGGCGTTCCCACTGGCGCGGCCAGGTCCACGCCGTAGTGCGGGCGCTTGGGCTCGCCGTTCAGGATGCGCTGGCCGCCGAAGCTGGACGAACGCCGCGTGGCTTGGACCGGCCAGATGAAGCCCGTGCGGAAGAAGTCGCCATCGATGCGGCTGGCGAAGCCCGCCGACTTGCGCGCGCCCTCGGCGGCGATGCGAGCCAGCAGAACCGGATCGCTGGGGGCCACCTGATCCTGGGGCAGGCCGTCGATGCGTTGGATGTCGAACGTCCCTGGCGCAATCGTCGCCTGGTGGCTGGCCGAGCCGTCCGGCGTTTCGACCGTGATCAGGGCGGGCGGGGGAGCGTCGCGGTCAAACCCTATGACGAACCAGCCGTCGGCCGAGGCCTGGGTTATGGCGACGCCGTTCAACAGCACCTGGGCGCGCGGCGCGGTGCGGCCGATCGCATAGCCGCCCTGAACGAAACGACCATAAAGGACGAGACCGGGCGCGGCGGCGCGGGCCGTCGAGGCGAGACCCAGGGTCCCGACGAGGCCGATGGCTTGGGTCAGGAGCGCGCGACGGTTCAGGCGCGGGTCTCTTGCCAGCGCTTCAGCGCCTCGGCCGGACCGGCATAGGCTTCCTGCAATTCCGGGCTCCAGTAACGCAGGGCGTCCAGGGAGACGCGCGCGCCCGTAACGGCGCACAGAACGTAGGCGCCGGGATTGAGCACGGCGAACTCGCCGTCGCCGTAGTGCAGCACGGCCTGGCCGCCCTTGCCGAGATTGGGATCGTACGCGTTCATGGGAAGTCTTTTACGCCAAAGGACGGGGTTAGAACAGGCTGCCCTGGTCGGTGGACGGAGGCGGGGCCTTGGGCTTTGGCGCGGGCCGGGAAGCGGGCGGCGCCGAGGCCGGCGGTGGGGGCGGCGCGGCGCCTTCGCCGTCTATCACCGCATCGCGGTCGCCGCTCTTGAACCTCAGGTTCACCCGCTCGCCGCTGGCCAGTTCGCCGGCTGAGCGGGCGATCGTGCCGTCGGCCTTGCGCACCAGAGCGAAGCCCAGCTCCAGCGGACGGTTGGGATCCAGCGACAGGCGCAGCTTGTCCAGGCCGGTCAGGCGGTCGGCTTCGCGCTCGATCCGGCGGGTGGCGGCCGCGTTCAGCCGTTCGCCCAGGGCCGGCAGGCGGGCGTGCTGTCCGATCCGCTCGGGCGCGCGGCGAGCAGCCAGGTCCAGGCGCCGGCCAACGTCGCCGACCCGCCGAGCGGCCTCGGCGCGCTGGCGGTGCAGGGCGTCGGGCGACAGGCGCGCGGTCACCTTGATCAGGTCGCGGGCGTGGATGTCGGTGTTACGCTGCAGGGCCAGGTCCAGCCGGGCGGCGATCTCCTTGAAGCGGCGTTCTGCCGGGGCGGTCAGGTCGTCCAGGCGGGGCAGGCCGCGTACGGCCAGGTCCAGGCGCTGCTGGGCCAGGGCCAGCAGGTCGGCGGGGCGAGGCAGGCCGCGTGCGGCGCTGACCAGGCGCGTGCGGCGCTCTTCGACCGCCCGGCCGCCGCAGCGGGTCAGGCGGCGCTCGTAGTCGGCGACCAGGGCCTTGAGCTCGCTGAGCACCGGCGTGGCCATCTCGGCGGCGGCGGTCGGCGTGGGCGCGCGGCGGTCGGAGACGAAGTCGATCAGGGTGGTGTCGGTCTCGTGGCCCACGGCCGAGATCAGGGGAATTGTCCCTTCGGCCACCGTGCGAGCCAGGCCTTCGTCATTGAACGCCCACAGGTCCTCGACTGAGCCGCCGCCTCGGGCGACGATCAACACGTCGGGCCGCGGCACGGCTCCCCCGGGGACGATGGCGTTGAAGCCTCGGATGGCGGCGCTGACCTGTCCGGCGGCCGCGTCGCCCTGCACCACGCAGGGCCAGACCAGCACGCGGCAGGGCCAGCGGTCGCGGATCCGGTGCAGGATGTCGCGGATCACCGCGCCAGTCGGACTGGTGATCACCCCGACCACGGCCGGCATCGAGGGGAGGGGACGCTTGCGGTCGGCGGCGAACAGGCCTTCGGCGTGCAGCTTGGCTTTCAGCCGTTCCAATTGGGCCAGCAGGGCGCCGATGCCCGCGGCCTCCATGGTCTCGATGACGATCTGATAGCGCGATCCGGCCGGATAGGTCGTGATCTTGCCGGTGACGATCACCTCGAGCCCGTGCTCGGGCCGCACCTGCAGCTGACGCACGTTGCCCTTCCACACCACCCCGTCGATGGCGGCCTTGTCGTCCTTGATGGTCAGGTAGACGTGGCCGTTGGAGTGGTGGGTCACCTTCGACAATTCGCCCCGCAGCCGCACGAAGCTGTAGCGGTCTTCCAGCGTGCGCTTGAGGGCGAAGGCCAGTTCCGAGACGGAATAGGCCTGCGCGTTGGAATCAGGGGCGACGGTGTCGGTCATGGGGTTCTAGATAAGACGGATCGCGGCCCGGGGCTAACCCGGCTCGCGATCCGGCGTCGCCGCCGTCGAGCTCGCGCCGCCCAGGACATAAAGAAAGCCCCGGACGACGGGCGTCCGGGGCTTCGTTCCGACCAGGAAAGCTGGCCGCTAGATGTAGCGGCGCAGCGAACGGGCCAGTTCGGTGGCTCCGGCCTTCTTCTTGGTGGGTTGCGGCTGGTAGGCGATGCGCGCGTGCTCGCCGCAGTAGGGGCCTTCCGACGAGCGACGGCCGCAGAAGGTGAAGCCGTCGGCCGACGGATCGCCGATCGGCCACTTGCACATGTGCGCGCCCAGGGTCAGTACGGTGGCCGAACCCGGCTCCTCGGCGCGGAACGCCGGGACCGACGGCGGCTGGGCCACGGCCGGCAGCGGCGCGGGCTCGGCGGCGATCACCCGGCGCGGAGCCGAGGGCATCGTCGTGGCGGCCGGACGAGCCGGACGCGGCGCCTTGAACGCCGGACGCGCCGGTTGCGACGGCGCGGCGCGGCCCGACAGGCCCAGGCGGTGCACCTTACCGATCACGGCGTTGCGCGTGACGCCGCCCAGCTGTTTGGCGATCTGGCTGGCCGAAAGGCCGTCCAGCCAAAGCTTCTTCAAGGTGGTGACCCGTTCGTCAGTCCAGCTCATGACCCTTCTCCGCCTAAAATCCCGGCCAAGGCGGGTTTCCCCGACTCGCCCTGGCCTCTACATCTGGTGTACAGACCGCCCCGCCGGCGGCTGACCTACTACATAGTGTAAAGAATGCGTTAAAGCGCACAATAGGCTGTGAGAGCTCTGTCCACAGGAACTATATATTGATTCTTCCGGAGCGTGGCTTGCGCTCCGGCGGCGGCGGGCGCACATGCGTGGGCATGGCGGCTGGGAACCGGCGCCGAAGCCGGCCTTCACCAAGCCTCAAGTATTTGATCTGGAACCTTTTTATGCGCTATTCAGCGACGAAAGGTTTGGGCGTTTCAGGATCCTAGACCCATGAGAGACATGACGGACGCCGTCATCCCCCCACAGCCACGCGACTATCATGGCTGGAACTGGAGCGGGTTCTTCACCCTGTACCAGCGCGAGATCCGCCGCTTCTGGAAGGTGGGGACCCAGACAGTGGCCGCTCCGGTCGTCACGACCTTGCTCTACATGCTGGTCTTCGTGGTGGCCGTCGGCTCCAGTCGACCGGCTGTCGAGGGCGTGACCTTCGGCCATTTCGTGGCCCCGGGCCTGATCATGATGGCCATCCTCAACAACGCCTTCGCCAATTCGTCCTCCTCGCTGATCCAGGCCAAGATGATGGGCCTGACGCCGGACTTCCTGACCCCGCCGCTGTCGCCGCTGGAGCAGGTGGCCGCCTTCGGCCTGGGCGCGGCGACACGCGGGATTGTCGTGGGCGCCGTGACCGCCGCTGTCATCGGCGTGCTGCCGGGCGCTGGCCTGTCGGTCTCGCACCTGTGGGCGATCCTCTATTTCGCCGTGGGGGCCTCGGTCATCCTGGGCCTGGCCGGCGTGCTGGCGGGCCTGTGGTCGGAGAAGTTCGATCAGCTGGCGGCCGTGACCAACTTCGTGATCATGCCCATGACCTTCCTGTCGGGCACCTTCTACCTCGTCGACAAGCTGCCCGAGCCGTTCCGTTCGGCCAGCCACTTCAACCCGTTCTTCTACCTGATCGACGGCTTTCGCTACGGCTTTATCGGCCACGCCGATGGTTCGGTGGCGATCGGCGCGGTGGTGACGGCGGCCCTGTCGGTGGGGCTGTTCCTCTGGTGCTGGGGCCTGTTCCGCACCGGGTACCGGCTGAAGAGCTGATCTGCAAAGGCCGCCTCCGACGAGGCGGCCTTTTCGTTTCGACGGAAGAGGCGAAGGCGCTAGCCGCCGACGCCCTTGACCAGAACCTCGACGTCCTTGGTGGGCCCGTCGTTGATGACGGCGATGTGGGTGTCGTTGATGAAGCGCAACTGGCCGTCCACCTCGACGCGGGCCGAGACCGCGTAGCGGGCGCGGGGCGAGATCTGGGCCGGGCCGTACCCCAGGGAGAAGGCCACCGGCGGCGCCTGGGCCGGTATCACGGCTTCGGAGATCACTTTGGCCGGCGCGTCGGCCAGGCTCACGTCCTGCAGGCGCACGATGACCTTGGTCTGGGGCGGCAGCATGATCCGCTCGCGCCACACCACCTGGCCGGTGACCGCCGCGCTGGAGGGACCGGTCGGCCTGGCCGGCGGCGTGGCCGCGCATCCTGCCAGGAGCGAAAGCGACAGCAGGGCTGGGGCGAGAACCTTCATCGGCGATCTCCTGATCCGCGTTTCAATTCCCCCGTGCATAAGGGGTAGGGCGAGGCGATCGCGACCGCAAGCGCGAGGCGGCCCTGCGTTACCGCCAACAGTGTGGCCTCCACGCCCCGAAAGCCCGCCCGCTGGGCTCCGACATCCAAAATTCACGGCCGCTTTGTTGACAGAGCAGGGTTACACGCCGACAACGCTTGGCCTTCCGGTCCCCGCGCTTTCCGCACGGGGGCTTCTTTCCTTTTAGGGAGGCTCGTCTTGAGCACGCCGACCTCGTCCGCTTCGTCGCAGCAGCACATCATGGGCGTCTACAACCGCGCCCCGCTGGCGTTCGAGCGAGGCCGAGGCTCGCGCCTGATCTCGACCGACGGCGAGGAGTACCTGGACTGCGTGGCTGGCATCGCCACCGACGGCCTGGGCCACGCCCACCCCGTGCTGGTCGAAGCACTGAAGACCCAGGGCGAGAAGCTCTGGCACGTCTCCAACATCTACCGCATTCCCGAGCAGGAAGAACTGGCCGACAAGCTGTGCGCGGCCACCTTCGCCGACGCGGTGTTCTTCACCAATTCGGGCACCGAGGCGATCGAGTGCGCCCTGAAGACCGCCCGTCGCTATCACGTGGCCAACGGCCAGCCTGAGCGGGTCGACATCATCGGCTTCGACGGCTCGTTCCACGGCCGCTCGTACGCCGCCGTCAACGCGTCCGGCAACGCCAGCTACCTGGAAGGTTTCGGCCCGCGCCTGCCGGGCTATATCCAGCTGCCGTTCGGCGACTTCGAGGCCCTGAAGGCCGCGATCGGTCCGACCACGGCCGGCGTGATCATCGAGCCCGTCCAGGGCGAGGGCGGGGCCCGGGCCCTGAGCGAAGCCCAGCTGGACGAGCTGCGCGCCATCACCCGCGACGCCGGCGTCCTGCTGATCTACGACGAAATCCAGTGCGGCATGGGCCGGACCGGCAAGCTGTTCGCCTACGAGTGGGCCAGCGACGCTGCGCCCGACATCATGACGGTGGCCAAGGCCCTGGGCGGCGGCTTCCCGATCGGCGCGTGCCTGGCCACGGCCGAGGCGGCCAAGGGCATGACCGTGGGCGTCCACGGCTCGACCTTCGGCGGCAATCCGCTGGCCATGGCCGTGGGCAAGGCGGCCTTCGACGCGATCAACACGCCCGAGCTCCTCGACAACGTGAAGACGGTCGCCGGCTTCTTCACCCAGCAACTGAACGGCCTGAAGGACCGCTTCCCGGACGTCATCGTCGACATCCGCGGTAAGGGCCTGCTGGTCGGGGTCAAGCTGATCCCGAACAATCGCGAGTTCATGGTGCTGGCCCGCGACCAGAAGCTGCTGGTGGCCGGAGGCGGCGACAACTGCGTGCGCCTGCTGCCCGCCCTGAACCTGACCCTTGAGGAAGCCTCCGAGGCCATCGCCAAGCTTGAAAAAGCTTGCGAGACGGCCCGGGCCAAGGCGGCCGCCTGACCTGACAACCGAGCGTCCCGGCGAAGGGCCGGGACCCAAAGCCGAACCTTCGTCCGTCCCAGTCACGCGGGCGGACGAAGCCGGGGGATTTGGCCATGACCCAACCCAGACACTTCATCGATCTCTGGAAGCTGGACGGCGCGACCCTGCGCCTGATCCTCGAGGACGCCAAGGCCCGCAAGGCCGCCCGCAAGGGCTGGCCGCTGGGTCGCGTCGACGCCGACGCGCCGGCCAGGGACCGCGTGCTGGCGATGATCTTCCAGAAGAACTCGACCCGCACCCGCTTCTCGTTCGACGCGGCCATCCGCCAGCTGGGCGGCGACGCGATCATCTCGACCTCGGCCGACATGCAGCTGGGCCGTGGCGAGACCATCGAGGACACCGCCAAGGTGCTTTCGCGCATGGTCGATGCGGTGATGATCCGCGCCAACAGCCACGCTGACGTCGAGCGCTTCGCCCAGGTTTCGACCGTGCCCGTGATCAACGGCCTGACGGACAAGAGCCACCCGTGCCAGATCATGGCCGACATCCTCACCATCGAGGAGCACCGCGGCGACGTGGGCGGCAAGACGATCGCCTGGGTGGGCGACGGCAACAACGTCTGCTCCAGCTTCATCCACGCCGCACCGCTGCTGGGCTTCGAGCTGAAGATCGCCTGTCCCTCGGTCTATCACGCCGATCTGCACGACCTGGCCCGCGCGGCCAACCTGCAGGGCAGGGTGACGATGATGGAGGACCCCAAGGAGGCCGTGCGCGGCGCCGACGTGGTCGTGGCCGACACCTGGGTCTCGATGGGCGACACCGACCATGACGAGCGCCTGGCGGCTCTGGAGCCTTATCAGGTCGACGACGCCCTGATGGATCTGTCCAAGCCGGATGGCGTCTTCCTGCACTGCCTGCCCGCCCACCGCGGCGAAGAGGTCACCGACAGCGTTCTGGACGGCCCGCGCTCGCTGGCCTGGGACGAGGCCGAGAACCGCATCCACGCCCAGAAGTCCGTCCTTGCATGGTGCTTCGGGGCGATCGGCTAGAGAGGTCCGGGTGGGGAGGCGCGACATGGCCAAGATCGAGTTCGGCAAGCCGCTGCGCGACGATCTGATCCATAGGCTGTCGCGCTTCCTGGACCGCGAGCTGGACTGCGAGGCCAGCGCCTTGCAGGCCGGCTTCCTGCTCGACTTCATCAGCGAGCATTTGGGGCCGCACTACTACAATCAGGGCGTCCGCGACGCCCAGACCCTGTTCCAGAGCAAGCTGGAAGACGTGGTCTACGAGATCGAGAAACCGATCCTGGACTAGGGGCCTCCCCCTGAAGGGGGGAGGCGGCCCGAAGGGGCGGAGGGGGAAGAGGGCCCCAGGGCCACTCCCCCTTCAGTCGCTACGCGACAGCTCCCCCTCAGGGGGAGCGCCCCTTCTCAAGTCACTCCACCACCGGCAGTTCGATGAAGCTGGCCTCGGCCCCCGCGTGGAACACCCGCTGCGTGGCCTTCACGTAGTCGCCAGGCTTGGCGAAGAAGATGTTCGGCACGAAGGTCTGCGGGTTGCGGTCGTAGAGCGGGAACCAGCTGGACTGCACCTGCACCATGATCCGGTGGCCGGGCTGGAACGTGTAGTTCGCGGTCGGCAGGATGAACTGGTACTTCAGCGGCGTGTTGGCCTTCAGGGCCTTGGGCGCGCTGAAGCTCTCGCGGTAGCGGCCCCGGAAGATGTCCATGCCCACGGCCAGCTGATAGCCGCCCAGCTCGGGCCGGCTGGGGACTTCGTCGGGGAAGACGTCGATCAGCTTCACCACCCAGTCGGCGTCGGTCCCGCTGGTCGAGGCCGTCAGGTTCACCTTCGGCACGCCGGCGATCTTCAGCGGCGCGGTCAGGGGCTCCGAGACGTAGCTCAACACATCGGTGCGGTCGGCCACCGCGCGCTGGTCGGTCAGCAGCCACGGCGTCCACTTGTCCCGGTCGCCGAACTTCATCGGACGCGGGATGTAGGGCACGGGCTTGGCTGGATCGGAGACGTACTCGTCATAGGCCTCGGCGCCCTTCGCCGGAGCGGGGGCGCTGAACGACAGGCCGCCCCTGGCCTCCAGGTAGAGGTTCCGGGTCTTGCCTTGCGGCCAGGTCTTGTAGCGATCCCAGCGGTTCTGGCCGGGATCGTAGATCAGCACCGGCGGGGTGTCGGCCTTGGGCGCGCCGTCCTTGAGGTACTGGTTGAAGAACGGCAGCAGCACGTCGCGGCGGAACTGCAGCGCGGTGTCGCCGTCCCACTTGAAGGCGCCCAGGCTGGAGCCGTCGTAATTCACCTGGCTGTGACGCCAGGGGCCCAGCACCAGGTAGCTCTTGTCGTTGTTCGTGTCCTTGGGTTCGGTGGCGGCGTAGGCGTGCACCGCGCCCCACATGTCCTCCTGGTCCCACAGGCCCTGGATCCACATGGTGGGCACCTTCAGCGGTTGCTCGGCCATGGTCTTGTCCAGCGCCTGCTCGCTCCAGAACGGGGTGTAGGCCGCGTTCTCGCTGAGCTTCTTCCACCAGGGCAACTGGTCGATGCCGTTGGCCTTGGCGTAGTCGCCAGCGGAGCCGGCGCGACGGAAGTTTTCGTAGTCGTCGGGGCTCTGGCGCACCACCGGATCGCCCGCGCCACGCTTTGTGGTCTGGCCAGTGAAGTAGTCGAAGTTCACCTGCCGGAAGGCGCCGTAGTGGAACCAGTCGTCGCCCATCCAGCCGTCGACCATCGGGCTCATCGGCGCGGCCACCTTCAGAGCCGGGTGCGGATTGACCAGGGCCATCACCACGGTGAAGCCTTCGTACGAGCTGCCCAGCATGCCGACCTTGCCGTTGCTCTCGGGCACGTTCTTGGTCAGCCAGTCGATGGTGTCGTAGGCGTCGGTGGAGTGGTCGACCTCGCTGTTGTTCAGCGGCCCCTTCAGGGGGCGGGTCATGACGTAGTCGCCTTCCGAGCCGTACTTGCCGCGGATGTCCTGGAAGACGCGGATATAGCCGTCCTTGACGAATACTTCGTCGCCCTGGGGCAGGGCCGACAGCATCGAGCCGCTCTCGTTGCGGGCGGCGCGCTTGGCGGCGTTATAGGGCGTGCGGGTCAGCAGGATCGGCGCGTTCCTGGCGCCCTTGGGCACGACGATGACCGTGTAGAGCTTGGTCCCGTCGCGCATGGGCACCATGACCACGCGCTTGTCGTAGTCGTAGCCGTTCTTGGGCGCGACGTACTTGCCGTCGATGTCGGGCGTGAGGGCGGGCGTCTGGGCGTGAGACGCGGTCGCGGCGAAGGTCGACGCGGCGGCCGCCGCCAGCAGGGCGGCGCGCAGGGTGTAAGCGAGACTCATGGAAAGCTCCCCAAAGATTGGGGACAGCTTAGGGGCGCTTTTCACGAAGCGCTATAATATAACAGCGCTCCGCGTCTCGCGAAGCGGAGGAGGATCAGGCGCTTTCGAAGACGCTACGGAACAGGATCGCGCCGTCTTCCGAGCCCAGGTCAGCGTCAAAGGCGCGGTCCGGGTGGGGCATAAGGCCCAGCACGTTGCCCTTGGCGTTCATGACGCCGGCGATGTTCCGGGCCGAGCCGTTGGGGTTCTGCTTGTAGCGGAACACCACCTGGCCCTCGCCCTCCAGTCGGTCGAGGGTTTCCTCGTCGGCGAAGTAGTTGCCCTCGCCGTTACCGATGGTCATGACCGCATCGCGCTGCTCGCCGAACCCGGCGGTGAAGCGGGTCTGGCTGTTGACGACGTCCAGCTCGATCGGCTTGCAGATGTATTTCAGGCCCGCATTGCGCAGCAGGGCTCCCGGCAGCAGGCCGACCTCGGTCAGCACCTGGAAGCCATTGCAGATGCCCACGACGGCCACGCCCTTGTCGGCGGCGGCGACGACTTCCTTCATCACGGGGCTCTGGGCGGCCATCGCGCCGCAGCGCAGGTAGTCCCCGTAAGAGAAGCCGCCGGGCAGGACGATCAGGTCCAGGTCGTCCGGCAGGGCCGTCTCCTGGTGCCAGACCATCTCGACGCGTGCTCCGGCGGAGCGCTCGATGGCGACCTTGCAGTCACGATCGCAGTTGGAACCCGGGAAGACGACGACGGCGGCTTTCATGGCGCGGGCCTGTAGCATCGTTCGGACGGGATGTCAGGGGGAAAGGCCATCCTTGCCCCTAGGCGGCGGCCAGCCCCCGCACCTCCGCCAGCGCCAGGTCCACCTCGGCGGGCGAATTCATGATGCTGGGCGTCAGCCTCACATGCTGGATGGCGTAGGGCGCCGCCGAGGCGATGATCCGGCGCGCGCGCAGACGGGCCACCGCCGCGTCGGTCGACAGGCCGTGCACGTCAAACGAGACGATGCCGGCCGACAGGCGCGCATCGCGGGGCGTGACCAGGCGGACGTGGGGCATCAGGGCCAGGCCGGCCTTCAACTGGTCGGCCAGTTGGGTGGTGCGGGCGGCGACGTGAGCCTTGCCGATCCCCTCATGAAACTCGATCGCCGTTGGGATGGCCCACAGATGCTCGAACGCCTTGAAGCCGCCGGGCGACATCAGCGGGCCATCGGTGTGGTCGGGTAGCGGCGCGTTGTTGACCCAGGCGGTCCAGGCATTGCTGTCGACATAGCTGGGAATGGTGGGGCGCAACCGGTTCCACCCCGCGGCGTTGGCGGCGATGATCCCCGTGCCGCGCGGGCCGAACAGCCACTTGTGGCAACCGGCCATGAGGACGTCGCAGCCCAGGCTGGCCAGGGTGGCGTCCTGGGCGCCAAAGCCGTGCGCGCCGTCCACCGCCAGGATGATCCGCTCGGGCTCCTGCCGCGCGGCGTTGACCTGTGCCAGGGCGGCCGAGATCGCCGGCAGGGGCAGCTTCAGGCCGGTGCTGGAATGCACCCAGGTCAGGGCCATCACGCGGGTGCGCGGCGTGACCGCGGCCATCAGCCGGGCGACGATCTGAGCCTCCGACACGGTCTCGATACTGTCGAACAGGTCGATGCGGCGCACGGTCGAGCCGTTGCGGAGCGAGGCGCGGCGCAGGCTCTCGTGGGTGACGTAGTAGTCCTGATTGGTGGTGACGATCTCGTCGCCGTAGCCCAGCTTCAACCCGGCATAGACCAGCGCCACGCCCATGGTGGTGCTGTCGGTCAGGGCCACCTGGTCGCCGGTCACGCCGAGATAGCGGCCGGCGGCGGCGCGGGAATAGGCCTGGAGGCGGCGGTTGTTGTCGTCCAGGTAAGTCACCGGCCGCCAGTCCATTTCGCGCCGGAAACGATCGATGGCGGCCCGTAGCGGCAGCGGGTGGCTGGCGATCAGCATGGCGCTCATGTTGATCTGGTCGGGCGCGGTCTGGAACTGGGCCTTCACGGCGTCCCAGTCGGGCGGCGGCGCCGCGACGGCGCCGGGCGAAGGCTGGTAGGGTTGGGGCGATGCGGGCGTGACCTGGGCCGGGGCGGGGGCGGCGGCCATCGCCAGTCCACCGCCCAACAGGAAGTCCCTGCGCCCTACGCTCATGTCCGTTTCCCGGTCCAGGCCTGAAAGCCTGACCGTTCAACGCCTCGCGAGCCGCAAACGTTCAGATGGCGCCTAGCCTCAGGCGCATTCGTCCAGCACCGGCTCGACGGGCGTCAGGTCCGGCGTCGGGAAGGGAACCTTGAACGTGAAGGCCGCGGGCGTGGGGCCTTGGGCTTCCAGCAGGGCCAACCTGGCCTTCGCCTCCTCGATCGTCGGACGATGGCCGGCGGGGATCCACCACAGCACCATGTAGAGATCCATGTGCTCGAACCACTCGCGGCGGCGACGCATGATCCGCACGTGGTCGCTGCGATAGACGAAGGCTCCCAGCGAGGGAATGTCCGTCCAGACCGACATGTTGATCGCGATCAGCGGATCCTCGAATGGGGCCAGATCCGTGGCGTTGTTGCCTTCGCCCGTCAGCCGCCAGACGAAGCCGGGCGAGCCCTCGGCCAGGGCGTTCACGGCGTCCAGGTTATCCACGAAGTCCTTGATGGACGGATGATCGATCGGCGCCTTCAGGCGGCCGATATTGACCTGGGCCAGTTCGTAGGCGCGGCTCATGCTGTCTCCCCTGTCCGTGTTCGTCCGAGATGGGGCGCCGGGCCGGGGAGGGGAAGAGGTAGGCTTTGGAAAAGCCTGGGGACACGCGCATGCGCATGTCCCCGGCGGTTGGCGCTTACGCCACGTCGATGCGGTAGCTTTCGATGACCGTGTTGGCCAGCAGCTTCTCGCACATGGCCTTGACCTCGGCCTTGGCTTTCTCGGCGTCGGTCTCAGCCAGATCGAACTCGATGGTGCGGCCGACCCGGGCGCTGGAGACGCCGGCCCAGCCCAGTCCATGCAGGGCGCTCTCGACGGCCTTGCCCTGGACGTCGAGCACGCCGGGCTTGAGGAACACGTGGACGGTGGCTTTCAAGATATTCTCCTGGCCTGCGTCACCCTCTCCGATGGAGAGGGAGGGGCCCATGCGCCGCATGGGAGGGTGAGGGGATAGGGGGCTTGGACGAGGTGTAACCCTTCATCCTCCCACGACGAGGTCGCGGGCCCCTTCTTCTCCCTAGGGGAGAAGGGTTTGTCGGTTAATGCACGCCGCCTTGGATGACGGTGGGCATTTCCTTCATGATGCCAAGGCGGCGGGCCACCTCGGTGTAGCTTTCGATGACGTTGCCCAGGTCGCGGCGGAACCGGTCCTTGTCCATCTTCTCGTTGGTGGCCGAGTCCCACAGGCGGCAGCTGTCGGGGCTGATCTCGTCGGCCAGGATCACGCGCGAGAAATCGCCTTCGTAGATGCGGCCAAACTCGATCTTGAAATCCACCAGGGTGATGCCGACGCCGCTGAACAGGCCCGACAGGTAGTCGTTCACGCGCAGGGCCATGGCCATCATGTCGTCGATCTCCTGGGTGGCGGCCCAGTTGAACGCAGTGATGTGCTCCTCAGAGACCATCGGATCGTTGAGCTTGTCGTCCTTGTAGTAGAACTCGATGATCGAGCGCGGCAGCGGGGTGCCCTCGGTCAGGCCCAGGCGCGTGGCGATCGAGCCGGCGGCGATATTGCGCACCACGACCTCGAGCGGAATGATCTCGACTTCCTTGATGAGCTGTTCGCGCAGGTTCAGGCGGCGGATGAAGTGGTTCTGCACGCCGATGCCGTTCAGGCGAGTCATGATGTACTCGCTGATGCGGTTGTTGATCACGCCCTTGCCTTCGAGGACCGCCTTCTTCTGGGCGTTGAAGGCGGTGGCGTCGTCCTTGAAGTACTGGATCAGCGTGCCCGGTTCGGGACCCTCGTACAGGATCTTGGCCTTGCCTTCGTAGATCTTCTTGCGGCGGGGGGTCATGGCTCTCGTCGAGGCCCTTCTGGTTGCGAGCGCCCCTTCTAAGAACGAAAAGCGCGCGCGGCGGATAGCTGCGCGCGGCGTTCGACTCAAGGCCGCTCACGAAAAATGTCCGCCCGAAAGTTAGCTGAACAGGCCTTCCCGCGCAAACAGGGCTGGCGGCGGCCTCGGTATTGTGACCGGAATCTGAGCCGATGCGACGTTGCTCCGGATTGCCCGGCGGCTCGCCACGGGATATGCAGCCCGCTCAGAGACTATTGGGGCCTTCATGACCACCTTCGACGAACGCGAACAGGGTTTCGAACGCAAGTTCGCGCTGGACCAGGAACTGGAATTCAAGGCGACCGCGCGCCGCAACCGCCTGCTGGGCGAATGGGCGGCTGAACTGATGGGCCTGGCGACCGTCGAGGAATATGCTCGCGCCGTCGTCAAGTCGGACTTCGAGCAGCCCGGCGACGAGGACGTGCTGCGCAAGGTGGCCGGCGACCTGAAGGGCTCTGGCGTCAACGTCGGCGAGGGCGAAGTTCGTCGCAAGATGGACGAACTGCTGGCCCTGGCTCGCGGCCAGATCGCTGCCGGCGAGTAAGCCCGCCGCCGTCTCAGGCGAATTATTCTAAAGCACCCTGCAAGGCCCGGCCGCGATCTCCATCGCGACCGGGCCTTGTCGCTTCCGAAGTCCGGCGACTCGCTCCGCTCGTCCACGGACGATATGCACCTATAGGTGGATAGAAAAAGGCAAAGCGCGCTCAGGTTTCTTTGGGCGGCGCTCGCGCCAACATGTATCACTCTCCCAATGGGCGATCAGGAAGGTCGTCTACACCAGGAGGATGTGTCATGGCTGATGATATCGGTACGCTTCACACCCAAAAGGCCGCGGACAACGCGATCGGCCTCTACTTCGTCAAGGCGGTGGTCGGGAACGTCGGGACGCCTGGCGCCCCCATCGTCAACCTGGCCCTGACGGTTCAAGCCGCCTCCGGCCACGTCAGCGGCATTGCCGAGATCAACCAGGCGATCGTCGGCGGCCAGCACCGGTTCCCGGTGACCGGCCAGATCTATCAGACGGGCTTTGGCCCTAATCAGCAGTTGGTCTCGCTGAGCGGCGAGTTCGTCTACAGCGTGCCGCCCCCGGCCATCGGCTCGTTCCTGGCCAAATTTACCGCCGCCCTGTCGGTGGACAAGGATTGGAACGGCTCGGGCGGTTTCAACTACCTGAACGTCCATGTCGAGAAGGCGCCGGTCAAGAAGGTCGCCTGATCCTTCCAGGACACGGTCTGCGCCCCGCGTCACCTTGCGACGCGGGGCGTTTCCGTCACCAGATCCGCGAGCGGGCTTCCGGCGCCAGGTAGTAGGTCTGACCCGGCTTGACGTCGAAGGCCGTGTACCAGGCGTCGATGTTGCGGGTCGGGCCGATCACCCGGAAGGCGGGCGGAGAGTGCGGATCCGACGTAATCTGCTGTTTCAGCGTGTCCTCGCGCATCTTGCTGCGCCAGTTCTGGCCGAAAGCCAGGAAAAAGCGCTGATCGCCGGTCATGCCGTCGATCACGGGCGCGGGCTTGCCGCCCAGCGAGGCGTGATAGGCGTCCAGCGAAACCTGCAGGCCGGCCAGGTCGGCGATGTTTTCGCCCATGGTCAGCTTGCCGTTGATGAACATGCCCGGCGCGCCTTCGTAGGTGTCGTACTGCTTGCCCAGCACTTCAGCCTGGGCCTCGAAGCGCTTGCCATCCTCGGCCGTCCACCAGTCGCGTAGCCGCCCGGTTTCGTCGTACTTGCGGCCCTGGTCGTCGAAGCCATGGCTGATCTCGTGGCCGATCACCGCGCCGATCGCGCCGTAATTGACCGCCGGATCGGCCGCCGGATCGAAGAGAGGCGCTTGCAGGATGCCGGCGGGGAACACGATCTGGTTCTGCGAGGTGTCGTTGTAGGCGTTCACCGTCTGCGGGTTCATCTGCCATTTGCCGTGGTCGACGGCCTTGCCCAGGTCGGCTCGTTCGTACGCCCATTCGAAGGCCCGGCTGCGCGAGACGTTGCCGTAAAGGTCCCCCGCATCGATCTTCAGGCCCGAATAGTCGCGCCACTTGTCGGGATAGGCGACCATCACCTGCATGCGCTTGAGCTTGGCGTGAGCCTCGGTCTTGGTCGCTGGGCTCATCCAGGGCGCGTCGTCGATGCGCTTGCCCATGGCGACTTTCAGGTTGTCGATCATCTCGACCATCTGGGCCTTGGAACTGGGCGGGAAATAGGTCTCGACATAGGTCCGGCCGACCAGTTCGCCCAGGCTGCCGTCCACCAGTTGCACGCCGCGTTTCCAGCGGGGACGGATCACGGACTGGCCCGTCAGCGCCTTCACGTACTCGAAGCGGCTGTCGACGAAGCGCTTGGAGAGGTAGGGCGAAGCGTCCTCGATCACGTGGAAGGCCTGCCAGGCCTTCAGCGTTTCCAGTGGCGTGTCGGCATAGACCTTGGCGATCTCGCGAATGGCGGTGTTCTCGTTCAGCACCACCTTGCCCAAGCCCGGCGCGCCCGCCGCGTCCAGGTACTCGGTCCAGGGGAACGCCGCGTAGGCCGCCAGTTCGGCCGGAGCGTAGGGATTGTAGGTCTTTTCGGCGTCGCGCCGGTCGGCGGCGGGCCAGCTGATCCGGGCGATGCGGGTCTCAAACGCCATCACGTCGGCCGCCGCCTTGGCCGGGTCGGCGTAGCCCGCCGCGGCCAGCGACCGCTGGATGAAGGCCACATAGGCTGCGCGCTGAGGCTTGAAGCCGTCTTCCAGATAGTAGTCGCGCTCAGGCAGGCCCAGGCCCGACTGGTAGACGTAGAGGGTGTTGACCTCGGTGTTCTTGACGTCGGGCGCGACGTCCAACTGGAAGACGTCGGCGCCGAAGCCGCCGTGCGAGGCGCCCATCAGCCGGGCGAAGGCGGTCTTGTCCTTTACCGCCGCCACCTTGGCCAGGTCCGCCTTCAGCGGGCGGTCGTCGGCCTGCTCGACCTTGGCCTCGTCCAGGAAGCTCTTGTAGAGGCCACCCAGTTGGCTGGTGGCCGGAGCCTTTTCGATCACGGCTCGCAACTGTTCCTGCGAGCGGTTGTAGACGTCGTTGCCCGCGCCCGCGCCGCCCTGGTCCGGAGGGATCTGGGTTCGGGCGTACCAGGCGCCGTTGACGTATTTGTCGAAGTTGTCGCCCGGCTTGACGCTGGTGTCGCGGGCGGTGAGGTCCACGCCCCAGGCGCCGTACATCGGCTTGGCCGGCTCGGCCGCCAGGGCAGGCAGGGTTGAGGTCATCGCGACCGCCGAGACGGCGGCCAACAGGATCGTACGCATGGAAAGGGCTCCCCTCAGGTCGAGCGGATGTTGCCCCAGCCTTTCGGCGGACGCAGATGAAAACCTTGTAATGCGATGCGGTCAGCCCAGGCCGCCGCGCAGCGCGCTCCACGCCTGGGCCTTTTGCTCGAACGACAGCGCCGCGTGGGCCGGGCTGGAGGAGGGCAGGGGCAGCAGCGCCAGGCGGTTGGCCGCCGGCGCCAGCAGCCGCGTTCCCAGCTTGGCCGAGGTCCCGCCGTTGAAGGCGACCACGCGCAGAGCCGGAAGGGCGCCGACCAGGGAGAGGAGGTCGTTGGCGGAGGGATCGCGGATGGCGGCGTCCAGGCTCCCCGACCGTTCGGCCTCGCCGATCACGTCCCACAGTCCCACGCCTCGGGCCAGCAGGGCGGCCAGGCGCTCGTCATAGTCCAGCGGGACCAGGGGCGTCTCGAGCACCGACTCCATCAGCCGCCAGAAGGCGTTGCGGGGATGGCCATAGTACTGGCGCGCGGCCAGTGAGGCTTCGCCCGGCAGGCTGCCCAGGATCAGCACGCGCGTCTCGGTGTCGACCACCGGCGGGAAGCCGGACTTGCGGGCGGCCCCTGTATTCACCCGATCACCTCGACATGGCTCATCCCCGCTTTCGGGGATGAGCCGATTGGGCGGATGCGGGCCTTAAGCCTGCTCCCCGAACACGCGCTTGAAGATCACGTCGACGTTCTTGGTGTGATAACCCAGGTCGAACAGCTCTTCGAGCTCGGCCTCGGTCAGGGCCTTGGAGACTATCGGGTCGGCCTTGAGGAAGTCGAGGAACCGGCCTTCGCCGCGCCACACCTTCATGGCGTTGCCCTGCACCGCGGCGTAGGCGTCCTCGCGGCTGACGTCCTTATGGGTAAGGGCCAGCATCACACGCTGCGAGAAGACCAGGCCGCCCAGCTTGTCCAGGTTCTTGGCCATGTTGTCGGGATAGATGTTGAAGCGCTCGATCACGCCCGCCAGACGGCGCAGGGCGAAGTCGAGGTGGACGGTCGCATCGGGGCCGATGCCGCGCTCGACCGACGAGTGGCTGATGTCGCGCTCGTGCCAGAGGGCGACGTTCTCCATCGCCGGAACCACAGCCGAACGGACCAGGCGCGCCAAGCCCGTCAGGTTCTCGGTCAGGATCGGGTTGCGCTTGTGCGGCATGGCCGACGAACCCTTCTGGCCCGGATCGAAGGGCTCCTCGGCCTCCAGCACCTCGGTGCGCTGCAGGTGGCGGATCTCGGTGGCCAGGCGCTCGACCGACGACGCCACGACGCCCAGGGCCGCGAAGTAGGCGGCGTGGCGGTCGCGCGGGATGACCTGGGTCGAGACCGGCTCGACGGCCAGGCCCATCTTCTCGGCCACGTGAGCCTCGACGCGCGGGTCGACGTTGGCGAAGGTGCCCACGGCGCCGGAGATCGCGCAGGTGGCGATCTCGAACTTGGCCATCGCCAGGCGCTCCTTGGCGCGCTGGAATTCGGCGTAGTAGCCGGCCAGCTTCAGGCCGAAGGTGATCGGTTCGGCGTGGATGCCGTGGCTGCGGCCCACGCAGACGGTCATCTTGTGCTCGAGCGCGCGGCGCTTGAGAGCGGCAAGCACCAGGTCGACATCTTCCAGCAGCAGGTCGGTGGCGCGCGACAGCTGCACGGCGAAGCAGGTGTCCAGCACGTCGCTGCTGGTCATGCCCTGGTGCAGGAAGCGGGCTTCCGGACCGACGATCTCGGCGACGTGGGTCAGGAAGGCGATGACGTCGTGCTTGGTGACGCGCTCGATTTCGTCGATGCGGTCGCTGTCCCAGAGCGCGTCCTTGCCCTTTTCCCAGATGGTCTGGGCGGCGATCTTGGGGATGACCCCCAGCTCGGCCATGGCGTCGGCGGCGTGGGCCTCGATCTCGAACCAGATCTTGTACTTGGTCTGGCTGGACCAGATGGCGGCGGCTTCGGGGCGGGCGTAACGGCTGATCATGGGCGGGCGTTTGGTCCCGTCCGCCGGGGGAGTCAAGGGAAGGGGATTATTACTTGGCCCGAGAGCGGGCTGGGGGCACGCCTAGGGCATGCCCCCGTCCGTCGGGCTCAGGCTCCCGCCCGCTCGCGCATGTGCTTGGCCATGCCGATCGCGGCCAGGGCGTAATGAATGGCCGCCCAGGCGTAGAAGCACAGCGAGACGATGATGCCCTGCTGGGTCGACCGGGCCATGGCGCCGTGGCAGGCCTTGGCCAATTCGGCCGCCGAGCCCTTGGGCGCCAGGCCCCCGGGGCACTGGGCCGCGAAGCTGGCGCCGCCGTGGTCGGAGAACGATCCCGCCAGGGAGCCGAAGATGCCGCTCACCTCGGGATGGTTGAAGTTGAACTGCGCCAGGTGGTCGATCAGCCAACCGGTAAAGACCGGCCCGCCGCCCAGGGCGATCAGGTTCAGGAAGAAGAACAGCAGGGCCGTGGCCGTGGCGCGGCGACGCGGCTCGACCGAGTTCTGGACGACACCGAACGTCGGGGCCAGGTAGGTGTAGTGGAAGATGCCCGGAACCAGCAGGATCAGGGCCGTGGTCTGCCAGTTGGGCTGCAGGTAGGCGATGATGTAGATCGGGGTGCAGATCGCCAGGCCGATGGCCGGCACCAGGGCGTACCACTTGGCGCTGCGCTTGCCGGTCCAGTCGGTCAGGAAGCCGCCGACCAGGGTGCCGACGCCGGCCGAGAAGCCGCCGATCAGGCCCACGATCAGGCCGACCTGAGCCAGGCCCAGGCCGAAGGTGCGCACGAAGTAGGGCGGCACGAACGCGCCAGAGCCGTAGGAGCCGAACGAGGCGATGGTCACGCCCAGCATCATGTGCAGCACCGGCCACTTGCCGAACAGCACCTTGAGCACGGCCCACAGTTCCTTGAACTCGCCGCTCAGCGAGAACGGAGGCTTGGCGGGCTCGACGACCACGTCGCCGGCTTCCAGCGGGTGTTCCCGGGCTTCGGAGTGGCCTCGCGGCGGTTCCTTGACGATCAGCTTGACCAGGAGGGCCAGCAGAATGCCGGGCAGGCCGACGATGACGAAGGCTACCCGCCAGCTGAACTCCTGGGCCAGCCAGCCGCCGGCGACCGCGCCGAACATAGTGCCCAGCGGGATGCCGAACGAATAGATCGACAGGGCCGAGGCGCGCTTCTTGGGCTCGTAATAGTCGCTGATGAGCGAGTGGCTTGGCGGCGAGCAGCCGGCCTCGCCGACGCCCACCCCGAAGCGGTACAGGGCCAGTTGGCCGAAGTTTGCGGCCGTGCCGCAGAGGGCGGTGAAGCCCGACCAGATCACCAGCGAGATCGAGATGATGCTGACGCGGTTCCAGCGTTCGGCCATTCGAGCGATCGGAATGCCCAGCAACGTGTAGAGCAGGGCGAAGTAGAGGCCGCCCAGAAGGCCCAGCTGGGTGTCGGTCAGCTTGAGGTCGACCTTGATGGCCTGGCCGATGGTGGCGATGATCGTGCGGTCGATGAAATTGAAGGTGTAGGTGGCGAGCAGAAGCCCGAGCACCGCCGCCTTGTAGCCGTTCGTATACAGGGGCTTGTGCGCAGTCGACGGAATCGTCGCCTGGTCGCCCCCCGGCGTGCTCGCCTGGGCCATGGTACGCTTCTCCCTCAAACATTTGTTCTAATCTTTGAAGGGACCATAGACGTAACGGAAGCCGCTCGACCAGAGGGGAAATTTCGCTCCCCGTACGGCGGGGCGAAATACGGCGGCCGGATGAACGCCAGACAACGGCGGCGCTCATGTCGGTTCAGGCGAAGCGGGCTCTACTGCCTCTTGATCGGCCCGCCAGACGGTCGCCAGGAGGTCTCTCATGCAAGCCCTGCCGCGTCCCCAGCCGCCTTCTTCGGAACACTCGGCCGAGATCGTTCCGTTCGAGGCCCTGAACCTCGTCCGCTCGATCCGGGCGCTCGATCGCGCTCCCCCGCCGCCGCAGGAAGCGCACCCGTGGGCGTACTGCTTCCCGCGGCCGGGTCCGGAGAGCTAGGCCACCAGCTCCTCTCGGATGGTTCGACGCGCGGCCCAGAACAGACCGAACGCCACCAGGCCCAGCATGGTCGACAGGATCAGCGCCCAGCGGACTCCCTGCGCCTCGCCCATTCCCAAGGGGCCGGCCAGCAGGTCGCTCAGCGCGCCCACAGCCACCGGACCCAGGCCCAGGCCGATCAGGTTGATGATCAGCAGCAGAACCGCCGAGGCCGTGGCCCGCATGGCCGGGTCGACGATGCTTTGGGCCGTGGCGTAGACCGGCCCGTACCACAAGGTGCCCAGCAGGGCCGTGATGGCCAGGATGCCGATGGCCGACATGGGCGCCCCTACGCTGACGGCGGCGATATAGAGCGGGATGGTGACCAGCGAGGCGATGGCCGGGACGGTGACATAAGCCCGCAGATCCTTCGCCCCCAGCCTGTCGGCGAGGACCCCGCCCAGCCAGGCGCCGAGCACGCCCGCCGTGCCGCCGATCAGCCCCAGGGCCAGTCCGAGAAATCCGGCGGACTTCAAGCCGAAGGCCGCCGCCAGTTCAGCGATATCGGCGCCGTGATTGCGGAAGAAGAACGAGGCGACGAAAGGCGCATGGCCGTAGCCGACGAAGGCCTTGATCGAGGCCGCCAGGGCCACCAGCCAGAAGGTCTTCTTGGTGGCCAGCACCGCCAGGGCGGTCCAGAAACTGATCTTCGACGCCGCGCGGGCGGCGATGTCGGCCGCCAGTTGCCGGCGGGGTTCGACCAGGGTGAAGGCGGCGACCAGGGCGAACAGCACGCCGGGCGCGCCGGCCACCATGAACGCCACGCGCCAGCCGTAGGCGTCGGCCACCAGCCCGCCCATCGCCATGCCCGCCAGCGTGCCCAGCGGCGTGCCGATGGAATAGAAGGCGATGGCGCTGGCCCGCTTCTCGCGCGGCACATAGTCGGTGATCAGGGAATGGGCGGGCGGCGTGCAGCCGGCCTCGCCGACGCCCACCCCGATCCGCGCCAGGATCAGCTGCCAGAAGTTCTGGGTGAACCCGCAAAGAACGGTGAAGGCGCTCCACGCCGCCACCGAGGCGCCGATGATCATGGGCCGGTTGCGGGTCTCGGCCAGGCGCGCGATCGGCACGCCCAGCACGGTGTAGAATATCGCGAAGGCCAGGCCTGTCATCATGCCCAGCTGCCAATCGGCCAGGCCCAGGTCGCGCTTGATCGGCTCGGCCAGGATGTTGACGACCTGCCGGTCCAGGAAGTTCAGGGTGTAGATGATGAGCAGCACCCAGAGGGCGTAACGGCGATAACCCGTCGAGACGGGATTGATCACGGGCGACGGTATCGCGGCTTCCGCCATAGGCTACCTCCCTCGAACAGTTGTTCTAATCGTTGAGGCGACTGTAGACGCGCGGTAAGCCCAATGACCACCCCATCCGAACAATCGCGCGGAGACCGCCATGGAGATCGTCGTCGGCACCAAGAAGTGGTCCAGCTGGTCGCTTCGGCCCTGGCTGGCCCTCAAGCACACCGGCGCATCTTTCAAGGAGACGGTGATCGAGCTGCGCCAGGCGGGGATCACCGAGGCGGAGATCGCGCGCCATTCGCCTAGCGGTCAGGTGCCCGTCCTGAAGGACGGCGACCTGGTGATCTGGGACTCGCTGGCCATCTGCGAATACCTGGCCGAAAAATTCCCGGACGCTGGTCTGTGGCCCAAGGACGCGGCCCTGCGCGCCATCGGCCGCTCAGCCTGCGCCGAGATGCACGGCGGCTTCACCTCGCTGCGGGGCGAGTGCCCGATGGCGCTTGAGACCCGCAAGACCATGGCCATCTCCGAGGCCACCCAGAACGATGTGCGCAAGATCGTCGAGCGCTGGAATCAACTGCTCAAGCGCTCGGGCGGACCGTTCCTGCTGGGCGAATGGTCGATCGCCGACGCCTTCTATACGCCGGTGGCCACTCGCTTCCGGACCTACGGGATCCACCTGTCGGACTATGGCGACCTGGGCGCAGCCGGCGCCTACTGCGAGCGCCTGCTCGAAGCGCCCGAGTTCCTGGCGTGGGAAAAGGCCGCCCTGGCCTGATCCTCGCAACCGCGGGAAAGGCCGACGCCGTCCCGGCGGCGCGCAGCTCAAGGCTCGCTGGGGAACATCGCGAAATAGGGCTCGGCCTCCTTCAGCACCCGCGCGAAGGACGGCCGGTCCTTCAGTCGTTCAAGGTAGGCCCTGGTGGCCGGCCCCTCGATCGGAGACACCTTGTCGGCGTAATAGAGCGCCGGCGCGGCCGCGCAGTCGGCCATGCTGAACGTATCGCCCGCCGCCCAGGTGCGCGTGCGCATTCGATCCTCGATCACGCCGTAGGACGTTTTCAGGCGGGCGTGGGCGTCGGCCAGGCCGAACGGATCCTTGGCGTCGGCCGGACGGATGCGGTCGCCGACGATCCGTTGCAGGAAGTCCTGGACGTGCAGGTCGAACAGGCGGTCGGCCAGCCTCACTTCCAGAGCCGCCTCGGGATCGGCGGGCACGAACTCCACTGGGCCCGGATAGAAGGCCTGCAGATATTCGATGACGATGCTGCCTTCCGGCACGACGCGGCCCCGGGCCGTGTCCTCGAGCACCGGCATCTTGGCGATGGGCCAGAGGCCGCGGAAAGCGGCGGCGGAGTCCGGATCATAGAAGTCGATGATCCTGGGCTCGAACGGGGTGCCGTTCTCGTAAAGAGCGATCAGCGCCTTCCAGCAATACGACGACAGCGGGTGCAGGTGGACGATCAAGGACATGGGCTTTTCCTTCCCGCTCAGGCGTCGGCGGGCATGCGGGCCAGTTCTTCGGCCAGCCGCTCGTAGAGGTCGCGGCAGCCTTCCTCGCGCTGGGCGGGGATGTCGTAGCCGTCCAGGAACGCGCCCTGTTCGGTGTAGATCAGGCGCGTACCGTTGGGGGCGGGCTTGAACTCGACCGTCGCCACCGAAACCGAGATCCGCTTGCCGTCGATGTACATCGCGTAGGCGAAGATGATCCGGGCGTCGGGAACGATGTCCCAGTAGGTGGTCTCGTTCAGCACGATCATCGTGCCGTTCGGGCTGAAGCGGCCCTTTTCCTGGCCGCCGACCCGGAAGTCGTAGCTGTACTCGGCCACCGGCCAGTTATGGGGCCGCACGAACCAGCGATCGCGGATATCGGGGTCGGAGAACGCCTTGAAAACGCGAGCCGGCTTGGCCTCGTAGATCCGGTCGATGGCGAAGGTGGCGTGGACGACGGAACGTTCGGTCATGGTCGTTTCCTCTGGATATGTCGTTGTCAGTTGTCGTCTTCGTCGGCCGTGGCGCGGAGATACTCCCCCAGGGCGTCCAGGCGACGGTTCATCAGCATGCGGCGCTGGTTGATCCAGGTTTCGGCCAGGCTCAGCGCTTCGGGCTCCAGCCGGCAGGTGCGCACGCGTCCCACCTTCTCCGAGCGGATCAGGCCGCTGCCCTCGAGCAACTGCAGGTGCTGCATCACCGAGGGGAGGGACATCGCCAGGGGCTGGGCCAGTTCGCTGACCGAGGCCGGACCGGCGCACAGGCGTTCCACGATGCTGCGCCGGCTGGGGTCGGCCAGCGCCTGGAACATCAGATCCAGCGAAGGCTGTTGGTTAGTCATGTGCCTAAGTATGGGCGACGGATCCCTTCCGTCAATGAATACTTTGTCGATCGCCTAAGTTTTTGCACTGTCCAAACGAAAACACCCCGGACCAGGGGTCCGGGGTGTTCGTGGCGCCAGTCCGTCCGGAGGGGAGGATGGGACGGAGGCGGCCGACCTCGTACCGGTCTAGAACCGGGTCGAAAGGGTGACGAAGCCCTGGCGGGGCGGGATCGGGAAGGTGGCGTAGCTGCCCGCGGCCTGCGAGACGTTGACGTTCAGGTCGCCTTTCTCCTGGCCCAGGTTGGTGATGTTGGCGCTCAGCTTAAGGTCCTTGATCGGCCAGTTGGCCGGGGTCTGGAAGCTGTAGCTCACCTGCAGGCTCAGCAGCATGAAGCTGTCGACCTTCAGGTCGTTGGTGTAGGTCGCGTAGCGTTCGCCCACATAGTCGCCGATCAGCTGGGCCTCGAAGCCGCCGTAGTTGGCGCTGGCCACGAACTTGTTCAGCCATTCGGGGCTGCCGGGGATTTTCTTGCCGGCGGTGCGGACGATCACCGGCGTGTCCACGCCGTTCACCTTGGTGGTGCCGTTCTGGTAGTCGTCCTGGTAGGTCGACTTGTTGTACGACAGGGCGTCATAGAACGAGAAGTGGTCGCCCAGACGGAAGGTCAGGGCCATGTCGACGCCATCGGTCTTGACGTTGCCTACGTTCCTGACGATCGACGCGCCGCCGACGATCGAAATGGCGGCGGCCGAAGGGGCCACGCCCAGCAGGCGGTTGCTGAAGTCGACGTGATAGACGCTCAGCTGGCCGTCCACGCCGGTGATGGGACCCAGGTTCAGGTCGCGGCGACCGCGCAGGCCCAGCTCGTAGGTCCAGGCGGTTTCCGGATCGGCCGTCTTCTTGAAGTCATCGAAGGCCGCCTGGCTGCCCAGGCTGAACGGCGACAGGCCGCCGCCGCCGTAGGTCTGGAAGTGACGCAGGTTTTTCTGGACGTTGACGAACAGCTCGTCGTCGCCATGGAACGTCCAGACCGCGCCCAACTGGGGCAGGAACCATTCCTTGGTCTTGATGTTGCCTTCCGGCAGACCGGTGGAGTTGGCCAGCGAACCGACGATCGGCTGCACCGGCACGCGGCCGGTGGCGTCCTGGATACTGCTCTTGAAGCCGCCTTGCAGGATCAGATCCGGGCGAATGCGCCACTGGTCCTGGACGTAGGCCTGATAGACCTTGTTGTCGATTTCGCTGCCGTACTGGGTGATCAGCCAGCCGGTGGGGACGTCGTAGGGCGTCGTGGGGTGGTTGACGTCGAACGGATACCAGCGGCGATAGGCCGACGACTTGTTGTGCTCGTACCAGAAGCCGGCCTCGATCTGGTGGTCGCCGATCGTGGCGTTCAGGGTCGAGACGCCGCCCAGGCGGTCGATCTGATACTCGGTGGTGCGGGTGGCGTATCCCGAATTGCCGAACACCTTCTTCAGGTCCTGGCCCGGGAAATAGAAGTTGAACAGCGCCGGCAGGCCCGCCACGCGGATCGGGCCGGCCACGATGCCCCGGCCGTGGTCGTCATGGTAGTAGACCTGGTTCGACCAGGTGACATTGTCCGCCAGCCTGGCGTCGTATTTCAGGTAGGTCAGGTAGTCGGTGCGCTGGGCCGCGCTGAAATAGTTGCGGTAGTTCTCGCCTTCCGAGGCGGGGTAGTTGCCGGCCGCGTCCAGGTAGTCCAGCGCGGCGTGGAAATCGGGATAGAAGAACGGCCGCGTGTAGGGCTGGTAGCTGTCGTACGGCTTGCCCGGGCGGCTGGGGACGTAGCGGGTGGTGCCGTCCTCGTTAGGCTCGGTCTTGTCGGAATAGGACAGGTAGAAGGTCAGTTTCCCGGCGTCGCCGTCGCGCACATACTTCAGGTTGGCTTGGTCGCCGCCCTGGTGACCCTTGAAATCCCAGGCGCGGGCGTCCTGGTGGGCGTAGGCCAGATAGAGGCTGTTGTTTCCGCCGAACGTGCCGGTGTCCACGCGCAGGAAGGTGCGGGTGGCGCTGTAGCTGCCCAGGGTCTGGTTGAACTGGCCGCCGAATTCGCCCCGCGGATCGCTGGTGAAGGTCTCGATGGCGCCGCCCAGGTTGCTGGTCGAGGCGATGCCCAGCGAACCGGCGCCCGACGACAGGATGACCTTGCCCACCACCTCGGAGATCACCGCCCGCTGCGGCGACAGGCCGTTGTAGTTGCCGTAGCTCTGGTCGCCCAGCGGCACGCCGTCCAGGGTGTAGCCCAATTGCTGGCCGTTGAAGCCGTGGATGAACATCGAGGTGTTCTGCTCGTTGTTGCCCCACGGGTCGGCGGTGACGTAGGTCACGCCGGGCAGGGTCTGGATCGCCTTGAGCGGCGACAGACCCGGCAGGATCTTCTGCATTTCCGAGCCGCTCAGCTGCACGGCCGAGCGGGTGGTCGACAGGCTGGTGACCAGCACCTGTTCCACGGCGTCGGCGGGATCGGCGGCGGCCGGGGCAGGAGCCGGGGCGGGAGCCTCGGCGGCGCGAGCCATGGCGGCCGAAGACAGGGCGGCGAACGCGCAGGCCGCCATCAGGGCGTGGCGAGCGGACTTGTTGGACATGGAATCCCTCCGACACCGCCCGGATTCGGGCGTGTGGACGGGGGTGGTATTTCAAGCCTGTAACGCTTCGGCGTGAGTTCGGCGAAGGGTTTGTGACGGCGTGGCGGACACCGCCCTGCGCAGGGCGCCCTTTGAGTCCGGCCGGCCCCGCGGCGCTTTACGAAAGCTCCACCAGAGGTTTTGATGGACGCCATGTCCTTCGTGCTTCCACCGCCCGCTCCGGATTTCCACGACCCGCTGACGGCCCGGATCGTCGGCTTTGTCAGGAGCCTCGGTTTCAGGGTGGAAGTCCGGACATTGGAGGGCGAGACCTTCCTGCCTGGCGTGGCGGTGGTCGCGGGCGGGCTGGTGGTCGACCCCGAGCGGCTGACCTGGCCGGGCGACCTGCTGCACGAGGCCGGGCATCTGGCGGTCGGCGACCCGGCGCGGGCCGGAGAGGGGGTTTCCGATGATCCCGGCGAGGAGATGGCCGCCATCGCCTGGTCCTATGCCGCCGCCCGCGCGCTGAAGGTCGATCTGGAGGTGCTGTTCCATGACGGAGGCTATCGCGGCGATGGAGCCGCGCTCCGCGACGCCTTCAGGCACGGCGGTTACGTCGGCGCGCCGCTGCTGGCCTGGTGGGGGATGTCGATCGAGCCGCGCCAGGCCCAGCCCGATGGCCCGCCGCCCTATCCGCACATGTTGGCGTGGCGGCGGAGCTGAGCTCTCAGGGCAGGTGGCGCGGCACGCGGGCTTTGAGCAGGGCGATCAGCGCCGGATCCATGAAGTCGTAGTCGTCCGGGATGTCCAGACAGATCACCCGCGCCCGCAGGTGCTTCTTGAAGCGCTTGGACAGCTTGGAACGATGAGCGCGCTCCATGACGAAGATGATATCGGCCCATTCCACCAGCTCGCCGCTCAGCGGTTCCTCGGCGTCGTGATTGACGCCGGCCGAGGCGGTCTCGACCCCAGGCCAGTCGGCGAACACTTGCTCGGCCGTGGGACTGCGCAGCTTGTTCTTGCCGCAGACGAAGAGGACCTTTTTCAAGCCGGCTTCAGGCCGCCGCGAAGTCGCGCAGGGCGGGCATGCCGCTCTGGCGCAGGGGCAGGACGAAGCTGACCGTAGTGCCTTCGCCCGGCGTCGAGGCCATTTCCAGCGCGCCGTCGTGCATCTCGACCAGCGACTTTGTCAGGGCCAGGCCCAGACCTGTTCCTTGGGTGGTCTTGGCGTGCTGGCTTTCAACCTGCTCGAACGGACGGGCCAGACGGGCCAGATCCTCGGCGGCGATGCCGATGCCCGTATCGGTGACCGACACGCGCACGCGCTCGCCCAGCGGGTCGCGACGCAATTCGGCGCGCACGGTCACGCGGCCCGCGCGTGGTGTGAACTTGATGGCGTTCGACAGCAGGTTCAGCAGCACCTGCTTGACCGCGCGATAATCGGCTTCGACCTCGGGCAGGGCGGGGAAGTCGACCTCCAGCTTCAGGCCGGCGGCCTCGGCGCGGTTGCGCACCAGGCGCACGGCGTCCTCGGTGACGTCCTGGAGGTGCAGCGGCTCGAACTTCAGGTTCATCTTGCCGGCCTCGATCTTCGACATGTCGAGGATGTCGTTGATCAGGGCCAGCAGGTGCTGGCCGGAATTGTGGATGTCGAGGCTGTAGCCCTTGTAGCGCTGGTCCCCCAGCGGGCCGAACATCTCGTTCATCATGATCTCGGAAAAGCCGTTGATGGCGTTCAGCGGCGTGCGCAGCTCGTGGCTCATATTGGCCAGGAACTCGCTCTTGGCCTTGTTGGCGCCTTCGGCCTTGACCTTCTCCATCTCGTACTTGCGCGCCAGCTCGGCCAGTTGTTCCTGGCTGCGCTCCAGCCCCGCGACCGCGTGCTGCAGTTGCTCCTCGTTGAGGCGGCGGGCTTCTTCCTGGTTCTTGATGGCGGTGATGTCGGCGGCGGTCATCACCAGGCCGCCTTCGGCCGTGCGCCGTTCGCTGATCTGAATCCAGCGGCCGTCGTTCAGCTCGGCCTCGCGCACGCCCTTGGCGCCGTCGGGTGCGGGCTGATCGTGCTTGATGGCGAGGGCGGCGAAGCGATTGACCTCGTTGCGCGGCGCGCCCGGCTTCAGCAGCTTGGGCTCCAGGTTGAAGACGTTGCGGTAGTTGCGGTTGCACATCAGCAGCCGCCCTTGGCGGTCCCACAGGACGAAGGCCTCGGACACGCTCTCGATGGCGTCCCGCAGGCGGTTCTCGGCGGCCTGCGCGCGGGCCTGGGCCAAGCGCTCCTCTGTCACGTCCAGGGCCACCCCGATGATCCGCGAATAGCCGTCCTCGCCGGGCTTGCCGAAGCCCTGGCCGCGGGCGTCCACCCAGATCGAGCGGCCGCCGTCGCGCGAGGGGACGCGGAACGATACATCGAAGGCGCCGTACATGGCCGCATTGGCCAGAGCTTGGCGCACCTTGTCGCGATGGTCGACCGAGACGCGGTCCAGCAGCTCCTGGCCGCCCACGACGCCGCCGCCGCCCCAGCCGAACATCGCCCCGGTCACGTCGGACATGAACACCTGGTCGGTCGCCAGATCCCATTCCCAGATGCCGCAGCGGGCGGCCTCGACGGCCAGGCGGAAGCGTTGCTCGCTGTCGACGAATTCGCGCTGGGCGCGCTCGACCTTGCGGCTCTGGAGCATCAGCAGCAAGGCCAGGGCGATGCCGACGGCGAGAGGGGCGAGCAGCGAGGCCGCCCCCTCCATCACCCTGCGGTCGATGTTGGCGACCGTGTGGGAGGGGGTGGCCGCGGCGGCCAGCAGAGCGCCGTTCGCCAGAGGCTGTATGGCCACGTCCAGCGCACCGCCGTCGGCGGCCTGGCCGCGCAGGGCCGCCGCGCCGTCGCCCACGTCGTCGGGCGACAGGGAGAAGGCTTCGCGGGAATCCAGCGCGCCCTGGATCGGGCGGCCTGCGCCGAACAGGATCCGTCCGTCGCCCTGCATCAGGGCCGAAGCGTCGCCCTTGCCGGGGTCGCCGATCAGGCGCGAGGGATCGCTGGACGCGACGATGAAGCCGCGACCGCCCTCCACCGGAGCCGCGACGGCCACGTAGAGCCGGCCCATGCCGCCAGCCGAGCCCACCCACACGCTGCGGCCGGAGGCGCCGGCGGCCTGGGCGGCGGCCTTCCAGTCGGCCGAGGGATCGCGGCCCGCGGTGGCCAGCACGGCTCCGGGGGCGACGACCGAGACGGCCATGGCCTCGCCGCCCGCGGCGCGCAGCGCGGTTTCGGCGGCGTCGATCGGCGCGCCCGGGTCACGCTGCAGAAGGTCGGCGGCGGCCGACAGGCCCGCGCGCTGGGCGCTGAGATTGGTTTCGACACGCGCAGCCAGCAACTTGGCCTGGGCGGCCAGGGGCGCGCCGCCGGGCGGCAGGGCGGCCTCCTGCTTGAGCTGCTTGACGCCAAACGCCGTATAGACGGCCAGAAGCAGCAGCGCGGCCAGGATGGCGATGCGGACATAGGCCTGCGAGGGCGACCACGCGGCGCGCGGGCGGACTCCGCCCGCCGCCGAAAGTCCGGCATGCGCCGGCCTTCCGGTCTTCGCCCCGTTACCCTCCAACGCCCAACGCTCCCGCGATCCCCGGCGAGTCACTTCGCCAACATGGTGAATCTACCGCACGCGCAACGCATGCGTCACCGGCGAACACGGGTTTTGACCCAGGATGAGCCCTTTAGTCGCAACCCTTCCGGGGACGAATCGTCCCAGGCTCGCTCGCGCGGCGTTCTGCGGGGCCTCAGTCCAGCGCCCGCGAGACCAGTTCCAGCACGTTCTTCGACAGGCCCTCGTGGGCGCGGATGCGCTCCAGCTGCGCCTGCATCAGCGCGCCCAGCTCAGGGGCGTAGCGACGCCAGGCGCCCAGCGGCTCGACCAGGCGCGCGGCGGTCATCGGGTTGAAACCGTCCACCGCCAGGATCTGGTCGGCCAGGAAGCGGTAGCCTGCGCCGCTGGCGTCGTGGAACTTGGCCGGATTGCCGCTGGCGAAGCCCTGGACCAGGGCGCGCAGGCGGTTGGGGTTTGTGGCGTCGAAGTCGGGATGGGCGGTCAGGGCCAGGATGCGGCCGATCGCGCCTTCGCCCGGATCGCGGGCCTGGGCGGCGAACCACTTGTCCAGCACCAGCGGTTCGGCGCGCCACTTGGCGTGGAAGGCGGCCAGGGCTTTCTCAGCCGGCTCCCCGCCAATCGCCACCAGGGCCGACAGGCCGCCTATGGCGTCGGTCATGTTGGTGGCGCTTTCGAAGTGGCCGACGATGCGGTCGACGTTCACGGCGTGCGGATCGCTGGCCAGCAGGTCGCAGCAGGCGTTGCGCAGGGCGCGCTTGCCGGCCTCACGGGCGTCCGGCGAGAACTCGCGCTCGCTTTGCAGGTCGCCATGCAGGCGTCGCAGCAGGTCGCCCAGGTGGACGGCGATGCGGGTCTTCAGGTGATCTCGGGCGGCGTGGATGGCGGCCGGGTCCACCACCTCGACGGCCAGGGCAAGGTCCCCTTCGGCCGGCAGGGCCAGCAACAGGGCCTTGAACGCGGGGTCGGAGGCCTCGTCGACCAGGGCGCGCCCCAGGGCGTCGGCGTAGCGCTCCTCGCCCAGTTCGTCGGGCGTTCCAGCGGCGCGGGCCAGGATCAGGTCCTTCGCGAGGGTCTGGCCGGCCTCCCAGCGGTTGAACAGGTCAGGATCGGCGGCGAACTGGACGTAGCGGTCGGCCGGACGGGTGTCGGTGGTCAGGTTCACCGGAGCCGAGAAGCCGCGCAGGGCCGAAATCACCGGCGGACGCGCAACGTCCTCCCAGCGCACCGTCTTCTCGGGACCGTCCAGCAGCACCAGTTCGCTGTCGCGCAGCACCGCGCCCTCGGCGTCGATAAGGCCGATGGTGACCGGGATGGGCAGGGGCCGCTTGGTCGGCTGGCCGCCCGTGGGAGCGGTCGACTGTCGCAGCGTGATGGTCAGCGCCTTGGCGGTTTCGTCATAGACGTGGGTCAGATCCACCGACGGCGTGCCGGCCTGTTCGTACCAGGCGAAGAAGTCCGACAGGTTGCGACCGGAGGCGTCGGCGAAACAGGCGATGAAAGCCTCCACCGTGGTCGCCTCGCCGTCATGGCGCTCGAAGTAGATGTCCAGACCCTTGCGGAAGGCGGCCGCGCCCAGGATCGTCTTGAGCATCCGGATCAGCTCCGAACCCTTCTCGTAGATCGTGGCCGTGTAGAAATTGTCGATCTTCAGGTAGCTGGACGGGCGCACCGGATGGGCCAGCGGGCCGGCGTCCTCGGCGAACTGACGGGCGCGCAGGGCCTTGACGTCCTTGATCCGCTGGACGGCCTCGCCGCGCATGTCGGCGCTGAAGCTCTGGTCGCGGAAGACCGTCAGGCCTTCCTTCAGGCACAGCTGGAACCAGTCTCGGCACGTGATGCGGTTGCCGGTCCAGTTGTGGAAGTACTCATGGGCCACGACGCCTTCGATGCGCTCGTAGTCGAGGTCGGTGGCGGTCTCGGGCGCGGCCAGCAGGAGCGAGGAGTTGAAAATGTTCAGCCCCTTGTTCTCCATGGCCCCGAAGTTGAAGTCCCGCACGGCCACGATCATGAACAGGTCCAGATCGTACTCGCGGCCGAACGCCTCCTCGTCCCATTTCATCGAGCGCTTGAGGCTGTCCATGGCGTAGGCGGCGCGGGGCGCCATGCCGGGATCGACGAACACCTTCAGCGCCACGGCGCGGCCGCTCATGGTGACGAAGCTGTCCTCCAGCACGTCCAGCTGGCCGGCCACCAGGGCGAACAGGTAGGCGGGCTTGGGGAAGGGGTCGTTCCACACCGCGAAGTGCCGGCCGCCCTCCAGCTCGCCGCTGTCCAGCAAATTGCCGTTGCTCAGCAGGTGGGCGAACGCCTTGTCGGCCTCGATCCGCACCGTATAGCGGCTCAGCACGTCGGGGCGATCGGGGAAGAAGGTGATCGTACGGAAGCCCTCGGCCTCGCACTGGGTGCAGAATCGTCCCCCCGACATGTAGAGGCCCATCAGGGCCTTGTTGGCCGACGGGTCGATCTCGACCTCGGTGGTCAGCACGAAGCGGTCGGGAACCTGGTGGATCGTCAGGTGCTCGCCGTCCAGGGCGTATTCGTTGGCGCTCAGGGGCTGGCCGTCGATGGCGGCCGACATCAGCTTCAACCGCTCGCCGTTCAGCACCAGGGGCTCGTCGGCTTCGCCGCGGCGCAGGACCTCCAGGCTGGCCCGCACCCGAGTGGCGGTGGGGTCGAGCTGGAATTCCAGGCTGGTCGTCTCGATCGAGAACGGGAACGGGCGGTAGTCCGCCAGGCGGATCGGCTGGGGCGTGTCGGTGCGCATGCGGCCAATGTAGGCAGTCCCGCAGCCAGGAGCGAGGGCCCTTGCGCGATAAGTAGTGACCGCAATTCCCTTCTTTTGAATGTGGTCTTTGCGGAGGATCAAGGAGCCGAGGATCCCGGCGCCCGATGGCTGGCGGCGAAGGCGCGGCCCACGTCGCGCGTCAAGGAGATCCGACATGACCATCGCCGTCCGTTCCGCCCTGGCCGTCGCCGCCGCGGGCCTGCTGGCCGCCTCCGCCGCCCAGGCTCAGGACGCCTTCGTTCCCAAGGCCAAGGGAACCTGGATGCTGAACGTCCGCGCCACCGACGTCAGCCCTGACGCGGGCGATCCCATCCTGACCGCCGCTGGAGCCGACACCGGCCTGAAGGCCAAGGTCGGCGACGACGTCATGCCGACGCTCGGCCTCAGCTACTTCGTCACCGACAAGGTCGCGGTCGAGGTGATCGCCGGGACGACGAAGCACACGGTGCGGGCCGTGGGGCCGGGGACCGACGTCGAGGTCCACAAGACCTGGGTGCTGCCGCCCGTGGTCTCGGTGCAGTACCATCCTTTCCCCGCCGCCCGGTTCAGCCCCTATGTGGGGGGCGGCCTGAACTACATGGTCTTCTACGGCGGCAAGGACAGAAACGGCTTCAAGGTCAAGCTGGACGACGGCTTCGGCTACGCCCTTCAGGCCGGCGCCGATGTCGCCTTGACCGGCCGCTACAGCCTCAACGTGGACGTGAAGAAGGTGTGGTTCGAGACCGACGCCCGCATCAATGACGGCGCCCTGAAGTCGAAGGTGAAGCTGGACCCGTGGGTCCTGTCGGCGGGCGTCGGCTACAGGTTCTAGCGGCGCGTGGATCGCGCCATGAGGAGGCGGCCTGGCGGCTGCGCCGTGATCTGAACGTTTCGTCACTTGAGCCGAGGCTCGAATACAAGGAGGGTCCCCCCAGTTTTTTACAGGGGGGATCCTGATGTCATTTTCCGAAGCCGTGGCTGGTTCAACGGGCCTCGAGATCGGTTCGCGCCGTTTCCTGCATCCCGGGCCGCTGCGCTGGCTGCGGGCGCTGGGGTGGGGCCTGGTGCTGTTTTTCGTCTTCACCCTGGTCGACGCGGCCGGAATGATCGCGCCGGAGAAGCTGTTCAAGGGGCAGGGGCCGCTGATCGCCCTGTCGACCCTGGCGATCTGCGTGGCGGGTTACGGTCTCTACGCCGGCGCAGTTCGCCTGGCGGAGGGGCGTTGGCCCTCCGAGCTGGCCCTGAGGACGGCCTTGCCTGAACTGGCGGCGGGCATGGGGGCGGGGGCCGTCATGCTGACCGTGATCGTCGGCCTGCTGATCGGCTTTGGCCTCTACGACGTGACCGGGCCGCGCGTGTCGTCGGCATGGGACATGGTCAGCGTGGGCATCGTCTCCGGCTTCATGGAGGAGCTGATCTTCCGCGCCATCGTCCTGCGCTTGCTGATGCGGGCCTTCGGCGCGTGGCCGGCGCTGACGCTGTCGGCCGCCTTGTTCGGGGTCATGCACCTGGCCAATCCCAACGCCACGCCAATGGCCGCGATCGCGATCGCGGTGGAGGCGGGCCTGATGCTGGCCTCGTTCTACCTGCTGACGGGCCGCATCTGGGTGTCGGTCGGCGCCCATGCGGCCTGGAACTTCACTCAAGGCTGGATCTGGGGCGCGCGCGTTTCGGGCCTGGAGGTGAAGGAGAGCCTGTTCCTCAGCACCCCCAAGGCCGGTGCGCCCGAATGGCTTAGCGGCGGCGCGTTCGGCCCCGAAGCGTCGGTCCCGGCCATGGTGGTCGGCACGGGGGTGGCGATCGTGGTGCTGTACTGGGCGTGGAAGAAGGGGAACTTCAAGGCCGCGCCCGACGCCCCCAAGGGCGAAGCGTCCGAAGTCCAGGCGGTCTAGCCGGCCTCGACGACGCCCGGCGCCGTCTCCAGGCCTGCGGGCACCTCGTGCAGCGCCCGCTCGATGGCGGCGGCGCGCTGGGCCAAGGCCACCAAGGCCGGCGGCGCGTCCTCGGGGCTGTCGGCCGCCAGCTCGATCAACTGGCGGGCCAGGGCGTGAAGCTGTGGCGCGGCGGCGATCAGCCGGGCCTGGAACTCGATCTTACGCGGGTCGCGGTCGTACTCCGCGCCCGGCGTGCGCCAGCCGCCCCAGTCGTTGGGATCGGTGACCACGACCGGATAGGTGCCGGGATAGGGGTGGTGCAGGCAGTCGCTCTCCTGCTGCCACTTGTTGCGAGCCCGCAGCACGCGCCAGTTGGCCAGGGCCGCGCCGCCCTCGTTGTCGACACGGTCCTCGGGCTTCAGCTCATGAGCGTGGAACTCGCGGCCCAGGCCCACGTCGTAGGTCACGCGCACGGGCTCGTCGAAACCCTTGGCCCAGATGGGCACGATCTTCTCGATCGTCGCCCAGGCGCCGACGCTCTCGACCCACACCTTCTGGTTCCGCTGGAAGACGGTCTTGGCCACGCCGACGCTCTCACTGGTTCAGGAGCGCCCATAAGAACCTGAAATTCTTGACGCGAGGTCAATCTTTCCCTCGGTCGAACGATCGTTCATCGTGCTTCCCGAGCCGCGCCGACGGCCCCGAGACCCGGGGCCGGACAGAGCGCGCCAGAGGAGGAAGTCCAGGTGGATTTCGACTATTCCGACGACCAGAAGTTCCTGAAGGACGAGGCGCGCAAGTTCCTCGCCGCCCGCTGTTCGCCGGCCGTGGTGCGCGGCGTGCTGGACGATCCCGCCAAGAGCTACGACGAGGCGCTGTGGAGCGCCGTCGCCGAGCAGGGCTGGCTGGGCGCGGCTATACCCGAGGCCTATAACGGCCTGGGTCTGGGGCGCGTGGAACTGTGCGCCATCGCCGAGGAGCTGGGGCGGGCCGTGGCGCCGATCCCGTTCGCCTCGACGGTCTACATCCTGGCCGAGGCCGTGATGGCCCACGGGACCGACGCCCAGAAGGCCTCCATCCTGCCGCGCGTCGCGGCGGGTGAGCTGATCGGCTGCCTGGCGGTGTCTGAAGGCCCGGGCCAGGTCACGCCCTCCAGCCTGTCGGCCAAGGTCGAGGGCGGCAAGTTGAGCGGCGTGAAGATCCCCGTCACCGACGGCGACGTGGCCGGAATGGCCCTGGTGCTGGCCGGCGAGGGCGGGCGCCCGAGCCTCTTCCTGGTCGACCTGAAGGCCGCCGGCGTAGGGAGAGAGCGATTGGACAGCCTGGATCCCACGCGCAGCGTGGCGCGGCTGACGTTCGAGGGCGTGACCGCCGAGCGGCTTGGCGAGGCGGGGCAAGGTTTCGAACTGGTGCAGGCGATCCTGGATCGCGCCGCCGTGCTGCTGGCCTTCGAGCAGCTGGGCGGCGCCGATCGTTGCCTGGAGATGGCCAAGGAATACGCCCTGGGCCGCTACGCCTTCGGGCGGGTGATCGCCGGCTATCAGGCGGTCAAGCACAAGCTGGCCGACATGTACGTGAAGAACGAGGTGGCCCGCTCCAACGCCTATTATGGCGCCTGGGCCTTGAACGACGACGCGCCGGAACTGCCGACCGCCGCCGCGGCCGCGCGCATCGCCGCTTCCGACGCCTTCTGGTTCGCCAGCAAGGAGAACGTCCAGGTGCACGGCGGCATGGGCTTCACCTGGGAAGTTGACTGCCACCTCTACTATCGCCGCTCGCGACAGCTGAGCTTGGTGGCTGGCGCGCCCAAGCTCTGGAAGGAGCGGCTGGTGAGCGAGCTCGAGAAGAAGAACGCGGCTTAAGGGACTGAAGAAGAACCATGGATTTCAACGATTCCCCCGAGGAAGCCGCCTACCGCGAGAAGGCTCGCGCCTGGCTGGCCGAGAACGCCGCCGCCCATCGCGCGCAGTTCGGTGAGCTCAAGCCCAACACGCCCGAGCACATGGCCGCGGCCAAGGCCTGGCAGGCTCGCAAGGCCGCCGCGGGCTACGCCTGCATCACCTGGCCCGCCGCGATCGGCGGCGGCGGCGGCACGCCGATCCAGTCGGTGATCTTCGGCCAGGAAGAGGCCAAGGCCGGCGTCGGCTATGGCTACTTCACGATCGGCCTTGGCATGTGCGTCCCCACCGTGATGGCCTTCGCCAACGACGAGACCAAGAAGCGCTTCGTCGGCCCCGCCGTGAAGGGCGAGGAAATCTGGTGCCAGCTGTTCTCCGAACCGGCGGGCGGCTCGGACGTCGCGGCGCTACGAACCCGTGCGGTGCGTGACGGCGACGACTGGGTCATCAACGGCCAGAAGGTCTGGACCACCGGCGCTCACTATTGCGACTACGGCATTCTGCTGGTCCGCACCGATCCCGACGTGCCCAAGCACAAGGGCCTGACCATGTTCTGGATCGACATGAAGGACGCGGCGGTCGAGTGCCGTCCGATCCACCAGATGTCGGGCGGTCGTGAGTTCAACGAGGTCTATTTCAGCGACCTGCGGGTCAAGGACAGCCAGCGCCTGGGCGAGGTGGGGCAGGGCTGGCAGGTGGCGCTGGTCACCCTGATGAACGAGCGTCTGGCCGTTGGCGGTTCGGCCGGCCCCGACTACCGGCAGGTGATGGAGCTGGCGCGCGGCCTCAATGGCGCCGCCGGGCCGGTGCTGAAGGACCAGGCCTTCCGCGAGAAGCTGGCCGACTGGTACGTCAACTCCCAGGGGCTGAAGTTCACCCGCTTCCGCACCATGACCGCCCTGTCGCGCGGCCAGACGCCGGGGCCGGAGAGCTCGATCGGCAAGATCATCTCGGCCAACCAGCTGCAGGACCTGGCCAACACCGCCGTCGAAGCCGAGGGCGAATACGGGATCCTCAACGATCCGGCCCTGGCTCCCATGGAGGCGGCGTTCCAGCAGAGCCTGATGTGGGCCCCAGGCCTACGGATCGCCGGCGGAACCGACGAGATCCTGAAGAACATCATCGCCGAACGCGTCCTGGGCCTCCCCGGCGACGTACGTGTCGACAAGGATGTCGCCTTCAAGGACATGCCCACCGGGCGTTGATTCTCGCCGTCCCGGAATCGGTGGTGATCTCCTCCAGGCCACTGCGCGAGCAGCCGATCGCGTAGTGGCCTGGAGATGGGTCTGATGGTCAGGCGCTGGGATGCTGAGGCAAGGAGAAGCTAGGAAAAACCTCGGAATTCGCCTGGGTGGGGAATTCCCTCACAGGCAGATTTACGACACCTCCATGAACGGTGTTCGGCGAGCTTGACAGTACTTTTCCCCCGGCACATGAGTGGAGCTTCATTCATGGTTAACGCGCGTGCTGAGGGGGAGCGATGCACGAGACCGGCACGGCTGTTCCTCAGCTCGCCGCCCTTCGCGAGCGGCTGGCTCGGACCCTGGAAAATCGTCCGAACCTGATCCGCCGCGTTCCCGTGGCGGCGATGGTTGCGGCCGTCGCGATGCCGCTGTTCGGCTGCGACACGGGGCCGGCGTTCTGGTTCCACAAGCGGGCCAGCGCCTGCCCGCGGCCCCAGGCCGCCCAGGGCGTCTCCGGCCAGTTCAATCAACAGCAACAGGAAATCCGCGCCCTGCGCCAGGGCGGCTTCCGGGGCGATTTCTTCGCTCAGCTGGAGCTGGCCCGCCGCTACGAAGGCCAGCGCGCGGTGGACAAGAATCTCGAGGACCCTGTCGAGGCGGCCGTCTGGTACGCCATGGCCTTGGCCAATGCGGGTGGCTACTCCCCGATCTCGGCCTATGAGCGGCGCGGCAAGGACAGCGGGCCCCTGTCGCGCTTCGACGACTGCCGGGCCTTCGAGCGCCATGCCGCCTACGGAGCACTGGACCGTCTGCTCTCGCGGATGTCGACCGAGGAGCGCGAGAAGGTCCGCAACCGCGTGATCTACATCCTTTCCACCCAGGGCGCCGACGGCTACCGGGTCCTGGCGCGGATGCACGACGGCTTCTTCGGTCCGTTCGGCGAGCCCTCCGACAACCTCCAGGCCGTCGAAGCCTACGGCACGCCCAAGCGGACCGGCGCGCCCGCGGCGCTGGACCTCTTCCGCCGCAACGACGTGGACGCCTATCTCTACAATTATCTGGCCGTGCAGACCGGCGACGTGTCGGCCTATGTCATGCTCAAGGACTTCGAGCGCAGCTCGCCGCAGCGGGCCTCCTACGGCTCATTCGTGGAGACCAAGGCCAAGCGCTGGATCCCGCCCTACGAGTTCTATCCGCCGGATTCGCCCGACTCCGGCGTACCGCACTCCGATGAGAGCGATCCGTCGGGCGAGGCCAAGGAGGCGGCCTTGGCCCGCCTGCCGGAACTGCCGTTTGTGCACGTCGGCGAGGCTCTGGCCTATTTGAGGGTGATCCCGCAGCCGCTGCTGGACGAGCGCCTGCTGACGGTCAACGACGCCCAGACCTTCCAGGCGATGATCGGCCGACCGCCGACCGGCCGGCTGTCGGGGATCGAGAAGGTGCGGGCGATACAGTACGCGGCGGTCAACGGCTCGTCCAAGGCCCAGCTGGTGCTGGCGGTCATGTACTCCGAGGGAGTGGGCGTGCCGCGCGACTACGCCCGGGCCTATCACTGGTACGAGGAGGCCGAACGGCAAGGCTCGGCCGAGGCCAAGTACGCCATGTCGACCTTCTTCTCGCTGGGTCTGCAGGGCGTTGCGGACCAGGACCGCGCCAAGGCGGTGGTCTACCAGCTGGACGGCGCCTTGGCCGGGTTCAAGCCGTCGGTCTGGCGGCTGCAGCAATTGCTGTCCCAGGTCTCGCGTCCGCCGCGCGCTGTCGCCGATCGAGGCCAGCCTTACATCGAGAGGGACTATCGATGACCACGCTTCGACGGCTCGCCGCCGGGCTGGCGGCTATGGTCCTGGCGGTGGGGGGCGGATCCGGAACCGCCACGGCCGGCTCCCCCGACGCCAAGATCGACCAGCAGATCCGGCCGTGCTTCGGCCTGCTGCTGGAACCGAACCTCTCGCAGGGCTGCAAGGTCCGCCATCCGCACAAGCCGCGTCCGCGCTACGGTTACGGCCAGGGCTATCGCGGCGGTCGCTATCGCGCCGTGATCGACTGCGACCGCGCCTATCCCGGCGAGGCGGGCCGCGCGCTGGACCAGCTCTACGACGGCGGCGTGCTGGTGCTACGCTCTCGTGGCGGCGGTGCCTGCGTCGACTCCCTGGTCGTGACCCGCTCGGTGACGATCGTGGCCGAGGGCTATACGGCGGCGCGGGGGCGGCCGATCCTGGTGGCGGCGATCGACCAGCCCTGCATCCGCATCGCCCCGGGCGTGGAATACGTCGTGGTCGAGGGCCTGGGCATCGACGCCCTGCGCGCCGGGTCCAACAGCTGCATCAGCGGCCGGGCCACCGAGCTGGCGCTGAAGAACGTCGTGATCCGTTACGACGGCGACGCCTCGGCGCTGGACCTGTCGGACAGCCGGTTGGAGGTCTCGGGCTCCAGCTTCATCGGCCGCACCCGCCAGGCGGTGGTCAAGGCCACCGGCACGATCATGGCCGATAATGTCGAGGTGGCCGCCACCGCGATCGGCGCGGCGTTCGAGCCGGGCGACGACAGCCGCTTCCGCGACATCCGCGTGGTGCGCCTGGGCGACTGGACCGGATCGAGCCGCAGCCGCAACTCGGCCGGCTTCGTCCTGGCCGGCATGAACCGCTCGCAGCTGGTGCAGATCGAAGGCCTGAGCGTCGATGGCTTCTCGCGAGGCGTCTATGTGGGCGGCGGGGACGAGACCACGCTGCTGCGGCCGGTGGTTCGCGACAGCGACTGGGCCGTGGTGCTCGAGAACGCCGACCTGAGGGTGACCGAGGGCAAGCTGGAGGCCACGGACGTGGGCATCTACGCGGGATCGGGCACAGTCTATGCCGCCGACAACGCCATCGCCGGGGTGATGCGCGCCGGGCTGTTCGCCGACAACGGGGCCAAGGTCAGGGCTCGCGACAACCGGGTCTACGCCCGGCAAGGCGGCTGCGAGGCCCTGGTCACGGGCTATTTCGACGGCAAGCTGACCTGCCAGTCCTGGTTCGAGGCGCCGGAGCTGTTCCGAACGCCGCGGGACCGGGCCCGGCGCGACTTCGACGCCTATTGGCCCGGGACGGCGGCGGTCGCCGCCGTGACGGGGCCGCAGCTGGCCGGCGGAACCGCGAACCTCGACGACGCCGCCGCTGCGGCCGGCGGGCCGGTCGGTCCCGGTTCGCCGCAACCCTACGCGCCGCAAGGGGGAACCTCGCGATGAGCAAGTTGGCTTCCGGCCTGATGGCCGCCGTCATCGTCGCCGCCACGCCCGCCGGGGCGGCCTGGGCGCAGGACGCCTATCGCGACGGCCCGCCGTCGGGTCCGCCCCGCAGGCCGATGCCGTGCGGGGCGCCTCTGACCGGCGAGGCGCCCGACGTGATGACCTACGACCGCGCCACCGGCACCCAGGTCTTTGTCGGCGGCAAGGGCCAGACCGAGGTCAGCGCCTTCAACCGCGACACCGGATCGTCGGCGGCCTTGCGCGGGGACCTGTCCAAGGCCGGCGTGGCCGAGACCTGCGCCGTGGACCGGGTGTCGGGCGACGCCTACCGCGTGGCCTCCGACGGACCGGGCGACATCAACGTCAGCGGCCGCACGGGGCGGACGGGCGAGCGCTGGGCGTTCAAGGCGCCCGACGGCTCGATCGACTACTGGGATCCCCGCGCCGACAACCGCTGCTTCCGCGACGGCCTGGGCCTGGGTCCGAACGGCGGCCTGGGCTCGCGTCCCGAACCCCGAGATGGCCAGGGACGCTCGGGATGCTGAGGACGGCGCTCGTCCTGGGCGGGATCGCCCTGGCGCTGGCCGCCTGCGGTCCGCGCTACGAGTACCGGCCGGGCGGCGGCCCGCCGCCGCCGGTGGCGCCCGACATCTCGCGGGTGACCCCGCCGCCGCCGCCGGTCGACGCCATCCGGCCGAAGGTCTGAGGCGGAGGGCCGGGAGCCCCCGCCGTCTGCTCCGCCGACACCTCCGCAGGAGGGGGGAGCTACTTGTCCGGTGACAGCGTCGGCAGGAACTTGGGTTCGATCCGGCGGTGGGTGGCCTGTTCGTAGGCATAGCCCAGGCTCAGCAGCCGGGCCTCGCTCCAGGCCGGACCGATGAAGCTGAGCCCCACCGGCAGGCCGCCGACGTCGCCCATCGGCACGGTCAGGTGTGGATAGCCGGCCACGGCGGGCAGGGTGGTGGCCGAGCCGCCATAGTGGTCGCCGTTCAGTGGATCTATGGTCCAGGCCGGTCCGGTGGTGGGGGCGACGATGGCGACAGCGCCTGTTTCCTTCAGGATCTTGTCGATGCCCTCGGGCCCGGCCAGACGCTTGGCGTCGGCGAGCGCCTGCACGTAGTCCGGATCGTCGTAGCCCTTGGTGGCCTGGGCCTTTTCGAAGGTCTCCTGGCCGAACCATTCCAGCTCCTTGGGGCTGGCGGCGTTGAAGGCGATCAGGTCGGCCAGGGTGCGGGTCTTGACCTTGGCCGGATCGGTCGAGGCCAGGTAGGCGTTCAGGTCGACCTTGAGCTCGGTGTAGAGCACCACGCCCTCGGCCTTGCCGATCGGCTCCTCGTTGAAATCCTTGACGTCGACCAGGGTGGCGCCCTGGGCCTTGAGGTCCTTGAGCGCCTGCTCGAACACCGCATCCGTGCCGGGCGAATAGCCGGCGTAGAAGCGGGCGACGGCCAGGGTCACGCCCTTGAGCGCGTTCCTGTCCAGGCCCTTGGCGTAGTCGGTCTTGCGGGCGTCGGCGTCCCTGGTGGCCGGATCGGCGGGGTCGGAGCCGGCGATCGCGGTCAGCACCAGGGCCGCGTCGGTGACGGTGCGGGTCATCGGGCCCGCGGTGTCCTGGCTGTGGCTGATCGGCACGATGTGGGTGCGCGAGACCAGGCCGACGGTGGGCTTGAGGCCGACCAGGCCGTTGACCGCCGCCGGGCAGGTGATCGAGCCGTCGGTCTCGGTGCCGATCGCCGCCGGAGCCAGGCCCGCCGCCACCGCGGCGGCCGAACCGCTGGACGAGCCGCAGGCGCTGCGGTCGAGGACGAAGGGATTGCGCACCGTGCCGCCCACGGCGCTCCAGCCGCTGATCGAATGGCTGGAGCGGATGTTGGCCCACTCCGACAGGTTGGCCTTGCCCAGGATCACCGCCCCGGCGTCGGTCAGCCGGCGGACCAGCGGGGCGTCGCGGCCGGTGATGTTGTCCTTCAGCGCCAGGGAGCCGGCGGTGGTGGCGGTGTCGTCGGCGCTTTCGATATTGTCCTTCAGCAGGATCGGCACGCCGTGCAGCAGTCCCCGGACCTTGCCGGCCTTGCGCTCGGCGTCCAGCGCCCGGGCGTCGGCCAGGGCGTGCGGGTTCAGGGCGATGACGGCGTGGAGTCTGGGATTCAGTTGTCGATAGGCCAGCAGCATCGCCTTGACGACATGGGTCGCGGGCGAAGGCTCGAGACTCTGGATCCTGTGGACGTCGTCGATCGAGAGAGAACTGGACGGCGCCGCCGGATCGGTGGGGGGCGCCGACTTCAGGAAGGCCTCGGGCGTCTCGCCGCCGGAAGGAGCGGCCGGCTCGGCCAGCGAGGGGGCCGCGCCCATGGTCAGGGCCGCCATCGCGCCGGCCAGGCAGGCGAACTTGGTCATCGAGTGCGTTTCCCCTCGGCGGCCGCGACTCCCAGGCGACCGGATAGCGGAGCATGGGGCGAGGAGGTGGGCGGCGCCAAGCCTCCTTGCGGTTGACCCGTTGAAACGGAACCTCTCCCTGTCATACCGGCTTGTCATCCCGGCTCTGCGAGGCTTCCGGGATGACCAACGATCTTGCCTACACGAACACCGCCACGTTCTGACGGGCGAGGACGAGGGGGCGGCCCCTGGCGTCCCACAGGTGCATTTCCTGGGTCGAGTAGCCTTCGCCGATCGTCTCGGCCCGGCTGCGCAGGAGGCGCCAGCCGTCGTCGTCGGCCGCCAGCGGGTTCACCACGTCCAGCGACCAGGTCATGGTCGAGATCGGCCCGAAGTGCGGGAACAGGGCCATGGCGGGCGGCGGGGGCGTGTCGGCCAGGGCGATCAGGGCCGATAGGCCGGTGGCGGCCGGGTCGAGATGGCGGATCCACAGCAGGTACTCGGGCGCCTCGCCGGTCAGGGGGCGCGTGCCGCCGGCGATGCGCACCTCGAACTGGCTGGAGAAGTGCGGGGCGCCGGCGCGGTTCTCGGGAAAAAAGGAGGGGCACTGGTCGGGCGGCGCGACGGCGGGGCACGGGACGTCGACGTGCGACACCTCCGAGGCGCGGGCTGCGCCGAAAGTCAGCACCCCATGCGTGGCCAGGCCCTGCTCGCCCAGCAGGTCGACGCCCACGAACAGGGTCGACTTGCCCTGGCGTAGCGTCTTGACCTGGATGGCCAGTTCGCCGGCTGCGGGACCCACGAACGCGAACTGGGCCGAGCGCAGGGGCGGGGCGCCAGCGAAGGCGCGCTGGGCGGCCTCCACGCACAAAGCCGCGCTGAGGCCGCCATAGGTGGTGCGACCCTGCTTCCAGTCGTCGGTGACGTGGGCGACGTAGCCCGTTTCGGTGGCGGCGATGGCGTCGATCAGTTCGGTGTAGCGGGTCACGCGGGAACTCTTCGTTGTGGGGCAGGGGACGTTCGTTTTCTTTCGCTACGGAAGTCAAGGGCCCCTTGGCGGGAGGCTCTTGCTGGTGCGAGCCTGCTTGCCCCCTCCGCGCCTTCGGCGCTCCTCCCCCGGAGGGGGAAGAATAGGTCCG
>JAGHZU010000079.1 GCA_017745235.1 Caulobacter sp. | reverse complement strand
CAAGACCAAAATCCAGTAGGCAACCCTCTAAAAGAAAGCCACCAATCCAGTCAAGCCAATCTTTCTCAAGAAAGAAGGGAAAGACTTAAACCGTGCCGCTGAACTCTTTCGAATTCTTGGCGACGATCTGGAGCGGCGCTTCTAATGAGGAGCCAACCCCGTGTCAACCAGCTCGTTTCACATTTTCAGCGTCGCTCGAAAGCCGCCTGAAGACGCAAAGGAAGCACCGTCCGGGCCAGCGTCGCCGCCCAGCAGGTCCATCCCCGAGTCGATTGGAGCGCGGAAATTAGCGAAGCCGAACGAACAACGCAAGAGCCATCAGCTCCTGCCTTCTTCACATCGTCATCGTCTCCGAGCGAGGCGTGGATATAGGGGGATGACGGGACGATGACAACCCCTCCCTACCCAGCCATCGCGCTTTCCCTGGAACGGCTTCGAGCTTTGTCAGGATCGGGCCCGTCACGATCATGACCCGGTCGTGAGCTCGGCGGAAGGTGCACGAAAGCCGAGGCGGCCGCGCATGCCCCCTCCCCGCCGCCGCCGTTTCGGCGAATCTCGTCAACGGAACTGACGCGCTCTTCGGACGAAGAGAGCCGCCAGCCTGGCGCGTCACAGGTGCGGCGGGCGAACTCGGAGAGAATCGGTGGACGGCTCGCTCTTCATTCTGCGCAGTGGGGTGGCGCTCGAAACTTGATCGACAGCCAGGTGAGCATGCAGCCACAGGGGCCGCCTTGCGCCATTGCACACGCGATGCAGAGATCCGGAAACTAAAAAAGCCTCCCTTTCGGGAGGCTTTTTGATGGACTGGGTGCGGGGACAGGATTTGAACCTGTGACCTTCAGGTTATGAGCCTGACGAGC
>JAGHZU010000078.1 GCA_017745235.1 Caulobacter sp. | reverse complement strand
GCTGCGCCAAGGACGGCGACATCTCGACCTGCGACACCGCGGTCTACAGCCTGGCCACCCAGGTGATGTCGCAGGTCAAGGCCGTCGGCGTGACCATCATCTGGTCGGCCATCGCCTCGGCCATCGTCTTCTTCGTGATCAAGCTGATCATCGGCCTGAAGGCCGCTCCGGAATCTGAAGAGGAAGGCCTGGACATCTCCGAACACGGCGAGCGCGCCTACCACAGCTGAGGCTGAGGCAGGCTCGAACCCCAGGTTCGGATTGGGAGGGCGCGGAAGCTTTAAGCTTCCGCGCTTTTCTTTTGCGAGATTGCCTAGGAGCGCGAAAAGCCCGCAGCCGCCAATCGCCGCGTCAACGCATCGATGATCGTATCGGGCCCCTCGACGCTCAGCCCGACATAGGTTTCGCCTTCCAAGCGCAGCGACTGCCCATCGAAATCCCAGACCTGAACCTGGACGAGTTGGGACCCGACAAGGCATTCCTGACACTCGACCAATCGGCCGCCCAGGTCGTCCAGCAGCGCGATCGTCCGCTTGATCGGCTCGTCGTCGTATTCGTCGCCGAGGACGGCGATGACCGTGTCGGATTTGCTCACCCGAACGGCCCGCCCAGCCGGCAGCGCTTGACCCACCAATCGGGCCGCATCTGCTCGATCCGCTCGGCCAAGCCCTCGGCCTCGATGTCGCCGGCGCAGAGGGCGAAGCAGGTGGCGCCCGAGCCGGACATCCGGGCCAGCAGAACCTCCGGCTCGCCGGCCAGCAGGTCCAGCACTCGGCCGATGCGCGGCTCCAGGGCCACCGCCGGCCGCTGCAGGTCGTTGCGGGTGAACCGCTCCAGCCAGGCGCAGACCTCCTCGGCGCTTTCC
>JAGHZU010000077.1 GCA_017745235.1 Caulobacter sp. | reverse complement strand
CATCCAGGCGGCCACTTCCTGCTCGCGAACCGTCTCCGCGTCCTTGATCACGCCCAAGCCTCGCCCAAAACCCTAGGATTTTCGCCCCCGATCCGGGCGAAGGCGTCCCCATAGCGGAAAGTTCGCGCGGCGTCGCGCCCGGCGCGCTTGCTTACGCTTAAGTTGCAAGTTTATGGTCTCGCACCCTAGATCGAGTCGGAACCCATGCTCGCCAGTGCTGTCCTCAATCGGTCCGAACGCAAGAAGACCGAGATCATCACCGCCGCCCGCGGCGTCTTCCTGCGCGAGGGCTATTCGGCCGCCGGCATGGAGGCTGTCGCGCGGATGGCGGGCGTGTCCACCGCCACGCTCTACGCCCACTTCCCCAGCAAGGCCAAGCTGTTCGAGGTGGTGGTCCACGACGCCGCCGGACGGATGGCCGAGCCGGTGCGCGAGAGCCTGGCGCCTCAGGGCGACGCCCGCGACCGCCTGACTCGCCTGGCCCTGGCCTATGCCGGCGTCATGTCGCGCCCAGCCACCCGGGCGATGTTCCGCATGGTGGCCGGCGAGCGTCCGCGTTTCGGGGCGGTTACGGATCCCGTCCTGGTCGGCGCCCACCAGGAGCTGCGGCGCGCGGCGATCCAGGTCATCGAGGACTTGGTCGAGACGGGCGAACTGACCACCGACCAATCGGCCTGGGCCGCCGGCCAGCTCCTGGGCATGCTGGACCACGCCACCCTGGTGCTGGGCCTGACCGCCGGAGACGAAGCGCAGCCGCTCCGCCCGCTAGCGGACATCTGCGCCGACGCGGTGGAGACGTTCCTGGCGCGGTATGGGGTTTAGGGAAACAACCGCTTAGTCTCCCACCCCTCGCCCACGCGTTCGTAGACCAGGCGTTCGTGCAGGCGG
>JAGHZU010000076.1 GCA_017745235.1 Caulobacter sp. | reverse complement strand
CTACGACCGCCAGCGGTTCTGGTCGGACGACGATCGCGAGAACCCGGTCACCGGTGGGAAGACCAGCCAGGACGGCGCCTTCCAGAACGCCGGCGGGGCGCTGAGCCTGCGCGGCGGCGCCGACTACAACCTCACGCCCAAGGACCGGCTGAGCGCCGAGGTCCGCTATCGCGGCATGGACTATTTCACCGGCGGCGAAGAGACCTTCACCACCCTGGTCCCCGCGGCCGGGCCGGCCTATGTCCGCGACAGCAGCGCCAACATGGACCGCAAGAACGGCGCGGTCAGCGGCGACTGGCGCCACCAGTTCAAGGGCTCCGACCACGAGCTGGACGCCCACCTGGAATACGAGGTCACCGACTTCAAGCGCAACGGCCGAGCGTTCACCGACCAGGCCCTGTCGCCGGACTTCTATGAAAGCTTCGGCTTCGGCAACAAGCAGGACCGCGCCAACTTCAAGCTCGACTACACCCGTCCGATGCCGGACGAGGCCAAGCTGAAGACGGGGCTGGATTTGGAGACCACCAGCAACGACTACGACAACCACGGCGCCCAGGGCGCGTCGATGGACAGCCTCGTGGTCGTGCCGGCCCTGACTAACCGCTTCCTCTACGACCAGGACGTCTATGCCGGCTACGTCACCTACGAGCGGCCCTTCGGCGACTTCACGGTGCTGGGCGGGTTGCGGGCCGAGCAGGTCGAGATCCACACCAACCAGGTGACCTCGGTCCAGAAGGACGACAACAGCTACTTCCACCTCTATCCGTCGCTGCACATGGGCTACACGCTCAGCCAGACGCAGAGCTTGACCGCCAACTACAGCAAGCGTGTCCAGCGTCCGCAGCCGCAGGACCTGAACCCCTATCCGATCTATATCGACCCCAAGAACTTCGCGGCCGGCAATCCCGACCTGAAGCCGCAGATCACCGACAGCTACGAGCTGGGCTGGCAGTACCGGAAGGGTCCGAACTCGTACCTGGCCACGGCCTATTACCGGGAGAGCCGCGACGGCGTGGCCAGCGTCACCCACGACCTGGGCGACGGCACGTTCCTGACCACCCGCGAGAACCTGGCCAAGAGCCGCAACGGCGGGCTGGAACTGGTGGCCAACGGCAAGCTGACGCCCAAGCTCAGCTACAACATCAGCGGCAACGCCTACTGGAACGAGATCCAGTCGACCATTCCCGGTGTGGTCGGCAACCGCGACATGACCACCCTGTCGGGCCGCGCCAGCCTCAGCTGGCAGGCCACGCCCAAGGACTTCTTCCAGCTGAACGGCTTCACCTCGGGCAAGCGCCTGACGCCCCAGGGCTACAACGAGCCGATCTCGCTGCTGAACCTGGGCTACCGCCGCAAGGTCAACGACAAGCTGAACTTCGTGGTGACCGCCAACGACGTGCTGGACTCGTTCAAGAACGCCAGCGTGATCGATACCCCGACCCTGAAGCAGCGCGTGGAGCGCACGGCCAATGTGCGGGCGGTGTTCTTCGGCTTCACCTACAGCTTCGGCGGCGGCAAGCCGCGGCCCGAGCAGTTCGACTTCGGCAGCGGCGCCGTCGGCGGGTAGGGCGTACGGGAGCTCCTCCCAACTCCCCAACCGTTGTCATCCCGGAAAGCGCGCAGCGCTTGTCCGGGACCCAGGGCAGCCGCACCGCATCAGCCCAGTCCCCCTGGGTCCCGGACAGCCCCTGCGGGGCTTCCGGGATGACAACCATTGGGGAAGCTGAAGCTGGAGAATTCGGCCGATTGGAAGCGAACTATTTCAGCGTATAGCCGCGCCCGGTCAGGCAAGCGGCGCGGGCCTGGTCGAAGGCGGCTTGCGAGCCGGCCACCGCCGCGGCGCTGGCCTCGTTCTGGGCGCGGGCCGCGCGGCGGTTGCGCCCCCGCTGGATGACGCCGCCGGCCACCGCGCCGGCCAGGGCCGCGTCGCCCGCGTCGCCGCCCGAGACCGCGCCGATGCCCGCCCCCACCAGAGCGCCCTTGGCC
>JAGHZU010000075.1 GCA_017745235.1 Caulobacter sp. | reverse complement strand
GACTTCGGCCTTTTCTGCCCAACGGGCGGAACCATAGGTCGCGACGTTCTTCGCCTCGCGTGCGCGCCAGACAGACATGCCGATGGCGACCGCAATGGCGATGAAGCCGCCCGACGCGGCGATGATCCCGCCCGTCGCGAAGATGCCCGGCGCATAGGCGTCGTAGAAATACCACCACCACATGATGGCGGCCGGAAAGTAGATCGGCACGCCGAGCAGCGCGAACCACGGCTCGCCGAGCTGCGCTTGGTAGCCGAGGCTCCATGCGACATACTGCGTTGCGCCCCAGGTGGTCGTTAGGACGATGAGGAAGACGATCAGGATCTGTCCCCAGAGGATTTTGGTCGCGGACATGGACGAAGCTCCTTTCTGATTGCGCCTAGAGGCCGAGCCCGCGCTTGCGCCCGAAATCCCAGTCAATGCCGCCGTCGTCGCGCGCGACGCCGGAGACGTGACGACCGATCTGCTTTTCGAGAGAGGGCGACCAGGGGACGAGCTGGAAGCCGAGGCCGTCGTCGATCATGGCGAAGCGGCCGGAGGCGAGCGTGAAGCGCTGGCGATAGGAACCGGCGACATATTCCCCGCCGCCGGCATGATTGAATGGCAGGCCGGTCTCGGCGGCGAGCTTCTCGCCGAGCGCACCGACCTCGCGCTGGCGAAGCGTGTTGAGCAGCCGCCGTGCGAAGACGACACGCCCGCCCTGCCGCTCGGCTAGACCCTCTCCGATGAGGTGCTCGGCCCGTTGGTCAAGAGCCTGCTGCACCTCTGCGCCGAAGCCGCCCTCCGACAGCGCGATGGGCTCGCGGGCAACCGCCTGCCGGTCGAGCCAGGTCGCGCCCGTTGCGTTGACCTGCGCGTGGATATCCAGATCGGAGCGGACGGCGAGCGCGACACGGCGC
>JAGHZU010000074.1 GCA_017745235.1 Caulobacter sp. | reverse complement strand
ACGCCGTACAGCGCGGTCGGCATTGCGGTGAAGTGGTTCTCGCCCAGCCAGCCGGTGGCGAACGGGAGCAGCGACAGCCAGAACAGCAGGTGCAGGTTGGCCCACAGGATGCCGCCGTTGACCCTGCTCGCGGCATGCAGCATGTGGTGGTGGTTGTTCCAGTAGATGCCGACGTAGACGAAGCTCAGCACGTAGCTCAGGAACACCGGCAGCAGCGGCTTCAGCGCGGCGAAATCGCTGCCGTGCGGCACCTTCATCTCCAGCACCATGATGGTGATGATGATGGCGATGACGCCGTCGCTGAAAGCTTCCAACCGCCCCTTGCCCACGCCTGGCTCCCGTTATGGCGAACGCCCGGATCCGGGCGTTCGCGGGTCACATGTCAAACACGTGCCGGTCAGGCCTGCTTGTCGTCCTTGACCTCGGTGAACTCGGCGTCGACCACGTCGTCCTGGGCGCCGCCGGAAGCGGTACCGGCCGCACCGGCGTCCCCGCCCTGCTGAGCGGCGGCCGCGGCCGCGTACAGCGACTGCCCGGCCTCTTCCAGCGCCTTGGCCTTGGCCTCGATCTGCGCCTTGTCGTCGCCCTTGAGCGCGGTTTCCAGATCGGCGATGGCGCCTTCCACGCGGCCGATCACGTCGCCCGGCACCTTGCTGCCGTGCTCGGTGATCGCGCTGCGGGTGGCGTGGACCAGGCCGTCGGCCTGGTTGCGCGCCTGCACCAACTCGTGGAACTTCTTGTCCTCTTCGCGGTGTGCTTCGGCGTCGGCGACCATCCGCTGGATCTCGTCGTCCGACAGGCCCGAGCCGGCCTTGATCTCGACCTTCTGCTCCTTGCCGGTCTTCTTGTCCTTGGCGGTGTGCTGGCCGGCGACGTCAAGGACGTGCTGCTGCTGGACG
>JAGHZU010000073.1 GCA_017745235.1 Caulobacter sp. | reverse complement strand
GTTGCCAACACCGCGAACTGTCAGCGCTTCGGCCCTTCAGGTCCGCAGTCGTTGCAACCACCACAGGACGACGCACCGCCTTGCGACGGCGGCGCGATCCGCCGCGCCAGCGCGCGCATCCAGTCGGGCCGGCCGTCGCGCACCAGCGGCGTGGCCAGTGAAATGCGCAGGCGACGCAGCGTGCCCGGCATCTGCTTCTTCACGAAGATCCACAGCGCGGCCAGCACGACCACGCCGATCACCAGGTACTGCAGCCAGAGCGGCAGGCCCATGCTCGTCGTCCCGCCCTAGCCCGCCCCGAGCCGCACCGCGACCTGGTAGGTCAGCAGCGACGCGAGGTAGGCCAGCGCGAACAGGTAGCCCGCGGCCATGGCCATGGTCTTCCAGGAGCCGGTCTCGCGCCGGATCGCCGCCCAGGTGGCGATGCACTGCGGTGCGTAGATGAACCACACCAGCAGCGACAGGCCGGTGGCCACCGACCAGCCGTCCTGCAGCAACGGGCTCAGTGCCTGCGCGGCGGCATCGTCATTGGCCGCCGACAGCGCGTAGACGGTGGCCAGCGAGGACACCACCACTTCGCGCGCGGCCAGGCCCGGGATCAGCGCGATGCAGATCTGCCAATTGAAGCCCAGCGGCGCGAACACCGCAGTCATGGCATGACCGATGCGTCCGGCCAGGCTGTAGTCGATCGCGGGCATGCTCGCGTCGACCGGCGCGGCCGGGAACGACAGCAGCACCCACAGCAGCACGGTCAGGGCGAAAATGATCCCGCCGACGCGCTTGAGGAAGATCAGCGCGCGTTCCCACAGGCCGATCAGCAGGTCGCGCGGGTTGGGCAGGCGGTAGGACGGCAGTTCCAGCATCAGCGGATGCTCGCCCTGGTCGCGGCGCCACTTCTTCATCACCCACGACACCGC
>JAGHZU010000072.1 GCA_017745235.1 Caulobacter sp. | reverse complement strand
GGGCGCAGGTGCGGTTCCGCGTGACCGACATCGGCGGAACGGTGCAGGCCATGCCGGTCGATGCAGCCGGTGCCGGGCCCTGATCCGTCCACTCGTTGATGCCAGCCGCACGGAACGCCGAAGGAGCAACGCAAGGTAAGGCTATGCTGTCGCTCCTACGTACCTCGAGCGACACCGCGATGAACGCACGCCCGGCAATCGCCGCCGACCTGGCCGCCGCGATCGGCCACACGCCGCTGCTGCGCCTGCGCCGCGCCTCGGCGCTGACCGGCTGCGAGATCCTGGCCAAGGTCGAATCGGTCAATCCCGGCGGCTCGATCAAGGACCGCACCGCGCTGGGCCTGCTGCTGGACGCCGAACGCCGCGGCCTGCTGCGCGCCGGCGGCATGATCGTCGAAGGCACCGCTGGCAACACCGGCATCGGCCTGGCCCTGCTCGGTTCGAGCCGCGGCTATCGCACCATCATCACTATGCCGCAGACCCAGAGCCGCGAGAAGATCGACGCGCTGCGCGTCACCGGCGCCGACGTGCGGCTGGTGCCGGCGGTGCCGTACGCCAATCCGGAGCATTACGCGCACCAGGCGCGGCGGTTGGCCGAGGCGATGAACGCCGACGATCCGGGCAGCGCCTGGTTCGCCAACCAGTTCGACAACACCGCCAACCGCGACTTCCACGAAGCGACCACCGGCGTGGAAATCTGGGAGCAGACCGCCGGCCGCATCGACGGCTTCGTCTGCGCCACCGGCACCGGCGGCACCCTGGCCGGCGTCGGCCGCGCGCTGAAGGCGCGCAAGCCTGCGGTGGCCATTGCCTTGGCCGATCCCGCAGGCTCGGCGCTGGCCAGCTGGATCAACACCGGCGAACTGAAATCCGAAGGCGGTTCGATCAGCGAAGGCATCGGTTCGAGCCGGGTCACCGCCAACTTCGACGGCGCCCCGGTCGACCTGGCCTGGTCGATCGCCGATGCCGAGTCGGTGCCGTGG
>JAGHZU010000071.1 GCA_017745235.1 Caulobacter sp. | reverse complement strand
GGTTGAACACGCTGACCCAGACGAAGAAGACGACCCCCAGCATCCGCGGGCTGAGCAGGCCGACATGGGTGAACGCCGGGATGAAGGCCAGCAGGCTGCCGATGAAGAACAGGTACACCACCGGCACCAGCCGACGCCGCGGCCAGCGCGAAGCCAGTGCGGCGAACAGCGGGGTCAGCGCCAGGGTGACGATGAACGTGGCCGCGTAGAACCACGGCAGCTGGGTCGAGCCGACCGCGGCCGACAACTGCTCCCGCACCGGGCGTATCACGTAGTACGCGGCCAGCACGCAGAAGAAACAGATGAAGGAAATGACGACCGCGCGCCACTCCCCGTGATGGATCCGGCCCGCCGCTGTCGCCTGTTCGGCCTGCATCCGTCCTGCCCTGCGCGATGACGCCGGCAGTATACGATGCGGTCCGGTATCGACCATGCACCGCAGTGCGCCGTCTTCCATCGTTACAGGGGCTTCCGTGTACGACTACATCGTGATCGGGGCCGGCTCGGCCGGCTGCGTGCTGGCGGCCCGGCTCAGCGAGGACCCGCGCTGCCGCGTGCTGCTGCTCGAGGCCGGCCCACGCGACTGGAACCCGCTGATCCACATGCCCGCCGGGCTCGGCCGCCTGGTCAGGGACACCACGATCAACTGGGACTACCGCACCGAACCGGAGCCGCAGCTGCACGGCCGCCGGCTGTGGTGGCCGCGCGGCAAGGTGCTGGGCGGCTCCAGCTCGATCAACGCGATGTGCTACACCCGCGGCACGCCGCGCGACTACGACGAGTGGCGCGGCGCCGGCGCGCCTGGCTGGGACTGGAATGCGCTGCTGCCGTACTTCCTCCGCGCCGAGGACAACACCCGCGGCGCCAGCGCCCTGCACGGCAGCGGCGGCCCGCTGCGCGTGTCGGACCTGCGCCACACCAATCCGCTGTCGCGCGCCTTCGTCGACGCCGGTGCTGATCGGTCCGCTGGCGCCGACGGTGC
>JAGHZU010000070.1 GCA_017745235.1 Caulobacter sp. | reverse complement strand
GGTCAAGCCTGACACCAGGGCATCGAACACCAGCCGCACCCGCCGGACGTCCTTCAGATCCTCGTGGGTGACCACGAAGGTCTCCAGGTCGAAGCTGAACACCTCGGGCAAGACGCGCTCCAGCATCGGGTCGCGGGCGGCCAGGCCGACCTGGCAGATGCCTAAGCCCAGGCCCGCGCGGATCGCCGCCAGCTGGGCCACGTCGTTGTCGGTGCGGAAGGCGAACTCGTCGAGACGCAAATCGAGGCCCAGGGCCTTGACCGCCCGCACGCCGATGGTCTCGCTCTCGTAGCCGATCAGCGGCAGCCGGCGGGCTTCCTCCAGATTGGCCGGCCGGCCCCAGGCGTCCAGCATCCGCTTGTGGGCGTGCATGCCCAGGGTGATGTTTCCCACCCGCTTGGCGACCAGCGCCTCCTGGGTGGGGCGGACCATGCGCACGGCGATGTCGGCCTCGCGGCGCAGCAGGTCCTCGCTGCGATTGGTCAGGGCCAGCTCCAGGACGATGCCGGGATGGGCCTCGCGCAGCTGGGCCAGGATCGGCGGCAGCACCTCCATGCCCACCACCTCGCTGGCGGTGATCCGCACCACGCCCGACGCCGCCCCCGCCTCGGCCGAGGCTGCGCGGGCCAGGGAGGCGGCGGCGATGGCCATGGCCCGCGCGTGCTGGGCCAGCTCGCGGCCCAGGGGCGTCGGCGTCAGGCCCGAGGGCGAGCGGGTGAACAGGGCCACGCCCAGCTGGGCCTCCAGGTCCTCGATCCGCCGGCGCACGGTGGGCTGGGCCGCCCCCAGCTCGCGGGCGGCGGCCGACAGGCTGCCGGTGTCGATCACGGCCAGGAAGGCGCGCTGGCGTTCCCAGTCTGTGGTGGTCGGGGTGTTCATACATTTTTGATAAGCCGATAGAGCATTCTCGGCAATTTCTATCGAGGCGGTCGCGAGGCATCTTCGGGTCATCGAATTCTGAGGAGCCCGCCATGACCGTCCCCCAAACCC
>JAGHZU010000006.1 GCA_017745235.1 Caulobacter sp. | reverse complement strand
TACTGGCTCAATTGAGTCCAGACCCTAGGGCCGCCTTCCGCCGTCATCCCGGCCTGCGAAAGCCGAGAGGTGGAAACCATTCTTTCTTGTCGCGGCGTCCCGGCGATGCGCAGGATGGGGCGTTCGGGGGAACCATAGCCGGGGCGGTACGTTTGCAGCCCGCCGAGTACGGACAATGGTTTGGGGGGGCGTTGGCGTGGCAGGCCTGAAGGCCATCAGTCGGAACGGGAGCGACGAGGTCGAAGATCTCGCTGCGCGCCTGGCGGCGACCGAGGCGGCCCTGGCCGAAGAGATCCGCCGCTCGCGCGCGCTCAACCGGATCGCCGAGGCCATCGGCTTCGAGGTCGACCTCGAAGCCCTGATCCAGACCCTGACGGACGGCGGCGTCGAGCTGACCGGCGCCCAGTTCGGCGCCTTCTTCCATAAGGTGATCGACGCCGAGGGCGAGCACTTCCTCCTCTACGCCTTGTCAGGCGCGCCGCGCGAGGCGTTCGCCAACTTTCCGATGCCGCGCAACACCGCGCTGTTCGCCCCGACCTTCTCGGGCCAGGGCGTGGTGCGATCCGACGACATCACCCAGGACCCGCGCTATGGCCGCAGCGCGCCGCATCATGGCATGCCCGCAGGCCACCTCCCGGTGCGCAGCTACCTGGCCGTGCCGGTCGCAACGCGCGACGGCGCGGTGCTGGGCGGCCTGTTCTTCGGCCATGGCGAGACCGGACGCTTCGACGCCCGCGCCGAAAGCCTGGTGGTGGGATTGGCCGCCCAGGGCGCGGTGGCCCTGGAATCGGTCAAGGCCGCCAGCCTGGCCGGGGTGGAGCTGGCCCATCGCCGCGACACCGAGGAGCGGCTGAAGTTTGCGCTGGAGGCCGGACGCCTGGGCTCGTGGGAGCTGGACGTGGCCACGCGCGACTACATCGCCTCCGACATCTGCAAGGCCAACTACGGCCGCGCCCAGCACGAGACCTTCACCTTCGCCGACCTGGTCGAGACCGTGCATCCGGGCGACCGCGCGCGGATGACCGCGGCCATCGAGGACGCCATCCGCCACGGCTCCAACTACGACATCGAGTACCGGGCGGTCCTGCCCAGCGGCGAGACGCGCTGGGTGCACGCCCGGGGCCGCGCGGCCCAGACCGGCGAACACGGGGGCGCCCGGCGCATGGCGGGCGTCTCGCTGGACGTCACCGAGCGCAAGCGCGCCGAGGAGCGCCAGCGCCTGCTGGTCAACGAGCTGAACCACCGGGTCAAGAACACCCTGGTCTCGGTGCAGTCGATCGCCACACAGACCCTGCGCACCACCCCCACGCCCGAAGCCTTCCGCGCCGCCTTCGAAGGCCGGATCCTGGCCCTGTCGCACACCCACGACCTGCTGACCCAGCAGAACTGGGAAGGCGCCAGCCTGCGCGAGGTGTTCGACTTCGAGCTGGAGGCCTTCGCCGCCCGCGAGCGCATCGACTTCGACTACGCCCAGGACCTGCTGCTCAGCCCCAAGGCCACGGTGTCGCTGGGCATGGCCGTGCACGAGCTGGCGACCAACGCGCTGAAGTACGGCGCGCTGTCGACGCCGGGCGGCCGGGTGAAGGTCAGCTGGAAGGCCGAAGGCGATCTGACGGGCGATCTGGTCCTGACCTGGACCGAGCGCGGCGGACCGCCCGTGCGGCCTCCCACGCGCCGGGGTTTCGGCGCCCGTCTGCTCGAACGCGGCCTGGCCGGAGAGCTGGCGGCCCAAGTCGACCTTTCCTATGATAGTCTCGGCGTGACCTGCACCATGAGGTTGCCCATCCGTGCCCTGGAGCCCTGAACGATGAAGACCCTCAACGCCCTCAAGGTCCTTGTGGTCGAAGACGAGGCGCTGGTCTCCATGCTGGTGGAGGACATGCTGGCCGATCTCGGCTGCGTGGTGGTGGGCCCGGCGGCCGAGCTGGACGAGGCCCTGCGCCTGGCGGGCGGCGCCGACATCGACGCGGCCCTGCTGGACGTGAACCTGGGCGGACGACCGATCTTTCCCGTGGCCGACGCCCTGAAGGAACGGGGCGTGCCGTTCGCCTTCGCCAGCGGCTACGGCGAGGCGGGCCTGTCGGACGGCCACAAGGGCGCGACCGTGCTGCAGAAGCCGTTCCGGGAGGCCGACCTGCGGCGCGTGCTGGAAGGCCTGGCCGCCCAGGCGGCCTAGAGGCTTCCTACCCCAGGTCGCGCGGACCGAAGCTGTCCGGCAGAAGGGGCCAGAATGGCGTGCGACGCGTGGCCTTGCCGCCCTGCACCGAGACGACCTCGCAGTCCTCGGTCGCGAACTCGGCGATGCGCTGGCGGCACGCTCCGCAGGGCTGGACCACACCGTCCGAGCCGGCGGCGATATAGACCCGCGCGATCTTCCGCCCGCCGGCGGTCACCATGGCCCCGATCGCCGTCTGCTCGGCGCAGGTGCCTGACGGATAGGCCGCGTTCTCGACATTGACGCCCACGTGCGCCGCACCCGTCTCGTCGATCACCGCGGCGGCGACCGTGAAGTTGGAATAGCGGGCGTAGGACCGCGACAACAGGTCCGGCAGCCGGGCCGCCAGTTCCGTTTCGGAGGTCGGGAAATCGTGCGCGTTCATGCTGTCCTCGCCTGGCCGGCGGGATCGCGCCGGGCAGGGAGGCAATCAGTCGCGGAGGGCTATGGCAAGCCCGATTTCGCGCGCCCGGCTCAGGCCTCGCCCGGCGCCTTGGCCACGATCGAAAGGGCGTGCACGGGGCCCGCCATTTCGTCGGCCAGGGCCGCGAAGATCAGGCGCTGGCGCTGCACCCGGCCCTTGCCGGCAAAGGCCTCGGCCTCGATCAGCAGGTTGAAGTGGCTCTCGCCGCCCTCGCGGTGCCCGGCGTGGCCCTGATGGCGATGACTGTCGTCCACCACCTCCAGGCGCGAGGGCGAGAAAGCCGTGGTCAGTTTGGCGGCGATGGTGTCGGCGACGGCGCCCATGGCGGCTTCCTTGCTTGTCAATCCTTGAACGCAAATAGCTGCGGCTTACTCTAAGCGCCATGAGCGCCGAGTTCGAATATCGTCCCAAATTTTTCGACATCCGTGTCCGCCCGCCGAAATCGCCGGAGGAAGCGGCGCGGGAGAACGATGTCTACGCCCTGAAACCGGGCGAAATCCGCTGCGAGCATCCGGAATGCCGCTCGGCCGCGACGGCCAAGGCGCCGAAATCGCGCGACATGCCGGGCGCCTACTACAACTTCTGCCAGAAGCACGCGGCCGAATACAACAAGAACTGGAACTTCTACGCCGGCATGACCGAGGGGCAGATTCGCGCCGCTCAGGAAAAGGAGAAGATGACCGGCGGCCGTCCGACCTGGAGTTTCAAGGCCGACGCCAATTCGCGCGAGGCCGCCGCGGCGGCCGCCCGCGACGCGCGGCACATGAACGATCCCTTCGGCCTCTTCCGCGCCCAGCAGCGCAAGGCCGAATCAGCCGCCGCCGGCCGCCAGCTGGGCAAGCTGGAGCGCAACGCGCTCGCGGACCTGGACCTGGACGCCACCGCCGACGGCGCGGCGATCCGCGCGCGCTACAAGGACCTGCTCAAGCGCTGCCACCCCGACATGAACGGCGGCGACCGCAGCGCCGAGCACAAGCTCCAGCGCGTGATCAAGGCCTACAAGACCCTGCAGAAGTCGGGCCTGGCGAAGTAGCCGCAACCGGAAGCTCCGCATTACGTTCCAACCGTCACGGCGAAAGCTGGGGCCTCCGCCGAGGCGAGGGATTGGAGCGGAACATGGCCTTCTTCGCCTACATCATGGCCAGCAGGCCCTACGGCGCGCCATACACCCGCTCCACGGATGACCTCTGGCGTCGCGCCGATGAGCCTGATGTCGGGGCCCGACGTCATCCCTCCCCTTAGTGCGGGATGACGTCGGGGCCCGACTGCAGCTGTTCCTGGGCGCGGCGGGAGTTGGCGTTCTGTTGCTGGCGCTGGGCGGCGGTCGTGCAGACCTTGACCGGGAACAGGCTGCCGGTGGGCGTCTCGCGCGTGCAGACCACGCCGTCGGCCTTGGCCTTGGCGTCCTTGCTCCCGGCCTTGGGCGCGTCGGGCGCCGGCGCGGGGTCGGGCGTCTCGCCCGCGAAGGCCGGGGCGGCCAGCGCCACGGCGGACAGGAACAGGACGGCGGCGGACACCAGACGACGCATGCGAAACTCCCCGGATCGCGAAGGGCCCCACGTACGGACGCGGCGGCTGCAACGTCAAGTTACACAAAGGACATGTGCGGGGTCGTGCTTCGCCGACACCTCCCCCTCAGGGAGAGGCTTTTCAGGTCAGCGTCCGCTTGTACAGCGCCAGCAGCTCGGCCCAGGCCTTCTCGGCTTCCGGCTCGTTGTAGACGGCGCTGCCGCGAACGGTCCAGCCGTGGTCGCCGGCGTAGACCTCGACCTTGGACGGGCGATGGGCGGCGTCGAGGGCGGCCTTGAGCTTTTCCTTGTCGGCCGGGTCGCGCTGGTCGTCGTTGGCGGCCACGCAGATCAGGTACTCGGCCTTGGTCTTGGGCAGCAGCAGGTGCGGGCTGTCGGGGGCGTCGGTGACCAGGCCGCCGCCGTGGAAGGTGGCGACCGCGCCGATGCGGTCGGGAACCGCGCCGGCGGTGCGGAAGGCCAGCGGGCCGCCCATGCAGTAGCCTTGGACGCCGGCCTTCTTCTTGCGGTTCGTCTCCGGCTGGGCGTCGAGGAAGGCCAGGTAGGCGACGGCGTCGCGCGCCGTCCCCTCGGGCGTGACGGTGGCCCGCAGCGGGGTCAGCTTGGCGCGGTCCTCGGCCGAGGCGAAGTTGAAGGAGCCGTCCACCACCGGCGCGCGCTTGACGCGGTAATAGAGGTTGGGGACCAGCACCACGTAGCCGGCCGAGGCCAGGCGGCGGCCCATCTCGCGGAAGGCCGGGCGCAGGCTGATGATGTCGGGCCAGATCAGCACCGCCGGCCATGGGCCCTTGCCGGGCGGATGGTAGAGGGCGGCGTCGGCCACGCCGTCGGGCGTCTTGATGTCGACGTCCTTCTCGACCACCTCGGCGACGGCGCGGGCCTGGGCGGTTCCGGCGACGCCGGCGAAGGCCGCGGCCATCAGGCCCAGGCTGCGGCGCGAGACCGTGGGGTCGACGATGAGGCCGGGGTGGATGTCGTCGTCGCACATGGTCGCTGTCCTTCGTCCGCTCGCCAGGGTTGGGCGGCGCGACTGTCGCCGGGTTTTCCGGCGAAGGAAAGGGGCGCCTACTGGCCGCGCTTGAGCCGCTCGCGATAGGCGCCGGAGCTCTTCACGAAGCCCTCGACGTCGCCATAGGCCTGGAAGTCGCGATAGCGCTCGTGGCTGCCCTTGACCTTCAGGGCGTGCTTGATCGGGCACCAGTACTGCTCGGTGCGGGCGGTGATCTCGCGGGCGTAGGCGATGACTCCGTTGCCGTAGCCGCAGAAGACGCAGTTCAGCTTCTGCACCGGATTGAGATAGCCCAGCCGGTGGCGGTCGACGACCACGTACTCCGAACGCCTGACCCGGGCGATCCCCCAGGCGGTGAAGCAGCCCAGCTGGTAGAGGCTGACGCTGATGTCCAGCACGAACAGCGGCAGGGCCATGCCGTAGATCAGCGGCATGGTCAGCAGGGTGGGCCAGGGCGTGCGGGCCAGGCCCACGCCCTTGCGGTGGGCGCGCTGGCGGCGCAGGGCGTCGGCCTTGAAGCAGGGCTTTCCGGACGCGTCGGCGGTGAGGCCGAACTCGGCGGCGCGGGCGGCGTCCCGCTCGGCGAACGCGGCCTCGATCTGGGCCTCCACGGCCCGCAGGCGGTCGATCAGCTGTTCGAGGGTCTCGGCCATGGCGCGAGCATGGGGCGAGTCGGCGGCGAAGGCCCTCCCTCCTCGGGGCAAGGACCACCGGCGCCGGAATTGCTGAGCTTGTCTCGACAACGACCCATTTCGAGACAAGGCCGCCGCCATGTTCGCCAAGAAGAAAGACTCCGCTCCCGCCCTGGCCCTGGAGCCGCTGGCCCCCACGGCGCCCGCTCCGGCCCCCGCCCCGACTCCGGCTCCGCCGCCGCGTCCCAAGCCGGCCTCGATGATCGCCCAGGGCGTGGCGATCAAGGGCGACGTCATGGGCGACGGCGAACTGCACCTGGACTGCGTGATGCAGGGCGACATCCGGGTGGGCAAGCTGGTGCTGGGCCCCAACGCCCGGGTCGAGGGCTCGCTCTACGCCCAGGTCATCGAGATCCACGGCCGCGTGACCGGCCAGATCCAGGCCAAGCAGGTGCGCCTGTACGGCAGCTCGCAGGTCGACGGCGACATCACCCATGAGCAACTGGCCATGGAGAGCGGCGCCCAGTTCCAGGGCCGCAGCCTGAAGTTCCAGCGCCCGGTCCAGCCCGCGCCGCAGCCGGCGGCGGCTCCCGCGGCCCCGGCCGCCGGCCACGCCCCGGCCATGGCGGTCTATCCGGGCTAGGTCGATTTAGGGCGGGTCAGGAAGAAAACTTCGCGCCTCCGAAGGGTTACGAGCGCGGCCGTCGGGCGTTATGGATCAGCGTACCGTTGCGAGTACGCGCAACGACCGTCCGACGGAGTCCGCCGATGCGCCGCAGCCTCATCCTGGTTCCCGCCCTGGCCGCCGCCCTGGCCGCATCGGCCTGTTCGCGTCACGACGACAAGAGCGACACCGCCAGGCAGGGCGAACCGGCGACCGAGGCCGCCCCGGTCGCCGGCGGCCCCCAGACCCTCAAGCCGGGTCTCTGGAAGACCGTCACCAAGACCCCGACCGGCGACCAGGAAACCACGCGGTGCGTGGGCGAGGGATTCGACCCCGGCGCCGAGGCCGCGCAGAAGGCCAGCCCCTGCGGCAAGCCCACCATCACCCGCCAGGCCGACGGCTTCCGCCTGGAGCACAGCTGCAAGAACAACGGCATCGACTACGCCCTGACCGGCACCGTCACCGGCGACTTCACCACAACCGCCACCACCGACATGACCATGACGCTTTCGGCGTTCGGCCGACGCCAGAGCCTGCACATGACGGCGGTCAGCACCTATGTCGGGCCCTGCGAATTGACTACGCCGGCGCCCGCTAAGGGTTAGCATTCGCACGCCTCGCGCGACTTTCGTGGCTTCGCCGCAACAGCCCTCCCCCGATGACGCGGCGAAGCGAAAAAACGCGGGAACGCCAACGCTTTCGGGCGTCTTCTAGACGCGAGGGCGGGCGCCCGTTCGGGCTCCCCCCGAGGAGCGTGTAAACCGATGAGCGGTCAGCAATTGACCACCCCGACCCCGGACGCCGGCGCCGAGATCTACAATCTCGGCCGCGACCCGGAGACCCCCGCCCAACGCGTCCAGCGCCTGCAGCGAGAGGCCCGCATCCTGGCCCGCGAACAGGTCGAGGCGATCGAGCGCGACCTGCTGGCCCTGGCCGAGCGCGCGCGCGAGATCGCCGACGGCGGCGAGGCCTACGCGATCGGGATTCGCGAGATGGCCTCGCGCCTGGCCGCCGACCTGCCGCAGAAGGCCCACGGCCTGCGCGGCGTGCTCGACCGCAGCCCCCGCGACTAGGGGACGGGCAGGGCCGAGATCCGGACGCGCGAATTGAGCGCGCGACTGGTCAAACCGTCACAGGCCGGCGCTAGATGACGGCCATGACCCTGCTGACCCGTCGCGCCCTCACCACGCACGCCCTGGCCACCGCGGCCCTGGCCGGAACCCTGACCGCCGGCGTGAGCTTCGCCGCCGCGCCCCGCAAGCCGATCGTGATCGCGCACCGGGGCGCCTCGGGCCTGCGTCCCGAGCACACCCAGCTGTCGTACGACCTGGCCATCGACCAGGGCTGCGACTTCATCGAGCCGGACCTTGTGCCCACCAAGGACGGCCACCTGATCGCCCGCCACGAGAACGAGATCGGCGGCACCACCGACGTCGGTTCGCGTCCCGAATTCGCCGGCCGCAAGACGACCAAGACCATCGACGGCCAGCAGGTCACCGGCTGGTTCGTCGAGGACTTCACCCTGGCCGAGATCAAGACCTTGCGCGCCCGCGAGCGCCTGCCGCAGCTCCGTCCGGCCAACACCAGGTACGACGGCCAGGCCCAGTTGCTGACCTTCGACGAGGTGGTGGCGATCGCCCGCGCCGGGTCGAAGCGGACCGGCCGCACGATCGGCGTCTATCCCGAAATGAAGCATCCCAGCTATTTCGCCAGCATCGGCCTGCCGGTCGAGGATCGCCTGGTGGCGCTGCTGAAGAGGAATGAGCTGGATTCGGCCGCCGCCCCGGTCTTCGTCCAGTGCTTCGAGGTCACCCCGCTGAAGACCATCCGCGGCAAGACCAAGGCCCGCCTGGTGCTGCTGACCGCCGGCGAAGGCGGCCCCTTCGACCTGCCCAACGTCACCTATTCCCAACTGGTCAGCCCCTCGGGCCTGAAGGACGTGGCCCTCTACGCCGACGGCCTGGGCCCGGAGAAGACCCAGGTCGTGCCGCAGGACGCCGACCGGCTGCTGCCGGCCACCAGCCTGGTGAAGGACGCCCACGCCGCCGGCCTGGTGGTGCACCCCTGGACGGTGCGCGCCGAGAACTACTTCCTGCCCGCCTCGCTGCGGCGGGGCGATGCCACCCGTCCCGACTACCTGGCCCAGCCGGGCGAGGTGGACGCGGTGTTCAAGGCCCTCTACGCCGCCGGAGTCGACGGCCTGTTCAGCGACTTCCCGGGCCTGGCGGCGGCGGCGCGGGGCTAGCGCCCGGCCGGGTCGCTTGCCTCCGCGCGCCCCGCGTTGCAGCCTGCGCCTTTCTCGCTTTGGGGGATGCGCTCCATGACCTCTTGCCTGGCCGGCCTGGCCGCCGCCGTCGCCCTGCTCGCAACGCCCGCCATGGCCGCTCCGTTCGAGGACTCCGGCCTGGACGCCATCGCCAAGGATTTCGTGCGCCTGACCCTGGAGGCCGGCGAGCGCGAACCCGGCTATGTCGACGCCTATTACGGCCCGCAGGACCTGGCGGACGCCGCCAAGGCCGCGCCGCGCGAGATCCCGGCCCTGCGCCAGGAGGCCGACCGCCTGGCCGCCGCCCTGGCGGCGATGGACGCCAAGACCCTGACGCCCGACGAGGCGCGCCGCCGCGCCTTCCTCCAGGGCCAGGTCAAGGCCGCCCAGACCCGGCTGGCGATGATGGCGGGCGAGAAGTTCGACTTCCAGACCGAGGCCCAGGGCCTGTTCGGCGTACGCCCGCCGCTCAAGCCGCTGTCGGCCTACGACCCGATCCTGGCGAAGATCGACAAGCTGGCGCCCGGCAAGGGCGAGCTGGGCCCCCGCGTGGACGCCTTCAACGCCCGCTACGTGATCCCCGCCGATCGGCTCAAGCCGGTGATGGAGGCCGCCATCGCCGAGTGCAAGGCGCGGACCCAGGCCCACATCGCCCTGCCGAAGAACGAGCGCTTCGACCTGTCGTTCGTCACCAAGAAGCCCTGGGGCGGCTACAACTGGTACAAGGGCGACGCCCACAGCCTGATCGAGGTCAACACCGACCTGCCCATCCCGATCAGCCGCGCGGTCAACCTGGGCTGCCACGAGGGCTATCCCGGCCACCACGTGCTCAACGCCCTGCTCGAGGAGCACCTGACCAAGGGCAAGGGCTGGATCGAGTTCAGCGTCTATCCGCTGTATTCGCCCCAATCGCTGATCGCCGAGGGTTCGGCCAACTACGGCGTGACCCTGGCGTTCCCCGGCCCCGAGAAGCTGGCCTTCGAGCGTCGCGTACTCTATCCGCTGGCGGGCCTGGATCCGGCCACCGCCGCGGCCTACGACGCCGTCGCCACGGCCACGGCCGACCTGGCCAGCGCCCAGAACACCATCGCCGCCGCCTATCTGTCGGGGAAGATGGACAAGGAGACGGCCATCGCGAACCTCTCCAAGTACGGCCTCTCCTCCCGCGCCAAGGCCGAGAAGTCGCTGAGTTTCATCGAGGGCTATCGCAGCTACGTCATCAACTACAACCTGGGCCAGGACATGGTCCGCGCCCACGTCGAACGCGCTGGTCCCTCGCAGGACGCGCGCTGGAAGCGGATGGAGGCGGTGATCTCCCAGCCCACGACGCCGGCCGACCTGGCGAAGTAGCGTCCTATCGCGCCCTCAGGCCCGCCATCATCACACTCAGCAGGCGGCGCGCGCCGGGTTCCCAGCCAGGCTGCTCGTAGCCCTGCCCCAAGGCCGACATCATCCGCAGCACGTCCTCGAACCCGATGTCGGCGCGGATCTCGCCTGCGGCGTGAGCGGCCTCGGTGAGGCGTTGGAACGCCGGCAGGATCGTCGCGCCGGACGCGGCGTAGAGTTTCGAGCCTTCGCCCGGATCGGCGCGCAGGGCCGGCGCCACCACGCGCTTGGTGGCCATGTAGTCGATCAGCAAATTCAGCCAGGCCTCCAGCGCCTCGCCCGCCGGACGCTGGGCCAGCAGCATCTCGGCCGAGGCGGCCAACTGTTCGATCTCGCGCGCATAGACCGCCGCCACCAGGGCCTCGCGCGTGGGGAAGTGACGATAGAGCGTGCCGATGCCCACCCCGGCCCGTCGCGCGATGTCCTCCAGCGGCGCATCGGCGCCCGTTTCCGCGAACGCCGCCTTGGCCGCCGACAGCAGCAGGTCGCGGTTTCTCAGGCTGTCGGCGCGGGGCTTGCGCGGCTTGGAGTCGGAATCTTGCATCATCGATCTTGAAAAACGGAGGATGCCTCCGAATATCTATCCGGAGCCTTCCTCCATTTAATTGTCCAGAGGGGCTCGGACAACAATTCCTCGAAGGATCCAGGGCCATGACCCAACAATTCGGCGCCAAATCCACCACCGACGACGTCCTGTCCGGCGTCGACCTGCGCGGCAAGCGCGTCCTGGTCACCGGCGTCTCGGCCGGCCTGGGCGTGGAGACCGCACGCGCCCTGGCCGCCCACGGCGCCGACGTGGTGGGCGCCGCGCGCGACCTGACCAAGGCCGAAGGCGCCACAGCCGTCGTCCGCGAAGCCGCGGCCGCCAACGGCGGGTCGCTGGAGCTGGTCGAGCTGGACCTGGCGAACCTGGCCAGCGTGCGCACGGCCGCCGACGCCCTTGTCGCCGACGGTCGCGCCTTCGACCTGGTGATCGCCAACGCCGGGGTGATGGCTCCGCCGTTCGGCAAGACCGCCGACGGCTTCGAGACCCAGTTCGGCACAAACCACCTGGGCCACTTCGTGTTCGTCAACCGCATCGCCAGCCTGCTGAAGCCGGGCTCGCGCGTGGTGTCGCTGGCCTCGTCCGGCCACCGCTTCTCGGACGTGAACCTGGAAGACCCGAACTTCGAGACCACGGACTATGTGCCGTTCGAGGCCTATGGCCGTTCGAAGACCGCCAACATCCTGTTCGCCGTCGAGTTCGACCGCCGCCACAAGGATCGCGGCGTGCGCGCCGTGGCCGTGCACCCGGGCGGCATCCAGACCGAACTGGCCCGCCACCTGGATCCGGCCTTCATCCAAGGCTGGATCGACCAGTTGAACGCCCAGGCCGCCGCCCAGGGCCAGCCGCCGATCGAATGGAAGACCATTCCGCAAGGCGCGGCCACCAGCCTGTGGGCCGGGGTCCGGGCGCCGGTTGAGGAGGTAGCCGGCCGCTATTGCGAGGACTGCCACGTGGCCGAACGGGTCGACGACGCCTCGCAGATTCGCGCGGGCGTGCGCTCCTACGCCCTCGATCTGGCTCGCGCCCAGGCCTTGTGGGCGCTGAGCGAGAAGATGGTCGGCGAGACGTTCTAGCCTTGCTCATCTCGCCATCCCGGAAGCGCCGGGATGGCGGGAACATTCCGCTTCACGCCAATCCGGCGCCCAGCTTGCGCAGAAGCCCCGCCAGCGCCTCGCGTTCGGCGGGCTCCAGCCCCGCCACCGCGTCGGCGGCCTCCTCCAGGCGCAGGCCGATGGCGCGGTCGGCCAGGGCCAGGCCCTGCGGCGTCAGCACGGCGGCCAGCACGCGACGGTCGCCCGGTTCGGGCTCGCGCGCGACCAGGCCCTGGGCCTCCAGCCGGTTCAGGCACGCGGTCATCGCCCCCGAGGTCAGCACCACCGAACGCCTGAGCACCGTGGGCGTCAGGCGATAAGGCGGACCCGAGCGACGCAGCGTGGCCAGCAGGTCCAGGTCCGTATAGGCCAGTCCCACGGGCTTCAGCGCCCGATTGGCCCGCGTTTCCAGGGCCTGGGCCAGATGCAGCACGCGCCCGACCACCGCCAGCGGCGCGGCGTCCAGGTCCGGCCGCTCGCGCCGCCAGTCGGCCAGTAGTCGATCGATCAGGTCGGCGTCGTCCCCGGCCACGCAGGCCTCCCTTGGTTTCGGAACCTCCGATACCAAGTATCTTGACGTAAAGATATGTTCGCCGCTGGACGTTACGGCGTCAGGATCAGGCCCTCGTCCGGCCCCGCGCGCCCTTCAAGCACCGACTGGTAGGCTGCGGCCACCGCCTCGCGTCCGTCCAGCCGCCGAACGGTCATCCAGCGCGGCGCATCGGCCACGAAGGGCGCCCAGGCGGCGTCGTGGCGCTGGTCCAGCCCGCCGGGTCCCCAGTCGCTCGCGCGCTTGCGGATGCGATCGGGGGCGAAAAAGAACACCGGCCGCGCACCGGGCAATTCGCCGCCGCCGCGCTCGGCCTCCCAATGGGTGCCGCCGACCAGGCAGGAATAGACCAGGGCTTCGCCGAAGCGTTCGTGCACGGCGCGCAGCAGGGGCGCGTCGCCGGCGAAGTCGACCAGGGTCACCGGCCCCTCGATCGGCGCGTCGGCCACCTCGTCGTAGGTCACGACCTGATCGTAATAGCCCAGCCCTTCGACGAAGGCCTTGTTCCGCGCCGAGGTCAGGCCCACCACCCGCGCCTTGCCCCTCTGCCTGACCTGGAAGGCCAGGCTGATGGCGGTCTTGGACGAGGCGCTGGTCAGCACCACCGAGCGCGCCCCGAACAGGTCGTTCTCGTCGAGGAAGTCCTCGATCAGGAAGCCCGTGATGAACAGCGGCCGCAGCAGGGCCTGGTGGTCCTCCAGCGGGTCGGGCGCGCCTACGGCCTGGTACTGGTTGTAGACCGGCGGCAACTCCGCCCTATGCGGCGAGGCGTCGGCGAAGCCGGTGCGCGTGGTCCGCGGCGTCACCGTCAGATGGGTCGACATCGGATAGTAGCCGTAGAAGCGCCCGCCCACGGGAAAGTCGGGATGGGCGGACGCCTCCACCCGCGCATAGCCCCAGACGGGGATGCGGCCCCGCCCCTCGCCCGCCGGGAAGAAGTCCCAGTAGCGCATGGCCTCGCCGAAGACGGCGTAGGTGATGTTGTTGGCCGTCAGGGCGAAGCTCTCCACCGCCAGCCGCGCCTGGCCGTCGGCCAGGTCGGGAAGCGGGGCCGCGACCGTCTCGGCGCGCCTCAGATCGGACTTGTCGACGACGAAGTTCCAGCTGGCCATCGGGGTTCCTCCTCTGCCGACGGCCAGACTAGGCCCTTCTCGTGACAGATCGTCAAACGTTTGTTTGAATTCCGCCCAGATCAGGCGTTGACCCAATTGCCGTGGAAGCCGAACGGCACCCGCCGAGGCAGCTTGGCCGAAGCGATCGGGCCGGCGGCGACGTCCTGGGCGTCCAGCACCACGAACTCGCTGACATGCTCGGCGCCGCGATAGACCACCGCCGTCAGCCAGCCCACGCCCTCCGGCGCGTCGGGACTGGCCGGCGTGAAGACCGGCTCGGACACCGCGTCGCCTTCGGGCAGGACGAAGACCGAACGCACGCCCGTGGCCAGGTCGATGTGGGCGATGCTGTCGGTGCGCACGTCGCCCGGCTTGCGGCTCTGGCCGGCGAACCAGCCGTGACGATAGGGCAGGCCCGAATAGCGCTCGTCGAAGCGGGGGAACTCGCCGGCCAGGTCGTCCAGGGGCGCCTCGGCGACCGCGCCGCTCTCCAGGTCGAACGTCCAGCGCACCAGATAGGCCGCGGCGTTCTCGCCCGGGCGGCCGTCGGCGCGTGGGAACAGCGGGGCGGAGGCGTAGCGCATGACGTCGACCACGAGGGTCGAACCCTGCTCGAAGGCGTTCATCACGTGGAAGACGTAGCCTTCGGGCGTGGGCAGCCAGCGCAGGCCGGCGACACCTTCGGCGCGCGGGATAATGGCCATGCGGCCGCCCGCCTCGGGCTCCCACGCGAAGACGGGTCCGCCGCCCATGGCCCGCTGCAGGCTGCCCGTGAGCGGCAGCACCGGGACCAGCAGATAGTTGGGCGTGACCGCGCAGTCATGGATCATCGAGCAGTAGGGCGCCTCGAAGGTCTCGCGGCGGAGCAGCTCGCCCCTGGCGTCGACCACGCCCCAGCTGACCTTGTTGGAGAGCGGCATGGGGTCATCGGCGTAGGCGAAGAACACCATCTCTCCCGTCTCCGGGTCGGTCTTCGGATGGGCGGTGACGCGGCCGCCGAAATCGACGAAGCCCTTGGGACCCAGCTCGTGTTCGGCGATGGCGAACGGGGCGCTGGATTCGACCAGGGCCATCAGGCGACCGGCGTGGTGGACGATGTTGGTGTTGGCCACGGCGCTATCGACCACGCCCAGCACGGACGGGTCGGTGGTCATGGGATTGCCCCAGGCGCCCCACAGCGCCTGGCCCGCGGCGTGCTCGGCCTCCCAGCGCGGCGTGCGGACCCAGCGATTGCGATAGGTGACCTTGCCCCCGCCCACCGTGAAGGCGTGGATCATGCCATCGCCGAGGAACCAGTGGTAATTGCCGTCGCGCGGCTCGAACTGGGGATTGGGACCGTTGCGATAGAGCACGCCCGACAAGCCCGGCGGCAGGACGCCCTGCACCGTCAGCTCGAAATCGTCCTCGCTGCGCACCGGCGCGAAATTGCCGCCCAGATAAGGATTGATGCGAACCTCGCCGTCCATGGCCGAACCTCCCGGTTCTTATTTGATTTACGTTGTAAATTTATGTTGTAAGCAATCGAAGCTGTCAACCGGGATTCGCCAGCCCTGCCCCGCGCCCTTTCCTCCGAAGACGTCGAGGACTTTCGCCGCCGCCTCTGCGCCGCGGCCGAGACCCTGTTCGCCGAGCACGGCCCCGAGGCCGTCACCATGCGCCAACTGGCCCAGGCCCTCGGCGTCAGCCCCATGACCCCCTATCGCTACTTCGCCGACAAGGACGCGATCCTGGCGGCGGTGCGGGCCGCGGCGTTCGATCGTTTCGCCGAGGCGCTGGAAGCGGCCGTCGCCGCGCCGGGCGACCCGGTCGAGCGCTCGCGCCACGCCGGCGACGCCTATGTCGCCTTCGCCCTGCGCGAGCCCCAGGCCTACCGGCTGATGTTCGACCTGAACCAGCCCACCGAGAAGGACTATCCGGAACTCACGGCCGCCGCCGCCCGCGCGCGCCGCACCATGACCGCCCATGTCGAGGCGATGATCCAGGCCGGCCAGATCGCGGGCGATCCCGAACTGATCGGCCACATGTTCTGGTCGGTGTTGCACGGGGTGCTGATGCTGCAGATGTCGGACAAGCTGTCGCCGAACATCGACCCCGACCGGCTCCGCGCCGCCACGATCGGGGCCCTGTCGCGGGGCCTCGCCGTCGGCCCGGGCTGACGGGACGTTCCCGCGCGGGCGCTCATGGTCTAGACGGGGGTCAAAGCCACCGGACGCCCAACCATGAACGACACGCCCCTGCCCTTGCGCCATTTCCTGCTGGCGCTGGCCGTGGTGGCGGTGTGGGGGACCAACTTCGTGGTCATCCGCGTGGCGCTAGACCACTTGCCGCCGTTGCTGTTCGCCACCCTTCGCTTCACCCTGGTGCTGCTGCCCATGGCGTTCTTCGTCAAGCGGCCCAAGGTCCCGTGGTCGAACCTGGCGGCCTATGGCGTACTGATCGGGGCGGGCCAGTTCGGCCTGCTGTTCGTGGCCATGCAGGGCCACATCTCTCCCGGCCTGGCCTCGCTGGTGGTGCAGACCCAGGTGTTCTTCACGATCGGCATGGCCATGAAGATCAGCGGCGAGAAGGTTCGCGGCTTCCAGGTCGCGGCTCTGCTGCTGGCGGCGTCGGGCATCGTGCTGATCGCGGCGCACGGCGGCGGAGCGGCGACGCCTGTGGGCGTGGGCCTGGTGCTGGCGGCGGCCGCCAGCTGGGCCGGCGGCAACATCGTCGCCCGCCAGGCCGGCCCGGTGAACATGCTGGCCTATGTCGTCTGGGCGAGCCTCTTCTCGATCCCGCCGCTGCTGGCGATGTCGCTGTGGCTGGAAGGCTGGCCGGCCATCGTGGCGGGCGTGACCCACGCCGACGCCCTGACCTGGGGCGCAGTCGCCTGGCAGGCCGTGGGCAACACCATGTTCGGCTACGCCGCCTGGGGCTGGCTGCTGCATCGCCACCCCGCCGCCACGGTCACGCCGATGGCCCTGCTGGTCCCGGTCTTCGGAATGGGCGCCTCGGCCCTGCTGCTGCACGAGGCCCTGCCCGGCTGGAAGCTGGCGGCCGCGGCCCTGGTGCTGTCGGGCCTGGCTGTGAACATGCTGTGGCCCAAGTTCAGGGCGCGGCTGACGGCGCGAACGGCCTAAAGGGGGCGCTTGACCTCCGCCACGTCACCCGAGGAGCCTTCCCGCCAAAACAGAGGGAGGCCGCCATGCCGACGCCGTTCAGGGTGGAGTGGAAAAGGGCCGAGATCGACAAGGTCATGGCCCAGGTGCGGGCCTACGACTTCCCGCCCGCGCCGGAGGGCGGCGGCTGGGCCTACGGCTGCGACGCCGATTTCCTGCGCGACATCGCCGCCTACTGGACCGACGGCTACGACGTCGCCGCCGCCATGGCCGAGCTCAACCGCCATCCGCAGTTCATCGCGCGGATCGAGGACTTCGACCTGCACTTCGTTCACGTGGTCGGCGAAGCGGGCGGCAAGCGCCCCTTGCTGCTGAGCCACGGCTGGCCGGGCAGCCACTACGAGTTCTGGGCCGCGATCGAGCCCCTGGCCTTCCCCTCGCGCCACGGCGGCGACCCGGCCGACGCCTTCGACCTGGTGATCCCGTCCCTGCCCGGCTTCGGCTTCTCGTCCAAGCCCGCCCGGCCGATCGGCCAGAGAGCCACCGCACGTCTCTTCAACGCCCTGATGACCCGCGAACTGGGCTATGACCGCTACCTGGCCCAGGGCGGCGACTGGGGCGGGCTGGTCACCTCGTGGCTGGGTTACGACCACTCCGAGCACGTGCGCGCCATCCACCTGAACATGTTCGGCCTGCGTCCGCATGGTCCGCCCCAGACGCCCGAGGAGATCAACTGGCTGACGGGCTTTGGCGGCATGATGGAGATCTGGGGCGCCTATTTCCGCCTGCAGGCCAGCAAGCCGCAGTCGGTGGCCTGGCTGGGCGCGGGCAATCCGGTGGGCCAGGCGGCCTGGATCCTGGAGCGCTTCCACGACTGGGCCGACCTGCGCGACAAGCCGTTCGAGCAGGCCTTCACCCGCGACCAGCTGCTGACCAACCTGATGCTCTATGTGATGACGGGGTCGTTCACGACCGGCGCCTGGTACTATCGCGGCCTGCTGGAGGAAGGCGGGGTGGTGCTGCCCGAGGGGCGGCGCTGTGAGACGCCGACGGCCTTCGCCGCCTTTCCCGGCGAGACGATCTACACGCCGCCGCCGCGCAGCTGGGCCGATCGCGCCTACAACATCACCCGCTGGACCGACATGCCGCGCGGGGGCCACTTCGCGGCCATGGAGGAGCCCGACCTCTTCGTGCAGGATGTCCGCCAATGGGCCCGCGAGGCCTGAGTGACGATTAGGGAAACGCCATGAACCGGATCGAGGGCGGCTGCCTGTGCGGCGCCGTGCGTTACGAGATCACCCAGAGCCCGATGGGCGCGGGCGCGTGCCACTGCCGGGCCTGCCAGTACGCCAGCGGCGGCGGGCCCAACTACGTGGCCCTGATCCCCAAGAACGGTTTCAAAGTCACTCGAGGCGCCCCCAAGCGCTTCACCCGCCCCGGCGGCAGCGGCGCGGACGTGACGCGGGTGTTCTGCGGCGAATGCGGCACGCCCCTCTGGTCGGAAGGGGCGATGCCGTTCCTGCCGGTCAAGGTGGGCGGATTCGACGATCCCTCGGCCCTGGAGCCGGGCATCCATCTCTGGACGAGCGCAGCGCCGCCGTGGCATCCGATCGGTCCTGGGCGCCCCACCTTCCCCGAGAACCCGCCCATGAGCTGAGGATTCCATGGCCGTGCGCTACGACTTCGCCTCCGACAACGTCGCCGGCGCCATGCCGGAAGTGATGCAGGCGCTGGTCGCCGCCAATGCGGGAGCGGCCTCGGGCTACGGGACCGACCACGTCAGCGCCGCCGCCGCCGACCGCATCCGCGCCCTGCTGGACGCCGACGCGGAGGTGCGGTTCACCGCCTCGGGCACGGCTGCCAACGCCTTCGCCCTGACCTGCCTGGCGCGCCCGCACGAGGCGGTGCTGGCCCACGAGCACGCCCACATCTGCACCGACGAGACCGGCGCGCCCGGCTTCTTCGGCCAGGGCGTAGGGCTGATCGGCCTGCCCGGCGCGTCCGGCAAGATCGCGCCCGCGGCGCTGGAGGCGGCCCTGGCCCAGCCGGACGTGTCGTACCGCCAGCCGGCCGCAGCCCTGTCGCTGACCAACGCCACCGAGTACGGCACGACCTATTCGGCCGACGAACTGGAGGCCTTGATCGCGCCGGCGAAGGCCCGAGGCTATGGCGTGCACCTGGACGGCGCGCGGCTGGCCAACGCGGTGGCGACGGGCTTCGATCTCAAGCGCCTGGCCAAGATCGGCGTCGACATCCTGGTGATCGGGGGGACGAAGGCGGGGTCGACCCCGACCGAGGCCGTGGTGTTCCTGGACAAGACCCTGGGCCGGCGCCTGGACGCCCGGCTCAAGCACGCCGGCCAGCTGGTCTCCAAGGGCCGGTTCCTGAGCGCCCCTTGGCTGGGCCTGCTGGGCGAGGCCAACGATGGCGGTCCGTGGGCCGCCCGCGCCGCCCACGCCAACGCCATGGCCCGCCGCCTGGCCGAGCTGACGCCCTTCCCCCTGCGCCATCCCGTGCAGGCCAACGGCCTGTTCGTCGACATGGACGACGCGGCCCTCGAGCGCCTGCGCGCCCGGGGCTGGTTCGTCTACCGCTTCCTGGACGGCACGGCCCGCTTCATGTGCTCGTGGGCGACCACGCCCGAGATGGTCGAGGAACTGGGGCAGGCCCTGCGAGACGTGGCCTAGACGGCGCCCTCAAGTCACGCTAAGCGTGCACGCATCCGCACGATGATCTGCGGATGTGAACCGGGGGGTTTTCAGTGTTCAAGTTTCGTGGACTCGCCGTCGTGGCGTGCCTGTTCCTGGCCGCCTGCACGACGACCAACACCCGGCTGGCGGATTCGGCCAAGTCGGCGGGCAAGCCGCCGGCCGGCGCCAAGGTGCTGATCGTCCAGCCCGACATCGAGCTGTCCCTGCTGACCGTCTCGGGCGTTCCCGAAGCGCGCGCCGACTGGTCCAAGAGCGCCCGCGACAACGTCCGCGCCGAACTGAAGGCCGCGGCCAACGCCAAGTCGCTGTCGCTGCGCGAGCTGGATCCCAGCGCCGTCGAGGAGCCGAAGGTCGCCCAGCTGCTACGCCTGAACGAGGCGGTCGGCGGCTCGATCCAGGGCTTCGATTACGGCCTCTACAAGCTGCCGACCAAGAAGGGCTTCGATTGGACCCTCGGCGAAGGCGCGCGGGCGCTGGGCCAGACCTACGACGCCGACTACGCCCTGTTCACGTTCAGCCGCGGGGCCTTCTCCAGCGGCGGCCGCAAGGCGGCGATGGTGGGCATGGCCCTGCTGGGCGTCAGCCTGCCGGCCGCCCAGCAGACGGCGTTCGTCTCGCTGGTCGACCTGAAGACCGGTCGCGTGGTCTGGTACAACTTCGCCGTCGCCGGCTCGGACTGCGACATGCGTACGCCGGAGGGCGCCAAGACCTTCGCCGCGGCGCTGCTGAAGGACGCGCCGCTCTGATGACCCGTTCCGCCCGCCGTTTCGCGGGCGTGACGGCCCTGGTGACGGTCGCGGCCCTGCTGGCCGCGCCCGCGCGCTCGGATCCGCGCACGCCCCACCTGCGCCCCGCCGAGAACACCGACGAGGGCGGGATCTGGTCGCTGTCGGACAAGACCGAGCAGCAGGCCAAGCTCTCGGCCGAGCGCAACCGCGACCCCGCCCTGAACGCCTACGTCCAGGGCCTGACCTGCAAGCTTGCCGCCGAGTACTGCGACGAGATCCGGGTCTATGTGATGGACCGGCCGTTCTTCAACGCCAGCATGGCGCCCAACGGCTACACCGAGGTGTGGTCGGGCCTGCTGCTGCGGGCCGAGACCGAGGACGAGCTGGCCTTCGTCCTGGGTCACGAGATCGGCCACTTCGCCGAGAACCATTCCATCGAGGCCCAGAGGGCGATGAAGACCCGGGCCAACAACGCCCTGGCCCTCCAGGTGCTGGTCAGCGCCGTCGCCATGGGCGCGGCCGTGGGTTCGGGATCGCCCCAGAGCGCCAGCGACATCATGCGCGCGGCCGGCTCGGTCAACGACCTGATCTATCTGAGCGCCATCGCCGGCTATTTCAGCTATTCGCGCGAGAACGAAAGCGAAGCCGACACCCTGGGCTTCCGGCGCATGGTCAAGGCCGGCTACGATCCGGCCGCCGGGGCCGAGATGTGGCGCAGCCAGATCGACGAGACCGCCGCCTCGACCTTTCCCAAGGTGCGCGAGGCCCAGGCCCGGGCCAGCATCTTCTCGACCCACCCCTTGAGCGTGGAACGTGTCGGCGCCCTGCAGACCCTGGCCAAGGGCTCGCCCGCCGGCAAGACCGGCGACCGCAAGGCCTACCGAGCGGTGATCCGTCCCCATCTGGCGGCGTGGCTGCGCGACGACCTGAGGCGGCGCGACTACGGCGAGACCCTGGCCCTGATCCATCGGTTGGAAAGCCTGGAGGAGGACCAGGGCGTACTGGCCTTCTATCGGGCCGAGGCGTACCGGCAGCGCCGGGGCGAGGGCGACCTGATCCGGGCTCGTGAGGCCTACACCGCCTCGGTCGCGTTCGTCGACGCCCCGAGCGCCGCCTGGCGCAACCTGGGCGACCTGGCCGCCCAGGCCGGCGACAAGGCCGCCGCCCGCTCCGCCTACGAAACCTATCTGGTCCGCGCGCCCCAGGCGCAGGACCGCTGGCTGGTCGAGGCCAGCCTCAAGAAACTGGCCGAAGGAACCGCTACATGACGTCCAAGTCCATCCGCCCCGCCCTGGCGATCGCCGCCGCCCTGGCCCTGTCGGGCTGCGTCAGCGTCACCAGCGCCCCCGCCGGCCCCTACAAGGTCGGTTCGGCACAGGTGACCCTCGGACACGAATGGTCGGACATCAGCGCCATCATGGTGGCCCGCCCGGCCAAGGTGCGCCTGCTGTCCATGGACGGCCCGCTGCTGAACCGCCTCTACGTGACCGACGGCCTGGCTCCCGGCGAGTTCATGGTCAAGCCGATCGCCAAGGAGCGCCCCACCCCGACCTATCGCGCTGGCATGTCGCCCAACGAGCTGGTCGAGTTCGTTTCCGACAGCGTCGCCGCCCTCGACTACCAGCGGGTCGAGACCGAGAACCTGCGCCCGGCCAAGTTCGGCTCGTCCGACGCGCTGCGTTTCGACCTGAAGGCCAAGTCGAAGGAAGGCCTCGACATCTCCGGCACGGCCCTGGTCGCCGACGCCGGCGGCAAGCTCTACGTGGTGCTCTACATCGCCCCCACCGAGCACTACTACGCCGCCGAACTGCCCGAGGTGGAGACGATCATCGGCTCGGTGAAGCCGCTGGCCTGACGGGCGGCGCGAGCTCCTAGGAGCCCGCGGCCTCCTTCGCCAGGCGCTTGTCCAGCGCCGCCTCGTACTTGTCGGCGTAGGCGGCGCAGGCCTTGGGGTCGATGAAGGGACTGGGCTGCTCGCCCGCCAGGAGGCGCTTGTACTTGGCGTCGCCGTCCGAGTGTTCGGGATGGGCGGTCAGCAGCACGTCGCAGGGCAGGCCCCGCACCGTCTGGAACGTCCGGCGCAGCGAGGCCACCACGCCGGCGTGCTCGGGCGCGGAGAACCTGTAGCCGTCGGCCGAGACCGGGTTGAGACTGGAGCCGAACACCACGTCCAGGCACCTGTCCTTTTCGCATGAGCGCCAGGTCCAGCTCATGCTGCCGGCCGTGTGGCCCGGCGTGGCGTGGGCGGTCACCACCATCTTCCCCAGGCGCAGGGTCTCGCCGTCGCGCACCACCTTGATCCTGGTCACCGGCGGGAAGCGCTCCAGCGAGCCGTCCTGGGGGTCGTCGGGACCGCTGGCGCCCCGGCGCAGCACCTCGGCCGCGGCCCCACTGGCCACGACCGTCGCGCCCGTGTCGCGGGCCATGGCCGCCAGTCCCCCGGCGTGGTCGAAGTGCGGCTCGGTGCTGAGAATGTACTTCACGTCCTTCAGCTGAAAGCCCAGCTTGCGGATGTTGGCCTCCAGCGCCCGGACCGACTGGGGCACGGCCGCATCGATCAGGATCAGGCCGTCGTCGGTGCGGATCAGGCCCACGTTCATGGCCGTGAAGCCGACCAGATAGGTGTTCCCATAGATTTTTCGGGGTTCCTGCGGGGCTGTCCAGCGCGCGGCGTAGGTCGGCGCGATCGGCGTCAGCAGCGGATCGTGGGCGTCGTCGGCCCAGGCGGGCGCGCCCGCCGCGAAACCCAAGGCCAGCAAGGCCGCGATACAAGTCTTCACGCTTTCACTCCCGCTTGAACTGGCGCGAGAGTGGGCGAAGCGCGCCCTCGGGCACAAAGCATTTTAACTGCCCCCAGCCATGAATCGATTTCATGGCTGGGCGGCGCAGCCATCGGTTCAGGACGTGCGGCGCAGACCCTCCTCGCCGACCTGTGCGATCTCCCTGCCGGCCGGCGGCAGCACCACTAAGGGGGCCTTGGCGCTGGCGGCGACCGACACCCCCAGCATGGCGGCGATCTCGGCGGCGGGCTTGGGCCGGCTGATGAAATAGCCCTGGATCTCGCCGCAGCCCTGGCGTCGCAGTTCGTCCAGCTGCTGCTCGGACTCCACGCCCTCGGCCGTGGTGGTGATGCCAAGGCTCGCGCCCAGGTCCAGCACGGCCTTGATGATCGCCAGGGCGTCGGCGTCGTCGAGGATGTCGCGTACGAAGGTCTGGTCGATCTTGATCTTGTCGAACGGGAAGCTGCGCAGATAGCTCAGCGACGAGTAGCCCGTGCCGAAGTCGTCCATCGAGATGCGCACGCCCAGAGCCTTCAGGTCGTGCAGGATCGACATGTTGCCCGAGGTGTCCTGCAGCAGCACCGACTCGGTGATCTCCAGTTCCAGCCGCTCGGCGGCCAGGCCCGAAGCCGCCAGGGCCGAGACCACGGTCGAGACCAGGTGCTTGTCACGGAACTGGGCGGGCGAGAGGTTCACCGCCAGACGCACATGCAGGGGCCAGCCCGCCGCCTCGCGGCAGGCTTCACGCAGCACCCATTCGCCCAGGCCGTTGATCAGGCCGATCTCCTCGGCCAGCGGGATGAAGTCGCCGGGCGAGACCATGCCGCGGACGGGATGGCGCCAGCGCAGCAGCGCCTCGCAGCCCATCACCCGGTCCACGCCCAGGCTATAGAGCGGCTGGTAGTAGAGCTCGAACTGCCCCTCGGCCAGGGCCAGGCGCAGATCCAGCTCCAGCGCGCGGCGGGCCTGCAGGGCCTCGTCCATGGCACGCTCGAAGAAGTGGAAGGCGCCCTTGCCGTCGGCCTTGGCGCGGTAGAGGGCCATGTCGGCCTTCTTCAGCAACTCGTCGCAGTCGGCGCCGTCGTTGGGGGCCACGGCCACCCCGACGCTGCCGCCGATCATCACCTGGTGCCCTTGGAGATCGAAGGTCTCGGCCAGAGCCTCCACGATGCGGCCGGCCAGGCGCGTGGCGCCGGAAAGGTCGGTCAGGCCGCACTGGACCACGGCGAACTCGTCGCCGCCCAGGCGCGCCACGGTGTCGCCCTCGCGCACGCAGGCCCGCAGACGCTCGGCGGCCGTGCGCAGCAGGGCGTCGCCGATCGGATGGCCCAGGGTGTCGTTGACGGTCTTGAAGCGGTCCAGGTCGATGCAGTGCACCGCCACCATGTCCTCGCGCCGCGCGGCGCGGGCCAAGGCCGCCGACAGGTCCTTCTGGAACAGCAGGCGGTTGGGAAGGTCGGTCAGCGGATCGTAGTGGGCCAGACGCGCGATCTGGGCCTCGGCCCGCTTGCGTTCGGCTATGTCTTCCGACACGCCCAGCAGATATTCGGCCGCGCCGTCCGGGCCGGGGATGGCGATCTTCTTGGTGCGCAACAGGGCCACCGAGCCGTCCTTGCGCGGTACGTGGTCCTCCTCGATCACCCGCACCTCGCGCGAGGAGATCACCTCGGCGTCCCGCTCGCGATAGATCCCCGCCTGCTCGGCCGAATAGAAGTCTTCGTCGGTGCGCCCCAGCATCTCAGCCCGGCTGTGGCCCAGGATCTTCTCGCCGGCGCGGTTGATGAGAACGTAGCTGTGGTCGTCGGCCCGCTTGACCAGCACCATCGAGGGGATCGCCTCGACGACGGCGGTCATGAAGGTGCGGGCCTGCTCGGCGCCGGCCTTGGCCGCGGCCAGGGCCTCGACGCCCCGGCGGTTGGTCTCGTTGGCGGCCTGCAGCAGGCCCAGCACCGTGCCCACGCCCAGGTAGCGCCCGCCGTCGGTGACGATGAAGCCGCGCAGCAGGTCGCTGGCGCGGTACGACAGGCTGTCGCTGGTGAACGCGGCCAGCTCGACGTCGGCCTCCACCACCAGGGGGTCGTTGTCCATCAGCACCGAGATCGGGCGCAGGGCGTAGAGGGCGCGGCCGTATTCGGCCGCCATGCGCAGGAAGAAGGCGTTGCGCTCCACCAGGCCGATGGGCCGATCCTCGGCGTCCAGCACCGGTACGATCAGGGTGTCGGGCTCCTCGCGGAACCGTTCGTACAAGGTCTTGCCCAGATCATCGGCCCGGGCCGGGTCCAGGAAAGAAACCGTGTCTCGCAAGGTGAACATGGCAAGCCCCCGTTACTGGGGCGGGAAGGACCATTTCCTGACTAACGACCTGCTAATTGAGGCCATCGGGCCTCACCATTTCGCGAAAACTTCACGGCGCTGTCACAGTGTTTGCCGAGGGGTTTACCGTGAACTCCATACCACCGCTATTCGGACGGGATGACGGCGACGCACGATCAGCCTGGAAAGAACGGCGCCAGGTTGCGGCGGACGCGCTCGAGGATCGGCTCGCCGGCCGGCGGGCGCTCGAACGCCTGGCCCGTGATGGCCTCGAAGGCCTCGACATAGACCGCCGAGGTCTGGCGCACGATTTCCTCGGGGATCTCCGGCACGGGATCATTGTAGGGATCGCAGCGGGCGGCCACCCAGGCGCGGACGAAGTCCTTGTCGAAGCTGTCGGGCCGCTCGCCGGCCTCGAAGCGGGCCTGGTAGGTGTCGGCCTTCCAGAAGCGGCTGCTGTCGGGCGTGTGGATCTCGTCGGCCAGCACGATGGCGCCGGTCTCGTCCAGGCCGAACTCGTACTTGGTGTCGGCCAGGATCAGGCCGCGCTCGGCCGCCAGGGCCTGGCCGCGCGCGAACAGGGCCAGGGCGTAGGCGCTGAGCTGTTCCCACTGGTCGGCGGTGAGCAGGCCCTGCTCCAGGATCTGGGCGGGCGACAGCGGCGCGTCGTGGTCGCCGTCCGCGGCCTTGCTGGTCGGCGTCAGGATCGGCTCGGGCAGGCGCTGGTTGGGACGCAGGCCGTCGGGCAGGGTCACGCCGTACATCTCGCGCTGGCCGGCCTTGTAGAGCGTCAGGATCGAGGTCGAGGTCGTGCCCGCCAGATAGCCTCGCACCACCAGTTCCACCGGCAGCATCTCGAGCCGCTTGCCGATCACCACATTGGGGTCGGGATAGGCCTGGACGTGGTTGGGGCAGAGGTCGGCGGTGGCCTCGAACCAGTAGCGCGCGGTCTGGGTCAGCACCTGGCCCTTGTAGGGCACGGCGCACAGGATGCGATCGAAGGCGCTCAGGCGATCGGTGGCGATGATGACGCGCCGCCCGTCGGGCAGGTCGTAATTGTCGCGCACCTTGCCGTGATAGGCGTTGGGCAGTTCCGGGATCGTGGCGTCGGCCAGGGTCGGGAGAGAGGTCACGGTCGTCGGCTCCGATGGCGAGTCGGGGGCGACGTATAGCCGGAGTTCCTGGGGACGACGCCCCAAAAAAGCTGTCATCCCGGAAGCCTCGCAGAGGCTGTCCGGGACCCAGGGGACGGGGCTGACGCTTTGCGGTTCATCTGGATCCCGGACAAGCGCTACGCGCTTTCCGGAATGACAACCTTTGCAGCTAGCCCACCATTCCCGCCAGCCGTCCGCGGATCAGATCCTCGGCCTCGGACACGATCCGGTCGACCAGTTCGCGCACCGTCGGCACGTCGTGGATCAGCCCCTGGACCATGCCGGCCGACCAGACGCCATGGTCCGTGTCGCCGCTGATCAGGCCTTCGCGGCCGCGCGCGCCCTTCACCAGGTCGGCGACGTCCTCGAACTTGGCGCCGCCGGCCCGCTCGATGGCGACGACCTGCTGGCTGATGGCGTTCTTGGCCACCCGGGCGGTGTTGTGCAGGGTGCGGAAGATCAGGTCGGTGGCGCGCTCGTCGTTGGCGACCATCTGGCGCTTGAAGTTCTCGTGGATCGGGGCCTCGACCGTCGCGCAAAAACGGGTGCCCATGTTGATCCCGTCGGCGCCGAGGGCCAGGGCCGCCACCAGGCCGCGCGCGTCGCCGAAGCCGCCTGAGGCGATCATCGGGATCTTCACCCTGGCCGCCGCCGCCGGGATCAGGATCAGGCCGGGGATGTCGTCCTCGCCCGGGTGGCCGGCGCATTCGAAGCCATCGATCGAGATGGCGTCCACGCCCATGCGCTCGGCCGACAGGGCGTGGCGGACGGCCGTGCACTTGTGGATCACCTTCACGCCGTGGGCCTTGAGGTCGTCGACATGCTCCTGGGGCTTGTACCCCGCGGTCTCGACGATCTTGATTCCGGCCTCGATGATCGCGGCGCGATACTCCGCGTAGGGCGGCGGCTTGATGGCCGGCAGGATGGTCAGGTTCACGCCGAACGGCTTGTCGGTCAGCTCGCGGGTGCGGGCGATTTCCTTCGTCAGCGCCTCGGGCGTGGGCTGGGTCAGGGCGGTCAGGAAACCCAGGGCCCCGGCGTTGGCCACGGCGCTGACCAGGGGTGCGGTCCCCACCCACTGCATGCCGCCCTGGGCGATCGGATGCTCGACGCCGAACAGCTCGGTGAAACGGGTCTTGATGGCCACGGACGCTTTCTCCCTTCGATTTTCGGGGAGTATGGCCGGGTGACGCTGGGGAGAGGCAAGAGGAGAAAACCCCCTCGGTCGGCAGGCGACCGAGGGGGCCTGAAGCCCCTAGTGCGCCGACACGCCCAGGCGATTCCACAGGTTGATCTGGGCGATCACCGCCGTAACGGCGCTGGCCTCGACGTCGGTGTAGTGCTCGCGCAGGGCGGCGCGCAGCGGGGCCAGGTCCTTGTGGGTCGGCAGCTGGGTCAGGGCCTCGGCCCAGGCCAGGGCGGCCTTTTCCTTGGCCGTGAAATCCGACACGTGACGCCAGACCACCAGGCGGTCCAGCCGATCGTTGGTCTCGCCGTCCTCGCGGGCTTCCTTGGAATGCATCTTCACGCAGAAGGCGCAGTCGTTCAGCTGCGAGACGCGCAGCTTGATCAGGTGCAGCAGATGCCTGTCCACGCCCGAGGCCACCACCGCGTTCTCGGCGGCGATGAAAGCCTTGTAGATTTCGGGAACGTTCAGGTCGTGGCGGAAGGCGGCGGTTTCGGCGGGCATGGTCTTGATCCTCGTCAGGGGCCCGGTGATCGGGCTTTCGAGGACAGGACGAGACGAGGCGCCGGGATGTGACATCCGGCGCGGTTTTTTTAGCGAAGGCGTTCCAGCGCGTCGGCGCGCTCGCGGGTGCGGTCCAGCACGCACTGTTCGCCCTCGATGCCGCCTTGGGCGCCGTACTGGACCTGGTCGTAATACGGCATGCAATCCTCGTCGCGCGACGTGATCCAGGCCCGCTGGGCGGCGCGCAGGGCCGTCCGGGCGGCGGGCGTCTTCTGGCGGCCCATGGCGGCCTTGTAGGCGCGGTTCAGGCGCGCGTCCTGCGCCTGGGTCAGGCCGGAGAGGCAGTTCAGGATCTCGATGTTGGGGCCCGGCGTGTCCAGGCAGCGCTCCTCGGCGGAACGGGCCCCGGGCTTCGACGGCGCCGCGTGAAGAACGGCGGGGGCGGCCGCCAGCAGGACGGCGACGACGGCCAGGCGCATCATCGGGCAAGCTCCACCATGGATGGGCCACCCTAGCGCGGTTTCGGCGAGCCGTCAGCGCTTGCGCCGGGCCTTGGGTTTGGAGACCGGCGGGACCGGCATCCCGACGCCGAAACCCCGTCAGCGGCCGCGCCGCCCGCGCCCTAGCGGCCCCGATCGCGTTTGCGACCGATGCGGCCTACTGCAGGCCCTCGCGGCCGATGGCGTAGAAGCGCTCGGCGCGTTGTTTCTTCAGTTCGGCGGGCGAGAGCTTGAGCAGCTTCTTCAGTTCGTCCTCGACCGCATCGCCGACGGCCTGGATGGCCGCCTCGGGATCCGAGTGAGCGCCGCCGGCCGGCTCGTCGACGATGCGGTCGACGATCTTCAGCTGGATCAGGTCCTGGGCGGTGATCTTCATGTTGGTGGCCGCGTCCTTGGCCCGGGCGCCGTCGCGCCACAGGATCGAGGCCGCGCCTTCCGGCGAAATCACCGAATAGATCGAGTGCTCCAGGATCAGCACCTTGTTGGCGCCGGCCAGGGCGATGGCGCCGCCGCTGCCGCCCTCGCCGACGATGGTGGCGACCATAGGGGTCTCCAGCACCAGGCCGCGTTCGGTCGAACGGGCGATGGCCTCAGCCTGGCCGCGCTCCTCCGCGCCCAGGCCCGGATAGGCGCCGGCGGTGTCGACGAAGGTGATGACCGGCAGGTTGAAGCGCTCGGCCATGTCCATCAGGCGCACGGCCTTGCGATAGCCCTCGGGGCGGGCCATGCCGAAGTTGTGCTTGAGGCGCGTGGTGGTGTCGTGGCCCTTCTCGTGACCCATGACCACGACCGGGATGCCGCGGAAACGGCCCAGACCCCCGACGATCGCCTGGTCGTCGGCGAACTTGCGGTCGCCACGCAGCTCGACGAACTCGTCGATCAGGCTGGCGACGTAGTCCTTCAGGTGCGGGCGCTCGGGGTGGCGGGCCACCATGGTCTTCTGCCAGGCGTCCAGGCCCGCATAGGCTTCCTTGCGCAGTTGCTGCGCGCGGTCGCGCAGGGCGCGGATCTCGTTGTCGAACGCGCCGGGGCCAGCCGTCTCGGAGAGCCGCGAGAGCTCTTCGATCTTGCTTTCCAGATCGGCGATGGGTCGCTCGAAGTCGAGATAATGCGCGGCCATGGGTCTCTTAACGTCGCCGTTGCGGAAAGGTGGCGAACCTAGTGCGCGATAGTGGAAAACGGAACCGCTTTCGGCGGCGTTCGCACGCGAAAACGCCAAAGCGCGGTCTTCGCCCGCCCGGCGGGCGGTCCCGGAGCCCTGCGACCGGTCGTCGCAGCGACACTATGGCGGGCTCGGGAACCCGTTTCCGGGTTGGGGGATTCGTCCCCAGGAGAGTCTCGTTTGGCAACCGTCGATCCCTGGCGAAGGCGGGGATTGTCGCCTATATGCTTAACGGTCGGCGCTAGAAGCGAGCCGACGCCCGCGGCCCCGCCCATCGAAAATGGACCCGGTCCCGCCTGTAGAGAACGGTCCTGGTTCCCATGCAGGTGTTCACTTTCTTCCACGTCGATTCCGATGGTTCTGTGCCGCGCTTCGACGTCACGCCCTGCGCCGACGACCAAGCCGCGCGCCGCCGCGCCGAGGAACTGATCGGCGTGCAACGGGGCTGCGAGACGATCGAGGTCTGGCGCGGCGCGGTGCGCCTGTTCGAGATCTCGGCGCGCCAGGCGGCGGCCTGACCGGCGCCTCTTCCGACAAATTCGTTCAAGAACGCCGCGCCAGCGGCTAGCAAGAAGGCTCACGAAACGGAGCCTTCCATGACCGTCGACCTCGCCCGCCCCTCCGCCATTGCCGAAGACAGCGGCCACGGCGGCGTGCAGCTCCAGGTAACCGCCGGCCCCAGCCGCTTCGTCGCCGACCTGGGCTTCTCGCTGGGCGGCCTGGACCTGGGCCCCAATCCCCACGATCTCGTCGCCGCGGGCCTGGCCGCCTGCACCGCCCAGACGCTGCGGCTCTACGCCAAGCGCAAGGGCCTGGCCCTGGGCGTGGTGCGCGTGGAGGTGACCTGGCGCCGCGACCCCACCCGCAAGCCGGCCGACATCTTCGACCGCGTGCTGAGCTTCGACGGCGACCTCGACGAGGCCCAGCGCCAGCGCCTGTTCGAGATCGCCGAGGCCTGTCCCGTGCACAAGATGCTGACGGCGGGGGTGATCGTGGAGACGCGGCTGCTGTAGTCTGAGAGCCCCCCCCTCCGGCCCTAGAACCCGTACAGCGCGGCGTACTCCTCGTCCTTCGCCGCGATCTGCCGCGCGCAGTCGACCATCACCTTGGCCTGCTTCCAGGTGGCGTCGTCCTGCATCTTGCCGTCCAGCATGGCCACGCCCGAGCCGTCGGGCATGGCCTCCAGGATGCGCCTGGCGAAGGCCACCTCGTCGGGCGCGGGACTGAACACCTTTTTGGCGATCGCGATCTGGCTGGGGTGCAGGCTCCAGGCGCCGGCGCAGCCCATCAGGAAGGCGTTGCGGAACTGCTGCTCGCAGGCCACCGGATCGTCGATCGCGCCGAACGGACCGTAGAACGGCTTGATGCCGTGGGCGGCGCAGGCGTCGACCATCTTGGCGAAGGTGTAGTGCCAGAGGTCCTGCTGAACCGACACGCGCTCGCCGTCGCCTCCTTCTCCTTTTGGCCGGGGATCCTCGATCACGCGGTAGCCGGGATGCCCCCCGCCGACGCGGGTGGTCTTCATCGCCCGGCTGGCGGCCAGGTCGGCCGGTCCCAGCGAGATCCCCTGCATGCGCGGACTGGCGCCGGCGATCTGCTCGACGTTCATCACCCCTTCGGCCGTCTCCAGGATGGCGTGCAGCAGGATGGGCCGGGTGACGCCGTGCTTGGCTTCCAGCGAGGCCAGCAACTGGTCCATGTAGAAGATGTCCCACGGCCCCTCGACCTTGGGGACCATGATGACGTCGATCCTGTCGCCCGCCTTCTCGACCAGGGTCGAGATCTCGTCGAGGTGCCAGGGCGAGTTCAGGCAGTTGATCCGCACCCAATAGCCGACGCCCAGGGCCTTGAAGTCGACCTCGCGCGACATCGCCACCGCCCCGGCCAGGGCCGCGCCCTTGGCGTCGGCGGGGATGGCGTCCTCGAGATTGGCCAGGATCACGTCGACGGTCGGGGCGATCTCGCCGACCTTGGCGCGGACCTTCTCGATATGCGGCGGCACGAAGTGGATCATCCGCTCGACCCGATTGGGGAGCTCGCGCCACGGAGTCGGCGCCCCGATGGCCAGGGGTTTGAAAAAGCCGCGAGGGGTCTTCATGCGCGCTCCCGATCGTTCTTCTTATTTCGCAGTTGCGAGATAGTTGGACGGGGCGGCGGTCGCGTCAAGCTGAGTTATCAGCGATCAGGTTTGGACGGCCCCTGCACCGGCATCGGCGGCTCCTCGGGGTCCTCGCGCTTGAGATCCTCGGCGGCGTCGTTGGAGCTGGGCGCGGCCGGGCGGACCTTGGCCCGGCGCGCGGCCATGGGCTCCAGGCGCAGGGCCGAGCGCGCGTCGTCGCCTTCCTCGCCGAACAGCGAGCGCAGGCGCACCTCGCGCTGGGGATAGGGAATCTCTATCCCCGCCCCGCGCAGCGCATCGTCGATGGCCCAGGTATAGGCCGCGAAGATCGCCGCCGGACGGCGCACCGAGTCGATGGTCGGCCAGACGATCAGTTCGAACTTCAGGGCGGACTCGCCGTAGCCCACCAGCCAGACCTGGGCCCTGCGCGTGGCGTCGTCCCGCGAGGTGAACGGCACGGAGTGGGCCGCCGCCAACACCGCTTCGCGCACCCTCTCCTTGTCGACGCCGAAGGCGGTGACGAACGGAATACGGATCCGGCGGGTGGTGTGATGCAGGGTCCAGTTGACGACCTGCTCGTTGACCAGCACCGAGTTGGGCACGATGACGTCGGTGCTGTCGTTGGTGCGAATGCGGGTCGAACGGGGGCCGATCTCGTGCACCACGCCCCGCGCGCCGTTCTGCAGCTCCACGAAGTCGCCCACGGCCACCAGGCGCTCGAACATCAGCGACACGCCCGAGGCGAAGTCCTTGACCAGCCCCTGCAGGCCCAGGCCCGCGCCCACGCCCAGGGCGCCGGCGAACACAGCCAGGGAGGTCAGGTTCACCCCCATCACCGACAGGGCCATCAGCAGGCCGATGGTCCGCAGGCCGTAGGTGCTGAGCTTCTCGATGATGTAGAGCGTGGGCGCCCCGCCCGCTGAACGCTCGCGCAGCCCGCGCATGGCCGAGGCCACGAAGCGCGACAGGTATATCGTGATCACCACGATCACGACGGCTGCGGCCAGTCCGCCCAGGGTGATGGTGGTCTTGCCCAGCCGGATCAACTCGATGGCGTCGGGGCGATTGAGCGGATTGTGGTCCATGGACCGGAGGATGAGGGCGCCCGCGCGCGGGGAGCAATACCCGTAAATCCCTTCCCTCCTCCCCGGGACGGGAGGAGGGAAGGCAAAGCCCTCAGAGCCCGGTCATCGCCAGGCCGGCGGGGGTGTAGCGCTGGCCTTCGATGGCCGTTTCCGGCACGGCGGCGGCGATGCGCTCGAGATCCTCTGCCGACAGGACCACATCGACGGCGCCGACGTTCTCCTCCAGGCGGGCGATCTTCGTCGTGCCGGGGATCGGGGCGATGTCCTCGCCCTGGTGGAGGATCCAGGCGAGGGCCAGCTGAGCCGAGGTGACGCCCTTCTCGGCCGCGATGGCCGTCAGGGCCTCGACCAGGGTCAGGTTTTTGGCCAGCGCTTCACCCTGGAAGCGCGGTATGCCGGCGCGGAAGTCGTTCTTGGCCAGATCGCCCTTGACGGCGCCGGCCAGGAAGCCCCGTCCGAGGGGGCTGTAGGGCACCAGGCCGATCCCCAGCTCGCGGAGCGTCGGCAGGATCTCGGCCTCGACGCCGCGCGTCCACAGCGAATACTCGCTCTGCAGGGCCGCGACGGGCTGGACGGCATGGGCCTTGCGGATGGTCGCCGCGCCGGCTTCCGACAGGCCGAAGTGCTTGACCTTGCCCTCGGCGATCAGGTCCTTGACCGTGCCGGCCACGTCCTCGATCGGCACATTGGGGTCGACGCGGTGCTGGTAGAGCAGGTCGATCACCTCCACGCCCAGGCGCTTGAGCGAGGCCTCGGCGACCTCCCGGATATGGGCGGGCCGGCTGTCGACGCTGCGCATGCGGGAAAAGCCCTCGCCTTCCGGCGCGATGTCGAAGCCGAACTTGGTGGCGATCACCACCTTGTCTCGGAAGGGCTTGAGGCCGGCGCCGACCAGTTCCTCGTTCAGATAGGGACCGTAGACCTCGGCGGTGTCGAAGAAGGTCACGCCCAGATCGACCGCCTTGGCCAGAACCCGGGCGGCGTCGCCGGCCTCCAGGGCCGTGCCATACACCTGGTTCATCCCCATGCAGCCCAGTCCGATGGCCGAGACTTCCAGGCCGTCGCCGAGTTTGCGCGTCTTCATGGGCAGCTCCTTTGCAGATTTCGTGCGCCGGGGCCTCGCCCCGCGACGTTGCGGAAGATGGGCGCGCGCCCCCGTGGCGATAAGGGCTTGCAGTCTCAACGAAATGCTGAGCCAGATTCAGCAATGGATCAGCGCCCCCTGCCCGAACTCGCCGTCTTCGCCCAAGTGGCCCAGCACCGCAGCTTCCGAGCGGCCGCCCAGGTGCTGGGGGTCTCGGCCTCGGCGCTGAGCCACAGCCTGCGGAACCTGGAGACGCGGCTTGACGTGCGCCTGCTTCACCGCACCACCCGCAGCGTGGCGCCGACCGAGGCGGGCGAGCGGTTGCTGGCGCGGCTGGGCCCGGCCCTTGCCGACATCGACGCGGCCCTGTCGGAAGTGGCGGCCTTCCGCGACCGTCCCGCCGGCCGCCTTCGCATCAACATCGCCCGCTCGGCCGCTCGCTGGCTCCTGGCCCCGCGCCTGGGCGGGTTCCTCAACGCCTATCCGCAGGTGCGGGCCGAAATCGTCTGCGAGGACGGCCTCACCGACATCGTCGCCGGCGGCTTCGACTGCGGCGTGCGGCTGGGCGAGAGCCTGCAGGCCGACATGATCGCCACGCCGATCGGCGGCGAGCTGTCACAGGCCCTGGTGGCCTCGCCGGACTACGTGGCCGCCTGCGGCGCGCCCCGGCGGCCCGAGGACGTGCTGGACCATCGCTGCCTGCTGTTTCGCCGGGGCGGCGGCCAGCCCTGGCCCTGGGAGTTCGAACGCGAGGGCCGCGAGGTGGTGGTCGATCCGCCCGGCGTGCTGCTGAGCGACGAGAACGAGGTGATCCGCCGCGCCTGCCTGGACGGTGCAGGCCTGGCCTTCCTGATGCGCGACCTGGTCACGCCCGACATCCAGGCCGGCCGCCTGGTCTCGCTGCTGGACGAGTGGTGCGAGCCGTTCCCCGGCTTCTTCCTCTACTATCCCAGCCGCCGCCAGCTCTCGCCGGCCCTGCGGGCCTTCATCGACTGGATGCGGCGGTAGGGGCCGAATCTCGATTGGATCGCGGCATCGTCGGTCGTCATCCCGGCGGAGGCCGCGTACCTAGCGCGGGGACCGCAGCCCCTCTATCTGTCGCCAAGGCCCAGTTGCCGCGTTCACCCAGGAGCTTCGACATGACCGAGACCGTCACCCTCACCTCCGCCGTCGACGGCTTCCAGTTCACCGCCGCCCACGCCCAGCCCCAGGGTCCCCGCAAGGGCGGGATCGTGCTGGTGCAGGAGATCTTCGGCCTGGACCGCTACATGCTGGAGGACGTGGCGCGCTGGTCGGCCCTGGGCTTCGAGGTGCTGGCTCCCTCGATCTTCGATCGCGCCCAGCCCGGCTACGTGGCCGAGCACGAGCCGGCGGCGTTCCCCATCGGCGTGGGCCACGTGCAGTCGATCGGACTGGAGAAGATGCTGTCCGACATCCAGGCCTGCATCGACGAACTGGCCCCGCGCGGGCCGGTGTTCGCAGCCGGCTACTGCCTGGGCGGCTCGCTGGTCTGGCTGGCGGCGGGCAAGCTGAAGGGCCTGGCGGCGGGGGCGGCCTATTACGGCAGCATGATCGCCGCCAACGCCGAGCAGGCCCTGAACGCCCCGGTGATCGTGCACCTGGGTCGCAAGGACGCCCACATCCCGGCGGACGAGGTCGCCGCCAAGATCGCCGCCGCCCACCCCGATGTGGCGGTGCACATCTACGAGAACAGCGGCCACGGCTTCAACAACGACGGCCGCCCGGACTCCGACGCCGCTGACGCCCAACTGGCCCGCGAACGCAGCCTGGCCCTGTTCCAGGCCAACGGCGCGGGCTGAGCCATGGGCGAGCGCATCACCCTGACGACGGCGGCCGGCGAAGCCGTCGCCGCCTATCATGCCCCGCCCCAGGAGGCCCGGCGCGGCGGCCTTGTGATCCTGCACGCGATCTGGGGCGTGACGCCTCATATCCGCCAGCTGTCCGACAGCCTGGCCGAGCAGGGCTACGACGTCATCGCCCCCAGCCTGCTGGACGACGCCGACGCGCCGTTTCCCACCCAGGACCTGGAGCCGGAGAAGCTGGACGCCCGCATGGCCATGGGCCTTGCCTCGGGCTGGGGCGCCGTCGCCCTGCCCCGCGTGCAGGCCGCCATCGACGCGCTGGTCGACAAGGGCCCGGTGTTCGCCATGGGATTCTGCTACGGCGGCACCGTGGCCTGGCTGGCCGCCGCCCGCACGCACGGCCTGACGGCGGTCTCCAGCTTCTACGGCGGCAACATCGTCGACCACGTCGACGACCAGCCCAAGGTTCCGACCATCCTGCACTTTGGGCGCACCGACAGCCTGATCCCCTTGGCCGACGTCGAGACGATCACCGCGGCCCATCCCGACGTGCCGGTCTGGCTGTACGACGCCGGCCACGCCTTCGTCGCGCCCAGCGGCCACCACGCCGACAGCGCCCGTCTGGCCCTGCTGCGCACGCTGCAGCTCTTCCAGCGCTCGGGCGGGGCCAAGGGCGAGGCCTGACGCTTTCCAGGCCGCCGTGACCATGGCTAGGATCGGCGAATGCGTCGCCGGTCCTTCCTCCTGATCCTACCCCTGCTGGCGGCGAGCGGCGGTCCGGCCCTGGCCGGCGAGACCGCCTGCTGGTTCGAGAACGGGGCCGTGGTGGCCCCCGCCGTGCTGGGCACCATCGCTGGCGACTTCGTCATCGACCTGTCGGCGCCGCGCACCCTGCTGCACCTGGACATCGCCCAGGGCCGGGGCTTCACCGAAACCGCCCTGACCCTGCCCGTCCGCCTGGCCGACCAGCGAATCGACGCCGCGCCGGTGCAGGTCGCCAGCCTGGACTACCGCGCCGTGGGCTTTTCCACGCCCATCATCGGCGTGATCGGCGCCGACGTGCTGGATCGCTACGTCGTCAGCCTGGACGCCTCGCCCTGCCGCCTGCGGCTGGACGCCCCCGGTCAGTCTCTTCCAGCGCCTGGAAGCCCGCCCCTGGCGGTGACGGTGGTGGGCGGCGTCGCCACGGTGCTGGCGGCCGCTTCCGACGGGCGGAAGGGCGTTTCCGGGCCCTTCGCCCTGGACACCGCCTCGGACGGCGGCGTGCGGGCCAGGGGGGCGGCCGACGGCCCCCGGCAGAAGCCGGCCGGCGACTTGCCGGCCCTGTCGTTCGACGGCCAGGTGCGCCAGGACGTGCCGGCGGTCGTGGCCGGCGAACTTCCAGCCGGCGTGGTCGGGGCCTTGGGCATGCGCCTGCTGGCCGCCTACCGCCTGCGCCTGGACGCCCCGGCCGGCCGCTTGTGGCTGACCCCGAAAATGGAAGGGCCGGGCGAAGAAAAAGGGCCCGGCGTTTCCGCCGAGCCCTGATTTCCTTCGAAAGCGCGGGTCGCGATCAGTGCGACTCGTTCTTCCAGACCTTGCGGTAGGCCGCGTACAGCAGGCCCGAGAAGAGGATGAGGTAGGCGAGGACCGCCAGACCCATCTTCTTGCGCTCTTCCAGCTTGGGCTCGGCGGCCCACATCAGGAAGGCCGACACGTCCTTGGCCTGCTGGTCCAGCGTCGACGGCGTGCCGTCGTCGAAGGTCACCTGGCCGGCTTTCAGCGGCGGAGCCATGGCGATGAAGCCGCCCGGAGGGACGTGCTCGTGGCTGCCCGACCACGACGAGGTCAGGTCGCCCGGCATGTACGGGTTGTAGTGCTGGTTGTCGCCGACCTTCAGGCCCTTCGGCGGAGCGGTGTAGCCGGTCACGATCGAATAAATGTGAGCGGGACCTTCCTCGCGGGCCTTGGCCAGCAGCGACATGTCCGGCGGCAGGGCGCCGCCGTTCGACGCGCGGGCCGCGGCTTCGTTCGGGAACGGCGAGGGGAAGCGGTCGGCCGGGGTGGCCGGACGCTTGATCGTGTCGCCGGTCTCGTTGTCGATGTCGGCGACCTCGTAGTCCTTGGCGATCGCCTTCACATACGGGTTGTCGTTCGGGTTCTTGTACTTGGCGTCGTAGAACGGCCCGCCCTTGTCGCCCAGGTTCCGGAACGAAACCAGGTTCATCGAGTGGCAGGCCGAGCAGACCTCGCGATAGACCTTGTAGCCGCGTTGCAGCTGCTTCTGGTCGAACTTGCCCAGCGGCCCCTCGAACGACCAGTGGACGTCCTTGGCGGGCAGCGGGTGGCCGTTGGCCAGGGCCGGGCCGGCGGCGCCGGCCGTCAGGAGACCCGCGACCGCTGCGATGACGGAGAGTTTGCGCAGCATCTGGGATCAGCCCTTCATTTCAGGCGCGGCGGTCGCTTCGGCCGGAACGGCGGCCGGGTGCGACAGGGCGGGCGAGGCGATGGAGTCCGGCACCGGCAGCGTCTTTTCCGACAGCGGCAGGAACGGCATCACGATCAGGAAGAAAGCGAAGTAGTAGAGGGCCGCCAGACGCGAGAGCCAGACGAAGCTGTTCAGGTCCGAACCCATCACCGAGAAGGTGGTCAGGTGCGGGATCACCGGATCGTCGGGCAGCTTGGCGCCACACAGGCCCAGGATGCAGCAGGCCACGACGAAGATCACGAAGTGGATCTTCATGGTCGGGCGGTAGCGCATCGAGCGCACCTTCGAGCGGTCCAGCCACGGCAGGGCGAACAGGCAGGCGATGGCGCCGAACATGGCCAGCACGCCCATCAGCTTGTCGGGGACGGCGCGCAGGATCGCGTAGAACGGCAGGAAGTACCATTCCGGAACGATGTGCGACGGGGTCACCAGCGGGTTCGCCGGAATGTAGTTGTCCGAGTGGCCCAGGGCGTTCGGCAGGTAGAAGACGAAGATCGCGAAGAGGATCAGGAACACGCCCATCGCGAAGCCGTCCTTCACCGTCGCGTACGGGGTGAAGGGCACGGTGTCGGCCTTCGACTTGGGATCGACGCCGGTCGGGTTGTTCTGGCCGACCACGTGCAGGGCCCAGATGTGCAGGATCACGACGCCCGCGATCATGAAGGGCAGCAGGTAGTGCAGCGAGAAGAAGCGGTTCAGGGTCGGGTTGTCGACGGCGAAGCCGCCCCACAGCCAGGTGGTGATCGACGGGCCGACGACCGGCAGGGCGCCGAACAGGTTGGTGATCACGACCGCGCCGTGGAAGGACATCTGGCCCCAGGGCAGGACATAGCCCATGAAGGCGGTGGCCATCATCAGCAGGTAGATCACGCAGCCCAGCAGCCACAGCACTTCGCGGGGGGCCTTGTAGGAGCCGTAGTACAGGCCGCGCAGCATGTGGATGTAGACGGCGATGAAGAACATCGACGCGCCGTTGGCGTGCATGTAGCGGATCAGCCAGCCGTAGTTCACGTCGCGCATGATGTGCTCGACGCTGGCGAAGGCGTGGTCGGCGCTCGGCGTGTAGTGCATCACCAGGATGATGCCGGTGATCAGCTGCGAGGCCAGGCACAGCGACAGGATGCCGCCGAAGGTCCACCAGTAGTTCAGGTTACGGGGCGTGGGATAGTCGACGAAGCTGTCGTAGCCCAGGCGCACGATCGGCAGACGGGCGTCGAGCCAGCGCTCGAAACCGGTCTTGGGTTCGTAGGTCGAATGTCCGCTCATATCTCTTAGCCGATCTTGACCTTGGTGTCGGAAAGGAAGGCGTACTCCGGAACCGCCAGGTTCAGGGGCGCCGGGCCCTTACGGATACGACCCGAGGTGTCGTAGACCGAGCCGTGGCACGGGCAGAACCAGCCGCCGTACTCGCCGCCGCCGAAGGTCGGCACGCAGCCCAGGTGCGTACAGCTGCCGATCAGGACCAGCCACTGCGCCTTGCCGGGCTTCACCCGGTCGGCGTCCTTCTGCGGATCCTTCATGGCCGCGCCGTCGTCCTTGACCGCCGCGGCGATCTCGGCCGCGGTGCGGTTGCGCACGAACAGAGGCTTGCCCCGCCACTTGACGGTGACCTGCTGGCCCGAGGCGACCTTGGAGAGGTCGAACTCGATCGAGGCCAGAGCCAGCGTGTCGGCCGAGGGGTTCATCTGGTCGATGAACGGCCAGGCCAGCGAAGCCGCGCCGCCAGCGGCGGCCGCGATCGTCGCGATGTAAATGAAGTCCCGACGGCTGGGATCGCCCCCATGCTCCGGACCGGTCTTTGCGCCCACGGCGGTGTCGGCCACCTTAAGTCACCCTTCGAAATCCGTCGGACCGCGGAACGGTTCGACTAGGAAAGACGCCCCGGGGCGCCCATATCTCGTCCGGCCCGCGAACGGACCTTCCGGCTACAAGGCCTGGACCCGCACGCGGGTCTTCGCCACAAGATGCTTCAAATGCGGATCGTCCTATCCGACGCGCGGCCCGAGTCCGCAAGTCCTTTCGATGCGCAGCAATGCCCCTGCTAGCCCTGTGGTGGTTCGCTTAGAATGCGTCTCGCGCTTTTTCAACCCGGCATTCCTCAGAACGTGGGAGCCGCCATACGACTGTCCGCCTGTTTCGGCGTGGGGCTGGACGTCATAGAACCGTGCAGTTTCCCCTTGAACGACAAGAGCTTGAAGCGCGCAGCCCTGGATTATGGCCCGCTGACGCACCTGATGCGCCACGAGTCGTGGGATGCTTTTCTCGCCGCCCCCGAACGCCGGGAAGGCCGCCTCCTGCTGTTCACCACCAAGAGCGACCTTCCTTTCCACCGGTTCGCGTTCCAGCCCGGCGACACTCTGCTCTTCGGCAATGAGAGCCGCGGCGCCCCGCCGGAAGTCCACGCCGCGGCCGACGGCCGGCTGACCATTCCCCTGCGCCCGGAAGCCCGCTCGATGAACCTGGCCACGTCGGCGGCCATGTCCCTGGGCGAGGCCCTCCGGCAGACGAAGGGCTTCGTCGGCGACGCCTGACGAAGCCCGGGGAAACGTGGGGATCAGCGGCCCTGGCGGGCCCGCGACAGCAGCTTGCCCGCCAGCCACTTTCGCATGGGCTCATCATAGAGCTTTAGGCTGACCCAGGCGATCGCCACGGCGGCCACAAGCACTCCGGCCCCTGCCAGCGCGCCCTGGGCGGGCGGGACCTTCTTGTCCACGACCCAGCCGGTGTAGGCGTAGATCAGCGGATAGTGGGTGATGTAGAGCGGGTAGGACAGGTCGCCGAAGAAGCGGGCGACCCGCACCGACGGCCCGTCGGCGCTCTTTTCGCCCGCGCCGATGGCCACGATCAGCGGGAACAGCAGGATGATGCAGGCGGCTTCGTAGAGGCCGTTGACCCAGCGCTGGTCGTCGACGCCGAAACGCGGCAGCGACAGGGCCACGATCAGCAGCAGGCTGCAGACGCCGAACGCGTTCGGAACCTTGATCCGCTTGCCCAGGCGCATCAGCAGGATCCCCGCGAAGAACGGGAACATCACGCGCGTCAGGCCGATCTGGATTCCCTTGGCGTCCAGCGCCCAGCCGCCGATCACGTCGCCCCGCGGACCTGCGACCAGAAGGTAGATCAGGGCCGCCGCGCCCAGCGCCACCAGCGCGCCCAGCCAACGGATCGACAACTTCCGCAGTCCCACGGCGTAGAGGATGTTGGCGATGTACTCGTAGAACAGCGACCACTGCGGGCCGTTCAGCGGATAGATCTCGCCCCAGCCGCGGATCTCGGCCGACGGGCGCAGGGGGATCATCACGAAGCTGAGCAGCATCACCCCCACCACCTGCCAGACGGTGACGTCCGCCAGCTTGGGGAAGACCGAGGATTGCTGGAAGACCACCAGCGCCGCGCCGATAACGCCGCCCACGATGATCATCGGCTGCAGGCGCACCAGGCGGCGCTTGTAGAAGTCCCACTGGCTCATGCCCGCCGCCCAGCGGTCGTCGTAGGCGTAGGCGATCACGAAGCCCGACAACAGGAAGAAGAAGTCCACCGCCAGGTAGCCGTGGTTGATGATCTGCTTTTCCGGATCTCCGCCGGAATAGGTCTCGAACAGATGGAAGACCACCACCATCAGCGAGGCCACGCCCCGCAGGCCGTCGAGGATCACATAGTGGTTCTTGGCGGACGCCGGCGAGGGCGAGGCTGCCGTGGCGGCGGACGGAGTCGCGTCTGTCGAGAGCGCGGCGGCGGACGTTGTCATGCGGTTCTGGTGCCGATCTTTGCTTGCTGAACGAAACGGAGTCGCGGCGAAGCGTTGCTAGGTTTATCGTTAAACCGCAAGAGGGGTCGGGAACGCCGCACGCGCCGTGTTCGGAGGATCCCATAATCGCGCGGCCCGGCTGCGCCGGAGAGACCGCCATGCATCGCCAAGGACGCCCGCGCCAAGGCGCCAGGGTCACGATCAAGGCGGTGGCCGCCCGGGCCGGCGTGTCGGCCATGACCGTGTCCAACGTCTTCAACCAGACGGGCAAGTTCAGCCGCGAGACCCGCGACCGCGTCCTGGCCGCCATCGAGGAACTGGGCTACGTGCCCAATTCCGCCGCACGCCGGCTGGTCGACGCCACCGCCGCCCGCGTCGGGCTGCTGTACGCCGGGGTCGACAGCATGTTCCTGGACGGCGTGCTGGCCGCAGCCGCCGTGGCCAGCGCCGAGCGGGGCCTGCAGCTGCTGGCCCGCAAGGTCGAGAGCCCGGAGGATGCGCTGGAAGCCGCGCGCGCCCTGCAGCGGTCGGGCGCCGACGCCCTGCTGGTGCTTCCGCCGTTCGACACCGCCCTCAGCGGTTCGCCCGGTTTCCGGGCGCTGGGCCTGACCGTCGCCGCCATCGCCACCGCCGCGCCCCTGCCCGACATGTTCACCGTCCGCGTGGACAACCGCGCCGCCTCGCGCGCGGCCACCGAGCTGCTGATCGCCAAGGGACGCAGGCGCATCGCCGTGATCGCCGGCCCCCAAGGCCACTCCGACAGCATCGAGCGACTGAAGGGCTGTCGCGACGCCCTGGCGGCGCACGGCCTTCCCCTGCCTGACGCGTGGGTGATCGAGGGCCGCTTCACGTTCGAATCGGGCCTGGCCGCCGCCGAGCGGCTGTTGGCCCTGCCCGTCCCGCCCGACGCCATCGCCGCCGCCAACGACGATATGGCGGCCGCCGCCCTTTGGGCGGCCCACCGCCGGGGACTGGTCCTGCCGCGCGACCTGGCCGTGACCGGCTTCGACGACACCCTGCTGGCCACCCGGGTCTGGCCGCCGCTGACCACCGTCCGCCAGCCCATCGAGCGCATGACCGGCCGAGCGCTGGAGCTGTTGCTGGACGCCCTGCGCCGGCGTCGCGAGGACGTGCGCCCGATCGACGTGATGGAGGACTACGCCCTGGTCGAGCGCGCCTCGACCTGACGGTCGCCCGCCGTCAGTCACCTTCGCGGCCGATTTGCTGGATGACGGACGCTGGACGGGCGGCTCGCGCAGGACGCGTGGAACGCCTATCTAGGCCCTGCCATGACCGACGCCTCCGAAGATTTCGACGACGACGCCCGCCCCCGCGCCTTGAGCAACGCCAAGGTGCTGGGCTTCATCGCTCGCTTCTGGCTGCGTCGGAAGGCCCTGTTCGTGGGCGGCGTCGCGCTGACCCTGGTGGCGATCTGCTTCGACCTGGCCCTGCCCTGGGCCTCGGGCCGCCTGATCGACACCGTCACCCGCGGCCCCTCCGCCGTGGACGCCGCCTGGGGCGCCTGGACCGCGTTCGTCGGCGTCTATCTGGGCTTCTCGCTGATCCGCAACATCGCCATGCGGTTCTGGATCCCCCTGGCCGCGCGGAACATGGAGGAGATGACCAACGAGGGCTATGCTCGCGTCCAGGCTTTCTCGTCCGACTGGCACGCCGACAGCTTCGCCGGCGCGACCGTGCGCAAGCTGACCCGCGCCATGTGGGGCTACGACGCCGTCACCGACGCGGTGACGATCTGGCTGGCTCCCAGCCTGGTCGTGCTGGTGGGCCTGTCGGCCATGCTGCTGGCGCGTCAGCCCCTGGCCGGCGCCGTCGCCCTGGTGGTGGTGGTCGCCTACATCGCCGTCAACGTCGTCGTCACGTCCCGCTACGTGCGCCCCTACAACCTCAAATCCAACGCCCTGGATTCGAAGATCGGCGGCGCCCTGGCCGACGCGGTCACCTCCAACCCGACGGTCAAGAGCTTCGGCGCCGAGGGCCGCGAGAGCGCCCGCGTGGCCGAGGTGACGGCCGCCTGGCGCAAGGCGGTCATGATCACCTGGCACAAGTTCACCGACGTCTGGCTGGGGCAGAACCTGCTGCTGGTCCTGCTGCAGGGCGGGCTGACGGCCGCCATGGTGCATGCCTGGGCCGCCGGCCGCGCCACGCCCGGCGACGTGGCCTTCGCCATCACCGCCTTCATGCTGATGAGCGGCTACCTGCGCAACATGGGCGAGAACATCCGCATGCTGCAGAAGGGGCTGGACGACACCGAGGACGTGGCCGCCTGGGAAGGCCTGGCCCCGCAGATCGCCGACGCTCCCGGCGCGCCCGACTTCAAGCGAGGCCCCGGCGCGATCGCGTTCCAGGACGTCACCTTCCGCTACAAGGCGGCCGGCGCGCCGCTCTACGACCATTTCTCGCTGACCATCGCGCCCGGCGAGCGGGTGGCGCTGGTGGGGCCGACAGGCTCGGGCAAGTCGACCTTCGTCAAGCTGATCCAGCGCCTGCATGACCTGCAGGGCGGGCGCATCCTGATTGACGGCCAGGACGTGGCCAAGGTGACCCAGGGCTCCCTGCGCCGCGCCATCGCCGTGGTGCCGCAGGATCCGGCCCTGTTCCACCGAACCCTGCGCGAGAACATCGCCTACGGCCGTCCCGACGCCGACCACGAGGAGATCGTGGCGGCGGCGAAGAAGGCCCGGGCCCACGACTTCATCCTGCGCCTGCCCCAGGGCTACGACACCCTGGTGGGCGAGCGGGGCGTGAAGCTGTCGGGCGGCGAGCGCCAGCGCGTGGCCATCGCCCGCGCCTTCCTGACCGACGCCCCGATCCTGGTGCTGGACGAGGCCACCTCCTCGCTCGACGTCGAGACCGAGGGCCAGGTGCAGGAGGCCGCCGAAGCGCTGATGCAAGGCCGCACGACGATCGTCATCGCCCACCGCCTGTCGACCGTGCGCGGCGCCGACCGCATCCTGGTCTTCCAGAACGGCCGGGTGGTCGAGGAGGGCCGCCACGGCGAGCTGAAGGCCAGGGGCGGGGTCTACGCCCGCCTCAATGCAGTGTCTGAAGGGGCCTGACCTCGCGCGGACATCCCGTGGCCGCCGGCGAGAACTCCAGGTGGCCGGCGGGCGTGGACAGGTCCTTGATCGCCGGCTCGGCCAGGCTCAGCGTCCCGTCGCGCACGGCCGCGCGCAGGTCGAAGTCGCCGCAGCGCCGGTTGAAGTCGCCCAGCTTGCGCCAGCGGCCATCGCCGTCCTGGCCGAACAGCTCGATCTGGGCGCCGCTGGTCATCACCACCTCGGGGCGATGGTCGCCGGTCACGTCCATCACCCGCGCGTCGCAAGGCTCGCGGGCGTCGAAGCACAGGCTGAACGCGCCCTCGGTGGTGGAGGCCATGAAGCCGGGCGGCGGCGTCGCGCCCGCGGGGTGGAAGACGATGCGCGCGGCCCGGGCCTCGGGCGCCTGGTCGTGGCCGGACGTCGAGCGCCAGGCCTGTCCGGCGACGGCGCGGGCCTGCTCGGCGATCTTCGGGTTGGGGTCCTTGGCAAGGCGGGCCAGCGCGGCGCGGCCATAGCGGCCCGCGTCGAATCGCAGGTACTCGAAGTCGAAGCGGTCGACGGCCACGCGGCCATGCCTGAGACGGTCCACCTGGTCGCCGACGGCCAGGCGGCGGGGATCGGCCAGCGGCGTGAACAGGCCCAGCAGCACCACGACCGAGACCACCGCCATGACAATGTTGGTCGGCTCCAGCGTGGCCATCCACGCCCCGCGCCGCAGGGCCGCCAGGGCGTAGCCGACCGCGTAGCCGGCGGCCACCAGCACGCAGGCGACGGCGGCGATGCGGTCGCCGCTGAGGCCGTACTGGCCGATCCGCAGCGCCAGGCCGTAGGCGGCCAGCAGGGTGATGGGCGCCAGCAGTACGCCGGCCAGGCGCGCGGCCCAGCGCAGCACCGCGGGCGGCGGCTCGGCCCCCTCCTGGTAGGCGGCGTTGGTCAGGACGATCAGGAACGCCGCCGCCGTCAGCAGCGAGGCCGTCGCGCTGCGCGTGCCCCACAGCATCTCCAGCCCGGTGAACGGCAGGGTCAGGAGGAAGCCCGCGCCGATCAGCACCATCAACGGCAGCAGCCAGGCCAGCAGGGTCAGGGCCACCGTCCGCACGCCGCGCACCAGGTTGGCGCGCACGTCGGTCAGTTGGACCGCCGCGGCGAACATCGTGGTGGTGGCCGGGAAAGCGAAGGCCTGGTTCTGGATCAGGGCCTCGATCGCCTTGATCCCGATCAGCTTGAACAGGGTCGCGGCCAGGAACAGCACCAGCCAGAACGCGCCGGTGAACAGCAGCGACAGCACCATCTGCACGCCGTGCTTCCAGGTGACGTCGAAATAGGTGGCGTAGCGGGCGATCGGCCGCCGCTCCATGTCGGCGGGCTGGACCAGGTGATGGCCGATGAACAGCAGGGCCGCGACGGCGAACACCACCGGTCCGTCGGGTCCCGCGCTGGCCGACTTGGCCACCGCCGGGTCGCGAGACCAGATCGCGTAGACGCCCAGGCCCGAGGCGACCAGCACCGACACCGCCTTCCACGCCGCCAGGGTGCGCCAGCGCAGGGCCGAGACCCCGGCCAGCGCCACGAACGGCGCGAACAGCACCGCCATGGCGATGGCCACGAAGAGCTCGGGGCTGGTGGCGGGCCAGACCTCGGCGTCGTTGGCGCGGTTCAGGGCGTAGAGCAGCAGGCCCTGGGCCAGGCCCGTGACGAGGCGGATCACGGCGGCCCGGCGCACGGCGCGCAGGTCGTGGTCTTCCGGGGCGAGGGTCCCGGGAACCCGGGTTTGGGCGGCGTCGGTCATCGCCGGCACAGGACCACGACCAGCGGGCGGCGCCTAGGCCCCGGCCCGCCCCCCCCTGCTTCGTCTTGCAGCGCCGGTGGCCGCCCTCTAGGTTCCGCGCCGTCGGCGCGCCGCGGTCCAACGCCGCGCCCTATGTGAGATCGGAGCCTGCGGGCTCCCGGAGACCTTCATGGCGTACCGCAGCCTTCGCGAATTCATCGACGTCCTCGAGGCGAAGGGCGAGCTGGTGCGGGTGCAGGAGCCCGTCTCCACCGTGCTGGAGATGACCGAGATCCAGACGCGCCTCCTGGCCACCGGCGGGCCGGCGGTGCTGTTCGAGAACGTGCTGCTGCCCGACGGCTCGCGCTCGCCGATGCCGGCCCTGGCCAATCTCTTCGGCACGGTGCGGCGCGTGGCCATGGGCGTGACCCTGGGCGGCGAGCCTCGCCAGACGGCGGGCGAGCTGCGCGAGGTCGGCGAGTTGCTGGCGTTCCTGCGCCAGCCCCAGCCGCCCAAGGGCCTGAAGGACGCCTGGGACATGCTGCCCCTGGCCAAGACGGTCATGAGCATGCGGCCCGGAACGGTGAAGAAGGCTCCCGTGCAGGAGGTCGTCCTGACCGGCGACCAGATCGACCTGGCGAAACTGCCGGTCCAGACCTGCTGGCCGGGCGAGCCCGCGCCGCTGATCACCTGGCCGCTGGTCGTCACCAAGGGCCCGGGCAAGGACCGCGAGGACGACTTCAACCTGGGCATCTACCGCATGCAGGTGCTGGGCAAGGACCGTTGCATCATGCGCTGGCTGGCCCACCGCGGCGGGGCTCAGCACTACGCGCGCCACAAGAAGGCGGGCAACCGCGAGCCCCTGCCCGCTTGCGCCGTTCTGGGCGCCGATCCCGGCACCATCCTGGCCGCGGTGACGCCGGTGCCCGACACCCTCAGCGAATACCAGTTCGCAGGCCTGCTCCGCGGCGCCAAGGTCGACCTGGTCCCCGCCAAGACCGTGCCGCTGATGGTTCCCGCCCACGCCGAGATCGTGCTGGAGGGCCACGTCCTGCTGGACGAATACGCCGACGAGGGCCCGTACGGCGACCACACCGGCTACTACAACAGCGTCGAGAAGTTCCCGGTCTTCCAGGTGACGGCGATCACCATGAGGAAGGACCCGATCTACCTGACCACCTTCACCGGCCGTCCGCCGGACGAGCCCTCGGTGCTGGGCGAGGCGCTGAACGAGGTGTTCATTCCCCTCATCCGCCAGCAGTTCCCCGAGATCGTCGACTTCTGGCTGCCGCCCGAGGGGTGCAGCTACCGCATCGCCGTGGTGTCGATGAAGAAGGCCTATCCCGGCCACGCCAAGCGCGTGATGCTGGGCGTGTGGAGCTACCTGCGCCAGTTCATGTACACCAAGTGGGTGATCGTCGTGGACCACGACATCAACGCCCGCGACTGGAAGGACGTGATGTGGGCGATCAGCACCAAGATGGACCCGGCGCGAGACATCACGGTGATCGAGCACACCCCGATCGACTATCTCGACTTCGCCAGCCCCGAGAGCGGCCTGGGCTCCAAGATCGGCCTGGACGCCACCGACAAGCTGCCGCCCGAGACCCATCGCGAGTGGGGCCAGGAGATCCGCATGGACCAGGCCGTGGTCGACGCGGTCAGCGAGAAGTGGGCGCGGCTGGGATTGCCCGGCGGCGGGGCGCCGATCTGGAAGAAGGGATAGCGCGCCCTCAGTCGGCTTCACCGACAGCTCCCCAGAGGGTGAGGCGCCCGGAGGGCCGGAGGGGGCTTTGAGCCGCCGGCCATCGGCGCCATATGTGCGCCCCATGACCGCCCCGCTCTTCCCCGCCGCGCCCGACAAGTCCGCCCTGGAACACGGGACCGCCATCACGCCGCGCTTCGACGCCAGCGGCCTGGTCGCGGCCATCGCCCAGCACGCCGATACGGGCGAGATCCTGATGTTCGCGTGGATGAACGACGAGGCCCTGCGCCTGACCCTCGACACCGGGATCGCCCACTATTTCAGCCGCTCGCGCAACGCCCTCTGGAAGAAGGGCGAGACCAGCGGCCAGCTGCAGGTCGTCAGCGAGCTGCGCATCGACTGCGACCAGGACGCGGTGCTGATCAAGGTGCGCCCGCAGGGCGACGGCGGAGCCTGCCACACCGGCGCGCGTTCGTGCTTCTACCGCGTGTGGGAGAACGGCGCCCTGGTCGAGCGCGAACCGGAGCTTTAGGCGAGAAAGCCGCGCTCAAGAGGCGTAGAATAAGGCCGTAAGCGTCCCGTCAGTTTCCAACTGAGGACCACGGCCATGCCGCTTCCCGACGAAAACTCCCTCAACGCCCTGGTCGGCAAGATGCTCGGCGACCTGGGCGGCGCGTTCAGCGTGCCCACCGTCCGCATCGGACTAAGACTGGGGCTGTTCGACGCCCTGGATCACGACGGCCCCGCAACGGCCGCCCAGCTGGCCGCCCGCTGCGGCCTGGCCGAGCGATACGTGCGCGAATGGGCCCTGGCCCAGGCCGCCAACGGCTACATCGACTGCGATCCCGACGCCGAGACCTTCAGCCTGTCGCCAGAGCAGGCCATGGTGTTCGCCAACCGCGACAGCCCCTTCTACCTGGCCGGCGCGTTCGACCTGATCCCCGCCATGATCGAGGCCGAGCCCAAGGTCGAGGCCGCCTTCCGCACCGGCGAGGGCGTCGGCTGGGGCGAGACGGGGGGCTGCCTCTTCTGCGCGGTGGGGGCGTTCTTCCGCCCTGGTTACGCCAACAGCATCGTCCAGGCTTGGCTGCCCGCGCTCGACGGCGTGGGCGCCCGGCTGAAGGCGGGCGCCAAGGTGGCCGATATCGGCTGCGGCGTGGGCTTCTCGACCATCCTGATGGCGCAGGCCTTCCCTGAGAGCCGCTTCGTGGGCTTCGACTTCCACGAGCCGTCGATCGCCCAGGCCCGCGAGCATGCCCGCGAGCATGGAGTCGAGGACCGCGTGCGTTTCGAGACCCGCCCGGCCAAGGCCATCGACGAGCACGACTTCGACCTGGTGACCGCCTTCGACTGCCTGCACGACATGGGCGATCCGCGCGGCTGCGCCCGGTCCGTGCACGAGATGCTCAAACCCGACGGGACCTGGATGATCGTCGAGCCGCTGGCCGCCGATCGCGCCGCCGACAATGTGGGCAGCCCCGTCAGCCGGCTCTACTACAACGCCTCGACCATGATCTGCGTGCCGACCTCGCTCAGCCAGGAGGTGGGCGAGGCGCTGGGGGCGCAGGCGGGCGAGGCGCGGCTGGCGGACGTGCTGACCGACGCCGGCTTCGCCCATGTGCGGCGGGCCACGCAGGGGCCGTTCAACATGGTGCTCGAAGCCCGCCCCTGAGCGCGGCCGCGGGCTTGCGCGGCGATTGAGGACGGCCGATCCTCGGGGCATGACCACCGCCCAGGCCCTGATCGCGTTCTCCGTCGCCGCCGGCCTGCTGACCATCACGCCGGGCCTGGACACCGCCCTGATCCTGCGCACCGCCGCCGCCGAGGGCTGGCGACGGGCGGGGGCCTGCGCGGTCGGCATCGGCCTGGGATGCCTGGCCTGGGGCGCAGCCGCCGCGTTCGGCGCCGGGGCCCTGCTGACCGCCTCGCACATGGCCTACACGATCCTGAGATGGGCGGGCGCGGCCTATCTGGTCTGGCTGGGCGTGGAGCTGCTGCGCAAGCCTCGCACCGCCTTCGACACCGGGGCCGGCGCGGCTTCGCCCCAAGGCGGCCTCCTCGCCGCACTGGCCAAAGGCCTGTGGAACAACCTGCTCAATCCCAAGGTCGGGGTGTTCTACGTTTCGTTCCTGCCCCAGTTCATCCCCGCCGGCGCCAGTCCTGCGGGCTTCGGCCTGCTGCTGGCGGGCCTGCACGTGGTGATGGGCCTGGCCTGGGCCGCCGGCCTGATCCTGGCCACCGCCCCGATCGCCAAGGCTCTGCGCCGGCCGGGCGTGGTCAGGTGGCTGGACCGGGCGACCGGCGGGGTGTTCGTGGCGTTCGGCGTGAGGATCGCCCTGGAACGGCGGTAGGGAGCGACGCCCTATCCCTCCGCCAGCGCCTTGACCCCGCCGTCAGCGTCCGGCGTGACCACATAGCGCTTGAGCACCCGCGTCTCGTAGGCGGGCTCCAGGATGGTCGACACCGCCACCAGCTCGCCCGTCGCGCGGCCATGCTCGAGGGTCAGCAGCAGGTAGCCCTTCGCGCCCTGGTCGGTGAACTTCACCTCCTTGTTGCGGTCGATGAAGGCCTGGGCGATCGGCACGCCGGGGAGGTAGTCGCTGTAGCCGGGCGAGGTCACGGAGGTGACGCCGAACTCGGCCGCCACCCGGCGCGAACCGGCGTCGTCCCAAAGTTCGTTGGCCCAGAAGGCGTGGCTGTCGCCCGACAGTACGATGGGGCGGGCCTTGCTGGCCTTGAAGATGTCGTAGACCCGCTCGCGGTCGGCGGGATAGCCGTCCCAGGCGTCGAGGTTGCCGGGGATGTCGAAGGCCGACAGGGCCACGCCCTGCTTGACCGCGGTGGCCACGTAATCGGGCAGCTTGGCCAGCAGGGCGGCGTAGTTGGCCTCGCCCATGGTGGCCTTCAGGTTGGGATTGGCCACGCGGGCCATCACCACCTGGTTGCCCAGCACCTGCCAGGCGCTGCCGCCCTTGACGGAGGCGTCAACCTCGCGGGCCAGCCACTGTTCCTGGCCCTCGCCCATCATCCGGTGCGAGGGGTCCTTCCATTGGGCCACGAAGCCGGCGATGTCGAGCTTGCCGTCGACGATCTTCAGGTCGCGGGCGTAGTCCAGCTGGTGGGTGCGCGCGGTCAGCCTCGTCTCGGTCATCAGCAGGGTGGCCACGTCGCCGAACTGGAACCGCCGCCAGGCCGCCTCCGGCAGCGCGCCCGCCGGGACCTCGCGGATCGGCATCCACTCGTAATAGGCCTTGAGCGCGGCGGCCTTGCGTGCGGCCCAGTCGCCTTCCTTGTCGGGCTGGTGGTTCTCGGCCCCGCCGACCCAGCTGTTGTCGGCCGTCTCGTGGTCGTCCCAGACCACGATCCAGGGCGCGCGGGCGTGGGCGGCCTGCAGGGCGGGATCGGTCTTGTAGAGCGCGTGGCGGCGGCGGTAGTCGGCCAGACTGACGATCTCGGTCGGCGGGTCGGGTACGCGCGTCTTGGCCGTGGGCGAGTTCATGCCGTAGTCGCTCGGCGCTGCGCCGTACTCGTAGATGTAGTCGCCCAGGTGCAGCACCGCGTCCACGCGCGGCAGCTTGGCGATGGCGTCGTAGGCGTTGAAATAGCCGTTCGGATAGAGGCTGCACGACACCACCGCCAGGACCACGTCCTTGGTCGCGCCCTGCGGCAGGGTGCGGGTGCGGGCCGAGATCGCCTTGCCCACGGCCTTGCCGTTCACGGCGTGGCGGAAGCGGTAGAAGTATTCCGTGTCCGGCTTCAGGCCCGCGACGTCCACCTTGACGGTGTGGTCGCGCGAGGCGTCGGTGGTGACGTGGCCCTGGCGCACGATCGCCTTGAAGTCAGGATCCGCCGAGACGTCCCAGCGCAGGCCCACGGGCGTCTTGGCGCCCTTGGCGGTCACCCGCGTCCACAACACCACGCGGTCGTGCAGCGGATCGCCCGAGGCGACCCCATGCTCGAAACTCACGGGTCCCGCGTGCAGGCCCTTGGGCGCGGCGGCGACCGCCTCGCCGGCCATGCCCGCGCCGCCCAGGCCGAAAAGGGCCAGGGCCCTGCGTCGATCGATGGTCATGTCAGCGTCTCCCCAGGATCACGGCGCCGTCCGGCGTTCTCGCGGGCGCCAGCACACAACATCAGGACGAGGAATGTCCAGCGGAACGCCCCCTCCCCGCGGGAAGGGGGCGCGCCCGACCTATCGCCGCAGCGAGAAGGTCAGGCCGTAGAAGCGCGGATTTCCGGCGATGAAAGTGGGGATGCCGAAGCTGTCGCCCGTGTTGCCGGCGTCCTTGATGTACTTCTCGTCGGTGGCGTTGGTGACGAAGGCCCCGACCTTCCAGTTGGCGAACGAGGGCTGGTACTCCAGCCGCAGGTCCAGCAGGCCGTAGGCCTTCTGGAACTCGTCCTGCACCAGGTCCGGGATCAGGTTGGTCTTCTGCAGGGCCGGGATGTCGTTGTCATCGTCGAAGAAGATCTTCGACTGCCAGGTATAGAGCGGCGTGAAGGTGAAGCGGCCGCGCAGCAGGTCGGCGTGCAGGCTGGAACCGATCGACAGCTTGTGGTCGGGCGACAGGCGGAAGCGATTGCCGTCGCGCACCCCCGTCTTGAAGCGGCCGTGGCTGTAGCTGTAGGTCGCGAAGAACTCGGCGAACGAGGCCGCCTGCCAGGTGGCCTGCCCCTCGAAGCCATAGGTCTCGGCCTTGCCGGCGTTGGTGGTGATGATCTGGGCGTTCTGCTGAACGGTCGTCTGGAAGTTGTCGTAGCTGTAGAAATAGATCGCGCCGTCCAGACTCAGGCGGCCGTCCATCAGGCGGGTCTTGCCGCCGACTTCATAGGAATCGACCGTCTCGGCGTCGACCGGCGTGAACTTGCCCGGCGACATCGGGGCCGACGGCGCGGCCGCGCTGATCACCTTGGGGCGACGGCCACGGGCGTAGGAGGCGTAGAGACTGGCCTCGTCGGTCGGCTTGTAGCGGGCCACCAGGCGCCAGGTCAGGCCGTCGTCGCTGAAGTCCTGGGTCGAGACCTGACCATTGCCGGTGGTGGGCTGAGCGAACAGGCCGAACATCGGGACCGGATAGGCGGCCGAGGTCGGGATGTTGGTCGCCCCCGGGGCCGCCAGGGCGGTCAGGAGGGCCGTGCGGGTGGCCGCGCCCTGGGTCATCGCGCCCAGAACGCCGCCGAGGATCGAACGCTGGCTGACCTGCGAGGCGACGCCCGAGGACTTGTCGTCATTGGTGTAGCGAAGGCCGGCCGACAGCTCGAAGCGGTCGGTCAGGCGCCAGGTGGCGTCGCCGTAGACGTCCCACGACTTGGTCGAGCCATAGTTCGTGTACTGTTCGGTGTGGACGCCCAGGTTGTTGGCGATCCCCTGGGCCACCGCGCCCGAGGCCGCGCCGCCGGTCAGCGCCGTGATGAGGGCGGCCAGGCGCGTGGTGTTGGTCAGCACGGCCGTCGGCTGCGGGTTGGGCTTGGTCAGCTGGCCCGTCAGCAGGTTCAGAGCGTAGCGCTCGTCGAACTGCAGCGGCACCCGGGTCCGCGCGTCTTCGTCGAAGTAGCTGACGCCTCCGAACCAGGTGAACTTGCCGCCATTGTCGTAGTTCAGGCGCAGTTCCTGGCTGTACTGAGTCCCCCGCGCATCCTCGGCGAACACGAACATCGGCAGCGAGAAGCCGTCCGGATCGAACACCTCGGTGCTCTGGAACCGGCGCGCCGCGGTGATGGACGACAGCTTCAGGGCGTCGGTCAGCTGGTAATCGACCAGGGCCGTGGCGCCCTTGACGAAGCGCTTGAGGCCCAGCTCGGCGCCGCCCTCGAAACCGTAGCCGCTGGACAGCCCCGCGGGGCTGTTGGGATCGCGATCGCCCAGAGGCTGGCCGGTGGCGATGTCGGTGGGATTGAACTGATTGGACTTGAACGAGGTGCCGGTGGGGTGGTCGGCCTCGTAATTGACCAGCAGGTCGGCGTTCAGGCGAGAGGTCGGCGACCAGTGCGCGGCCAGGCGCAGGGCGCCGGTGTCGGTCGAGCCCAGGTTCGGGCCGCCCAGCACGTTCTCGATGGCGCCGTCACGCTGCTTGTAGCGGCCGGCGATGCGCACGGCGAAGGTGTCCGACAGGGGAAGGTTCCCCATCACCTCGAACAGGCCGTAGTTGGCGTTGCCGCCCTCGGCCGCCACGCTCCAGTCCAGGCCGCGCGGGTCGGCCTTGTTCTGGATCACATTGACGGCGCCGATCAGGGCGCCGCGCCCGAACAGGGTCGACTGCGGCCCCTTGGCCACCTCGATGCGCTGGATGTCGAACAGTTCGATGTACGAGCCGCGCGACTTCGAGATCGACACGCCGTCCTGGAACACCGACACGCGCGGCTCGGTGGTGGCGTCGCCGCTGTCCGACGTGATGCCGCGCATCACGAAGCCAGGATTGTTGGGCGACTGGTTCTGCACCTGGAAGCCCGGCACGAAGGTCGACAGGCGGTCGAATTCCTGCACGCCCAGCTTGTCCAGCATCGCGCCGGAATAGGCCGTCAGGGCGATCGGCACGTCCAGGGTCTTCTGTTCGCGCTTCTGGGCGGTGACGAGGACCTCCTCGACCTGCTGGACCTCGCCCGCAACGGGCGCGGGCGCCTCGGCGGCCTGCGCCGCGGCCGCGACGGCCATGGCCAGGGCGCTGACGGCGCCCATCAGCAAGGTGGTGTGGATCGCGCGCATCGACTATCCCCTTCGTACGCAGGCTTCGGGAACCGGAGCCGTTAGGCGTGGGCCGTGTCGCCGGTGCGACGCCTGCGTGACGGAGCCGTGAAACCCTTGATTTCGCCCGACCTGGATTCAGCTGACGAGGCCTTTGACGACTTCGACGCCCAGGACCTCGACGTACGAGACCTGACTGGCGGCGAGACCTTGCGGGTCGAGATCGGCCCCGACCTGGCCGGTCAACGGTTGGACAAGGCCCTGGCGCTGGCCGCGCCGTCCCTGTCGCGCGCGCGCCTGCAGGCCCTGATGGCCGAGGGTCAGGTGTTGCGTCAGGGTGCGGACGGTTCGCCCGCGCCGGTGACCAGCGGCTCGGCGAAGGCCATCCTGGGCGTCTATCACATCATCGTCCCACCGCCGATCGCGGCCGAGCCCCTGCCCGAGGCCATTCCCCTGACCGTGCTCTACGAGGACGATTGGCTGATCGTGGTCGACAAGCCGCCCGGCATGGCCGCCCACCCCGCGCCCGGCAGCGAGACCGGCACCCTGGTCAACGCCCTACTGCACCATTGCGGGACCAGCCTGTCGGGCATCGGCGGCGTGGCCCGTCCCGGCATCGTCCACCGCCTGGACAAGGAAACCTCGGGCGTGATGGTGGCGGCCAAGACCGACGCCGCCCACCAGGGCCTGTCGACCCTGTTCTCCAAGCACGACATCGACCGCCTGTACCTGGCCCTGACGCGCGGCGCGCCCCATCCGGCGGTCGGCACGATCGAGACGCGCCTTGGCCGCTCCCCGCACGACCGCAAGAAGATGGCGGTGCTGAAGACCGGCGGGCGCGAGGCGATCACCCACTATCGCGTGGAAAGGACCTTCGGCCCGCCCGACAGGCCGCTGGCCGCGCGGGTGGCCTGCCGGCTGGAGACCGGCCGCACGCATCAGATCCGCGTCCATATGGCCAGCAAGGGCAGTCCGTGCCTGGGCGATCCGGTCTACGGCGCCGGCGCCCCCGCCGCCCCCGTGCGCGAGGCCTTGCGCGAGACCGGCTTCGCCCGCCAGGCCCTGCACGCGGCGGTGCTGGGCTTCGTCCATCCGATCACGGGGGAGACGCTGCGGTTCGAGACGCCCCCGCCGCCCGACATGGCCGCGCTGGAGGCCGCCCTTGAAGCCCTCTGACCGCGTCCCCAGCTTCGCCTTGCAGTCTCGCTACATTCAGGCCCTAATTTGGCTCACGGCCGGGTCCAGGGTGGAGCGGTCGGAGGTCCAGCCCATGTTCGCGTCCCGCTTCGTTCTCGCCGCCGCCCTGATCGCCGCGCCGCTAACCGCCCCTGTTCTGGCCCACGCCGAACCGGACGACGAGGTGGTGGCCACCGCCGCGCGCGCGACGCTCGCGCCGCCGACCGAGGCCCAGCTGGCCAAGGCCAAGGCCGACGCAAAGGCCCAGGCCGACGCGGACCACGCCGCCTCCCCCGTCACCACCCGCGAACAGATCGCCGCCTGGCTGGCCGACGCCCCGCCGGTCGAGCGGGTCGACAACGGTCCGGTCGGCTATGGCCAGGAGCCCGAAGGTCCGGTCAAGCGCCAGATCCACGGCGAGGCCGGCGTCAGCGTCGGCACCGGCGGCTATCGCAGCGCCTATGTCTCCACCCTGATCCCGATCGGCGAGGCCAGCACCCTGGGCGTCGCGGTGGGCCAGACCGACTACGGCAAGAACGGCCGCTACGTCGATTACGCCGGCTATCCCGGCTACGGTTACGGTTACGGCTATAACGGCCTGGGCGGTTTCGGATACGACGGTTACGGCTACGGCCGGGGCGGACGAACCCAGTCCCTGGCCCTGTCTCTGGACGTGCGGGGCGGCTCGTCCAAGCGCGATACGCCCGAAGGCTGCGCGCCCGGCTTTCGTGACGGCGACCGCTATGTCGAGCCGCTGTGGGTGACGGAAATGCGCGGCCGCAACGACTCCTGCTCGGCCGCCGAGCGCCGCTAGGCGCGTCCCAAACGCCCCCCGGCGCTTTCCCCTCGCGTAAGGCGCGAGAGCGACTGACGTTCGCCGATACTTAAGAGCTTGCGGTCAAGGTGCGCCTCATTCGAAGCGGGCTTGCGGATGGGCGAGCCCTTCCAGGGGCGCTATCGGACGTACGCATGCAGCCGGAAATCACCGCTTACCACCACCCCGCCACCGGGCGGGTGACGTATCTGGTCGTCGATCCCGCCACGCTGCTGTGCGCCTTCGTCGACCCCGTGCTCGACTACGACCCCCTCACCCAGGCGGTCGACACCAGCTTCGTCGACGCCATCGTCGCGCAGGTCCGCGCCCGCGACCTGGGGCCGACCTGGATCCTGGAGACCGGCCTGCACACCGGCCACCTGTCGGCCGCCGGCCACCTGAAATACGAAACCGGCGCCTCGATCTGCATCGGCGCGGGCGTGCTGGAGAGTCTCCAGCGCCTGGTTCCCGTGCTGGGCGCCGACGGCGTCGACCTGGACGGCTGGGACTTCGACAAGCTGGCCCGCGACGGCGACGACCTGCCCATGGGCGGGCTGGAGTTCGTGGCCATCGCCCTGCCGGGCCGACTGCCCGGCGCGACCGCCTATCGCCTGGGCGACGTGGTCTTCACGGGCGAGGCCCTGCTCTCGCCGGCCCTGGGCCTGGGCGACAGCAACGCGCCCGGCGCCGACGCCGCCGGCCTGCACGCCGCCGCCCGCCGGCTGCTGGACCTGCCGGGCGAGACCCGCCTGCTGGTCGGCCAGACCGGCGCCGACCCGGACAGCTGGAACACCACCGTCGCCCAGCAGAAGGCCGACAACATCGACGCCGGCGACGCCGTCCCGTCCGAGGCCTTCGTCGCCCACCGGGCCTCAGGCTCGGCCGCGCCCGGCCCCCTGGTCGCCCCGGCCCTGCAGCTCGGCGTCCGCGCCTTCCGCCTGCCGCCCGCGGGCGACGACGGCCGCCGCTTCCCGAACGTCGATATCAGTTCTCTTTAAAAACTAAGTTGCCCGAGCCACGGCGACGGACCAGATGCTTCGCGCACGAAACATCTGGAAGGAGCCCCCCATGGCCGACCAAGATCTCGCCGCCGTCCTGACCAAGGCGCAGGCCGAGCAACTGCCCGGCCTTCTGGGCCTGGAATGGTCCGTGGTGACCAGGGGCGAAGCGCGGGGCCGCATGACCGTCGCCCAGCGCCACATGGCCCCCAACGGCTTCCTGCACGCCGCCAGCGTCATCGCCCTGGCCGACAGCGCCTGCGGCTACGCCTGCATGGCCTCCCTGCCCGAGGGCGCGACAGGCTTCACCACCATCGAGCTGAAGTCGAACTTTCTGGGCACCGCCCGCATCGGCGAGGGCGTCGCCTGCGAGGCCCGCCTGGTTCACGGCGGGCGCAACACCCAGGTCTGGGACGCGGTCGTCTCCAACGAGGCCAGCGGCAAGACCATGGCGCTTTTCCGCTGCACCCAGATGATCCTCCACCCCCGCGCCTGACCGCCTCGACCCGGTCCGGCGGCCTCCCGCCCAGGGAATTCGCCCCTGCGACAGAAAACTGTCGCAGGGCTCTTGCGCTCCCGCGAAGGCGCCGCTAGGTATCGCGCCCTCACTCTTACGGCGCGCCTCGGGCCGCCGAAAAGACCCCCTGGAGAGGTGGCAGAGTGGTCGAATGCGCCGCACTCGAAATGCGGTTTACGTGAAAGCGTAACGTGGGTTCGAATCCCACCCTCTCCGCCACCACCGCCCACTAAGCTCCTGTTTTTGAAAAAGATTTTCGGCGACCATGTAAAGGGCCCCATTTTCGGCCCCACTTTCGACTCGCACTATCGGATCCTAAGGACGAGCTTCCTGTGAGGCGGCGCGAGTCGGAATGAAACTGGGTCCCAACGCAGATGCGGGATCGCCAGACTAGTTCTTTTCGCCCGATCCAACTTTGGCCTGCCTTGGTGGAGCTGGTCAGCCTCGTCGATGCGGACGGTTTCGATTGCCACTACGCTACCTCCTTGTTGGGCTCGGCGAACGCGTATCCCTCGACCACGCGACTTGATCGAGTTTCGGGGTCGTAGACGATGGTCAGCGCGCGCCTGAGCGACGGCGACAGACGCTCAAAGTGAGCGCTGGCCGATTCGAGCACACGAAAACCGCAGCCTTCGTTGACGACAGATCCAGATAGATTGATCGGGCGACGAGGGGCTGACCTTGCCTCTTCTGATCCTACCCGGCGGAGCTAGGCGACGTTCGCGCAGACAAGCTTCAGGTCGAGGTAGTCTTCGAGTCCATACCGCGAACCCTCTCTTCCCATCCCGGACTCTTTGACGCCGCCGAATGGCGCGACCTCCGTCGAGATCAGTCCAGCATTCAGACCCACCATGCCGCATTCAAGGGTCTCGCTTAGCCGGACGCCTCGCGACATATCCTGGGTAAAGACGTAGGCGGCCAACCCAGTCGAGGTGTCGTTGGCCATGCGGATGGCCTCGGCCTCCGTTTCGAACCGCGTGATCGCCGCCAGCGGCCCGAACGTCTCCTCCCTGTTCACCAGGGCGTCGGGCCTCACGTCGACCAGCACGGTCGGCTGGAAGAACAGCGGCCCCACGGTCGCCGACTGGCCGCCGGTCAGGATGCGCGCGCCAGCGCCGACCGCATCGGCGATATGCGCGCGGACCTTGGCGACGGCGCGCGCGTCGATGAGCGGCCCCTGGTCGAACGCGCCGATCAGGCCGGGGCCGAGGCGCAGTCCGCCGACACGCGCGGCCAGGGCGGCGGCGAAGCGATCGTGGATGCCTGCCTGGACGAAGAACCGGTTGGCGCAGACGCAGGTCTGGCCCGTGTTGCGGAACTTCGAGGCGATCGCGCCGTCGACCGCGGCCTCGATATCGGCGTCGTCGAAGACGATGAAGGGCGCATTGCCGCCAAGCTCCAGCGACACCCGCTTCACCGTCGCCATGCACCGCGCCGCGAGCATCTTTCCGACCGCCGTCGATCCCGTGAAGGTGAACTTGCGGATGCGGGGATCGCCGGTCAGCACGTCGCCGATCGGGGCCGCCTGGCCCGTGATCACGTTGAAGACGCCGGGCGGGACGCCCGCTTCCTGGCCAAGCCGTGCCAGCGCCAGCGCCGACAGGGGCGTGAGCTCCGAGGGCTTGACGACCATCGTGCAGCCGACCGCCAGGGCCGGGCCAGCCTTTCGGGTGATCATCGCCAGGGGGAAGTTCCAGGGCGTGATCGCCGCCACCACGCCCACCGGCCGCCGCAGCACCGTGAGCCGCTTGTCGGATGCGTGCGGGGTCAGGATGTCACCGTTCACGCGGCGCGCCTCCTCGGCGAACCATTCGAGGAAGGCCGCGGCATAGGCCACCTCGCCACGCGCCTCCGCCAGCGGCTTGCCCTGCTCGGCGGTCATGATCCGGGCCAGATCCTCGGCGTGCGCGAGCATGAGTTCGGACCAGCGGCGAAGGACCTGGCCGCGCGCCTTGCCGGTCAAGGTCTGCCAGCCGGGCATCGCGTCCTGGGCGGCGGTCACGGCCTGCGTCGCTTCACCTGCGCCGAGGTCCGGAACGTCCCCGACAACTAGACCGTCCGCCGGATTCTCCACTGAAATCCGACTCTCGGCACCAACCCATGCGCCATCGATGAACGCCTCGCCGCGGACAAGGTCGTCTCGTTGCAGGCCCGGAATCCGGCTGGCCCTCCGCACGGTCACACGCCCCTCCATCGCCTAGAACGTCACCACGGTGCGGATGCTCTCGCCGGCGTGCATGAGATCGAAGGCCTTGTTGATTTCTTCCAGCGGCAGGACGTGGGTGATCATCGGGTCGATCTGGATCTTGCCGTCCATGTACCAGTCGACGATCTTGGGCGTGTCGGTGCGGCCGCGCGCGCCACCGAAGGCCGTGCCGCGCCAGACCCGGCCGGTGACCAGCTGGAACGGACGGGTCGAGATCTCCCTCCCCGCCTCGGCCACGCCGATGATGATGCTCTCACCCCAGCCGCGGTGGCAGGCTTCCAGGGCCTGGCGCATGACGCCGGTGTTGCCGGTGGCGTCGAAGGTGTAGTCGGCGCCGCCGTCGGTCAGGGCCACCAGGTGCTGGACGAGGTCGCCGTCCACCTTGGTCGGGTTGACGAAGTGGGTCATGCCGAACTTGCGGCCCCACTCCTCGCGGTCGGGATTGATGTCGACGCCGACGATCATGTTGGCGCCGACCAGCTTCAGGCCCTGGATGACGTTCAGGCCGATGCCGCCCAGGCCGAAGACGATGGCGTTGGCGCCCGGCTCGACCTTGGCGGTGTTGGTGACGGCGCCGACGCCCGTGGTCACGCCGCAGCCGCAGTAGCAGGCGCTCTTGAACGGCGCGTCACGGCGGATCTTGGCCACCGCGATCTCGGGCAGCACCGTGTAGTTCGAGAAGGTCGAGCAGCCCATGTAGTGGGCGATGGCCTGGCCCTTGTACGAGAAGCGGCTGGTGCCATCGGGCATCAGGCCCTTGCCCTGGGTGGCGCGGATCGCCGTGCAGAGGTTGGTCTTGCCGCTGAGGCAGCTTTTGCACTGGCGGCATTCGGGCGTGTAGAGCGGGATCACGTGGTCGCCCACGGCCACCGAGGTGACGCCCGGGCCGACCTCGACCACCACGCCCGCGCCTTCGTGGCCCAGGATCGACGGGAAGAGGCCTTCGCTGTCGAGACCATCGAGCGTGTAGGCGTCGGTGTGGCACACGCCGGTCGCCCTGATCTCGACCATCACCTCGCCGAACTTCGGCCCTTCCAGATCGACCTCGACGATCTCCAGCGGCTGCTTGGCGGCGAATGCGACGGCGGCGCGGGTCTTCATCTCGCGAGTCTCCTCGGTAGTTCCAGGGTCTAGGGGTGTGACGGCGTCGGAAGCCTATTCGGCGGCGAGCCGCATCGGCCGGATCGGCGGCTTGGGGGGCTCCAGGCCGGTCTCGGCCAGGCAGTTGCGGCGCAGCGTCTCCAGGTCGGGACCGTAGTTGAACACGCCCTGGTCGGCCGGACGCGCGGCGCGCAGCTGGGCCCTGAGCGCCGAGGTCGCGGCCGTGTCCAGCCCGACGTCCGCGATCACCACGCCATAGCGGCGGGCGCCGTCGGCCGTGACCAGGCCTTGCGTCACTTCCAGGGCCACTAGGGCGGGGTCGCGATCCAAGGGATCGCCCCAGCCGCCGCCGCCCCAGGTGATGAAGTGCAGGCGATCTCCGGCCTCGACGGGCACGTCCTCGACCTTGTTGCCGACAATGGTCGTCACGCCGTCGGCCTTCTCCAGCAGCTTGCGCGCGCGGGCCCCCGGCTCGCCGCCGTTCACGCCCCAGGGCGGGATGAACCAGCGGTCGTCGTGGATGGCGATCGTGCCGGGCTCCAGGAACCGGTAGGTCATGTGGATGCCGTTGCCGCCCCGATGCAAGCCCGCCCCGCCGGAGTCGGCGACGGTCTCGTAGCGCTCGATCACGAGGGGAAAGTAGCGCTCCAGGAATTCGTTGGGCACGTTGGTGAAGCCGGGCCACAGCGAGTGGCCGTCCGGACCGTCGCCGATCGGCCGGCCGGGGATGCCGCCGAAACCGATCTGGAAGAGCTGGAACCACTGCCCCTTGGCGTCGAAGCCGGAATAGAAGAGGTGCGGCGAGGACGAAAAGCCGGCGGCGGTCAGGAACTCCGGCGTCTTCTGACCGAGCAGCCCGCCCAGAATGTCGAAGATGCGGCCGAGCGCGTGCGTGCGGCCCGATAGCGCCGCCGGGAAGGCCGGCTTCAGCAGCGAGCCTTCCGGGATATGCACCTCGATCAGGTCGTAGAACCCGTCGTTGAACAAGATCTGCGGATCGAAGACCATGATCATGTAGATGCCGAAGAACATCCGCAGCATGTTCTCGTTGAGGAAGAAGTTGATCGAGGCCTGGCTCTGCGGGTCGGTGCCGGCGAAGTCGAGCACCACCTTCTCGCCCACGCGCTGCATGGTGCAGCGGATCTTGTAGGGCCCGTAGCCCAGACCGTCGTCGCAGACATAGTCCTCGAAGCTGACCGCCTCCTCGCTGACCGAGGTCAGGATCAGCTGCTTCATGGCGCGGTAGTTGCGGGCCAGCAGCTCCTCGGTGGCCGAGACATAGACATCGTCGCCGAAACGCTCGGCCAGCTCGATCACGCGGCGCGAGGCCACGCGGCAGGCCGCGATCAGGGCGTTCAGGTCGGCCGCGCACCAGTCGGGCTTGCGGGTCTGGTGCATGACCAGGCGGACCAGGTCCTCGTTATAGACGCCGGCCTTCCAGATCTTCACCGGCGGGATGCGGACGCCCTCCTCGAAGATCGAGCGGGCGTCGATGGGCATGGAGCCCACCACCTTGCCGCCGATGTCGGACTGGTGGCCGAACATCGAGGTGTAGGCGATCAGCCGGCCGTCCTTGAACACCGGCAGCAGCACCAGCCAGTCGTTGGAGTGGCTGATCGCGCCGCCCACCGAATAGGGATCGGACAGGAAGATCATGTCCCCGTCCTCGACCGTGCCCTCGAAGCCTTCGAGGAACGGGCCGATATAGGAGCCGAACTGGCCCACGACCATCCGGCCCTTGTGGTCGGCGATCAGCGGGAAGGCGTCGCCCTGCTCGCGGATGCCGGGCGACATGGCAGTGCGCACCAGGGTGGCGTCCATCTCCACGCGGGCGTTGCGCAGGGCGTTCTCGATGACCTCGAGGGTCACCGGATCGATGGCGATCTTCGCGAACGGGGTCGAATTGCTCTGGATGATGGTGGCGGGCATGGTCTGCTCCTCAGGCCAGAGTGATCAGGATGTTGCCGATCGCGTCGACCGTGCCGACGCAGCCGAGTTCGATCAGGGTGGTGGAGTCCATCTCGGTGACGATCGCCGGCCCTGAGATGACGTCGCCCTTGCACAGCTTGGCGCGGTCGTAGATCACGGCCGGGTGCATCCGCCCGTCGATCCACAGTTCGTGGTCGCGGATCTTGGCGGCGATGGGATCGCCCGTGCCCTGCGGGGGTTCGGCCGCCGGAAGCTCGAGGGCGGTCCCCAGCGCCACGGCGCGCAGGTTCACCAGCTCGTGCGGGGTTTCCATCTTGAAGGTGAAGAGCCGCTGGTGCTCCTCGTCGAACCGCGAGGTCACGCCGGCAAGGCCGTCGCGTCGCAGGATCTCCGGATCGATGGCCAGCGGCACCTCGAAGGCCTGGCCCTCGTAGCGGACGTCGATCTCGAACAGCGAGGTGATCTCGGCCTCGGGCAGGCCGTCTGCCATCAGCTCCCCGCGGGTCTGGCGCGCCATCTCCTCCAGCAGGGCGATGACCTCCTCCTCGGTCGTCTGGTCGAAGCGCCGCGAGAACGACCGCGCGGTCTCGGTGCGCATCCGCGTGGTGGCGTCGCCCAGCGCGCAGAGCACGCCGGGGGACACGGGCGAGATGGCGGGCCAGCTGCCCATCAGGCGAGCCACGGCGTTGACGTGCAGGGGGCCCGCGCCGCCGAAGCCCATCAGGGCGAAGTTGCGCGGATCGTAGCCCTGCTGGACGGAGATCATGCGCAGGGCGCCGAACATGTTCTCGTTGACGATGTCGATGATGCCGCGCGCGGCCTCGTAGAGCCCGATGCCCAGCGCGTCGGCGATGGTCTGCACGGCGCGGATCGAGCCTTCGCGGTCGAGCTTGAACGTCCCGCCCAGCAGGGCCTCGGGCAGATAGCCCAGGACGACGTTGGCGTCGGTCACGGTCGGCAGGGTCCCGCCCTTGCCGTAGGCCACCGGGCCCGGCACGGCGCCGGCCGACTGCGGGCCGACGCGAAGGGCCTTTGTCAGTTCGGGGACATAGGCGATGGAGCCGCCCCCGGCCCCGACGGTCTTCACGTCCAGGGCCGAGGCGCGGACCGAGAGGTGGCCGACCTCCGTCGTGCGGACGCGGCGCGCGTCCAGGTTCTCGATCAGGGCGACGTCCGTCGACGTGCCGCCGACGTCGAGGGTGAGGATGTTGTGGATGCCGGCCTTCTTGCCGACCCAGAGCGCGCCGGTGACGCCACCCGCCGGGCCCGACATCAGCAGCGACACCGGATGGTGCTCGGACTTCTCCGACGACATCAGGCCGCCGTCCGAACGCAGCAGGGAGAGCTTTCCGGCCACGCCCGCGTCACGCAGCTTGGTGCGCAGGTTGCGGACATAGCGCCCGACGATGGGCCGGACGCTGGCGTTCGCTACGGTGGTCAGCGTGCGCTCGTATTCCTGCATCTCGGGCAGGACCTCGTGGCTCAGCGAGACCGGGACGTCGCCCATGATCTCAGCCGCCAGCTCGCCGACGCGCCGTTCGTGGGCGCCGTTCAGATAGGCGTTCATCAGGGAGACGGTGATCGCCTCCACCCCCTGGGCCTTGAGGCCTTCCAGCGCCTTGCGGATCTCGGCGTCATCGATGGGCTCGAGCTCGGCGCCCTGGGCGTCCATGCGGCCGCCGATCTCGAAGGTGTCGACGAGGGCCGCCAGCGGCGTGGGCTTGTCCCACACCACCCAGCCGGCCAGGCCGCCGGGCACGAAGCTGCGGGCGATCTGCATGATCTGGCGATAGCCCTGGGTGACGATCAGGCCGACGCGGGCGCCCTTGCCTTCCAGCACCGCGTTGGTGGCGACGGTCGTGCCGTGCAGGAACACCTCGATGTCCGACGGCGCGACGCCCGCCGCCTCGCAGATGGCGGTCACGCCATTGAGGATGCCGATGGAGCTGTCGGCCGGCGTGGACGGCGTCTTGTGCCGCCAGAACGCGCCGGTCTGCTCCTCCAGCAACAGCAGGTCCGTGAAGGTCCCGCCGACATCAACACCCAATCGATACGCCATCTGATCTGCTCCCGAGGGCGGGGTCGCCCCTGCCCCTTCGATCTGTCGGTTCGACGCTTCAGAGCGCCCTGAGGTAGAGGTCCACGGCGTCCTGGTGGGTAACGTCGCGGGGGTTGTTCACGAGCAGCCGCGAGACCTTCATGGCGTCGGTCGCCATGCGCTCGACGTCCTGGCGCTGCACGCCGACCTGCGTCAGGCGCTGCTCGAAGGGCATGTCGGCGACCAGCTGGCTCATGGCCGCGACGAAGCCCTCGGCGGCGGCCTGCGTCGTCGCGCCCACGGCCTCGGGCGCGACCACGCGGCAGAGCTCGGCGTAGTGCGCCTGGGCGGCGTCCTGGTTGAAGGCCAGCACCGGCGACAGCACCAGCGCGTTGCTCAGGCCGTGCGGCACGTGGAACAGGCCGCCGATCGGATAGGCCAGCGCGTGGACCGCCCCCACCGGCGCGTTGGCGAAGGCCATGCCGGCCAGCAGCGAGCCCTGCAGCATGGCGCGGCGGGCGGCGATGTCGCGCCCGTCGGCGACGGCGGCGCGGATCGCGCCGGCCAGCAGTTCCAGCGCCTTCAGCGCCAGGCTGTCGGAGATCGGGTTCTTCCGGATGCGGCTGGTATAGCCCTCGATGGCGTGGACCATGGCGTCGATGCCCGTCATGGCCGTGATGCGGGCCGGCAAGCCCAGCGTCAGGGTCGCGTCCAGGACGGCGACGTCGGGATAGAGCAGCCGGGAGACGACGCCGACCTTCTGGTCGTCCGGCGTGGTGACGATGGCGATGGACGTGACTTCCGAACCGGTGCCCGCCGTGGTCGGAACCTGGATCAGCGGCAGGCGCGGGCCGCGCGCCCGTTCCACGCCATAGGCCTCGGTCAGCGTCTGCCCGCCGGGACCCGCCAGCAGGGCGACCAGCTTGGCGGTGTCCATCGAACTGCCGCCGCCCAGGCCGATGACGCCATCGGCGCCATGGGTCCTGGCGAACCGCACGGCAGCCTCGACCGAGTCCTCCGGCGGATCGGCGAGCACTTCGCAGAACAGCTCCACGGGCAGCCCGGCAGCCTTGAAGCTTTCGAGCGCGCCTTCCAGCGCCCCGGCCGCGACCAGCCCGCGGTCGGTGACGATCAGCGGCCTCTTGACCCCGAGCTCGGCGGCGAGCTGGCCCAGCCTGGCGCCGGCGCCGTCCTCGCACAGGATGCGCGGGGTCGTCTCGAAGGTGAAACCGGTCACGGCTGGCCTCCCCACTTGCGTTCGAAGGCCCAGACGTCCTCGAAGCCGATCAGGCCGCAGAACTCCTTGAAGTCGAACATCGGGGTCGCCGGGTCGGCGCTGACCCCCGTGGTCTTCAGCTTGACGAGCGCCGCCTCCATCGCTGCGGCGCCGACTAGGCTGGTCATCGAGGGGTAAATGGCGAAGGCGTAGCCGATGTCCTTAAGCACCTGGGCCGGCAAGATCGGGGTGACGCCGCCGTCGGCCATGTTCGCCATCATCGGCGCGTCGATGGTCTCGCAGGCCCGGCGCATCTCCTCCTCGCTCTGAGGCGCCTCGAAGAAGATGACGTCGGCGCCGGCCTTGCGATAGGCCTCGGCCCGCTTCAGGGCCTTGTCGAAGCCCTCGCTGGCCCGCGCGTCGGTGCGGGCGATGATCAGGCAGTTCCGCTTGTCTTCACGCGCGTCGCTGGCGACCCGGATCTTGTCGACCATGTCCTCGAGCGCGATCACCCGCTTGAAGGGGGTGTGGCCACACTTCTTGGGGAATTCCTGGTCTTCCAGCTGGATCGCCGTGACCCCGGCGGCCTCGTAGCCGCGCACGGTGTGATGCACGTTGAGCAGGCCGCCGTAGCCGGTGTCGGCGTCGGCGATGACCGCGCCGGTCGACGAGCGGACCACGGTCGCCATGCGGTCCAGCATCTGGCTGTAGGTGGCGATGCCCGCGTCGGGCAGGCCATAGGCCGAGGCCGTCAGCCAGTAGCCCGTGCCATAGACCACCTCGAAGCCGACCTTCCGGCAGATGGCGGCGGTGATCATGTCCTGCACGCCCGGCGCGACGAAGAACGCCTTGCTGTCGAGCTTTTGCCGGATGATGGGATCAGCCATCGGTCACCTTGCAACGGGCCGCCGCGTCAAGTCCGCGACGTCCCGAGACTTAGGCTAGTGGCCGGCGTTCGCGCGGACGGAGGCAAGACTATCCGCGACGCGGACAGCCCGGACCCCCGCCCCGGCGATCACGTGTCCGCGTGGAGCCAGGCGAAGCGCGTTCTCTGCGCCGCTTCGAAGGCGGCGATGGCCTGGCCCCGCGTCCGCAGGATCGTGGCGATTTCGTCCCAGCCGTTCAGCAGGGCCTCCCGCCGCCAGCCGTCCACCGGGAAGGCGATCACTCCGCCGTCGGCGGTGCGGACCTCCTGGCGTTCGAGATCGACTTCCAGCCGTTCTCCCGCCGCGGCGCGGACGGTCAGGTCGGCGCACTGATCGGGCGTGACCACCACCGGCAACAGGCCGTTCTTGAAGCAGTTCGAATAAAAGATGTCGCCGAAACTGTCGGCGATGACACACCGCACGCCGAGGTCGGCCAGGGCCCAGACCGCGTGCTCGCGGCTGGAGCCGCAGCCGAAGTTCGAGCCCGCGACGATGAGCCGGGCGCCCCGGAAGACGGGCTGGTTGAGCGGGAAGTCGGCCTTCTCGGTCTTGCCGCCATCCTCGTAGCGCCGCTCGAAAAAGGCGTACTGGCCCAGGCCCGTCTTGCTGGTCAGCAGCAGGTAGCGGGCGGGGAAGATGATGTCGGTGTCGATGTCGCGCTCGGGCAAGGGCGCGGCGATCGAGGCGATGCGGACGAACGGCTCCATGTCAGTCGATTTCCCGGACATCGACGATGTGGCCGGCGACGGCCGCGGCGGCGACCATCGCCGGGCTCATCAGGTGCGTGCGCGCGCCCGGTCCCTGCCGGCCCTCGAAGTTGCGGTTAGAGGTCGAGGCGCTGCGCTGCCCCGGCGCCAGGCGGTCGTTGTTCATGGCCACGCAGAGCGAGCAGCCCGCGTCGCGCCATTCGAAGCCGGCCTGGCGGAAGATGAGATCGAGCCCTTCGGCCTCGGCCTGGCGCTTGATCATGCTCGAGCCCGGGACGACCAGGGCCGTGACATGGGGCGCCACGCGCCTTCCCGCGACGATCTCGGCGGCCGCCCTGAGATCTTCCAGGCGGCTGTTCGTGCACGATCCGATGAAGGCGTAGTCGATGGCGATGTCCTGCAGGGCGGTGTCGGGCGCCAAGCCCATATAGGCCAGCGACTTCAGGACGCCTTCGCGCTCCGCCTCGCTGGCAATGCCGTCGGGATCGGGCGTCCGCCCCGTGACCGGCAGCACCAGGTCGGGACTGGTCCCCCAGGTGACCTGCGGCGCCAGGGCGCCGGCGTCGATTTCCAGCACCCAGTCGAAAGTCGCGTCCGCGTCGCTGGACAGCGTGCGCCAGTAGGCGACGGCCTCGTCCCACAGTCGGCCCTTGGGCGCAAAGGGGCGGCCTTCGAGGAAGGCGAAGGTGGTCTCGTCCGGCGCGACCATGCCGATCCGGGAGCCTGCCTCGATCGTCATGTTGCAAAGTGTCATGCGGCCGGCCATCGACAGGGCCGAGACGGCGGGCCCCATATATTCGATCGCATAGCCGGACGCGCCGCCCGCGCCGATGAGGCCGACCGAGGCCATGGTCAGATCCTTGGCCGAGACGCCCGGGCCCAGCGCTCCGGCGACCTTCAGCGCCATGTTGCGCGACCTGGACTGGCGAAGCGTCTGGGTGGCCAGCACGCATTCGATCTCGGAGGTGCCGACGCCGAAGGCCAGGGCCCCGAAAGCGCCGTGCGTGGCCGTGTGGCTGTCACCGCAGACCAGGGTCATGCCCGGCTGGGTGAACCCCTGCTCGGGCCCGACGACATGGACGATCCCCTGGCGCGGGCTCGCGGCGCCGTAGACGGTGATCCCGTGCGCGGTCGCATTGGCCTCCAGCAGGGCGATCTGCGAGCGCGCGAGGGGATCGGCGACCGGCCTGTCGCGATCCTTGGTCGGGATGGCGTGATCGATCGTGGCCAGCTGCGCCCCGGGCCGGCGAACGCTCGCCCCCCGCGCCTCCAGGCCGGCGAAGGCCACGGGACTGGAGACCTCGTGGAGGATCTGGCGGTCGATATAGAGCAGGCCGACGCCGTCGCCCTCGTCGGCCACGAGGTGGTCTTCCCAGAGCTTGTCGTAGAGCGTCCTGGCCGAGGCCGACATTCAGGCCGCTCCGATCAGCGCGATCGCGGCGCGCTCGCTGACCACTTCGCCATACTTGGCCTGCAGGTCGAACAGGTTGGCCTCGTGCGGCGCGCGGTGGCGGTCACCGCAGGCCTCGCCGACGATGAACGGCGCGAACCCGTGCTGCAGGGCGTCCAGGGCGGTGGCGCGGACGCAGCCGGATGTGGAGAACCCGGTGATCAGCAGGCAGTCGACCTTCATGGTCGTGAGGGTCGACGCCAGCGAGGTGCCGAAGAAGGCCGAAGCGTATTGCTTGGAGACGACGGTCTCGGTCGGCAGCGGCTGCAGGCTGGGCGGGAAGGCGCCGGCGGCCGAGCCGCGGTCGAACAGCTTCAGCACCGGGACCTTGCGGTAGAACAGGCCGCCGTCGGCGCCGCCCGGCTGGTAGACGACATTGGTGAAGATCACCGGCATGCCCGCGGCGCGGGCCGCGGCGACCAGCCGTTCGTTGACGGCCAGCGCCGCCTCGAAGGCCGGATCGTAGAGCGGCGATCCGGGCGTCAGGTAGGCGACGACCACGTCGACGACCAGCAAGGCGGGACGCTCGCCGAACGGCAAGGCGCCGTCGAAGGCGACGGCATAGTTCGCATCCAGGTCGTCCTGCCCGGCCATGGTCGCCGCCCGCCCGATCAGAACGGCAGGTCGGCGGCGGAGACCACCTGGGCCTGGCGGGGGAACACCTTGTCCATCAGCGTCTCGTGGATCTGCGGGTCGGCGTCGGCGCAGCCGTCGCGGACCACCAGCAGGCGGTAGTCCTGGTCGGCGGCGGCCCGCACCGTGGACAGCACCACCCCGCCCGTGGCCACGCCCAGCAGGACCAGGGTATCGACGTCGAGGGCGCTGAGGATCGGCTGCAGCTCGGTGCCGTAGAAGGCCCCGACCCGGTGCTTGATCACCACGAACTCGCTGTCCAGCGGCGCCAGGCGCGGGTCGACTTCGCTGGCCGGATCGGTCAGCTGCATGCGGCCGGCCTTCTTGATCGCGCTGAACATCTGGTTGCGGTTGCTGATCTCCGGGTGACCGGGGCGGAAGGCGACGCGGATGAAGATCACCGGCAGGCCGGCGGCGCGCGCCCGCGCCAGCACGTCGGCCGCGGTGGCGACAAGCTTGTCGTTGTTGGGCAGGGCGCCGATGATGCCCGGCTGGAAGTCCATCAACAGGACCGCGGTCCCCTGGCTAAGCTCTGACATTGATTTCCTTGAATATTCTTAGGTCACTGTGGCGGGCAGTCGCCCTAGGCGGTCGTCGCTTCGACATCCTCGATGACGGCCGCGTAGGACTGGGCGTTCAGCCGCCGTTCCAGGGCTTCCCGCTCCTGGTGGACGGTGCGCAGGACGATGTCGAGGAACCCGGCGCGCCAGTGGTCGCGTTCGGCGCGGGCGGCGTCGTCGGGCGCGTAGGCGTCCAGCGCCGCGCGGCTGACGGGCTGGCCGCTCTCCAGCAGACGCTCCAGGCTGTCGAGGCGGTCGCGCATCACCGCGACCTCGCCCGCCAGCGCCATCGTCATCGAGAGCACCTTGTCGATGCCGGGGTCGGCGAAATAACGCGGCCGCTCCCCCTTGGCCCCTTGTTGCAAGCTCATAGCAAAACTCCCGAGATCTAACGGACGCGGCGTCTATTTCTGGACGCCCCAGATGTACCAGGCCCCGCCGCCGCCGAAGTCGCCGCCCTGGAACACCTTGGTGCGCTGGGCGTCGGCGGATTCGTAGGCGCTGGGCTGCAGGCCCTCGAACGCCTTGGCGCCCTCGAAGCCGGTCTCCTCGGCCATGTCGGCCGGAACGATCTCGTGGCTGGCGCCCCAGAAGGGCTCGTTGTTGTTGCGGGTGTCCCAGTCGAGCATGAAGGCGTCGAAGGGCTCCAACTGGCGGTAAGGCGGCGTCTCGGTGTGGGCCACGACGCCGCCGGGCGACAGCAGGCGATTGGTCTCGCGCATGATGTTGCGGATCGCCACGTGGCTGGTCTCATGCACCAGGATGTGGCTGACGATCAGGTCGAAATAGCCGTCCGGGAAGTTCATCTTCTCGGCGTTCTGCTGGCTGTAGTGGACCGGCTTGCCCAGCGACTCGGCGCGGGCGTGCGCATAGCGCAGCATCGGGGCGCCGACGTCGATGCCGTAAACTTCCGCGTCCGGATAGGCGTCGACATACGAGAGCGTCGAGTGGCCCACGCCGCAGCCCATGTCGAGGATCCGGCGCGGCTTCAGGTCCGGGAACCTGGCCTTGACGAAGTTGGCGGTGCTGTCGCCGATGTCGGAGTTCAGCGGCCCCATGCGGCCCATCACATAGACATAGACCGCGCGATCGTAGACGGCGCCGTTGGCGATGTCCTCCTCGGCGAACTCGGTGTGGTACCCGCCCGGCATGCAGTGGATGTCGACCAGGCGGTGATAGCGCGGCACCTCGAGGTCGGGATCCAGGGTCAGCGACCCCTTCGAGCCCGAGGCGTTCTTGAAGGCGTCGATCAGGGACGGCAGCTGGCGCTCGACCGGCACCTGCGCCGACTTCCACATCATTTCCTGGCTGTTGCGCTGCAGGGCGCTCCAGAACTGGTAGTAGGGCTCGCCCGCCATGGCGTGCTGGACTTCGCGATAGGTCTCGGGCTCGCGGCCCTTGGCCTGCTTGAACTGCGGCTGGGCGCGCACCTGGAAGGCGGCCTTGATGCCCAGGCTGACCGTCGACGCCAGGTGGAACTTCAGCGACTTCACGAACTCCTGCCGCGAATATTCTTCCGACGTGGTTACGGGCAGAACCGCGTGAGCGAACTGTTCGGTCAATTCTCCGGTAACAGCCATATCGTCACTCCAACATCAGTCATTACGGACCTGGATCGAGCCCCATGCCCGCGATTTAGCGGGGACGGCCGGGCGCAGGGCAATGCCGGACCGCAGAAGTGTCCGGACCTCGGATAAATCTGCGAACGACATTGTGGTTCGGAGGCCTGGGAACAGGCTGCTTGGCATGGCGCCTCGGGGGCGCTCCACGGCGCGCGCGCCCTAAAGCCAAGATGGAGACCGGGGATGGCTCACAGCGGATCCCACGATTCAGCGACACGTCCGGTCAGCGCCGAGGACAGGATGTCCCGCGGCCCGCTGACCATGGTGTGGTTCTCGCTCTGCAGCGCGATCTTCTACCTGCTGCTGGGCGCGACCCTGGCCACGACCTTCGGGACGCGCAACGCCCTGATCGGGACGTTCCTCGGCGTCGTGGCCCTGAGCGGCCTGGGCTACATCTTCTCACGCTTCGCGATCCGCAGTGGCGAGAGCTGCTACCTGCTGTCGCGCAGGATCTTCGGAACGCTGGGAGCCTCGCTGGCGACCCTGATCTTCGCGGTGATCGCCATCTACTACGCGGTGTTCGAGAGCGCGGTCGTGGCGGCCGCGGCGGTCAAGGTATTCAGCGCGATCAACTACGTCCAGGCCTGCGCGATCATCGCCGTCTACAGCATCGCGCTGGCGGTCGGCAGCATCCAGAAATGGCTCGACAAGCTGAACGCCGTCCTGCTGCCGATCTATGTCATCGGCCTGGTCGCGGTGATCGCCATGTCGATCCATCGCTTCGGCTATTCGCCCGAATGGCTGAACATCAAGGCCGCCAATCCCACGCCGGCGGGCTGGTGGTACTGCTTCATCGCCGTGTTCGGCATGCAGCTCTTGATGATGATCACGCTGGACATCGGCCGGTTCGGCAAGGTCGAGGACATCGAGCACCACTCCAAGCTCACCTTCGGCTTCCCGTTCTACGTGGCCACCTTCCTGGTAAACATGAGCGTCGGCATCTATCTGGCCGCCAGCGCCAACATGGCCGTGGTCTCCGAGACGGCGGTGATCGACGTCTGCCTGACGGTGCTGGGCGGACCGCTGGGCCTGCTGTTCATCTGGGTGACCCAGACCCGGATCAACACGGCGAACTTTTTCCTGTCGTCGAGCAACCTGCAAGCCTTCCTCCGCGACGCCTTCCGCCTGCGCGCGCCGAGGCTGATCTGCACGCTGCTGGTGGGCGCCGTGGCGTTCGCCTTCACCGCGGCCAGCCACGTGCTGAAATACATCCTGATCGCCGTGAACTACCAGGCGGTGATCCTGACGGCCTGGGTCGGCGTGGCCCTGGCCTACATCACCGCGACCGCGATCTCGCCGTCGGATGCTCCGGCGGCCGCCGAGACGCGGACCTTCATCCCCCGGGGCCTGGTCGCCTGGTTTGCCGGCGCGGCCGTCGGACTGACCATGATGGCCAGTGGCGGGGCGGTGGCCAGCTTCTCCTCGCCGGTGACGCTGGCGATCACGTTCGGCCTCTATCGCCTGATGGGCCGGGCCGGAAGCCAGGCGCAGCTGGCCGGCGAACGCACCTGACAAAGAAAAACCCCCGAGCGCGCGGCGGGCGTGCTCGGGGGAGCCGGGAGGTAGCTCTGGGCCGTCGCGGCCTTCAGGTCACCCGGCCCGGCGCTGGCGGTTGCTGCAGCTCCAGCACGATGCCGTCCGGGTCGAGGAACTTCACGGCCTTGCCGTCCGAGTAGTGCTGGCCCTCTTCCACCGCGACGGTGATCACATCGCTGAGGAAGGCGACGCCATGGTCCTTCAGCTTGGCGACCGCGCCGTCGATGTCGTCGACCTCGAAGCCGATGCGGGCGATGCCCCGACCGCGCGACGAGGCGTCGGTCGGCTCGCCCAGCGGCTGCAGGACCTCGATCAGCTCGAAGATCTTGCCCCTGGGGCCGACGCCGATCAGCGCGATGTTCAGCCTCATGTCGGTGTCGGGCATGCCGCACACCTTGCCCAGATAGGTTCCGCCCCAGGCGTCCGAGCGGCTGACCAGCTCCAGGCCGAGCACGTCGCGGTAGAAGCCGATCGAGCGATCGATGTCGGTCACGAACAGGGTCGTGTGATGCAGGTCTGTGATCATGGCTCAGCTCTTCGGCTTGTCGTCTTCGGAACGCACCCAGCTGGCGCGGAAGCGGCTCTGCCGGCCACGGCCCGCGGGCGCGCGGGGCACCTCGCCGTCGGGCTCGTCCCCGCCCCAGCGAACGCCGCCCGGCGAGGCGCGATAGGCCTGATATTCCGCCGACGCCTCCTGCTCGGCCGCATAGGGGTGCTCGTTCCAGGGGATGTGCTTCGCCGGTTCGTCCCAGGGGGTCTCGGCGATGTAGCGCTCGCAGAAGCAGCGCCCCCGAGGATAGTCCCGGGTCGGCCACGGATAGCCCATGGGACCGTCGGTGTGGCACAGGATCAGCGCGCCGCTGCGCGAGACGAAGGGCGCGTGGTACCATTCCTGCGGGTGCGAGACGACGCTGCCGGGGCCCATCTGGCCCTCGTTGACCAGCAGGATGTCGCCGCTCAGCACGATGATCTCCTCCCAGCATTCGTGGTGCACGTGCTCCAGGTCCGCGATCGCCTGCGGGGAGATGTACTGGAAGCGCAGGAACCCGCCGGGACCGCCGTCGAAGCCCTCGCCGCTCGGGCCGGGAACGGCGTCCGGCACGCGCAGGGACTTGTGCATCACCCCGTGCGAGCCCGGCACGCTGTTGACCCAGTCGATCTTGTCGGTCTGGATCACGCGGTTGCGTGTCACCGGATAGGCGTAGGCTGGCATGTTCGGGTTCCAGAACGCCAGGACCAGCGCGCCGGAAACCGTGCTGATCTCGCCGCCGCCGCAGAGCTGCGGAGCGTGGATGTAGCCGCTGACGCCGACCGCCGACCCGTTCAGCGCCAGGTCGCCCCGCAGCACGAAGAACTCCAGGGAGGCCTCCTTGCCGTCCGTGCGGGTGCGGAAGCCCGGCGGCAGCTCGCAGACATAGGTCCGCGCGCCGCTGTGGGCGTCCATGCTCATGAGCGAGCCACGCATGCCCGCGATCAGGTCGGGCGCGTCGAGCGCCTGGCGCTCGAGCGACAGGAAATTGTAGAAGGCCGGCTCGTCGCGACGATAGTGCGCCGACTTGCTCATTGGCCGCCCTCGGCCCTGCGCACGCTGTCGGCCAGCGCGACCGGATAGCCCGGGTTGGGGATGCAGATGCAGAGGTGGCGGAACGGCTTGTCGCCCAGCACCTTCCACTTGATGTGCGCCCCGCGCGGCAGGAGGTAGATGCAGCCCGGCTTGGCGACGACCGTGCCGGTGATCGTCATCATCGGGGCTAGGTGATAGGTCACCTCGCACTCGCCCGAGGTGACGTAGTGCAGCTCGTCGTGGAACATCGCCCAGCTGATGTCGTGGCCCGGCAGGAACTCCTCGAAGTTCACCTGGGTGGCGGGCTCGTCGATCCCGACGTTGATCGCCTTGTTCATCACCCCGTCGAGCATGGGGAAGGAGAACAGCGGCGCCTTTTCCAGGTCGCTCTCGTCGACCTGGTACATGCGGAAGCGCGAGTAGGCGATGGCGCTCGATGCGGTGTAGCCGAGCGTGTTCTCCGGCGCGTCGTCTTGTTTGGACATCTCAATGCTCCTCGGGAAACGGGAGCTTCGAGACTAGGTCGGCCGGGCTGGCCGGCGGCGCGGAAAGGGGCGGCTGATCACCTGCCGGAGACGCGCCGCGATCCGCCCAGGTCGATGCCGAACTCCATCAGATAGGCCGACGAGACGGTCACCGGGCCGAGCAGCGCCGCGGCGTCTCCGGCCAGGGTCAGGTCGGCCTCTGCCTGGCGGATGCGATGGATCACGTCCTCGTTGTGCCATTCAAGCGTGACATCAGGCTGGTCGGCGAACGGGCGAACGCCATAGACGCGCAGGAACTTGTGCAGCGGGGTCGTGTCCAGATCGACCTCATCGCCCGGGCGGACGACCATCTCGATCTCGCGGCGACCGCCGCGCGCCACCCAGCCGCCGACCGGCGTCTGCGACGGCCACACGAGACGGGCGACCCCCGCGGGCACGCGGCCGATCTCGATATGGGCGTGCTCCCCGGTCCAGCCGCTGAGATGCGCGTGCCGGACAATCTGGCGCGAGTTGAAATAGGCGGCGGCGAACCAGGTGCCCTCCCCGGCCGGCCCATCGCACGGGATGGCGATGTTGGCCTCGAAGAACGAGCGCTCGCGGACCGTGCTGGTCTCGCTGTAGAGCGAGCACCAGACCAGGTAGATGAAGGCCCGGTCGGCGATGGCCGTCAGGGGCGCGGGCAGCAGCTTGGCCGCGCGGCCCGGCTCCAGCTCGCAGACCGCGGCGAGCGAGGTCTGGCCGCAGGCGCGTTTGCTCATCGGCTGGCTCACAGGCGTTCTCCGGCCACAAGATCGTAGACGACGCCGAGCGACCAGGCCTCGCCCCGCACCGCGCCCGACCACCCCATGCCCTCGCCGAAGGTGGCGCTGCCGACGCCCGTCCAGAGGTCGGCGACCTGCGGGTCGATGGCGGGGACGAACCACAGACCGCGATCGATGGAGTCGCCGGGCGCCGTCACGTCGCCGTAGCGGACCCTGTTGACCCAGCGCAGCAGACCGGCGGGCGTCTGGGTCTGCGGCTGCTGGAGGGTGACGTCGAGGTCGGCGATGGGGCGGCCGCCGATGGTCCGGGCCGTCGCCGCGCAACGCCGGCCGGGCGCGCCGCCCTCGTAGTCCGGGCAGGCTGCGTGGAAGCGGGTCATCTCGACGTCGGCGACGGCGACGCCCCGGTCGCTCTTGGCGCCCGAGAGCAGCAGGTAGGGATAGTGGAACGCCGTCGCGGGCTCCCCCTTCACCTCGCAGCCGTAGCCGATCGCGACCTCGGTCCACAGCGCCTTCTGCGGTTCCAGCGGCTCCTTCGCCCAGAGATCGAGGTCGATGGAGTCGGCGAACAGCAGGACCGCCGGGCCGGTGCGCGGGCAGGCCGGATCGACGATCAGGTCCTCGAGAGCCTTCGGGGGATCGAAGGACAGCACGAGCAGGTCCTGGCCAATCTTCATCGCTACGCCTCGCTAGACATGTGACGTCCTAGGCCTGGCCCAGCCAGACCGACCGGCTGACGGTGGCGCGGTATTCCTTGATGGTCAGCAGCACGATGATCGCGGCGATGACCGTCGCGACGGTGTTGACGGTCATCAGGCCCAGGCCGACGCCTTTCGGTCCGTGGAAGAAGGTGTCGGACAGGAACCCGACCGCGAACGCGCCGCCACCCAGGGAGATCAGGCCGGTGACCAGGGTGAAGAGGCCCGTGACCTGCCCGCGCAGTTCGTTGGGCGTGATCTCGTTCAGCCCCGCCAGCGCCGCGACGTAGGACCAGGTGCCGGGGATCGTGACCAGGATGAAGCCGAGATAGGCGAGCGGCGCCGTCGGCCCCACGCACATCAGCGCCCCGCAGATCAGCACGACCACCGCCTGGAAGGCGATCACCAGCAGGGGGCCGTCCCGGCGGCCGCGCTTGCGCAGCCAGTTCAACACCCACCCGGCGCTCAGGCTGCTGAAGACGCCAATCGGCAGGAAGCCGACCCCGAAGGCGACGCTGACTTCGCTGGCGCTCCAGCCATAGCGCCGGATGAAGTGCGTCGGCAGCCAGGCCAGCTGGGCGTAGACCGTGATCATGATCAGGGCCGCGCCGCTGATGATCGCGAGGTACGAGAAGCGGTTCTTCGCCAGGGTCGCCTTCAGGGACACCGCGGACCCCGTCGTGGTCGCGATCCTTTCCCGTCGCGCCGGCTCGCGCACCGTGGCCAGAGCCAGGACGGTCAGCAGCAGCCCGGGCGCGCCGACGAGGACGAACACGATCTCCCAGCTCTTCATGCCCGCCAGCATCGTCCAGCCCAGACCCTTCACGAACCCGGACAGGTGCAGCGCCACGGCGCCCAGTAGATAGGCCAGGCCGATGCCGAGCGTGCTGCCCAGCATGAAGACGCTGAAGGCGCGCCCCCGGCGCTCGGGCGGGAAATAGTCGGCGATCAGCGACGCCGCCGCGGGCGAGACGCTGGCCTCGCCGATCCCCACGAACACGCGGGCGATGAAGAAGCTCATGAAGTCACGGGCGTAGGCGCACAGGATGGTGGCCAGGCTCCACACGCAGATGCCCGCGGCCAGGAGCGTGCGCCGGCTGTAGCGGTCGACGAACCAGCCCAGCGGTATGGCGAACAGGCTGTAGGAGACGCCGAAGGCCGCGCCCTGCAGCAGGCCCATCTGGGTGTCCGTCAGCCCGAGATCGGTCTGGATCGGGATGACCAGGATGCCGATGGCGATGCGGTCCAGGATCGCGAACGCATAGGCGAACGCCAGGATCGCGACCACGTACCAGGCGCGGACGGGCGAGGGCCAGGGCGCGGCGCTCTGAGAGGCGCTCTCGGTGGTCATCACGCGTTCCCGCCGATCAGTTCCGGGTTCGGCAGGATCACGACCTTGCCGTCGCGCGCCGAGCCGCTCTCCATCTCATGGCGCATGGCGTCCTTGAAATCACGGAGCGGATAGGTCGCGGCGATCTTGGCTACGAGCTGGCCGTCGGCGGACCAGTTGGCCAGCGCCGTCATCATCTTCTGCTTGTCGTCGGCGGACAGGTCGACCTCGAAATACGGGGTGCAGAACCCGCGCAGCGTCAGGTCGCGCATCAGGAACAGGTCGCCGGCCACCTGGCAGGGCTGGCCCGACATCATGCCGTAGACCGCGAGCACGCCGCCGATGTCCAGGCTTTCGGCCATGCGGTTCGTCGCCGTCCCGGCCACCGCGTCGATGCCGTAGCGGATCTTCGCGCCGCCGGTGGCGGCTAAGACGCGGTCCCGCAGGCCGTCACCGTCGAGCAGAACCTGGTCCGCGCCCAGCGCCAGCAGGTCGGGAATGAGTTCCTCGCGCCGCACGACGTTGACGGTCTTCAGGCCCAGCTGCTTGGCGATGCTGATGTTGAACCGGCCGCAGCTGGAATTCGCCGCGTTCTGGAGGACCCACTCGCCGGGCTTCAGATCCACGACGCGGGTCATCATCACGTAGCTGGTCGCGCCGTTGATCGGCATCAGCGACAGCTGCACCGGGTCGCCGTGATTGACGGCCTTGGTCAGCTTGGCGGTCTTGACCTTGACGTACTGGCTGAACGTGCCGCCGCGGCGCGGAAGAAAGACGCGGTCCCCGATCTCGAAGCCGCCGTCGGCGCCGATCTGGGCGATGCGTCCGCACGCTTCGATGCCGGCCATGGCCGGCGGCGCCGGCGCCCACTGCGGCAGGCGCCCTTCCATGTAGAAGAGGTCCGCCATGTGGATCGGCGTGGCCTCGATCTGCACGATCGCTTCGTCGGCCAGCGGCTCCCCCAGGTCGATCGTGTCCAGTTCGGCGACCTCGAGAGGGGCGCCGTTGCGCTTGTAGACGACCGCCTGGGTTTTCATCGGGAAGCTCGCGAGTTCGAGAAAGCTTACGCAGGTTCAGGTCCGGGGCGCCCGCCAGGGACGTCCCGGACCTGTCAGACTAGTAGTTGAACCGGATCCGGGCCATCACGATGCGAGGGTCGGCCGGGTAGCCGGCCACCGACGGTGAGGTGGCGTTGGCGACCTGCAGGACGGCGGCGTAGTACTTCTCGTTCGCTAGGTTCTTGCCTTCGACCGAGAAGGTCCAGTGGCCGTTCGGGGTCTGATAGGCGACCGAGGCGTTGAGCAGGCCCTGCGCGCCGGTCTTCTCGAGGTCCACCGTGTTCGACACGTTGTTCCAATAGCCGGACATGTAGGTCCAGCCGCCGTTCAGGCGGATCGTGCCCTCGATGTCGAGTGCGGGGGTGTAAGTGAAGCCGGCCGAAGCCTGTGTCGGGATGAGCGCCTTGATCTCCCGATCCTGGCAATTGAGGATCGTGGTGAACGCGTCGCTGCACGAGAATGGCGCGGTGTACTTGCCGTTCTGATGCGAGAAGGAGCCGTAGAGTTCAAGCACGGAATTCGGTCGGTAGTTGGCCTCCAGTTCGATCCCTTGGACCCGCGCGCCCGTCGCGTTGGACGTGAACGTGTTGACCGTGCCCGGGAAATAGACCGGCAGTTGCAAGCCGTTGTAATCGGCCCGGAAGAGCGCGCCGTTCAGGCGGAAGCGGTTGTCGGGCGTCTGGTACTTGAAGCCGGCTTCGTAGCTTTTGACCTTCTCCGGATCATAGGCGATCGGGCCGCCCTCGATCCCCGTACCGGTGTTGGTGTTCGGCGCGATGGCGTTGAAGCCCCCACTCTTGAAGCCCTTGGTGAAGGACACGTAGGTCATGAACGACGGCTGGATCTGCCATTCCATGCCGATCTTCGGCGTCCAGGCCTTCCAGTCCTGCTTCGCCGCCTGACCGTAGGGCCGTTGCGTGTAATAGTTTTGGATGAACTTGGTCTGCTCGTAGGTGTAGCGAAGACCGCCCGTCAGCCCGAGGGTGTCGGTGATCTTGAAGGTGCCTTGGGCATAGGCCGCCGCCGCGTCCGTCTTGCGATAGAGGTTCTTGGGCGGCGAGGTAATAGGTTCGAGATCGTCGGCGTTTTCGTTGAAGTAGTAGACCCCGACAACTCCCTTGAGCCGCTCGGTGCTGTAGCTGGCGTTAAACTCCTGGCTCCACGTCTTGTCGTGAATGTCGAAGTCGATCAGGATCGGCACGGTGTTCGTCACCATCACCAGCGGAATGATCAGCCGGTTGTCCAGGCCGCGATAGCTGCTGATGGAGTTTAGGGTCCAGTCGCCGGTCCTGTAGCTGGCCTGCACCCCGACGCCCCAGGCGGTCAAGTTACCATAGTGCCGTCCGGTGATCTCAGTAGTGAAGGGATCGCGGTCGGGCTTGGCCAGCGGGAAGGTCACGCCGGGATAGTTGGTCAGGTTGACGCCCGTCAGGGAGTGTGACTTGTCCTTGGTGTAGTCCGCGGTCGCCGTGATGGTGAAGTTGTCGGTCGGGGTGTAGTGCAGCTTCCCGCGCACCGAGGTGAGGTTGCGGTTGTTCAGCTTGTCCCCGGTGATCGTGTTCTCCACCAGCCCGTCACGCCGGCGATAGAGCCCGCTGATCGAGGCGGTGAGATTGTCGCTCACCGGACCCGCGAGGTAGGCGCGGGCGTCGACGGTGTTGAAGCTGCCGTAGGCGACGTCGCCGGACGCCTCCGGCGTCTGGCCGGGCGTCTTGGTGATGATGTTGATCGCGCCGCCCGAGGCGTTGCGGCCGTAGAGGGTGCCTTGCGGGCCCCGCAGCACTTCCACCCGATCCACGTCGGAGAAGTCGAACAGCGCGCCGTTGGTGCGCGGCATGTAGACGCCGTCCACATAGATCGCCACGGCCGGGTCGGCCAGGATGCCGGAATTGTCTTGGCCCGCGCCGCGAATATAGATTCGGGCGGCGTTGGACACGGCGGTCGGCGGCGAGATCAGGGTGTTGGGAATGCTGGTGCTGAGGTCACGGACGCTCGAGATCTGCCGCCGCTCGAGCCCTTGGGCGGTCAGGGCGGTCACGGCCACGGGCGAACGCTGAAGGTTCTCGGACGTGCGCTGGGCGGTGACGATGATCTCTTCCAGGGCGGTCTTGTCACTCGGCGCGTCCTGGGTCTGGGCCTGGGCTCCAGATGCCGAAAGCAACGCTACCGCCGAGACCGTCGCGAAGACAGCCAAACCGATATGAACTGAAGAGCTTTGATAGTTGATCTTGTTCATTATTATACAACCCCCTCACATGTCGCGATTATTGATGTGTTTTATCGATATCTGACCTTGGAACGAGAAACTTCGCTGGCGCATGTCGTCGCCAAATTATGATCTCATCACGTAGAATATGTGCGCATCTTGGGATTGGAACCTGGAATGAGGTACATGATCGTCTATCGGATATATGCTCGGTGAGACCACAGCAATCGGACGCACCGACCACTAGAAAAACAAAGCTCAATGTCAGTCGAAGCCCTGGCGACGTCACAACCTCTACTTGTCCGAAACCTTCCGACGTCCTTCGGTGTTCTGGATTCCAGGCATGCTCCTCCTCGCCTCGACCGTCGTCGACGACGACGACAGAGGCGAACCAGGCTCAACCCCGCGCGCTTCTCGCGAACAGGTCGGCGGCCTCGCCCGCCGTAGCCGCCGTGAAGCCGCTCGCGCCCGCCAGGCCGGCGAGCATGCGGCGCAGGGACGCGATGCGGAACGGCTGGCCCGCGACATAGGGCGTCAGCGTGAACCCGAGCATCCGACCGCCGAAACGCTCGGCGTCGCCCGACAGATAGGCCTGCGCGGCCACGACCTGATCGGCCCATTGGTCCTCGGTCTGGCGCCGGTCGTTCAGCAGCGTGCGGTCGTCCAGCTCGTTGGAGACGGGCAGCGACAGGATCGGGCCGGCCGGCGTCGTCATCGGCAACGGAACCTCGTCCGCCTCCCAGTCCAGGCAGACCTCGAAGCCCGCCGCGGCGAGCAGTTCCAGCGTCGAGAACGACTGCTGGCGCGCCGGGCTCATCCAGGTCCTGGGTGAAAGCCCGACCTTGGCGAACGCCGCCTTGGCCTCTTCAATCCAGGCCTTCTCGGTCTCGCGGTCCAGGCCGCCCCAGTGGATATGATCGGTGTCGACCCCGTAGGCGGCGACCTCGTGGCCATCCTCCAGGATCGCCTCGATCAGCGGCTCCAGGCGCGGCAGCAGCACGGCGTTGACCGGGAAGGTCGCCTTGAGGCCCTCGTGCTTGAGCGCGTCGAGGATGCGGAAGACCCCGACGCGGGCGCCATAGTCGCGGGTGGTGTAATGGCGCAGGTCCGGATACGGCGTGACCATCGCGCCCGGATGCTTGAACGGCTTGCCCGACGGATCGAGCATGTGATGTTCGATCGGCACGACAATGACGCCGAGCACGGACTGGCCGCCCGGCCAGGCGATCCTCGGCCGCGCGGTGGCCGGCCGCCAGCCGTACAGCGACTGGTCCATGCCGTAGGCGCGGTGCGGATACTCCAGATAGTCGTCGGGCATCGGCATGGGTCAGTCCTCCGCCGGGCCGAAGCCGGTCCCGCCGCTCGCCAGTCCACGGGCCTCGATGTCGGCCACCGTCTGGTCCCAGTACTGCTCGCGATAGACCTGGGCGATCTCGGCGGCGGTCGCGAACCAGACGTCGGCGGCGTGGCCGGCGATATGGGCCAGCGCGTCCTCGAACGCGCGGATGCGGTGCGGCTGGCTGACCAGATAGGCGTGCAGCGGGATGCACATCACCGTGCCGCTGCGCTCGCCCTCCTCCAGCAGTTGGTCGAAGTGCCGCTTCAGGACGTCGGCGTAGCGCCAGGGATCCATGGCGAGCGCGCCATAGGTGATGACGTCGTTGACCTCCAGCGAATAGGGCATCGAGACGAGACGTCCGCCTTTGGTCTTCAGCGGCTGGGGCTGATCATCCTGGAAGAGGTCGCAGGTGTACCAGAAATCGTATTCCGCCAGCAGGTCGAAGGTTCGCTCGGTATGGGTCAGCGCCGGGGCCAGGTAGCCGCGGATCCGCTGCCCGGTTGCGGTCTGGATCGAGCGGATCGAGTCCTCGATGATGGCCCGCTCCTGGGCCTCGTCCATGCCGTAGGAGTAGCGGGTGTTGTAGATGCCGTGGGAGAAGAACTCCCAATCGCGCGCGACGCAGGCCTCGATGATCTCCGGGTGGTGGTCGATCAGCGCGGTCGACAGCGAGATCGAGCCGCGCAGGCCGAAGCGGTCCATCAGCTCCATCAGCCGCCAGTGACCGACGCGGTTGCCCCAGTCGCGCTGGGAGTAGCCGACGACATCGGGCGACGGCTTGGGCCAGCCCGGCCGCGACGGGTTCTTCGGCGGGTCGAACTCATAGAACTCGATATTGGGCGCGATCCAGAACGCCAGCTTCTTGCCGCCCGGCCAGACGATCTTCGGCCGATCCCGGTAGGGCCAGTAGTCGTAGAGGTTCGGATCGGCGCGCATGCGATCAGCGCTCCGCCGCCGCGCGGTAGAGTTCCAGCTTGAGGCCCGGATCGTAGCGGTCGCCGAGACTGGCCATCTCGTCGATGCCCAGGCGCTCGTTGAGCCCCTTGAAGTCGAGCATGCTGCGCAGCATCGGCTGGGTGGAGCCGTTCTCGCGCAGGCTCTTCAGGAACATCTCGGCCTGATGCACCAGGTTGCGCACCAGGGCGCCCGGCGAGATCACCAGCTTGAAACCCATGTCGGAAAGCTGGTCCAGGGTGAAGGGCGGCGTCGTCCCGCCTTCCACCATGTTGGCGATCAGCGGCACGCCGGGCAGCGCCTTCACGATGGCTCTCATCTCGGCCTCGGTGCGCGGCGCCTCGACGAAAATGATGTCGGCGCCGGTCTCGCGATAGCGCACCGCCCGCTCGATCGCCTCGTCGAAGCCGATCACGGAAATGGCGTCGGTGCGCGCAATGACCAGGGTCTCGTCGGACTCGCGCGCGTCGAGCACGGCGGCCAGCTTACCGCACATCTCGTCCACGGAGATCACCGTCTTGCCCGCCAGGTGACCGCAGCGCTTGGGGAAGGACTGGTCCTCGATCTGCATCGCCGAGGCGCCGGCGCGCTCCAGCAGCTTGATCGTGCGACGGGCGCTGATCGAACCGCCGAAGCCGGTGTCGGCATCGACGATGATCGGTAGGGACACGCGCTCGCGGATCCGCGCCGTCACATCGACGACGTGGTCCAGGCTGACCAGCCCGATGTCGGGCCTGCCCAGCTGGGTGTAGGAGATCGCCGCGCCCGAAAGATAGACCGCCTCGAATCCGGCGTTCTCGATCATCAGGGCCGAAAGCGGATCGTAGGCCCCGGGGGCGAGCAGGGCCCCACCCTGGGCCAGCCGCTGCGACAGGGTTTTATTCATCGTCGGACTCCGGCGCCGACAGACGGCGCTTTAGGTGCGGCAACAGCCCGCCGTCGCGGATCATCGCCATGATATGGCTGGGGAGAGGCTCGAGCCTGTAGGTCTTGCCTGTCGTTAGATTATCGACGGTGCCTTCCTCCAGGCGGATCTCCAAGTGATCGCCTGGTGAGATTTCCGCCGCCTCTTCGAACACCACCGCCGGGACGCCCAGATTGATGGCGTTGCGGAAGAAGATCCGCGCGAACGACGTCGCCAGCACCGCCGAGACGCCGAGCAGCTTCAGCGAGACCGCCGCCTGCTCGCGCGAGGAGCCCATGCCGAAATTGGCGCCGGCGACCACGATGTCGCCTTGGCGCACCTCGACGGGGAAGGACGGGTCGAGCGCCTCCAGGCAATGGCGGGCCAGCTCCTGGGCGCTAGACTTCATGTAGGCGCCGGGCGCCAGCAGGTCGGTGTCGACATTGTCGCCGAAGACGAACGCGCGCCCCATCACGCCGCTCCCTGTTCGAGAAGCGCGCGCGGATCGCTGATCGCGCCGGCGATGGCGGCGGCGGCCACCGAATAGGGCGAGCCCAGGAAGACCTTCGCGCCCGCCGAGCCCATGCGGCCCTGGAAGTTGCGGTTGGTCGAGGAGATGCAGACCTCGCCCTGGGCCAGCACGCCGGCCCCGTAGCCCGCGCAGGCGCCGCAGCCGGACGGCATCAGCGTGGCGCCGGCTTCCATCAGCGCCGAGAGCGTGCCGTCGGCGGCGGCCAGGGTGGTGGTCTTCGACGAGGCCGGCGCCACCAGCAGCCGCACGCCGGGCGCGACCTTGCGGCCCTTGAGCACGGCGGCGGCCATGCGCAGGTCCTCGATCTTGGCCCCCACGCAGGCGCCGATATAGGCCTGGTCGATCCTCTGGCCGGCCAGGTCGCCGACATCGAAGGTGTTGGCCGGAGAGTGCGGCGCGGCGATCTGCGGGGCCATCGCCGAGGCGTCGAAGACGTGGGTCGCGGCGAAGACGGCGTCTGGACCAGAGGCCAGCGCCAGGGCGGCGGCTTCGTCCTCCACCGGACGGCCCCGCTCGCGCAGATAGGCGAAGGTGACGGCGTCGGGCGCGATGACGCCCGTCTCGGCCCCAAGCTCGGCGGCCATGTTGGTCAGCACCATCCGCTCGGGCATGCCCATGGCCTCGACGGCGCTCCCGGCGTACTCGATGGCGCGGAAGGCGTTGTCGAGGCCCAGCGCCTTGCACAGGCGCAGCATGACGTCCTTGGCCGAGAGGCCGCGCGGCAGGCGGCCGTTCAGGACCACGCGCACCGTCTCGGGGCACTGCAGCCAGGTCTCGCCGGTGGCCACGATGCCGGCCATGTCGGTCGCGCCGTAGCCGGCCGCATAGGTTCCGAAGGCGCCGGCCGTCGGCGTGTGGCTGTCCCCGCCCGCGATGAAGGCGCCGGGCCGGATCAGGCCGTGGTCGGGCAGCACGAGGTGACTGATGCCGACCATGTCGAAAAAATTGCGCACGCCGTAGTCGCGGACGAATTCACGGGTGACGCGCAGGATCTCGGCGGTCTCGGCGTCGACGGCGGGAACGTAGTGATCGGCGACGATGACCACCTTTTCGGGGTCCCAGAGCCCGACGCCCAGTTCCTCGAGCATCGGACGCCAGCGGCGCGGGCCGGAGGAGTCGTGGGCGAAGGCCAGGTCGACCTTGGCGGTCACCATCTGGCCGGGCCTGACGGTGCTCAAGCCGGCGGCGCGCGCGATGATCTTCTCGACCATCGTCATCGCGGTCGGCCTTGCCGCATCCCCCATCGCACCAGGCAACAGCGTCTCCCCGCTCCTTCGCATCACGAGGTCCATCCTAGGCGGTGGCGAGGCCCCGTACGGGAGGAAGCTATAGCCTTATCCGCTGTGCGACCACGGCAGTCTCCGGACTGGCGATCCGGCCGGGCTCGGCGGAGTTGGAACCCGAGTACGAACTGACAGCGGCCGATCCCGAAACCCGGCCAGAGGAGCCTCCATGTCCGCCCCTGGGCAAAGCCAGAAGACGTTTCGCTGGGAAGATCCCCTCGACCTCGCCGCGCGGCTCACCGACGAAGAGCGGATGATCTGGGAGACGGCGCGGCAGTACGCCCGCGAGAAGCTGATGCCCCGCGTGGTCGACGCCTATGCCGAGGAGCGCTTCGACCGCGAGATCCTCAGGGAGATGGGCGCGCTCGGCTTCCTGGGTTCGACCCTGCCGGAGGAATATGGCGGCGCCGGCGTCAGCCACGTCGCCTACGGGCTCATCGCCCGGGAGATCGAGGCCGCGGACTCCGGCTATCGCTCGGCGATGAGCGTGCAGTCCTCGCTGGTCATGTATCCGATCTACGCCTTCGGCTCCGAAGCCCAGAAGCGCAAGTTCCTGCCGGCCATGGCGGCGGGCGAGGTGGTGGGGTGCTTTGGCCTGACCGAGCCCGACGGCGGCTCGGACCCGGCCTCCATGCGCACGGTCGCCAGGGCGGTCGACGGCGGCTACGTGCTGAACGGCGCCAAGATGTGGATCACCAACAGCCCCATCTGCGACGTGGCCATCGTCTGGGCCAAGCTCGACGGCGCGATCCGCGGCTTCCTGGTCGAACGGGGCGCCGAGGGCTTCGCGACACCGACGATCCGCAACAAGCTGTCCTTGCGCGCCTCCGTCACCGGGGAAATCGCGCTGGCCGACGTGTTCGTGCCGGAAGACATGATCCTGCCGGGGGTGTCGGGCCTGCGCGGCCCGTTCTCCTGCCTCAACAAGGCGCGCTACGGGATCGCCTGGGGCGCGATGGGCGCCGCCGAGTTCTGCCTCCACGCCAGCCGCGACTACGTCTCCAGCCGCTCGCTGTTCGGGCGCACCCTGGCGTCGCGCCAGCTCGTCCAGAAGAAGCTCGCCGACATGCAGACCGAGATCGCGCTCGGCTTCGAAGGGGCCCTGGCGCTGGGCCGGCTGCTCGACGAGGGCGCGTGGATTCCCGAGGCCATCTCGATGATGAAGCGCAACAATTGCGGCAAGGCGCTCGACATCGCTCGCGTCGCCCGCGACATGCACGGCGGCAACGGGATTTCCGGCGAGTATCATGTCATGCGTCACGCCGCGAACCTCGAGACGGTGAACACCTACGAGGGCGCGCACGACGTCCACGCCCTGATCCTGGGCCGCGCCATCACCGGCGAGAGCGCCTTCTAACCAGACCCGCCAGCAAGGAGTTGAACCGATGACGGATCTTGCCTTCGAACCGACCATGGTCTGCGAGCACAAAACCGCGCGGGAGCTTTACGAGGCCGTGAAGGCCAATCCCGCCCGGGCGCGGTTCGGCTTCGGCCAGAAGCTGGCGATCGTGAACATCGACTTCCAGCAGGCCTATACGCGGCCCGACCTATTTCCGAAGAGCGCGTACATCACCGACCCGAGGCAGATCGAGCACACCAACCGCATCTCGGCCCTGGCGCGGTCCAAGAGCATGCCGGTGATCTGGAGCCACGTCGCCTACAAGCCCGACGGCGGCGACGCCGGCGTCTGGGGCACGCGGACCGACACGCCGGATTCCCTGCAGAACATCAAGTACGAGAGCGAACGCCACCTGTTCGATCCGCGGGTCGAGATCGACGAGGCGCGGGACCTGGTGTTCACCAAGCGCATGCCGTCGGCCTTCTTCGAGACGCCGCTGGCCAGCTACCTGGTCTGGCACAAGGTCGACACCGTCGTGATCACCGGCGGCTCGACCTCGGGCTGCGTGCGGGCGACGGCGGTGGACTCGCTCTCGCACGGCTACCGCACCATCGTCCCCGAGCAGTGCGTCGCCGACAAGCACGAGAGCTACCACTTCGCCAACCTGACCGACCTCCAGCTCAAATATGCCGACGTGGTCGGCGTCGAGGAGGTCGAGGCCTGGCTGTCCGCGCGGTAGTCAGATCGCGCCGCTCGACGCCAGGCGGTCGAGCGCGTCTTCCGGCAGCCCCAGGCGCTCGCCCAGCACCGCGCGGGTGTCGGCGCCCAGGGCCGGCGGCGCCAGGCGATACTCCAGCGGCGTCTCCGAGAGCCTGATCGGCGAGGCCACGGTGCGGATCGGCGCCTGGAGGTCGTCGCGGGCCTGCTCGACCACGGCCCCGCGCGCGATCGCCTGCGGTTCGGCGAAGGCCTGGGCGACCGAGTTGATCGGACCACACGGCACGCCGGCGCCGTCGAGCAGCCCCGCCCATTCCGCCGTCGTCCGCCGGCGCAGATGCGGCCGCAGGACGTCGACCAGCTCGACCCGGTTCCCGACGCGCAGGGCGTTGGTCTGGAACCTCGGATCGGTCGCCAATGCGTCGCTGCACAGGGCCGCGAAGGCCCGGAACTGGGCGTCGTTGCCGATCGCCAGGACCAGGGCGCCGTCGGCGGTCTCGAACACCTGGTAGGGAACCAGATTGGGGTGGGCGTTGCCCAGCCGCCCGGGCGACCGTCCCGAGACCAGATAGTTCGAGGCCTGGTTGGCGAGCATGCTCAGCTGGACATCGAATAGGGCCAGGTCGATGTGCTGCCCCTGCCCGGTCGCCCGCACGTGCAGCAGGGCCGCCAGGATCGCGGTCGCCGCGTACATGCCGGTGAACAGGTCGACGACGGCGACGCCGGTCTTCATCGGTTCATCGCCCGGCGCGCCGGCGGGCTGGCCGGTGATGGACATCAACCCGCCCATGGCCTGGATCATGGCGTCGTAGCCCGCCCGGCTGGCCTCTGGCCCCGTCTGGCCGAAGCCGGTGACCGAGCAATAGATCAGCCGCGGGTTCAGCTTGGCGAGGCTGGCATAGTCCAGGCCATGGCGGCCCAGCCCGCCCACCTTGAAGTTCTCGACGAGGATGTCGGCCTGCATCGCCAGGGCGCGGACGATGTCGCGCCCCTCCTCGGTCGCCAGGTTCGCGGTGACCGACCGCTTGTTGCGGTTTGCCGAGGTGAAATAGGCCGCGTCGCCGTGCGCACCGGCCTCGTCGTCGCCGTCGAGGAACGGCGGGCCCCAGGCGCGGGTGTCGTCTCCGGCGCCCGGACGCTCGATCTTGATCACCTCAGCGCCCAGATCGGCCAGGGTCTGGGTCGCCCACGGCCCCGCCAGCACGCGGGTGAGATCCAACACCGTTACGCCCTTAAGAGGTCCCAATAGCCCAGCTCCCCCAAATCAGCTGAGAACACTAGCGCCGCGGGGAAAGCCGACGGGGACTGGCGTGCATTTGCCCGAACTGCGGATAGCCGCGCCCGAACGGCGTCAGGATTTCACGACGCCGATCGGCCGAAGCCGGCGCGGGGGCGCAAGGCTGCTCAGCGCGCGCGGCGCGGCCTGCGACATGGCGTTCAGCAGGGCCAGCGGGCTCAACGCCATCGCATAGCCGAGATCTTCCAGCGCCGCGGCCGTCATGTCGTCTTCGGGGCCCACCCCGAAGTCGTAGATCAGCGGGACCCGGCCGGCGAAGTGCGCAGCCACCCGCTGCGCGGACGTGCGATCCGGCGCGCGCTCCACCAGGATCAGGTCGGCGCCGGCCTCGAGATAGGCTTCCAGCCGGTCGAACGCCGCGGCCAGGCCTTCGACGGCCGCCGCCCGGGTGCGGACGACGATCAGGGCGTCCACGCGCGTATCCAGCGCCGCCTTGAGCTTGCCGATCATGTCGGCCGGACGGACGACGACGTCGCCGGCCCCTTCCTGCACGCTGCCGGGGCTGACGGCGTCCGAGATGTCGATCGCCGAGGCGCCGGCGCGCTCGAATAGCTTTACCGTCCGGATGACGTTGAGCGCGTTGCCGTAGCCGGCCTGGGCGTCGACGATCAAAGGCAGGTCGACGCTTTCACGGATGGAGCGCGTGAGGTCGACGACCTCTCCGAACGCGACCTGGTCTTCGTCGGGACGACCGTACCGGGCCATGGCCACCGTACGGGGCGAGAGACTGAGCGCGGCGGCCCCGCCCTCGGCGGCCACTCGGGCGCTGAAGGCGTCCCAGCAGCCCGGCACCGCCAGCAGATCGCCGCCGCGAGCGCGCGCGGCCACCATGGCTTCGAAGTTCGACACGTGAGCCTTTACGGCCATGCTCGTCAGTTCCCTCGTGAGTCTAACGGGAAATAGCTGTGTGAGCATAGGGAGAGCCTTCGAAACCGTCACCCGGCGTATCAGAGCCCGCGACGGGCGCCTGCGACTTAATCCGCTTAGCCGCCAGTCGGTCTCCTGAGCGAGCAAAACCTCTCATCGGGTTCTATTGTAGTTTTATTTTTATCGCCAGGCGGACATAAACACCTAAGCGGTTCGCCCGCGCTGAATCCGGCACAAAGTTTCGAACAATGTTCTGGGGAGAGTTCGCCAAATGGAAAAAGGCGTTCCAATTCGGTCCGTTACGCGAAGCCTGTCCGTCCTGCGGGCGATCAACCGCGCCGGCTCGTTATCGATGATGGATATCGCCGTCCAGTCGAAGGTACCCTATCCGACCGCCTGTCGGATTGTGCAGACCCTGCTGCACGAGGGCATGATCGAACGGGAGCCGGCCCGAAAGCACTATCGCCCGACGGCGCTGGTTCAGACGCTGGCCAGCGGCTACCAGGACTTTAGCCGGGTCACCTCGATCGCGCGTCCGCACATCGTGGCCCTGACGAAGAAGCACCTGTGGCCGATGCTGATCGCCACCCGCGTCGGGCAATCAATGATGGTGCGCGACAGCACCCATGCCCTGACGTCGCTGAGCTTCAACAACTATCATCCCGGCGACACCTTTCCCTTGCTCGAATGCGCCTCCGGGCGGGCCTACATGGCGTTCGCCACCGACGAGGAGCGGGCGGGCATCCTGGAGAGCATCGACGAGGTCGGGCCTGGAATCGATCCGCACACCCTGTCGCTGTTCCAGTCGGGCATCCTGTTCGAGGAGATCCGCGACGCGGGCTATGCGACGCGCGCCAGGAACCGCTTCACCTCCACGCCGGGCAAGACGTCGTCGATCGCCGCGCCCATCTTCGAGAACGGCCTGGTCTGCGGCGCGCTGACGCTGGTGTTCTTCTCGTCCGCCATCAAGATGGACGAGGCCGCCGGCCGCTACGCCGACGATCTGGTCGCCGCCGCCCGGGCGATCAGCGACGAGCTGCGTGACGTTCACGGCCGCGCGGCCGCCTGACGCCAGGCGAGTGCACGGTCTCAACATTTCATTAAGCCGAAAACGCCCTTAGTCCCGCACGGCGGCGGTCGTGAAAACGACCGTGAGCGCCGCCCAGGTCCCCTTTCCCATGAGCGAAACGCAGCGTCACAGCGCGAGCCCAAGGCCTCGGTCGCGGCCGAGACGCACAGGCAGCTCGAAGATCACCTCGCCGCCTTCCTTGCCGCCTACAACTTCGCAAAGAGACTGAAGACCCTGCGCGGCCTCACACCCTACGAAGCCATCCTAAAAGCTTGGACCGAAGAGCCGCATCGCTTCAGGCACGATCCTGTCCACTTGACCTCGGGACTAAGCACCTAGCCTACAACAGTATGCCTCTGATGGCACCCAGCGCCGGCCAATGGCCCGCTTCAGTGGATTCGAACTGCACATTACATGCGGGGACACCGGCGCGACTTGCGGCCTTGAGCGGCGTGCGCATCTCGAGTCGCAGATCGTTTGGGTTCCTCTAAGGGCTGCTTCCGACGCTCTGGATTGGCGACAAACATCAGCCGTTCACCGGCCGACCACATATCGCGGTGCAACACCTGCGCCGCCCTTTTCTCCGGCCACGCCCAATCGGCTGGCGCAGCATTGACAATCATGGCCGAGGCGCTCGCATAGAGAATTGCGCCAGCGACGACGCTAACAGCCGCCGCCTGAACCAAGCGCCAGTTCTGCACGCTGGCCAACCGCGCACGATCAATCCACCCATCGAGATCGCGAGCGGAACGCTGAAGCGCCTCCTGAGCCTGCTGAACCGCCGCGCGGTCCTGCCGCCTAATCTCGTCGCCCGCCGCCGCGATCTGCCGCGCCAAGTCTGCCGGGCTTAGGGCAAAGGCGGGACTGGCCATCACCTTACCAAGCCGCCCAACCGCCACCGACACACCCTTGGCGATCTCGCCCAGCGTCTCACTGTAGTCCGGTGCCGGAGCCCGCTCGGCCGCCAGTCCCGCCACGGCGACATTCAGCAACGCAACCTCCCGCCGCAGCGCCTCGAACGCCGCCGCTGCGTCGGGCGACTCTGCCGGTCCTCCACCTTGCTCCATAACCTTGCCTCCTAGATGCCAAGCCCGCGCCCACGGCCGATGCCGAGGTATTCCGTCAGCCCCTGCCCGACGCTGCGTCCCATGTTCGAAGGCAGACCAAGCTCGGAGCGCCGCCCGCGCAGCAGCGACTCCACCTGCGGGTCTCGCTCCAGGCCCTTGGCCATGGCGCCCATGCGATCCTTGACCTGGCGGGCTCCGGTCATATCGCCCTCGCGGTGCAGGGTTGATCGCTGCCGCTCCAGGCCCTGCCAGCGCTGGACGAAGCGATCGGCCCGAAGGCGTGGATCGGCCCGAACCTCCGCTTCAAGCTGAAGGACTCTGATTGCCCGCCGCGTTCGGCCAGAAGCCGTCTCAGTGGCTAGGCTGGGCTCGCGGACATATGCCCGCTCCAGATCCTTGACCGCATGCGGACCGATCCTCCCCAGACCCTCGCGCGCCTCCTCCAACGCTCGCCGCTGGTGGGCGAGCACCGGCAAGCCGCGGTCGTTCATCCGCATAACATCGGCCGCGGCGCGCGCGTGGCGCTCCATTGCGCGGTGCTGGTCGAGCTGAGCGACCTCCCGCGTGGGCGCCTCCGGCTGCCGCGTCGGGCTTGCAGGCTTGAACCCGTCGAACATCCCGCGCCGACGCTGCGGCGGTTGCTTCGCCCGCATCGACCACGGCACGTGGATGTCACGCCGCTCGGCGAAGTCGCTGGCCATGTCCTTGGCCCGCTCACGCGACAGCACGCGCGTCAGCTTGCCGAGATCCTCGAACTCGTCGCGCCCATAGTGGATCTGCACGCTGTGGCGATGGCGAGAGAGGGCGACGTAAGCGCCGTGACGATCCATGCCCGGCGTCGCCAGCACATGGGCGCGATCCACAGTGACGCCCTGGCTCTTGTGGATGGTGGCGGCATATCCGTGATCGACCTGGGCGTAGTCTTTCAGGTCGAAGACGACCGAGCGCTCCGCGTCGGGACGCCCGGCATCGAGCCGCACCGTCATCTGCGTCGGCGACACCTGCTCGATCTCGCCGAGCATGCCGTTCTTCACGCCCAGTCCGCGATCGTTCTTCAGGAACATCAGCCGATCGCCGGTCGCGAACGAACGCTCGCCGCGCTCGGCCTCCACCGTCACGTCCTCACCCAAGACGCCGGCCTGGCGCAGCCGCTCGCGGGCAGTCAGATTCAGCTCGCGCACCTCGTCATTGGTGTGGGTGAGGATGATCCGGCTTCTGCCGGGCTCGGCCACGCGCTCACGATCCCAGCGCTCGACCAGATTCTCGCGTGCCTGGTCGCGGGTCTCGGCGACGTGGACCATGCCGCGCGCCTCGTACGCCGCCAGCGCCTCGCCCGTCCGACCAGTCGCCAGATGCCGCGTGGCGTCGCGCTGCCAGTCCTCATGCTGCCGTCGAACCTGGGTGATCTCGACGTGGGAATGACGCTCAGCGATCGACCGGAACGCCGCGCCGGCCTCAATGGCCTGGAGCTGCTCGGGATCGCCGACCAGCACCACCTTGGCCCCGGCCTTCTCGGCGGCCGACAACAGCCGCTCCATCTGCCGCGAGCCGATCATGCCGGCCTCGTCGATCACCAGCACGTCGCGCGCATCCAGCAGCTCGCGGTCTTTCGCCCATTGGTGTTCCAAGCTGGCGATGGTGCGAGAGGCGATGCCCGATCCGCTCTCCAGGTTCTCGGCGGCGATGCCCGACAGCGCCAGGCCCTGGACGCGATAGCCGGCGTCCTCCCAAGCCTCGCGAGCGACACCCAGAAGCGCCGACTTACCCGTGCCGGCATAGCCGACGACGACGCCAAGATCCCGCCCCTCGGTGACATGCTCGAACGCCACCTGCTGCTCGCCGGAGAGAACAAGGCCGCGTTGCTCGGCGCGCGCCAATGCCCGCCGTTGTTCAAGCTCACTGACGCCGTGCGCCCGGCGCTGCGCCATCACCTCGCTGGCGTGATGCAGCCGGTCCTCGACGGCGATCATGTCGCGGCTGGTGAAGCGGTCCTGGCCGCGCCCGTCCTGGCCCAGCGCCACCATCTCGGGCGAGGCCTGCACCGCGCTCATCGCCCGGTCGAACTGCTCCTTGCCGTCCGAATGGCGGTGGATGAACTTCGCCAGGTCGTAGCGGGTGAAGGTCGCCTGGTGGTGGGTGATGGCGTCCAGCGCGATGCGCGGATCGGCGATGATCTTCTCGCCGTTCTCGCGGGCGATGCGGTGATGATCTTCCAGCCGCTCGGTCTCGACGCCTTCGCCGGCCATGCGCCCAGCCGCCGGGCCGATCTTGTGCTGCGGCTCCAGGTCAATGCCCTGGTCTTCCAGGCTGCGGCAGTCGATCCGCGCGTCGATATCGAGTTGCGCCAGCCGCTCATTGACGTGATCAGCCCAGGCCTCGCGCCAATGCTCGACCAGCTCGGTGCGGTTCCAGTCGCGGACCTTGGCGCCGAAGCCCTCTTCGCTAACTTCCCGCATCGACAGCATGACGTGGGCGTGGGGCTTGGCCAGACCATCTTCGCCGATGTCCCAATGCACATTGAGATCCGCGACCATGCCGCGATCGACCATTTCGCGCTGGACGAAGTCGCGGGCCAGTTCGACGCCCTGTGCCTGGTCCATCTCGCGGGGAATGGCGAACTCGACCTCGCGGGAGAGCTGGGCGTCCTTGCGCTTTTCGCCGGCCTCGACGGTGTTCCACAGCGTGGCCCGGTCGGCGAGCTGCGCGGGCGCGTCCTCCGGCAGCATGATCTCCGAGTGGACGACGCCGCTCTTGTTGGTGAAGTCGTGGTCGCGGTCCAACCGCTCGTCGTGCAGCCGGCTGGCGGAGCGATAAGCGGCCGAGGCGACGGCGCTGGCCCCGGTGGCGCGGCTGATGACTTTGACGCTGAAGTGGTAGATCGCCATGGCGACAGACCACCTACGCCCCTGAGCGCACGTCGGCACGACGTATAAGCGCGCCCTCCAAGATTAGAATCTCGGAAGGGATCGGACCGTCCCAGTGTGTTCCGGCGACCTTACAGCATTCCCGGACCGTCTGTTTTACGCTTGGCGCATCATCCAAACCCGGAGACTTGGGATGCGCAAACCACGAGACTTCGACGCCGAGCTGAAGAGCCTCGAAGACAAGGCCAAGACGCTAAAGGAGAGAAAGGTCAAACAGCTTGGCGAGCTGGTCATCGCCACCGGCGCCGACGCGCTGGACATCGACATCCTGGCTGGCGGCCTGCTGGATCTGGCCGATGCTGGGAACGTCGCTCGCAAGGAAGGCTGGCGGAAGCGCGGCGCGGGGTTCTTTCGCGGCGACAAGGTTGGCGCTCCGCCAAGCGCTGGCGGCGACCAATGATGCCGAGCGCAGGGCCACTGCTGCGCGCCATCGTCTGGACGCGCAGCGGGCCAGGCTCGATACGCGGGCCTGGGTGGTGAAGCGGCGCGAGCGCACCCGCCACCTGATCGAGTTGGGCGGCCTAGTGCAGAAGTCAGGTCTCGTCGAGCTGACCGGCGATGATCGCGCCGCGCTCTATGGCGCGTTTACGTTCCTGGCCTCGATGCTGAAGGCCGACGACGCCGAGCATAGCCTGGCGCTGTGGCGGCGCGGCGGAAAGCGGGCGTTCGACGCGGAGGCTCAATCCGCGTCTGAGATCCGCTGAGAGATCGTCAGGCCTTGTCGGCGCTCTCATCGTCGGCCATGGCGCGGACGAGGTCGAGGACCTGCCGACGGACGCGGCCCCGGCCGATCTTCGGGAACATTTCGGCTAGTTCCAGGCCTTCGGGCGTGTTGAGGAACTCAGTGACGACGCGCTCGGCAGCGGCGCCGGCCTCATCGACCTCGTTGGTCATCGGGTCAGCCAGACCGTCGAAGAAGAATGACACGGGGACCTGAAGCGTCTTGGCGATTTCGTAGAGCTTACTGGCGCTGACGCGGTTGGCGCCGCGTTCGTACTTTTGAACCTGCTGGAAGGTGAGCTTCAGCGCGTCGGCAAGCTGCTCCTGGGTGATGTTCAGCAACTTGCGGCGCATGCGCACGCGGCCTCCGACGTGAAGATCGACGACATTGAGCGTGCGGGCTTCAGAGGTATCGGTCACGAAAGTCTCCATGGTCGGTTCGCCGGCAGCGCCGCCGATCCGGGAAAGTGCTTGGGGCGCAGAAACGCCCCGAAGCGTGGCTTTTCAAGGTCGTTCTCCACTCGCGCTAGTCGCGTGCGGATTCGACGTGTCCGGACCAATCGGCGATACTGCGGAATGTCAAAATACGATCCCCTGTCGGGTCATTTGCGTCGCCAGCGTCAAGACGAACTCGAACTGACCTTCGCCGAGATCGAGCGCATCCTCGGCGCCATGCTTCCCAAGAGCGCGGCCCGTCAGCAATGGTGGGCCAACACCACCGATCCCTACACGAGTCACGTGCAGCGCAAGGCCTGGGGCGACGCCGGCTACGACGCCTTTCTCATCGCTGGCAAGGAGCGTGTCCGCTTCAAGCGCGTGCGCTGACGAGACCGCCTGGCCGGACCTATCCGGCCGGGCGCTGAGCTTGCAGCCGTCGCCGACCTTCGCTCGGAGACAAGACGCCCTGGATCGCTTGGTGGAACAAGGGCCGGACGGGCTGGCGCGCGTCAAGGGCGCGCCCGGCGGGCGCGTCGCGGAGCGACGGCGAAGCCGCCCTTGACCCGCGCCATCCCGCCCGGCAGAGGCTGTCCAAGCGCTCCAGGGCGAGCACCGACCGTTCCGGTCCTGGCTCCCGCCGGTTGGGGTGGGTAAGGCGGTTGCCGGAGGGGGGGCGGCTAGCGCTTGCAAACGGGCGCCCCGCAGTTTGGACAGCGCGCGATGCGCAATTCCTCCATCGTCGCCTTGAAGAGGTCGTAGCCGTCGCCTTGTTGGTGGACCATGACGCGCAGCGCCACTTCCAGCTTGGCGACGACTCCGTACGTGTCGCTGGCGCGCACAGCAGGAAGAGCTTCTAGCCACGCCTCCCTCTGCTCGAACAGCGGCTCAAGCTGCTCGTCGATCGCGTCCATTTCCTGCGTCGGCGATAACGCGACCCGCTCGTCGGGCGTCATCTGCTCCCAGCGCTTTTCCCGCACCAAGATGGTTTCCAAGTCCGACCAGCGGAGGCCCAGGCGATCGATCTCCGCGTCGAGCGCCATCCACTCTGCGCACCGGGCGATGGCCGGATCTGGCAGTGCCCCAGCCCCAGCCCCAGCGACCACAGGCGCAGCGCTGGCGGCTCCGATCACGACACGCCGGGACATGGCGAATGGCCCCTTGTCGTCAGACATTGGGATGCTCCGCTTCAGAGGGTTTTGGATTGGGGCGGACGCGCTCGATCAGGTCGACCGTGCGCGAGATCTCGTAGAGCGCGTCGGCCAAGTGCGCCTGAACGTCGGCGATGGAAAGACTGAGATGGCGGGCGATCAGCGCGTAGTCGAGCGACTTGATATGATTGAGGAGGAAGACGTCTCGCGCTTCTCGGCGAAGGCGCAAGACCGCGTAGGACATGACCTGCTGGTTGTTGTGCGGATCGAAGGTCCGGCCCCGCCAGAGCATAGGATGTCGCCATCGCCACCATTGGCTAACGGCAAGCGGCCAAGGCACGCGAAGACGAGTCATCACGCTGCGCCCTCATCGCTGGAAACGCGCCGCCTGGCAGCCTCGGCAACAGCGCCGATCAGGTCGCGGACCGTTGTGCAGGCCTCGGTCCAGCAGACCGACGCGATGGCTTCCGGCGACATCTCCGAGATGGCGTGGACCTTGTAGTAGGGGCTCAGAAGTGCGGCCAGTTCGGGGAGCTTGGTGAGAGCGTCGGTGAAGCCGGCACGCCTCGCGTACCGGAGCGCCTTGACGAGATCGTGCCTGAGATAGACGCGGTTCCAGTCGTCGCTGATCCCTCGGTCGAGCAGGTAAGCCTTCAGCGCCAGTTCGATGGCAATGGCCAGGAAGTAGCGGGCGCCTTCGTGGTGTCGCGCCAGCACCGCCTCGGCGCCGTGGTGGAAGCCGGCGGCGTTACGGAGAAACGTCGCCGCCAGTGGGCGGTCGGCGCCGTCCCGTCGTCGCGGGACGCGGCGGGTCAATTTCCACCGGAGAAGGCGGTGAGGTCGCGGACGGCGCGCGTGATCAAGCCATGCGCTTCGGGGTGGTCTTCCACGAAGATCAGGCGCGCCGCCAATGACAGGTTGGCGATGATGGCCTCGACGCTCTTGGCTGGCCTTGGCCGCATGGCCTTGAGGAGGGCGTGTCCCTCGACCTCCAGCACATCGAGCCGTGCGTCGATTTCAGAGAGCCTAGCGCCTTCGGGGATTTCGGCCTGCTGAGCGGGCGTGATTTTGTACCAACTGCGGTGGGTGATCAGCCAGCCTTCCAGCGCGCCCCATTCTAACTGAAGCCGCCGCTGCTCCGCGTCGATGGTCAGCCACCGACGACAGATGTTGATCGAGGGCTCGGTTGACTCATGGGGCGCTGGGTTAGCCACAGTCGCGCAAGCAGCAGAGCTGCCAACTATGATTGCTCGCCTAGAAGGTTCGTGAAGGCGCGCAGCTGCACGCCCCGCCTTTCGACGTGACTCCATAGCCTGGACCCTATAATCATGGGTGACAATTTTATTATCACTCGGCATTCCGGTGAGGTCAATTATAAAATGATCACATACGATAATAAAATTATCGCCCCATGATTACCGCCGAACAGATCAAGGCGGCTCGCGCTCTCTTGGGCTGGAGCCAGCCGCAACTGGTGGCGGCCTCAGGTGTCTCCCTGCCGACCATTGTTCGCATGGAGGGTGCGGCCGGTCCTGGCCGGAGTTCCGCCGCCAATGTCGATGCAGTACGCCAGTCGTTGGAAAATGCCGGGGTGACGTTTTTGTCGGCTGACGAAGCTGGCGGCCCGGGTGTGCGCCTGAAAAAATAGCGGAGCTAGTCCGGGGCCTAGGACGGAATTCGCCGCGCCAGGGGCGCAGCCAGCTTCACGAAGGTACGTTCTCACCTTCGCTAGCGGCGCCTAGAGCCTGTCTTTGTTTCCTGGAGTACGATCTGGCCCCGCGAGGCCTTGCCGCTAGAGACAAGCAATCCAATTCTGGCCCATCGAATGCCTTCAGATCCCAGTCTGTGGAGCTTGAAACGATGGCCGATCTCGACCGCATCATCCGCCTCAAGACCGTGCTGGCACGCACTGGCCTGAGCCGCTCGACCCTCTATCGGAAAATCGGCGAGGGTACCTTCCCCTGCCAGGTCCCGATCAGCGTCCACGGTGCGGGATGGCATGAGTCCGCGATCAATCGGTGGATCGCTGATCCAGCCGGATACCGCCCAGACCCCGGCAAGCGTACTTCGTGACTCATCTCCGAACTCCGGAAGGGCTGCTTCCTGGCGGCGACCGGGGGCGCTAGCAACATCGATCCTGTGAACACGAAATGTGACTCATATGGCTCTGAGCGAGATGGCGGAGCGCCTCACTCGGGGCGCGGAAGTGCTCCAACATAGGCCGCTTTCGGGCGTGCGGGGGATCGCTGCATTTCTTCCTGTGCGTGAGCGATCCATCCAATCGCGCGACCGATTGTCGCCACGGCCAGCTCGTTGCCGGGAACGCCAAGTCTGTGCCCGAGGAAGATGAGGGGAATGACGAAGCCGGGGGTTCGCCTCGTGAGCTCGCTCGCCAGTGTCAGGGCTCGCCGCAGGCGTTCGAAATCGGGATCACCATTGAATACTCGCTCGCAGGCGCGCATCAGCGCGTCGGCGCGAACGTCGCCCTTTCGATGGTGTGTCAACGGTTCAAAGCCGGGGACTTTTTCGCCGGTGCGAACGCGACTGATCACCGCCTCTTCCGGATGCGCCGACGTCACCACTTCGAGGACGAAGCGCCGCACGGTGTCGATCCGGTTAAACCGGATCAGTTGCCCGCCCCCTACCACAAGGCCGACGATGGCTATCCCGTAGGGGGTGACCCCTGTGATCGCCGCAGCGCGAACCGCCCGGGTCGTGTCGCCAAACTGTTGATCGGCGACGAGGATCATCGCGCGCCGCACCAGGTCGGCGACGGCGTCCGTCGATCCCGTGGCCCGCGCCACGACCTGATGGATGGGGTCGGCTGATGGTCGCGGCTGATCGAAATAGAGCGCGGTCAGCCAGCGCAACATATCCGCCCCGGCTTGAGTGAAGCCGGACGGCGAGAGATCGAACGCCATGGGATTGGCGCGCTCGAGAACGGGAAGCAGGGCCATAACGCGATCCGACCTGGGCATCGCCGCGAGGCTGGCGAGGATCGCGTCCTGGTCCGGCGCGGGTTTCGGCAGGCGCGCCGAGAAGATCTCTTCGGGATCGGCTTGCCAAAGGAGGCCCGCGATCGACTCCACTGATTCTGTTTCGGCCAATGCGATCACGCTCTGGCCCCGGTAGTAGGTGCCCTCTTCGGTCAGCAGCGTGATCGCCGTCTCGCCGGCCAAGAGCGTGTGGTCAGAGGAGGGCTTGCCCTTGGCGGCCAGGGCCAGGACGTCCGATCGCAAGTAGCGGCGCTTCTGTGAACCCGGCGTCGCCAGGGAGCGAAGCTTTTTTCGGCTGACATAGGCGTAGAGCGTCGCGGGCTCGACGCCCAGGATCGCCGCGGCTTCCGCCGCAGTCAGGTAGAGGTCGTCATCCATATCAGTCCGAGATTATATTGATTCACTGCGTCAATGCCTAGGCGATCAACCTATTTGGCCCAAATCTGGCAAAAAAGTCGCCTGATTTTCGTGGAAACGAATTTGTCAGATATTTGGAAAATATCCCAATATAATCAATAAATTTATTTGAATCCAATCACGTTTTCCCGTCAGCGGATTGCACATCGGGGGTCGAGGTTTCAGGCTAGTTGACGGACCGCGTCAAGATTGACCGGATGCGCCCTTTTTCTATCGTTTCCTCAACAGACGTGTCGGCGAACAACGCCGTCCAGGGGAGGAAAATCATGCGAGTCGCCACCACGACAGCCGTCTACGCCTTGGGAGCTTGTCTTTCGATGGGGGCGCCTCAGGTCTTCGCCCAGACACAATCGCCAACTGACCAAAGCTCGGTTCAGGTGGAAGAGGTCGTCGTGACCGGCTCCCGGATCGCGCGGCGCGACTACACCGCCCATACGCCGATCACCACGGTGAACGCCGAGACGATCGCCGCGACGGGCGCCTCGACCCTGGAAACAAGCCTCAACCAACTGCCTCAGGTCGCCGCTTCGGCGGGATCGCAGGCGAGCCTGATATCGCGGGCGGGACAGGCGAGCATCAACCTGCGGGGCTTGGGGCAGCAACGCACATTGGTCCTGGTCAATGGGCGTCGCATGCAACCCTCGGGCAACGACGGCACGGTCGACCTGAACGTCATCCCAAGCACCCTGATCGACAATGTCGAGGTCATCACGGGCGGCGCGTCGGCAGCCTACGGTTCAGACGCTGTCGCCGGCGTCGTCAATCTGAAGCTGAAGAGACACTTCACGGGGATCGGGATCGATCTGAACATGGGCCAGACGGGCCGTGGCGATGGGACAGCCCAGAGCGCGGCCCTAACGATCGGCTCCGATTTCGCCGACGATCACGGCAACGCCTACCTCTCACTCAGCTACGCCAACCGCAACTCGATCGCGTTTCGCGACCGGGACTATTTGCGCGGCCAAGCCTTCTCGTCGAATTCGCCTGGCGGCCTGATCACCGCCGCCGCGACGAACCTGCCGACCCAGGCGGCGATCAACACCGTCTTTGGCCGCTACGGCGTCGCCGCTGGGACGGTCGGCCGCACCGCGACCTTGTCGCTCAATCCCGATGGCTCACTCTTCCTGAACGCCGGCGCGGTGAATTTCCGCAGCCCGCAGAGCACGCTCCAGACCATCTACAGCAACACCGTTCTGGCCGCGACCGGGGACTATTTCCTCGCCCAGGTCCCGCTGGAACGCTACTCGATGTTTGGCCACGCTGACTACGCGCTCAACGACAAGGTCTCGGTCTTCGCCGAAGGGCTCTTCACCAACTACACCGTGACCACCCGGGCCAATCCCGTGGTCGTCGGGTCGGTATCGAGCGCGCCGCTAACGATCCCGGTCAGCAATCCGTTCATTTCGCCGGATCTGGCCCAGATCCTCGCTTCGCGGCCCAACCCGACCGCGCCCTTCAACATCGCCCAGATCATCACGCCCGTCGGCGGCCGCGCCGAAGAGAACCGCTACAACGTGTATCAACTGACCATCGGCGCCGAAGGGCGCATGGAGCCGATGGACCTGACCTGGAACATCTATGGCAGCTACGGGCGCACCGAGCTGCTGCAATCGGAGATCAACTTCCCCAGCACCACGGCGCTGCAGCGATTGGCCAACGCCGCCGATGGCGGGCGCAGCCTGTGCGAAGGCGGCTACGACTTCAACCGCATCGACAGTCTCTCGGCCAACTGCGTGTCCTACATCCGGCGCACCGCCCGCAACACCACGACCCTCGAACAGAAGATCGTCGAGGGCTCGGCCCAGGGCCGACTGCTCACCCTGCCGGCCGGAGAAGTGCGCTTCGCGATTGGGGCGGACTATCGCAGCAATTCCTACGACTACGTCCCCGATGCGCTGATCCAGACCGGCGAGTTGGCCAACTACCTGCCGATCCAGCCGTCCCGCGGTGAGGCGAGCGTGCGCGAAGTGTTCGGCGAGCTTCTGGTTCCCGTTCTGCGGGACCTACCCTTGGCCAAGGAGGTTTCGCTCGATCTTGGCTACCGGTATTCCGACTACGACACGGTCGGAGGGGTAGACACCTACAAGGCCGACGGCTCCTGGAAGGTCAACGACGTCGTCACGGTGCGGGGAGGATACGCCCGGGCCGTGCGCGCGCCCAGCGTCGGCGACCTCTACGCCGCAGCCGCCAACGGTCTGACCGCGCTAGGCACGCCAGGCCCTGTCGGTTCGGGTGATCCGTGCGATGTACGCGGGGCCTATCGTTCCGCCAGTTCGTCGATCGCCGCACAGGTCCGCGCCCTTTGCCTGGCCCAGGGCGTTCCCAGCGCGGTGATCGACAGCTTCACCAATACCGTCAGTCGCACACCTTACACGACCCAGGGCAACACTGGGCTGAAGCCCGAGGTTTCGGACACCTATTCGGTCGGATTGGTGCTGAAGTCGCCCTTCCAAAGCGAGTGGCTGTCGCGTCTGACCGCCTCGGTCGACTACTACAAGATCAAATTGGATGGCGCGATCGGCCAGGTGACCAACACGGTCGCCGCAACCCAGTGCTTCAATACGGTCGCGAACCCGAGCCTGACCAACAGCAACTACTATTGCGCCCTGATCACCCGCGACCCTTCGACCGGCCAGGCCGTCAACATAGGCAATCCATTGCTGAACCTGGGCGGCTATTCGAGCTCAGGCGTCGATTTCCAGGCCGACTGGTCCGTGCCGTTGAAAGCGGCCGGGCTTGGCTCCAAGGCGGGGACGTTCAGTCTGAGCGTTGTGATCAACTATCTCGACACCTTCCAGATCCAGACCCTGCCGACCAGCCCCAAGCTCGAATATGCCGGCACGATCGGCAACACGCAGGTCGACTTCTTCGCCACGGCCCATCCGGAGTGGAAGGGCAGCGTCAACGCCGGCTGGCGGATCGGTCCGGTCAAGTCCGGTCTGAAGTGGCGCTACATCGGTGCGATGGACAACGCCAACAACGTTGGAACGGGCGGCGTCGCCCACGGCGTGCCGAGCGTCAGCTATTTCGACCTGGACGTCGCCTGGGCGGTCAATGACGCCCTAGAGCTGAGGGTCGGGGCGGTGAACCTGACCGACAAGGAACCGCCCGTGCTGAACGACAGCCTGATCGGGCTGACGCGGTCGGACCTTTACACCTACGACCTTGCGGGACGGCGCTTCTACGTTTCGGCCAAGGCCCACTTCTAACACGCGCGGCCGGAGGGGCGCGCCTCTCCGGCTTTCCTGTTCAGCTTGAATTGGCGACCCATGACCTTGACCCGACGCAAGCTTTTCCAAGCCATGTCTTCCATCGGCCTTGGCGCGGCCGCGACCTCGTCGCTCGCCGGTGAAGCCACCGACGTTCCGCACTCGGCGGGAACCGAACCGCCCAAAGCTAAGGCGCCGGCCGGCGCTTGCGACGCCCACCTGCACATCGCCGATCCTCGCTTTCGGCCCGATTTCCCGAAGCAGTTCGGGGGCGCGACGTTCCAGGACTATCGGAAGCTCCAGCGACGTCTGGGCGTTTCGCGCGCCGTGATTGTCCAGACCAAGATTCACGGCGTCGACCATGCCTGCCTCCTGGACGCCCTGCGACAGCTGGGGCCGAACGGGCGCGGCGTCGGCGTCGTCACGCCGGATGTCGACCAAACCGAGCTTCGCCGTCTCGATGCGGGCGGCATTCGGGGATTGCGCTTCAGCGTCTGGAATCCCGCGGACGCCTTCACGACCCTGGACATGGTGGAACCGCTGGCCCGGCGCATCGCCGACCTGGGCTGGCATGTCCAGATCCACGCCTTGGGCGATCAGATCGTCGACGCCGCCGACATACTCTCGCGGCTGCCGTGTCCGATCGTCTTCGATCACATGGGACGGCTGCCGCCCGCACAAGGCCCCGACCATCCGGCGTTCGTGGTCATCAGCAGGTTGATGGCCAAGGAAAAGGCTTGGGTGAAGCTCACGGGGGCATACCTCAACACCGAAAAGGGCCCGCCGGACTATCCGGACGCCACCCGCATCGCCCAGGCCTTTGTGTCCGAGGCGCCAGAGCGTCTGGTGTGGGGCAGTGACTGGCCGCACGCCACCGAGAAGGTTCCGCCGGACGACGCCAGGCTCTTCGACCTCCTCGGCGCCTGGGCCGGCGACGAGGCTACGCGCTGGCGGATCCTGGTCGACAATCCTGAGCGCCTCTACGGCTTTGCGAAGAAGGCTTCGGCATGAGCCAGCCGCTGTTAGCCGGCCTGGGCTTTGGCATGGTCATCGTCTTCATGGCGTTGATCATGAGCAAGCGCGCCTCGGCCGTGGTCGCCTTGATCGCCGTACCGATCGCCGTGGCCGTATGCGCCGGGTTCGGCGGCCAGGTGGGCGGCATGATCATGAAGGGCGTCGTGACGCTCGCGCCCATCGCCGTGGTTCTGCTGTTCGCCGTCCTCTACTTCGGCGTCATGATCGACGCGGGTCTGTTCGACCCTATGGTGCGCAAGGTCGTCGAGGCCGTCGGCGGCGATCCGCGCAAGGTCGCGATCGGCACCGCGCTGGTGGCGATCCTGGTCTCCCTGGATGGCGACGGCGCCACGACGGCCCTGGTCACGATCACGGCCTTCCTGCCGATCTATCGCCGCCTGGGCATGAACCCGCTCATCCTGGCCACGCTGCTGGGCGCGGCCAACAGCATCATCAACATCGCGCCTTGGGGCGGCCCCATGCCACGCGTGGCCAGCGTCCTGCGTGTGGAGATCAACGACCTCTTCCTGCCGCTGATCCCGGCTATGATCATCGGCTGCGTCGGAGTTCTGGTCCTGGCCTGGTATCTGGGCGGCAAGGAGCTTCGCCGGCTAGGCGTCGTCACCGAACTCACGCCCTCCGACGGGTTCGGCGGCCTGCGCGACGAAGCCGCCGATCTCGCCCGGCCCAAGCTGTTCTGGCCCAACCTGATCATCACCTTGGCCGTCATCGCCGCCGCCGTAATGCACATCCTGCCGATGCCGGTGATCTTCATGATCGGCCTGGTGATTGCCTTGGCCCTGAACTACCCCCAGATCGGGGTTCAACGCCTGCGGATCGCGGCCCACGGGGCCAATGTCCTGCCGATCATCCTCCTGGTCTTCGCGGCGGCCGTGTTCACCGGCATCCTCGACGGCACCGGCATGGTCAAGGCGATGGGGGCCAGCTTCGTCGACATCGTGCCGCCGTCGATGGGCCGTCACCTGGCTCTGATCACGGCCGTCGCCAGCGGCCCGCTCACCTTCGTGATGTCCAACGACGCCTACTACTTCGGCATCGTCCCCGTCCTCGCCGAAGCCGCCTCGCACTATGGCGTCTCGCCCGTCGAGATCGGCCGCGCCTGCCTGCTGGGCCAGAACATTCACGCGCTCAGCCCCCTGGTCGCGGCGGTCTACCTGGTTGCCGGCATGCTCGACGTGGATGTCGGAGCCATGCAGCGCTTCGGGCTCAAATGGGCCGCCGCCCTCGCCGCGCTGCTGGTCGTCGCCGCCGTTCTTACCGGGGCCGTTCCCTTTTCGGCCTCGGGCCGGCCTCTCCCTCACGTCCAAGGATCGTCCATTGAACAGTGACAACCCCACCGTCGTCGTCGTGCCCGTGGGCGCTTTGGGCGCGGGCATCAAGTTCGAGCACCTCGAAGCCGGCCTGGCCGCCGGCGCCCACGCCATGGCCATGGACGCCGGATCGACCGACAGCGGCCCCGCCGCCTTGGCCACCGGCCTTTCCAAATACAGCCGCGACGCGGTCAAGAGCGACCTGAAGCTGCTCGTGGCGGCCCAGGCCAAGTGGGGCGTGCCGCTACTGGTCGGGTCCTGCGGGACGTCCGGCTGCGACATGGCCGTCGACTGGACCCGCGATATCGTGCTGGAGATTTGCCAGGAACTGAACCTGACCCCGACCCTCGCCATGCTCTATTCGGAGCAGGAGAAGTCGGTGATCCGCGACCGGTTGGCCGAGGGCCGGGTCTTGCCGCTGGCGCCCTTGGGAGCGCTTACCGAAGATACGCTCAAGTCCTGTGAGCACGTTGTCGCCTTGATGGGTCCCGAGCCCTACATCGCGGCCCTCGAGGCGGGAGCTGATATCGTGCTGGGCGGCCGCACGACCGACACCGCCGTGATCGCCGCCGTGCCGATCATGCGAGGCGCGGGCGTTGGTCCGGCCTGGCACGCGGGCAAGATCGCCGAATGCGGAGGCCTATGCACGATCACGCCGTTCGAGGGTGGTGTGGTGATCCGGGTCGGAGCCGACGCCTTCGAGATCGAGCCGCTCAGCGCCACCAACCGTTGCACCCCATACAGCGTTTCGGCCCACATGCTCTACGAGAACAGCGATCCCTACCTGCTGCATGAGCCGGGCGGGGTGCTCGATGTCAGCCAGGCGCGCTACGAACCGAAAGACGATCGGATCGTGCGGGTGAGCGGCTCGCGCTTCATTGAAAAGCCCTACACCATGAAGCTGGAGGGCGCGGCCAACGGCCCGTTCCAGTCGATCATGCTGGTTGGCATCACCGATCCCCAGGTGCTGGCCGCCTTGGACAAGTTCCTGGCCGACATGCACGCGACCCTGGTCGGTCGTGTCAAGGCCGTGCTGGGCGACGCGGCTGGCGAGTTCGACATCTCGCTGCGACCCTATGGCTGGAACGCGGTCCTGGGCCTGCCGGTCACCGATGGCTTCCCGACCCGCGAGATCGGACTGCTCCTCGTGGCGACGGCCGAGACGAAGGAACTGGCCCTGCGCATCGCCAAGATCTGCAATCCCTATTTCTTCCACTTCCCGATGCGCCGCGACAAGGAGTTGCCCAGCTACGGCTTCCCATTCTCTCCGGCGGAAATCGAACTAGGGCGAACCTACGCTTTCGTTCTCAACCACGTCGTCGAGACGACCGACGGCCATGAACTGGTGCGCAGGACCATTCTGCCCCTGGCCCTAACCACTGGAGCGCGCGAACATGCCCAAGCTGAATGACGTTTGCCGTTACGTCCGTTCCAAGGCGGCCGGACCGTTCTGGATCACTGTCGACCTGTTCTTCGAAAGCCCGGAGCTGTTCAGCGCCAATAAGGATAAGCCCGGGCTCACGGCCGCCAGCATCGCAGAACGTCTTCACTTGCGCCCCGAAACGGTCAAGCGCATCGAGGTCCCAGACTTGGCAGTGATCAAGTTCTCATACCCCCGGGAACGCGCCCAGGGCGGCGTGTTCGAACGCGATATGCATGGCGGGCAACAGTTCTCGCCGCTGCTCGATATCGATCTGTGATGGTCCAACCTCGGGCGAGCGGACTAAATGTACGTTCGTCGCTCTATTGTACGTCCTGCTCATCGATCTCGTGCTGGGCTACGATAAGCTTGTAATGAGGCAGATGGTCCGGTTTACGGCCTGGATCACGCGCCCGCACCTGGCGCAGTGGCACCTTAAGCGTCCCATCTAACTGCCGCGGGCGCGCCTCACATACGCGCGCGCTTTCAGTGCGGGCACCAGGAAGATATCGACCGTTGTCAGGCCCTCTCGCGCGCGCCGCTGGATACGATGAAAGCCATCAATGAAACGCGTAGTGCGATCTGCGAGCCGAACAGCAATGCATGGAAGAGATCACTCTACTGACGTCAGCGAGGCTATGTGCGCCTCATCTGGTTCCGAGTATAGAGACAAGTGCTCCAACAATGCTCCATCGACCGCACCAGTATGGGGCTCGTAGAGCTCGGGCCGAGCATTAATGAGTCTTTTGAGACCGGAAACATCACAAATTACAGAATCAAAGCTGAAAATTTCTCTCTCGAGGGCCGGCGGCATCAATCCTCCGTGTGGCGTGATCTTGAGGCTCGTTCGTGACCGAAGACTCGGAAGACGCTTATACCTTGCGGGCAACTTCATTGCCATGCACGGGATGTCGTCCTTCCGCGTGATAGTGGACTCTGTGCTGACTTGGACGTCACCTTTCGCGCCCGCCAGCCAATGTCGATCGTGGAGGGATGCCGATGTCTGGTCATGGCGCGCGTAAGCCCTACATCTCTGCGCGGGGTTCGGACATGGGGCGATGCCTCGCGAGCGACGCGCGGGTGCCTGCATCGTGAGCGCGGTCGGGGCCGCGAACGCTCGAAGGCGGAGAACGCTAAAGTTTGTTGGCGGGATTGTGACGGTGCTGCGTCCCCCGGGTTGGAAAGGCCGCGAGCCTCTCAGCTATCGGGGATGCAAGATGCGTAACAGGCTTTCGAACTATGCCGGTTGTTCGGCGACGCTGCTCGCGTTTGCGTTGACGGCGACACCAGTCGTAGCGGCCGAGACGGCTCGCGACTTCAACATCGCGCCCGGTGAGCTTGGGGTCGCGCTGAGCACCTTCGCTCGCCAGGCTAACCAGGAAATGATGGTGCCCAGCACGCTGGTCGCCGGCCGTCGTACTGCGGGCGTACAGGGGCGATTGGAGCCGCGCGCGGCCCTGCTCATCCTACTGAAGGGCACCGGCCTCCGGCCTGGGCCCGATCGCGGCTCCGTCCTGACGCTGGGGCGGCTGCAAGAAACCTCGACAGACGGGCCGCCACCGGTCGCGACCGGTCGGGGCAATACGTCCCTGCTTGAAAAGATCAGCTATGGTCAGGCCGCGCCGAGCATCGCAGCGCCAGCGGATGCGTCTGCTGACGCCGACCTCGCCCCTCAGGTCGTCGAGGAGGTGATGGTCACCGGCTCGCGGATCGTTCGCGACGGTTATCAGGCGCCGACTCCGACCACGGTACTGGGGCAGGAGGCGCTTGAGCGACGGGCACCGACGAATGTTGCCGACTACATCAACCAACTGCCGCAGATGGGGCAGCCGACCTCGCCACGCACCACGACCTTGAGCGCGGGGACGACCGGGGGCGGCGCCAACCTGCTCAACGCCCGCAATCTTGGGCCGACGCGCACCCTGGTCCTGCTGGATGGACGCCGCGTGGTGTCTGCCGGCCTGAACTCGGCCGTCGACATCAATCTGCTGCCCACCAACCTGCTGCAGCGGGTGGACATCGTCACCGGCGGCGCCTCGGCCGCCTATGGGTCGGACGCCGTTGCCGGTGTCGTGAACTTCGTCCTCGACACCAAGTTTACGGGCTTGAAGGGCTCGGCCAGCGCCGGCGTCACCGAGAAGGGGGACAGCGAGACCTACACCGCCGACCTGGCGTTCGGCGCCAAGTTCGCCGGCGGCCGCGGTCACCTGCTGATCAGCGCCAACTATTTCGACGGCAAGGGCGTCGACTCGGTGATGAGCCGCGACTGGTACCAGCCCGGCTTCCGCATGCTGGCCAACCCGGCCTGGACGGCCACCAACGGCCAGCCGGGCCGGATCGTGCTCAACGACGTCGGTTACAGCCGCGCCACGCCGGGCGGCCTGATCACCAGCGGTCCGCTGCGGGGCACGATGTTCGGCGAGAACGGCCAGGTCGGCCAATTCATCTTCGGCCCGATCCAGAGCGGCGACTACCAGGCCGGCGGCACGGTCGAGGACATCGCCCGCATCTGGCCGCTGCTGCCGCCGGTGCAGAACTGGTCGGTCTACGGCCGCGCCAGCTATGAGCTGACCGACAACGTCACCGCCGTCTTCGAGGTCAGCCGCGGCGGTTCGGACGCCTCCAACTGGTCGTCGCAGTACAACCGGATGGCCAACATCAATGTCAGCATCGACAACCCGTTCATCCCGGCCACCGTCCGTCAGGCGATGGTCGCCCAGAACCTGACCAGCTTCACCATGGGTCGTCTGAACTACGACCTGGTGACGCCCGGCGGTCACGGCGGGGAGGCCGGCTACTACCGTCGCCAGAACCGCTATCTGGCCGCTCTGGAAGGCCGCTTCCTCGAGACCGGCAAGTGGAGCGCCTACTACCAACGCGGCGACAGCGACGTCTGGTACACGCGCAGCAACAACCCGATCGTGGCGCGTTATAACCAGGCCATCGACGTCATCGCCAACCCGGCGACCGGCGGCGTCGCCGGCGTCGCGGTCGGCCAGGCGATTTGCCGCTCGCAGCTGACCAACGCGACCAACGGCTGCGTGCCGCTGAACATCTTCGGCATCGGCGCGGCCAGCCAGAACGCCGTGCGCTGGGTGCTCGGCGTCGACGAGGGGCTGCAGGCCCGGCAGGACCTCGATATCCATCAGGACGTCTGGGCCGTCGACGCCCAGTACGAACCGTTCTCGACCTGGGCCGGTCCGGTTTCCGTGGCCGCGGGCCTGGAGTACCGCAAGGAGCAGTTCACGGCCAAGGCCGACGCGCTCTCGCTGCAGTCGGCTTGGTACACCGGCAACTTCAGCGCGTCGCAAGGCAGCTACGACGTCAAGGAAGCCTTCGCCGAAACCCTTGTTCCGCTGATCAAGGACGTTCCGTTCTTCAAGAGCGTGGACTTCAACGGCGCGGTGCGCCGCACCGACTATTCGACGAGCGGGGCGGTCACCACCTGGAAGGCCGGCCTGACCTGGGAGGTAAACGACGACCTGCGCCTGCGCGGCACGCGTTCGCGTGACATCCGCGCCCCGAATCTGAACGATCTGTTCGCGGCCGGCACCGCCTTCCAGAACACCTTCGTCGATGCGAGCCAGGCAGGCGCTCCGACCGTTTCGACCTACACGATCAGCGGCGGCAACCCGAACCTGGTGCCGGAAGTGGCCAAGACCTGGACCGCGGGGCTGGTCTATCGCCCCAGCTGGCTGGCTGGCTTCAGCGCGTCGGTGGACTGGTACAAGATCGAGATCGGCAACGCGATCATCGCCATTGGCGCGCAACAGCTGATCAACCAGTGCTATGGTGCTGGCGTGCAGCAGGATCCCGCGTCCTGCGCCTCGATCGTCCGCGTCGCCGGCAGCCGCGGCATCGAGGGCGCGACCATCTATATCGGCGGCGTCAACGCCCAGAAGCAGGCGGTGGAAGGCGTCGACTACGAGCTCTCGTACCGCACCGACCTGGCCCGCTTCAGCGACAGCCTGAAGGGTTCGATCGACCTGCGTCTCCTGGCGTCCAACACCCTGACCAACGAGACCACCCTGGCCGGAACCCTGACCGACCAACTGGGCTTGCCCGGTACAATGAAGTGGAATGGCCTGCTGACCGGCACGTACAGCTATGGCCCCAGCCGCACGACGGTCTCGGTGCGCTATCTGGGCGGTGGTCGCCTCAGCAACTTCGCGAGCACCAATGCCCAGGGCGTGGCCGACGAAATCAACCACTTCGGCGCCGCCGCCTATGTCGAGCTGGCCCAGAACTACGACGTGAAGATTGCTGGCCGGGAAGTGACCCTGTTCGGCGTCGTGGAGAACCTGCTGGATCGCGACCCCAATCCGATCCCGGGCCTGTTCAGCGTGGCCTATGCGTTCGGTACGACCAGCCAGTACGACCTGCTGGGCCGGGCCTACCGCGTGGGCGCCCGCTTCCGCTTCTGATCCCCCTGGACCGCCCGCTTCCGGTGGCGACATCGGAAACGGACGCACTGGGCCGTTTCCGGGCGGAGGCGGTTGGGCCCCTCTAGACACTCGATCGTCGCGCCGGCCGGAAACAAAAGAACGCCGCCCAAAAGGGCGGCGTTCGCATTTTCAGTGTTGGTCGGCGGTAGCGCCTAGCGCGCCGCCCAGCCCTCGATCTCGACATAGAGGTCGGGGCTTTGCAGCGCCTTGATCTCCAGGGCGGTGCGGGCGACCGTATTGGGGTTGGCCGCGGTCTGGAAGAACTCCTTGAAGCCAGCGTTGACGCCGGCGTAATCGGCCTTGCCCAGCGCCGGATCGGTCACGACGAAGATGTTCATCTTGACCATGTCAGACATCTTGTAGCCGTGCTTCTCCAGCACGGCCTGCATTTTCTTCAGTGTGCTGATGGTCTGGGTTTTGGTGTCGCCATAGCCCTTCGCGCGATCGTTGGGATCGAGCGGGGCGGCCGCGTAGCCGCCGAGGATCAGCGTCTTGGCGCCGGCGCCAAGTTCGACGCTCTCCAGCAGCAAAGAGCCCTCGCGGCCGTAGCGGACGACCTCCTGGGCCGAGGCGGGCGCGGGGAGCGCGGCCGCGGCCAGCAGGGCGAGGGCGGTGAAGGCGGCAGTGAAACGCATGGTTCTGGTCTCTCCGATGGAAACAGTTGGACGAAAAAGAACCGCCGCGTGCGGGCGCACGCGGCGGTGATGGGATCAGGCGATAAGGCGAGCGCCGTGGCTCACGTCAGGGCCACGGCTTCCTTGGCCGCGCGCGCGCCATGCTCGAAGGCGCCGCGGGCGTTCTGGGCGCCGTTGAGCTCGGAGTGGGCGATGATCACCCGGCCATAGCCCTTGGCCACGACCTTCAGCGGGCTGGGCTGGCCATCCTTGCCCAGGAAGAAGCCGGGTGGCTGGACGACGCGCGCGTGGCCCCAGCGGTTGATCACGATACCGGCGATGTCCTTGGCCGGATCGAAGCGCGTGCCGGCCAGGATCGTCGCCAGCTGCTGGCGGATGATCCGCTCGTAGGTGGCGTAGGGCGTGCCCAGCAGCTTGGTGCGGCTGGCGATGGTCTGGGCCCGGGCGTCGGTTCCCTCGGCCGGATAGACGCCCATGTACATGGTGAAGAGGGCCGGCTTGTCCGGATCCAGCGGCGGCGTCATGCCGTCCACCAGCATCGGGGCGCGGATGTTGCCGCTGAAGCCCAGCATGTTGACGTCGTCGAACCAGCGCAGGGCGGTGACGCCCTGGTCGTACATCGCCCGCCAGTTGGTCAGGGCCACGTTGACCACCAGGGCCGGGCCGTGGATGAACTCGCCATAGGCTGAGGCGATCTCGGCCGGCATGTCGGTCAGCACCCGGCGGTTCACCCAGCCGCCGCTGGCCATGACGATCGCCTTGGCGCGCACCTGATGCAGGCGTCCGTCCTTCTGGTACGTCACCAGGACGCCGTCTTCCTGTCCCGCCTGGCCGGTATGGCCGACCTTGACCACCGTGGCGCCCAGTCGAAGCCGGGTCGGCTGGCCCGGGCGGTCGAAGGCGGCGAAGTTGATCGGCTTGCTCTGGATGTCGGCGAAGGTGTCCTCGCCGCCGATCGCGGCGGGGAACAGCTTCTTGACCAGCGGCCGGACCAGGCCGCTGTTGCCGCCTGGGAAGGACATGGTCTGGCGGGCGTTGTTGGTGACGTAGCGGCTGGCGGCCAGCGCCGAGACCGCGCCCATGCCAAGGCCGGTGAGCAGGGCGATCGGAGGACGCGCGATGCGGGTCACCACGGGATCGTAGCCCTTCACCACCTCCAGGTAGTGGGCGTAGCTCATGGCGTCCATCTGCTGGGGCGTCAGGTCCGACGTCCCGCCGGCGTTGGCGCGCCAGGCCAGCAGCTGGCGGCGCAGCTCCGGCGAGAACGGCGTGCGGGCCAGGCCGTCGTCCCAGATGTTGCGCTCGAAACGAGGCGGCGTGGCGCCGTCCACGCCGTTGAAATGATAGCCGATGTCGACCAGGCGTTCACCGAAGCCGTCCATGTTGGTGTAGTTGTCCCACGAGAAGCGCAGCGGCTTGAACTTGGGATCGAAGCGGGCGAACTGATATTCCCGCGGCAGGTCCAAGTCGTCGAACACCCGGTCCATAATCCCCGAACCCTTGGCCGGCACGCCGAAGTCGTTGGCGGCCTGCGGACCGGTCAGGCGCACGCCGTTGACCATGAAGTCGTTCTGCTTGGACGCGCCGCCGAAGATGGGGTGGTTCTCGAGGATCAGGCTGGTCTTCTTGCCGCCGGTCAGCTTGGCGTAGTCGAAGGCGGTCAGTAGGCCGGCCGGACCTCCGCCCACGATCACCAGGTCGACCTGCTCGCTGTCATGGGCGCTGGGCAGTTCGTCGAAGGTCATATCGCGCACGCGGTGCGCGGCGTTGATCACCGCCTGGGTGTTGCCGTTCGACAGGGCGTAGTCGCCGACCCCGCCGCGTCCGGTGAACGCATCGACGACCGGACCGGCCGCCTCGGCCGCGTCCGCGCCGGTGGCGCAGCCGCCAATCAGCAGGGCGCCGCTGCCCGCCAGCATGCCGTTGACGACATCGCGCCGGCTGATCTGGGCCGACATGCCCAGGCGCTTGTCTTCCTGTTTACTGCTCACCTGGCTCTCCGACGATGGCTGCGTCCCGGGCCGCGCCCGGACGTCTTGTGACAAAAAGCTGGCCGCGCTCGTCCGACCGCACCTCGACCGGCATGGTCGTCTGCAGGGCACCGACGAAGCCGGTTTGGTTGCCCGCCCGGAACATGCCGTTGATGCGCAGGTTGGCGACCGCCGGATCGACCACGATCTTCAGGCGCGAGTAGCGGTTCATCTCGTCGGCGGCCTGGGCCAGAGTGTCGTTCTCGAAGAACAGTTGGCCGTCCACCCAACTGGTGGCCTTCTCGAGATTCACGGTCCGCACGACGGGGGCGGCCGCCAGATCGGTCTCGACCAGTTCCTGGCGCGGCGTCAGCTCTCGCGCAGGTGCGCCGACGTGAACGGGTCGAACCGCCACGCGGCCCTCCAGGAGGGTCACGCGCAGGCCATGCTGAGACAGGCCGACATCGAAGACGGTGCCTAACGCGGTCACAGTGCGATCGCGGGCGCGCACGACGAAAGGACGCCGAGGATCCTTAGCGACATGGAACAGCGCCCGCCCAGAGATCAGGGTGAGGTTCCGTCGCGATGGGGTCAGCCGCGCTGCCAGCCGGGTGTTCGAATCTAGCGTCACCGCCGAGCCGTCCGCGAGGACGATCTGGGTCCGTTCGTTCAGCGTGGTGCTGTAGATCTTTGCGCCATGTATGATGGCCCAGGTTTCCGCGCCATGATCCAGGTTGAGGCCGACGCCGACCGCCAGAACCAGTCCTGCGGCGATGGCGCAGCCGGCGGCGATGCGTCGCCTCAGGCCCAACCGGCGGGTCCTGTGCCGCGCCGCGTCCCGCAGGGCGCTCAGTTCCGGCAGATCGGCCTGGGCCCGCAGCGCGAAGAGGGCGCCTTGCAGGCGTTCGTGAGCCTGCTGGTGCTCTGGCGCTTCCAGCAACCATGCCTGGAACGCGATGCGGTCGCGATCCGCCGCGTCGGGTCGACGTAGCCGCGCGTCCCAGGACGCCGCGGCGGCTTCGATGTCATCAATGCTCGGCATCCGCGTCATAGGACCTTCCGGAGGCGCTTGAGGAGGTGGGCGCTAGCCTTGGCCATCTGCTTCTCGACGGTGCTGAGCGACATGCCCATGCGCCGGGCGATCTCGACCTGGGAGACCCCGTCGAAGTGATACTGGCTGAAGACGTCACGGACGTTCTGCGGCAACTCGTAAAGCGCCGAGACCAGGATCTGCAGCGCTTCGCGGCTTTGCAGCACGCGCTCGGGCGAGAAGCCGGCCTGATCCTCGGCGTCGAAGCCTTCGACCTGTGCGACGATGAAGTCGCGAGCGCTGGCGCGCCGCGCCTGATCTCGCAGGACGTTGGCGGCGATCTGGAAGATATAGCCCTGGAGATTGTCCACCGTTGAGAGGTTCTGCCGCGCCAGCCGACCGAACACCTCCTGAACTAGATCATCGGCGTCCTGGCCGGCGCGAATGCGCCGTTGAAAGAAGCGCGTGAGGGGGCCGGAGTACTCGATCACGACCTGCTCGAGCGGTGATTTCATGACCGACACTGACATGCGAAGAGCCTCCCGGTCGTAGGACGCAGCGGGGCTCCGATACCGTAAGGCTTTCTGCGGTGGCGGGGCGTTGCACGGCGTTCGGCGCTATATGCTGAAGGAACAGGCTGTATGCGACTGAGCGAGGCGGCGCATGCCCAAGATCGTGCGGGTCGAGCGCCCGCGTGATGGGGCAGCCGTTAAACACAGCCTTGTGAGGCCAGCTGCTGTGTCTAACGTCGGCCTTGCCGCGTATCTAGCCGAACATTGGAGCGGGTTATCTCGCGTTAGCGGCTGAAGACTGAACGTCGCATTCTTGGAGCCGTTTCAACGGCGGCTTAAGGGCAGATGTCAGCCCTCTGATCGTTCCGGATCGTAGCTGATGCGCTTGAACGAGTTCATCTAGAGAAGTCGGAATGCTCTCAAGTCTGAGCTTCACTCGCTCGACCCATTCGTTGATAGGCACTTCCGCCGTTATCACGAGGCGGGAGTCGTTGTTTCCAGTTCCGCAATCCGCAAGCGTACCATTCCACTCGCCTTGAAACATTTTGGGGATAGCCTTCGATGGAGCGCTGCCCTGCGCGCCGGCCAGTAGTAGGAGGCCGGAAACGGCCAATTGCCCAAACATGCTGCGCCCCTTCGATCACCGAGCTCTTCTTATAGCTGCCTCGGGAGGGAAATCGGGAGCAAAGGCTAACTCCAACGTAGAGCGGTTGGCAGCAACGTCCGCTGAGGGTCGTTCTCGCCCGATCGGCCGGCGACCTGAAGGTCGTGTTCCTGGAGCTGGCCCAATGTCGGTTGTTGGCGCCGACCAGCCTCTGAACTGAACGTCCTTTTCGACCTAAGCTGGCCTGGGTTCGCGTTACGGGAAAGCGGCTAGTTGTTGCTGGCCCGCTTCTCACGCCCTGAGTAGCGCGAAGGCTCTCTGCTTCATGTTGCCCCCTGAGCAATAGCCGGCCCAAGCTTCCATCAGCTTGCGGCGTTTATCGAACAGGTCACCCCGCCGGTAGGCAGCTTCGGCCTTGTTGGCGATGGTATGAGCCAAGGCCATTTCGCAGACCTCATGCGGGAAGCTCGTCGTTTCCGACGCCCAGTCGCGAAAGGTCGAGCGAAAGCCGTGTACGGTGACGTCGATTTTCATCCGCCGCAGAAGCATCGCCATGGCCATTGATGACAATGGCGACGCCGACGTCGCACCGGGGAAGATGTAACCGACCGAGCCGACCTCAAGCCGTTCGGCGATGATCGTCATCGCGCGCCCGGAAAGAGGAACGCGATGCTCGCGGCCGGCCTTCATGCGGCTAGCGGGCACGGTCCAAACTTCTTTTTGAAGATCGATCTCGTCCCAGGTAGCGCCCAGCAACTCTCCTGATCGGGCGCCGGTCAGAACCAAGAACTCCAGGGCGCGGGCCGCAACCGCGCTACGGGTTCGGAGACTGGCCATGAACTCCGGCATGGCATCGTAGGACAACGCCGTGTGATGCCCACGCGTCAATCGCTGGCGCTTAGGCAGAAGCTGATTCAAATGTCCCCGCCACCGCGCGGGGTTCTCACCGCTGCGCAATCCTTTCGCCTTCGCAGCGTCTAGGACGTTCTCGATCCGCCCGCGCAAACGCTCGGCCGTTTCAGGCGTACGGGTCCAAAGCGGTTGCAGGACGTCCAGGACGTCTTGGGTGGTGATGTCGTTGACAGGTCGCTCGCGGATCGGCCCGGCGTACTTGGTAAGCGTCATCTTCCATTGTGCGGCGTGCTTGGCGTTACGCCAAGAAGGCTGCATGGCTTCGACATAGGCGTCGGCGCAGGTGCCAAAGGTCTGGACCGTGTCATCCCTGGCGCGCTCGACCTTGGGGTCGGTGCCGGCCGCCAGCATCGCCCGGAAGGTCGCCGCTTCCGCACGGGCGTCGGCCAGGGTCAGGTCTCGCCGACCGCCAAGCCCAAGCTCAACGCGTTTGCCGGTACGCGTGTACATGAAGACCCAGCGTCGGCGCCCGCTCTCATCGATCGAAAGATAGAGGCCGCCGCCGTCAGAATGCCGGCCTGGCTTATTGAGCTTCGCTGCCTGAATGGCCGTCAGCTTGTGGAGTGAACGTCCGCTCATCGGAGTCTCCGCCTAACATCTCCGCCGAACCCTTTCGGTCCCATTCCGGGCCCCACTTTCGGTCCCGTTTCGTGCTCAGGATCGGATGGAACCTTAAAAGACATAATGACACTAAGTCAAGATTTATTCCATAAAAATCAATGCACTATGAGGACGCAGCGAGACGGCTGGATACGGTATGGAACTACTGGTTTGGCGGACACCCTCTCCGCCATCCCCTTATAAACCACCGCAACGCTTGGCCCTTGGCCATAAGGGTTTTTCGCGCACGGGACCGCCAGAAGAAGGCGCTTGAAGCCCTTCAGTAGCGCCCGACTTCCGGATTGCTTTATCCGCCCTTTCGAAGGTCGGCCCTTATCTTCCTAGTCGCGGCTTCCAATATGCGCCTCCCAATAGGGCCCACGCATCGCGAGCCCCGCCGGATCCGTTCGGTTCAGGGGGTCGCTAGACGTGTAAGAGTACCAGTTCAGGCCATCATCGTAACCGGAAGGGTCGGTTTGGAGAGACAGATCCCTCGACGCGCCTCCGCCATCGATCGGGCGACTTGCCCTTATGCCACCTGACTTTGCGGCAGCTCACACGGGCACGGTTCGCGGCAGCTTTGGCTGCCCTACGGCAAGCTAGGGAATAAGCCTAGGCCGCGTTCGAGGCCGCCGATGTAGTGCCCCCGGTAGTGGGTTCGGCGTTATTGGGGTTTTCGGGATTCGGTAGTATGCTGAGTAGTCTCCTAGAAATCGGCGTTCCGATTAGTATAGCGAAGTCAAAGCGGTACGCGCACCGAAAGGTGCGCATGGTGTAGTGCCAATTTAAGGGGATTTTGGCAATGATCTGACCGCCCAAAGACCCTCTTAAGGAGGTTCGGAACCAACCGATCGCGGATCGCGATCGGCTACGGCGTTCATATCGACAGATTATCGACAAAGCCACGGCGCCAGCGGAGCCGATCGTGGAGCGCGCCACCACAGAGCACCCTAGCAAGCGATCAGTGAAGCGAGACCAGTCCCAGCGCTAGCTGAACCGCAGGTGTGCGTGACGTGCCTTTCCTTCCTCCCTCATTTGCCGGGGTCGTCTGGGAGGGCTTGGTGGATCTTCAAATCACCGCTCAAGGCGGTCTTCCGGCACGGGGACAACTCCCTCGGACTGGGCCATTGGCACCGTGTTCGACTATCTGGTGAACGGCCTCAGCCGGCCTTCACCACGACCACAAACACCGTCATCGCCACCGATACGATCACCTTCAGGCCGACGATCTGGGTCCAGAACGCCTTCGCCATCGCCCGCTCAATCGCCACCCGTGGGTCTCGTTGGTTGCAAGATTTAATTCACCCCCAACATTCCAAATACCTTTAACTATTCCACGCACAAGCCAAACTTCAACATAGTACATATGCAATTACAAAAAAACGCGGCAATACTGTTGAAAGTAGATTTAGAGTCGAATTTCGGAAAATTTACTCTGGTATATTTCATTAACGATATGACATTATATATACACCATAAAAGCGACACTTACGACGATTTTCCGCCGAACCCCAACAAGGCCACGATTGCTCACGCCTACGATTTTAGACAGAAAATTTTCTACCGCCATAGAAATGGAAAAAATACACCTATAATTAGCATTGCCTTTGGGCGTTTTCCTTTGGAAAATCTGTAGGCAAATATCAACCACCCACAGTAAATAGCATAACATTAAACACACCGATCTAAGATCGCGATAGATAATTATACAGGGTCATCTTTCGTAACTTTTAAAAAGTGTTACAAATGGAGAAAAAGCAACAATCAAAATTGTTGTGATAATAGCATGAAGCTTAGTCATGAATTTTTTACTCACTAATCGCACGGCGCATTATCGGGAACATCATCGTATCCCACCTTAACTTCTCCGCCGAGCACAAATGCCACACCCCATTTAAACCCAACAAACGGATCCGATTGAGCTTTGAATTTCCCAAATGTATGAGTGCCATTCTTTCCCAATGTAGCTTCTCTAGAAAATTTGGCGCCAAGTATTTGAAACGGACCGAACTTCGCGTCGACACCGCCCCCTTGCGTTGCCCTTCCTTGCCAACCCTTTCCAACCTGATAGCTGATCCGCGCCGAAGAAAAATCCAATTCGGCTGATGTCTCCAAGCCATTAGCTGCTGCACTTACCCCTCCCACAGCTCCGGCTACGCCCTCAATCGCGAGAACAGGGCACCTCAAAGCTTTCTTGGTGCTCTTCTTCGCCGTTACAACGACTTCAGAAACAGTATTCGTGACATCTCGTAACAGATTTTCGCGGGCCATATCATCGGCCATTTTCTTTGCTGCCTCGCTGGCTTTTCGAGCCGCCGTTACAACAATTTCTTCTACGCAAGTCACGCAGACTGTCGTCCCAGTGGGGTCGCTCAGATTGACCGGATCATTCGCCACATAGGCATACCAGTTGAGCCCGTCGCCATAGCCGATGGGATCGGTCTGCATGAACCGCCCCAAGGTCGGGGAATAAGCTCGCGCCTTGTAGTGGTAGAGGCCCACCTCCGGCAGCCAGATCTGGCCGGTGTAGCGGAACCGCCCCTCGCCTGCCGACGGCACGCCGTATTCGTCGTAGGCGTAGGTGATCAGCGCCGCGCCGGCGGCGTCGGCGACCGCGACGATCGAGCCTTGCGCGTCGGGCAGCAGGTAGCGGGGCTGGGCCGTGGCCTGGCCCTCGAACCAGATCAGCGGCGCGTCGATTCCCGGTCCTGGAACGTAACGGCGCAGGACTTGGCCGCCAGCGTATTCGGCCACCAGGTCCGAACCCGAATAGAGGAAGTTGGTCGTCGCCCCGTTGGCCGTGACCTGCCACAGCCGGCCCGTGGGCTCATAGGCCAGAACCGCCCCGGTTGAAGTGGCCGTCAGGTTGTTGGCGATGTCGTAGCCGTAGGTCACCCCGCCATTGTTGGAGAGGTTGCCGCGCAGGTCGTAGGCGACCGCCTGACCCGCCGCCTGGGTCAGTTGGTTCAGGCCATTGACCTGATAGGTCTTGGAGCCAGGCGTTTCCGACCATTCGTAAATCGGGTTGGTCGCGATGCGGGTGATGACCTGGCTGGCGGGGTTGTAGCGGAAGTCCCAGTTCTGGTCCTTGTCGCCGCCCGCCAGGTCGTAGCCCAGGGCGTCCAGGCGGCCGGCGCCGTCATAGTGGCGTCCCTCGCCGATCACGCCCACGCCTGGGCCGCGCCAGACGCCCGAGCGCAGGCCCAGATTGTTGTAGCTGAACCCGGCCAGGGCCTGGCCGCCCTGGTTGAAGACGTTCTGCACGCGGCCGGTCGCGTCGTAGCCATAGGAGACGTAGACGTTGTCGGGCCAGGTGATGCGGGTACGACGGCCGGCCTGGTCGTACTGGTAGCTCATCGTCAGGCCGTTGGTGGTCTCCGAGACCACCCGCCCCAGGGCGTCGAAGCTGGCCGAGGCCGTCTGGCCCGAATAGGTCGCCGAGACCTGGTGACCCAGATTGTCATAGCCGTAGGCCTCGCCCCGCAGCCCGTTCTGGGCGCGATCGAGGGCGTCGTAGGTGAAGCTCACCGTCTCGCCGCTGCGCCGCCGCCAGCTGATGGGGTTGTCGCCCGCGTCATAGCCATAGGCCTCGAAGTCGGTGGTCGAGCTGACCCCGGGCGTGGTCGGGTCGGGATAGCGCACCTTCACCAGGCGATCGAACCCATCGTACTCGTAGGTCGTCAGGTTGCCCTTGCCATCGGCCTCGGTCGCCACCTTGCCGTTGGCGGTGTACGTCACGACCTTCTCCACCTGCGGCGCGTCGGCTGCCCAGGCCAGGCTCGCGGTCGCCATGCCCCCCAGCGCCAGCGCCAGAACCGCCAGCCGCTTCCCGAGCTTCACGAGCCCCATCCCGTCCCCCGCCACCGTTCTCATCTCCGCCCCGCTCATTGTCCGGTCCCGTAGCCGCTGGTGACCTTGGTCACCTGGCCGGCGGCGTCATACTCGGTGCGGGTAATGCGATCGGGTCCGTTCGCGCCGCTCGTCCCCAGCACGCAGGCGTCGGCCGGCAGGGCGCCGAACACGGCCGGGTTCATCCGCACCGTGCTGCAGACTTGGCGGTCCAGCGCGTCGTAGCTGAACTGGCTGACGGAGAAGGTCGTCGCCCCCGTCCCATCCTGCCGACTGGACTTGGTCAGACGGCCCAGATTGTCGTACTCGTTGACCGTGCGCTGCAGGCTCTGGAAGCCCGCCCAGGCCGTATCGTCCTGGCCGGTGGTCACGCCGGTCTCGACCATCTGCACCTGGCCGTTGAGGTGATAGGTCGTGCGGGCGGCGCCATAGCGCGTCTGGCCCTGGTCGTTGACGAAGGCCGGACCGATCTCGCCCACCTTCCGGCGCAGGACGTCGTACCTGTAGACGGCGGTGTCGGCCGCGCCCGGCAGCGGGCCATCGATGCTGATCACATTGCCCACGGCGTCATAGCTGGTGGTCGTCGTGGCGCTGAGCGAGCCGTCGCCCGCGGCCACCGTCACCGACGTCGGCCACAGGTTGTTGGAGTTGTAGGCGTAGGTGGTCAGCGTCTCGTCGGCCGTCCCCACGCAGGCCGGCGCCGCGCCGGTCTTGCAGGTCGAGGTCGAGACCAGCTTGTAGACCGGCGTGGCCGCGTTCACGAGCGCGCCCGAGGCGTCCTTCACCTTGGCGTAGAGCGGCGCATAGACGTAGCGCGTCTGCGGCCGCACGCCGTTGGGTCCCGCCGGGCCAGTAACCGTCGCCACCTGGCCGCTGTTCAGGTCGTAGGTGTAGTCCGTCACCCCGCCGCGCGCGTCGGTCACTGTGATCGGCTTGTGGCAGGTCTTACGATTGACCCCAGGGTCGGTGCACGAGGCCGGATAGGTCGTGGAGACGGAGGCCGCGGCTAGGCCGCTGCCTGCCTTAGGGGTGATAACCACGCCAGTGACGATCCCCGCGGCGTCGAACGTGCGCTCCTCCTTGTTGCCTTCAGGAAACGTGATCGAGCTCATCTGCCCATAGGGTCCCGTCGTGAAGTTCGACACCCGGTTGAGCTCGTCCGTTCGGGCGATCAGAGACCCGTCGAAATCCGCCTTGGCCGACGAGTGGCCGTTCAGCGGGTCGATCACGGTGGTCGTCAGGTTGAGGATCGTCTCCTGTTCGGCGTCGCGGACTTCTTCGTAGCTGTAGTTCCAGGTTCCGGTCGGCCGGGTGACCGAGGTCACGCGCGGCGTGGTCAGGAACATGTAGTTGCCCGTGTCTGACGTGTTCACGGTGACGGTCGCCAGGCCCGGCCACGTGACGTTGTACTGGCCGGCGCTGCCGAGGACGCCGTTGAAACTGAACTCCCGCCCAGCCGCATCGACCTGCTTGCCGCCGGTCGCGGTGATGGACGGCCAGGTGACGCTGGTCGCACAGGTCGCCGCCTGCGGATCACAGTAGTCGACGGCCAGGTTGATCAGGGTGACGCTGGGATAGATGGCCGGATAGACGACCTCCGTATAGCGCAGCATGTAGCCCAGGCTGGACACGACCGAACGGATCGAGCCGCTCGGATAGTAGTAGTAGGTGAGCACCTCTCCATCGGGCCGGGTGATCTTGGAAGCCGGACGGGTCGACGAACTGGTTCCCGACAGAAACACCGCCGTCAGGCCGCTAGCATCGGTAAAGGTGGCCGTCGTCCCGTCGAACGTCAGCGTCTTACCTTGGCTTGCAGCGCTTCCAAAAACCTCGCCAGTGCCCATGTTACGCCGGAACCGGCTCGACTTGCCGTTGACCACGACGGTGTAATAGCGCGGCGCGTAGGGGCTCGGCGGCAGGTCCGGGAAGACCAGTTCATTGGTGATGTAGGCGCTGTATGGATCCCGGGTCTGACGCGAGGTGTCCGTTACCTGGCTGGCGATGTCCTGAGACCAGAACATTCCCCCCTCGCCGGACGGCCCGATCGACGCGGACAGGCCGTTCAAACTGAACTGCCCGCTCGTCAAGTCAACGCCGTTGCCGTCGTTCTTCGGAAAAGGGCGAGGAGCCAGATTCGGATCGATCCGCGCCGATGCGGCCCCGGCCCACGCCAAAAGGCACAGGGACACCATGCCGATCAGTTGCCGCTTGAACATCAGTCACCCCAGAAAGATCACCTCATCGACCGGTCGGCGCTCGAGGTGTTTTTGACGATCGGCCTGCAGCCTCTGCCGCGCGGCAATGTTGCGGATGAGCCTCTCGGCTCGTTGGGAAGGCGGGCCCGCCCTGGCTCAGCCCTTCCCGGGCCTTTCCAGCTTGCAGATCAGCGTCACCGTGCCGACGGCCGGATCACGGACGTCACCTGCGAACATCATAGGTGTAGGTCGTGGTGGTCTGGGCTGAACAGATCGCACTCGTGAAGAACGCCATGGCGGCGCAGTATCCGCCCCGCCGCGACCAGACAATCATCCCCACCGAATCCCCCAGTGTACTGCCAAGCTCGCGTGGCTTAGCGAGCAGCACACGGAAAAGCAACCCAGGGATTTACCGTCGCGGGCCGCGGGGCGCTTTGAGTTTGAGTGTCGCCAAGCCGCGGTTATGGATTGCCTTCGCGATCCAAGCCCCGAATAGCTAAGGCGATGCTGGAGTCCTCAAACGCCGCTTCTCGAGACGACCTCCGCCGCCGGGCCCTGGCGGCGGCCACCGCCGTTTGCCTCCACGTCGCCCTCTTCCTGGGGCCAGCCCTGCTGAAAGGCCCGACGCCGCTGACGCCACGCGAACAAGTCGCGGTCAGCGTCACCTTGGTCAGCGGCCAGCCCACGAGCGCTCAGCCCTCCTTGTCGGAGACGCTTGAGCGGATGGTCGAAGCTTCGGCCCACTCGAGTAACGCCGAAGAATCGCCCACGCCCGAGCCGAAAGCCCCTTCGGAAAGCCTGGACACCTTCTTCGGCTCGTCGTCGAAATCGTCGTCGACCGGAACGTCGGAAGCTTCAGCCCGGCCTGCACGCCCCCTTGCGAACAAGGGTTTCAGCGCCGCCGACCCTGGATTGGGCGAAGGCGAAAGCGCCCAAGGCGTTGATCTCTACGCCGCCGCCTCGCTGCCCGAAACCGGTCCCAGGCCTGCGACACCAACAGGTGACCTATGGCGGCGGATCTCGCCTTGCTGGCGGCCGGCTTCACCTCGTCAGGTGACCCTGACCCTTGAAATTCAACCCAATGGCGGCTTGGGCGACATTCCCAAGGTCATCCGCCTGCGCAATGCCGCAGTTGACCCCCAGACCTTGCTGGCCGAACGCGCCGCCGTGCGCGCCGTGCAGGCTTGCGCGCCCTATGTCGGCGTCCAAGCGCGGCGTTGGCGGATAACCTTCTCGCCTGCCGCTGCGTAGCGACATCGGTGTCACAACACTCCAAAGCCGTGCCGGGACGTTGGTTGAGGGGGCGCTGATTCTGGCGGAGCCAGCCAAGGCTGTCCCAACCTGTTCGTCATGGCAGCCTGGCCTACCCAGGCGCTTTCAACGTCTCCCGCGGGCCGGCGGGCGCGTGCTGGGGCAAGCGCGGCAAGCCGCCGATCATGCCGTCCGGACGCGCCTTGGCCAACATGTGCTGGTAGGCGGGGCGCGCCTCGATCCTGGCCTTCCAGGCCGCGACGTTCGGAAACTGCGCCTCCTCCACGAGGTTCAAACCGGTCGCGGCGTTCAGTGGGAACATCATCATGATGTCGGCGGCGGAAAAGGCCGCGCCGCCGAACCAGGGATGCTGACCCAGGAAGTTCTCCGCGAACTGCACGACGGCTTCGGAGTCGACCAGGCGCGAGCGCTGCTTCGGCGGCTGGGCCGTCCAGGCGCGATAGTCGGAGAACAGACGCGCCGCCAGGCTGCCCTCGGCGAAGTGCATCCACATCAGGTAGTTTGGATAATCGCGGCTATCCAGCGCCGGCTGCAACCGTCCCGGGGCGTGGCGATTGAGGATCAGTTCGATGATCGCGCCGGACTCGACCAGAACCTGGTCGCCATACTTCACGGTCGGGGCCATCGGCACCACCGGGCTGAACTCGCGGATCATGGCCATGGAGCCGGCCAGATCGCCGCGCTTGAACTTGAGTTCGTAGGGGAAGCCCAGCTCCTCCATAAGCCAGACGATCCGCTCGGAGCGGCGGCCTTCCAGATGATAGATCGTGATCGGCGGCAGGGGCCTGGCCGGCTTGGCGCTGGCGTTCGCAGCGATCAAAGGCGAGGCGGCCAGACCGGCCAGAGCGCCCAGCGAGGCTCGGCGTCCCATGGACTGTTTCATTTGGCTTTCCTGAAGAGTGGCGTGGGGAAAAAGCGGGACGAGGCTTCATCGGCCGTGCCGCTCGCGCTGGCGCGGCCGCCTCGTCCCAGGCGCCGAGTGCAAGGGCGTTGCGCGAGCAGGGTCTAGAAGGCCAGGTCCAGGCTGATCCCCACCCGGCGCACGGAGTCCGGGCTGAAGTACTGCACGTACCCGCCGGGGTTCAGCGCGGTGACGGGCGACGGGGTGATTTGGGCGGCGTAGCGCTTGTCGAGCAGATTGCTGGCGTAGAGCGCCACGCTCCAGGCCTTGTCCGGCGCCGACACGCCCAACCGGCCGCCCAGCAGGCCGTAGGCCTTCTGGATCGTGCCCGGGTCGCCGCTGATCGAGTAGTTGATGTCGCTCTGCCAGTTCCAGTTGGCCTGGACGAAACCCTGGAGTCCGGTGGTCAGCGGCCGCTCGTAGACCGCGCTCACGCCATAGACCCAGTCGGGCACACCGGCCAGGCTCAGGCCCTTGGCGTTGAAGAAGCCGTCCAGCGAGGCTGGATTAGACGGCGGCGCGGTGCAGGGCCCGCCCTGAGCCACCTTGGGCTGACCGAAGTAGCACTGCACGCCGTTGAAGTCGGCGTAGCGGGCGTGGGTGTAGGCGACCCCCGCGGTAATGTTGAGGCCCGTCATCGGCCGCGCCACCAGATTGGCCTCCACGCCCCGCGTCTTGATCTCGCCCGCATTGGTGATCCGCGAGGAATAGGTGGCGCTGGTCAGGTCGGAGACCTGCGCCTGGAAGTTCTTGACCGTGGTGCTGTAGATGTCGGCGTTGAGGATCAGGCGGCGATCCAGGAACGCGGCCTTCACGCCCAACTCGTAGCTGGTCGGAATTTCCGGCTGGACACGCTGGTCGGCCAGGCTATTGGCGGCGCTGAGCCCGCTGAAGCCCGGCCCCTTATAGCCCCGCGACACGGTCGCGTAGACCATGACGTCGTCGCTGAAATTGTAACGCGGCCCGATCCGCCAGGAGAGATTGGTGTTGCTGACCTCCTGGTGCAGATTCACCGTGACCGACCCCGGGATATAGACCGTGCCCGGCGTCGGGGCTCGATGGTAATCCAGCGAAAGCTCGTCGCGGGTCACACGCGCGCCGGCGATCAGGTCCAGCTTGGGCGTGATGTGGAACGCCACCTGGCCGAACCCCGCATAGCTGGTCGAGTTGACGTCGTTGACCGTCGAGGTTTCGAAGATCGTTCCCAGGGGCGCGCCGGGGACGACCGGCACGACCGCGCCGTTCGAGGCCGGCACGATCCAGCTGAGCTGGCCGCGCTGGCGGATCAGCGACGAGGCCTTGGAGTGGTAGAGATAGAGGCCCGCCACGTAGTCGAAGCGCTCGCCGATCGGCGAGGTCAGTCGCAGTTCCTGGCTGAGCCAGTCGGTCTTCCCTGCCCCGCCGTTCACGTCGACATAGCTGACCGGCGTCAGGTCGCCGTCGTAATAGGCTTCGCGCTTGACCGATCGATAGGCGCTGATCGAGGTCAGGGTCAGTTCGCCCAGGTCGTAGTCGACCTGCAACGTTCCGCCCTGAGCGGTCGACTTGCCCTGGGACGGTCCGTTCGCCGCCACCAGCAGATTCTTGGGCCCGGCGACGATCCCATAGCGGGCGTTGGTCACGGCGGGGGCGTAGCCTGGCGTCACCTTGCGCCAGGTGGACGAGCAGCAGAAGGCGTCGTTCTCCGTCCGGTCGGCCGAGAAATAGACCGTCAAATCGTCGCGCGGACGCCATAGCAGCTTCAGCGCAAGAGTGCTGACATCCTGCGGATCGGTCAGGACGCCGTCCTTGGCGACGTTGCGGATCAGGCCGTCGCGGGCGTTGTGCGTGGCCACCAGGCGCAAAGCCAGATTGTCGCCAAGGGCCACGTTGCCGATCGCCTGAAGCACCTCCTCCCCGCGCTCGCCGTACTGGACGTGAAGCTGGCCGCTGTTCTCGTTCAGCTTGGGCCGGGTCGTGATGAAATGAACCAGACCCGCCGAGGCGTTCTTGCCAAACAGCATGCCCTGCGGCCCACGCAGGATCTCGACCCGCTCGATGTCGGCCAGGGTCGCCAGGCTCGACGGATCGGCCAGCACCACGCCGTCGACGACGGTGGAGATGCTCTGCTCGATCCCCGCCGAGAAGCTGCTGGTGCCGACCCCGCGGATCGTCAGGCCCGAGGCGCTGCTGCTCAGACTCTGCTTGAAGCGGACGCTGGGATCGATCAGCGACAGTTGCTGGGGCTGGGTCACGTTCATCGCCGCCAGCGTCTCGCCGCGCGCGGCGGTGATGGCCAGGGGCACGTCCTGCACGTTCTCGGCCCGCTTCTGGGCGGTGACCATGATCTCCTCGACAGTGACGACCGGGCCCGCGGCGCGAGCCTCGGGGTCTTCCGCCCAGGCCGCCCCCGCGGCGAGCAGGCCGGCGACGCCGACCGACGCCCCCAACAGCAATTCCGTCCTACGGAGACGCGACGAGCGCGATTGGAAAGGCATGGCGCATTCCTCCTCTGAGCCGCTGCGCGGCTTCTTTTGTGATCTGACGGACGCAAGCCATCGCCGCCCGCCCGCAGGCGACCGTGGATGGTTGGGTGAGCCGATGGGCTCACCGCGCCGTGGAATGACGTCCGGGCCCGGGACGCCTAAGTAACGCTACCGTCACTTAATGGGCGTGACAACAGCTTTCGAACGATCGTTCGTCAAGCCGCGGCGCTAGGCCTCCGGGAAACATGGTCGAGCCAGGCCAGGACCCGGCTACAGTCTTCCGGAACCGCGACACCGATCATCCGCCCGAAATCGACGGTGGTGAGCGCCACGATGTCGGCCATGCTGTAGGCCGGACCAGCGATAAACGTCCTGTCGGCCAGTTCGCCGTCCAGCCAGCGATAGACCCGGTCGGCATGGGCGCGGTTGGACTCGCCGAAATCCTTGAACTGGGTGAGCAGGCCCGCCGTCAGCGGATGGGTGTGCCGCCAGATGTGGGCGATCGGCGCCATCAATTGGAACTCGATGCGCCGGATCCACATGTCGATGGTCGCCTGCGCCTTGGGTGTGTCGCCAAAGAGCGGCGGATCAGGATACAGGCCATCGAGATACCGGCAGATGCTGACGCTCTCGCTGAGGAAACTGCCGTCGTCCAGTTCCAGGACGGGCACCTGGCCCAGCGAGTTCTTCTCCAGGAAGGCCTCGGCCTTGTGAGCCCGCTCGCGCAACGGCACACGCACGTGTTCGACCGCCGCCCCCTTCTCCGCCAGAAAGATGCGAACCCGGCGCGGGTTGGGCGCGGGATTGTCCTCGCCATAGAGCTTCATGTGTCATCACCTCCCTGGGCGTTCCGCCGCGCGCGAGGTCTCGACGCCTCGTCGTTAAGTAACGGTATCGTCACTTAACGACGAGGGCAATCGCCATTCGCATGCAGCCTCAGGAAGTCTTGGCGGGGCGTGGTTCGCCGTACTTCTTGGCCAAGGCCTTCGCGCCGGCGACCACGGCCAGGGTGATCGCCTCGATCATGGCCTCGTCGTCGCCGTCGCGGGCGTCCAGCGCGCCGGCCGTGCCGGCGACCATGAACCATGCATATTGCCTGGCCTGCCGCGCGGGCAGTCCGAAGGCCTTCTGCAAGCCCAGCGCCCAGCCGTCGGCGTCGGCCTTGCGGTTGGCCCGCGCGCGCTCGGCCAGCGGACCGCAGTCCCTGACCAGGCGCATGAAGAGCTCGCCGCGCTCGTCGGCCCGGCGGCACCAATACTTCAGCGCGCCGCGAACCCAGTCCTCGAAGCTGGACGTCGGCCCGACCTCGGTCGCCAGGCGCTCGACATAGATCTGCGTCTCGCGGTCGAACAGCGCGGTCAGCAGATCGTCACGATCACTGAAATAGCGATACCCCAGCGCCTTGGTGACGCCCGTGAGCGCGGCCACCCCGTCCATGGTGACGGCCGCGACCCCCTGTTCGATGACGATCTGCGCCGCTGCATCCAGGAAGCGCTCGCGTCGTTCCGCCCCCTTCAAACGTGTCTGGGTCATGCCCGCATTGAAACTCCGACCATCCCCCTTTTTTGGCGCGATGGCGCTGGAAGTGGCAAGGGTGAGTATCGCGACGCCCTAACACGACAACCACTCGTCGGGGGCAGCTAAGAACGGCGCGCCGGCCGATGACAGGAGGTCGTGGCTGTGACCCGAAGGGACGGCCAAGACCGCCGACAAGCTCGGGAAGGTCGCGCCCCACGACCGACCAATCCACGCCACATCCCAAGGGCGTCAGACCTGGGACGGGCGACGGATCTGCTAGGCGGAGGACGGAATGGGCAAGATCCCGTCCCCCTCTGATCTCATGCCCCTGGGGTCAGATCGTGGATTTCAGCGCAAAGCGGCGTCCCGTGTAAGTTCTGACGGGGTTGCCGCGCTCAAGTTGTTGGTGGAGGTTCCATTGTGATCGGCGGGCCTTGTCGCGCGACGCGCCCCGCTGCTCTTCGATCATCATGGCGAGTTTCAGTCGCGCCAACTTGCGGTTGGCATGCTGTGAGCGCTGTTCTTGCGCCGTGGCGACCAGGCCGGTAGGGCGGTGGATGGCGCGAACCGCGCTGTCGGTCTTGTTGACATGCTGACCACCCGGCCCGCTCGCACGCAAGGTCTGGTAGTCGATGTCTTCAGCCTTCAAATCGGGAACAAGATCAGGCTCCGGCGCGACGGCGACGCCCACGAACCAGTTCCTGCGATTGTGGCCAGACCGGAACGGACTATCGCCTATCCACAGAACCGTGCCGATGCGCCCGGCGACGAACGCCGGCGCCTGGTCGCCGCTGACACGCATCAACAGCGATGAGGGAAGATCCTCAGCGCCTTCCAGGACCTCGCAGGCGACGCCGTCGGCCTTGCCTTCACGCACGTAGGCGGCCGCCAGCTGGGCGACGACCCAACGACATTCCTGCGGTCCTTGCCCGGACGTCAGGTGCAAGATGACCTCATTCATGACGTCGTCCTCGTCTTGTAGCTGAGCATGGGGCGCAGTCGCGCGATGACGCGCACTAGGCCAGCGTGCTCGAGGTCCGCCACGACGCGCTGGATGTCCTTGTAGGCCTGTGGAGCCTCCTCATAGATCAACCGGCGATCCTCGCAGACCACGTGGCTGCCGAGCGCCGTCCGCTGGAGATCGGCGATGCGGAAACGCGCGGACAGCCTTGCGTGCGCGTCCGAGCGGCTCCACTTGCGGCCAGCGCCGTGGGCGAGCGACGAAAGGGCCTGGTCGGCGCTGTCGGCGATGGGTTCGACCAGATAGCTGAAATCGCCACGTGATCCCGGAATGGCGACCAGCCCGCGGTCGGCCGGGGCTGCGCCCTTGCGGTGCAGCCATCCGCCAAGATGGGGCGTCACGCAGTTGTGGCAGATATCGAGCACAGGCCGCCCCTCGGCGCAGATGGCGTCGCAGAAGCGTTGCGCGATGATCCGCCGGTTCAGCACGGCCCAGGCCTGGGCCTGATCGTGCTTAGACAGATAGGCTTGCCCCGCCGGGCTGGCCGCGAGCATCCCGGCGCTGACGGGCTCTGTCCTGTGCGCCTGAAGAACAGCTTGGCCCAGTCCTCGGGACCCGCTGTGAACCATCATCCACACACGATCCGCCTTCAGGCCCAGCGCATCGAAACGCCCGCCGTCGACGACCTCTTCGATTCGCTGGAATTCCACGAAATGGTTGCCACCGCCAATCGTGCCCAGCGCCGGGCCGGCCAAGCTCGGTGGCAGGCCGAAACCCGCCACGGCCGCGGGGATGTCGCCCGACCAAGCCTCGTCGAGGCCATGAAGCTTGCGCTCCACGGCCCCCAACTTGAACTTGCGCACGGGGCTGGTGAGTTCCCACAAGCCTATGCCGCAACCGATGTCGCCCCCCACAAGATGCGGCCAGATACGATCGGGCGACCAGAACGCGGCGCCCACCGCGATCCCGGCGCCGACATGAAGATCCGGCAGGCCAACGACGCGCTCGATCCCCTCATAGCGGATCGACGCCTCGAGCTGGCCGATGGCGGCCGGATCCAGGCGGGACGGATCCGCCGAGATCAGCGTGATTTTAGGAGACCGGCTCATAGCGCACCGCCTTTTCCGCCGCGATTGGCGGCGGGCAGGCATTGGGCGAGACCCTTGATGTCCTTGAGGAGTCCATCACGTGGATCGACGAAGAACGCCCGTCGGCGACACCATTGGCTGTCCAGTCCGAGCACCTCGCCCTCGTGCATCCACTCGCCACGCCGACCGATCGAAATGCGCGTCAGGACGTAATCCTCAATGTGCTCGCGCACATGCATCTTGATCGTGCTGCCGGTGTCGAGGGTGGCGCAGATCTCGCTGAACACGCTGTCCCATGAGCGCCCCCGCCGACTTCGCAGAAACCGTACGAGCGGCGCGAGGTTTTCATTGAGCGATTTCGAGTAGGGCGTCGCGATGTGGGCGTGACGTTTCAGGCCGATGTATTGAATATTCGGGTCGGGGGTCCTTTTCAGTTTCGGTGAGGACGCATGCCCAGCGCCCCACCGCGGGCGCTCGACGATGACCTTGAACATGTCAGCGCGCATGACGGCCCTCCCGAGGAACGGAAGCCGACGGCGTCTGGCTGAACAGCGGGTTCTTGATGAACTAGCGAGGTGCTTTCGCCTCGCCGAAAGGGATCAGGCGACGAACATCGCCCGACAGCAAATTGCCCATGCAATCTGTTCCTGAAGAGTCTGGAGAATAAGGAGATTTTCTTGGCGGGCTGAGGTCGCTCGCATGCTGCTCTCCTTTCCAGTGTCAGAAACGCGCCGGGTTTGGCTGCGAAGCTTTCTACGGCATCCTAAGGTCGAACTCAAGAAGGCGACTTCTGTGCGAGAGACTCCCACTCCCGCTGGAGCTCCGGAATTTCGAGGCGCACCGAGGTCCGCTCTTGTTCTTCCCCGGTCGGCGCCAGCGCCCGGTCGCGGCCGCGTCGCGCCAGTTGCCGCCTTGGCGCCCCTCCAGGAAACAGACGTTCAGCCGAAGCTCGTCGCCGTTACTGGCGAAGCGTGAATGGCAGGCGCGCGCCGTTCACGAAATCCGGCCGGCGACTGGCGCGGCGGCGGTTGAAGCGCCGACCGGCTCCCTTCAACCAATCTCCAACGACGCGGCGATCCCGCCGCCGCTTCCAGCTTGAAGGAGATCGCCATGACGGCGCTCAACACCCTGATCATCGCCGCGCTCGCCGCCGCTCTGGCGCCCGCCGCCCACGCCGAACAGTCGACCGGCGATCTGGTCCTGGCTTTGCCGGCCCTGACCACGCACGAAGGCCAAGTCATGATCGTGGTCTATGACAGCCCTGACGCCTGGAAGGGCGGCAGGCCCGTCCGCGCCACGATGGTCTCGGCCGCCGACATTGCGCCCAGCGCCAAGATCACCGGCTTGCCCCCGGGAACATACGCCATCAAAGCGTTCCAGGACCTCGACGGCGACGGCAAGATGGGCCTGAACCCCTTTGGCCTGCCCACCGAGCCCTACGGCTTCTCGAACGGCGCCCAGCCCAACATGGGCCCGCCCAGCTTCGAGGCCGCCGCCTTCGAGGTGCGGGCCGGCTCTAACACCCAGTCGATTCAGCTGAAGTAGCGAGAAAAGCCATGAACCGGCGTGACATCCTGCGCGGCGCGGCTCTCTTGAGCGGCGCGACCTTGCTGACCCCCGAGGCCGTATGGGCCGCCGCCGCCAACGATTGGACCTTGGGCGTGGCCGACGTCGAGTCCGATCTGGCTCCCACCGCTATGACCCGCCTGCACGGCCGCGCGCCGGCCGCGCTGACAGGCACGCTGTTGCGTAACGGTCCGGCCAAGTTCCGACGGCCTGGCGGCGACGTCGGCCATTGGTTCGACGGCGATGGTCTGGTGCGCAAGTTTCAGATCGCCGGCGGCCAGGCGCGGGTCGCCGCCCGCTTCGTCGACACCGCCAAGCGCCGTCGCGACGCGGCCGCCGGCGCGGTGGTCACCCCCGGCTACGGCACGGCCGCCGGTCCCGGCGCGATGATTTCCAGCCCCGACGACGCCAACGCCGCCAACACCTCGGTGATGATGGCCGGCGGCGAGCTGTGGGCGCTGTGGGAAGGCGGCTCGCCGACTGCGCTGGACCCCGCCACCCTGGAGACTCTCGGCCCCAAGACGCTGCGCCCGGATCTAAAGGGCATGCCGTTCCTGGCCCACCCGCGCGTCCAACCGGACGGCGTGGTGTGGAATCTTGGCTTGGCGGGCCAGAAGGCGATCGTCTGGCAGCTTGCCCCCGACGGCGTCCTGTTGAAGGCCGAGGTGATCGGCCTGCCGCGCGGCAGCTACATGCATGACTTCACGGCCACGGCACGCCACCTCGTGGTGGTGCTGCAGCCCTGGATGCAGGATCGGCTGACCATGCCGTTCGCGCAATCCATGGCCTGGAAGCCGGAGCTGGGAACCCAGGTGCTGGTGCTGGACAAGGACGACCTGTCCCAGCGCCGCCTGTTCGAGCTGCCGCCCTTCTTCTTCTTCCACCTGGGCGACGCTTGGGAAGAGGCCGACGGGACCATCCGCTTCGACGCCTGCGTCGACGACGATCCGTCGGGCACGGCGGCCAATGGCGGGGCGATCCTGCGCGGCGAGGTGCTGCGCGGCGCGCCGCCGCGTCGGGCGCTGATCAGCTTGCGCGCCAATGGCCAGGGCGAATTCGCCAAGGAAATGATCAGCGCCGAGTTTCCACGCTCCGACCCGCGCTTCGCCGGTCAGGTTCGTCGCTTTTCGGTTCACGTCACCGGCCAGCGGCCGGACCGCCCGCTGTTCCAGGGCGTTGCGGTGCGCGACTGGAAGCGCGACAGCGACCAGATCTTCGACTTTGGTCCGCGCCACCTGGTGGAGGAAATGGTGTTCGTGCCGCGTCCTGGCTCGTCTGGGGAGCTGGACGGCTGGCTGGTTGGGACCACGGTGAACCTGGACGCCAAGGCGACGGAGCTGCACGTCTTTGACGCCCGCCATGTAACCCAAGGTCCGATCGCGGCTTGGCGAGCGCCGGTCGCCCTCCCGGTGACGTTCCATGGCGTCTTCGTGCCGGCGTGAACCGGGTCTTGCCAGGCATGAAGCGAGCGCTGCTGACCCCCTGGTCGCGGGGGACGACACGAAATCTGAGCAGAGCCCCGCCCAATAGGGTTCAACGCCGAAACCGGGGTGCTGGTAGCGCAAGCAGGCGCACTCGGCCGGGGCTAGCGCCGTCTTTCAGGGTTTGGCTTCAACAATATTTAGATCTGAGATTTCTTCCGCCAGACGGCTGCTCCAAAGACGGCGAAAGTTCCCCCCATGGCGAACGGTCATCATGCACGGGCGTTCAGACAGAGCGCTAGCTGGTGCGCATGCAGACCCCAGTGAGAATAGTGGAAGCGAAAGCACCAGTGCGGGTCCGCGACGGCCTGGTGCTCCGCAAACCAAACAACATCACGCACGCCCAAGGTAAGATCGACGAGATCGTCAATTGCATCATCAACCATTGCCGGTGCGTCTAGCGGCGCATTAGCGTCCGCCGTCGGGTAAAATCCGTAGTTCGGAAAGCGCTCTACGAGTTGGCTACGCCAGGAATCATAGTCCTGCCTCGGCGCATCCTGATCATCGTCGGACGGTCGGCGGGGGTATCATGGCGCGCCGCCAGGAGACGATCCAAGGCCGCAACAAGCGCCTCATCCTCTGGAGGCTCGCCCTTGCACGTTCCTGGCCCGCTTCAAAGTCTGCTCCCCACCTTAGCCGATATCAAATCCGGCCGCTTCGGCGCTGGCTGCCGGTCGCAATGAGGCTCCGCCATACGGGAAGGATGATCCACGCGCCCTGCCCCGCCCTCCTGCGTCGGCGCGAGGCGCGACCTCGTGACGGGGAAGCCGCTCCTCGCCTACGGCTTGGACTTCGCCTTGGGTTTGGCCGGTTCCGGCGGGGGCTCGGGCAAGGGGTCCGGCGTTCCGGCCAGGGTCAGGTCGAAGACCGAGCCGCCGGGGCCGGTCTCGACCAGGGCCAGGTCGCCCCCATGGCCCTGGGCCAGCTCGCGGGCGATCGCCAGGCCCAGGCCCGTGCCGCCGCGCCGCACCGATCCCACGAACGGCTGGAAGAGGTTGTTACGGGCCTTCTCGGGCACGCCCGGGCCGTCGTCGGACAGGCGCAGGTGACTGAAGCCGTCGGCGCGGCGCAGCTCGACGAAGACCTTGCCCTTGCCGCTGCGGTCGGGCGTGGCCTCGATGGCCTCGCGGGCGTTGCGCAGCAGGTTGGTCAGGATGCGGTGCAGCTGGTCCGGATCGGCCTGGACCTGCTCGCGAGGGTCGATGACCGTCTCCAGGGTGACGCCGCTCGGCTGGAGGCCGGAGTCCTCGGCGGCCATGTCCAGCGCCGCGCGCAGCGACACCACCCGCACCACCGGCGCGGGCTCCTTGGACTTGCCGTAGGCCATGACGTCGCTGGCCAGGGTGATGGCGCGGTCCAGGGCCCGCTCCAGGCGCGGCAGGGCCTGGGCCACCTTGGGGTCGCCAAGGGCGGCCAGGCGGTCCGAAGCCATCTGGGCGCTGGTCAGCATGTTGCGCAGGTCGTGGTTGATCTTGGCCACCGCCTCGCCCAGGGCCGCCAGGCGGGCCTTGGCCTGGAGGGCCGTCAGCAGGTCGGTCTGCATCAGGTCCAGTTCGCGCTCGGCCCGGCCGATCTCGTCGCGGCGGCGCGAGACCACCACGCGAGCGGCCGGATCCTCGGGATCGGCGCGGAACCGTTCCATGGCCTGGGTGATGCGCTGCATGGGCCGCACCAGCAGGAAGTTCAGCGACAGGTAGATCAGCCCGCCGGCCAGGGCCGCGGCGAACAGGGTCACCGCCGCCAGCCGGCCCAGATAGCCCACCAGCTGCGCCTTCAGCGGGGCGTCGGGCAGCACGATCTCGACGAACTCGGCCTCCTGGCGGAAGCGCGGCTCGGCCATCACCCGCACCATGCTGCCGGGCGCGCTCTTGAGCGTGAAGAACGGCGCGGCCAGCCACGAGCCGGGGTTCTGGCGGCGCAGGTCGACCAGGTAGGGCGGCTTGATCTTCAGCCCGCGCGGCTCGGTGGGCAGCACCAGGCGGCGGGCGCCGTCGACCTCCAGCGCCACGATCACCACCCCGGCCTGGTCCAGAAGCTGCTGGGAGACCTTGTCGGTGACCCGGCGCTCGGGATCGGCGTCGGCGATGGTCGAGGCCAGTTCGGCCGCGCGCACGCGATCCAGCAGCCACTGCTCCTCGAACGCGGCCAGGGCGGGCGGCAGGATGAAGGCGCCGGCCAGGAACACGAACAGCGCCGTCAGCAGCAGCAGACGCGCCGACAGGCCGCCGGGCCACGGGAAGCGACGCCCGGGCTTGGGGGACTGCGGGTCTGGCGTGACCGGTTCGGCCATTCGTCTGGGTTACTTCACGTCTGCGGCTTCGGCAACGCGCCGACGTCGCCAATAACGCCAGAGCGGCGGCAACAGCGCCAGCGCGCCCATCGCCGCGATCGGCAGATAGATGCGGGGCGAGAACAGGGTGTGCAACGTCACCGGCTCGCCGCTGGCGAAGATGTGGCCCAGGCCCGCCCCTATGCCGGCGTAGACGAACGAACTGGGCACCATCCCCAGGAACGAGGCCAGCAGGTAGGTGCGGATGGGGATGTTCATCAGCCCAGAGGCCACATTGACCAGCAGCAGCGGGAACGCCGGGATCAGGCGCAAGGTCAGCAGGTAGGAGAAGGCGTCGGCCTTGAAGCCCTCCTCCACCCGGGCCAGCAGGGCCCCGGGCTTGCGCCGCAGGAAGTCGCCGAAGGCGGTGCGGCACACGAGATAGACCACCGTCGATCCGCCGGTCGCCCCGGTCACGGCCGCGAAGCCGCCGCCGATGGGCCCGAACAGGAAGCCGCCGGTCAGGGACAGGATCAGCGCGCCCGGCAGGGAGATCGACACCGTCGCCACATAGAGGACGACATAGATCATCGCGCACTTGATCGGATGGGCGGCCGCATAGGCCTGCAGGGCCTGTCCCTGGGCCTGCAGGGTCTCCAGGGACAGCTTGCCCGCCAGGCCCGTGGTCAGGGCGACCACGAACAGGATCAGCAGGGCCGCCAGCGGCCCGAAGCGTCGCAACCAGGCCAGGGTCGCGTCGGGCGTCATGCCGCGCCGACCGCGTCCGTCACCGAGGCGAAGCCCTCGGCTCGCAGTCGGGCGGCCAGGTCGCGCTTGATGCGGGTGACCAGACCCGGGCCGCCATAGACCAGGGCCGAATAGAGCTGGACGGCCTGGGCGCCGGCCTTGATCTTGGCCAGGGCGTCGGCGCCGCTGGCGATCCCGCCCGCGCCGATCAGGGCCGTGCGGCCGCCGGCGGCCTGGCGGAAGCGCGCCAGCACCGCCGTCGAGGCCGCCAGCAGCGGCGCGCCCGACAGGCCGCCGCCCTCGCCCGCCTGGGACGAGGCCAGGGTGTCGGGCCGGGCGACGGTGGTGTTGCTGACGATGATCCCGTCCAGGCCCGCGCCGACGACGGTCTCCACGATCGCCTCGACCTCGCCCTCCTCCAGGTCGGGCGCGACCTTCAGGAAGATGGGATAGTCGGTGGTCGAGGCCGCCCGCAGGCTGGCCCGCGCTTCGGCGATGCGGCCCAGCAGCTCCTCCAGCGCCGCCTTGGTCTGCAGCGCGCGCAGGCCGGGCGTGTTGGGCGAGGAGATGTTGGCGGTGAAATAGTCAGACAGCCCCCACAGGCGGGTCAGCCCCGTGACGTAGTCGCCGATGCGGTCGGCGGCGTCCTTGTTGGCGCCGATATTGGCCCCGACCACGCCGCCCGAGCCCCCGGCCTTCAGGGCCGACAGGCGGGCGGCGAAGGGCTCCAGCCCCTCGTTGTTGAAGCCCATGCGGTTGATGACCGCCTGGTCCTGCGTCAGGCGGAAAAGACGCGGTCGCGGATTGCCGGCCTGGGCCAGGGGCGTGACCGTGCCGCATTCCACGAAGCCGAAGCCGGCCCGGATCATGGCGGCGGGAACCTCGGCGTTCTTGTCGAAGCCGGCGGCCAGGCCCACGCAGTTGGACAGCTTCAGCCCGGCCACGGTGGCGGCCAGGATCGGGTCGTCGCGCCCGGCCTCGACCGGGCCCAGGCCCATCTTCAGGCCCCGGATCGCCCAGCCGTGGGCGTCCTCGGGATCCAGCGCGTGCAGGGCGCGGGCGGCGACATCGTGCAGGCTCATGCCGGCAGCTCGCCCAGGATCGGCACGCCGTCGGCGTCCAGCTCCAGCGCCCGCGCGGCCAGCACCTCGTCCGCCCGCAGGGCGCGGAAGAGATGCGGGAACAGCGCCCCGTCGCGCGAGACCTCCCATTTCAGCTCTTCGCCCAGGTCGTCGGCCTCGACGGTCAGCAGCATCAGGTCGGACAGGCCCCTGAAGTAGAGTTCGGCGGTGCGCTGGGCGGTGTCGTGGCCCGAGAAATGGATGTAGCCGTCGGCCAGGTCGACCGCCGAGCCGGTGAAGGACCCGGCCGCGCGCGCGGCCTCCCACTCCGTGCGCGGGAGGATCTTGTAGATCTTGCTCATTCGCCGCCGTGTCCGCCGTTTTCCGATGCGTAGAAGACATGCGCCAGGGTCGGGGCGCCATTGGGGTCGATCGCGAAGACCGCCGCCGTCGAGGTGGGGAACTTGCCCCGCAGCTTGGCCATCAGGGCCGGATCGGCCGGGCCGCCCATGGCCAGGCGCAGGGCCAGCTCGTGCAGGCCCGGATTGTGGCCCACGACCATCACCGCGCCGCCGTCGGGTGCGGATTCGCGGATGGCGGCCAGAACGTCCTGGGCCTCGGCGTGATAGAGGTCGCGGCGCACCTCGACCTGCGCGCCAGGGAACGAAGGCGCCAGGGCTTCCCACGTCTCGCGCGTGCGCCGGGCCGAGGAGACCAGGGCCAGGTCCGCCGCCAGGCCCGCCTTGGCCAGCACGCGCCCCATCAGGGCCGCGTCGTTCTGGCCGCGCGGCGTCAGCGCGCGTTCGAAGTCGCCGCCCGAGGCGGCGTGCTGCTCGGCCTTGCCGTGGCGCATGAGGATCAGTCGGTCCATGAGCCCCTCCATAGCCTTCGCCGCGACGCTCAGGAAGCGCCCGGTTGACACCGGCGACGCCAAGCGGTCCAAGGCGGGCATGGCGAACCTAGATTTTGCCGGGGCCGTAATGTCGGAAGGGGGAACCTGGCGCTTCCCGCCGGACCAGCCCCTGCGACTGGATTCCGGGGCCCGGCTGGACAATCTCGAGATCGCCTACCGCACCTGGGGCCAGCTGAACGCCGACGGGACCAACGCCGTCCTGATCTGCCACGCCCTGACCGGCGATCAGCACGTGTCGGGAACCCATCCCGTCAGCGGCAAGCCCGGCTGGTGGTCGCGGCTGGTGGGGCCGGGCAAGCCCCTGGACCCGGCCAAGCACTTCATCATCTGCTCCAACGTGGTGGGCGGCTGCATGGGCTCGACGGGCCCGGCCTCGATCGATCCGGCCACGGGCAAGCCCTACGGCCTGACCTTCCCGGTCATCACCATCGCCGACATGGTGCGGGCCCAGGCCATGCTGGTCGAGGCCCTGGGGGTCGAGACCCTGCTGGCCGTGGTCGGCGGCTCGATGGGCGGCATGCAGGCCCAGCAGTGGGCGGTGAGCTATCCGGAGAAGCTGTTCAGCGCTGTGATCCTGGCCTCGGCCTCGCGCCATTCGGCCCAGAACATCGCCTTCCACGAGGTGGGGCGCCAGGCGATCATGGCCGATCCCGACTGGCGCGGCGGAGCCTACGCCAGCCAGGGCGTGCGTCCGGAAAAGGGCCTGGCCGTCGCCCGTATGGCCGCCCACATCACCTACCTGTCCGAGCCCGCCCTGCAGCGGAAGTTCGGCCGCGAGCTGCAGCGCGACGGCCTGTCGTGGGGCTTCGACGCCGATTTCCAGGTCGAGAGCTACCTGCGCCACCAGGGGGCCAGCTTCGTCGACCGCTTCGACGCCAACTCCTATCTCTACATCACCCGGGCCATGGACTATTTCGACCTGGCGGCCGGACATGGCGGAGTGCTGGCCAGCGCCTTCGCCGGGGCGCGAGACGTGCGCTTCTGCGTGCTCAGCTTCACCAGCGACTGGCTCTATCCCACCAGCGAGAACCGCCACATCGTGCGCGCCCTGACGGCGGCCGGCGCGCGGGCGGCCTTCGTCGAGATCGAGAGCGACAAGGGCCACGACGCCTTCCTGCTGGACGAGCCGGTGATGGACGCGGCCTTGCAGGGTTTCCTGAGTTCGGTGGAACGGGAGCGGGGGATTTGATGATCCGCGAGGACTTCCGCGAGATCCTTCGCCTGGTCCGCCCCGGATCGCGGGTGCTGGACGTGGGCTGCGGCGAGGGCGCGCTGCTGGAGCTGCTGACCCGCGAGAAGGGCGTGGACGGGCGCGGGCTGGAAATCGGCGCGGCGGGCGTGGCCGCCTGCATGGCGCGCGGCCTGTCGGTCGTGCAGGGCGACGCCGACCAGGACCTGGACCACTTCCCCGACCGCAGCTTCGACTATGCGATCCTGTCCCAGACGCTGCAGGCCACGCGCAACCCGCGCCATGTGCTGGACGAGCTGCTGCGCATCGCCGATCACGCGGTGGTCTCGTTCCCCAACTTCGGCCACTGGCGGGTGCGCTGGTCGCTGCTGAGCCGGGGCCGCATGCCCGAGACCAAGGCCCTGCCCCTGCCCTGGTGGTCGACGCCCAACATCCACCTGTGCACCCTGGCCGACTTCCTGGCCCTGACCGAGGACCTGGACGTGCGCGTGGACGCCTGCTGCGCCTTCGCCGGCGATGGCCCCGCCCGGCCGATCGATCCGACCAAGGCTTTCGAGAACTGGCGCTCGGAGACGTGCCTGTTCATGCTCAGCCGCAATCCGCCGGCGGCGGGACTGGAACCTCCGCCGGCCTCGGGCGATCTGTTCGACGGATGAAACTTCGCCTGATGACCTACAACGTCCACCGCTGCGTGGGCACGGACCGCAAGCTCGACGTCGAGCGCGTGGCGGAGGTGATCGCCGCCGAGAATCCCGACGTCGTGGCCCTGCAGGAACTGGACGTGCGCCGCGCGCGGACCAAGGGCGTGGACCAGGCCCACCGCCTGGCCGAACTGCTGAAGATGAAGTCGCACTTCCACCCGGCCATGGCCGTGGAGGAGGAGTTGTACGGCGACGCCCTGCTGACCGCCCTGCCCGAGACCAAGGTCAAGGCCGACGGCCTGCCGCTGTTCCCCGCCATTCCCGGCCTGGAGCCGCGGGGGGCGGTGTGGATCAGCGTCGAGGTGGGCGGCGTGCCGGTCCAGATCATCAACACGCACCTGGGCCTGGTCCCGCAGGAGCAGAAACGCCAGGCCGCCGCCCTGCTGGGCGAGAAGTGGCTGGCCAGCCCGGCCTGGATAACGCCAGGCGTGCTGCTGGGCGACTTCAACGCCACGCCCTACTCGGCCACCTACCGCCTGCTGCGCGCGGCCCTGCACGACGCCCAGGCGCCCACGCCCACCTGGCGGCGGCCGCCTACGGCGACCTTCCCCTCGCAGTTCCCGTTCATGCGGATCGACCACGTGTTCGTGACCAAGGGCCTGCGCACCCTGGACGTCCGCTCGCCCTTCGACGCCCGCTCGCGCCTGGCCTCCGACCACCTGCCGCTGGTGGTCGACCTGGAGGTCACAGCCGCAGGTGACGCGGCAGCCGCCTAGAGCCGCCCAGGGGTTCCATCAGGCGCTGGATGTCGCGCTTGAGACGCTTGCGACGGCCCCACGGCCGCCAGGCGTCGTCGGGGCACAGGGCGTCGCCCAGGCTCCAGTCGGCGATGAACTGCTGCACGCCCGTCAGCGGCCGGATCGGCACCGGCGCCAGCCGGCGCGGCTCGCCGCCCTTGCGGTCCAGGGCGTTGATCGTCGCCGCCAGGCCGCCTTCGCGGTCGTAGGTCTCCAGCACCGTCTCGGTCTCGTGGTCCAGGAAGTGGCCGATCAGCCGTCCCAGGAACGCCCGAACGGCCGCCCGGGTGGCCTCGTCTCGCCCCTCGAAGGCGATGTCGCACTCGGTGTCCAGGCCGATGGAGCGGTTGTTGAGGTTGGCCGAGCCCAGGCGCGCCATCCAGTCGTCCATGATCGCCACCTTGGAGTGGACGATGATCGCCGCGCCCTTGGGCGTTCGGGCGCTGAAGGCCGAGAACCGGCCGTGGACGTCGACCTCGCGCAGGTGGTTGATGGCCGCCGTGCGGGCGCTGTCCATGGTCATCTGGTCGAAATAGCTGGGGCTGTGGGCCGGGCCCACCGTCACCACCTCGGGTCCGTCCGGCTCGGCAAGGCGCTCGGCCAGGGCCTCCACGATGATCGGCGACGTCAGGTACTGGTTCTCCAGATAGATCAGCCGGCGCGCGGCCTTGATGCTGGCCAGGTGCATCAGCATCGTCTCGTTGATCTCCGGATCGCCGCGCCAGCCCGGCTGGGTGCGGCAGATGCCCAGCTTCACGTTGCGCAGGTTGGGGACCAGATAGTCGGGCCACGGCGCCTCGTCGGGCTTGTCCGGCTGGGCCAGCGTCTCGCCCGAGGCCTTTTCCCAGCGGGCGATGAACAGGTCGCCCAGCGCCTCGGCGGCCTTGCCGTCGACCAGGGCCGCCACCTCGTGCCGGGCCGGATAGTGGTGGCCGGTGGGCAGGCGGCGGCGGGGATCGTTGTCCAGGTGCTGGGTGGTGTCCCAGCGGTCCACCCCGATGTCGCCGCCGCTGACCAGGGCCACCGAGCCGTCGACCACGACGACCTTCTGGTGATGGCAGGCGCTGGCGGGCAGGGTGTCGTCCAGGCGGTACTTCACGCGCGAGCCGGCGAAGAACACCTGGCCGCGATGGGGGCCGAACAGTTGCGAGGCGGCGATCGGCAGGGGCATGTCCCAGACCAGGATCCGCACATCCAGGCCCGGGTTCAGCGCGGCCTGGCGGCGCAGCAGCAGGCCGATGCGGTCGACGTGGGCCGGGTCGCGGCTCTTCTTCACCCGGTCGGGATCCAGGCGCGTCAGGGGATCGAACACCCAGGCCAGGATCCAGATCGACTTGCGCGCCGACAGCAGGATCGCCTTGAGCGCGTCGAACGCCTCGTCGTTGTCGATGAACAGCGCCAGCCGGTCGGCCGTCTCCACGCGCCAGCAGGTCGAGCCCGGCTGCAGCAGAGGCGCGGGATTGAGCAGGGATGCGTCGTCGGCCATGTCGCCCCTTATGACACCTAAATTCCTGAACGCGCCGACCCATGGTATGGCTCCGGTTCTCCGGGGTCGCCAAAAATCCATCGAGCACGCATGACAACCGTTTCGTCAGATCACCACGTCCTGGCCGATCGCAAGCGCCTGTGGGCGTTCTGGCTGGGCTGCCTGGTCGTCACCATAGGCGTGGTGCTGCACGTGCCGATGTACCTGATGGGCGCTGACATCGGCTACCAGCTCGCTGGCATGCCGATGGACCTGGGCATGACGATCGGCATGCTGATCATCCCGCCCGGCTGCGTCCTGGCCGGCTGGGGCCTGTTGCCGCGACGCGGGATCGACCACGCCCACGACCACCACGTCGTCGACGTCACCCCGCCCGAGGACGCGCCCCTCTCGCTGGCCCACTGGGGGCTGATGGTCACCCTGGTGGTGGCCCTGGTGATCGACATCATGAAGCCCGCCAGCCTGGGCTTCGTCGTGCCGGGCATGATCAAGGAATACGGGGTGGGCAAGGCCACGGTCGCCTGGCTGCCGTTCGCGGCCCTGGGCGGCACGGTGGCCGGCTCGATCATCTGGGGCGCCCTGGCCGACATTTTCGGACGGCGCGCCTCGATCCTGCTTTCGGCGGTGATGTTCGTGGGCACCTCGATCTGCGGGGCCATGCCCGATTTCTGGTGGAACGTGGGCATGTGCTTCATGATGGGCGCGGCGGCCGGCGGGCTGCTGCCCGTCGTCTACGCCCTGCTGGCCGAGACCATGCCCTCGCGCCACCGGGGCTGGAGCCTGGTGCTGGTCGGCGGCCTGGGCGCGGTGGGCGGATACCTCGCCTCCAGCACCTGCTCGGCCCTGCTGCAGCCCGAGTTCGGCTGGCGGATCATGTGGTTCCTGAACCTGCCCACGGGCCTGATCCTGATCGCCCTGTCCGGCGCGATTCCCGAATCGGCCAAGTTCCTGATGACCATCGGCCGCATCGACGCCGCCCATGCGGTGATGAAGCGGTTCGGGTCGGTGGTGCGCGAGCGCGAGGAGACCCCGGCCGACGAGCATCACCACGTCTTGACGCCTCCGCCGATCGAGCGCCGTTTCGCCGGCAAGACCGCCGCCCTCAGCATCGCCGCCGTGGCCTGGGGCCTGGTCAATTTCGGCCTTCTGCTATGGCTGCCCGCCGAGCTCGTGGCCGAAGGATTGAGCGTCGGCGTGTCCAGCCAGCTCCTGGCCAAGTCGGCGCTGATCGCCTTCCCCACCGTCTTCGTCTGCGCATTCCTCTACAGCCGCTGGAGCACCAAGTGGTCGCTGGCCGCCACGATCGCGATCAGCGCCCTGGGCGTGGCGGGGGTCCTGACCATCGGGCCCGGCGTCAGCCCCGTGGCCCCGGTGGCCCTGATGATCATCGGCACGAACGGCCTGCTGGCGATCCTGCTGCCCTACACCGCCGAGAGCTTCCCCATGCGCATCCGGGGCCGCGCCACGGGCTGGGTGGCCGCGTGCAGCAAGTCCGGCGGCCTGATCGCCCAGCTGCTGGGCATACTGGGCGCGGTGCCGCCCCTGAAGGTGGCCGCCCTCCTGATCATCGCCCCGCTGGCCCTGGCCCTGGCCCTGGTGGCCGCCTTCGGGACCGAGACGCGCGGACGGGACCTGCGGGAGCTCGAAGGGTAGGTTCCGGGCCATAGAGCCGGAGCCCAGGGCCGCCAGCGCCGTCCCCAGCCGCACGGCGGCGACTGCGGATCGGCGTGAGGCAGGCCCCGTTCCACGCCGCCTTCACGTTCCGAGGCTGGGCGGCGACGGCTTAGAATCCCTCGCTATCGGATCGCGGTCCCTTCCGTCGCCCAACGCGGGAGGCCCGCAGGCCGGGGTCAAGGGCGAGGACGAGCAGGATCCGCCCCGGGGACCTTCCGCTAGGTAAATTGGCAAGACCAATGGTCGCAATAACGCCACCAGAGACTTATCCAATCCCTCCACACAACCTCAACGATTGAGCAGGATCCAGGCCGAGGGCTTACGGCCCGTGCGGGCGACGAGGTCGTCGCGCAGGGCGGCGAAGCGCGGATCCAGCAAAGCGGCCAGACCATAGGTGCCGACGCCGTTGGAAACGTCCCACGGATGGGGGGCGTACTCCTTCTGGCCGGCGGCGGCGCGATCGCGGTCGAACTGGATCTTGGAGTTGGCGAACTCGATGTGGACCTTCTCGCCCCTGGCGTAGGGGGCCAGCCAGTCCAGGGCGTCGGCCAGGCTGGCGCCGTTGGCGCCCTTCCAGTTCAGCCAGTCCTCGCCGTGGGCCTTGGCCGTCAGGGCCGCCATCATCAGCGGATCCAGGTCATAGGTGACATAGTGCAGGGCGTCGCGTTCGTGGAAGTCGAACACCGAGCCGTCGGCCTGGATGTTGGTCGAGACCTGGGCGCGATAGGCGGCGCGGGCCCGGTCGATCAGCTTGGCGTCGCCGGTCTGGTAGGCCGCCATCACGGCCAGCTTCACCCGGTGGCTCTGCCAGTTGGTGTGGGCGTTCTTGGGCTTGCCGTCCATGGCGTCGAGATAGCCCACGGCCATGCGCCGCCAGAAGTCGTCCAGCTTGGCGCGGACGGCCGGCGACAGGTCGGCCTCGGTAAGGTCGTAGGCCTGGATGAGGGTGTCGAAGCCGGTCTCGTCGATCGGGTTGAACGACATCTGGTAGACGTCGGCCCAATTCTCGAGATAGCGGCCCGTCTGCTCCAGATAGGCCCGATCGGCGGTCAGCCGCCAGGCCAGGGCCAGGTTCAGCACGATCGGCTGGTCCTCCTTGGCCTTCAGGCTGATGTCGCGGATGCCCTTGCCCGGCAGGGTGCCCTCGGTGTGCAGCAGCGGGATGGCGCCCGGCGGGCGGGTCAGGGCCGCCTTGGCCCGGGCGATCACCTCGGCCGCGGCCGGCGCCTGGGCCGCGCCCTTGGCGAAGTCGGGGCCCAGCAGGGCGTAGTCGCCCGCCAGGGCCGGCGAGGCCAGCAGGGCCAAGGGAGCCAGAACAAGGGCGCTGGCCGCGCCCGTCAGCAAGGTCTTCATGTCACGCATCTCGCACTGGAAATGGGATGGCCGGAAAGCAAAAGGGCCGGGCGAGACGCCCGGCCCCTCGGCGGAGACTAGAAGGTGGTCCGCAGGGTCACCTGATAGGTGCGGCCGTCGTAGTCGATACGGCGCGGCAGCATCGGGTCGTTCTCGTACTCCGACCGGGTGGCGTCGGTCAGGTTGAAGGCGTCCACCGAGACGGTCATGGTGTCGGTGATCTTGTACGAGGCCGAGGCGTCCAGCTGGCTGCGCGCCTTGACGGTGCGGGCGTCGCCCACGAACGAGCTGCCGGCGGCCAGGTCGTACTTGTCGCGCCAGTTGTAGACCAGGCGAACGCCCAGCTTCTCGCCCTCGTAGTAGCCGATGACGTTGAGGTTGTTCTTCGACACGCTGGGCAGGGTGATGGCCTTGCCCGCCTGATCCTTACCGTCGATGGTGGTGTAGGAGTAGTTGAACGCGCCGCCGAAGTTACGCCAGAAGCCCGGCAGGAAGTCGAAGTTCTGCTGGATGTTGAACTCGACGCCGGTGACGGTCATCGGGTTCTGGTTGGTCTGGCCGCTGATGTTGACCTGGGCCTGCTTCACCGTGCCGCCAGCGCCCACGAAGGTGTTGGAGCTCATGCACTTGGGCGTACCGGCCGAGTTGTCGATCGTCAGCGTGCCCAGGTTCACGTCCAGGCCGGGGATCTGGCCGTTGGCCGGGCACAGGATGGCCGGATCGGTGATCGGGCCGATGTAGCCGTCGATCTTCTTGCGATAGGCCGCCAGCGAGATCATGCCGCCCGGGCGGTTGTACCATTCCAGCGAGGCGTCGAACGAGTCCGAGGTGTAGGGCTTCAGGTTCGTCGCGCCGATGGTGACGGTGTAGACCGGGTCGACGGGCGGGGTCAGGTCGGTCGGCGTCTGGACGTAGGTGGTCGGCACGATGTCGCGCGGCTGGGGCCGAACGTAGGTCGAATAGGCGGCCAAGCGCAGCACCAGATCCTCGCGGAGGTCGGCGGCGATGATCAGCGACGGCAGCCAGTAGTCGTAGTTCTGGGTGGTGACCTTGGTGGTCATCGAGTGGTTGATCGGACCCGCCACGACCGACAGGGCGCTGGAGCAGTTGGAGCAGTTCAGCGCCGTGATCTTGTTGTCGGTGTACTCGTAGCGCACGCCCAGCGCGCCCTTGACGGGGATGCTGAGCAGCTCGGTCTTGAACTTCGCCGACAGATACGCCGAGTAGACCTCGTTCTGGTTGGTGAAGTTGTTGTTCCAGTAGTTGCCGTCCCAGTAGTTGTTCACGAAGCCGTAGGGCGTCAGGAACACGCCGGGCGCGCCCAGCTTGAACTGGTCGGGCAGGCCGTTGGGATTGGCCGTGCTGCGAGGGTCGGTGTTGACCGGGGTCAGCAGGCGCAGCAGTTGCTGGACGTCGACGTTCATCCAGTTGGAGGTCGCGCCGCCCGCCTTGCCGCCGAAGAAGTCGTTGGCGTAGGACAGCTGCGAGGCCATGTCCGGCGTGATCTTCTGGGTCTGGGCGCCCAGCGAGGTGTTGCGCGAACCCGACGAAGTGAACTTCAGGCGCTCGGCGCGGCCGCCGAACTGGAGGCTGGTCAGCCAGGAATCGTCGGCGAAGGTCCGTTCCAGGTCGATCTGGGCCGAGTCCAGCGCGTTCTTGGCCAGGCCGTTAGTGCCGGTGATGCCGAAGCGGTCGGCCGGGGTGCCGGCGACCTGGCCAGGCATCTGGGCGCCGGCCTGGGTGGCGGCGTTGGGCGCGGCCGGAATGAAGTAGCCGCCGCCCGGCATGTGGGTCGCATGCGGGGTGTTCAGGATCGCGCTGTAGTTCGACAGGTCGTCGCCGCCCAGGTTCACCGAGGTGGTGATGCCGTTCAACCCGGCCGAGCCCAGGTTGCGGTAGGGATTCTGGATGACGTCGAACTCGATCTGGTTGGCCTGGGCCTTGGCGCGCGAGACCGTCAGGTTGGTGGTCACGCGCCAGTCGTCGTTCCTGAACTCGACCGTCGGGTTGATGGCCCAGGTCTGGTTCGTGGCCGGCTCCGAGCGGATCGAGTCGAAGGTGTTGATGTTCTCGGCCGAGAACTTGTTGATGTAGGCGCGATCGCCGTTCGGCGTGTGCACGATGTAGGGCGTGCCGATGTCGGTGATGTGCGCCACGGCGGAGGTCGCCGTCAGGGCGGTGTTGGTGCCCTGGCCGCCGCCGGCGTCGATGTAGAGAAGGTTGTTGGTCGCCTCGTCCAGCTTGCGACGGGTGATGAAGCCGTTGGCTCCGACCTTCCAGTTCTCGTTGATGCGCCACTCGAAACCGGTCGCGCCCGAGAAGGTGTCCCCGCTGTTGAACTTGACCAGCTGGCGGGTCTGGCTGGGGTAGTAGACGCCGCCCGGATACTTGGCCAGCAGGGCGTCATAGACGGGGTTCTGGCCGGGCACGGCCTGGTTGCCTACCTGGATCGAGCCCAGCTTGTTGGCCCAAGAATTCACCGTGATCGAATCGCGGCGGAACTTTTCCTTCTTCCAGGCCACGACGCCGAACACGGCGAAATCGTCGGTGAGGTGCTTGTTGTAGCCCAGCGAGGCCAGCGGGCTGCCCAGGTCGCCCAGGTCGTTGTACTCGTACGACACCTTGGCGAAGCCGCCGTCCTTGCGCTGCAGGGCCGGCGCGATGCGCAGGTCGATGTTGCCCGACAGGCCGCCGGCCAGGTCGGACGCCGCCGGCGACTTGATCACGTTGATCGAGGTGAAGATGTCGGAGTTGAAGGCGCCCAGCGGGGTCGAGCCGTTCAGCACCGGGTCGGCGAAGGCGCCGCCGTTCAAGGTGGTGCGGGCGAAGGTGCCCGGCAGGCCGCGCAGGCTGATCGTGGCGTTGCGGCTGTCGGCCTCGCGGTTGATCTGGATGCCGGGAATGCGCTGGATGGCCTCGCCGACGTTCAGGTCGGGGAAGCGGCCCAGGCCGTCCGACGAGATGCCGTCCGAGATCTGCAGGGTGTCGCGCTTGGTCGCGATCGCATTGGCGTAGGCGGCGCGGAAACCGGTTACCACGACAGTTTCAACGGAAGTGGCCTCGGCCGGAGCGGCCTCCTCCGAGGCGGGCGGGGCGGCCTGGCGCGCCTGGGCGGTCGCGCCCACGGACAGGGCCGCGCACGACGCCAGCAAAGCGACGCGGAAAGCGGAAGTGTTACGAGCTGATTTCATCATGGACCTCCCCCGGCGCATCTGTGTCGGCGCCATTGCGGGACATATCCGACCAATTTCAAATCGTGTCAACAGATTGGTAAGACCAGTATCTAGGCATCGCGATCATCGTGGTAAGGCCAAATATCGGCAACATGGTCAACTAGCTGAAGCCCGTGATTCCGCGGCTTCGAAATGCCCGGAGCCGTTGGCGGCGCGGGGCGTTTGCCTCCCCGATGACCGATGACGACGAGGCCGTGCGATGACCAGTTTCTCCTTCCGCCGCGACATCGTGACCCGGCCGATCCTGCAATGGGCCCGCGGTGTGATGCCCGCCCTGTCCCAGACCGAGCGCGAGGCGCTGGAGGCCGGCGACACCTGGTGGGACGCCGCGCTCTTCACCGGCGATCCCGACTGGAACGAGCTTCTGGCCCTGCCCAAGGCGCGGCTGAGCGCCGAGGAACAGGCCTTTCTCGACGGGCCGGTCGACGAACTGTGCGCCATGCTGGACGACTGGAAGATCACCTGGGAGACCCGCGACCTGCCGCCCGACGCCTGGGACTTTCTGAAGAGCCGCAGGTTCTTCGGCATGATCATTCCCAAGCCGTACGGCGGCCTGGGCTTCAGCGCGTTCGGCCACGCCGAGATCGTGCGCAAGATCGCCACCCGCTCGGTTTCGGCCGCCGTGACGGCGATGGTTCCCAATTCGCTGGGTCCGGGCGAGCTGATCCTGCGCTTCGGGACCAAGGCCCAGCAGGATCATTGGCTGCCGCGCCTGGCCGATGGCCGCGAAGTTCCCGCCTTTGGCCTGACCAGCGCCGAGGCCGGCTCGGACGCCGGCTCGATGGTCGACGAGGGCGTGGTCTGCCGGCGGATGTGGAAGGGCCAGGAGGCGCTGGGCATCCGCCTGAACTGGAGCAAGCGCTACATCACCCTGGGGCCGGTGTGCACCGTGCTGGGCCTGGCCTTCAAGCTACGCGACCCCGATCGCCTGCTGGGCGGAGAGGAGGACATCGGCATCACCTGCGCCCTGGTCCCCACTGACACCCCGGGGGTCGAGATCGGCCGCCGCCACCTGCCCGCCTTCCAGACCTTCCAGAACGGCCCCAACCAGGGCAAGGACGTCTTCATCCCCATGGACCTGGTGATCGGCGGGGTCGAGCGGGCGGGCCAGGGCTGGAAGATGCTGATGACCGCCCTGGCCGCCGGACGGGGGATCTCGCTGCCGGCCCTGTCGGGCGCGGCGGCCGCCTTCAGCGCCTTGACCACGGGCAGCTACGCCCGGATCCGAAGCCAGTTCAACACCCCCATCGGCAAGTTCGAGGGCGTGCAGGAACGCCTGGCCCGCATCGCCGGCTCCGCCTACCTGATTGACGCCGCCCGCCGCCTGACCTGCGTGGGCCTGGATCAGGGCCGTCATCCGTCCGTGATCTCGGCCCTTCTGAAGTCGGGAGCCACCGAACGCATGCGGGTGGTGGTCAACGACGCCATGGACGTGCACGGCGGCAAGGCCGTGATCGAGGGTCCGCGCAACTATCTGGGCTCGCAATACCGGGCCATTCCGGTCGGAATCACCGTTGAGGGGGCCAACATCCTGACCCGCAGCCTGATGGTCTTCGGCCAAGGCGCGATCCGGGCCCACCCGTTCATGCTGAGCGAGATCCTGGCCATCGGCGAGGAGGACCGCGCCAAGGGCCTGGCCGACTTCGACGCGGTGTTCTGGAAGCACGTGGCCCACGCCCTGCGCACGGGCCTGCGGGCCTGGGGCCGCAGCTGGACCGGAGGCCTGTCCTCCCCCGCGCCCGAGGCGGGCCGCGCCACCGGCTTCTACCGCCGGATGGGCCGCTACAGCGCCGCCTTCGCCCTGACCTCCGACATCGCGCTGCTGACCCTGGGCGGAACGCTCAAGCGCAAGGAGATGCTTTCGGGCCGCCTGGGCGACATCCTGAGCGAGCTCTACTTCCTGTCGGGCGCCCTCAAGCGCTGGGAGGACGAAGGGCGGCAGGACGCCGACTTCCCCCTGCTGCGCTGGTGCATGGAGACCGGCTTCGCCACCATCGAGCAGCGCTTCGACGACGTGTTCGCCAACCTGCCCAACCGCCTGGCCGGCTGGCTGCTGCGGGCGGCGATCCTGCCGCTGGGCCCCCGCCGCCGGGGTCCGCCGGACCACGTGACCACCGCCTGCGCCGAGCTCTTGCTGCACCCCTCGCCCACTCGCGACCGGCTGATCGAGAACGTCTATGTGGGCGGCAAGGACGAGGCGGTCGGCCGGCTGATCGACGCCTTCGAGCGGGTGGTGGCCACCCAGCCGATCCACGACCGCCTGCGCGCCCAGAAGATCCGCCACTGGCGGGACGCCATCGATGGCGGCTGGCTGACCCGCGAGGAGATCGCCGCCCTGCGCGCCGCCGACGCCGCCGTCGCCGAGGTCATCGCCGTCGACGACTTCGCGCCCGAGGACCTGGCCGCGCCGAGCGCGCCAACCCCATGGAGGGAGGCGGAAGCGCGCCGCGACGCCGTGGCCGCACCACACTAACACTGTCATCCCGGAAGCCCGCAGGGGCCGTCCGGGATGACAGACTGGGTAGCCCTGAAACCTCTCCCCCTCGCTCTCTCTCGGAGAGAGAGGGTTTTCCGCCTACTCCGCCGCTTCCAGGCGGCGAGCGTAGCGGTTAATCGGGAAGTCCAGGCCCAGGTTCTCGCGGAACGTCTCGCCCTCGTATTCGCGGCGATAGATCCCGCGCGCCTGCAGGATCGGCACGACCAGTTCGACAAACAGTTCCAGCTGCCCCGGCAGGGATTCAAACAGCACAAAGCCGTCGGCCCCACGCGCCTCGAACCAGTGCTGCAGGGCGTCGGCCACCTGTTCGGGCGAGCCCACGAACTGGCCGCGCGGGGTGGCGAAGCGCAGGGCGACCTGGCGCAGGGTCAGGTTCTCGGCCCTGGCTGCGGCCAGGATCTTCAGCGAGGCGCTCTGGTTGGAATTGGCCCCGTGCTCGGAAACGTCCGGGAACGGCCCGTCCAGGTCATGGACCGAGAAATCGTAGTCGTTGAACGGCCGCCCCAGCATCGACAGGGCGTTGTCGATCGAGACCAGGTTGATCAGCTCCTGGTACTTCGCCTCGGCCTCCTCCGGCGTGCGCCCCACCACCGGGCGGGCGGCGGGCAGGACGTGGACCTGGTCGGGGTCGCGGCCGTAGCCGGCGGCCCGGGCCTTGATGTCGGCGTAGTAGGCCTGGGCGGCCCCGAGTTCATCGTGCGAGACGAAGATGGCGTCTGCCCGCCGGGCCGCGAAGGCCTTGCCGTCCTCGGAGGCCCCGGCCTGGAAGATCACAGGCTGGCCCTGGGGCGAGCGCGAGATGTTCAGCGGCCCCTTCACCGAGAAGAATTCGCCCTTGTGGTCCAGGGTGTGCAGCTTGGCTGGATCGAAGAACTGGCCGCCTTCCTTGTCGAAGGTCAGGGCGTCGTCCTCCCACGAATCCCACAGTCCCTGGACCACATCCAGGTGCTCGCCGGCCAGGCGGTAGCGCACGTCGTGGGCGTAGTGCTTGTCGCGGCCATAGTTGGCGGCGCTGCCCTCCAGCCACGAGGTGACGACGTTCCATCCCGCCCGGCCTCGGCTGATATGATCCAGCGAGGCGAACTGGCGAGCCACGGTGAAGGGCTCGCTGTAGCTGGCGGTCAGGGTGGCCACCAGGCCGATGTTGCTGGTCGCCCCGGCCAGGGCCGACAGGATGGTCAGCGGCTCGAAGCGGTTGAGGTAGTGGGGACTGGACTTCTCGGTGATGAAGACGCTGTCGGCAACGAACAGGAAGTCGAACTTCCCGGCCTCGGCCGCCAGGGCCTGGCGCTTGTAGAACTGGAAGTCGGTACTGGCGCTGGGCTGGGCGTCGGGATGGCGCCAGTCGCCCCAGCCGGGGCCGACGCCGTGCAGGATGAAGCCGAGCTTCAGCTGGCGCTGGGCGGTCATGGAATCAGTCTCCGGTCTGTCTATTCGGCGGCGATGGGCGTCAGCGCCCGGACGAGGTCGATCACGGGCTGGGCCTCGGTGCGCACCAGCCAGTCGGGGCTGACGTCGACAAAGCGGACGATCCCGCCCCGGTCGATCACCACCACGGCCGGCTGGGGCAGCTCCCAGGTCCCCGTGCCGGTGGTGTCGCCGATGAAGGCGCCCTTGGCCCGCTGGGCGGCCTGGCTGGCTTCGTCGGCCGTGTAGAGAACGCCCAGCCGCCGCCCCAGGACGTTGTCGCGATCGCTGGCCACCTTGAAGCTCAGGTCATGGCGCGTGCGGATCTCGCCCAGGCGCTCGGGAACCTGCGGGCTGACGGCCACCAGGGTCGCGCCGGCCTCGCGCAGGGCCGGGGCCAGCGCTTCGTCGTAATAGGGCAAGGCGATGTTGCAGGCCGGACAGCCCGCGAAACGGAAGAAGACCAGCACCGCGGGCCCCGTTCGGGTCAGCGCCTCCAGGGTCAGCTCGCCGCCCTCGACGTCGGCCAGGACGAACGGCTCCAGACGGTCGCCGACCTTGACCCAGGCGTCCGGGTCGGCGGTCTCCACCAGGGTCCGTCTCTGGTCGATGTTGATCTTCAGGGCCGCCGGGTCCCAGGTGCGTTCGCGCTCGGCGTGCAGGTCGGCCAGTCTCTGGCCCAGGCTCTTGAAGCTCATGACGTGCTCCCTTCCTCGGATCGAGCGGACTTGGCGGCGGCGAGCTCGATCGCCATCAGGCGGGCGCGCTCGAAGATCGCCCCCATGCGCCAGTGCTGGTTGGTGAAGGTCCCGGCGTGTTCGCCCCAGCCGCTGTCGCGGCGGAACGCGCCCAGCTGGCCCGAGGCCAGGGCCTGGGCGGCGGTGATTCCCACGGGCTGCTCGATCTCGGGCCAGACGAACAGGGCGTCGGCCGGACAATGCAGCTCGCACAGCAGGCAGGTCTGGCAGTCGGCCTGGGCGGCGATCACCGCCTTGCCGCCCTCGCCCATCCGCAGCACGTCGCTGGGACAGGCGTCCACGCACGTCCCGCAGCCGTCGCAACGCTCCTCGATCACCACCTCGATCATCAGGCCACCTCCGCCTGGGAGGGCGCGGCCTCGAAGCGGGTGACGACGCGGTCCAGCCCCTGCACCCGCTGGCGGGCGGCCAGGCGAGGATCCGCCCCCTGAGCATCCTCGCGCCGGTGCATGCCCCGGCTCTCGCGGCGAGTGAGGGCCGCGGCCTTGCTCCAGCGGCCCGCGGCCACCAGGGCGGCGGCCTCGCGCAGGCGCAGCCCCGCCCGCCCCTCGGCCCGTCCGTGGTCGGCCAGCTCGCGCCAGATCCCGTCCAGCCGCTCCAGCGAGGCGTCCAGCGCCTCGCCCCGCCGGAAGATGTTCTTGTCGTAGGCGTTCAATTCCACGCGCACCGCCGCCACGGCGCCGGACGTGTCGAAGGTCCCGGCCGTGCGCCGCGGACGAAGGCCCGCCCTGCCGGTCGCCACGGCCAGGGCGTCGGCGCGCGTTCCGCTGGCCAGGGCCCGACGGGCGGCCGCCGCCCCGGCCCACTGGCCCGACGACAGCGCCCACGACGAGTTCACCGCCCCACCGCCCGAGATCGCCCCGGTCACCAGCTCGCGGCTGGCCGCGTCGCCGGCGGCGTAGAGGCCGACCACGGCGGTCTGGCATTCGGCGTCCGCCACGCGCAGCCCCCCGATCCCGCGCACCGTGCCCTCGGCGTGCAGGGTCACCTCGAAACGGTCGCGGTAGGCGTCGATTCCCAGCCGGTCGAACGGCAGGACGAAGTTGGGCTGGACCTGCGGCATCACCGCCCGGATGTCGGCGGGCACCCGGTCCAGCCGGCAGAACAGCGGCCCCTTCAGCAGGGCCCGCGCCAGGTGCGGGGTCACGTCCGGGCCGTTGGGAATGTCCAGTTCGCGGTCGTCGGCGTCGAACCAGCGCGCGAAGCTGTAGGCCATCGAGCGGGCCATGTTCGTGCCCGCCAGCGACGGGGTGTAGTAGTTGCTGAACTCCATGCCCGACAGGTCCGCGCCCGCCTCGGCGCCCATCAGCAGGCCGTCGCCCGTATTGGTGGCCGAGCCCAGCAGGCGCGAGGCGAACGCCGTGCCGCCGGTGGCCAGCACCACCGCGCCCGCCCGGATCGTCCACGGCCGCTCGCCGCGGAGGGCCAGGCCCGAGGCCCCGGCGATCGACCCGTCGCCATGGCGCAGAAGTTCCAGGGCCGGATGGTGGTCGAGGATGCGCACGCCAGCGTCGGTCGCCAGGGCGCGCATGGCCCGCATGTATTCCGGGCCGCGCAGGCCGCGATAGGCGACCTGGCCCCGGTCGTCGGTCGAGAAGTCGTAATAGCCGCGCAAGCTCGGCAGGCTGGTCCAGGTCAGGTCCAGGATCCGCCGCATCCAGTCCGGGTCGCCCAGGCCCAGCGAGCGCTTCAGGCGATCGGCCACCGCCGCCTCGCGCTGTTCGGGCGGAACCCACCAGTGGCCGGGGCCGGCCGTGGCGGTGACGCCGCTGGTCCCGCAATGGCCCTTGTCGACCAGCACCACCCGCGCCCCCTCGCGCGTGGCCGCCACGGCCGCCCAGGCGCCGGCCAGGCCGCCGCCGATCACCAGCACGTCTGCCGCGACCTGGACCGCGTCCCGTGTCACGCCGTCACCGCCGCGTTGAACGAGGCGTCGAACGCTCCAGCCGGATCGCGGGTCGAGGTCACCCAGCCGCCCGCGCGGAAACGGTCCAGCACCGCCCGGGCCTCGCCCACCGTCGCCTGGTCGATGGGCGTGGGCCGGATGCGGTACTGGCTGGCGGTATAGAGCGCCACCTCCGGCGACAGCCCCGTCTCCTTGGCCAGCACCTTGGCGAAGCCGTCGGGGTTCTGGGCCGCCCAGCGCCGGGCCTTGGCCAGGCGAACCAGGAAGTCGTCCAGCAAGGCGCGCTTGTCGGCGATCGCCCGTTCGCTGGCGGCCTCGTAGAGGAAGCCGCTGAGCCGTCCCTCGCCGTCGGCCAGGATGCGGGCGCTGTCATGCAAGCGCGCCACGGCGACATAGGCGCCCCAGGTCGACCAGGCGTCCACCGAACCGGCTGTGAAGGCGGCCTTGGCGTCGGCGGGGTTGAGGAAGACGATCGACAGGTCGGCGGGCTTCAGCCCCGCTTCCTCGGCCACGCGCAGCGCCAGGTAATGGCCGATCGAGCCTCGGCCGGTGGCGATGCGCTTCCCCTTCAGGTCCGCGGCCGTGCGGATCGGCGAGTCCTTGCCCACCAGGATGGCGGTGGACGAGCCGCCGCTGAGGCCGGCCTGCACGGCCTTGATCTTGGCCCCCGCGGCGTAGGCGAACAGGAACGGCGCGTCGCCCGCCTCGCCCAGGTCGACGGCGCCCGCCCCCACGGCCTCCAGCAACGGCTGGGCGGCGGGGAACTCGCTCCATTCGATCTTGTAGGGCAGGCCCGTCAGCGCGCCCGACGCCACCAGCATGGACTTGGTCCCGCCGCGCTGGCTGCCCACCTTCAGCACAGATGGCGCCCCGCCCTTGCCGCAGGCGGCCAGGCCCGCCGTAGCCGCGCCGAAGATCAGGCCGGTGACGAGTTGACGGCGATCCATCGCGCCCTCCCTCAGAATTGCTGGGTCAGGCGGGCGTAGTAGTAGCCGCCGGTGATGCCGAAGGGCGAGAAGTTGCCGAACTGGCCCATGCCCGTGTCGGCGTTGATGATCCCGATCTTGTCGGGATGCTCGTCGAACAGGTTGTTGGCCCCGATCGCAATATTGGTCCTGGGCCGCACGTCCCAGGCGATGTCGAGGTCGGTGGTCCACTTGCGTCCGAAGGTGCGGTCCAGGCTCTCGGAGGTGCCCGCCTCGGTGTAGCGGCCATAGCGGTTCGTCCGTACACTGACCGTCCAGGCGTCGCGGACCCAGAGCGCGCCCAGCACGATCTTGTCGCGAGGGGTGCCCACGGTCAGGTCGGCGATCTTCTGGCGATCGAACAGGATCAGGTTCGGGTTCACCGCCGTCAGCACGGCCGGGGTCGGCTTGCGCCGGGTGACCTTGGTCTTGTTGAAGGCGTAGGCGGCGCTGAGGTTCAGCCGGCCGAAGTCGCCCAGGTCCAGCCCGTACTCGCCGACGAAGTCGATCCCCGTCGTCCGGGTGGAGACGGCGTTGGTGTAGTAGGTGGCCGTCAGCCCTTGGGGGAAGCGTGCCAGCAGCGGCGACAGGGCCGGTTGCGAGGCCAGCTGGGCGGCGTTCAGGTCCAGGTTGCTGGTGTCGACGATGCGGTCGTCGATGTCGATCCGATAGGTGTCCAGCGTCAGGCGCAGGCCCGAGACCGGCTCGGCGGTCAGGCCCAGGCTGTAGTTGGTCGAGGTTTCGGGCTTGAGGGTCTCGGCCCCCAGGGCCTGGGCCTCGGGACTGTCGGTGCGCAGCACCTTGGTCGGGAAGGTCAGGTAGTCGCCGGGCGTGCAGGGAACGCCCCGGAAAAGGTTGTTCGGCGCGGCCGGGCACAGGCTGCCGCTGATGGTCGAGGTCGCGAAAATCGTCTGGCCCAGCGACGGAGCGCGGAAGCCGTTGCTGACGGTGGCCCGCACCGCGTAGCCGGGCAGGAACTCCCAGCGCGTGGTCAGCTTGCCGCTGACCGTGTCGCCCACGCCCCGGCTGTAACGCTCGTAGCGGCCGGCCACGCCCACGTACCAGGTCTCGGTCAGGTCGGTTCCCACGTCGACATAGGCGGCCAGGCTGTTGCGGTGGGCCGAGCCGGCGTCCTCCGGCGCGGTGCCGGCATAGGAGGCCAGGCCCGGATTGGGCCGCAGCCCCGCGAACGGCTGGCCGGCCGGAATGACATAGTCGCCGACGATGTAGGACGCCTCGTCGCCCGCCTCGATCAGGAAGCGCTCGTACCGATGCTCCAGCCCCCAGGACACCTGCACCGGGCGGGGCAGCACCCCGGTGAACTCGCGCGTGACGTCCAGGTTGTTCGTCCACTGACGGAATTCATGGGTCGACAGGTGGAAGTAGTTCGGACTGCTCGGCCCCAGAGTGGCGTTCAGGGTGTTCTCGCCGTCCAGCTGGGCGTGATCCTGGGCCAGGGTGGTCGACAGGTCCCAATCCCAGCCGGCCGCCTTGCCCTTGGCGCCGAGGCTGGTCTGGAAGTCGGTCTCGAAGATCCGGCGATAGGCGTTGAAGCCGTAGGGATAGACTTCGGGCAGCGAGTTGCGGTTCAGCGGCCGCCCCGAGGTGACGCCGGCCACCGGCGCCAGGTTGGGCAGGAAGCTGCCGGTGTTCTTCTTCGACGAGCGGTGGCTGAGGGTTCCGGACGAATAGAGCGTCAGGTCGCGCCAGGGCAGTTCCGCATTGTAGGACGCAGCCAGGATGTCTTCCTCGCCCGGACCGTAGCCGTGGCCCCAGTAGTAGCGGTCGGCCGTGGCGTCGCGCGGATCGGGCGTGACGGTGGTCACCCCGCCCACGGAAGTGACCGTGGGCTGGAAGATGTACTGGGCTCGCGAGGGGACCGAGCGCGAGGCCGCCTCGTTGTTCTTCCAGTTCAGGGCTAGGCTGAGAAAGCCGCCCGCCTCGCCCAGGGGCCGGCCCCAGTTCAGCGTGGCCGAGCGGGTGTCGCCGTCGCCCAGATAGTTCTGGCCGCCGGTGTAGCTGAAGGATCCGCCTTCCGCATCGTCCTTGAGGATGATGTTGACCACGCCGGCGATGGCGTCGGAGCCGTACTGGGCCGAGGCGCCGTCGCGCAGCACCTCGATACGGGCGATGGCCGAGGCGGGGATCAGATCCAGGTCCACCGGCGCGCCGCCGCGCCCCACCCGGGCCAGGTTGTTGATCAGGGCGGTCGTGTGCCGCCGCTTGCCGTTGACCAGGAACAGGGCCTGGTCGCCGTTCAGGCCGCGCATCGTGATCGCCCGCACCGTCCACGAGGTGCCGCCGCCGTTGATGCCCGGCAGGTTGAACGACGGGATCAGGGTGTTGAGCACCTCCTTCAGCCCCACCTTGCCGGTGGCCAGAAGCTGCTCGCCGCCGATCACGTCGACCGGGGCGGGGCTGTCGGCCACCGTCCGCCGCGCGCCGCGCACGCCGGTGACGATCACGCCTTCCAGCGCCGTGGCGCCCTCGGCGCTGTCCGAGGGCCCGGCCGCCGTCGGGGCGGACGCGGGACGCTCGTCGGCCTGTGCCCGCCCCGCCAGGACCAGCACGGAGGCGCAGGCCAGGAACGCCGCTCGCGCGCGCCAGGAACTTGGAGAAGGGTCGTGTCGGACCAGGGTCCGGAATCTCGAAACGGTCAAGTCAGTCCCCCGCGCCCGGCTCGGCGGCCGGGCGTCGTGTTGTGTCGTGGAAGGTGGAAAGGCGTCCGCGGCCCCCGGACGCCCGAGCTCAGGCCTGGACGGGCTTGCGCACGCGGTGCGGCACGTCCTCGCCGCCGATCAGCACGCGCTCCATCACGCGCGGAAAATCGCCATAGTCCCGCACGGCGTAGTGCAGGCCCGCGCGGTTGTCCCACAGGGCCACCGAGTTGGGCCGCCAGCGGAAGCGGGCGTGATATTCGGGCTTCTTGACCTCGTCATAGAGCCGCGCCAGCAGCGTCCGGCTTTCCTCCGGCGCCAGGTCGACGAACCGGGGCTTGAGGCTGAAATTGATCCAGAAGATATCCTCGCCGGTCTCCGGATGGGTGCGGATCGCCGGGTGCGCCACCAGGGGATAGCGCTCGCCCGAGCGGTTCAGGGCGTCCTGGTAGTCGTGGATCACGTAGAGATCGTCGATCCGGGCCTTCAGGTCCTCGGGCAGGCCGCGCCAAATCGCGCCGCCGTCGGCCCAGATCGTGTCGCCCCCGACCTCGGGCACCCGCACGGCCTTCAGCACCGCGCCGAACGACGGGTTGATCCGCCAGCTGGTGTCGGTGTGCCAGTGGTTTTCGCGGATGTCGTATTTCTTCAGCGCTTCGGCCGAGATCGGCTGCACCGCGCGATGGGTGTCCACCCCGCCCACCGGGTGGGCGTAGACCTCGCCGAAGTTGGCGGCGAAGGCCAGTTGCTGGTCGCGGGTGATGTCCTGGTCGCGGAAGAACAGCACCTTGCGGTCCAGCAGCAGCGCCTTGAGCGCGTCGCGCTGCTCGCGGCTCAAGGGCCGGCTCAGGTCCAACCCGCCGACCTCGGCCCCGATGGTGGGGCTGACCGGATCGACGGTGAGGCCCGCGATCTCGCGGACGATGGTGTCGACGCTCATGGCTTCCTCGCTGGCTTCCAGATCCGGCGCGCCGGAGGGCGCAGCCGATGGCGCGACCATGCAAAGAAATCACCAGAGAGTTCGAACCAGTATTTCTGAGAACTTTTAGACTTAATCCTATATCTTGGCGCTCAATACGAAATATTGGCGATCGTAATATTTAAATATGAGCGCCCATCAACCCGCCATTACGGATCACGCATACACGCATTACGACGACGCCTCGCCCCGGTCGCGCGAGGCCGTCTTGGGGCCCAGCAGGCGCGAAAGCAGCCGCAGGGCGTGCTCGGCGCCGGACATCGGACGCTCGCCGCGCAGGCGCTCGGACAGGCGGACGCCGCCCGCCCGCATCAGCCGGCGGATCTCTGCGGTGGCCGCGATGCGCGGGTCGTCCCACAGCGCCATCTGCAGCCAGGCCTCGAAGCCCAGGCGCTCGTCCTGGTCGCGGGCGGCCTCGAAGGCGTCGCCACGCTCCTGGACCAGCCGGGCCTCGACCGCACGGGCCACGTCCCAGCCCTCGCCCAGCCCGTCGCCCGCTTGGGCGAAGACCCATTCGCGCACGCCCGCCCGGGCGGCCTCGGTCGGGGTCGTGCGGCGCGAGAAGAACAGCGGCCACTGGGCCAGGGGCTCGCAGCCGGCGGCGATGTCCAGCCCGGCGGCCTCCAGGGCCCGGCACAGCAGCTGGTCGCGGGCCAGGGGCGAGGACGCCATCTGCTCGGCGTGAAGGCTTAGGCACGCCGACACGCGGTCGGGAGGGTGGCGCAGCGACAGTTCGCGCACCGACTCCGCGGCGGCCAGCAGGGCGGCCGCGGCGGCCGTGGCCACCCCGTGTCCGTGCAGGGGGCTCTGGAGCCCGATGGACAAGGCCTCACCCATGGCTGCGCACCGCCAGCACGCGGATCGCCCGCTCGCGGCCGTTCTCGTCGCGCCAGCCGAAGCTCTGGCCGGGCGACAGGCCGATCAGGGCCGCGCCGATCGGCGCCAGCACCGAGATGCTGCCGTCGTCGATGCTGGCCTCGCGCGGCAGGCTCACGCGCACGGTGCGCACGCGGCCGCTGCCCAGGTCTTCGTAGTCGACGACCGAGCCCAGGCGCACGAACTCGGCGCGGCTGGGGCCGTCCAGCACCGTGGCGCGCTCCAGCTCGGCGGCCAGCAGGCGCATGCCCGGGGTAGGCTCGGCGGTCGGGACGATCAGGTCCGACAGGGTCTCATAGTCGGCCGCATGGATGCGGATGGTCGAGCGGGCGCGCGTCGCGCTCCGTTCGGGGGTCAAGGTGGGCATGACTGCCTCCGTGAAGGGGCCGTCCCCATGCTCGTGGGTTCGCGCCGGCCTGCGGACCCGGTCCGCGGACATGACGGCGCGATCTCCGCTCGCGCGGTAGACGGCTGGAATTGAAAAGAAAGGTGGGCGCACGAATTCGCATTCGAGCGTCAGCTCGAAGTCGTCGCGAACTAAATTGCGCGATTGATTTTCGTCCCGGACCCGACGTTCACACGCCTAGAGGGTCCGGGACTAGGCTCCTGCGTGGAGGTGGCCCGCCCGATACTGTTCGCGATTGAAGAATTCGATGCGATACATGGTGCCTATATCATAGGCAGTAAGCCGGGCCTGTCAAATCGGCCGGCTTCGCCCCCCTCCAGGGAGACCGGGGACGCGCGCTCCAGCGCGCCCCCGCGCAAGTCCTAGGCCGGCAACAGGCAGCGCACGGCTTCGCCCACACGCTCGGCGTCGGGGCCCAGCACCACGTGCACCGAACGCTCGCCCACGCGGACCACGCCGCGCGCGCCCAGGGCCTCCAGGGCCGCCTCGTCCACGCGGCCGCTGTCGCGGACCACCAGGCGCAGGCGGCTGGAGCAGGCGCCCACGGCCTCGACATTGGCCGAGCCGCCCAGGGCGCCGACCAGGGCTTCGGCCCGGCTGTCGTCGGCGGCGGTGGGCAGGGCCGAGACCGGCTTGGCGATTGGAGCGGCGGGCGACACGGCGGTCTTGGCCGGGGCCGGAGCCCCGCCCATCGCCGCGCGGATCTCCCCGGCCACCTCGTCGGCGATCGGGCCCAGCACGATCTGCAGCGCCTTGTCGGACGGCCGCACGAAACCGCGCGCGCCCAGGGCCTTCAGGGCCGGCTCGTTGACGGCGGCCTGGTCGGCGACGATCAGGCGCAGGCGGGTGGTGCAGGCGTCGACCGTGGTCAGGTTGCCCGCCCCGCCCAGGGCCTGGACGAAGTCGGCCCCGCGGCCGCCGCCGGTGGCGACGGTTTCGGCGGCGGCGACCTCGTCGGCCTCGCGCCCCGGGGTCTTCAGGTCGAACTTGACGATGATGAAGCGGAAGAGGCCGTAATAGATCCCGGCATAGGCCAGGCCCAGCGGCAGCAGCCACAGCGGGTGGGTGGCCTTGCCGTAGTTCAGCACATAGTCGAACAGGCCGGCCGAGAAGGTGAAGCCCAGCTTGATGTCCAGGGCGTTCATCAGCGCCATGGCCACGCCCGTCAGCGCCGCGTGCACGGCGTAGAGCAGCGGGGCCAGGAACATGAAGCTGAACTCGATCGGCTCGGTCACGCCGGTCAGGAACGAGGTCAGGGCCAGTGAGGTCAGCATGCCGCCGACCGCCTTTTTCTTCTCGGGCCGGGCGGTGTGGTACATGGCCAGGCAGGCGGCGGGCAGGCCGAACATCATCACCGGGAAGAAGCCGCTCATGAAGCCGCCGGCCGCCGGGTCGCCGGCGAAGAACCGGCGCAGGTCGCCCGTGGCGCCGTGATAGTCGCCGATCACGAACCAGGCGATGTTGTTGAGGATGTGGTGCAGGCCGGTGACGATCAGGATCCGGTTCAGGAAGCCATAGACCAGCAGGCCCAGCTCGCCCGAACCGACGATGGCCCGGCTGGCGCCATCCACCGCGCCGTTGATGCTGTCATAGCCGAAGCCCACCAGCAGGGCGATCAGCAGGCCGGCCAGGCCGCTGATGATCGGCACGAAGCGCCGGCCGCTGAAGAAGGCCAGGTATTCCGGCAGCTTGAAGGTCGAGAAGCGGTTGTAGAACAGTCCGCCAACCAGGCCCGAGGCGATGCCGATCGGCACCCCCAGCTTGGCCAGGGCCTTGGCCTTGTAGGCCGCCGCCGCCAAGGCCGCCTGGGCCTCGGGCAGGCCGGCGGCCACGTCGGCCGGCACGTGCAGCAGGGCCTTGGCGCCCTCGGTGGCGATCAGGAAGCACACCACCCCGGCCAGGCCCGCCGCGCCGTTGTTCTCCTTGGCGAAGCCCACGGCCACGCCGATGGCGAACAGCAGGCCGAGGTTGGAGAAGATCGCGTCGCCGGCCGTGGCCACGAAGGCGATGTTCAGAAGGTCCGGCTGGCCCAGGCGCAGCAACAGGCCCGCCACCGGCAGGACCGCGATGGGCAGCATCAGGGCGCGGCCCAGGGGCTGGAGGAATTCGAGCGGGGACTTCATCACTTAAGCTCCAGCCTGGAAGGCCTTGCAGATCTCGCGGACGGCCTCGGGCGAGGCCTGGTCCAGCACGCGGCGGGCCAGGGCCTGGCAATCGTCCAGCTTCAGCGAGCGGACCAGGGCCTTGACCTCCGGCACGGTGGCGGCGGTGGCCGAAAGCTCGGTCACGCCCAGGCCCAGCAGCACGGGCACGGCCACGAGGTCGGACGCCAGGCCGCCGCAGACGCCGACCCAGCGATGGTGCTTGGCCGCGCCCGCGCAGGTCTGGGCGATCATCCGCAGCACGGCGGGGTGCAGGGCGTCGATGCGGGCGGCCAGCTCGGGATTGCCCCGGTCCATGGCCAGCACGTACTGGGTCAGGTCGTTGGTGCCCACCGACAGGAAGTCGGCCTCGGCGGCCAGCAGGTCGGCGGTGACGGCGGCGGCGGGCGTCTCGATCATCACGCCCAGCTCGATCCGCTCGCTGATCCCCATCTCGCGCTTGGTCTCGTCCAGCAGGGCGCGCACGGCCCGCAGCTCCTCGACCGAGGCGATCATCGGGACCATGATCTTGCACTGGCCCAGCGGCTTCACCCGCAGGATGGCGCGCAGCTGGGTCTTCAGCAGGTGCGGACGCCACAGGCTGACGCGCACGCCGCGCAGGCCCAGGGCCGGGTTCTCCTCCGCCGGGATCGGCAGGTAGGGCGCGGCCTTGTCGCCGCCGACGTCCAGGGTGCGGATGATCAGCGGACGGCCGTCCAGGGCCGAGGCGATGGCCTGGTACTGGCGGGCCTGCTCGTCCTCGTCGGGCGGGGTCTCGCGCTCGAGGAACAGGAACTCGGTGCGCAGCAGGCCCGAGCCCTCCGCGCCGTTGGCGGCGGCGGCCAGGGCGTCGTTCAGCGAGCCGACGTTGCCGAACACCTCGATGCGGGTCCCGTCGGCCGTGCGGCTTTCCTGGTGGGCGGCGGCCTTAGCGGCGGCCTTGCGCTCGTGGCGGGCGGCCAGAGCGGTCTGGGCGGCGGCCAGCTGGGCGGCGTCGGGACCCACGCGCAGGGTTCCGGCCTCGGCGTCCAGGATCAGGCCCGCGCCCTCGGTCACGTCCAGCACGCCGGGACCGGCGGCGACCAGGGCCGGAATGCCCATGGCGGCGGCCAGGATGGCCACGTGCGAGGTCGGCCCTCCCTTGGCGGTGCAGAAGCCGGCCACCTGGCCCGCCTCCACGCCCATCAGTTGCGAGGGCAGCAGTTCGTCGGCCAGCAGGATGGCGCCGGGCGGCAGGGCGCGCGTGTCGTCCTCCTCGCCGCTGAGGGCGCGCAGCACCTGGCGCTCCAGGTCGATCAGGTCGTCCACGCGCTCGGCCAGACGGCGGTCGCCCAGGCCGCGCAGGGCTTCGACATAGCCGCCCACGGCGCGACGCCAGGCGAAGCCCGCGCTCTTGCCCTCGGCGATCAGCCGGTGGGCCGAGGCCGTCAGTTCCGGGTCCTCCAGGAACGCCAGGTGGGCGCCCAGGATGGCCTTGCGGGCGGTGTCGCCCTTGGCGGCGGCCTTCTCGATGCGGGCGCGGACATGGCCCAGGGCCCCCTCCAGCGCCGCGCGCTCGGCGGCCGCGCCGGAGCCGGCCTCGACCACGGCGATGTCGGAAGAGACGAAGCGCACGGCCTGGCCGATCGCCAGGCCCGGAGCGGCCATCACGCCGCGCAGCAGGCCCGGCTCGCTGGGCAGGGGGGCGGCGCGCACGGCCTCGACCACCACCGCCGGAGCGGCGGTCGGCGGCAGGGCCGCGCTCTCGCCCATGCCGCCCTCGATCAGTTCGGCGATGGCCTCGACGGCGAAGTCGGCGTCGGGGCCGGCGGCCACGACGCTGATGCGGTCGCCATGACGGATGGCCAGCGACATCACGCCCACCGGGCTCTTGGCGCTGGCGCGGCGGTTGACGGCCACCAGGGCCACCTCGGAGGCGAACTTGCGGGCCGCCTCGGCGATGCGGGCGGCGGGACGGGCGTGGATGCCGTGGGCCAGGGGCACCACCAGCTCGCGCGCCACCTCGCCCTCGGCCACCAGCGACACGGCGGCCTGGCCGCCGGCGGGGGCCAGCTCCATCAGGAAGTCGCCCACGGCGGCGGCGTGGTCCTGCTCGCGGCGCACGATCTGGAAGGCGTCGGCGTTGGTGATGACCACCGGGGTGATCAGGCTCTTGGCGCGCTGGGCCAGCAGGTCCAGGTCGAAGCTGATCAGCCTGTCGCCGGCCTTGACCGCCTGGCCGTCCTTGACGTGGACCTCGAAGCCCTCGCCGCCCAGGCCCACCGTCTCCAGGCCCACGTGCATCAGGATCTCGGCGCCGTTGTCGGCGCGCAGCGTCACGGCGTGGCGCGTGCCGTGCACGGCGATCACCCGCGCGTCGCAGGGCGCATGCAGGGTCGAGCCCAGCGGATCGATGGCCAGGCCGTCGCCCAGCATGCGCTCGGCGAACACCGCGTCGGGCGTCTCGTCGAGCGGGGCGACCCAGCCCTTGAGCGGCGAGGACAGTACGAGATTGGACACCGGGACGCTTCCTTGGGTTCTAGTTCTTGCCGGGAGCCAGCGAAACCCGTTCGATCACGAGGGTCGGCTCGACGCTCCGGGCTGTAAAGCTCAGGCACAGGTCATGGACGCCGCCCTTGGCGGGCAGGCGGCCCGAAACCGTTCCCAGGGCCGGGCCCCGCGCGGCCGCGCCCAGCGGAAGGGCGGCGATGCGCTCGCCCGCGCAGTCGTCCAGCCGCACCTCCAGCTCGCCGTCGGGCGTGGCCGGGGGACGCAGGGCGATCTTCTCGCGGTCGGCGCCGATCTGGAAGTTGAAGGGAACCTGGCCGATGCGGGCGGTCAGGGTCAGGGCGGCCGAGAGGTCCGCGCCCTTCCACACCCAGCACGGGTTCATCAGGTTCACCGCGAACACCGCGCGCGGCCCGTTCACCGGCGCGTCGTCCTCGAGCGACAGGTTGATGCCGTCGCCGCACAGCTCCAGCTGCTGGCTCACGCGGGTGTTGGCCGCGGCCAGGCTGATCGGATAGTCGCGCACGCGCCCCAGGGGCGCCTGGCCCAGGAACGTCCGAGCCCGGACCGTCGAGCCGGGCGTGGCCGCCAGGGCCTGCGCGTACAGCGGCGAGGCCTTGGTCGGGGCCCTGCCGTCGGTGGTGTAGCGGATCTCGCCCAGCCCAAGGCCCGAGGCGAGGGCCACAGAGACCTTGCCGTCAGCCGTCGGACGAAGGGTGGCCTGGGGCTCGTAGGGGACGGTGTCCTGGGCCACGCCCAGCACGTCCAGCCTGGCGCCCTGGGCCGGCAGCCGGCTCACGAAACTGTCCCAGTCGTGATGCTCGATCGGCGTCCAGCCGTTCTCGGCCACCGCGATCAGGCGCGGGAAGGTCATCTTCTCCAACCGCTCGTCGGTGCGCATGTGCTCGGTGAACGAGTTGGCCTGCAGGCCCAGGATGTGGGCGCGCTGGGCCGGCGTCAGGGCGGCCGGGGCGGCGTCGAACTCGTAGACGTCCTTGAGGGTGACGATCTTGATGCGGCCGGGCGGCTCGTCGGGCGAGGCGCTCTGGCGGCGGTCCATGTAGAGGGTGCTGTCTGGCGCCAGCACCGCGTCGTGGCCTTGCGAGGCGGCGGCGACCGCGCCCTCGACCCCGCGCCAGGACATGACCGTGGCGTTCGGGGCCAGGCCGCCCTCCAGGATCTCGTCCCAGCCGATCATCCGGCGGCCGCGGGCGTTGATGTGCTTTTCGGCGCGCTGGATGAACCAGCTCTGCAGGCCGTGCTCGTCCTTCACGCCCAGGGCCTTGATCTGGTCCTGGACCTCGGGACTGGCCTTCCACTGGTCCTTGACCGCCTCGTCGCCGCCCACGTGGATGTATTCCGAGGGGAAGATGTCCATCACCTCGTCCAGCACGTCGTTGAGGAAGCCGAAGGTCTCCTCGCTGGGCCTGTAGAGGTAGGGGAACACGCCCCAGTCGCCCATGTTGGCGCGCGGCGGGCTCTTGGTCATGCCGAACTGCGGATAGGCCACCAGCGGGGCCAGGGCGTGACCGGGCATCTCGATCTCGGGCACAACGGCGATTCCGCGCGCCGCGGCGTAGGCGACGATCTCGCGCGCCTGGTCCTGGGTGTAGAAGCCCTGGTAGCGGATCGATTTGCCGGTCTTGGGATCCCGGCCCGCCGCGCCCGCGGGGATGCGCCAGGCGCCCTCGCTGGTCAGCTTGGGATATTTCTTGATCTCCAGCCGCCAGCCCTGGTCGTCGACCAGGTGCCAGTGCAGGACGTTCAGCTTGTGGGCGGCCATCGCGTCGATGATCGCCTTGATGGTCTCGATCTTCTGGAAGTGGCGGGCGCTGTCGAGCATGAAGCCGCGCCAGGCGAAGCGCGGACTGTCCTCGATGCGAGCGGCCGGCAATTGCACGGGGCCTCGGGCCTCGTCCGGCACGGCCAGCTGCCACACGCTCATGGCGCCGTAGAACAGACCCGCGCGCTTGGCGGCGGTGATGGTGACGCCGCCGGGGGCCACGTCCAGGGCGTAGGCCTCGGGGCTGTCGCTGAAGGGCGTCGCGCCCCGCGCCAGCACGATGGCGGCCTCTCCGGCGGGCGGCGCGCCCGTCACCACGGCGGGACGCAGGCCGCGGGCCTTGAAGATCAGGTCGGAAAGCTGGGTCGCCACGCCTCTGGCCTCGACGTCGCCCGGGGCGACGAAGATCCGGGTCCTGGCGGTAAGGGCGAACGTCCCCTGCCCGGCCTCGGCCTTTGCGGGCGCGGGCGTCAGGCTCACAGGGCCCTGGGCCTTGGCCGACGGCGCGAACGCCAGCACGGCGACCGATGCGAGAAGGGCGCTGAGAAAGGGCTTGGCGTGGGGGATCATGACAGGACGCTCGTCGACCGACCGGAGCAAAAAAGCGGGCGGAGCGACCATGCGCTCCGCCCCAGCTCCATGCTTGCAGTCAGGAGGAGGATGGGACTGGGCGCGGCCTTGGCCTTCGGAGCGGGGATCATGAGGACCGATCCTGGACCAAGCCGCACGGTATGCAACTCAAGGGTCGGCGGGCGCTCCCCGCGAGGGAAGCGCCCGCCGTTCGTCATCAGAAGGCGACGTTCAGCGTGGCTTGCAGCTTGCGGCCGGTCTTGTAGACGCCGCGCGGCAGGGCCGTGGTGTTGGCGTAGGCGTAGTATTCGCTGTCCAGCAGGTTCTGGGCGCTGACCGACACGTTCACGTTTTCGGTGAAGGCGTAGCCGGCCGTGGCGTCCAGGCCCTTGTACGGACGGACGAACATGTTGTCGCCGCGGTCGATACCGGTGAAGTACTTCGAACGCCAGTTGTAGGTGATACGGGCCGAGAACGGACCGTTTTCATAGAACGGGCTGATGTTGACCTGGTGCTTGGAGTTGTAGGGCAGCGGAGCGCCGTCCTGACCCGAGCCGTCGGCGTAGGTGTAGTTGGCCAGCAGGCCGAAGCCGTAGGCGTAGTTCTGCTGGTAGGCGATCGACACGCCCTTCACCTCGGCCGAACCCGCGTTGAACGGACGGCTGATGTTGTAGGTCGTGACGCGGCCCTGCGACTGGTTGAAGTAGCTCTCGGGCTGGGTCTTCTGCAGGATGTAGTTGGAGATGTCCTTGTAGAAGACCTCGGCCGACAGGATGGCCTGCGGCTGGAAGTACCACTCGATCGACGCGTCGACGTTGCTCGACTTGTAGGGCTGCAGGTTCGGATTGCCGCCGCCGCCGGTCAGGACCGTATCCGACAGCCAGAAGTAGTTGGTCATGTCGGCGTAGTTCGGACGGGCGATGACCTGGGCCGCCGAGAAGCGGACCACGAGGTCCTCGCGGGCGTCGTAGATCAGGTTCACGCTCGGCAGGACGTTGTCGTAGCTCTTCGACGTGGTCTGCCAGGTCCAGTCGGCCTGGGCGTTGCAGGCCGCACCGGGCTTGCAAACGTAACCGGCGCTGTCGGTGTCGGTCTTCACGTAGCGGACGCCGAAGTTGCCGCGCAGGTTTTCAGCCTGGAAGTTCACCTGGCCATAGAGGGCGTTGATGTCTTCCTGGATGTTCCAGTTGCCGGCGGTGAACTCGGCCGCGGCGAAGATCGAAGGCTTGGGCATGACGCCGCCCGGCGGAAGCCACTTGCCGCCCTCGACATAGCTGACCATCGCGTCGGAATTGATGTGGAAGCGACCCTTCATCTGGTCGTTCACGCCGTCGAAGCCGCGCAGATAGTTGCTCGAGACCGTCTGCGCGTCAAACAGCGAAGCCGAAGCCGAGACGCCGTTGATCGCGATGCCCGAATACTGCTGGCCGGTGGTGTGCTGGCGGTACTTGTAGCCCACCTGGACGCGCTTGATCACGCCGTCGAAGTTCATGCCCCAGTCGAGTTGGGCGTACTTCTCTTCGTCGCTCGTGGGCTTGCTGACCAGGTTGCCCGACCAGCCCGGATCGGTCGTGAAGGCGCCCGGATTGCCCTGGACGTTGGTCTTGTAGGTCAGGGAGCCCGGAGCGCCCGGAGCGCCGCTGATGTCGACGGTGTAGTCGGCCCAGTTCAGAAATTCGAGGAAGACCTGGCGCTTGGTGCCGCCGTCGGCCTTGGACTTGCCCACCTCGGCGTTCAAATCCCAGTTGTCGTCCTTCCAGCCGCCTTGGAAGTGATAGGTGTTCGACTTCATGCCGGCTTCGCGATACTGGACGTCCAGCACGCTCAGGGCGTTCTTGAACGAGGCCTTGGTGACCACGCCGTTGTTCACGGTCAGGTCGGTCAGGGCGCCGAGGCTGTTCCAGGTGTTGCCTTGGAAGGCGTACATCGACTGGTTGGTGTTGTCGTAGTCGGCCTTGATGCCCAGCCAGTCGAAGCCGAGCGACAGCTTGTCGTTGGGCTTCCATTGCAGGGCGGCGGTGTAGCTGGTGCGCGTGCGGTCCTGCTCGAAGTAGGACGTGCCGAACGCGTTCGGGCTACGGGCGTTGAGGTTGTTGGTCAGGGTGGTGGCGCAGGCGCCCGTGCAGTTGCCGTTGGCGCGCGAGTCGACCGGGTTGTCCGGGTTGCCGCCAGCCCACTGGTTGGCGGCCATCGTGCCGTAGCTTTCCAGGCCGTCGCGACGCAGGCTGTCCTTGGCGCGCTGGATCGAGAACGCCGCGCCCAGGGTGCGGTCGTCGTTCTTCCAGCTGTACATCAGGGCGTACTGCGGGTCGGACTGCTTGGAACGGTCGTTGTAGAGGTAGCTGACCGAGCCGGCGATCATGTTCGCCTTCAGGTCCAGCGGCTGGCGGGTGTTGACGATCACGGTGCCGCCGATCGAGCCTTCGTCGATACGCGGCTCGGGCGACTTGTAGACTTCCACCTTGCCGACGATCTGCGGCGCCAGCAGGGCGTAGTTGAACGTGCGGCCCGGCGAATCCAGGATGAACCAGTCGGCCGAGGCCACGGTCTGGCCGTTCAGCAGGGTGCGGTTCAGCGCCGGGTCGGTGCCCAGGATGCTGACCTTTTCGCCTTGGCCGAACTGACGGTCGACGGTGACGCCCGGGACGATGGTCAGGGCTTCGGCGACGTTCGAGCTCGGGAACTTGCCCACGTCCTCGGCGGTCACCACGTCGACGATGGCGTTGGCGTTACGCTTGGATTCGATCGATTGCTGCAGCGAGGCCCGGATGCCCGTGACCACGACTTCTTCAACGGCGTCGCCCTTGTCCTGCGCAAAGGCCGGCGCGGTCACCAGCATCGCTATCGCACTGGCGGAGCTGATGAGAATAGTCCTGTGAAGTTTCTTCATAACTCGGCTTCTCCCCTTTATCCGGACCCATTGGACCCGGAGCCGAACCCCAAGCCCAATATGATACCAATTATCTGCGGACATCCGTAGAATGCGGTACTTCTCGGGCCTCGGACCGCGACTGTGACGGAAATTTATCGGATGACAAGGCCAAAAAAGAACCAATTGCAGACCATGTTCTTATTGGTACGAAAATGGTCATATGCTATCCCGATGGACACGGGGTGGCGCGGATTTGCGCGGGGGTGTGGAATTGACGATGTTTTCTGAGAGGATCGGCAAGCTCGACAGCCATGACCACGCGCCGCTGTACAAGCAGCTGCAGCGGGCCCTGCGCGAGGCCATCCAGAAGAAGGTCCTCTCGCCCGACGACGCCCTGCCCGCCGAGCGCGACATGGCCGAGGAGTTCAACATCTCGCGCATCACCGTGCGCAAGGCGCTGGACGGCCTGGTCAGCGAGGGCCTGCTGACGCGCCGCCAGGGCGCGGGCACCTTCGTCGCCGCGCGCGTGGAGAAGAGCTTCTCCAAGCTGACCTCGTTCACCGAGGACATGATCTCGCGCGGTCGCGTGCCGCGCAGCGAATGGATCAGCCGCAGCGAAGGCCAGGTCACGCCCGAGGAATCGCTGACCCTGGGCCTGTCGCCGGGCACGCCGGTCTTCCGCTTCGCCCGTATCCGCTACGCCGACGGCGCGCCGATGGCCGTGGAATACACCACCATCGCCGCCTTCGCCCTGCCCTCGGCCAGCGCGGTCGGCACCTCGCTCTACGAGGCGCTGGAGACCACCGGCCACCGCCCCGTGCGCGCCCTGCAACGGCTGCGCGCGGTGCTGTTCACGGCCGAGCACGCCGAACTTCTGGGCGTTCCGGTCAAGGACGCCGGCTTGCTGATCGAGCGCCGGGGCTTCCTGCGCGACGGCCGGGCCGTGGAGGTCACCCAGTCCTACTACCGCGGCGACGCCTACGATTTCGTCGCCGAACTGAACGCCCTCTCCTGACCTTCCGGTCGGGACGAGGGCGCAGCCGCCGTCCTGACGCGTGAGCGTCGCGACACCTAGATAAAGAATCGAAGGGAACATCCGCCTTGGAGGCCAATGTCTTGACCCGACCCGCACCCCCCGCTCAGCCGGCGCGGCTTAAGGCGGAATCGACCCGCATGTTCCTGGAAGCCGGTCAGGCCTCTCAAGTCGTCGCCGCCCAGCTGGACGCCAACGCCGGCCGGGCCGAGAAGATCGCCCAGCGCCTCCGCGCTCAGCCGCCGCGCGCCGTGGTCACCTGCGCCCGCGGCAGCTCCGACCACGCCGCCACGTTCGCCAAGTACCTGATCGAGACCCGCACGGGCGTGCTGACCTCGTCGGCGGCCCTGTCGGTCAGCTCGGTCTACGCCGCCCAGCAGGACCTGAGCGACGTGCTCTACGTGGCCATCTCGCAGTCGGGCAAGAGCCCCGACCTGCTGGCCGCCGTCCAGTCGGCCAAGGACGCCGGCGCCTTCACCATCGCCCTGGTCAACGACACCGCCTCGCCCCTGGCCGCCCTGGCCGACGAGGTCCTGCCCCTGCACGCCGGCCCCGAGCTGAGCGTGGCGGCCACCAAGTCGTACATCGCCGCCCTGGCCGCCATCGCCCAGCTGGTCGCCGCCTGGACTCAGGACGAGGCGCTGACCGCCGCCCTCTCGACCCTGCCGACCCTGCTGGCCGAGGCCTGGGCCCTGGACTGGACCCCTGCGGTCGAGCGCCTGAAGCTGGCCTCCAATCTCTACGTCCTGGGACGCGGCGTCGGCTTCGGCGTCGCCCAGGAGGCGGCCCTGAAGTTCAAGGAGACCTGCGGCCTGCACGCCGAGGCCTTCAGCGCCGCCGAGGTGCTGCACGGCCCGATGGCCCTGGTGAAGGAAGGCTTCCCGGTCCTGGTGTTCGCCCAGAACGACGAAAGCCGCGAAAGCGTCGACGCCATGGCCAAGGGCGTGGCCGAGCGCGGCGGCGACGTGCTGCTGGCCGGCGCCGGCGAAACAGGCAAGGGCGTGCTTCCAGCGCTCGCCGCGCACCCGGTGATCGAGCCGATCCTGATGATCCAGAGCTTCTACCGCATGGCCAATGCGCTGTCGGTTGCGCGCGGCTATGATCCCGACAGCCCCCCGCACCTCAACAAGGTCACAGAAACCGTCTGATGCAGCTCGTCCTCGTTAACGGCCGCATCCTGACGCGCGGTGGAATTGTCGACGGCCAGGCCGTGGTGATCCGTGACGGCCGCATCGCCGCCGTCACGGACGCCGCCCAGGCGCCCGCCGGCGCCGACCGCCGCGACCTGGAGGGCGGCCTCCTGGTCCCCGGCTTCATCGACACCCAGGTCAACGGCGGCGGCGGGGTGCTGTTCAACGACGCCCCCACCGTCGAGACGATCGCGGCCATCGGCGCGGCCCATCGCGCCTACGGCACGACCGGCTTCCTGCCCACGCTCATCAGCGACGACCTCAGCGTGGTCGACGCGGCGCTGCGCGCCACCGAACGGGCGATCGAGCAGGGCGTGCCGGGCGTGCTGGGCGCGCACATCGAGGGCCCGTTCCTCAACGTCCAGCGCAAGGGCATCCACGATCCGGACAAGTTCCGGGTGCTGGACGACGAGGCGATCGCCCTGCTGAGCTCGCTCAAGCGCGGCAAGACCCTGGTGACCCTGGCGCCGGAGACCACCACGCCGGAGATGGTGGCCCGCCTGGCCGCCGCCGGCGTGACCGTGGCCGCCGGCCACACCAACGCCACCTACGAGACCACCCGCCGCGCGCTGGACGCCGGCGTCACGGGCTTCACCCACCTGTTCAACGCCATGTCGCCGCTGACCAGCCGCGAGCCGGGCGTGGTGGGCGCGGCGCTGGAGAGCCAGACGGCCTGGTGCGGCGTCATCGTCGACGGCCGCCACGTCGACCCGGCCACCCTGCGCATCGCCCTGCGCACGCGGCCGCTGGACCGCTTCATGCTGGTGACCGACGCCATGCCGACCGTGGGCATGGTCGAAAAGACCTTCGACCTGCAGGGCCGCCGCATCCACGTCGTCGACGGCGTCTGCGTCGACGACCAGGGCACCCTGGCCGGCTCCGACCTCGACATGGCCGGCGCGGTCCGCAACGCCGTGTCGATGCTGGGCCTGTCGCTCGAGGACGCGGTGATGATGGCCTCGCGCGCCCCCGCCGCCTTCCTGGGCCTGGCGGGCCAGCGGGGCGATATCGCCCCCGGCCAGGCCGCCGACCTGGTGCTGCTGGACGACGCCCTGGAGGTCCGCGAAACCTGGATCGACGGGATCCCCGCCCGCTAGTCGGACCTCGCGGCCCGCCCACCCGACAGGTCGACAAAAAGAAGGGCGCTGGTCCGCACCAGCGCCCTTTGGTCGTTTCGGGGAGGAAGTTCGACCTAGAACTTGTAACGCACGCCCACCAGGATCTCCCGGCCGGTGTGGTGATAGACGACGGGCATGTTCTGCGTGCCCGAGAACTGATCCTGGTCCTCGTCGGTCAGGTTCACGCCTTCCAGGGTGAACTTGATGTTGTCGTTGAGGGTGTACTGCAGCGAGGCGTCGACATTGAGGGTCGAGTTGGTGCCGTCGTACGGGATCGGCGCGGCCGCGGTGTTCTCCTGGCCCAGGACGCGGGTCAGGTAGCGGTCGCGGTACGAGGCCGAGACACGGGCGCTGATCTTCTTGTCCTCGTAGTAGAAGGTGGCGTTGTAGCCGTTGCGCGACAGGCCCGTCAGGTCGGTGTTGACCAGCAGCTTGCCCGCCGAATCCACGTAGTCGACGCTGGACTTCACGTAGGTGTAGTTCAGCAGGACGCCGGTGTTCTTCAGGAAGCTGGGCAGGAAGGTCAGCGGCTGCTGGTAGTTGATCTCCACGCCCTTGACCGGGCCGCCCTGGGTGTTGCGCGGCGCCGAGAAGTTCCAGTTGGCCGCCGCGTTGCAGCCCGACGCGCCGTTACAGGCCGCCTCGGCGACGCTGTCGGGAATGCCGAACGGGTTGCCAGTGAAGGGCTGCGAGGTGGTGACCGTCTGGACCAGGCTGCTGATGTCCTTCTTGAAGAAGGCGACCGACAGCAGGGCCTGGGACTGGAAGTACCACTCGAAGGCCAGGTCGTAGGACTTGGCGCGATAGGGATCCAGGTCCGGATTGCCGACGGAGACCGAGCGCGAACTGCCGGAGACCGAGACGGTGGCGCCGGGCGTCAGGCTGCCCAGGTCGGGACGCGACATCACCTTGGCCGCGCCGAAGCGGATCAGGAAGTTCTCGGTCGGCTCGACCACCAGGTTCAGCGACGGCAGGGTGTCGCTGTACTCGCGCTCGGCCGACAGGGCCACCGGCGCGCCGCCGACGTAGGTGTAGCCCTGTGAGGACTGCTTGGTCTTCACGTAGCGGACGCCGAGGTTGCCGCGGACCGGAACACCAGCCACTTCGCTCTTGAAGTCGGCCTGGACGAAGCCGCCCGAGTCCTTCTCGCCCACCTGGCGGTTGTTGCCCAGCGAGGGCTCGTAGCCCACCTTGAAGGCGCCGCCGAAGGCGGTGGGGTCGTAGAGGTTCAGGGCGATCGCCGCGGCCCGGACGTCCGGGATGATCGTGGACGTGCCGTTGAAATTGACCAGCTGGCTGAAGCCTTGCAGCCCCAGGGCGGCCACGCCCGACGGGATCACCGATTCCTGGTTGGCCGAGGTGCCGATCGAACGGCGCATCTCGGTGGTCTTGAAGTCGTACTTCTTGAAGTCGGCGCCGGCCTTGAAGGTCAGAACGTCGTTCAGGGCGTACTGGCCGCCGACATGGGCCATGTCATAGGTGTTGACCGCCGTCTGCGGACGCAGGCGGATCTGGGTCAGCTTCCACTTCGTCGGATCGGTCAGGGCCGCATTGCCGAAGCTGAACTTCGGATCGCCGCGGTCGGTGAAGTCGTAGGAGTAGCCGTCGACGTTGAAATAGTCATAGCGCAGCGTCGTCTGGATCGGGTTGTCGTGATCCGACTTGGAGTGGCCCACCACCGCATCCACCTTGAAGCGGTCGTTGAACTCGTGCGAGCCGCTGAGGGTGTACTGGGTGAAGGTGGTGTCGAGCTTGTCGTAGCGGTTCTCGACGGCCAGATCGACGTCGTCGAACGTGCCCTTGGTCATCACGCCGTTGGTGATGGTGGCCGAGGTGATGTTCGTGTCGGCGATGCCGCAGTTGGTGGCGCGGTTGCTGGCGGTGCAGGCCGTGCCGGTGCTGAACGACGGCGCCTCGAGGTTCTGCTCCTCGCGCGTGCCCTTGAAGTCGGCGTACAGGGCGTCGAACGTCACCAGCGTCTTGTCGCTGGGAGCCCACTGCAGCGACAGGGTCGCGCCCAGGCGCTCCTGGTCGTTCTTGTAGATGTCATAGCGCGGGAAGCGCGGGTGGAAGGCGGCGTTGGCGTCGGCCAGGCTCATGCCGGCCGGCGCGGATTCGAAGCCCGGCGCGATCGAGTTGCCCGTGGCCCAGCGCACGGTGCTCGTGCCCTCCTCGACCAGCTTGCGCTTGGTGTAGGCCACCGAGAGCAGGGCGCCGAAGGTGTCGTCCTTCCAGGTGTTGGAGATCATGAAGGCGCCGCGCGGCGAGGCCTTCTCGGCCAGGTCGTTGTAGCTGCCCTGCAGCGAGCCCGACATCTGGAAGCCCTTGTTGTCGAACGGCCGCGCGGTGCGCAGGTCGACCGTGGCGCCCAGCGAGCCCTCCTCGATCTCGGCCTCGGCCGTCTTGCGCACGGTGATGGCGCTGAAGAGATCGGACGCGAAGACGTTGAAGTCGAACGAGCGGCCGCGGTTGGTGCCGCCCGAGGCGTCGGCCGCGCCGGCCGTCGTCAGGGCTTCCATGCCGTTGATGCGCACGCGGGTGAACTGCGGGCCCAGGCCCCGCACCGAGATCTGGCGGCCTTCGCCGCCGTCGCGGGTGATGGCCACGCCCGGAATGCGCTGGATGGATTCCGACAGGTTCAGGTCGGGGAACTTGCCGATGTCCTCGGCCAGGATCGAGTCGACCGCCGCGGCCTCCTGGCGCTTGACGTTCAGCGCCTTGCCCAGGCTGCTGCGGAAGCCCGTGACGACCACTTCCTCGACCGAGGTGTCGTCCACCGTCGCGCCTTGGGCGTCCTGAGCGGCGGCCGCGCCGGCCATGGCGACCGCGAGCACGAGCGCCCCTGTCGAGACGCCGAGTTTGAGCGCGCGCACGCGCGCCTTAGAGACCTGGGACACTGGTTCCTCCTCCCATAACCACGTTCTTCTGAACGACGCATTCCGCGTCGCCCGGCCGAAGTGTTCGTTCGCGCTTCCTTCCCGCGCGGCCGTTCTTCGGGCCGTCTATTCTGACACCGGTGTCACTTCGCTGGGCGAGTTTGTCCTGACACCGGTGGCAAAGGAGCGGTACCAAATGAAACGATCGGCCACAAGATGGCTAAGGCGCTGCGCGGGATAGGGACGCCGAAATCGTGTTGTTTGGGCCACATCGGCCCCGCAAGGTCCGCTCAGGCCTCTTCCAGGCGCCGCTGGCTGACCTTGTTGAGGCCTTCGATCATGGCCTTGCGCTGGTCCGGCTCCAGGGCGCCGCCGCGCAGCAGGCGCAGGGCGTGGACGTGGACGTCGACCGCGTCCCAGCGCCAGGCGCCGGCTTCCGCGCAGTGGTCGACAAGGGCGCACAGCGAGACGGCCGCCTGGTCGACGCTCGATTCCGGCAGGAAGCCCGCCACGTCGATGATGCGCAGCGACAGGGCGTAGAGATCCTGGAACCCCTCCCCTTCGCGGCCGGCGCCGGCCGCCGGGCCGAACCGGGCCTCGATATCGGCCAGGGCCGCGTCCAGGATCGCCAGGGAGGGCGCGCGAAGCGGCTCCAGCGCCGCGTCGGCGGCCTCCAGGGCCTCCTTGACCCTCTTGCCGCCGGACGCCTTGACCAGCATCGACAGCCGATTGGGCGGACGGAACTTCCGCACGACGCCGCTCATAGCTTCACCTTCGCCGGCTTCATCATGTCGTTGATCTGGTCCTGGGACAGGTTGACGCCGGACGGCTGGCCCAGCTCGCCCTTCAGGTCGTCGCGACGACGCCCTTCGATTCCGGGGGGCGGGCCCTCGTTCTTGAAGCGGCGGTCCGGCCCCAGATAGGTGTCGCACTCGATGAACTGCCGGTCCTCCCGCGCGGCCCACAGGATCCGCTCCAGCAGGACGCGCGGCGTGATCGGCTTGGCGACGGTGAAGTTGGCCCCGGCGTCGCGGGCCTTGAACACCTGCGAGGGCGGAGTGTGGCCCGAAACCAGGATCACCGGCACGTAGCGGTTGGCCTCCAGCGCGCCGCGCCGCAGCCACCGGGTCAGCTCGTAGCCGTCGACTCCGGCCATGTTGGTGGCGCTGATGACGAGGTCGAAGGTCCGTTCCTTCAGCAGGCCCTGGGCGGCGCGGGCGCTGTCGGCGCGGGCGATGCTCTTGACCCCGAAGCCCAGCAGGACCTGGGCCAGCAGGTTCAGCGAGGCGACGCTGTCGTCGACCAGCAGCGTCTCCACCTTCTCGAGATTGAGGCGGGCGGCCGCCAGGAGCGGTTCACGCATGGACGACCTAGAAGAAGTCCAGTTCGCCGGCTTCCGCGTCCCAGCCCTTGTGATCCTCGGCGTGGCGCAGGCGCACCACCAGGTCGGCCAGGCCCAGCCCCTCCAGCAGGGGCTCGATCGCCAGGCTCCATTCGCCGGAGGCGTGCTGGCTGATGCGGGCCAGGACGTCGGACAGGCCGTGGAGGCGCTGGCTCAGCTCGTCCAGGGCCTGGAGGCGCGACAGGTTCGCCAGCGGCGCGCCGCCGGTGGCCAGGTCTCCGGCGATGTGCTCGCAGTCCCGGCAGATCGACGCGGCCGCGGCCAGCTCGGCCGACAGGCGGCGCGACAGCTCGCCCAGGGGCAGCTGACGCCCCGTTTCAGCGAGAACGTCCGGCTTGGCGATCGGCTGGGCGGTCATGGGTGTCAGAAGAGCTCCAGGTCGCCGGCGTTGGACACGGCGGGGACGATGGGAACGGGACGGCGGACTTCCACCGGCGCGTTGTCGACGGCGACCAGGCGCTGGCGCACCCGGCCCGTGGCGGGCCAGAACTCGACCCGGCGGGCCGACAGGCCGCCCGTGCTGGACGACACGATCGGAATGCCTTCGTCGCGCAGGAAGCGCTCGGCGAAGGCGGCGTTGCTGGCGCCGACGTCGGAAAGGCCGTCGAACAGCTTGCCGCCGCCGAAGATCTTGGCCTCCAGGCGGTCGCGCCGGGCGCCCTTCTTCAGCAGGCCGTTGATCAGCAGCTCCATGGCGTAGGCGCCGTAGCGCACGGCGTCGCCGTTGTTGCGGCGGCCATCGCCCGCGTCGGGCAGCAGGAAGTGGTTCATGCCGCCGATGCCGGTGGTGGGATCGCGCAGGCACGCGGCGATGCACGAGCCCAGCACGGTGGTCATCACCACGTTGGGATCCGACGACACATGGCTTTCGCCCTGGGTCACGTGGACCTTGATCGTGGGACCGGAGTCGTCCTGATGCAGGTCCTGGCCCATCATGTCAGTTGCCCGAAGACTTGTTCGATCTTGTCGCGCAGGCCTTGGACCGTGAACGGCTTGACGCAGTAGTTGTTGACGCCGAACTGGACGGCGCGCTGGACCAGCTCGCGGTCGGCCCGGCCGGTCAGCATGACGAAGGCCGTCTGCCGGATCGGCGGGTGCGAGCGCACGGCGCGCAGCAGGGCCAGGCCGTCCATCTTCGGCATGTTGAAGTCCGAGATGACCAGGTTGGCCGGCTTGGCCAGCAGCTGCTTGAGCGCTTCCTCGCCGTCGGGAGCCTCGCGGATGTCCTTGAAGCCGATCTGCTGCAGGGCGTTGCGGATCAACGCCCGCATGGTGAGCTGGTCATCGACGACGAGAACGGAAATGGAGCTTGCTTGGGGCATGGGTCTATCGCCTCGCGGAGGCCAGATCGAGGATGGTTTGGCCGATGGATGACAGGCTGACCTGCTTCTCCACCGCACCGAGTTCAAAGGCCGTTCGGGGCATTCCGTAGACGACGCAACTGGCTTCGTCCTGGCCGACGGTGCGGGCCCCGGCGCGGCGCATGGCCAGGAGGCCCTGGGCGCCGTCGCGGCCCATGCCGGTCAGGATGGCGCCGACGGCCTTCTCGCCCACGGCGTTGGCCACGGAGTTGAAGAGGACGTCGACCGAAGGACGGTGGCCGCTGACCGGATCGCCCTGGACCAGGCGGCAGCGCAGCCCGGCCGAGCGCACCACCTCCAGGTGGGTCGCGCCGCCCGGAGCCACATAGACCTTGCCCGGCTCCAGCAGGGCGCCGTCGACGGCTTCCTGCACCTTGGCGCCGCTGGCGCGGTCCAGGCGCGCGGCGAAGCTTGCGGTGAAGGTCGCCGGCATGTGCTGGGTGATGACCGTCGGCGGGCAGGTCTCGGGGAACAGGCTCAGGATCGTCAGCAGGGCCTCGACCCCGCCCGTGGACGAGCCGATCGCCACCACGTCGCCCGAGGGCACGTAGTTCTGACGGCGCGGCGCGGCGGGAGCGGCGTCGGACTTGGTGCGGACCGAGGCGCGGGCCGCGGCCTTGACCTTCTCGGCCACCTCGACCAGGGCCTCGGCCGTGCCGGTGGCCGTGGTGGGCTTGCCCACGCAGTCGACCGCGCCCAGCTCCAGCGCGCGCAGGGTCATCTCGGCCCCGGCCTGGGTGAGGCTGGAGACCATCACCACCGGCATCGGCCGCAGGCGCATGATCTTCTCGAGGAACTCGATGCCGTTCATGTTCGGCATCTCGATGTCGAGGGTGACCACGTCCGGGTTCAGGGTCTTGATCATGCCGCGCGCCTCGAAGGGGTCGCCGGCGGCGCCGACCACCTCGATCTCCGGGTCGCGGTTCAGGGCCGCCGTGATCAGGCTCCGCATGGTCGCGGAGTCGTCGACGACGAGGACTCGGATCTTGGGCATCAGCGGCCTCCCACCTTGCGATAAGCCGTCAGACCGGCGCTTTCGAACGCACGGACCGACGCGCCCACGCGCTCGGAGTGGCCGACATAGAGCTTGCCGCCCGGGGCGACCAGCGGCGCGAAGCGCTGCCAGACGCGTTCCTGGGTGGGTTCGTCGAAATAGATGACGACGTTGCGGCAGAAGATGGCGTCGAACGGGCCCTTCATCGGCCAGGTGGGGCCGTTCAGGTTCAGCTCGCGGAAGGCCACCATCTGGCGCGCGGCCTCGCAGACGCGCCAGTTGCGGCGGTCGCTGGGGTCACGCTCGAAGTATTGGCTGCGCATGCTGGCCGGGACGCCTTCGAGCAGGGCCTCGTCGTAGACGGCCGCGCGGCCGGTCGCCAGGACGTTGGTGTCGATGTCCGTGCCCAGGATGCGGATGTCCAGCTCGGCGGCGTTCGGCCACACCGACAGCACCGTGAAGGCCATCGAATAGGGTTCCTGGCCCGACGACGACGCCGCCGACCACAGGCGCAGGCGACGGCCGGCGCGCACCTGGTCGGCGATCGGCTCCAGCACGCTGGCGCGCAGGTCGTCGAAGTGGTGCGGCTCACGGAAGAAGCGGGTCACGTTCGTCGTCAGGGCGCGCAGCATGTTCTGCTGCTCCTCGACGTTGTTCTCCTGGGCCACGAACGCGCAGTACTCGCCGAAGGTCTTCATGCCCAGGGCGCGCAGGCGCTTGGCCAGGCGGGAATAGACGAGCGTGGCCTTGCTGTCGGGCAGGCTGATGCCGGCCTGCTCGTAGAGCAGCGCGGCGATACGCTTGAAGTCCGCGCCGGTGAAGGCGAACTCGCCCTCCACCAGGGTCTCGCGGCGATCGGAAACGGGGGACACGGGGGTCGTCATCTCTAGGCCGCCAGAGCCTCGCGTTCGGGCAGCAGACGGTCCAGCGAGATCTCGCTGATCATCCGGCCTTCGATGGAAATGATGCCGCGCACGAAGCTGCGGACGGCGTCACAGGCGATGTCGGGCGTGGGTTGGCACATCTCGTCGGAGACCGACAGGATGTCGGACACCGCGTCGACCAGCAGGCCCACGGTGCGCGAGTCGGCCTGGACGACGATGAACACGCTGCGCACGGTCGGCTCGACCATCGGCATGCCCAGGCGCACGGCCAGGTCCATGATCGGCAGCACCGCGCCGCGCAGGTTGATGACGCCGCGCATGTACGACGGCGACTGCGGCAGGGTGGTGGCGGGGCTCCAGCCGCGGATCTCGCGCACGGCCATGATGTCCACGCAGTATTCCTGCTCGCCCACGCGGAACGAGATCAGTTCCCGGGTTTCGGAGCTTGAGGCGGCGATCGCTTCGGTCATGGCTCTATTCCGCGGCGATGAGGGTGGGATCGGCGGGACGCGGCGGCTCGCGGCGGCGCAGGTTGATCACCGCGTCGACGTCGAGGATCAGGGCCACGCGGCCGTCGCCCAGGATGGTGGCGGCGGCGACGCCCTCGACCTGCTGGTAGTTCTGCTCCAGCGACTTGATGACCACCTGGCGCTGGCCGTGGATGGCGTCGGCCACCAGGGCGGCGCGCGAGCCGTCCTCGCCCTCGACCAGCAGGACCACGCCCTCGGTCGCGGCCGGCGAACGGTCGCGGTAGTTCAGGGTCACGCCCACGTCGATCAGGGGCACGAAGCTGTCGCGCACGGCCAGCACGTGACCGCTGGGGCCCAGCGGACGGATCTCCTCCGACTTCGGACGCAGGCTTTCCACGATGCAGGCCAGCGGGATGACCAGGGTCTCGCCGGCGACGTCGACCACCATGCCGTCCAGGACGGCCAGGGTCAGCGGCAGGCTGAGGGTGAAGGTCGAGCCCTGGCCGGGACGCGAGGCGATCGAGATGCGGCCGCCCAGGGCCTGGACCGAGCGCTTGACCACGTCCATGCCGACGCCGCGGCCCGACACGTCCGAGATCTTGTCGGCCGTCGAGAAGCCGGGGAGGAAGATCAGGTTGTCGATCTCCTCGTCGGTCAGCACCAGGTCGGGCGAGATCAGGCCCTTCTTGACGGCGATCGAGTGGACGCGCTCGCGGTTGATGCCCTTGCCGTCGTCGGAGACCTCGATGACGATCCGGCCGCTGCGGTGCAGGGCCGCCAGGCGCACGACGCCTTCGGGGTTCTTGCCGGCGGCCTTGCGCTCCTCAGGGCTTTCCAGCCCGTGGTCGATGGCGTTGCGCAGCATGTGGGTGATCGGGTCGGACAGGCGCTCGATGACCGTCTTGTCGACCTCGGTGTTCTCGCCGTCCATCACCAGGCGGGCCTGCTTGCCCGTCATGTTGGCGACTTCGCGGACCAGGCGCGGCATGCGCTGGAACACCGATTTCACCGGCTGGGCGCGGATGGCCATGACGCTGTCCTGGATCTCGCGGGTGAGCTGCTCCAGCTCATCCAGACCCATGGCCAGGTTGGAAGACGGGGCGATGCCGTACTCGCCCACGCGCTGGGCCAGCATCGCCTGGTTGATGACCAGTTCGCCGACCAGGTCGATCAGGCGGTCGATACGCTCGGGATCGACGCGGATGACCGACTGGCCCGGACCAGGCACGTCGATCTGGGCCGGCTTGGCGCCCGAAGGGGCGGCCGGCGGCGGGGCGGGCGCGGCGGCGACCGGGGCGGGGGCCGGCGCGGCGGTAGCCTCGACGACAGGCGCGGCGGCCGCCGGGGCCGCGATCACGGAGGCCTCGACCGCCGCGGGAGCCGGCGCGGGCTCGGGGGCGACCTCGAGGGACGGGACGATCGCCTCGAAGACCGGAGCCGGCGCGGGGGCCGGGGCGGCGGCGTCCTTCAGGGTGGCCAGCAGGTCGGACACCGGGGCCTCGCCGCGGACGATCTCCAGTTCGCAGTCGCCGTCGACGAACTCGAACACCTCGCGGATGGCGTCCTCGCCCTGGTCGGTCTCGACCCGGACGCTCCAGGTGACATAGGCGGCTTCTGGATCCAGCAGGTCCAGCGCCGGCAGGGCGCTGTCGTCCAGCGTGGCCTGGACCGGGCCAAGCCGGGCCAGTTCGCGCAGCAGCAGGCCGGTCTCGTTGGCCTTGCGATAAAGGTCGGACTTGGGACGGATCGACACCGTCCAGACGTTCTCGATCACCGCCGCGTCGGCGGCCTGGGCGTCGAGGGTGATGGTCATGGGCTGGAAGTCGAAGCCCAGGTCGTCGTCGTCCAGGGCGTCGTCGCCCAGGAGTTCGTTGGCGGCGCCGATGACGACCGGCGCGGGCTCGAACGCCGGCTCGGCCTCGACCACCGCCGGGGCGGCCGCCGCGACGGGCGCGGCGTTGGGGTCGGTGGCGGCCTTCAGTTCGGCGGCCATGGCGGCCGAGGCGTCCATGTCGACCACCCCCAGGCCCCGCGCGGCGCTGACGTGGTCGGCCAGCACGTCGGAAGCGCGCAGCAGCAGGGCGGTCAGGTCCGGCGTGCCGGGGATCTCGTTCGAGCGCCGGGCGTCCAGCAGGGTCTCGAACACGTGGGCGAAGCGCACCAGCGGTTCCAGGCCGAACGCGCCGGCGCCGCCCTTGATCGAGTGCACGGCCCGGAAGACGGCGTTGACGGTGTCGCCGTCGTCGTTGCCGTCCTGCATGGCCAGCAGGCCGCCCTCGAGGTCCGCGAGAAGTTCCTCGCATTCCTGAAAGAACGTGACCTTGATCGCCTCTAGCTCGTCCATTCCCCGACTTCCTGCAAAGCGCCTTTTAGTACCTAGAGCCCGACGGTCAGGCCGCGACGCGGCGGATGGCCTCGACCAGCTTTTCGGGGTTGAACGGCTTGACGATCCAGCCCGTCGCGCCGGCCTCGCGCGCCCGCTGCTTCTTGCTGGGGTCGCTTTCCGTGGTCAGCACCAGGATCGGGATGGCGCGGTAGTCGTCGTCGACCCGCACCGCCTCGATGAAGCCGAAGCCGTCCAGCTTGGGCATGTTGATGTCGGTGATGATGACGTCGGGGCGGTGGGCGGAAAGCACCTCCAGCCCGTGTTCGCCGTCGACGGCTTCGACGACGTTGAACCCGGCGCCGGCGAGGGCCATGCGCAGCATGTCCCGCATCGTCCGCGAGTCATCGACCGTGAGGACAGTACGCGTCACGATGCAGCTCCTTGAGTGTTCGTCAGCAGCGCCCCTTCGGCGCCGAAAAGACGGGTGGTTTCCACGAAGGCCTCCGACGGGGCCGTGATCGAAAAGGTCTTGCCGTCTTCGGCCCACGCCTTGCGGGCGGCCAGCAGGACCTGGAGGCACAGGCCGCCCAGGCGTCGAACCTGGTCGGCGTGAACCTCGATGGCCTGGCCCCGGCGTTCCAGGAACGCCTGCTTGAGGGGGCCGGAGGCCTTCAGGTCGAGGGTTTCAGGCAAGGCGATGGCGGTCGACATCAGAACTCCTCCCACCCGTCGCTGACGGGGGCGGCGGCGGTGGCGGCCCCGCCGCGTCCGGGACGGGCGAAGGCGTTGAGGCGCGCGCGCTGCTCGGCCACCGGATTGGCGGCGGGGGCGTGCACGGCGGCGTCGGCCATCTGCGGACGCTCATAGGCGGGCGTGGCGCGGCCGTTGCCCACGTTGAAGCGGCCGATCAGGCGGACCAGCTCGCCCGTCTCGCCCTTCAGCGAGTGGGTGGCGGCGGTCGATTCCTCGACCATGGCCGCGTTCTGCTGGGTCACCTGGTCCATCTGGTTGACGGCGGTGTTGACCTCGTTGAGGCCGGTGGCCTGCTCGGCGGCCGAGGCGGCGATCTCGGTGACCAGGGCGTCGATCTCACCGACCTTGGCCACGATCCGCTGCAGGGCCTCGCCCGTCTGGCCGACCAGGCTGACGCCCTGGCTGACCTGCTGGGTCGAGGACGAGATCAGGGTCTTGATCTCCTTGGCGGCCTCGGCCGAGCGCTGGGCCAGGGCCCGCACTTCCTGGGCCACGACCGCGAAGCCGCGGCCGGCGTCGCCGGCGCGAGCCGCCTCGACGCCCGCGTTCAGGGCCAGCAGGTTGGTCTGGAAGGCGATCTCGTCGATCACGCCGATGATCTGGTTGATCTGCTTGGACGAGTCCTCGATCGCGCCCATGGCCGAGACGGCCTCGTGCACGACCTGGCCCGAATGCTGGGCTTCGCCGCGGGTGCTGGCGACGACCTCGGAGGCCTGCTTGGCGCCGGTGGCGGTGCGGCGGACCGTGGCGGTCAGCTCGTCCAGCGCGGCCGCTGTCTGCTCCAGGCTGGCGGCCTGCTGCTCGGTGCGGCGCGACAGGTCGTCGGAGGCGTGGGCGATCTCGTCCGAACCCGTGCGCAGGCCGTCGGTCGAGGCGGCGATGACCTTGATGGTCTCCTGCAGCTGGGTGATGGCGGCGTTGAAGTCGTCCTTCAGCTTGCGGTACTCGCCCGGGAACTCGGCGGCCACGCGGAAGGTCAGGTCGCCCTGGGCCAGACGCTCCAGCGCCTCGGCCAGCGACGAGACGACCAGGGCGTTCTCGCGGGCGGCGGCGGCGGCGGCCTCTTCCTTGGCGCGACGTTCGTCGGCGGTCAGGGCGGCCGACTTCTCCTGCTCGGCGCGCAGCTGCTCCAGGTGCAGCTGGTTGTCGCGGAAGACCTTCAGCGAGCGGACGATGGCGCCCAGCTCGTCGCCGCGGGTCAGCTTCTCCAGGTCGATGGCGTTGTCGCCCTTGGACAGCTTCTCGGTCGCCCCGGCGATGTCGCTGATCGACTTGCGGGTGGACATGACGGTCATGAAGGCCAGGCCGGCGACGGCCAGCAGGGTGATGAGCGACATGACGATCGTCGCGCTCATGGCGGCGTCGGCCTCGGACTGGCGCTTGGCGGCCTGCTGGGTGGCGCGGCCGGCGGCGTCGTCGACCACTTTCTGCAGCTGGGCGGCCATCTTGACATAGGTGTCTTCGAAGCTGCCGGCGAAGCTGTTGGCCATGCCGATGTCCACGTCGATCATGCCGCTGACCGTGTCGATGGCGCTGCGGCATTCGTCGAGCGACTTGACCAGGGAGGCGACCTTCGGACGCTCCGAGGCCGGCAGCTTGTCCGACAGCGCCTTGGTTTCCTTGCTCAGGCCGTCGAACTCAGCGAGCAGGGCGGTGATGCGCGGACCGGCGGCCGGGGCCATCGGATCGGCCTTCGAGGCCAGGATCTGATAGAGCGTGCCGTGGGCGTTGGTGATGCGGCGCGACAGCGACTGGATCTCGCTGTTGATGCGCATGTCGTTCTCGACCACCTGCTTGAGCGCGGCGGACTGGTTCTTCTGGACGATGATGGCCCCCCCGGCCATCAGGGCCAGCATCAACAGGGCGAAAGCCGGCGCGAAGCCGATTTTGATGATCAATGGAAGATCGACGAGCCGGAAGCGCTTCATCGTTATGTCCCCTCTAGCGGCGGTCGGCAGCCCGCGCGCACGGGCTGCCAACGTCGAGGGGCGATCATCACGGTATATTCCTAATAGTTCCTGACTTTGGTTAAGGGGGTTTGCCGCAGGGGGTGTCGCACCCCTTCGCCCCCTCGCTCGAAATCGCCGCAAACCCCTGCCCCGCCTGGTCCGAAGGCCAGGAAGAACGCGCCCACGCGCGTGTGTCGCGCCCTTACGCGCGAGAGTTGGATCCAAGTTGATGTGCGAGATCTGTTTCAGGTGAAACCGCCGTATTCGCAAGTAAACATGGTTACCTACAAATGAACAAAACTATCTTCGATGACTCAGGATATTTTAACTCGCTACTGCGAGAAAGCTCAGGCGTCCGGACGACGCGACCGTCCGAAGGGCGAGACAACACTACTAGGAGCAGCGGGATGAAATATCCGATCGCTATTGCCGCGGGAATCGCTGGCAGCTTTTTCGTCGCTCAAGCCGCCTCGGCGGCTGGCGGCTTCGAAGACCAAATGGGCCGTTGCCTGCAACAATTCGCCAACACCAAGGACGCCGCTCAGGTGATGCTGGAATGCACCGCCGACGCCGGCAAGCTGTCGGCCTGCAAGGTCGTGGACAACAGCGCCGCTGGTAAGGGCTTCGACAAGGCCGCCATGTGCATCGCTGAAAAGCTGCCGATGGGCGCCAAGACCGGCACCGTGAAGGTTCCGTTCCGCTTCCCGGGCGGCGCGTAAGTTTAAAGCTCCTGTCCGGACGATTTCCGGGGGGACTGAAACACGCCTCCGCTGGCTCTTCCGGGGCCGGCGGGGGCGTTTTGCGTTTCGGGGCCAGGCCGGCGCGAGGCCGGCCTCCTCGAGCATGGGGGTCGAGCTCATCAGAACTCCTCCCATCCGCCGGCGTCGGCGACCGGCGCCGCAGAGCCCGCGACGCGGCGCAGGGGCGCGGCTGATCCGGGACGCGAGACCGGCGCAGGGTCCGGCCGGGGCCGCGCGGCGCCCGACGGCGGGCTGGAAACCTGTCCGGAAAGGTGGAACGCGCCCACCAGGCGCACCAGGTCGCCCGACTGGCCCTTCAGCGAATGGGTGGCGGCCGTGGTCTGCTCGACCATGGCGGCGTTCTGCTGGGTGACGGTGTCCATCTGGTTCACCGCGATGTTGACCTGGTGCAGGCCGGTCGACTGTTCCTGCGCCGAGCAGGCGATGGCGGTGATCAGGTCGTCGATCTCGGCCACCTTGCCCACGATGCCGCGCAGGGCCTGGCCGGTGCGGTCGACCAGGGTGACGCCCGAGGCGATCTGGCGGCTGGACGAGGAGATCAGGGTCTCGATCTCCTTGGCGGCCTCGGCGCTGCGCTGGGCCAGGGCCCGGACCTCCTGGGCCACCACGGCGAAGCCCTTGCCCGCATCGCCCGCCCGGGCCGCCTCGACCCCGGCGTTCAGGGCCAGCAGGTTGGTCTGGAAGGCGATCTCGTCGATGACGCCCAGGATCTTGCCGATCTCGCGGGACGAGGCTTCGATCTGGCCCATGGCCTCGACGGCCTCGGTGACCACCGCGCCGGACTTCTCGGCGTCGGTCTTGGCCGCCGCGATCACGGTGGAGGCCTGCTTGGCGCCTGCGGCCGTGGTCCGGACCGTGGCGGTGATCTGGTCCAGGGCCGCTGCGGTTTCTTCCAGGTTGGCGGCCTGCTGCTCGGTGCGGCGCGACAGGTCGTCGGCGGCCACGCCGATCTCGTCGGCGCCCATGCGGATGCCGTCGGTGGCCACGGCCACCTGGCCCATGGCCTGCTCCAGCATCGACAGGGCGTTGTTGAAGTCGGCGCGCAGGGCCTCGAACTCCTCGCCGACCGGACCGTCCAGGCGGGCGGTCAGGTCGCCCCGCGCCACGCGGGCCAGGGCCTCGCCCAGGGCGCTGACGACGGCGTTCTGGTCGCGCTCGGTGGCCAGGCGCTGGGCCTCCAGGCGCTGGCGCTCGGCCTCGATGGTCTCCAGGTAGATCGAAATGGCGAAGTCCATGTCCAGCATGGCCGCCTTGACCAGGGCCGCCACGCCGTCGGCCGCGGCCTCGGCGCCGTCGCCCCTGGCCATGAACCCCCTGGGCCAGCGCTCCCGGATCGCCGCGCGCACCAGATGCTCGGTCACCAGGGCGTAGCCGCCGATGTACCAGCGCGGCTCCAGGCCGATCCGGGCGTGGGTCTCGCCGATCTTGCGCACGGCCTGGACGTAGGTCTGGCTGTAGTCGGCCTCGGCGATAACGCCCCAGTGAGCCTTCTGCCGGGCGCCGGCCGCGTCCATGTGGCGTTCGTCACCGAAGAAGCGGCGGGTCTCGGGCGTGGACTTCACCTTGCCGTAGAACGCCGCCAGCGCCTGGCCGATCTCGCGGTCGATCAGGGGCTTGAGCGCGCGCAGCGCCGCCCGCCCCTGGGTGTCGAGATCCATGAACGACAGGCGTTCGTTCAGCGAGTAGTCGTTGCTCATGGCGATGCCGGATCCCCAGATATCAGGGTTCCGTCATCGCCCGGACAAGGTTAACAGCAGCGTTAGGTTTTCGCGCCAGACGCGCGGCATAGCGCCGCACTCGCCCTTTGAGACAGCGCGCTCAGCCCCCGCGCTTGAGGGTCTCGCGGGCGATGACAAGCTTCTGGATCTCGCTGGCGCCCTCGTAGATCCGGAAGATCCGCACGTCGCGATAGAGGCGCTCGATCCCGTAGTCGGCGACGTAGCCGGCCCCGCCGAAGATCTGCACCGCCCGGTCGGCCACCCGGCCCACCATCTCCGAGGCGAACAGCTTGGCCGCGGCCGCCTCCAGGGTGACGCCGACGCCGGTGTCGCGCTGGCGGGCGGTTTCCAGGACCAGGGCCCGGGCCGCCAGGGCCTCGGTCTTGCTGTCGGCGATCATCGCCTGGACCATCTGGAAGCTGGCGAGCGGCGCGCCGAACTGCCTGCGCTCGGAGGCGTAGGCCACGCAGTCGGCGATCAGCCGCTCGGCCACGCCCACGCAGACGGCGGCGATGTGCAGGCGGCCGCGGTCCAGCACCTGCATGGCCACCTTGAAGCCCTCGCCCTCCTGGCCAAGGCGGTTCCAGGCCGGGACGCGGACGTTGTCGAAGGTGACGTCGTGGATGTGGGCGCCCTGCTGCCCCATCTTCTTCTCGGGCTTGCCCACCGAAAGGCCCGGCAGGTCGCGCGGCACCAGGAAGGCCGAGACCCCGCCCCCACCCTTCACGTCGGGGTTGGTGCGGGCCATCACGGTGAAGAGGCTGGCCTTGCCGGCGTTGGTGATGAAGCGCTTGCCGCCGTTAAGCACGTAGTGGTCGCCATCCAGCGTGGCGCGGGTCTGGACCGCAGCGCTGTCGGAGCCGGCCTCCGGCTCGGTCAGGGCGAAGCTGGTGACGATCTCGCCCGAGGCGACGCCCGGCAGCCACTTGGCCTTCTGCTCGTCGGTCCCGAACATGACCAGGCCCTGGCTGCCGATGCCGACATTGGTGCCGAACACCGAACGGAAGGCCGGCGAGGCGCGGCCCAGTTCGATCCCGACCAGGCACTCCTCCTCCATGTTCAGGCCCAGGCCGCCGAACTCTTCGGGGATCGACAGGCCGAACAGGCCCAGGCCCTTCATCTCCTCGATGACGTCGGCCGGCACGGCGTCGTCCTCGGCCACCTTGGCCTCGATGGGACGCAGGCGCTCGGCCACGAACCGGCGCACCGTGTCGATCAGCTGCTCACGGGTCTCCAGATCCAGGGCCATGGCGTTCCTTCCTGCGTCAAACAGTTGTTTTGCGCAGACTGTAGCGAGGGAACCGCGGAAGGGAAGCCTAGAACCAGCCCGCGTCCTTCAGCACGGGCGCATAGGTGCGGCTGACGGGAGCCAGCAGGCCGCCGGCCAACCGCGCCTCGCCCACGCCCCGCCGCCAGCGCACGGCCTCGACCGCCTCGGCCGACACCCACCACGAGCGGTGGACGCGCCAGCCGTGGGCGCGGGCCAGTTCCTCCAGGGCGTCGGAGAAGCGCAGGCTGATCAGCTCGGCGCCCGCGTCGGTATGGACCTTCAGATAATGGTCGTGGGCCTCGACGGCGATCAGCCGGGCGCCGCGACGCCGGGCCGACAGCCGCCGCCGGAAGGCCGCCTCGGCCTCGGGCAACGGCGGGGCGACGACGGTGCGGGTCTCGACCCGCGCGGGCAAGCGCCGCCAGACCAGGGCCCGCACGGCCATCACCGCCAGCAGGATGGGCCAGACCTGCCACAGCAGCCGCCGGAAGCCCGTCCCGTCGAACCGCCCGCCCATCAGCAGGTGCTCGGTGGTCAGCACCAGCACCGCCACCGCGGGCGTCATCAGCACGGAAACGGCCAGGACCCGCCGCCAGGTGACGGACATGCGCGCGCTCAGCGCCTCGTCCGCCGCCACGCCGATCAGCCCGCCGCCGACCATGCAGATCATCCAGTAGACATAGCGCCCCACGATCGGCGCGCGCTCGGACGCGAACGGGCCCAGGAAGCCCATCAGCAGGCCGATGGCGACCAGCATGCCCAGGTCGATCGCCCACCGCCGCGCCAGTCCCGCCCCGTCCCGCACCCTCGCCTCGCCGTCCATGCCGCCCCGTTCGCGCACCCCCGGCGCCGTTCGCGAAGCAAGGCCTAGCGGGCCGCCGCCGGCCCGGCAACGAGGTTCGGCGAAATCTCCAACCGAGGACCCGTCTTGACCGCCACCGTCGCTCCGCCCCCGCCTCCAACCCTGTCCTGGCCGGCCCGCATCGGCTGGGCGGTCGTGGCCCTGCTGTGCCTGGGCGTCGCCGCCTATTCCGCGCGCTACCTGCTGCACCCGCCCCGGACACCCGCCCAGGCCCTGCACAATCCGCTGGGCGCGCCCTGGCTGTTCGTCCACGTGGCCGGCGCCGTCACCGCCCTGGCGACCGGCTCGCTGCAGTTCCTGCCCGCCCTGCGCCGGGGCGCGACACCGCCGCATCGCTGGATCGGACGGACGTATGTGACGGGCTGCCTGGTCGGCGGCGCGGCCGGCCTGATCCTGGCCCCCGGCTCGTCGGCCGGGCCGATCGCCGCGACGGGCTTCGGCGGCCTGGCGGTGATCTGGATCGCGGTGAACATCCTGGGCTGGCGCGCAGCGCTGCAGGGCCGGTTCGAGGAGCACCGCCGCTGGATGATCCGCTCGTGGGCCCTGACCCTGGCGGCCGTCACCCTGAGGCTCTACCTGCCGCTGGTCGTGGTCCTGGACCTGCCGTTCCTGCCCTGGTACCGGGCGATCTCGTTCCTGGCCTGGGTCCCGAACCTGGTCGCGGCCGAGCTGTGGCTGAGGCGGCGGCGGGGCCGCTAGAACCGCGAACGCCAGGAGGCGATGGCGCCGACGGCCGGCGGGGCGTCGGCGTCGTGGCCGGGCTGGAGCGACAGGCGCGTGCGCAGGCTGAAGGTGCGCAGGGCGCCGAAAGCCTTCTCCAGGCCCAGGCTCAGGTCGATCTCGCGGCCGTCGGGCGCGGCGCTGAAGCGGCGGGTCGAGAAGGTCAGCGGATCGTCGTAGTGGACCGGCACGTCGGCCAGCGTGGCCTGGAAGCGGCCGCCCTCGATGCGCAGGGGCTGGGCGACCTCGAAGCTGAGGCGCGAGCACGACCAGCCCACCAGGCCGCAGTCGGCGACGGCGGCCAGGCGCCAGGCGCTGCTGATCGCGCCGTTCAGGTCGATCAGGGCGCCGTCGACGGCGGTGCGGCCCATCGACAGGTCGGCGTGCAGGTTCAGGCCCTGGACGGGGTAGAGATCGAGCGCCGCCGCGCCGAAGCGGGTGCTGGCCGGCAGGGCCAGGGCCGAGCCGGGCGTCAGGTACGAGCCCAGCGGGCCCAGGGGCTCGTCCAGGGCGCCGCCGGTCAGGCTGACCACCGCCGAGCCCAGCTGCATCATCCCGGTGGCCGAGACGTAGCGCGAACCCTGGATCTGGGTCGTCATCCACGGCATCCGCGGATGGGCGCTGCCCTGCTCGGCCAGCAGGGCGAAGCGGCCCAGGCGCAGGGCGCCCTGGGTGGTGCGGTCGGGCTGGGCGACCAGCTGGAATGCGTCGCGGCCGGCCGCGCCCGCCGGGGCCTGGGCGCCGCCCTCCCCGCTCCAGGTCGACAGGCTGAGGCGCCCGTAGGCGGCCTGCATGCGCACCGAGCGCATGGGCCCCTCGCCCAGGGTCAGGGAGGGGGTCGGCTCGTTGGCGCGCTCGTCGAAGACCGGGCCCTCGACCGAGACCGCCAGGTTGAAACCGCCCAGGGACGGACCGCCCAGCACCACCTGGCTGGCGGCCTGGACCGGCGGGGCGGCGATCAGGCCCGACCGGCGCTGGCCCGGCAGGCCGTCGGCGAGGTCGACCTCGAACAGGCGACGATAGTCGTCGCGGATGACCGTGCGCAGGGCCTGCGTACGGTGCAGGGACGCGCCGAAGGCCTGGGCCACGGTCGCCCCGACGCCCGCGTCGGTGACGGTGGCCGTCGAGCCGTTGGCCAGCGACAGGCTGCTGGTCCCCACCGGCTGGAAGGCGCGGTTCAGGTCCAGGCCGCCGCGGCCGTAGGTGGAGTCCGTGCCCGCGGCCCCCAGGTCGGCGGCGGTGCGCAGGAGGATGTCGACGGCGTCGCGGCCGGAGATGTTGGGGAAGGCCTGCAGCAGCAGCGCCAGGGCGCCGGCGACCTGGGGCGAGGCGAACGAGGTGCCCGAGACCTGCCAGCAGCTGCCGGACAGGCAATCGACCGTCAGCTTGTCGCCCGGCGCGGCCAGATAGTCCTCGGCGGCGACGCCGGCCTTGTTGGAGTAGCTGGCCATGGTCCCCGACTGGGTCAGGGCGCCCACGGCGATGATCGAGCCGACGTAGCGGCTGTCGACGGCGTAGCGGGCGGGCCAGTCGGGATTGGCCGCGCCCTCGTTGCCGGACGAGACGGCGATCACCGTCCCGGCCGCGACCGCGCGGCTCAGCGCCGCCTCGAAGGCCGCGCCCAGGGGCGTGTCGCCTCCCAGCGAGAGGTTGATGACCTTGGCGCCGTTGGCCACGGCGTAGTCGATGCCGCGCGCCAGGTCGGCGGCGCCGTACACGCAGTCGGAGCAGTCAGGCGTGGCGTTGCTGGCATCGTCGGCGCGGATCGACAGGATGGTCGAGCCGTAGGCCACGCCCAACGTGCCGGAGCCGTTGAAGCGCGAGGCGATGATGTCGGCCACGCGCGTGCCGTGGCGGTCGGTCCCGACCAGAGCGGAACGGCCGGCGATCAGGTCGGTCGAGGCCGGCGACAGCGCGCCGGCCAGGTCGGGCAGGCTGGAATCCACCCCGCTGTCGATGACCGCGACGGTGGCGCCCTGGCCGGTCGCGCCCTTGGCGTAGGCGCTGTCGGCGTGGATCGAGGCCAGGCTCCAGCTCTTCTGGAACTCGGCGCTGGAGGTCGTGGGATAGGCCGGCGGGGGCGGAGGCGGCGGCGGCGAGACGGGCGGCGACACCGGCGGCGGGCTGGCGGCCACGACGGTGGTGGCGGGTCCGCCGCCGCCTCCGCCGCCACCGCAGGCGGCCAGCGGCAGGGCCGCCGCCAGCACGCACAGGGCGGGCTTCGCCACGCGCGACATCACGAAAACAGTCATTGGTGCAGCCCCGAACGCGCGGCCGGGGCCGCCCGCCATCCCTACACGGAGGGCGCTTCCCCCCGCGCCAGGACACTGCGTCGCACCCCGTAAAGGAAGTATGCCGCCGCGCCGATAATGTGGGCGTAGAGGAAGTAGAGCTGGGTCTTGGCCGGCAGGCTGTAGAACAGGTACAGGCACCCCAGGATCGCGCCCGGGGCCACCACCTGCCACAGGGGCGTGGCGAAGACGCGCGGACGGTTCGGCTCGCGCCGGCGCAGCACGATCACCGACAGGCCCACGGCGATGAAGGCCGCCAGGGTGCCGGCGTTGGCCAGCTCGGCGATGTCCTTCAGCGACAGGAAGCCCGACAGCAGGGCCGACAGGGCGCCGGTCAGCAGGGTCATCAGCACGGGGGTCCCGGTCTTCCTGTTCACGCGCGACAGGGCCTGGGGCAGCAGGCCGTCGCGGGCCATGACGAAAAAGATGCGGCTCTGGCCGTACATGAAGGCCAGGATCACGGTGGGCAGGGCGACCACGGCCGCCAGGGCCACGATCTGGGCCATCTTCGGATGCTTGAGGCCTTCCAGGATGAAGACCAGCGGTGCTTCGCTCTTGGAGAACACCTCGGCGCGCTGGGCGCCGATGGCGACGGCGGCCACCAGCATGTAGATGGCCGTGCAGGCCAGCATCGAGCCGACGATGCCGATGGTCAGGTCGCGCTTGGGGTTCTTGGTCTCCTCGGCGGCGGTCGAGACCGCGTCGAAGCCGTAGAAGGCGAAGAAGATCAGGCTGGCGGCGGCCATGACGCCGACCTTCACCCCGTCGGGACCGGGCGTGGCGACGAAGCCGTTGGGCATGAAGGGCGTGAAGTGGCTGGCGTCGAACGCCGGCAGGCACAGGACCACGAACACGGCCAGGGCCGCGATCTTGATGGCCACCAGCACCATGTTGACCGTGGCGCTCTCGCGCGTGCCCAGGGCCAGCAGGCCCGCGACGGCGAACGAGATCAGCACGGCGGGCAGGTTGACGATCCCGCCCTGGTGCGGACCGGCCAGGAGGGCGTCGGGCACGCCGGCCATGTGGAACAGGCCCTGGGCGTGGGCCGACCAGCCCACCGCCACGGCGGCGCAGACCAGTGTGTATTCCAGGATCAGGCTCCAGCCCACGAACCAGGCGAAGGGCTCGCCCATGGCCACGTAGGTATAGGTGTAGGCGCTGCCCGAGGCCGGGATCATGGTCGACAGCTCGGCGTAGCACAGGGCCGCGCAGGCGCAGACCGCGCCGGCGATCAGGAACGACAGCATCACGCCCGGACCGGCCAGGCCCGCGCCGACGCCGGTCAGGGTGTAGATGCCCGTGCCCACGATGGCTCCCACGCCCAGCGCGACGAGGTGGTACCAGCTCAGGGTCTTCTTCAGGGCGTGGGCGGGGTCGCCCGCGGCGGTGTCGATCGCCTTGCGGCGCGTCCAGAAACTCATTCGGTCCTCCCGACTCTCGGCCGGGACCTTGGGCTAGGCGAGGCTTCGCGCCAAGGGGAGATTCATGCTCCGCCCGAGGAGGTTTCCTGACAAGGCCATGCAGCCAGGGTCACAAGTGCGACGAGTTCGTTCCCGGAACCCTCAGATCACCGCGTCGAAGGCGGCCCAGTTGGGCGCGGGCGGCTCGACGCCGGCCTTGCGGCCGCGGTTGGCGATGCGCACGTGCAGCGCCTTCACGCAGCGGCTGCCGGTGGTCTCGAACAGGAACGGAAAGATCCCGTGGACCAGGCAGGCCAGCCCGCCGGCCAGCATCGGGACGGCGAAGCTCCAGGCCACGGCCATGTGCTCGGCGTAGGTCTCGTCGACCGAGCGGGGATGGCGGGTGAAGGCGTCGAGCAGCATGGCGGGGTCCCTCCGGCGATCCTTCCATCATGCGCCGGTTCGCGAGAATGACATGGTCTGGATCGCGGCCTCGTGGCAGGAATGGAGAATTGAATTCTCCACCACACCGGAAACGAAGAATGATCTCGCTGGACCAGATCGACCGCCGCATCCTCTCGATCCTGCAGCAGGACGCCACCGTGCCCATCGCCGAGCTGGCCGAGCGCGTGGGGCTGTCGCAGACGCCTTGCTGGAAGCGGGTCAAGCGGCTGCAGGACGGCGGGGTGATCACCGCCCGGGTGGCCCTGGTCGACCGCGAGGCCCTGGACCTGTCGCTGACGGTGTTCGTGGCGGTCAAGACCGGCCGCCACGACGAGGAATGGCTGGCCCTGTTCGCCCAGGGGGCCAAGGCCCTGCCCGAGGTGGTGGAGTTCTACCGGATGAGCGGCGAGGTCGATTACCTGCTGAAGGTGGTGGTGCGCGACATCGCCGCCTACGACCGCTTCTACCGCCGCCTGATCGCCACGGCCCCGCTCAGCGACGTCAGCTCCAGCTTCGCCATGGAGCAGATCAAGTTCACGACGGCCTTGCCGGTGATGAGCGCATAAAAGTTATCCACAGGGTCGCGCTTGAGGGCGGCCGCGCGCCCTCTTCCGTTTCCCCGGCGAAGGCCCGGGGCCCAGATACAGCCGCCGGAGTGACCGTCCTGGCGCCTCACAGCCTTACGACCTGGGTCCCGGCCTTCGCCGGGAAGACGGGGTTTGCGGGTTCTATCCCCGCCTATTCCGGCATCGACCTCAACGATTTCAACACCCTACAGGAAAACGCAGGTTTCCGGTCCTTGGGCTCGGGAACGGGCGGATACTGAGGGCATGAACAAGACCGACATCACCGCCTGGGGCCAAGCCCTGCAAGCCAAGCTCATGGCCGCCCTGGACGCGGCCTGGGCGATCTTCGAAGCCAGCGACGACCCCGAGCCGCTGCGCCGGGCCAGCGAGCGGGTCCGCTTCTGCGGCCAGCTGGCGGCCATGGCGCGGAAGGTGGCGCTGATGACGCCCCCGCCCCGCGCGCGGCCGGCCCTGGCGGGCGGCGGCGAGCCCGCGGCCGCCCAGGCCGAACCGGCCCGCCGGGCGCTGGACAGGCTCAAGAGCGGGCGGGCGCGGCTCTGACGCCGAGCACGCGATCCTTCCCTGAGCGGATCGTGGCGGCTCCGGCGTTGCGAGAGAGGACGACGCCCTTGACCCGCGTCAAACCGGACCCCCGGCCCGGGTGATATCCGATCTCCGCGTGGTGTCGGCGCGGCTCGGCTCGGCTCGGCTCGGCTCGGCGGGACCTTGCACGGCCCAGTACGGAAGGAAGCAGCATGGCAGACCAGACCCGCAAGCGCTCGGCCAATCCGCCGGTGATCGAGGCCAATGTCGGCGAGGCGTTCTGGCGCAAGGGTCCGCACGACACCCTGCCTCCGCCGGACACCATGGGCCCGTACATGCGCAACAAGCCGCTGCCGGTGAAGCCGGCGGCCGGGCGCAAGGCCTGGATCATCGGCAGCGGCGTGGCCGGCATGGCGGCGGCCTTCTACATGCTGCGCGACGGCCGGATGAAGGGCGAGGACATCACCATCCTGGACGCCCTGGACGTGGCCGGCGGCTCGCTGGACGGGGCGGGCGACGCCGAGGCCGGCTACATCATCCGCGGCGGCCGCGAGATGAACTGGAACTACGACAACTTCTGGGACCTGTTCCAGGACGTGCCGTCGCTGGAGCTGGGCGAGGAGTACAGCGTCCTGGACGAGTACCGCCTGGTCAACGACAACGACTCCAACTGGTCCAAGGCCCGCCTCATGCACAAGCAGGGCCAGATCCGCGACTTCTCGACCCTGGGCCTGAGCAAGGGCCACCAGTGGGAGATCCTCAAGCTGCTGCTCAAGCGCAAGGAGGACCTGGATGACGTGACCATCGAGGACTATTTCAGCGAAAGCTTCCTGGAGACCAACTTCTGGTACCTGTGGCGCTCGATGTTCGCCTTCGAGAACTGGCAGAGCCTGCTGGAAGTGAAGCTTTACATGCATCGCTTCCTCGACGCGATCGACGGGCTGACCGACATGTCGGCCCTCGTCTTCCCCAAGTACAATCAATACGACAGCTTCGTCGTGCCGCTGATCCGGCTGCTGAAGGCCAAGGGCGTGCAGGTGCGGTTCGGCGTGCGCGCCTACGACCTGGACTTCGCCGAGGAGGGCGGCCGGCGCACGGTCACGGCGATCCGGTGCCAGGTCGGCGGCCAAGAGGGGGGCAAGGACGAGACCATCGCCCTGGGCCCCGACGACGTGGTCTTCGCCCTGACCGGCTCGATGACCGAGGGCACGGCCTATGGCGACATGGACACCGCCCCGGTGCTGGAACGCGGCAAGACCGATCCGGGCCCCGGCAGCGACTGGGCGCTGTGGCGGAACCTGGCCCGGAAGTCGCCGGTGTTCGGCAAGCCCGACAAGTTCTGCGGAAACGTGGACGGCTCGATGTGGGAGTCCGCGACCCTGACCTGCCGGCCCTCGCCGCTGGTCGACAAGCTGAAGGAACTGTCCGTCAACGACCCCTATTCGGGCAAGACCGTCACCGGCGGGATCATCACCTTCACCGACTCCAACTGGGTGCTGAGCTTCACCTGCAACCGCCAGCCCCACTTCCCCACCCAGCCCGACGACGTGCTGGTGCTGTGGGTCTACGCCCTGCTGATGGACAAGGACGGCAACCACGTCAAAAAGCCGATGCCCGCCTGCACCGGACGCGAGATCCTGGAGGAGCTGTGCTTCCACCTGGGCGTCGCCGACCAGGTCGAGGCGGTGGCGGCCGCCACCAAGGTGCGGCTGGCGCTGATGCCCTACATCACCGCCCAGTTCATGCCGAGGGCGGCGGGCGACCGGCCGCGCGTCGTGCCCGAAGGCTGCACGAACCTGTCGCTGCTGGGCCAGTTCGTGGAGACCAGCAACGACATCATCTTCACGATGGAAAGCTCGGTGCGGACGGCGCGGATCGGGGTCTACACCCTGCTGGACCTGCCCAAGCAGGTGGCCGACATCAGCCCCACCCAGTACGACATCCGCAACCTGCTCAAGGGCGCGCGGGCCCTGAACAACAACCAGCCCTTCCCGGGCGAGCGGCTGCTGCACAGGCTGCTGGACAGGACCTACTACGCCCACATCCTGCCGCCGCTGCCCGAGAGGGACGCCACCGGCGAGACCCTGGAGAGCGACCTGCAAGGCCTGCTGGGCAAGGGCGGCCAGGCGATCGAGGCGGCGTTCGAGCGGCTGGAGCGGTTCAGGGAGACCCTGAAGGGGCGGGGGACCTAGCTCCCGCCGGCGAACAGGATCAGGTTTCCGTCCGGGTCACTGACGATGAAGGTCTGCGCGCCCCAGGGTTCACGGCGCAAGGACTGATGGAAGATCACGCCAGCGGCCTGAAGCTCCAGGAAGACCGGCCTGGCGTCGTCGAGCGTCAGGGTCGCGGACAGGGCGTCCGGTTCGTGAACGCGGAAATGTTCGGCGAACACCGGCCCCTCGACGCGACGCAAGTTCAGCTTCGCGCCATCGCGCGCGACCTGGGCGTAGAAGGCGGGCTCGCCAGAGGTGAAGACACGGCGAAAGCCAAGCTTCTCCTCGTAGAACGCGAGCGAGGCCTCCAGCTCGGAGACAAAGAGCTGGGGTTCGGCGGCGATGATGGCCGATCGGGTCATGCTGGCCTCAACCTGATTGGACTTGGTCATCCTGACCACCATCATGCCCTGGCTCAAATCACCAAATGATCATCGCCATCTAGAAGCGCGCCTCGGCCCGCCACCATTTGCTGACCAGCATCGGGCCGAAGGCGGCGCTGATGCCGCAGGCGTCGGCGAACAGGTCGAACCACGAGGCGTCGCGGCCCACGAAACCCTGCAGGATCTCGATGGCCCCGCCGAACGCCAGCAGCACCAGGCCGATGCGGTGCAGGCGGCTCTGCGGCAGGGCCAGGCTCGCCAGGATGCTCAGCACGTAGAAGACGATGAAGTGCTTGGCCTTGTCCCACGGGATCAGGCCCACCGTGTCGTCGCCGGGGATCAGGGCCCGCCACAGGGCGAAGGCCGAGGCCGCCACGAAGACGACGAAGACGAGGCGATTGATCTTGCGGGCGCGGGCGGACATCGGGGCTCCGGGTTCGGTTCTCCGCACCTAGCCGTTCCGGTGAGGCTTGAAAATGGCCGGACGACGCCTCGGCCATATCCTGTCACCGCCTGCACGCGGTCTGCACGCCCCTCTCCTTCTCCCCCTGCGCGAGAGGGCCTCGGCGAAGCCGATGGTGCAGGGTCGCGGAAACGAAACCGCCGCGCCCAGCGCTCAGGCTGGACGCGGCGTTCGCTATTTCGATGTCATCGCGCCAGCCTCGAAGAGGCTGTCCCGGATGACGCCCTTCGGAACCGATCCTAGAATGTCAGGGCGCGCGCTTCCTTGACGTGCGGCAGGGCCTGGATCTTGCCTAGCAAAGCCTCGTCCGGGGCCTGGTCGACGCCGACCAGGGCGATGGCGTCCTCGTCGGCCGAGAGGCGGCCCAGGTTGAAGGTGGCGATGTTCACGCCCGCCTCGCCCAGCAGCATGCCCAGGGCGCCGATGAAGCCCGGCTTGTCCAGGTTGTTGATGTAGAGCATGGCCGGCGAGAAGCCCGCGTCCAGCTCCATGCCCTTGACCTCGACGATGCGCGGCGCGCCGGCGATCACCGTGCCGGCGAAGGCGCGCTTGCCCTTCTCGGTGGTGATGGTGATGCGCATCAGGCTGTCATAGGTGGGGCTGACCTCCTGGCGGCTCTCCGAGACGGTGATGCCGCGCTCCTTGGCCACGGCCGGGGCGGAGACCATGTTGATCTCGGCCAGCATCGGCTTGAGGATCCCGGCCAGGGCGGCCGAGGTCATCGGCTTGACGTTCAGCTTGGAGACCTCGCCCTCGAAGGCGATGTCGATGGCCTTGACGCCGAAATCGACCATCTGGCCGGCCAGGGCGCCGATCTTCTCGGCCAGGGCCACGAACGGCTTCAGCTTGGGCGCTTCCTCGGCGGTGATCGACGGGCTGTTGAGCGCATTGGTGACGGCGCCGGTCAGCAGGTAGTCGCTGACCTGCTCGGCGACCTGCAGGGCCACGTTCTCCTGGGCCTCGGTGGTGCTGGCGCCCAGGTGCGGGGTGGCCACGACCTTGTCCGAGCCGAACAGCGGGTTCTCCTTGGCCGGCTCGGTGACGAACACGTCGAAGGCCGCGCCGCCCACGTGGCCGTCGTCCAGCAGCTTGCGCAGGGCGACCTCGTCGACCAGTCCGCCGCGAGCGCAGTTGACGATCAGCACGCCCTTCTTGGTCTTGGCCAGGTTCTCGGCCGACAGGATGTTGCGGGTCTTGTCGGTCAGCGGCGTGTGCAGGGTGATGACGTCGGCGCGGGCCAGCAGCTCTTCCAGCTCGACCTTCTCCACGCCCATCTCCACCGCGCGCTCGGGCGACAGGAAGGGGTCGTAGGCCACGACCTTCATTTTCAGGCCCAGGGCGCGGTCGGCGACGATGCCGCCGATGTTGCCCGCGCCGATCAGGCCCAGGGTCTTGGCGAACAGCTCCACGCCCATGAAGCGGTTCTTCTCCCACTTGCCGGCCTGGGTGGAGGCGTCGGCCTGGGGCAGCTGGCGGGCCAGGGCGAACATCATGGCGATGGCGTGCTCGGCCGTGGTGATCGAGTTGCCGAAGGGCGTGTTCATCACGACGATGCCCTTGGCCGTGGCGGCCGGGATGTCGACGTTGTCGACGCCGATGCCGGCGCGGGCGATCACCTGCAGCTTGTTGGCGGCGGCGATCACGTCCTTGTCCAGCTTGGCGCCCGAGCGGATGGCGATGCCGTCATAGTCGCCGATCACGGCGATCAGCTCGTCCTTCGACAGACCGGTCTTGATGTCGAAGTCCAGGCCGCGGTTCTTGAAGATTTCGACGGCGGCGGGGCTGAGCTTGTCGGCGATGAGAACGCGGGGAGCCATGGTGAGGTGTCCGATCCTGGTGAGCCGGCCGGTCCTTGGGCGGACTTCGGGCGACGGCTGCTGATGTGGGGAGAGCCGAAGCCCCGCCCTCGGGGCGGAGCTTCGGTTGAAACAGGGAGCTTTAGGCGGCGGCCAGTTCGGCCGAGACGGTGGCGAAGGCCCAGTCGAGCCAGGGCGTCAGGGCTTCGAGATCCGAAGCCTCCACCGTGGCGCCGCACCAGATGCGCAGACCGGCCGGGGCGTCACGGTAGCCGCCGATGTCGAGGGCCGCGCCCTCCTTCTCCAGCACGCTGGCCAGCTTCTTGGCGAAGTCAGCCTGGGCGTCGGCCGACAGGGCGGCGATCTTGGGATCGACGACCTTCAGGCACACCGAGGTGTTGGAGCGGATGTCCGGCGTCGCCGCCAGGAAGTCGACCCAGGGGGTCTTGGCCACCCAGTCGGCCAGCACGGCCAGGTTCTGGTCGGCGCGGGCCTGCATGGCCTCGAGGCCGCCGATCGAGGCCGCCCATTGCAGGGCGTCCAGGGCGTCCTCGACGCAGAGCATCGACGGGGTGTTGATCGTCGCGCCTTCGAACAGGTCCAGCGTGACCTTGCCGTTCTTGGTCATGCGGAACAGCTTCGGCATCGGCCAGGCGGGGGTGTAGCTCTCCAGGCGGGCCACCGCGCGCGGCGACAGGATCAGGATCCCGTGCGCGCCTTCGCCGCCCAGGGCCTTCTGCCAGGAGAAGGTCACGACATCGAGCTTGGTCCAGTCCAGGTCCTGGGCGAAGGCGGCGCTGGTCGCGTCGCAGATGGTGATGCCCTCGCGGTCGGCCGCGATGAAGTCGGCGTTGGGCACGCGCACGCCCGAGGTCGTGCCGTTCCAGGTGAAGACCAGGTCCTTGGCCGGATCGACCTTGGAGGTGTCGGGCAGCTGACCGTAGGGCGCGTCGAGCACTTCGACGTTCGGCAGCTTCAGTTGCTTGGTGACGTCCGTGACCCAGTCCTTGCCGAAGGACTCGAAGGCCATCAGTTGCACGGGACGGGCGCCCAGCATCGACCACATCGCCATTTCGACGGCGCCGGTGTCCGAGCCTGCGACGATGCCGATCAGGAAGTCGGCGGGAACTTCCAGCACTTCGCGCGTCTGGTCGATGGCGGCCTTCAGGCGCGCCTTGCCCAGCTTGGAGCGGTGCGAGCGACCCAGGACGGCGTTGCGCAGATTTTCGGGGGACCAGCCGGGGCGCTTGGCGCAGGGGCCGGAAGAGAACTCGGGACGAGCCGGGCGGATCGCCGGCTTGGCGAGGGTCTTGGTCATAGCGATGTCTCCCATCCTTACAGATGAGCAGCGCCCCGTTGGGAGGGCGTGGCCCGCCGGCGAGAAACCGCGTTTCCCGATCGAAAGCAAGGAGAGATTTTGCTGGCGGACGAAGAAATCGCCGACCGTGGGAAATTTATTTTCCGGCCTGCGCGCGCTTGCGCCACGTCGCCACGATGCCGAACAGGATGCAGATCAGCACCCCGACCGAGTTCAGGTTGTTGACGATGCGGTAGGTCTGGTCGTGGGCCTTCTCGCCGACGATGTAGTAGGCGTGCAGGCTGAACTGGATGGCCTGCAGCAGCATCGCGCCGCCCAGCCAGGGGCTGGCGTAGCGCAGGGCCAGCATCAGGAAGCAGAAGCCGTAGACGCCCTCGCACAGCAGCGACACGACGCCTTGCACGCTCTTGGGCAGCAGCAACTGGATGAGGAGGGAGACGATCGAGCCGCCGATCACGATGACGGCGCCCCAACGCTCGGCCGCGGACCCTCTCACGAAGGCCAGGCCGCACACCAGAAGGGTTGCGGCCATTCCCAGAAATGGCGCGAGCTGAAATGTCATCCCTAGAGTCTCTAACCTGGATTGGAGACTCTAGGGATTAAACTCTTGCAATATTGCTTAGCTCGCTTCGGCGAGGCTTTCGTCGGCCGCCGGAACGGCCGAAGCTTCCTTCAGCTCCCAGCCCATCATCTTCGTGCGGACGCCCAGGCGAAGGCGGGTCTCGTCCAGGTCGGCGTGCGCGGCGACCATGGTCTGCCGGGCTTCCGAGAGGGCGGCCATCGCCTCGACCACCTTGGTGGTGACGTTCGCGCCGAAGGTCGGCGACAGGCCGAGGTCCTTACGGGCCTGGACCAGGTCGGCCATCAGGTCGGCGGCTTGGACCATCGCCGCGTCGATGGCGGCTTCCGCACCGTGCAGCTTGCCGGCCACACGCTTAACAACAAAGACCTTCTCCATGCCCCGTCTCCTTAATGAAAACCTAAGAAAATAGGTAAACGAAAAGTTAAGAGAAAGGCAATGAGAAACACGCGTCATCGTTGTTTAATCGCGGAACGAGCTGCCCTTGGAAGCGAAGCGTTAGGAGTTGCCCCTTACTGTTGAATTGGAATTCTCGTGGGACGGGAAATGAACGACGAGCGGGCCGCCTCGGAACCGGCGACTCATGCGCCACTGCAGACGCGAATCGCCGCGGTCGCCCTGACCACGACGGTCGTCGCGCTCCTGGCCGCTTGTCTGTGCTTCATGCTCCAGCAGTGGAGCGTCGCCCGGCAGGAATCCCAGGCCAACCACGAGATCCTGGCCCAGATGGTGGCCGCCGGCGCCGCCGGCCCGATGGCCGACCACAACACCGTCGGCGCCTATCGCGCGCTCGAGGCCGTGGCCAAGGCCCCCAACGTCGCGGCCGTGCGCCTGACCGACCTTGACGGCCTGACCGTGGCCCAGGTCGGCGCCATGACCGACAAGGATGTCGACACCCTGACCCGGCCGATCAAGCTGGGCTCGCGCCAGGTGGGCAACCTGGACCTGGTGGCCCGCCGTCCCAGCCTGACCCAGATCCTGGCCCGCGACCTGGCCCTGACGGGCACCCTGTTCTTCGGCTCGGCCGGCCTGGCGATCCTGCTGGCCAACGGCCTGGCCCGGCGCATGACCCAGCCGATGGAGCGCCTGTCCAAGGCCATGCGCGAGGTGGCCGCCGACGGCCGCTTCAAGCCGGTCGAGCAGGCCGCCGACGACGACGTCTTCCAGAGCCTGACCGACAGCTTCAACCACCTGGTCGGCCGGCTGGAGGCCAACGACCACGACCTGCGCGGCGCCATGGCCGAACTGGTCAAGGCGCGCGACGACGCCAACGCCGCCAACGTGCTGAAGTCCCACTTCCTGGCCAATATGAGCCACGAGATCCGCACGCCGCTGAACGGGGTGCTGGCCATGACCGAGGTGATGGCCATGGGCGAGCTGTCGGCCGCCCAGCGCGAGCGCCTGTCGGTGATCCGCGAATCGGGCGCCCTGCTGCTGTCGGTGCTCAACGACGTGCTGGACCTGTCCAAGATCGAGGCCGGCCGGCTGGAGCTGGTCGAGCGCGACTTCGACCTGGCCGCCCTGGCCCTGTCGGTGCGCGAGTCCTTCGCGCCCCAGGCCCGCGCCAAGAACCTGGAGTTCGGCGTCTTCGTCGCCCCCGAGGCCCTGGGCTCGTGGCGAGGCGACGCCGACCGGCTGCGCCAGATCCTGGGCAACCTGGTCTCCAACGCCCTGAAGTTCACGCTGGAAGGCAGCGTCTCGGTCCGCTTCGCCTCGTCCGACGACGGCGCGGGCCTGCGGGTCGACGTGGTCGACACCGGCATCGGCATCAACGCCGAGACCCTGCCGCGCCTGTTCGACAAGTTCGTCCAGGCCGACAACTCCACCACCCGCCGCTTCGGCGGCTCGGGCCTTGGCCTGTCGATCTGCAACGAGCTGGCCGCCCTGATGGGCGGCGGCGTGCACGTGCAGAGCCGCGAGGGCCAGGGCTCGACCTTCACGGTCGTGGTCGCCATGCCGCGCGGCGAGGCCATCGCCCCCGCCCTGCCCGCCCCGGCCCCGCCGCAGGAGGTCGAGTCCGAGCGCCGCCTGCGCGTGCTGGCCGCCGACGACAATCCCACCAACCAGAAGGTCGTGGCCGCGGTCCTAGCCCCCCTGGGCGCCGAGGTCGAGCTGGTCGCCGACGGGGCGGCCTGCGTCGAGGCCTGGAAGCGCGGCGGCTTCGACATCGTGCTGATGGACATCCACATGCCGGTGATGGACGGCGTGGAGGCCGCCCGCACCATCCGCGCCCTGGAGATCACCGAGGGCCGCAAGCGCACCCCGATCGTGGCCGTCACCGCCAACGCCCTGGTCCACCAGGTCGAGGGCTACATGGCTGCCGGCATGGACGGCCACGTGGCCAAGCCCATCGAGGTGACCAAGCTCTACGACGCCATCGAGACCGCCGTGGCGGCCTCGCGCAAGGACGGCTCCAAGACGGCGGCCGCCTGAGGTCGCCTCCCCGGCCTGCGGCCAGGTTCACCGAGCTGAACGCAACATAACGACGGGCTCAGAACCGCTTCAGGCGGCGCGTGGTCTTCTGACCTCAACGTCGTCCCGTCGGACGTCGGACACGTTTCAAGAGGAACCGTACCGATGAAGAAGATTATCCTTTCGATCGCCGCGGCCTCGGCTGTCGCCGTCGCCATCCCCGCCGCCGCCTCGGCCCAGGGCTACTACCGCGACGACTATCGCAGCGACCGGGTCGAGCGCCTGGACCGTCGAATCGACATGGGCGTTCGCAACGGCAGCCTGAACCGTCGCGAGGCCTGGCGCCTGAAGGGCGAGCTGCGCGACGTGGCCCGCCTGGAAGCCGACTATCGCCGCGGCGGCCTGAACCGCTGGGAGCGCGACGACCTCGACCGCCGCTTCGACCGCCTCAGCGCCCAGATCCGCTACGAGCGCCATGACCGCGACTACGGTTACGACTACGGCCGCCGCTACTAGGGCTTCGCTCGGGAACCTGTTCGCCGGTTCCCGCAAGACGATGCGAACGCATTAAGCTGGAGCAGGTCGTGCGACCATCGTGTCGCGCGACCTGCTCTGGGACGGATCGCCGGTCGGCCGCGCTTCCGCGCTCATTGTTCCCGCTCTGATTTGCGGACCCAACGAACGGCCGGAACGGGTGGTGAGCGGGCATTAGGGAGCATCAGCCGCTGCGGCTGATCGCATCCAGCAAGGTTGATTGAAGGCGGCGGACAATCCGTTGGAAGCTCGTATCGTCGCCAAGCGCCCTCGCCAGGACGATGGCGCCTTGTATTCCAGAAACCGCCTCTTCAGAGAGATCCAAGGCCAAGGCTGGCGGCGCCCCTCCCACTTCCAGACAGTGGGCCAAGGCCGAGATCCAGCGGACGAAGTACTCTTTCACCCTGACCGAGAACGCCTCGCCAGCGGAGTTCAGCCCGAGGCTTCCAACGATACACACCCTTCTTCCGGAACGGAAATAGGCGGTTACGTCGTCGAACATCGCCGTGATCGCCGCCGCTGGATCGACAACATGTTCCAACGGCAAGAAGATCGTGTTGACGAACCAACCGTCGACGTTCTCGAGGACTGCCTCCATCATTTCTTCCTTCCCACCGGGAAAGAAGTTGTAGAGGCTGCCTTTGCCAAGGCCGGTCGCCTTCGACAGAGCAGCCAAGGTCGCGCCCTCGAAGCCATGCTCGCGAAAAGCCTCCGCGAGCGCCGGCAGTGCGCTTTCGCGATCAGTGAGGGCGCGCTTGGAACTCACAGGCCCAGGTCGCTCAGCGAAGCGTGGTTGTCCGGACGGCGGCCCAGTGGCCAGAAGAACAGGCGCTCAGACTCCTTGATCGGCATCTCGTTGATGCTGGCGTGGCGGTTCGACATCAGTCCGTCTTCGGCAAAGAGCCAGTTTTCGTTTCCGTAGGCCCGGAACCACTGTCCGGCATCATCGCGATACTCGTACGCGTAGCGCACGGCAATACGGTTGCCGGTGAACGCCCATAGCTCCTTGATGAGCCGATATTCGTGCTCCTTGTTCCACTTGCGCTCCAGGAATGCCTGGGCCTGTTCCCGGTTGACCGCGAACTCGACCCGGTTCCGCCAGTGGGTATCAAGCGTGTAGGCCAGAGCGACCTTGGCCGCATCGCGGGTGTTCCAGCCATCTTCGGCCAGGCGAACCTTTTCAACAGCGGTTTCGTAGGTGAACGGGGGCAGCGGAGGACGCGACATTTGATTTCCTTTCAAAGTTTGAATGGTCCTGGCGAGCGCGGGACTCGCGAGGGCCGCACCGGGAACGGCAGCCAGAAAAGTGCGGCGATGCATCTGATCTCCCCGAGGGATTCCCATCTTGTACCTATCGGTACAAACTTTTACCGATAGGTACAAGTTCTATTTTTGAGTTCTTGGTCGCTTCGCCGACAGAGGCGCCCTTCGGGAGGATGAGCTTTGAATCCCCGCGTCGGGGCGAGGCTCAATGCTGGAGGACATGGCCGGCCCTCGTCCGTCGGTGGACATCCATCGCGTCCCGTCAGGGGCGTGCGCACGATGGCTCCGGCATACTGGCGGTCGGGTCCGGAAGTCAGCTCCCAAGCCCCGAACGGACCTTGGTCCCTAGCCGCCAGGCGAACCCAGCCGGGGCCTGGAACGGGTGGTTAAGCGACCCTCTTGGCTTGTTACGCTAAAGGCTGCGTGCGAGGGGCGTCATGGCCCATGGCCGCCTGCTTAGCCGAGCTTGGCCTTGACCCGCTCGTAGAGCGAGGTTCGGGCCATGGCGCCGTCCAACCTGTCGATGGCGGCGACCACGTCGTCGACCTCGGCGTTCAACTCGATCGACGCCGCGTTCAGCGCCTCCCACAAGGGCGTCAGGCGCAGCACCAGCGCGTGGCCCTTGGACGTGAGCGACAGCCGCCGCAGCCGCGCGTTCTTCCGGTCTACGTCCCAGGCCACGAGGCCGGCCTTAGCCAGGCCGGCGCGGATCTGGCTGACCGACGCGTGGCTGACCCCTAGCGCCGCGGCTAGATCGCCGACCGAAAGCGGCGCTCTCTGCGCCAGCAGCTGCACCGTCCCATACCAGCGCTGCTCAAAAACTTCACCGCTCTCTCGGTAGAGCCGCGCGGCGTCCCGGTCGATCCGTTCGGATAAGCGTCGCAGCCGCGCGCCGATCGCCGCGGCGCCGCTGCTGCGGGAGAAATCGCCGTCGTTCAAATCGGACGAAGGATCGCCTGGCTCGGTCATTGACTCCCGTCGTAAGCACTTACAACGTATCGCGCAAGATGATCGTGGAGACGCACATGCGCCGTCGAGATTTTTTCCTGGCCGCCAGCCTGGCCTTCGCGGCCAATGGGGCGTGCGCGCAGCCCGGGGCGGCGCCCGATCTCATGCGCGCCTGGCTCGAGCGCTGGCTCAGGGCGTTCAACGACTCCGATCTCGCCGTCTACAAGGCCTTTGTCGCCCGAACGGCGCCCGCCGTGCTGGCCTATGTCGACGACGATCTGTCGGTGCGCGAAACCACAGGCGGGCTGGACCTGCTCGCGGTGGAGACGACGACCGCCGACTCCATCACCGCCCTCGTCAAGGACCGGGCCTGGGATCGCCGCTCGCGCGTCTACCTGACGGCGTCCGGTGAGCAACGGCTTGACGACATTACCTTCGCCGGCGCGCCGATGGAGACTGCGATTCCGAGATTGAAGCAGGCGGCGGCGATCAGGACGGCCCGCGACAAGATCCGCCTGGAAGGCGCCGCCGGCCGCTTCAGCGGCGCAAGTCTCGTGGCCGCTGGGCGGCAAGTTCTCCTCAGCGCCGCCCAAGGCCTGGCCGACGAGGCGGCGCAAACGCCAAATCGGCCCAACACCCGTTTTTGCATCGGCTCCATGGGCAAGATGTTCACCGCCGTCGCCGTCATGCAAGACGTCGAGGCGGGGCGTATCCGGCTGGATGCGCCTGTGCGCGCCTATCTCCCCGACTATCCCAACCCCATCGTCGCCGAACGGGTGACCATTCGGCATTTGCTGACCCACACCGGCGGGACGGGAGACATCTTCGGTCCCGGCTATGACGGGCGCGTCGGCGCCAGCGCCGAGCCCGCGGAGCTCGTAAGGCTCTATGGAGAACGTCCGCCGCAGTTCGAGCCGGGTTCGCGCTGGGGCTACAGCAACTACGGCTTCGTGCTCCTGGGACGGATCCTCGAGCGTGTCGGCGAGCGGCCTTACGCGGCGCTCCTCGACGCCAAGATCCTGGGGCCTTGCGCCATGACGGCGACCTCACTGGGCGCGGAACATGCCGGAAGCACGGCGAGAGCCTATGCCGGCGCGCGCGCCACCGGCCTCAAGGCGCTGCCCGCCTATGTCGGCCTGCCGGCCGGCGGCGCTTATTCGACAGTCGAAGACATGCACGCGTTCGCCTTGGCCCTGCAGGCCGGGGGGCTGGTCCGGCCCGAAACCTTGAAGGCCATGACCGAGCCGCAGGTCGCCGCAGGTTCCGGACACTGGGGACTCGGCCTGGCGATCCGCGAGCGTAACGGCCTGCGCTACTATGGTCACGGCGGCGCGGCCCCCGGCGCCAACGGCGACCTAGCGATCTTTCCGGCCTTCACGACAATCACCTTATGCAACCGCGGCCATCCGGCCGCCGCCTGCTTGGCCGATTTCATCGGCGTTCGGCTCCCGATCGAGGCTTCGGTCGTCTCCCACAGCCCCAAGGCGGGCGACCGATCACACTAGGCGCCGGCGCGCTCTGGCGCATCTCCACGGTGCGCACGGACGATTTCCGAGACGAGCGTGCCCGGGCCAGGCGAAAGGCCCGCACTCCCGAAGGCGGACGGGAGTGAGGTCGGCTAAGGGTGGGGAGCGGACCTCTCCCCTGACGCCATAGAATTAGCGGCCGTCTCCGAAAGCAGCGGCAAGTTTCCGCCGTCTCCACTCGGGGGGCGTATTAGGAAAAGGGAAACCGAGATTCTGAAGCTCACCCCACCAGCACCCCTCCATCGCCGCGAAGGCGTTGAGGGCGATGCTGGTGATCTTGCCGTTCTGATGAAGATGCCGCAAAACATATCCACCGGGTGAACCCTCAGTAGCCTCGTCAAAGTTGATGCTAACCGAACCACCTGGCCATTCGCGCTCAGCAAAGCCTGAATGTTTGGCAGTGTTGGCGATGTCCTCACACATTTTCTGCTGTTGTACATGCGCATAAATATGGTTAACGACATCCCGCTCTCGCACGGGCTTTCCCTCTGATCGGCGGCGTTGAATGAACGCTGCGACAGTCCAGTTACGCAAACTGCTGGCGCTGATGCAGACGTTGATTGCAGCGAACCCTAAGGGCTCGGCAATGTCTGGCATCTCCCGCTGGATTTCGTCGAACTGATCGATGTCCCATTGCAGCTTTGCAAACATTCCCCGGACGTCCTCGATGACGGCCGTGTGCTGGGCTGGAGACGACGAGCTTCGGCTTGTAGGGCGCATCTGGGAAGTTTGCGCGGACGACGGCTCTACCGCAACGGATTGAGCACTGCGCCTGACCCCATCACGCCTCGACACCCAAAGAATCTCGTCCACAAAAGGCGCGGCGAAAGTCCGCTCAGGATCGGTTGCGGACCTTCGGAAAATGCAGCTAGCTGGGCCCATGGAGCCTCTCCTCATCGAGCCTGCGAAGCCGGAGGATCTTTCGGGCCTTCTCGGGCTGTATGCGCAACTGCATCCCGACGATCCGATCCTGGATCAAGCTCAGGCCGCCACCGTGTGGTCGCGCTTGATGAGATCCGAGGAAACGACGGTTCTGGTCGCTCGGTCAGCGCATGACGTTGTGGCCACCTGCACCTTGACCATCGTCCCGAACCTGACGCGAGGCGGTCGCGCCTATGCGATCATCGAAAACGTCGTGACGGACTCCGCCCGGCGCCGCCGCGGCGTGGGGCGCGCCCTTCTGGAGGCCGCCGCTCGCAGAGCCTGGGAGGCTGGATGCTACAAGGCGACGCTAGCGACCGGCTCAAGACGGGAGGCGACCTTGCGCTTCTATGAAGGCGCCGGATTTGCGCCTGGGAAGAAGATCCATTTCGAGGCCAGTCCGCCTTGATGTCGTGAGGCCAAGGAGGGTCGTAGACTGAAGCGCCCCTTCCAGGCGCCCAGGTCCCCGTCCACGCCAATTCCGGACCTGCCCCATGAGGGGCGTTTGCAAGCGCCATTTCTGAGGCTAGCCCTTATACGCCGAGGCTTTGCATCGACCACAGCTACGCCAAGACCCTCGCCCTGGCGCGCGCCGCCGGCGACACCGAGTCGACCGGCAAGCTTGAAAGTCTCGGTGCGCCGCCGTGGACCAATCCTCGGGCTTTCGGGATCTTGCGCCGCATCACCCGCAAATGCGAAGCCCTTGCGACCGACGCTCCGCCCAAGGGCTGGTTCACCTTCACGGCGGGCTACGACACCGCGGCGTATGAGGCCGACTACACCGCCGGGGAGGACTATTCGTTCCTCAACTTCGTCGGTCTCGCCGGCGACGGCATGGGCCCCAAGATCGACCTGCGCAAGCTGGGATCAGCGTTCGCCTTGCCGGTCTACATGCTGCAGGGCGAGGCCGATCTGGTGACGCCGCCCGAAGTGTCCAAGGCCCATTTCGACGACCTGACCGCGCCGGAAAAGGTCTTCATATCCCTGCCGCGCACGGGGCACGATCCCAATCAGACGATGATCGACGCCCAACCGGCGGCCTTGAAAAAGGTCCGCGGCATGGCCGTTGCGAAGGACTAGCCGCCGCCACCGCCGGGACCTCCGCCCAAGTCCCGGATCCATGTGGAGGTCCGCTCGGCCGCCGGTCCCGCCAGCACGGTCTATCCGAGCGTCCCGAGAGCACGACCAGACCAACTTCAGTTCACGACCCGTTGCGGACCTTGTGGCACACCATCATAGTCCTGTTCATGCTCGCACAAGACGACGACGAACACCCAGTGCCCGAGGAGCTGAGGTCTCGATTTCAGGAGTTGGTGAAAGCACTAGTCGCGGGTGATTTCCAGCTGTCCAAGCACTCGCTCAGCGGCATTGCACCGATTGAGGCTGACACCGCCCGGTTTATTCAAGGGCAGATCTCAGCCTACGGAGCCACTCTTGCTCCGCTTAGCGATCAGGTTTGGGATCGGTCAGCTTATCGCTGGATGGATGGTCATTGGGAGTTCTTAGTCGATCTCAGCACCGACGCCGAGGCCGTCAGTGACTTGGCTCTTCACGCCAAGCTGTTCGACGGCCCGAGTGGACGGATCGAAGTCTGGTCGGTCCACGTACCCTAGGTCCGCTCACCACCCCGAACAGACCTTCGCCAGGTCCGCTTGTCGGCTTAGCGCCCAAGGTCCGGTATCAAGCGCGGTCCTCATTTCTGCACCCGACCCTAATCGGACGTTGCCTCCAAGGGCGAAGCTAGGGCTATCGCTTCTCGAACTTGGCGCAATCGAACCGTGGCTGGTTGGCTTTGCCTACTTCAATATAGAGCCATTCCCTCCACATTCTCGCGTTGGGCATCGGTAAGCTTGAGCCGATCAAATCTTCGGCAGCTTGTCGATCGCGCGCAGCATCGCCTGAGGAAACCACGACCCGAGCCTCCAAAATGACAAATCCATCCGGCGCGGTTTTCGCACAAAGCCCGACGCCAGCCTTCGGCGCGGGCGACGGAACGGACCCGGCCACCGACGAGGTCGAGCAGGTCAAGGCGGCGACAAGCAGCGCGGGCGCCAGCCAACGAAGTTTAGGGGGCAGAACCATGATGCGACCTTGCCCTGCGTGAAGTCTGCTCACCACCCGTCCCTGCCTTTGAAATCGACGGGTTAGAGCGCCCGCTTCCGATCGGCTACATCAGTAAGCCAATCTAATTCGCTCCTCGCAGCGCACAGCGCCTCATCGCGGGAAGCGTAGATCCCTGAGCACAGTGTTTCAGCCCAATAGGCGTATCCGCTGGACCCGTTGGATGGGGGCTTCGAAAGCTCACGCTCTTCGACATAGCGATAACCCCGTCGCTTTCGACGATAGAGGTCACCATCTTGCCATCCGCAGCTGTGAATTGGGACAGGGCTGCGACGTTGCTGATGACTGTGCGTGAGGTCATCAGCCGGTTCTAGCTGGGGGAGCATCAAAGCCTAGGGCAGCTCCCCACCCATCCGAGACGCTCAAAAGCCTTTGCCAGCGTCGTATAAGAAGAGCGTGACGGGCTGGTCCTGACTCATCGCCCATTCAACAGCTTCGGCCACTGTGACGTTGGCGCGCTGATCGTAGACGACATCGTCATCATGGACGTCCACGCGGTCGGAATCTTTGACGCTGTTGTCGTTTGAGGTCGCCTCGATGATCGCGTTGACGCGCTTCCATCGGTACGAGCGTTCTCGCCTGTCGATGATGTTCCAGAGCATAGGCCACGATAGCGTTGCGCAGTAAGCGGTGCCAAGTTCCGCTGACCACCCTTGTCAGACGCGAGGCACGGCTGCACTGCGCTAACTGAAGGGCGAGTTCTCAGTGCTAAAATGAGGGATCGGTGTTGGTTTGTCGCCCGAAACCCCGAGATCGACATTGCACCAACTCGATAGCGTCCTTCCGGTGCGCGCATCGGCGATCAGATTGACGACCTGACAGCCTCCATGGACATATTCTGGAAACTGGTCGCGCCCGCGTACCAGATGAATTCCCGCCGGCGCAGACGTCCAGACGCTTGGGGTCCGCACGAATACGGCAACCCATACTCTTCGAGGCGCGTCCAGCTTGGGCGGTTCACCGGAGGTGGTGAATGGAAGCTCATCGCCGTTGCGGACCGTCATCAGCATGTAGTGCCGAATGAAGTCCGCCTTCCTTAGGTCAGCGGCGGGCAGGATCGCTTGCGCGTCAACCTGCGCGACAGGCGGTTCCGGAGCAGAACACGCCGCAATGCTCAGGCTCGCGTAGACGCACACAGCGGCGGCTTTAGGACGGACAAGGCTCATGCCGACGACAATGCGACAGTCGACGTCCGCCCTCCACCCTAAGCTGCCATCAAATCCGTCCCCTCTTGGCGTGGGTTGTCGATGACGGCGGAATGACGCGCCAACCAAGACTGCCCGAGCGCTGGCCCAACCGGGCCGGCGGCGTGACGCAAGGACCTAGAACCCCGGCCCCACCCTCAGCCGGCTCTCCACCATCGTGAAGCCGCGGCCGCGCAACAGAACGCGCGCGCCGCGATTTTCGCATTCCACGTCGCCGCCGCGGCCCGGATAGGCCTGGTGGCAGCTCAGCACCGCCTTGCCCAGCCGTTCGGCGAACAGCGGGGCCAGCAGGCAGTGGGCCGACCCCGTGGTCGGGTCTTCCGGAATGCCGGCCGCCGGGGCGAAGAACCGGCTGACCAGGTCGTAGGGCGACCCGGCGTCGGCCACGGCCACGGCGATCACCTGGCCCGGTCCGCCGCTCGCCAGCCCGCCGCCGACGCCGTTCAGGGCCGCCAGGTCGGGCTTCAGCCCCCGCACGGCCGCCTCGCTTTCCAGCACCGCCACCAGATAGGCCCCCGCCAGGGTCTCGACCACCGTCGCGCCCAACGCCCGGGCCAGGCCGTTCGGCGTGGCCGCCGGACGCGGCGGATCGGCCGGGAAGTCCATCTCCAGCCTTTCGCCGTCGCGACGCACCGTCAGCCGGCCCGACAGGGTGTCGAAGGCCAGCAGCGGCGCGTCGACGCCCATCTCCTCGAACAGCGCGTGGGCGCTGGCCAGGGTGGCGTGACCGCACAGCGGGGCCTCGATCGCCGGGGTGAACCAGCGCAGGCCGAACCTGGACGGGTCGTCCGTCCGCAGCAGGAACGCCGTCTCGGCCTGGTTGTTCTCGGCCGCCAGGGCCTGCATCCACGCGGCCTCGGGCCAGGCCTCGAACGGCTCGACCACGCAGGCCGGATTGCCCTTGAACGGGCCGGAAGCGAAGGCGTCAATCGTCCACTGGCGCATGGGGAGGCTCCTTGTCGCCGCAGCGATAGGATCGCCCCGCCCGCCAGGCAATTCGAACATTGTCACGCGGGACAATGTTTCCCGGATCCGCCGCCTACTGGCCTTCGATGAGGACCTCGGGCCAGCGGGCCTTGGCCGAGCCGGTGGTGCGGGCCCAGCCGCCGGCGCCCTTCACCCGGAGGGGATTGGGCCGCAGGCGCAGGGCGAACAGATCGTCCAGCCCGAACGGCGCCCAGACGCGCAGGCTGTCGTCGGGCTCCAGCCGGACGCCCACGCAGAAGGCGGTGGCCACGAAGCGCTCCAGGGCCGAGGCGCTCGATTCCAGCGGCGGATAGGGTTCGTCGGCGCCGAACTTCCGCTCGAACCACAGGTGAACCCGGGCCTGGTTGCGCACCTCGACCAGGTCGCGCAGCGGCGGGTCGAACGCGGCGGCCACCCGCCGGATCACCACGTCCTCGGCCTCGTAGCTGGTGTCGGACGCGTCGTGATAGGCCACGTCGTAGTCCTTGATGCCGTAGTCGGGCGCGCGGCCGGTCAGGTGGTTCCAGACCGGCTGGTAGACCGCGCCGGAGAAGATCATCCAGTCGGGCAGGTCCAGGTCGCGGACCGTGCGCAGCACCTGCATCGTCGTGGGCGTTCCCCGAACGATCTCGACCAGGCGGGCGGTCAGGTCCCCGCTCATCGGCGCACCGGCCAGGCGTGGTCCAGGGGGCCGTGGCCCGCGCCGAAGCCCGGCGCGCGCAGCATGGCCTCGTGCACGTAGTTCCAGGCCCGCGCCACCGCCTCGATCAGCGGCAGGCCCTGGGCCAGGCCCGTGGCGCAGGCCGAAGCCAGGGTGCAGCCCGTGCCATGGGTGTGGCGGGTCTCGATCCGCTCGCCCTCGAAGGCCGTCTCGCCCTGGCGGGTGATCAGCAGGTCCACGACCCGCTCGCCCGGCACGTGGCCGCCCTTCATCAGCACCGCGTGCGCGCCCATCTCCAGCAGGGCCTCGCCAGCCCGGCGCTGGTCGTCAATGCTCTCGACCGCCAGGCCCGTCAGGGCGCACGCCTCGGGCGCGTTGGGCGTCAGCAGGGCCGCGCGCGGGATCATCAGGCTCTTGAGCGCGCCGACCGCCTGCTCGGCCAGCAGCGGCGCGCCGCCCTTGGCGATCATCACCGGATCGACCACGGCGGGCGCGCCCTTGGCCGAGTCCAGAATGCGGGCCACCGTCTCCACCGTGGCGGCGTCGCCCAGCATGCCGGTCTTCAGGGCGTCGGCCCCGATGTCGTCCAGCACCGCCCGCGCCTGGGCCTCGACCACGTCCAGCGGGATCGGGTGCACGCCGCTGACCCCCAGGGTGTTCTGCACGGTGATCGCCGTGATCGCCGTGGCGGCGTAGCCGCCCAGGGCGGTGATGGTCTTGATGTCGGCCTGGATTCCCGCCCCGCCGCCGGAATCCGATCCGGCCAGGACGAGCACGCGGCCCCTATGGGAGGAAGCTTGGGTCACCGGGCGTTTCTAGGCGGAAATCGGGAGGATGCGAAGCCTTCGCCCGCAAGGGGTCACTCTTCCCGCTCTTCCCTGATCGCCGCGCTCTCGGCCTTCAGCGGCCTGGACACCGGACAGACCTCCTGGACGAAGTCGTTCAGCGTGTTGACCAGGCTGTCGCGCACCAGGCTGTAGTGCACGAACTGGCCGCGCTTCTCGCTGCGCACCAGGCCCGCCGCCTCCAGGATCGACAGGTGCTGCGACACCGCCGGCTTGGAAATCTCGAAACGCGAGGCGATGTCGCCCGCCGTCAGCTCGGCGTGGGCCAGATAGGCCAGGATCTTCCGGCGGACCGTCGAGGAAAGGGCTTCGAACACGCGCTGCATGCGCCGACATTTAAGCGCTTCGCTAAACGCTTGCAAATTAGCCATGAGGTATTTAAGGAATTTCTTATTCATTGAGTAGGAACTCGCCATGCGTCCATCGCCGCCTCTTGTTCGCCTGACACCGGGCTCCGCCATCGCGGCCGGGCTTCTGTCGGTCACGGCTGGCGCCGGGCTGACGGCGGTGCTGTTCTCCTCGATCGTGCTCGTAACGCGCGGCGGCGCTCCCATGGCCGTCGCGACCTTCTTCCTGGCCATGGGGTTCGCCTGGCCGATCTGGTTGATCGGACTTGCCATATTCGGCGCGCCTTGCTGGTGGCTGATGCATCGATCCGGCGTCCGGTCGCCCTGGATCGGCGGCCTTGCCGGCGCCGGACTGACGTTCATGGCGACGGGCGCGTACGTCGCGCGGCTGTCCGCCCCTGCGTCACCGGGACCGTCGGACACGCTCGGCGCATGGCTCTTCGCCATCGCCCTGGCGGCGATCGGAGGCGGGACAGGCTGGCTCCTGATCAGGATCGCCTACACGAGGGAGGCCGCCCGATGAACACCGTCCATGACGATCCCTACGCCGTCCATTCCATCGCCGGGGACGCGGGCGGCGACGCCGTGCGCGGCCGGGTGGTCTGGGCGCCGGCGGCCTCGCTATGGCAGGGCGCGATGCTGGCCGGAGCCCTGGCCGCGCCGTTCGCCTTCACCTGGAGCGGCCTGGCCTTATTCGTCGCCCTGACCGGCGCCACCCTGCTGGTCGGCCACTCGGTCGGCTTCCACCGGCGGCTCATCCACGGCAGTTTCCAGAGCCCGCCCTGGCTGGACCGCCTGATGATGTGGCTGGGGACCCTGGTAGGCATGAGCGGCCCCCTGGCGATGATTGCCGCCCACGACCTGCGCGACTGGGGCCAGCGCCAGCCAGCTTGCCATCCCTATCTGTCCAACCGCGCCGACGCCTGGACCGACTACGGCTGGAACCTGCACGGCCGGCTGGTGCTGGACGCTCCGCCGCGCCAGCAGATCCCGGCCCGGATCGCCAACGATCCGTTCCTGCAGTTTCTGGAACGCACCTGGATGCTGCAGCAGGCGCCGCTGGCGATCGCGCTCTTCCTGCTGGGCGGCTGGTCCTGGCTGCTGTGGGGCGTGTGCGCGCGGGTTTGCGTGTCGGTGACCGGGCACTGGTGGGTGGGCCGCCTGGCGCACACCGCCGGACCGCAGAGCTGGCTGGTGACGACCTCGGGCGTGCAGGCCCACGACGTGCCGTGGGCGGCGATCCCGACCATGGGAGAGGCCTGGCACAACAACCACCACGCCTGGCCGGGCTCGGCCAAGCTGGGGCTCTATCCAGGCCAGGCCGACTGGGGCTTCGTCTTCATCCGCCTGCTGGAGCGGGCGGGGCTGGCGTGGGACGTGCGCACGCCGGAGACCCTTCCGGAACGGACAGGGCTGGCGCCCGCCCAGGCGTAACCAAAGGCGAACACGTTACCCATGCGATCCGAGGCGAAAGCGACCTTGCCTTCGGGCAGTCCCATCTCTCGCCAAGCCTGGGCGGATGAGATCATCTCGTCCGCCGAGGGAAAGTCCGCCGCCTCAGCGAAGTCGGCAGCAAGGACGGCGGGCAGTCGGGATGCGACCATGTTGTTGCAAGGTCGTCGCGGCCGACACCCAAGGCCCTCGAAGCGCTGAACAGGCGCGGCGACCGTCACGCCCTCAGGGCGCGGAGAACCAGGTCGATGATCCTCGCCGCCTGCGCCTTGCCTTCGGGGGTCGGCGGGATGCGCAGCACGCTCGACAGGAGGACGAGCACGTCCTCGGGGGAAGCGTCGGGCGACGCCTCGCCCGCCTTTGCGCAGGCCTCCGTCAACCGGCGAACCGCCCCCACCAGGGTCTGGTAGGCGTCCTGGATTTCCTGGTCCGAAACCGCGGCGCGGAGGGCGCCGGTGAGGCCCTGCTTGACGTTGCCGGCCAGCGCGAACCGCTCGCACCACCTGTGCAACGCCTCACCGGGCGGGTGCTTGTGAAGCAGCGCCGGGGCCAACGCCGCCAGGGCGTCGATCTCCTTGCGATAGACGCCGGCCAGCAAGGCCTCCCGACTGGGGAAATGGCGATAGAGGGTGCCCGCGCCGACGCCGGCGGCCTTGGCGATCGAGTTCAGCGAGGCGTCCAGACTGGCGGCGAACGCTTCGCGCGCGGCCTCCAGGATCCGGTCCCGGTTGGCGCGCGCATCGGCGCGCAGGCCTTCCTCATGCTCGAGCACGACGTCCCCTTGACTAACCGGAGAATTCTCCGCTACTGACTCTAACCGGAGAGTTATCCGGTTAGGAGATCCCATGCAATACATCAAGCTTGGTCGCTCGGGTCTCGACGTATCGCCGGTCTGCATCGGGTGCATGGGCTTTGGAGACCCCTCGCGAGGCCATCCCGCATGGTCGCTGGACGAAGACGCCAGCCGGGGGTTGATCCGGCGCGCGATCGACCGCGGGATCAATTTCTTCGACACGGCGAACCTCTATTCGAACGGCGCCAGCGAGGAGGTTCTGGGCCGTGCGCTCAAGGATTTCGTCAACCGCGACGCCGTCGTGATCGCCACCAAGGTCTCCGCGGCCAGCCGGAACGGCCCCAACGCCGCCGGACTGTCACGCAAGGCGATCCTGGCCGAGATCGACCACAGCCTGCGGCGGCTGGGGACCGACTATGTCGACCTCTACCAGATCCACCGCCGCGACCAGCTCACGCCCTGGGAGGAGACGCTGGAAGCGCTCCACGACCTCGTGAAGATGGGCAAGGTGCGCTACATCGGCGCCTCGTCGATGAAGGCGTGGGAGTTCAGCAAGGCGCTGAACATCCAGAAGGCCAACGGCTGGGCCCGCTTCATCTCCATGCAGCACAACTACAATCTGGTCGCCCGGGAAGAGGAGCGCGAGATGATCCCCCTCTGCGCCGATGCGGGCGTCCAGACCCTGATCTACAGCCCGCTCGCGCGCGGCAAGCTTGCGCGGCCGTGGGGCCAGGCCACGACGAGATCACGGTCCGAGCCCGAAGGCGCCGGACAGGACGAAGCCACGGCCGACAGCGATCGCGCCATCGTCGAGGCCCTGGGCGCGATCGCGCAGGCCCGGGGCGTCAGCCGGGCGGAGATCGCCCTGGCCTGGCTGCGCCGCAATCCGGTGGTCGCCGCGCCGATCGTCGGCGCGCTCAAGGCCGAACACATCGACGACGCCGTGGCCGCACTCTCGATCAGGCTGACGGACGAGGAGGCCAAGCCGCTGACGGCGCCCTACACGCCCCGGTTCGACGGCCAGGGGGTCTCCGAACCGGTTGCGCTTCGCCGGGTCATGGAGGCGGCGACGGGGTTCAAGGCCTCCGTGCTCGCGTAAGGCCCCGCTCGGCTCAGCCCAGCCCCGCCTCGAACGTCTCGCCTGCCTTGAGGGCGGGCTTGGCGCCGAGGATGGCGCTGGCGGCGCGGCGGGGGTCGAGGATGCGGCGGCCCAGGCGGGCGAGGTCGGCCGGGGTGACCGCATCGACGCCCTGGGCCAGCTCGGCGGGGGTGTAGAGGCGGTCGAACATCAGGGCCTGGCCGGCGGCCTGCTCGGCGCGCGACAGGGGCTGCTCGCGGGCCATGAACATGTGGGCCTTGAGCTGGGCCTTGGCGCGGGCCAGCTCGGCGTCCTCGACATGGGCGGCCAGGGCCGCGATCTGCTCGGCGCAGACCTTGGCGGTCTCGGCCGCGTCGGCCGCCGCGCAGCCGGCGTAGACGCCCAGGGCGCCGCAGTCGGCGTAGGTGTCGGAATAGGCGTCGATGTTGTAGGCGAGGCCCCGCTTCTCGCGCGCCTCCTGGAAGAGGCGCGAGGACATGCCCCCGCCCAGGATCTCGGCGAAGATGCGCAGGGCGAAATAGTCGTCCTCGCGGGCGCTGACGGCCGGCAGCATGAAGACAAGGTGCGCCTGCTCCAGCTTGCGGGCCTGGGCCTTGCGGCCGCCCACGAAGGCGGCGGGGGCGAAGCCGGCCGCGCCGGGGGCGGCGGGCAGGTCGCCGAATGCGCGGCGGGCCAGGTCCAGCACCTCCTCGACCTCGACCGCGCCGCTGGCGCTGACCACCAGGCGGTCGGCGGCGTAGAGGGCCGCGCGCCAGTCCGACAGGCCCTGGACGGTGGCGGCGTTGACGGTGTCGACCGTGCCAAGGATCGGCCGGCCCAGGGCGTGGTCGCCCCAGGCGGCGGTCTGGACCAGGTCGAAGACGTAGTCGTCGGGCGCGTCGGCGGCCTCGGCGATCTCCTGGGCGACGACCTGCTTCTCGCGGGCGAGATCGCCCTCGTCCAGGGTGGGCCGCAGGACGAGGTCGGAGAGCACGTCCAGCCCGAGGGCCAGGCCGCCCTTCAGGGCGCGGACCTGGAAGCTGGTGCGCTCGTAGCCGGTGGCGGCGTTGATCGAGCCGCCCTCGGCCTCGATCACCTCGACGATGTCGCGGGCCGAACGGCCGCCCGCGCCCTTGAACACCATGTGCTCCAGCAGGTGCGACCAGCCCGAGCGCGCGGGATCCTCATAGGCCGCGCCGCGTCCGGCGACGACCGACAGGGCCAGGGTCTCGAGGCCCGGCATCGGATCGCAGACCACGCGGACGCCGTTTTCGAGGGTGTGGAGGGAGGTGGAGGTCTTCATCTGCCCCCGCACATAGCCGCGCGGGGGCGACGGCGCCAGTGCGGCTGATCCCCTCGCCCCTTGCGGGAGCGGGTGGCACCACGGCGTGGGGGCGGGTGAGGGGTCGCGCGGCGAGGCCGGGAAACCCCTCATCCGGCCGCTACGCGGCCACCTTCTCCCACAGGGCGAGAAGGATCACTTGGCCGCGAACACCCGCACGAAGGCCTTCACCGTTTCGGCGTCGGCGGGGAGGCGATCGAACTTCTCGGGCTTCTTCGACAGGTCCGGCGTGGCGCGCGGAATGGCGGGGACCACGTTGGCGGCGGCCGAGACGGCCTCGGGGAACTTGGCCGGGTGGGCGGTGGACAGCACCACCACCGGCGTCGTCGGGTCGGCCAGGCGCAGGACGTTGGCGGCGGCCACGCCCACGGCGGTGTGGGGGTCGATGACCTCGCCGGTCTCGTTGAGGGTGGAGAGGATCGTCTTGGCGGTGTCGGCCTCGCTGACCGACGCGCCCTGGAACAGCTCGCGCATCTTGGCGTGGGCGCTGGGCGGGATGTCGAGCACGCCCGTGCCGGCGAAGGCGCGGAAGGCGCGGCCGGTCTCTATGCCGTCGCGGCCCACGGCCTCGAAATAGAGGCGCTCGAAGTTGGAGGCGACCTGGATGTCCATGGCCGGGCTCTGGGTGGCGGCCACGGCGCCGCGCGAATAGCGGCCCTCCTCGAAGGCGCGGGCCAGGATGTCGTTGGAATTGGTGGCCGCGATCACCCGGGCGACGGGCAGGCCCATGCGGGTGGCGACGTAGGCGGCGTAGGCGTCGCCGAAATTGCCGGTGGGCACCACGAAGGCGGCCTTGCGCGCCGGGGCGCCCAGGGCGACGGCGGCGGTGAAGTAGTAGACGCTCTGGGCGGCGATGCGGGCCCAGTTGATCGAGTTGACGCCCGACAGATCGACCGCGTGGCGGAATTGGTCGTCCTGGAAGGCCTGCTTGACGATGGCCTGGCAGTCGTCGAACGAGCCCTGGATCGAGACGCAGGCGACGTTCTTGTCGGTCGCCGTGGTCATGAAGCGGCGCTGGACCTCGCTGATCCGCCCTTCGGGGAACAGGGCGACGATGCGGGCGTGCGAGCGGCCGCGGAAGGCCTCGACGGCCGCGCCGCCGGTGTCGCCCGAGGTGGCGCAGATGATGGTCATGGTCCGCGACTGGCGCGATAGCACGTAGTCGTAGAGCCGGCCCAGCAGCTGCATGGCGACGTCCTTGAACGCCAGGGTCGGACCGTGGAACAGCTCCAGCAGGAAGCGGCCGGGGGCCAGCTGCTTGACCGGGACGACGGCGGCGTGGGCGAAGGTGGCGTAGGCCTCCTCGCACATCTGCAGCAGGTCGTCGGCGGGAATGTCGTCGCCCACGAACTTGCCGACCACGGCGGCGGCGACATGGGCATAGGGCTTGCCGGCGAAGGCGGCGATCTCGTCGGGCGTGAAGGCCGGCCACTCGGCCGGCACGTAGAGGCCGCCGTCGGGGGCCAGGCCGGCCAGGACCGCGTCCAGGAAACCGATCGAAGGGGACTCGCCCCGGGTCGAAACGTAACGCATCAGGGCCTCATCCTCCGCCAGAGCATGGCGGCATAGATAAACAGCAGGGTCACGGCAAGACCGAACCACGTCAGGGCGTATTCGAGGTGCCGATTGGAAATTTCTGCCGGCAGCGGCGCGGGGGTCACGCCGGGGACGGCGGGAGTCGCGGACTCGACCATCAGGATGAAGGGCGCCGGTCGCTCCGACGCGAAGCGCGCCAGGCTGGCGGCGCGATCCCCGCCCAGCTGGTGAGGGTTCATCAACACGCCGACGGCCGTAGCCGGGGCGGCGAACGGCCGGGCCGGGGCCGAGGGCTGGCCCTTCAGCTCGGGCACGACGCCCAGGTCCAGCAGGACCACGCCGCTGGGGCCCGCGATCCGGCAGGGCGCGGTGGCGCGCCAGACGATGTCGCCGTCGCGCACGCCGTAGACCAGGGGCAGGGTCGTCGGCGCGGCCGGGGCGCAGGCGGCCGAGACGCGGGTCCAGGTGACGTCCTCGCCCCTGGCCGCGCGGGCCAGGACGTCGGCCAGGGGCTGGGCCGGGGCGGTCTTCAGGCGCTCAAGGCGGGCCAGCAGGTCCTGCTTCCAGTGCAGGCGCTGGACCTGCCAGGTTCCCAAGCCGCAGAGGATGGCGAAGGCGATCAGGGTGGCGATCGTCAGGCCGATGGGAAAGCGGGGCTTGTCAGACATCGTGGCGGCCGGCCTCGGCGGCGTGGTTGGCGATGTGGGCGGCGACCATCAGGCCCTTGGCCGGACGCATCAGGCCCAGCGAGACCGCCAGGGTGAGCGGCAGCCAGACCAGCAGCAGCAGCCATACGGGCCAACCGAACGCGAACATCGAGAACAGCGCCCCGAAGGCGCCCAGGAAGCCGGCGATCAAGATGACGAAGGTGGCCGCGCCGTCGCCGGTCTCGTGGGCGCCCAGGTCGAAGCCGCAGGCCTCGCAGGTGCGGGCCAGCTTCAGGAAGCCGTCGAACAGCAGACCCTCGCCGCAGTGGGGGCAGCGGCCGGTCGCGCCGGCGAGATAGGGGTTCACCTGGGTCATGAGGCCCATCCTTTAGGCCGGAGCGGTGCGGCCGGGAAAGGCCGCCGGAAACGAAAAAGGCCCGGAACGCTGGTCGGCGTTCCGGGCCCCTCGGGATCTTTCGATCTAGTGGGCCGAGGCCCCGAAGATCACGTAGACGAAGGCGAACAGGAACAGCCAGACCACGTCCACGAAGTGCCAGTACCAGGCGGCCGCCTCGAAGCCGAAGTGCTGCTTGGGCGTGAAGGCGCCATTCAGCAGGCGGATGAGGCAGACGATCAGGAACAGGGTGCCGACGAACACGTGGAAGCCGTGGAAGCCGGTGGCCAGGAAGAAGGTCGAGCCGTACAGGCCCGAGTTCGCGGCGGCTTCCGAGTAGAACAGGTGCTCGTGGTTGATGTGGGCGTATTCGTAGATCTGGATGGTGGTGAACAGCGCGCCCAGCAGGATGGTCAGGATCAGGCCCCACTTGGCGCCGTTGCGGTCGCCTTGCTGCAGGGCGTGGTGCGACCAGGTGATGGTCGTGCCCGACAGCAGCAGGGTCAGGGTGTTGACCAGCGGCAGGTGCCAGGGCGAGACGGTCTCGACGCCGGCGGGCGGCCAGGCGGCCCAGGCGGTGCGGACTTCCTCGATCGCCGACAGCGTGCGGTGGTGATGGAACAGGGCCATCTCGAAGAAGATCCAGAACCACGCCACGAAGAACATCACTTCCGAGGCGATGAACAGGACCATGCCGTAGCGCAGGCCGATCGAGACGACGGGGGTGTGGTCGCCGGCGTTGGCTTCCTTGATGACGTCGCGCCACCAGCCGAACATCGTGTACAGCACGCCCGCCAGGCCCGCGGCGAAGATCCAGGGATTGCCCTTCTCGATGCCCAGGACGCCGCCCTTGATCCAGCCGATCAGGCCGATGGCCATGACGACGGAAGCGGCCGAACCGACGAACGGCCACGGGCTGGGAGGCAGGATGTGATAGTCGTGTTTGACGGCGCCGGCCATGTGCGTGCTAACCCTTTAATCCCTCTAAGCGGCCCGGCCGGAGCCCCCGCCGCGACGCTTTTGTTTTACGCTATAGCCCCGTCGGCGGCTTGCCGCCAAGGGGTTCGACGATACGCGGCGTGGAGGCCGCCTGTTTGGCGCCCGAAGCGTCGGGAACCGCCGGAAAGAAGGTGTAGGACAGGGTGATGGTCTGCTTGTCCTTGGCGTCCACGTCGTCGACGATCTTGGGGTCGACGAAGTAGACCACCGGGAACTCGACCGTCTGGCCCGGTTCGATGGTCTGGTTGCTGAAGCAGAAGCACTCCAGCTTCTGGAAGAACGGCCCCGCCACCTCCGGCACCACGTTGTACAGCGCCCGCCCGGTCAGGGCCTTGTCGCTGCGGTTGGTGACCTTGAAGAAGGCCAGGCCCGTGTCGCCGATGCGCACGGTCTGGCTGGCCTGCACGGCGGTGAAGTCCCAGGGCAGGTTGCGGACGTTGGCGTCGAATCGGATCTCGATCTTGCGGTCCAGCACCTTGCCGGGCTTGGCCACGGCCTTGCGCACCGTGCCGTCGAAGCCGGTGACCTGGCAGAACAGCTTGTACAGCGGCACCGCCGCATAGGCCGCCCCGACCATGCCGAAGAAGGCCAGGCCGCAGAGGACGGCCACCTTGAGGTGGCCGCGCTTGGCGGGACGCTCCGCCGTGCCGACCTTGTTGTCCGCCTCGATCTTGGCCAGGTCCTCCGGCGAGAGCTGGTCCTTAGAAGTGGGGGCCAACATTGCCTCCCAGCTTCACGACCGTGACCACGAAGACCAGGACCACGAAAGCCGCCAGGCCCAGGCCCAGCGCGATGTTGCGGCCGCTGCGCGCCTTTTCGGCGGGATCGAGGTCCTTGCGGCGGGTCATAGCGGCAACTCCAGCACTTTTAGGCCTAGCACCGCCTCGGCCAGCAGGGCGGCGAACAGGGCGAACAGATAGAGGATCGAGAAGGCGAACAGGTTGCGGGCGTTCCTGGCGCCGCCGGCCAGGGCCTTCCTGCTGTCCTTGGCGTCGGCGGCGGAGGCCTCGTCCTTGACCTCGTAGAGGTCGCGGTCGGCGGCGCGCGGATCGGCCGCGTCCCCGGCGTTGCTGGCGAACACCCGCCAGGCCAGGATCAGGAACACCAGCCCGCCCAGGCCCGAGACGGCCAGGTACAGCCAGCCGCCCAGGCCGGTGAACACCGGCGCGATGCAGACTGGGATCAGGACCAGGCTGTAGAGCAGGACCTGCTTGCGGGTCTCCTTGGCGCCCTTGACCACCGGCAGCATCGGCACGCCGGCCTTGGCGTAGTCGGTCGAGATGTACAGCGACAGCGCCCAGAAGTGCGGCGGGGTCCACAGGAAGATGATCAGCACCATCAGCCAGGCGTTCAGCGGCGCATGGCCCGTGGCCGCGGCCCAGCCGATGGCGGGCGGCAGGGCGCCGGCCAGGCCGCCGATGACGATGTTCTGCGCCGTCCAGCGCTTGAGCCACATGGTGTAGACCACCGCGTAGAACACGATGGTGAAGGCCAGCAGGCCCGCGGCCAGCCAGTTGATCGCCATGCCCATCAGCATGACCGACAGCAGCGACAGGACAACGCCCAGGGTCGCCGCCTCCTCGCCCTTGACCAGGCCGGCGGGCACCGGACGGCCGCGCGTGCGGCGCATCTTGGCGTCGATGTCGGCGTCGTACCACATGTTCAGCGCGCCCGAGGCGCCCGCCCCGATGGCGACGCACAGCACGGCCACCGCGCCCAGCAGCGGGTGGATCGGCGTGCGGGCGGCCAGCAGGCCGGTCAGGGCGGTGAACACCACCAGCGACATCACCCGCGGCTTCAGCAGCTGGAAATAGTCCTGCCAGCGAGCGTGGCGGACCGTGGGGGTCGCCTCGTCTTGTTGGGACATCAGGACAGTGGACTGGGCCATTTCAGTTCGGAACTCGGGTCTTTATCGGCGAAGGGCGCGGGCCGGATTCTCATCCCGCCCGCGCCCCCGCGCCTATGCGTAGTCAGTGCGCCAGATCAGTGGTGGCTGTCGGCCTTGATGACCGGCGGCTCGCTGAACTGGTGGAACGGCGGCGGCGAGGACAGGGTCCATTCCAGGGTGGTGGCGCCTTCGCCCCACGGATTGGCCTCGGCCTTGCGGCGACGGATGGCGGCTTCGATCAGGATGATGATGAAGACGCCGACGCCGATCACCGTGATGCCGTAGCCGATCGACGAGACGTGGTTCCACAGGGTGAAGGCGTCCGGATAGTCGACATAGCGACGCGGCATGCCTTGCAGGCCCAGGAAGTGCTGCGGGAAGAAGATCAGGTTCACGCCGACGAACATGATCCAGAACTGAACGCAGCCCAGGAACTCGTTGTACTTCACGCCCCACATCTTCTCGAACCAGTAGAAGAAGGCCGCGAAGATGGCGAACACCGCGCCCAGCGACAGCACGTAGTGGAAGTGGGCCACCACGTAGTAGGTGTCGTGCAGGCTGTAGTCGATGCCGGCGTTGGAGAGGACGACGCCGGTGACGCCGCCGACGGTGAACAGGAAGATGAAGCCGATCGCCCAGAGCATGGGCGTCTTGAAGCTGATCGACCCGCCCCACATCGTGGCGATCCACGAGAAGATCTTCACGCCGGTCGGCACCGCGATGACCATCGTGGCGGCCACGAAGTAGGCGCGCAGGTTGATGCTCATGCCGACGG
>JAGHZU010000069.1 GCA_017745235.1 Caulobacter sp. | reverse complement strand
AGACAGACCGACATCCGCGCCCGCATGGACCGGATGCTGTCGCACCTCTCGCACCTGGTCGACGACCTGCTGGACGTCTCGCGGGTCAACGAGGGAAAGATCGTCCTGAAGAAGGCGCGGATCGAACTCAGCGAAATCCTGCGCTCGGCCCTCGAGTCCAGCCAGCATCACATGGAGCAGGCAGGCCACACCCTGGTCACCGACATCGACACCGGCCCGATCTGGCTGGACGCCGACCACACCCGCCTGGCCCAGGTGATCGGCAACCTGCTCAACAACGCCGCCAAATACACCCCGCCCGGCGGCACGGTGACCCTCTCGGCCCACCATCGCGACGGCGTCGCCGAGATCCGGGTGTCCGACACCGGCGTCGGCATCCCGTCCGAGCTGCAGGCGGGCATCTTCGAGATCTTCGCCCAGGTCGAGGATCACCTGTCGAAGTCGCAGGGGGGCCTCGGGATTGGCCTGGCGCTCTGCAAGCAGCTGGTCGCCCTGCACGGCGGGACCATCGACGTGGCCAGCGCCGGGCTGAACAAGGGCAGCACCTTCACGGTGATCATCCCGCTGGCGCGCGACGCGGGGTAATTTGCCCCTGATTTGCCTCTGGGCCGGAAATCCCGCATATCCCCGCGCCTCATGGCCCCCACCGCCAAAACCCTCCGCGACGCCCGGTCCCTGATCGAGGCCGGACTGGTCCCGCCCGAGCGCCTGCCGGCGCTGGAAGCGGTGGCGGCGCGTTATGCGGTGGCGATCACCCCGGCGATGGCGCAGCTGATCGATCCCACGAACGACGACGACCCGATCGCCCGGCAGTTCATCCCCTCGCCCGAAGAGCTGATCGCCAGCCCCGGCGAGGACAGCGACCCGATCGGCGATGATATCCACAGCCCTGTGGATGGAATCGTGCACCGCTATCCCGACCGGGTGCTGCTGAAGCCGACCCACACCTGCGCGGTCTATTGCCGGTTCTGCTTCCGCCGCGAGATGGTCGGCCCCGAGGGGCTGTCCAACCTGACCCCGGCCCAGCTGGACGCCGCCTTCGACTATATCGCCGGCCG
>JAGHZU010000068.1 GCA_017745235.1 Caulobacter sp. | reverse complement strand
GCCAGATGCTGCGCGTGGAAGAGGGGCGGTTCGAGAACGGCAAGTGGATCTTCCGGCGGGTCTGGAACGGCGACCAGACCGACTACGGGCTCAACCTAGTCGATCGCAAGCAGGTCCTGCGCGTCAAGTTCGGGTCGGCCAAGGCGGCGGCGATCATTCCGGTCGGCAATCCGAACTGAGGGGAGCAGGGGAGGGAAGCATGAGAACGAGAACCGGATGGGTCTGCTTTGCGATGGCCGTTCTGTTGGCGGCGTTCGGCGCGCACCTGTCGGCGGCCTCGGCCGCTCCGGCGCCGATAGCGACGGACGTCGGGTCCGTGACCATCGAGCGCATCAAGGTCCACAGCCCGGCCCTGGAGGGTAATCTCGAGGGCGAGCGGGCCGATCGGGATGTGGTGGTCTATCTCCCGCCCGGCTACGCCGCCAATCCAACACGCCGCTATCCCGTCGTCTATGCGCTGCACGGTTACGGCCTGACCGTCGATGGCTTTGCGGGGCTGCTGCAGTCCCCGAAGACCATCGAGGCGGCCTTCGCCTCCGGCGCGCCTGGCATGATCGTCGTCCTGCCGGACACCCAGACCCTGCACAACGGTTCGATGTATTCGAGCTCGGTGACGATCGGCGATTGGGAAGGCTTCATCACCCGCGATCTGGTCGCCTATGTCGACGCCCACTACCGCACCCTGCCGAACCGCCTGAGCCGCGGTCTGGTCGGCCACTCGATGGGCGGCTACGGCGCCACGCGTCTGGGCATGAAGCACCCTGAGACCTTCGGCGCGCTGTACATCATGAGCCCGTGCTGCCTTTCGGCGCGCGAGGCGCCGCCAGCGCAGGCGGCCGCGATCGTCGAGGCCGTGAAGACGCCGGAAGAGGCGACCCGGCTCGACTTCCTGCCGCGCGCCACCTTCGCCGTCGCCGCCGCCTGGTCGCCGAACCCGAAGAAGCCGCCCTTCTATGTCGATCTGCCCACGTCGAAGGGGGTCGTCGACCCGTCCGTGCTGGCGCGATGGGCCGCCAACGCCCCTCTGAGCATGCTCGACCAGTACGTCTTCAATCTCAGGC
>JAGHZU010000067.1 GCA_017745235.1 Caulobacter sp. | reverse complement strand
AGATCGTCAAGGCGACCTTCCCGCGCCACCTGTCGCTGTCGGGCCTGCGCGTGGTTCTCGGCCCATGACACGCTGGATTACTTCAGGCGCGCCGAAGCGGCCAACGGCGCGCAGGCGTGGGCGGAGGCGAGCCGGTTCTACTTCGTCCCCGGCATGGGCCATTGCGGCGGCGGCACCACGCGCGACAGCTTCGACTTGCTCGGCCCGCTGGTCGCCTGGGTGGAGCAGGGCCAGGCGCCGGGCCAGGTGCTCGCACATGGCGCGGCGTTGCCGGGCCAGCGACCGCTGTGCCCGTATCCGACCCATGCGCACTACACCGGCGGCGACGTCGCCGCGCCGGAAAGCTACACCTGCCAGGCGCCGGCCAGCAGGCCGTAAGGCGCGCCGCGTGCAGCGCGTGCGGGACACGCGCTGCACTGCCATTCCGCGATGGCTCCTATAGCGGAAACGGAATTGCCCGGCGCCGCCGCCGGGCCCACAGTCGGCAGCGGTTATCCGACCTGGTGGGATGCGACATGGGCCGCACGCTTGTCCGCTGCTTTCTCCTGGCCATCGCGCTGTGCGCGTCGCCGCCCGCGCCGGCGCAGAAGTCCGCGCAGCTGGCACGCACGCCGCAGATGGGCTGGAACAGCTGGAACACCTTCGGCTGCAAGGTCGACGAGCGGATGATCCGGCAGATGGCCGACGCGATGGTCGCCTCCGGCATGAAGGACGCCGGCTACGAGTACGTCAACATCGACGACTGCTGGCACGGCACGCGCGATGCCGACGGCAACATCCGGCCCGATCCGAAGACCTTCCCGTCGGGGATGAAGGCGCTGGCCGACTACGTCCACGCGCGCGGACTGAAGCTGGGCATCTACACCGATGCCGGCAACACCACCTGCGCCGGCCGACCCGGCAGCCGCGGCCACGAGTACCAGGACGCGCTGGCCTATGCGCGCTGGGGCATCGACTACGTCAAGTACGACTGGTGCGACACCAAGGGGCTTGCCCCGGCGGCGGCGTACACGACCATGCGCGATGCGATCGGCCAGGCCGGCCGGCCGATGCTGTTCAGCAT
>JAGHZU010000066.1 GCA_017745235.1 Caulobacter sp. | reverse complement strand
CTGCAAGCCCGTCTCGACCAGCTGAAGCCCGTGATCGCCAAGGCCTTGCCGACGGCGGCCACCGTGGCGGACGCCAATGACAAGGCCATCGCCGCCCTCAATCGCTGCGGGACCGCCAAGCCCGAGCCGGCTTGCGACGTGACGCTGCGCTATCTGCTGTCGATCTCGCGCCAGCGTCCTCCGGAGGTGGTGTTCGGTCAGATGGCCGCCGCCTTCGCCCTGGTGAAGGCCGATCCGCGCTATGTCGGCATCAACATCCTGGAGCCCGAGGACGGCCCGGTGTCGCTGCGCGACTACCGGCTGCACATGCGCCTCTTCGCCTTCTTCAAGGCGCTGTATCCCGATGTGCCCCTGACCCTGCACGCTGGCGAGCTGGCGATGGGCCTGACGCCGCCGCGCGACCTGCGTTTCCACATCGCCGAGGCGGTAGAGATCGCCGGGGCTCGCCGGATCGGCCATGGCGTCGACATCGCCTATGAGGACAACGCCGAGGCGGTGCTGGCGCGCATGGCGCGTGAGAAGATCGCCGTCGAGATCAACCTGACCAGCAACGACGTCATCCTGGGCGTGAAGGGCAAGGACCATCCGCTGGCGCTGTACATGGCGGCCGGCGTGCCCGTGACCTTGTCCACCGACGACATGGGCGTCGCGCGCAGCGACCTGACCCAGGAGTACATGCGCGCGGTCCTGGAGCAGGGCGTGAGCTATGGCCAGCTCAAGCAGATGTCCCGCAACAGCCTGACCTATTCGTTCCTGCAAGGCGTCAGTCTGTGGGATGGCCCGTGCGCGACCGCCAGCGGTCCGACGCCGTCGGCGGCCTGCGCGGCTGTGCTGAAGACCAGCCCCAAGGCGCGCGACCAGTGGCGCCTGGAGCGGGCCTTCGACGCCTTCGAGACCACGATGAAGGGCATCGTCCCGAAGCTGGCTCAGTAGGACGTATTATCGCGGCGGCTGCGGGAAGCACACACGGACGCTCAGGCCGCCTTCGGGGCGTTCTTCGAGCCGCGCGTCGCCTCCGGCGCGGGCGGCCAGCGCCTTGACGATGGACAGGCCAAGGCCGCTGCCCTGGCC
>JAGHZU010000065.1 GCA_017745235.1 Caulobacter sp. | reverse complement strand
AGGCCGTTCCGACCGGCTCGTATGACGTGATCATCTGCGAAGGCGCCGTGGCCGTGGCCCCGAAGACCTGGCAGGACGCCCTGGCCGCCGGCGGTCGCCTGGGCGTAATCGAGCGCACCGGCCCGGTGGGCCGCGCGGCCATCTATCTGCGTGCGGAAGACGGTGTGGGCCGTCGCCAGACGTTCGACGCCTCGCCGCCGGTCCTGGCCGGTTTCGAGACGGAGGCCGGGTTCAGCTTCTAGATCGCCGACGATCCCGGTCGCCTGCCGCAACGTCTGCGTGAAAAAAGCTTAACTGGCGACGGCTGGCGGTCCGACTTACACGCGATCATATTGTGGCAGGGCGCGAGCTTCGCGTGATTGGGGATAGGAACTTGATGTCGAACCGTCGACGGGCCGGATTGCTGGCCGCCGCTTGCAGCGCCGGCCTGATGGTCGGGGCGTTCTCCGCGGCTCACGCCGAATCCCTGGCCGACGCCGCCGCCCTGGCCTACCAGACCAATCCGACGCTGCAGCAGCAGCGCGCGGTCCAGCGCGCGACGGATGAGAGCGTCGTTCGGGCCCGCACCGGTTTCCGTCCGACGGTCAACGCCTCGGCCGGCCTGACGAACTCGCGCACCGATCTGGCGCACCCGTCCACCACCCTGGTCGGCGGCGTGCTGGTTACCGGTTCGGACGTCAACAAAGTCGGCACCAGCAACGCCCAGATCCAGCTTTCGCAGCCGCTCTATACGGGCGGCCAGGCGACCGCGAACCTATCGGCCGCCGAGGCCGACGTGATGGCGGGTCGCGAAGACCTGCGCCGCGTCGAGCAAAGCGTGCTGGCCAGCGTCGTCGCCGCCTATGTCGACGTGCGTCGCGGTCAGGAAACCCTGCGCATCGCCAACGAGAACGTCGCCGTCCTGACCCGTCAGCTCGACGAATCGAACGCCCGCTTCGAGGTCGGCGAAATCACCCGCACCGACGTCGCCCAGTCGCAAGCGCGCCTGGCCGCGGCCAAGGCCAGCCAGTCGTCGGCCCAGGGCAACCTGGCCATCGCCCGCGCCACCTACGCCCAGATCGTCGGCCAGAACCCGACCGACCTGGCGCCCGAGCCGTCGCTGGCCAGCGTGCTGCCGACCTCGGTCGAGCAGGCCTTCGACGCCGCCGAGGGCAGCAATCCGGCCGTGCTGGCCGCCCGCTACGCCGAGCAGGCCGCCACGGCCCGTGTGGCCTTGGCCAAGTCCGCCTACCTGCCGACCGTCTCGGCCGGCGCCAGCCTGGGCTACGACGCCGCCGAGGCCAATGGCAACGGCAAGCAGTTCGGCCAGTACGACCGCCAGATCGCCGGTTCGCTGACCGCCCGCGTGCCGCTGTTCACTGGCGGCCTGAATGCCTCGAACGTCCGCGCCGCTCGCGAGCGGGAGAACGCGGCCCGCGTCGCCGTCGACGGCGCAAAGCGTCAGGTCATCCAGCAGGTCTCGGCCGCCTGGAGCACTCTGCTGGCCACCCGCGCCAACCTTGGCTCGAACGAGGAGCAGGTGAGGGCGACCCGCATCGCCTTCGAAGGCGTGCGCCAGGAGCAGCAGGTCGGCCTGCGCACCACGCTGGACGTGCTGAACGCCCAGCTGGAGCTGTCGAACGCCGAACTGGCCCTGGTGACCGCCCGTCGCGACGAGTACGTGGCCAGCACCTCGCTGCTGCAGGCCATGGGTCAGCTGGACGTGACCAAGCTGGCGTCGGGCACGGCCGCCTACGATCCCAAGACCTCGTACGACCGTGTCACGCACAGCGCCGGCTGGGTGCCGTGGGAACCGGTAGTCCAGGCGATCGACAAGGTCGGTGCGCCCTCGACCAAGCCGCAGCCTGCCTCTAAGTAGGTTTCGCGCCCGCGTCGATTCCGCCCAGGCGCGGACTTACGCTTGCTTAACACGCGTAAGTCTGCACCATCGCGGCGAAGCGCGTCCTAGAGCGCGCAAGGATTCGTACCTCTTTACGACGGCCCCGCATCATGTCCGATCAGAGCTCTCAAGAACCGACGATGGAGGAGATCCTCGCCTCCATCCTCGGTTCTTGAG
>JAGHZU010000064.1 GCA_017745235.1 Caulobacter sp. | reverse complement strand
GCGGGTCGATCTGCTTGATGTGCTCCATCAGCTTGACGAAGGCGCGCTTGTCGGCCTCGAGCGTGTTCCGGCTATGCGGCGAGAGCACGTAATGGGGCTGGCCGCTGGCGGTGATCATCTTCGGGAAGCGCTTGGCGTCGAGCTTGACCCACTCGGGCGCGTAGGCTGGGCCGGTGTTCTTCCAGGTGCCGAACCACAAAAGCACCAGCCGCACCTTGTTGGCGCGGGCTTGCTCGACCAGCGTGTCCACAAACGAGAAGTCGAACTGCCCCTCCTTGGGCTCGACCTGCTCCCAGGCGACGGGGACCTCGACGGTGTTGGCGTGGATGCGTTTGATCGTCGGCCAGACCTCCGGCAGCACGTCGGGATAGTTGCTGCTGTTGTTGACCTGGGCGCCCAGCATCAGATACGGCGCGCCATCGACGAACAAGGCGTGATGTCCGTCCCGTGTCACGATGCGGGGAACGGAATTGGCCGACGGCGCGTCGGCGGCGATCGCCGCGCCGCCGCCAACAGCCAGAAGCAGCGCCGCGAGGCCGGCCGCCAGACGCCGCGACCGGTCGCCGCAAATCGATGTCCGCATACTGGTTGGAACTCCGTGGGCCGTCGAAGCGGCGGGTTTGGCGGCTGGGCGGGTTTGGTAAGCTTGTTCGGTCACGTCAGCCGAGTTCCTCGACGATCACGGCCGCGCCCATGCCAAAGGCCTGGCCTGGCGCGACGGTCATCAGCACCGCGAGGGTGCGCTCGCCGTCCTTGGCCGGCAGGAGCACGGTCAAGGGACTGGGCGCGGCGTCCGTTTTGGACGCGATCTTCACGCCATCGACATAGATCTCGGCCGGACCGGTCAGTCGGCCGAACACGAGCTTTCCGCCGGCCCGGCGCACGGTTCCCCGTGGCGTGAAGGTCGCGCGATAGAGCACGAAGCCGCCTTCGGGACTGGCGTCCTGCAGCGCGCCAGGATTGGCCCAGCCCCAGGAGTTCATGTCGTTGTCCGCCGGCTTGGTCGACGCGTCGGGGCGAACCTTCACGACCGGGGACAGGCGCCAACCGGACAGGATCGAGACCGGCGGCGTCCGCGGCTCGGCCAGCCGCGTTCCGGGCTGGACCGACAGCGCGGTCTGCGCGGCCTTCAGGCCCGGCGCCGACGCCTTCAGGCGCAGGACGCCGCTGGAGCCGCGGTCGCTCTGCACGATCACCTGGGCCAGGCCGTTGAACAGGCTGCGCGCGTTGCCCTTTTCCGACTCGTGGCAGTTTGGATCGCCATTGCCCAGGCCGATGATCCGCCCGTTGTCGATCTCGAACGTCACCGGCAGATTGGCCGTGGGGACCGGTCGGCCGGCCTTGTCCAAGGCCTCGACAGTGATCGGCGCGGCGTCGGCGCCGTCCCCGATCAGGACGGTCCGGTCGGGTGTCAGGCGCAGGGCGACCGGCGGGCCGGCGGTCTCGACGACCGCCTTCGACACCGGCCGTCCGCCGACATAGCCGATCGCTTCCAGACGTCCTGGCGCATAGGGCACGGTCCAGGACGGCATGACATAGGGATCGACCACCTGGCGCGAGATCAGGCGTCCGTTCAGGCGCAGCTCGACCGCCTCGGCGTTGGTCAGGGCCATCACCTTGATCGGCTGCCCCTCCCTGCCCGGCCAGGTCCAATGCGGCGCCAGGTCCAGAAGCGGGCGATCCTTGATCCACTGCGCCCGGTGCAGGAAGAACGCCATCTTCGGGAAGCCGCACAGGTCCATGGCCCCGAAGAACGAGCTGGCCGAGGGCCATTCGAACGGCGTCGGCTCGCCGCGATAGTCGATGCCCGTCCACACGAAGGCCCCGGCCACGAACGGCCGCTTGGCGATCTCCTCCCACGCCTTGCGGTGGGTGTTGCCCCAGGACGAGGGTTCCTCCT
>JAGHZU010000063.1 GCA_017745235.1 Caulobacter sp. | reverse complement strand
GCGTCGGCGACCTGTATCCCCCGAGCCTTGAACGAACCGGAACCTGAGCATGCGCCTTTCCCTCCTGTTGTTGCCGGCGCTGCTGGCCCTGTCGGCCTGCCAGCGCGAGCCATCGCCCGCGCCCGCGCCTGCCGCGCCAGTCGCCGCGCAGCCCGCGGCGCCTCCGGCGTCCACCGCGAACTGGTCCGCGCCACCATCGCCGCGCAACCGGCACGCCACGTGCTGGTCACCCACGGCACCGACAGCATGGTCCAGACCGGCATGGTGCTGCGCACGATTCCCGAGAAGACCATCGTCATGACCGGTGCGCTGAGTCCGGCACGGTTCCGCGGCTCGGACGCCGAGTTCAACATCGGCTGTGCGATCGGCGCGGTGCAGTCGCTGCCGCACGGTGTGTACATCGCCATGAACGGCCTGATCTGGGACCCGGCCAAGGTCCGCAAGAACGTCGCCGCCAACCGCTTCGAAGCCACCTGAGGCGCCCCGGTGTCGATGGCGACCCGCGCCACGCGCGCGCTCGATGCAGCCGGCGTGACTTACCGGCTGCACCCGTACGACTACGAGGCCGACGCGGCCGTCGGCAAGGGCTTGCAGGCCGCCGCGGCGTTGGGTCTGGCGCCGGAGCGCGTGCTGAAGACGCTGATGGCCTGGGTCGACGCGCGGCCGGTCTGCGTGGTGATCCCCTCGGACCGGCAGCTGCAGCCCAAGGCGCTGGCCGCGGCCTGCGCCGGCAAGGCGGCGCGGATGATGGAAGTCGCCGAAGCCGAGCGGCGCAGCGGCTACAAGGTCGGCGGGGTCAGCCCGTTCGGCCAGCAGCGACCGGTGCCGGTATGGTTCGAGCAGGACGCGCTGGCGCAGCCTGGCGTGTGGATCAACGCCGGCCAGCGCGGGCTGCTGCTGGAGATCGACCCGGCCGACGCAGTACGCGTGCTGCAGGCATCGAGCGCGGCGATCAGCCGCTGAGCCGGCATCGGATTCGAGATGACGGGATGAGACCGGCAGCGGCAACGCCGCTCAGAACATCCCGGTTTCCAGCCGCGCGGCCTCGGACATCATGTGCCGGCCCCATGGCGGATCGAACACCAGCTCGACATCGGCCTCGGCGATGGTCGGGATCTGCTCGAGCTTGCTGCGCACGTCGTCGACCAGGATCTCGCCCATGCCGCAGCCGGGCGCGGTCAGGGTCATCCTGACCTCGACCATGCGCTGGCCATCGTCGCGCGGCTTGAGGCTGGCTTCGTACACCAGGCCCAGGTCGACGA
>JAGHZU010000062.1 GCA_017745235.1 Caulobacter sp. | reverse complement strand
ACCCTGCTGGCCCACACCGACCGCCCGGTGCGGGGCCGCAACGCGACGATCGTGGGGGTCAGCAACCATGTCGGCCGGCCGATGGCGCTGGAACTGCTGATCGCCGGCTGCACGGTGACCAGTTGCCACAAGTTCACCCCGCCGGAGGTGCTGGAGGCCCGGGTCCGCGACGCCGACATCCTGGTGGTGGCGGTGGGCCGGCCTGGGATCGTGCCGGGCGAGTGGGTCCGGCCGGGCGCGGTGGTCATCGACGTGGGCATCAACCGCCTGGACGACGGTCGCCTGGTCGGCGACGTCGGCTACGAGGCGGCGGCCGAACGGGCAAGCTGGATCACGCCGGTCCCGGGCGGAGTCGGCCCGATGACCGTGGCCACCCTGATGCAGAACACGATCGAGGCGGTCGAAGCGCTCGAAACGGGCGCCTGACCCGGTCCCGCGGCCCCGGTTGCGGGCCGCCACCCGAGGTCCGGGCCACTGCCCCGGGCCACACCACGCGAAGAATGCAGCGTGTCGCACGAAGGGCAGGCGGGAGCGACCCGTTCGCGGGTATAATGGCGCGCTTCCCCACATCCGGGTATGCCGATGCTCCGCATCCAGGCCGAAGCGCTGACCTACGACGACGTCTCCCTCGTCCCCGCCCATTCCACCGTGCTGCCGAAGGATGTCGATCTCGGCACCCGGCTCACCCGTGACCTGCGCATCAACCTGCCGATCGTCTCGGCGGCGATGGACACGGTCACCGAAGCCCGCCTGGCCGTGGCCATGGCCCAGCTCGGTGGCATCGGCATCCTGCACAAGAACATGACCGCCGAGCAGCAGGCGGCGGAAGTGGCCAAGGTCAAGAAGTTCGAGTCCGGCGTGATCCGCGACCCGATCACCGTCCGGCCCGACACCACCATCCGCGAAGTGCTGGCGTTGACCCGCTCGCGCAACATCTCCGGCGTGCCGGTGGTCGACGAGTCGGGCCAGCTGGCCGGCATCGTCACCCGCCGCGACATGCGCTTCGAGACCGAGCTGGACGATCCGGTGCGCCACATCATGACCAAGAAGGACCGCCTGGTCACGGTGAAGGAAGGCGCGCACGATTCCGAAGTGCTCAAGCTGCTGCACAAGAACCGCATCGAGAAGGTGCTGGTGGTCAACGACGACTACGCGCTGCGCGGCCTGATCACGGTCAAGGACATCCAGAAGAAGACCGACAACCCCAACGCGGCCAAGGACAGCGCCTCGCGGCTGCTGGTCGGCGCCGCGGTGGGCGTGGGC
>JAGHZU010000061.1 GCA_017745235.1 Caulobacter sp. | reverse complement strand
GGCCGTTCAGGTTCAGCTCGCGGAAGGCCACCATCTGGCGGGCGGCCTCGCAGACCCGGAAGCTGCGGCGATCGCTGGCGTCGCGCTCGAAGTACTGGTTGCGCATGTTGGCCGGAATGCCCTCGAGGAGCTGCTCCTCGTAGACGGCGGTCCGGCCGGTATCCAGCACGTTGGTGTCGATGTCCGTCCCCAGGATCCGGATGTCCAGATCGGCGGCGTTCGGCCAGACCTGCAACACCGTGAAGGCCATCGAATAGGGTTCCTGGCCCGACGAGCAGGCCGCCGACCACAGGCGCAGGCGACCCCCGGCCCGGACCTTGTCGGCCATGGGCTCCAGGATGTTGGCGCGCAGGTCGTCGAAGTGGTGCGGCTCGCGGAAGAAACGGGTGACGTTGGTCGTCAGGGCCCGCAGCATGTGCTGCTGCTCGTCGACGTTGCCGTCCTGCGCGACGAAGCTGCAGTACTCGGCGAAGGTCTTCAGGCCCAGGGTGCGCAGGCGCTTGGCCAGGCGCGAATAGACGAGCGTGGCCTTGCTGTCGGGCAGGCTGATGCCCGCCTGATCGTACAGCAGCGCCGCGATCCGCTTGAAGTCTGCGCTGGTGAAGGCGAATTCGCCGTCGACCAAGGCCTCGCGGGATGAGATCGAGGAAGCGGTCATCTTAAGCGGCCAGGGCCTCGCGCTCGGGGAGCAGGCGGTCCAGCGAGATCTCGCTGATCATCCGCCCTTCGATGGAAATGATGCCCTTCACGAAATGACGGACGTTCTCGCAGGCGATGTCCGGCGTCGGCTGGCACATGTCGTCGGTGATCGACAGGATGTCGGACACCGCGTCGACCAGCAGGCCGACGGTGCGGCTGTCGGCCTGGACCACGATGAACACGCTGCGCACGTTCGGCTCGGTGGTCGGCATGCCGATGCGGGCGGCCAGATCCATGATCGGCAGGACCGCGCCGCGCAGGTTGATCACGCCGCGCATGTAGACGGGCGACTGCGGAAGCGTGGTCGCCGGGCTCCAGCCGCGGATCTCGCGGACGGCCATGATGTCCACGCAGTATTCCTGCTCGCCGACCCGGAACGAGATTAGCTCGCGGGTTTCGTTGCTGGCTTGGGTGTTGGCTTCGGTCATCGGGCTATTCCGCGGCGATGAGGGTGGGATCGGCGGGGCGAGGCGGCTCGCGGCGGCGCAGGTTGATCACCGCGTCGACGTCGAGGATCAGCGCCACCCGGCCGTCGCCCAGGATGGTCGCGGCGGCGACGCCCTCGACCTGCTGGTAGTTCTGCTCGAGCGACTTGATGACCACCTGGCGCTGGCCGTGGATGGCGTCGGCCACCAGGGCGG
>JAGHZU010000060.1 GCA_017745235.1 Caulobacter sp. | reverse complement strand
GCCGTGGCCCCGTCACCGGTGGTGCCGACCTTGCCGTTGTTGGTCACCTCGACCAGGCGCCCGATCCCCGCCGAGCCGCCCGTGCCGCCGACCGACACGCCGATGGCGATGTTGTCGGTCGACGAGAGGCCGCCGGTCAGGGCGCCGGCCATGCCGCCGTCGCCGCCGCCGCCGCCCACGCTCTGGGCGAACACGCCGTAGGCGCGCGCGCCCTCGGTGGTGGTCACGCCATCGGTGGTGACGTGGACCTCGCCGGCGTCGCCCGCCGAACCGCCCTCGCCGCCGATGCTGGCCGACAGGCCGACCGTGCTGGTCCCCTGGGTCAGGGTCCCGCTGATCGAGAAGCCGCCGCTGCCGCCGCCGCCGCCGATGCTCTGGGCGATCAGGCCGTGGGCCTCCTCGCCGTGGGTCACCGCGCCGACGTCGCTGATCACCGTGACGGTCTCGGCGTCGCCGCCCGCGCCGCCGCTGCCGCCGATCGCGGCGCTGATCCCCTTGGGCGCGCCGGACGACAGGGCCGCCGTCACCGCCGCCGAGAAGCCGCCCGCGCCGCCGCCGCCGCCGATCGATTGGGCCTGGACGCCGTAGGCCCGGTCGTTGTGGGTCTCGATCAGCTCGCGGCTGTGGACGATGACGTCGCCGGCGTCGCCGCCGATCCCGCCGCCGCCGCCGATGCTCAAGCTGCCCGCGCCGGTGCTCTGGCCGGCCGCGCCGCCGGCCGCGATCGAGAAGCCGCCGCTGCCGCCGCCGCCGCCCACCGACTGGGCCAGGACGCCCGCCGCGTCGTCGCCATGGGTCTCGATCTGGCCGAAGCTGTCGACCTTGACTTCCTTGCCGTCGCCGCCGCCGGCGCCGTTACCGCCGACGCCGACCGAGACCGCGCCGCTGGTGTTGCCCGAGGCGATGGCCAGGGCGCCGGTCCAGCCGCCCGCGCCGCCGCCGCCGCCGATACTCTGGGCCTGAATGCCGTTGGCCCGGGCGCCCGTGGTCGAGATGTCCGCATGGCTGGTCACCGTGACTAGGTCGCCGGCGTCGCCCGCCGCGCCGCCCTTGCCGCCGATGCCCAGCGAGCCGGAGCCCGAGGTCTGGCCGATGCCGGCCGAGCCGGTCAGTGAGAAGCCGCCGCTGCCGCCGCCGCCGCCGATCGACTGGGCCAGCACCGCCGTGGCGTCGTCGCCCAGGGTCAGGATCATGTCGATGACGTCGACCTCGACGTCGCCGCCCTTGCCGCCGCCCGCGCCGTTGCCGCCGACGCCGACCGCGATGGCCGCCGTGGACTGGCCCGCGCCCACAGACAGGGCGCCGGTGAAGCCGCCGCTGCCGCCGCCGCCGCCGATCGACTGGGCCTGGACGCCGTAGGACCGGTCGCCCCGGGTGCTGATCACGCCGGTGCTGGTGACCTTGACC
>JAGHZU010000005.1 GCA_017745235.1 Caulobacter sp. | reverse complement strand
CATCGCGCGTCAGCTCGGCGACGACGCCGTCCCAGCTGCTGGAGTCGGCGAAGGCGCCATGCACCAGCACGACGGTGGGCTTGGCGCCGGCGGCATGGGCGCCGGTCGGGTCGGCCAGGCCGGCCAGGCTGAAGGCGGCGGCGATTGCGATGGAGGGCAGTGTATTGGCCATGGAGACTCCTCTGGAATACGGGGTGGGCGGTAGGTCGGTGCGCAGATGAGTTCGCCGAACAGGAGTAGTCGCGTCGCCAGGGGCGGCGCTGCGGAGGGCGGGCCTTCAGAGCCGCCTGACTGTTGATACGCACGCCAGCGAAAATTCCACACCGACTACCCAAGGACATGGCCGCTCTCGATGCGGACTTCGGCCGAGCCTGCGTTCTGCCTATCGACAGTCGATGTCCTCATGGCGTTGGACAGACCGCGGAGTCTCTGATGGGAATGGCGCGTGAGGGGCTCATGACCGACGCTTCCGAATCCGCCTTGCGCGCGGACGCTTTCGCCAGGCAGGCGGCGGCGATGCGCGGCCCCTTGGCGGCGTACTTCCGGCGGCGGATCCGCAATGCGGGTGAGGTCGAGGACCTGGTGCAGGAGGTCTTTCTGCGCCTGGCGGTGCGGGGCACGCCCGACGACACCGATCACGCCAGCGCCTATATCTTCCAGACCGCCGCCACCGTCCTGGCCGATCGTCATCGGCGGCGCACGGTCCGTCATGCCGACGACCATGTCGTGCTGGATCCGGATCTGTGCGGTGAGCAGAGCTTTGATCCCGACCGCATCTACGCCGCCAAGCAGGCCCTGAACGTCGCGGCCGCGGCCCTGATGACCATGCCGGAGCGAACGCGGACGATCTTCCTGCTGAGGCGTATCGACGGCCTTCGTCACCAGGCCATAGCCACCCAGCTTGGCATCTCGGTCAGCGCAGTGGAGAAGCACATGGTTCGAGCCATCGAGCATCTGATGGCCTACGCTGGAGAGGCCCGATGACCCGCGGCGTTCCGAACCGCGCCGAACTGCACGACCTGACGCCCGCCCAGGCCGCGGCGCGCTGGTTGGCGTGCGAAGACCTGGACCAGCCGCCGTATCGCGAGGCGTTCGCGCAGTGGCTGGCCGAGCACCAGGACAATCGCGAGGCCTGGGCCAGGGGCCAGCGCCTGTGGGGCGTGTTCGAGACGGGCGAGGACGACGAGCTTATCGCCGCCATGGCGAGGGCGGCGCGACAGGCCGGGCCTGAACCGCGGTCGGTGATCTGGCTCCGATTGATCGCCGCATCGCTTGCGGTCGCCGTGGTGACGGCGACCTTGCTCGTCGGCGTCCAGCGGGGCTGGCTGGGCTCGCGCGCCACGCCCGTGCAGGTCGCCAGCGAAGAGAGCGCCCCCGCCTCTCTCTCTGCCGAGGGACGCCCCGACTACGTGACGGGCAGGGGGCAGAGATCCATCGTCGATTTGCCCGACGGCACGCGCGTGACCCTCGATGTCGACAGTTCGGTCGACGTGGCTTTCGCGGACGGAAGGCGAGAGGTGCGGCTGTTGACCGGCCGGGCGTTCTTCGACGTCGCGCACGACCGAGCCCATCCTTTCGCCGTCCGGGCGGGCGGGCGCACGATCACCGCCTTGGGCACCCAATTCGACGTTCAGCGGACACCAGGCGCGGTACGGATCGTACTGGCCGAAGGGCGGGTGTCGGTGGCTCCGTCATTGGGCGGGGCAGGTGTTCCGCCGATCGAACTCGCGCCCGGTCAGGCCTTTTCGGCCAAGGATGGCGCGGCGGGCGTCGTCGCCTCCGTCGATCTGGGTGAGACCCTGGCCTGGAAACAGCGTGTCGTGGAATTTCGCGACCAGCCGCTGTCCGAGGTCGCTCGGCTGCTGAACCGCTACACGCGCGCCCAGATCGTCATCAGGGATCCCGAGGTCGCGGCCCTGCGGGTCAACGGGGTCTTCAAGACGGGTGACGTCAAACGTTTCGGCCGAGCGGTGTCCCAGGTGTTGCCGGTGAGGATGATCGCCCGCGACGCCGACACCTACGAGCTGGTTTCGACCCGCCGCTGAAGCCATCATCGCCTGTGGTCATTCCGAAACGCTGCGTTCTCCCTGTAGAGCGCCGCGGATAATCTTGCCGATGTCCGTCGTCGCCCAAACCCCCGTGAGCGAGGACCCTGACATGACATCTCCCCTGACCGTGCGCGACCCGTTGGCCGATCACCTGCTGACGCCGCAGAACGCGGCCTTGCTGATCATCGACTTCCAGCCCGTCCAGGTCTCTTCCATCGTGACGATGGAGAAGCGCCTGCTGATCGCCAACGTGACCAACCTGGCCAAGACCGCGCGGCTCTACGGCCTGCCGGTCGTGCTCACGACGGTCAACGTGGCCACCGGCTTGAACACCCCGACCATCACGCCGATCACCGAGGTGCTGCCGGATGTCCGGCCGATCGACCGCACCGCGATCAACGCCTGGGAAGACCAGGACTTTGTCGCCGCCGTGAAGGCCACGGGCCGAAAGAAGCTGATCATGGTCGCGCTCTGGACCGAGGTCTGCCTGGCGTTCCCGGCGCTGGACGCCCTGGCCGAGGGCTTCGACGTGTTCGCCGTGGTGGATGCGGTGGGCGGCACATCCGAGCTGGCCCATCTGGCCGGCCTCGATCGCATCGTGCAGGCGGGCGGCAAGCCCGTCAGCTGGATCCAGGTGGCGTGCGAACTGCAGCGCGACTGGAACCGCAGGGCCACCGCCGAAGGCTTCGCCGAGATCGTCCTGCGGGCGGTCGGGCACTGAGCAGAAAAAAGGGAGCAAGGCGGCCAGCCTTGCTCCCCGATGCCTGGGCCCTTCGCCGATCAGGGCTTGGGCGTGTTCGCGGCCTCGACATAGTCCGTGCTGGTCGGGCCATAGCCGGAGATGTAGACGCTGGCGCCCTCGGGGCCGGTCATGGCGAAGTGGTCGACGCCGGCCGGCTCGCTGTAGAAGCTGCCAGGCGGCAGCGTCTTGACGAGCGTCTCGTCCGCCTTGCGCCCGTAGCCGAACCGCCAGACCCCGGCGACCACCACGGCGGTGCGGTCGTCGCGATGGCTGTGGGCGGCGATGCGCATGTTGGGCGGGACCCGTAGCGCGATCGTGTAGGGGCCGGCCTTGGTCGGGTCGCCGTACAGGACCGTCGTGCGGATGCCGGTGACGCCCGAGGTGCCCGCCGTCGCGCCGCCCTGGGCCAGACCGTCGATGTCGGCCGGCGTCAGTCGCAACTGGGCGTTCTGGGCGAAGGTGGGGGCGGGCGCGAAGGCGACCAGCAGGAGCGCCGCGCCGGCGGAAGCCAGGAGGCGGCTCATGGCTTGGCGTCCAGGAAGGCGCGCACGATCTTCACGGTCGCGGCGGGGTTCTCTTCCATGATCCAGTGGCCGGAATCGGGGACCACGCCCTCGGTGACGTCGGTGGCGGCGAAGCGCATCACCGTCGCCATCATCGGTCCGAACGACTTCTCGCCGCCCAACGCCAGCACCGGCATGGTCAGCTTGCCCTCGGCCACGAAGGCCTTGTTGTCGATGGCGTCCTGGTCAAAGGCGGCGAACTGCGAGAAGCCGCCGTGCATGGCCCCGGGCAGGGCGTAGAGCTTGGCGTAGTGCTGACGCGAAGCTTCGGTAAAGCGGGCTGGGTTGGCCGAGAACTCGTTCCAGAAGCGGTCGAGATAGATGCGCTCGCGGCCGGCGACCAGCCGTTCCATGTCGGGACCGCCGAACCGGAAGTGCCACAGCAGCGGGTTCTTGAGTATCTCCTCCCACGGCCCGACGCCCGGCAAGGGGGCGTCGATCAGCACGAAGCGGCGCACGCGATCGCGGTGCTCGGCGGCGAAGGCGTAGCCGACCATGTTGCCGATATCGTGGGTGACGAGGTCGACCTTGGTGATCTTCAGCGCGTCGAGCACGCCGGCCACGTCCTGGCCTTGGGTCTTCTTGTCGTAACCACCGGACACGGGCTTGGACGAGAGGCCCAGGCCCCGCAGGTCAGGCACGATCACGGTGTGGTCCTTGGCCAGGTCGGCGGCCATCGGCTCCCACATGTCGCCGGTTTCGCCATAGCCGTGCAGCAGCACGACGGCCGGACCCTTGCCGCCAACCCGGACATGGATGGTCACGCCGTTCGTGGCGATGTCCTGGGTCTTGAACTCGGGCGGAAAGGGTTTGACCTGCGCCTGGCCCGTGGAGGACCAGGCGAAGGCCGTGAGGAAGAGGGTCGCCAGGGCGACCGGGACGAACTTGAGCACCTGCTGATCTCCGGAGGGCGCGGCGCAGGCCGCGTCTAGGCGTCCGGTCGGACGCCCTCACGGAGGGAAACGCAGGTTTTTGAGGAACCCTCATCTCCGGGGCGGCGCGGCCCTAGAAGCGGCCCAGCAGGCTGAGTTCGAAGCGACGCCGGCGCGGGTCGCTGCGATAGTCGTAGCCCATGTGGTTCGGGTCCGGAACGATCGGCGGGGTGGTGTCCAGCAGGTTCTGGACCCCGAAGCGCACGTCAAACGACCGCAGAGCGGCGTCCGATCCGAGATCGAACCGCCGCCTGACCGTCAGGTCGAAATAGATGCGCGACGGGATGTAGGTCCGCTTCTGGTTCTGGGCGGTGGTCTGGATCAGCACCACGCTATAGGGCGACCATCTGGGGCTGGAACGGCCCAGGTACTGGGCGTTCAGATCCAGCAGCAGCGATCCGCGCTCCCATTGCAGGCCGGCGTCGCCTCGCCACTCCAAGGGACCGTCGCGGAAGCCCACCCGGTCCAGCCACGCCGCGTCCGGCTTGCGCCGGCTCTTCAAGGTCGGCTGCCACGTCGCCGAACCGTAGAGCAGCGTATCGCCTTGGAAGGCGGACGGAAGAGCCCAGTCCAGCTGGAAGTCGATGGTCTTGGCGATGGTCGTTCCGACGTTTCCCAATCCCGCATAGAGCGCGGTGATCCGCCCGGCGGTGTAGCCCAGGGCGGCGTCGGCGGCCGACAGGGGCTCGCGGACCACCCGATTGGGGTAGTTTGCTTCGTCGTTGATGATCTGCTGCGGATTGAGGCCAGACGGGCCGATTTCCCCTCGGATCTCGAGGCGGGAGGCGTCGATCGAAAGGCGCGGGCCGCTTCGGCCCGACGGATTGAACACCACCCCCACCGATCGCGTTTCGCCCTTCTCGTTGCCGATGTCGTGCCATCCGCTCCGGCCCATCAGAAACGGACCGTCGGCGACGATGGGCCGCCCGCCGCGCCTGGGATCGACATAGGGATAGATCGCGGTGCTGCTGGCGATGATGCCCAGCTGCTGGAGTTGGCTCATGTCCGGCGGCGTCTCGCCTGTCGCGGCGCTGGCGCGCAGCATGAGCCAGTCGCTCGGAAATACCCGTGCGCCGACAGTGAAGACATCATCGGCGTTGTGGACGCTAGCCCGGACCTGGCGGTTGGAGACGCCGGTCAGGATGGTGTCGGGGAAGGTGGTTTCGACGGCGTCGCGGCGCAGGGCGAGTTGCAGTTCCAGCCCGCGCGCGGGTACGAACCTCGCGTCGCGGGCCACCATGGGCGCGCGGAGTTCAACATAGGCGGAGCTCACCCGCTGGACCCGGTCGGGCGTGAGGCTCTTGAGCGTCCCGGCTTCGCCGATCGAGACATATTCGGCCTCGGGCATGCGCTCCCGGCGGACCTCGCCCAACAGCGTCGCTGTCAGGGGACCGCCGGGAAGGGTGATCACCGGACCCGCCGCGCGGACGACGCCGCTGCTGAACTGGGTCTCCATGCGAACGTGTTCGCTGGACGGGACGGCATAGGCCAGGGTCGCCGCCTGCAGGGCCGCGAAGTCTCCCAGCGGAATGAGGGGGGGCTGGCCCCGCGCACCGACGAATCCGTTCCAAAGCGCGTTGCCGATCCCGGAGGTGACGGTCATGCCGTCGCGGCGGGTGTCCTGCAGCGTGCGGCCCACGGTATAGTCGGCGGAGCCCTGCCAGCCTCCGGGAAGTCCGGCGATCAGCCCGCCCGTGATGCGGCGAATGTCGGTCGTCACCACCTTCTCGTCCGCCAGGCCGGCCACGGGATAGTAGAAGTAGACCGAGTTGGCGAACAGGTTGCCGGCGGCGTTGGCGTGGCTGACGGCGCGGGAGCCCAGATACCTGGGGACCTCGGCTCGACCTTCGTCGTGGAGCTGCATGCCGTCGACGAACGCGTCGACCCGGTCGCTGATCCGGTGACGGACGCTGAACAGGACGGAGTAGGTTTCGGGCGTCGAAATGAGCGAGGTGTCGTCGCCGGCCCTGCCGGAGGCCGGGTCCGTGGGGAGCTTGCCGGCGTTGGCGACCAGCAGGGCCGCCTTCTCCTGGTCGCTCCCCTGGAAATCGGCCGGCAGGAAGGTGTAGCTGCTCTTCAGGACGGTTCCGCCATAGGCGGCGTCCAGTTGCAGCGGTTCGCCCAGGCTGCTGCGAACGGTGACGGCGTTGACGGCTCTCTGCTGCAGCAGGAACGCGGCGGGATTGTTCTGGGCCTGCCATTCGAGGGAGCGGCGGGCGTAGTCGCGCTGGCCGACCGAGAGCTTCTCCGCCCCCGAATAGGAGGCCGCCACCATCACGTCGGTGCGCCCCTGGTCGGGAGTAAAGCCGAAACGGGCTTCGACGCGCCCGTGGGCTGCGTCGCCTCGACTTGAAACGCCCGAGACCACGGTCAGGTCCGCGCCACGGTAGTCGCGCTTGAGCACGACGTTGACCACACCGCCTATGGCGGTGGGACCGTGGATGCCGCCGGCCGTGGCGGTCAGGGTCTCGATCCGCTCGACCACGCCCAGGGGAATGGCGTTGATGTCGCTCTGCTCCAGTCCCGCCCCGCGGGAGGGCATGCTGGGCAGGCGGCGGCCGTCGACCAGCACAAGGGTCCGCTGCAGGCCGACCCCGCGCAGGTCGAGCGCCGAATTAACCCCGCCGGTGCTGTTCACGTACTGGCTGGGCGCGATCACCTGCGCGTTGGCCGGCAGGCGTTCGCGCAGGTATTGGTCGAGATTGTCCTGCAACGCGACGCGCAGGTCGCGCGGCCCCAGCACCAGATACGGCTGGATGTCGTTCTCGGTGCGGCGGATGTCGGCGTTCTGGGTGCGGCGGCCCAGGACCAGGACTTCCGAGATCGCGCCGTCGCCGGGGTCGGCGATCTGCTGCTTGGGCAGCCGGAACAGCACGAAAACACCGTCGGGGGTGAGCCGGTAGCCGAGGCCCGATCCCGTCAGCAGCAGCGCCAGGGCCTGCTGGGTGGTGAGCCGGCCCTTGACGCCGCCCGCCTGGCGGCCTCGCACCAGATCGGCCGAATACAGGATGTCGACGCCGCTCTCGCGGGCCAGTTCGGTCAAGGCGTCTGGCAGGGCGCCGGCGCGGACGTCGACGATGGCTGGCGCGGCCTGAGCCGCCCCGCCGTTCGCTGCGGCCAGAAGGGCTCCAGCGCAAATCAAAAGCCGATGTCGGCGCCGGTGCGGATGCATACCTTCCCCCAAGGCATTGGATCCAACTACGCCCGATCCCAGGACGTTACGCGTAGCCACCGGAAAGATTGCGGCTATTACCGCCGCGTTGTCGCGAGCGCGAGTCCCGTCGGTCCAATTTTGCGAGACTGGCGATTATGCTCAATTCAGCCGCGTCGACGAAAGTTATCGGGAGCCGTCAAAGCGTCTGCATTCTGGACCCGGCGGATCAGCGGCTTGTGCGCCGATGGCTGCGCATAACCGTTCGAGGCCGGTTTTAGGGACCATGCGACAACGCCCGACGTTCCTGCGCCGGCCGTTTTGCGTTATGGGCAGCCCCTAAGGGCGAACCGCAATCATGACGTTGGCGGATTGAATTTCGCGATTGGCGAGGCCAAGTCGTGGCCATGCGAGCAGTTGGAAGGCGTGAGGACGGCGTGGGATCGACCACCGAAAAGCAAGAGGTCGGCCTGGTGCGCCAGGCGCATGCCCTGACCGCCGACCTGACCACGCCCAACCGCGTCGTCTACTGGACCGACCTGGTCCTGACGGTGATCGCCGCCTGGGGCGGCCTGGCCGTCGCCGCCGCCACCCCGAGCCTGGCCATCGGCCTGGCCGCCGGCCTGGTCAGCCTGCTGGCCCTCTATCGCGGCCTCAGCTTCATCCACGAGATCAGCCACCTGCGCCCCAAGGACGTGCCCGGCTTCCGCCTGGGCTGGAACCTGCTGGTCGGCGTCCCCCTGATGACTCCGTCGATGATGTACGAGGGCGTGCACAACCTGCACCACGCCAAGGACCGCTTCGGCACCGCCCGCGACCCGGAATACCTGCCGCTGGAGCGCTATTCGCCGCTGAAGCTGGCCGCCTTCACCTTCATCTCGCTGCTGGCCCCGCTGGGCGTCATCCTGCGCTCCGGGATCCTGGTTCCGCTGTCGTTCGTGGTCCCGCCGGTGCGCCGCTTCGTGCGCACCAGGCTGTCGGCCCTGGTCATCAACCCGGACTTCGTGCGCGAGGACAACGACAAGACCCGTCCCGACTGGCTGGCGCAGGAGATCGGCTGCTGGCTGTGGTGCTGGGGCGTGGCCGCCGCCACGGTCATGGGACTGGTCCCCCTGCGCGTCGTCGTCACCTGGTTCGCGGTCTTCTCGCTCGCCACGTTCGTCAACCAGCTGCGCACCCTGGTCGCCCACTACTGGCACAACGACGGCGAGCGCATGACGTTCGAGGAGCAGTTCCTGGACTCGGTCAACGTGCCGCCGCCGGCCCTGCTGCCGTTCCTGTGGGCGCCGGTGGGCCTGCGCTACCATGCGCTGCACCACCTGCTGCCGCGCCTGCCGTATCACAACCTCGACGCCGCTCACCGTCGTTTGTCAGCCCAGCTGGCCGTGTCTTCGCCCTACCACAAGGTCGAGGAAAAGGGCCTGTTCGCCGCCCTGGCCGCGCTGTTCGCCCGCGCCGGTTCGCCCGCTTCAGCCTCCCGTCTGGCGGATCGGGAAGGCGAGCGTCAGAGCGCCTGACGGCCCCTCGCGCGGCAGCGATCGGCTGACCGCCCACGCCGCCCCGGTCAGGCTCAGGGCCACGCAGAGCATCGTCCACTCGGCCTGACTGGCGGGCTGGGCGATCACGCGAGGCGCGTGCAGCAGCACGACGAACGCGGCCATCATCCCGGCCTCGACCGTTGCGGCCAGCCGGGCCCTGATCCCCGACAGGATCGCCAGCCCGGCGGCCACGTGGCCGGCGCCCGTCGCCAGCGCCCAGCCCATCGGCAAGGGCAGCCACGCGGGCACCATCTGGGCGGTGAAGCCGGCATAGACGAAGTGGCTGAGGCCGAAGACCAGGGCGCACGCTCCGAACGCCAGTTGGCCGGCCAGGCGGACGCCGGCGCGCGGCCCCGCCGCAAGCACTGCGCCGCCCGCCGCCAGGGCCGAGATCTCGCAGACCCCCAGCCACACCGCCACGCTGCCCGGCTTGGCCGCGACCAGCGGCGCGTGCAGCGCCAGAACCCACAGGGCGTAGACGCCCGCCAGCCCCGCCGCGGCCGCCATCGCCGTGCGCCGCCAGAAGAGACCCAGTCCCAGCACGAGCAGAATCGCCGCGCTCAGCAGGGCCAGGGCCGCGCGGCCCGGCACGCCCGGCGGCACAGGCTGCCACTGCAGGGCGAAGTCGTGGAATACAGCGCCGACGAGGCCCAGCCCCACCGCGCCCAGGCCGTACGCGAAGCCGTGGCGATACATGATCCCTCCCATGGTCGGAGGCGGACCCTGGCACGGCGGACTGCGTTGAGACTTGGGGTTTTTTGCGCGGCTTGCCGCGGCGGCGCGGGAGGGGTTCTATGCCCCGCGTGACGGAGAGGCGCATGTTCCGCATCGAACCCCAGGGACCGGACCTGCCGGCGGCCACCGCCCTCTACGGAGCGGGCGAGGCCCGCTGCGTCACCGGCCGCCCGGCGCCGATCGACAAATGCTATGCGGGTCCCGTGATCGGGGTGGTGGTGGCCGGGCGGTTCGATTATCGCGGCCGCCATGGCGCCGCGCGCGCCACCCCCGGCACGGTGCTGCTGGGCGCGGCGGGGGAGGGCTTCCAGTGCCGCCATCTCGACACGGAGGGCAACCGTCGCGCGGTCGTAGCCCTGTGCCCGGACCTGCTGGCCGAGGTGGCTGGCGAGGGCGGGCAGGAGAGCGACTTCGCCGTGTCCGTCGTCCCGCCCTCGCGCGCCGCCGCGCCGCTGTACGGCGCCGTGCGCCGGGCCGCCGCGGGCCGAGCCCTGGACGAGGAGGCGGTGATCGACCTGGCCGCCCGCGCCCTGGCCCTTGGGCGGCGCTCCCGGCCGGTCGAGCCCAGCCGGGTCGAACGGCGCGGTGTCCTGGACGTCGCGCGGCACATCGACGAGGCCTATGCCGAGCCCTGCGGCCTGGCCGAGCTGGCGGCCCTGGGCGGCTTCAGCCGCTACCACTTCATCCGGCTGTTTCGCGCCGTCACGGGCGAGAGCCCGCGCCAGTACGTGATCGGCGCACGCCTGCGGGCCGCGGCCGACCGCCTGATCGACACCGCCGAGCCGGTCACCGAAATCGCTTTGGACGTAGGCTTCAACGACCTGTCCCACTTCAACGCCACCTTTCGGCAGGCGTTCGGCCGCGCGCCCAGCCAGTGGCGGCGGTCGGCGTGATCCAGCGCCGAATTGTCATCCCGGCCGCAGCATAGCGGAGAGCTCGGATCCAGGGGCCTCGGCGCTGCATCGGCCCTGGGTCCCGGACAGCCTCTTCGAGACTTCCCGGATGACACCGGCTTTGAAGCAGCCTGCTGAAGCGAACCCTAGCCCGCCAGTTCCTCCACGATCCGCTCGCACAGGCGGTGCGTCTCCAGAGCGTCCAGCGCCGACAGCCGCCGCCCGTCGCGCACGGCCGACAGGAAGGCGTCGCACAGCCCCTCGAAGCCGCGCTGGCGGCCTACCGAGGTCCAGTCGCCACGCCGGGTCAGTTCCTCGCGCTCGCCCTGGTCGATCACCTGGGCCATGTCGACGATCCGCCGCTTGCCGCCGCGACCCGAGACCTCCAGCGTCTCCTCATTGGCCCCGCTGTTGCGGTTCATCAGGCCCACGGCGTCGCGGCCGTCGGCCGACAGGGTCAGCATCACGTGCTCCAGGCCCTCGCGCCCCACGCGGCCGCGCACGGTGGCGTGGTCCACGCCCGGGGCCATGAACCGCAGGGTGTCGACCACGTGGATGAAGTCATCGAACACCACCCGCCGCACGTCGTCGGGCTGGGCGGCGCGGTTCTTCTGCATCAGCACCACGGGTCTGTTCAGGGCGGCGGCCTCGCGGTAGCTGGGGGCGTGGCGGCGGTTGAAGCCGACCATCAGAGACACGCCGCGCGTCTCGGCCAGGTCGACCAACTCCTCGTTCTGGGCGGCGGTGTCGGCGATGGGCTTGTCCACCAGCGTCGGCACGCCGGCCTCGATCAGGCGGCGCACGATCGCCGGATGGGCCGATGTCGCCGCGTGGACGAACGCCGCGTCCACCCCTTCGGCCAGCGCCGTGTCCAATTGGGCGTGCAGCCGCTCCACGCGCCAGGTCGCGCCCAACTCGGCCAGGGTTTCGGGCGAGCGGGTCACCAGGCTCAGCGTCACGTCGGGACGCGGGCCCAGCACCGGCAGGTAGGCCTTGCGGGCGATGTCGCCCAGGCCGATCACGGCCACGCGGAGGGGAGGGGTCATGCTCTTCCCATTCGGTTCAGGATCTCGTCGGCCAGGGCGCTCGCGTCCCAATGGTCGCCGCGCGGCGCGGTGAACAGGGGAACCCCGCCCAGGAACGGACGCAAGCCCTCCGCGGTCTGGGCGAGATCGGGCGCGCCCAGGCTTTCGCTCATCACCACGGCCGCCACCGGCGTTTCGGCGGCGTTCAGCACCGCCAGCGCCGTCAGGATGTGGCTCATCGTGCCGAGATACGAGCCGGCCACCAACAGGGCCGGCGCGCCCAGGGCGGCGATCATGTCGAGGTTCGTGGCGGTGTCGGTCAGGGGCGACATCACTCCACCCGCGCCTTCGACCACCAGAAGGTCCTCGCGCGCCTGGGCGGTGCGGGCCACGGTGTCGATCACCAGGTCGTCCAGAGTCAGGCTCTGGCCCTCCAGTCGGGCGGCGATGTGCGGGGCCAGGGGGGCGCGATAGCGGCGGGGGGCGATGCGCAGCAGGGCGGCGGGATCGCCCAGGGCCTGGGCCAGGCGGGCGGGGTCGCTGCCGGCGGCGTCGGCGGGATCGAAGCCGCTGACCACGGGCTTGAACACGTCCACCGGCGCGCTCCGGGCCTTCAGCGCCCGCACCAGGGCGCAGGCCACATAGGTCTTGCCGACATCGGTGCCGGTGGCGGTGACGAACAGGGCGGGCATCAGGCGGTGACCTTCACGAAGGGGCGGACCAGGGCGGCCAGGCGGGCGATCTCGGCGTCGGGATGCTGGGCGCTGAACGCGATGCGCAGGCGTGCGGCTCCCACGGGCACGGTGGGTGGCCGAATGGCCACCACCAGGAAGCCCTCGGCTTCCAGCGCGCGCGAGGCGTCCAGCGCGGCCTGGGCCTCGCCGATGATCACCGGCACGATCGGGCTGGTGGCGGGCGGCAGGCCGACGGCCTGCGTGAAGGCGCGGGCCTTGGCAAGGGGCAGGGCGGCCATGTCCGGATCGGCCTCGATCACGTCCAGTGCCGCCAGGGCCGCCGCCGCCGCGCCGGGGGGCAGGCCGGTGGTGTAGACGACCGTGCGGGCGCGGGTCTTCAGCAGGTCGACCACAGCCTTGGAGCCGCAGAGATAGCCGCCATAGGCCCCCAGGGCCTTGGACAAGGTGCCCATTTGCAATGGGATGACCGCGCCCGGGAACAGGGCGGCCGAACCCTTTCCGTGGGCCAGCACGCCTACGCCGTGGGCGTCGTCCGACAGCAGCCAGGCGTCGTGGGCGGCGCAAAGATCGGACAGGGCGCCCAGCGGGGCGACGTCGCCGTCCATCGAGAAGACGCCGTCGGTGGCCACCAGGGCGTGGCGGGCGCTGGCCCGATGCTCGGCCAGCAGCTCGGCCAGATGGGCCACGTCGTTATGTCGGAAGGGAATGATCCGCGCGCCCGACAACTGGGCGCCGGCCCAGATGCAGGCGTGGGCCAACTGGTCGACCAGCACGATGTCCTTGGGCCCGGCGAAGGTCGGGATGACGCCGGTATTGGCCAGGTAGCCCGAGCCGAACAGGCAGGCGGCCTCGGTTCCCTTCAGCCGGGCCAAACGCTCTTCGAGGGCCGAGAACAGAGGGTTGTCGCCCGTCACCAGGCGCGAGGCCCCCGCGCCGGCGCCGTGCTCGGCGGTGGCGGCCTGGGCGGCGGCGATCACGGCCGGATGGTGCGACAGGCCCAGATAGTCGTTGTCCGAGAACGACAGCAGCCGCCGGCCGTCGCGTTCCACCCAGCCCCCGGGCAGGCGGCGGGTGGGTTTCAGGCGGCGCAGAAGGCTGGCCGCCTCGAGCTGGTTAAGCTTGTCGCCGGCGAAGGCGTCGAGACTTGTCATCAGGGTTCCGTTTGCGGCGCGACGCGGCACGGCATAGGCAAGGCGCCCCGCCGAGGCAACGAAGGATCGCCCATGACCGCCGAAAGCCCCGCTCGTGCGCCCGAATGGTTGAGCGCCGGCGCGCCGCACGTCTGGCGGCCCTATTGCCAGATGAAGACCGCCCCCCCGCCGCTTCCGGTGGCGGCTACGCGTGGCTCCCGCTTGGTGCTGGCCGACGGACGCGAGCTGGTCGACGGCATCGCATCGTGGTGGACGGCCTGCCACGGCTACAACCATCCTCACATCGCCGCCGCCGTCCGCGAACAGCTGGAGCGCATGCCGCACGTGATGTTCGGCGGCCTGGCGCACGAGCCGGCCTCGCGCCTCGCCCGGCGCCTGGCCGACTTGTTGCCGGGCGACCTCAACCACGCCTTCTTCGCCGAGTCGGGCTCGGTCTCGGTCGAGATCGCCATGAAGATGGCCCTTCAGTTCCACATCAATCGCGGCGAGCATGGGCGCACGCGGTTCCTGTCGTTCCGGGGCGGCTATCACGGCGACACCCTGGCCACGATGACGGTCTGCGACCCGGAGGAGGGGATGCACAGCCTCTTCTCGGGCGTCATGCCCAGCCAGGTGATCGCCGACCTGCCGGTGGACGCCGCGTCCGAGGCCGTGCTGGAAGCCCTGCTGGTCGAGCGCGGGGGCGAGATCGCCGCCATCGTCACCGAGCCGCTGGTCCAGGGCGCGGGCGGAATGCTGTTTCACGATCCGGAGGTGCTGCGCCGCCTGCGCCGGACGGCCGACCGCCACGGCGTGCTGCTGATCTTCGACGAGATCTTTACGGGCTTCGGCCGCACCGGGTCGCTGTTCGCCATGGAGGCGGCCGGGATCGAGCCGGACATCGTCACCCTGTCCAAGGCCCTGACCGGCGGCACGCTGCCGCTGTCGGTCGCCGTGGCCTCGACCCGGGTGTTCCAGGCCTTCTGGTCCGACGACGCCGGGGCGGCCCTGATGCACGGTCCCACCTACATGGCCAACCCCCTGGCCTGCGCCGCCGCCAACGCCTCGCTCGACTTGTTCGAGGATGGAGCCTGGCGGGCGGACGTGGCGCGGGTCTCGGCGGCTCTGGCGCAGGGGCTGGAGCCTCTGCGGGGCGCGCCGGGCGTGGTCGACGTGCGCGTGCTGGGCGCGATCGGAGTGGTGGAGTTCGCCGCGCCCGTGGCTGTCGGCGCCCTGTGCCAGGCCTTCGCCGCCGAGGGGGCGTGGATCAGGCCGATGGGCAAGACCGTCTACCTGGCCCCGGCCTTCAACACGCCCGACGCCGACCTGGCCGTGCTGACGAGCGCGATGCGCAGGGTTCTGGGCGCGGGCGGGGTTGAAGGATCGGGCGGGGTCTGATCCAAGCGGGCCCATGTCGAACACGGGTCCCCTGACGGCGGTTGAGCGCCTGGCCATCGCCGCCATCATTCTGGTCTGGGGCCTCAACAACGCCGCGGCCAAGGTCGCCACCGCCGAGCTGCCGCCGATGGTGGTGGGGACCGCGCGTTTCGGCCTGGCCCTGGTGTGTCTGCTGCCGTTCCTGCGGCCGCCGTTTCCGTCGGCGCGCCGCCTGTTGCTGATCTGCCTGCTGTCGGGGCCGATCCACTTCGGGATCATCTACATGGCGTTCGGCATGGCCAAGTCGCTCAGCCCGCTGGTGGTGGCGACCCAGCTGTGGATTCCGTTCACGGCCCTGATCGCCTGGCGCATGCTGGGCGAGACGATGAAGCCCATGGCCGTGGCCGGGCTGGTGGTGGCCTTCGCGGGCGTGGCCTGGATGAGCCTCGATCCCCACGGCGCGGCCGACCTGCCGGCCATCGGCCTGGGCGTCGTGGCCAGCGCCTGCTGGGCCCTGGCCACGGTGCTGGTGCGCCGCACGCCGGGCGTGAAGCCGCTGAAGGTCCAGGCCCTGACGGCCCTGGTCGCCACGCCGCTGCTGGCTGTGATGGCCTGGAACTTCGAGCCGAACGTCGTGGAGCGCACGCGCGAGGCCTCGTGGGTGGCCTGGGCCTGCGTGGCCTTCGCCGGCATCGTCTCCACGATCGGCGCCAGCGCGCTCCTGTTCTGGCTGGTCCAGCGCCGCGAGGCGGGGCGGGTCACGCCCTATTTCCTGCTCACGCCCCTGGTCTCGTGCACGATCGGGGTGCTGTTCCTGGGCGACCGCCTGTCGTGGCAGCTGGTCATCGGCGCCGGGGCCACCATGGCCGGCGTCGCCCTGGTGTCTCTCACCGGCAAGAAGCCCGAGCCGGTCGGCGAGGCGGCCTAGCGCCGGGGCGGCGGGCAGGCCGCGCCTGGCTTGCGGGCCAGGACCGACGTCGTCGCCCTGACCTGCGCCTGGCCCTCGTCGCCGCCGTAGGTCCCTGTCGTCAGCGTACCGCGCACCGACAGCGGCTGGCCCGGTCGGGCCCGCACCAGGAACAGGTCGGCGATGTCCTCCAGGTCGTCGTCGCTGACGAAGGCCGCGCCCACCTCGGCCTGGCCCTGCAGGCGCGTGACGCCCAGGCCCGCCCCGGTGGCGTCGATGGTCCAGCCGCTGGGCACGCGGCAGACCGACAGTACGTCCAGCCCGGTCACCTCGAGGTCGAAGGCCTGCAGGTTCTGGTCGTGGCTCGACGGCTTCCAGGCGATCGAGACCAGTTCGGCCGCCGGCCTGCTGGCGGGCGGAGAGGGTGCGGCGGCGGGCGGCTTGGTCGCCTTGCCCTGCCCAGCCGGAGCCTTGCCTCCGTCGCAGGCGGCGGTCGCGGCCAGGGCCAGAACGATGATGGGAAGCCGCCAGGACCGCATGGAAAACCTCCCGCCACGCCGATGAAGGACGTGGCGGGAGCTAGCGCCTACTTCAGCACGCCGCAAGCGATGCGCGCGCCGGCGCCGCCGATCGGCTGGGTCTTGTAGTCGTCGGGGCTGGCGTGGACGACGATCGACGAGCCGTCGGCGTCCAGCAGGGCGGGGCGGCCGCCCGCGCCGTTCAGCGACACCAGCGGCGAGAACACCTCGGTCACCGCCACGCCGTCCGCGCCGGCGTAGAGATTGGGCAGGTCGCCGTTGTCGTTGCCGTCGGGATTGAGCAGGCCGTGGACCACGGCCGTGGTGGTGTGGACGTGGGCGCCCGCCGACTTGAAGTCCGGGGTCCCGCAGTCGCCCTTTTCGTGGAAATGCAGGCCGTGCCAGCCCGGCGTCAGGCCCTTGGCCTCGATGCGGACCAGCACGCCGTGCGGAGCCTCTGTCACGGTGGCGGTCCCCACGGTCTTGCCGTCCGCCCCCTTCAACTCGGCGGTGGCGGCGAGGGCGGGCGAGGCGGCCAGCAGGCCGGCGGCGAGGGCGAGAAGGGTCGAACGCATGGAAAACTCCCGGAAAGGGCCCGACGGATCAGGGGCTGGGGCCGTGAAGGTGGCGTCTGCGCGAGGGGAATGCTAACTGTTTTTGACGGTTCCGTGTTCGATTCTGACGGCGAAAAATCCCCTTGAGCGACGACCAAAACACTATCCCCGGAACGCCCTCCGGTTCGGGGCCCCGAGGAGACGTTGCCCTCATCAACATCGAGGACGAACTGCGTCGTTCGTATCTCGACTATGCGATGAGCGTGATCGTCAGCCGCGCGCTTCCTGACGCGCGCGACGGCCTCAAGCCGGTGCACCGCCGCGTGCTGTTCTCGATGCACGAGCAGGGCCAGACGCCCGAGCGCCCGTACGTCAAGTCGGCCCGCGTGGTCGGTGACGTGATGGGTAAGTATCACCCGCACGGCGACGCCTCGATCTACTTCACCCTGGTGCGCATGACGCAGTCGTTCTCGATGGGCCTTGTGCTCATCGACGGCCAGGGCAACTTCGGCTCGGTCGACGGCGACATGCCTGCGGCCATGCGATACACCGAATGCCGCATGGCCCCGCCGGCCATGGCCCTGCTGGCCGACCTGGACAAGGACACGGTCGACTTCGCCGACAACTACGACGGCAAGGAGCAGGAACCCACCGTCCTGCCCTCGCGCATCCCCAACCTGCTGGTCAACGGCGCCGGCGGCATCGCCGTCGGCATGGCCACCAACATCCCGCCCCATAACCTGGGCGAGGTGATCGACGCCTGCCTGCTGCTGATCGACGACCCGGAGGTCACCACCGACCAGTTGCTGGACCTGGTGCCCGGCCCCGACTTCCCCACCGGCGGCGAGATCATCGGCCGGGCGGCCCCGCGCCAGGCCCTGCTGACGGGCCGCGGGTCGGTCGTCATGCGCGGCGTGGCCACCGTCGAGGAGCTGCGCGCTGGCCGCGAGGCCATCATCATCACCGAGATCCCGTACCAGGTGAACAAGGCCAACCTGGTCGAGCACGTCGCCGAACTGGTCCGCGACAAGAAGATCGAGGGCGTCGCCGACATCCGCGACGAGTCCAACCGCGACGGCATGCGCATCGTGGTCGAGCTCAAGCGCGACGCCTCGGGCGAGGTGATCCTCAACCAGCTCTACCGCTTCACCGCCCTGCAGACCTCGTTCGGGGTCAACATGCTGGCCCTGAACCGCGGTCGCCCCGAGCAGATGGGCCTGCGCAAGCTGCTGGAAGTGTTCGTCGAATTCCGCGAGGAAGTCGTCGTCCGCCGCACCAAGTTCGAGCTGGGCAAGGCCCGCGATCGCGGCCACGTGCTGGTCGGCCTGACCATCGCCGTCGCCAACATCGACGAGTTCATCCACATCATCCGCTCGTCCAAGGACCCGACAGAGGCCCGCGAGCGGCTGGTGGCCAAGTCCTGGCCCGCCGGCGACATGCTGCCCCTGGTCGAGCTGATCGCCGATCCGCGCACCGTGCAGGAAGACGGCGGCTTCATCCGCCTGACCGACGAGCAGGCCCGCGCCATCCTGGCCCTGACCCTGTCGCGCCTGACGGGCCTGGGTCGCGACGAGATCGGCAACGAGGCCGCCGCGCTCGCCGAGTCCATCCGCGGTTATCTCGACCTGCTGTCCGACCGCGCCAACATCATGGCCGTGGTTCGCGAGGAACTGGTCGAGGTGAAGGACAAGTTCGCCGTCGAGCGCCGCAGCCGCATCGTCGACGGCGAGGCCGACGTCGAGGACGAGGACCTGATCGTCCGCGAGGAGATGGTGATCACCGTCACCATGGGCGGCTACGTCAAGCGCACCCCGCTCACCGCCTACCGCACCCAGCACCGCGGCGGGAAGGGCAAGTCGGGCATGGCCACCAAGACCGAGGACGCCGTCACTCGCGTGTTCTCGGCTTCGACCCACGCCCCGCTGCTGTTCTTCACCTCAGGCGGCAAGGTCTACAAGATGAAGGTCTGGCGCCTGCCGCTGGGCGTCGCCAACAGCCGCGGCAAGGCTTTCGTCAACCTGCTGCCCATCGAGCCGGGCGAGACCATCACCTCCATCCTGGCCCTGCCCGAGGACGAGGCCACCTGGGACGGCCTGGACGTGATGTTCGCCACCCGTTCGGGCAGCGTGCGCCGCAACAAGCTGTCGGACTTCGTGGACGTCCGCCGCAACGGCAAGATCGCCATGAAGCTCGACGAAGGCGACGGCATCGTCGGCGTGGCCGTCTGCAACGCCGACCAGGACGTGTTGCTGACCACGGCCGCCGGCCGTTGCATCCGCTTCTCGGTCGACGAGGTGCGGGTGTTCGCCAGCCGCGATTCCACCGGCGTGCGCGGGGTCAAGCTTGCGGGCGAGGACACCGTCATCTCGATGGCCGTGCTGCGCAGCGTCGACGCCACCCCGGCCGAACGCGCCGCGTATCTCAAGCACCAGCGCGCCCTGCTGCGCGCGGCGTCCGGCGAGGAGGTCGACGAAGCCCCGGCGGCGGAAGAGGCCGATGAGGAGGCCGGCGAGGCCAACCTGTCGATCGAACGCATCGCCGAGCTGGGCGCGGCCGAGGAGATCATCCTCACCGTCTCGTCGGAAGGCTTCGGCAAGCGCACCAGCGCCTACGACTTCCGCCGCACGGGCCGCGGCGGCCAGGGCCTGGCCGCCCAGGATCTCAGCAAGCGCGGCGGCCGCCTTGTGGGCTCGTTCCCTGTTGATGAGAGCGACCAGGTGCTTCTCGTCACCGACGCCGGCCAGCTCATTCGCGTGCCTGTTTCGCAAATTCGTGTTGCAGCGCGGAATACTCAAGGCGTAACCATCTTCCGGACCGCCGCCGACGAGCACGTCGTCAGCGTCGAGCGTCTCGCCGAAGCCGGCGGCGACGAGAGCACGGACGAGGAAAACGGGGCGGACGAGACCCCGTAGTCGTTCCACAGGAAGGAACCAGCGGGCGGCAAAGGCCCAGGGTAGGGGAAAGCATGCGGATCGGACTCTATCCGGGGACCTTCGACCCGGTCACCAACGGCCACCTCGACATCATCGGTCGGGCGGTCAAGCTGGTCGACAAGCTGGTGATCGGCGTGGCTGTGAACATCGGCAAGGGGCCGCTGTTCTCCCTGGACGAGCGGGTCGAGATCCTCCGTCGCGAGACGGCGCACCTGACCAAGATCGCCGAGATCGAGGTGCGTCCCTTCGACAGCCTGCTGATGCACTTCGCCCGCGAGGTCAGCGCCCAGATGATCGTGCGCGGCCTGCGCGCGGTGGCCGACTTCGAGTACGAATTCCAGATGACGGCGATGAACCAGCAACTGGATCGCGAGATCGAGACCGTCTTCCTGATGGCCGACCCCCGCCACCAGGCCATCGCCTCCCGCCTGGTCAAGGAAATCGCTGCCCTGGGCGGCGACGTCCACAAGTTCGTCCCGCCAGGCGTGGCCCAGCAACTGCTGGAAAAGCTGGCGAAGTAGGAGCCACCTCCGCCCCATCCCGCAGAGTCGGCTTGGATCCCCGCCTTCGCGGGGATGAGCGGAGATTGTGGGCGAGGTTTGCGGCCTTACGCACACCTCATCCGCGCCCAACCCGCTGAAATCGCTCAGGACAAACCCGAACTCTCTGCACGGTCTCAGGCCGGGTTATCCTTCTTCTCACCTCGTCGCGGTGGAAAGGGCGCATGGCCGGCGACCGATGCGGCGGCGGGGGGCTATCGAGCGGGACAGGGCGTGGGATGGAAACCCATGCGGTCCGGGGCTCCCGTCGTCGCGGGACCCGCCCGCCGTCGGCTTCGCCGGGGGTACAACGCGAGCAGTCCTCGACCCGCGTCCCCGGCGGCGGACCCGAGCCGAAAGGCGAAGGGCCGGTCCGGCTAAGCGTCAACAGCGCTGCCTACCGGATGCTGGCGGACAACGATGGCGCGGAGCGATCGGCTTCGTCGAAACGGTATTTCTATTGCTAACCCGGACGTCGTCCGGCGCTCCGCGACCCTTTCCCAAACTTCGCAGCGAAAGCGCGAGGACGAGAACCCGTGCGCACCCACTTGCCCCACCTGACCGCTTCGCGGTCTGTCCGCCCCCATCGGGGGCGGATCATTCTTCCCCCTACGGGGGAGGAGCGCCGAAGGCGCGGAGGGGGCAAGTGGGCTCGCAACCTCCCTCCACCGCTCATCCCCGCGAAAGCGGGGACCCAAGCCGAGGATCAGTCAGAAGCGGAGAAAACCGCACGGCCCCTCCCGCCGGCTCCGCCGACACCCCATCCGAGGAAGCCCCCCAAACCCTTCACAAACCCGCCGGAATCGTCAGCTTGAGTACGGCCCTACTTGTCGTCGGCGCGGCGGCGTTCTACGCCGGGGCCGATCGTTTATCGGGGATATCCATGAAGCTTGCGTCCATCGCCGCCGTCCTGGCGCTTTCCGCGGCCTCGGTCGCCAGCGCGCAACAGGCCTCCGACTGGCGCACGCCCGATCCGGACAACGTCCTGGTCGTGGAGACCAACAAGGGCCGCATCGTCGTGGAGCTGTCGCCCGAGGCCGCGCCCGCCCATGTCGAGCGGATCCGCGAACTGGCCAAGGCCCACTTCTACGACGGCCTGACCTTCTTCCGCGTCATCGACAGCTTCATGGCCCAGACTGGCGATCCGCAGAACACCGGCATGGGCGGTTCCGACAAGCCCAACCTGAAGGCCGAATTCACTTTCCGCCGCGGCGCCGGCTACGCCCCGCAGGGCAAGATCGGCTCGACCGAGTTCGGCTTTGTCGGCGCCTTGCCGGTCTACAGCCAGAACAGCGCCCTGGCGGCGATGACCGCCGACGGCAAGGTGGCGGCCTGGGGCGCGTTCTGCCCCGGCGTGCTGGGCATGGCCCGCGCCGGCGATCCCGACAGCGCCAACAGCCAGTTCTTCTTCATGCGCCAGCACTATCCGTCGCTGGAAAAGACCTACACCGCCTTCGCCAAGGCCCTGACCGGCCTGGATGTCATCCGCTCGATCAAGGTCGGCGAGCCCGTGCCGGATCCGCAGGACAAGATGCTGACCGTGCGGGTTCTGTCCGAGATCCCCGCCGCGCAGCGCCCGTCGATCAAGGTGATGGACACCCGTTCGGCCGCCTTCGCCGCCCTGATCGAGAAGAAGCGGAGCGAGCTGGGCGGAGCGTTCGGCCCCTGCGATGTCGAAGCGCCGGTCCAGGTGAAGTGATGCGCCGCGCCGTCGCCGTCTTGCTGCCTTCGGCCGTCGCGGTGACCCTGCTCGCGATCGGGGGCGGCGCGGCGTCGGCGGCGTCGTCCGGGGCGCCGACGGCGGCCGACTGGCGCACCCCGCCGGCCGAGAACGTGGTGGTGATCGACACCAGCAAGGGCCGCATCGTCCTGGAACTGATTCCCGAGGTCGCGCCTGGCCACGTGGCCCGCTTCCGGGAACTGACCCGTGAAGGCGTCTACGACGGCCGCACGTTCTTCCGCGTCATCGATCGTTTCATGGCCCAGACCGGCGATCCCGACGACACCGGCGAGGGCGGCACGAAGAAGCCGAACCTGAAGGCCGAGTTCACCTTCCGCCGCGACGCGACGACGCCGTTCGTGGCCGCCGCCGCCCCGGCCGGAACCGAGGTGGGCCTGCTCAAGTCGCTGCCCGTGGTCAGCCAGGCCTGGAGCTGGGCCGAGGTCACCTCGGACAAGAAGGTCGCGGCTTGGGGGACCTACTGCCCCGGCGTGCTGGGCATGGCCCGCGACGAGAACGTCGATTCCGCCAACAGCCAGTTCTTCCTGATGCGCCAGCCCTATCCCTCGCTGGACAAGCGCTACACCGCCTTCGGTCGAGTGCTGTCGGGCCTGGACGTGGTGCGGGCCATCAAGACCGGCGAGCCGGTGGCTGCGCCGCAGGACAAGATGATCAAGGTGCGGCTCCTGGCCGACATCCCCGCCGCCGAGCGTCCGACCGTTCGCGCCATCGATCCCGCCGGCGCCTGGTTCAAGGGCGAGATCGCCCGCGTTCGGGCCGCGCGGGGCGCGGACTTCTCGGTCTGCGACCTGGAACTGCCGGTCCAGATCAAATAGCGGCGCAACCGTATCGTCAGGCAGGCGGTTCCAAGTTCGTCTTCCGCAAGCTAGAAGCCTTGCGACTCCTCAACTCCGAAGGGATGACCATGTCGGCCGACCTCGAAAATACTCTGATCCTGACCCTCGAGACCGGCCCGGTCACGATCAAGCTGCGTCCCGACCTGGCTCCGGGCCACGTCGAGCGCATCAAGGAACTGGTCCGTGAAGGCTTCTACGACGGCGTGGTCTTCCACCGCGTGATCCCGGGCTTCATGGCCCAGGGCGGCGATCCGACCGGCAGCGGCCGCGGCGGTTCGGCCAAGCCGGACCTGAAGGCCGAGTTCTCGAAGGAGCCGCACGTGCGCGGCGTCTGCTCTATGGCCCGCACGCCCGATCCGAACTCGGCCAACAGCCAGTTCTTCATCTGCTTCGACGACGCCACCTTCCTGGACGGTCAGTACACCGTGTGGGGCCAGGTGACCGAGGGCATGGAAAACGTAGACGCCCTGCCGGTCGGCGAGCCGCCGCGCGCTCCGGGCAAGATCGTCAGCGCCAAGATCGCGGCCGACGCCTAAGCCGATCAGGGCCCCGGGAGACCGGGGCCCTTTTCCGTTCACCGGGTCAGCACCGCCACGACCGGCCGGTGGTCCGAGCCCAGCACCGGGCCGCGCCGGACGCTGACGGTCTTCCAGGCCTTGCCAGCATAGACGTGGTCGATCGGCAGGGAGGGGAAGGGGGCCGAGGCCACCCGCGAGAACTTGCCCGCCGGCCAACTGGCCAGGGCGCGGGTCCGCCGCTCCAGTCCCAGAGCCTTGTCCTGGCGGCGCAGGGTGAACGACCAGGGCGTGGAGTTGAAATCGCCGGTCAGGATCAGATCGTCCTGCGGCAAGGACTTGAGGTCGGCGACCAGCATGCGGCTTTGGACCTGTTGCGGACCGGCCGGGAAGGGCCAGACGAAGTGGGTGGCCGCTACGGTGAAGCGTCCTCCCGGATGGTCCAGCGTGGCCCATACGCCCGACAGGTCCTGGCCGCTCTCGCGGAACGTCCGTTCCTCGACGATGGGCCAGCGGCTGAAGACCCAGCTATCGCAGCCGTAGCGGAAGCGGCAGTGCGTGTGGTTCGGATAGGCCTTGCGCAGGCCTTGCAGGATCGGCCAGGCGTCGCCGGCGCCTTCCTCGACCAACACGATGTCGGCCTTCTGGGCCAGCAGCCAGTCGCGACTAGCGTAGGGCGAGTCGTTGTGGGTCCAGGCGTTGAACTGGACGACCTTCACCGCCCGTCCCGGTTGGGCGACGGCCTTGGGCTTGGCGGACGCCAGCAGCTCGGGCGTCACCAGGAGGCCGATCGAGATGATGGCCACGGCGGCCAGGCCAACGATCGCCCAGCGCTCGCCCTCTCGCGAGAACGCGGCGCCCAGGACCAGGGCCGCGAGCCCGCAGGCCAGCCACAGCGGCGCCAGGTGGGTCAGGGCGTCCAGCCGGATGCTGAAGGCGCCGCCCAGGCAGGCCAGGCCCGCAACGGCGCCGACCAGTCCGAACATCAGGGCGGTGCCGCGGAGGAAAAGGCCGGCGAGGTGGAGCAGGAGGCGCATGCGATCGCCCTTAGCACAGGCCCGTGACGTTTGCGGGGCCTGGCGCGCCAACAAATCGCCTCCGGCCTCGGATGCGGATTTGTTGACCACTGCGTCAGGGCGGCGCGGAACCGCCACGCTTGACCTGACCGCCTCGTCGTGGCCTTGAGACCGGCCCATGCGCCTTTCCGATTTCGATTTCCACCTGCCCGACGAGGCAATCGCCCTGCGGCCGGCCGAGCCCCGGGATTCCGCACGCCTGCTGGTCGTCCGCCCGGGCCAGGCGCTCGAGGACAGGATCGTCCGCGACCTGCCCGATTTCCTGCGCGCCGGCGACGCCCTGGTCTTCAACGACACCCGCGTTATCCCGGCCCGGCTGATGGGCCTGCGGGGCGGGCGCGGAACGGGCGGCGGCGACGGAACGCCGGTGGCGGTCGAGGCCACCCTGCATCGACGCGCCGCGCCGGACCGCTGGCGCGCCTTCATGCGTCCGGGCAAGCGGCTGAAGGTCGGCGACCGCGTGGCTTTCGGCCAGGTCGGGGACCGCGCCTGCGACGCCGCCGGCCTGCACGCCACCGTCCTGGAGAAGGGCGAGGGCGGCGAGGTGCTGCTGGGCTTCGACCTGTCCGGGCCCGACCTGGACCTGGCCATCCTGAACCACGGCGAGATGCCGCTGCCGCCCTACATCGCCGCCAAGCGCGCCGAGGACGACCGCGACCGCGCCGACTACCAGACCGTCTACGCCCGGGAGGACGGTTCCGTGGCCGCCCCGACCGCGGGCCTGCATTTCACGCCCGAACTGCTGGAAGCGCTGAAGGAAAAGGGCGTCGGCCTGCACTTCGTCACCCTGCACGTCGGGGCGGGCACCTTCCTGCCGGTCAAGACCGACGACGTCTCGGAACATCGTATGCACGCCGAGTTTGGCGAGGTGCCGGCCAGCGTCGCCGACGCCTTGAACGCCGTGCGCGCGGCGGGCGGCCGCATCGTCTGCGTGGGCACCACCAGTCTGCGCCTGCTGGAGAGCGCCACGGGCGAGGATGGCGTCGTGCGGCCGTTCGCGGACGAAACGGCGATCTTCATCACGCCGGGCTACCGTTTCCGCGCAGCCGACGTGCTGATGACGAACTTCCACCTGCCCAAGTCGACGCTCTTCATGCTGGTCAGCGCCTTCGCCGGCCGCGACACGATGAAGGCGGCCTACGAGCACGCGATCGCCACGGGCTATCGCTTCTATTCCTACGGCGACGGCAGCCTGCTGTTCCGCGCCAAACCAGAGACCGTCTGATGGCCGCGTTCCCCTTCGAGATTTCCGCTACCGAGGGCAAGGCCCGCACCGGGGTGCTGAAGACGCCGCGGGGTGAAATCCGCACCCCGGCCTTCATGCCTGTGGGCACCGCCGCGACCGTGAAGGCCCTGATGGTGGACCAGGTCAAGGACACCGGCGCTGACATCATCCTGGGCAACACCTACCACCTGATGCTTCGGCCGACGGCCGAGCGGGTGAAGCGCCTGGGCGGGCTGCACAAGTTCATGCGCTGGGACAAGCCCATTCTGACCGACAGCGGCGGCTTCCAGGTGATGAGTCTGTCGGGGATCAGCAAGGTCACCGAGGAGGCCGTCACCTTCTCCAGCCACATCGACGGCTCCAAGCACGTGCTCAGTCCCGAGCGTTCGATGGAGATCCAGGCCGACCTGCTGGGCAGCGACATCGTCATGCAACTTGATGAGTGCGTGGCCTGGCCCGCGGAAGAAGCCAGGGCCCGGCAGGGAATGGAATTGTCGGCCCGCTGGGGCAAGCGCTCCAGGGCGGCCTTCGGGACGCGGGACACCCAGGCCCTCTTCGGCATCCAGCAGGGCTCGACCTTCGAGAACCTGCGCCGGGAGTCGTCGGAACGCCTGGCCGAGATCGGCTTTGACGGCTACGCCATCGGCGGCCTGGCCGTCGGCGAGGGACACGAGGCCATGTGCGAGGTGCTGGACTACGCGCCCGGCCTTCTGCCCGCCGATCGTCCGCGCTACCTGATGGGCGTGGGCAAGCCGATCGACTTGGTCGAGGCGGTGTACCGTGGCGTCGACATGTTCGATTGCGTCCTGCCCACCCGTTCAGGCCGCCACGGCCAGGCCTGGACCTGGGACGGCGCGATCAACATCAAGAACGCCAAGTACGCCGAAGACGACACGCCGCTGGATCCCACCAGCAACTGTCCTGCCAGCCGGGACTACTCCAAGGCCTACCTGCGCCACCTTTTCAAGGCGGAGGAGATCCTGGGGCAGGTGCTGCTGTCCTGGCACAACATCGCCTTCTTCCAGGCCCTGACGGCCGCCATGCGGGCGGCGATCAGCGAGGGGCGGTTCGAGCAGTTCCGCCGCGACTTCCGCGCCCGGCACCAGGGCGGCTAGGCGGGGCCTTCGGAATGCGAGCGGCCGTCTTCGTTCAAGCCGGTTTTCGGCGAGCGGGCGAACGCCTCGGGGTTCATGGCGGCATCGCCCAAAGCGAGTAACCGAAGCCGGCGAAAGACCGCATTCTCGGGGGCATGGAAACAGCCCTGACGCCACGCCGCCAACCGCGCGACTTCACGCCGGCCCTTCCCCTGCTGGGGATCTACGACTTCACCATCGCGACCCTGACGCGGGAACGCGTCTGGCGCAGCGCCCTGCTGAGGCAGCTGAATCCGCAGCCGGGCGAGACCATCGCGGACCTGGGCTGCGGCACCGCTTCCTTCCTGGCCCTGGTGGGGCGTCAGGCAGGCGGGGCGCGGCTGGTGGGTGTGGATCCCGACGCCCGGATCCTTGAGCGCGCCCGGCGCAAATTGGCCGCGGCCGGGGTCGCGGCGCGGTTGGACGAAGGCTATCTCCGGGACGCCAGCCGCCTGTTGGTTGGGACTGGGACGACGAAGATCGTCTCGAGCCTCGTCTTCCACCAGACGCCGATGACGGAGAAGCGGGCCGGTCTGGCCGCGATCCTCGCCGCCTTGCCGCCGGGCGGGGAACTGCACGTGGCGGACTATGGGCTCCAGCGCTCCCGGCTGATGCGGACCTTGTTCCGATTGGTCCAACTGGCGGACGGCCACGAGAACACCCAGCCCGCCGCGGATGGTGTCCTGCCCGACCTGATGCGCGAGGCCGGGTTCGAGGCGGTGGAGGAGCGAGCAGTGATTCCGACCCTGACCGGCTCGATCTCGCTCTACCGCGCCGTGCGGCCGAGCTGAACCGCTCACCAGATCTTGTAGAACGGCTTTTTCTTCTTCGGTTCGGGCGTGGGCTGGGCCGCGGGCGGCGCCGTCGGAGCGGGCGTCTCGCCATCGGCCGTTTCCACCGCGGCGGCCGGCGCATCGACCGTCGGCGTGTCGTCCGGCTTGTCGGACTGCCAGGGGAAGCGTTTCTCGACGATCGGCTTGGCGGGTTTGGCCAGGTGCTGGGGCGTGGCCGGAGGGTTGCAGCCGCGCGCCTCGCCCAGGCCCTTCAGATAGGCTCGCCGGATGGCCCCGGAGGCCATGGCGCCTTGCACCAGCTTATCGTGCTTCTCGGCGCCGCTGAGCTTGCGCACCCAGCCGCGCATCGGGATCAGGTCCTGGGCGGCGCTGGCCATGGCGCCCAGGGCGGCGCTGCTGGCCATGCGGCGCCCGCGATCCATCAGGTCCTCGTTTTCCTGGGGCGGCAGGCGGTCCAGGTCTTCGCCCAGGGCGAGGTCCAGGGGGGCGACCAGGGCGATCAGGGTGTCGCAGGTGATTTTCTTGCCTGGGGGCCGGGCGTACGGATCGGCCATGGCCTCCAGCAGGACCGGGGGGATCTTGGTGCGCAGCAGGTTCATGTCGCGCAGGGGGGCCGTCATCGCGCCGTCCAGGCCGTCCTTGTTGGCGTCGGCCGTAGTCTGCACCTTCTGGGGCGACGGCTCGGATGTCGACGCGCAGGCGGCGAGCAGGGGGACCAAAGCGGCGAGGAGCGGCAGTCGGCGCATGGAGTGAACCCTAGCGCGCAAAAGGCTCGTTCGTCATCCGCCTCATTTAAGTGCGAAAGCGCGCTTGCGGCGCGCACGGCCCCCGACTATGTTCCGCGCCGCTTCCACCGGCCCTCCCGCCGTGTCGATGCGGGCCGGTAGCTCAGTGGTAGAGCATTCGACTTTTAATCGAATGGTCCTGGGTTCGAATCCCAGCCGGCCCACCAACACCTCCTTGAAATCAAAGCGGAAATCTTTCGGCGTCTCGCCAGGCGCGAGAAGGCCGTCCCAATCCGTCGGCTCTCCCAGCGCACAGCGGAACCCTCCGTGTGCGCCGGCTCTCGGCCCGTGCTCGCGAGAATCGGATTCGGCGCTCGGCTCCCTGGGTTCGAGGCGTCCCCTGAACCCGGACCAGCGGGCCAAATCGAACGCGCTATTCGGTTGAACGGGACACCGAAAGTTGAATCGACTAGCAATGAGACGGGGCAGTCGGGAGCGAGTACGTGGCGGGGGGCGTTGGAGGCGAACAGAATGCGTCCGCGACGGCGGATGGCTTCGCGCGAGCCCATGCCGCCCTGCTGAAGGGCAAGGACCTTCAGTTCGACCCCTCGGTTCACAAGCCGCCGCCGGTTCCCAAGTGGGCCGAGGCGATCAGCGTCGTCGTGGCCAAGCTGGCGCCGATCCTGACCTATGTCTTTTGGGGCGGCCTGATTCTCGGCGGGGTCCTGATCCTCTACTTCCTGGGGCGAGAACTCATCGCCACGCGGTGGCCGATGCGCCGCCCAGGCAGAGGGCCGAATCTCGTCGCCGACACCTGGCGTCCAACCGCGGCCAAGGCCCGAACTCTCCTGGAGGACGCTGATCGCCTGGCGGCCGAAGGGCGCTTCGCCGAGGCTGCCCACCTGATCCTTTTCCGCAGCATCGAGGATATCGAAAGCCGGCGACCCGATCTGATCCGGCCGGCCCTGACCAGCCGCGACATCGCCGAGCTGGAAGGGGTGCCACGCGCCGTGCGGGATGTCTTCGCTGGAATCGCACGGGTGGTGGAGGCCAGCTTCTTCGGCGGCCGCTCGGTCAGCGCCGAGGAGTACGGCGCGTGCCGGAAGGCCTATGAGGGCTTCGCGTTCAAGGAGGCCTGGCGATGAGCGAGGCCGGCCGCGAGCGCGCGCTTTTTTCGCCCAAGGTCGTGCTGGGCATGATCCTGGCGGGCGTCTTCGCCTTCTCGACGTTGGTGGTCCTGTCGACCTACGCCCCAGATCTGCAATCAGGCGACGATGGTCGGGGCCACGCGCTGTCGAAGTCGTCGGTCGGCTTCCAGGGCATGGTGCGGCTGCTGCGTCTGCAGGACACCTCGGTCCTGGTGGCGCGCCGCAATCTCAGTGGCGAGGAGCCTGGGCTCATCATCTTCACGCCCGAGACCGGCGTGTCGCGCGACACCTACATGAAGGCGCTGCTGTCGTCGCGCACGCTGGTCGTGCTGCCCAAATGGCGCGGCGGACCCGACCGTCGTCACGCTGGCTGGGTCGAGAACCTGGACCATGTTTCCGAGAAGGATGCGAAGGCCCTTCTGAAGGCCGTGGGCGTTCCGACGGCGACCTTGTCCGTTGGCAAGGGCAGGGCGGAGGTCCGACTGGTCGGCGCCGCCGGCGGATTGGGCGAGGGTGCGGCGTTCGACACCGGGCCGATCACCGACCTGCAAAGCCTGTCGGGTCCTGGTCTCCAGCCCGTCCTTTCGACCGCGGACGGCCGCGTGGTGTTGGCGCGGCGGATGCCGACAGACACCTATTTCCTGGCCGACCCCGACCTGCTCGACAACATGGGCCTGAAGGACATTCGCACGGCCAAGGCCGGGGTTGGGGTGATCGGCCTGTTGCGCAAGCCCGGGCAGGTCGTGGCCTTCGACGTCACCCTGAACGGCTTTTCCCGATCACGCAGCGTGCTCAAGCTGGCTTTCGAGCCGCCGTTCGTGGGGGCGACGCTGTGCCTGGCCGCAGCGGCGGCGCTGATGGGGCTGCATGCGGCGGCGCGATTCCGGGCCGTGCGGCGGGGCGAGCGTGCGCTGGCCTTGGGCAAGGCCGCCCTGGTCGACAATTCCGCGGGCCTGATCCGCATGGCCAGGCGCGAGCCGGCGATGATCGGGCGCTACGCCGAACAGCAGCTGGCCGCAGTGGTCCGCGCCCTGGGCGGCGCGCGCGGCGGCGGCGGGGGACTGCAAGGTGAGGCCCTGATCGATTTCCTGGACCGTCAGGGCGAGCGCTTCGGCGCCGCCGAAAGCGCCTCGTCGCTGGAACGCGAGGCGCAGGGGGTTCGAACGGTGGCCGACCTGACCAGGGTCGCCGCCAAATGGCATCAATGGAGACTGGAGTTGACCCGTGAACGTCGCTGAGGTGCAGGCGCTCGCCGGCAGAATCCGTGCGCAGACGGCCAAGGCCGTGGTTGGCCAGGACGAGACGATCGAACTGATGCTGGCGGCCCTGTTCGCCGGCGGCCACATGCTGCTGGAAGGCCCGCCCGGCACGGCCAAGACCTTCCTGGCCCAATGCTTCGCCCGGGCGGTGAACCTGGAGTTCGGTCGTATCCAGTTCACGCCCGACCTGATGCCGGGCGACATCCTGGGCGCCAACCTGTTCAACTTCCAGACCAGCGCCTTCACCCTGGTGAAGGGGCCCATCTTCTGCGAACTGCTGTTGGCCGACGAGATCAACCGCACCCCGCCCAAGACCCAGGCGGCGCTGCTGGAAGCGATGCAGGAGCGCAACGTCACCCTGGACGGCGAACGCCATCCGTTGAGCGACCGCTTCATGGTGGTGGCGACCCAGAACCCGCTGGAGCAGCAAGGCACCTATCCGCTGCCTGAGGCCCAACTGGACCGCTTTCTGTTCAAGCATGTGCTGGCCTATCCCAGCCTCGAGGAGGAACTGGCGATCGTGTCGGGCCACGGCGGCCGCATGGGACAGCCGACGCCCGAGGCCTTCGGAGTCGACGCGGCGGGCGACGCGGCGACAATCGCCGAGGCCGTCGTGGCCGTAGGTACGGTTCGATTGACCGACGAGATCGTGCGCTACATCGTCGGGATCGTGCGGGCCACGCGCGAAACGGGCGAATTGGCGGGCGGGGCCTCGCCACGCTGCGCGGCGATGCTGGCGGCGGCGGCCAGGGCGCGGGCGGCATTGGAAGGTCGCGACTACGTGATCCCCGACGACGTGAAGGCCCTGGCCTTGCCGGCCTTGCGGCACCGCGTGATCCTTTCCCCGGCCGCCGAGATCGAGGGGCGCCGGGTCGACGACGTAGTGCGCGGCCTGATCGATCAGGTCGAGGCGCCGCGATGAGCCGCCGGATCTAGGCCTTGCGGATCTATCCCACCGCCATGGCGATCTTCCTGATGGGGCTGGGCGCGCCCGTCGCGCTGACGGCCGGGCTGGTCGCGCCGCAATACTGGCTGGCGGGACCGGCGTGGGTGGCGCTGGTCCTGGCCCTGCTGGCGGTGGACGTCCTGCTGTCGCCGGGCCGAGGGCGGATGGACTTGAACCTGACGGCGCCGCCGTCGCTGGCCAGCGGGACCGTCGCAGAGGCCCTGATGCGCGCCGACTTTCCGCGCGGCGTGGCGCCGACCTCGGTGGATTTCGCCATAGACTTGAACGACCGCCTGGAGGCCGAACCGGCCACGGGGCGGGCGACCGTCCATGACCGCGCCGCGGGCCTGCCGTTCCGCCTGACCGCGACGCGGCGAGGGGAGGGCGCGGTCCATCGGATCTCGGCGCGCTGGCGAGGGCCGCTGGGCCTGATGTGGAAGCAGCGCGACGATCGCCTGGAGCGCGTGGTCCCCGTCACCCTGGACATCGCCGGGATCAAGGACGAGGCGCTGAGGCTGTTCTCGCGCGACGCCTCGATCGGCCAGCGCATCCAGTTGGACCTGGGGGGCGGCAGCGACTTCCATGCCCTGACCGATTTCCGCCCCGGCATGAACCGTCGCGCCATCGACTGGAAGCAGTCGGCCCGGCACGGCGCCCTGCTGGCCAAGGAATTCCACATCGAGCGCAACCACCACATCATGGCGGCGATCGACACCGGCCGCCTGATGAGCGAGCCGCTGCTGGGGCGACCCCGGCTGGACCACGCGCTGAACGCGACCCTGCTGCTGGCCTATGTGGGGCTGAAGATGGGCGACAAGGTCGGACTGTTCGGCTTTGACGCCAGGCCCAACCTCAGCAGCGGCGTCACCTCCGGGCCGAATGCGTTTCCGGTGCTGCAGCGCCTGGCGGCCACGATCGACTATTCGACCGAGGAGACCAATTACACCCTTGGCCTCACCCAGCTGTCGGGGCAGTTGTCGCGGCGGTCGCTGGTGGTGGTCTTCACCGATATCGCCGACGGCACGAGCGCCGAACTGATGCTGGAGAACGTGGGCCGGCTGCTGCGGCAGCATCTGGTGCTGTTCGTGATGATGCGCGACGAGGAACTGGAGGCGATCGAGCGGGCCGAGCCGGCCACGCCCGACGACGTGTCGCGCGCCGTGGTGGCCGCCTCTCTGCTGCGCGAGCGGGACACCGTGGTGTCCCGGCTGCGTCGCATGGGCGTGGAGATCGTCGAGGCCCCCGCCGATCGGGTCGGACCGGCCCTGTTGGCCAGCTACCTGGACCTCAAGCGCAGGGACCTGCTCTGATGGCCGAACTGCAACTGAAGAGCTACCGTTTCCGGGCCGAGCGCGAGGGAGACTGGCGGCGGCTGGAGGCCTTGCTGGCCAAGGTGGGGCGCGGCTCGGCCAAGTCGCTGAGCGACGAGGAACTGCTGGCCATGCCGGTGCTCTACCGCCAGGCCCTGTCATCGCTGTCGGTGGCGCGCGCCACTTCGCTGGACCAGAGCCTGGTCGACTATCTGGAGAGCCTGTCCTCGCGGGCCTATTTCTTCGTCTACGGCACGCGGTCGACCCTGGGTGAGAGGGTCAGCGGCTTTTTCGCCCGCGAGTGGCCGGCGGCGGCCAGGGCGCTATGGCGCGAGACCTTGGTCAGTTTCCTGCTGACCCTGGCGGGCGTCATCGCAGCCTATTTCCTGACGCGGCACGACCCGGACTGGTTCAGCGCCTTCGTCCCGGGCGACTTGGCCAACGGCCGGGGACCCTCGGCCTCGACCGAGGCGATGCGGGCCACGCTCTACGACAACAACGGCGGCAAGGGGCTGTCGGTGTTCGCGGCGTTCCTGTTCACCCACAATTCCGGCGTGGCGATCTTCGCCTTTGCGCTGGGCTTCGCCTTCTGCCTGCCGACCGCGATGCTGATGGCCTACAACGGCTGCATGCTGGGCGCCTTCCTGGCGGCTTTCGCCATGCGCGGTCTGGGCTTCGAAGCGGGAGGCTGGCTGGCCATCCACGGGGTGACCGAGCTGTCGGCGGTGATCCTGGCCGGGGCCGCGGGCCTGCGGATCGGCTGGACCCTGGCCTTCCCGGGCGACCTCAGCCGGCCCGCCGCCATGGCCCAGGCCGGACGCCAGGCCGCGACCCTGATGGGCGGGGTGGTGGTGATGCTGTTCTGCGCAGGGATCCTCGAAGGTGTGGGCCGTCAGACGATCCAGAACGATTTCGCGCGCTATGGCGTGGCCCTGGCGACCCTGATCCTGTGGCCGGTCTATCTGTACATGCCGCGCGGCGCGGGAGCGGGACGATGAAACGGCCCAGGCCGCAAACCGCGGCGGGCGCGATGACCGCGTCGCCGAGCGGTACGCCCCAGCCTCTGGAGCGTTCCCTGATCACGCCCGAGGGCGTGGACCTGCGCCTTCGCCTGGGCGAGGTGAGCGAGCGCGCCGGGGCGGTGCTCATCGACCTGCTGATCATGCTGGGCGTCCTGATCGTCGCCAGCCTGATCACGGCGCTGGGCTTCATCGGCGCGCGCGGCAAGGGCGGCGACGTCATGGCCGTGATCTGGCTGCTGGTCTTCTTCCTGCTGCGCAACCTCTACTTCGTGCTGTTCGAACTGACGCCCAGGGCGGCGACGCCGGGCAAGCGGGCGATGGGCCTGCGCGTGGCCGCTCGCAACGGAGGGCGACTGACGGCCGACGCCATCTTCGCCCGCAACGCCATGCGCGAGATCGAGCTCTACCTGCCGCTCAGCTTCTTGATCGCCAACGGCGACCAGGTCGGGGCGTGGATCAGCCTGGCGGGCCTGGTCTGGTGCGGGGTCTTCCTGCTGTTTCCGCTGTTCAACCGCAACAAGCTTCGGGTCGGCGATCTGGTCGCGGGCACCTGGGTGGTCAAGGCGCCGGTGCGCAGGCTGGTCCCCGACCTGGTCCAGACATCGCGACCGTCTGACAACCGCTTCGTCTTCAGTCAGGCCCAGGTCGACGCCTATGGGGTGAAGGAGTTGCACGTCCTGGAGGACGTGCTGCGGCGCTACGAGATCAAGACCGTGGCCCTGGTCGCCGCCCGCATTCGGCTGAAGATCGGCTGGAGGGCTTCGCCAGACGAGTCGGACGGCGATTTCCTGGCCGCTTACTACGCCGCCTTGCGAGGCAGGCTGGAGACCCGCCTGCTGCTGGGCAAGCGCCGCAAGGACAAGTTCGACCAGAGCTGACGCCGACGATCAGGCGAAGACTTCGGCGGTGGCGTTGGCGCCTATGCCTTCGCGGGTGTCGCGCAGTTCATGGTACAGCAGGGTCACGCCTGTCATGTTGAAGATGGTGACCACCGCCACGGCCAGGCCGGAGGCGGCAAGGGTGGCGATCTGGATGGCGGCGGCGCCGACGTTGGACGCCGCAGCCCCTAGGATCACGCCGACGATGCCGAAGATCCCGACGATCAGGAGCTGCACGACGGTGGCGCAGACCACATAGATCAATGAAAGACCGAAGATCGGCCAGCGGCGGCCGCGCGTCAGGTCGCGGCTGCGCGACAGGGCTTCGAACACGCCCTTCCGTTCGAACACGAGCGCGGGCCAGGCGACGACCCAGGCCAGGCTCAGGATGACGCCAGGCACGATCAGGGCGGCTGTTGCGAGCAGGATCGCTAGGCCCGAAACGACACCGAGAAGAAGCAGGGGCGCGAACGCGCGGAACCCGGCCGACAAGGCAAGGCCCAAATCCGGCTTTTCTCCGTTGAGATCCGAAGCCACGACCCGGGCCAGGGCGCCTTGGAGGAGGAAGCTTCCGAACACGACGACCAGGAAGGCGACGCCCCACATGGCGATCTGCGAGGGATCGCCAAAGGCCTTCTTGCCGCCGATTTCGGTAATCGCGTGGGACTGGGCCCAGGTGAACCAGACGTTCGGCGCCGCGCCCAAGATGAGGGCGAGCAGAGACAGCAAGGGCAGGTTCCGGCCGACGACGCTCAGCGTCTTGCTGATGACCGTTCCGATGTCGAACCGCCGCGTCCGATAGTGGCTGTCGCTCATGTTCTCTGTTCCCCCGAAGCTGTACCGCCGGCTTCAACCATGCGGCGAAGTGGGTGTCCATCCAAGGAGTGGCTGACTTGACCTCGGAAGACGGCGTGAGAGTTTTTCTGAAGGCCGCGACCGGTGAACTCAATTGACCCGACCCGGCTCGTAGGGATTTAAGCCGCACCAGCTTCACCACGTGCCGGCGCCGTTTGGCGGCTTGGCGCGTTTTTGTTTTCGTGGCTCCGTGGGGGCCGGCCGCCGGATACTGGACGACGATCACCCGATGACCGCCGAGACGCTTTCCGCGCCGCCTTCCACACCTGCCCGGCGTCCGCTGTTCCGCCGCCGCTCGGCTATTCCGGGCTTTGGCGTGACCCTGGGCGTGACCCTGACGATCCTGTCGCTGATCGTGCTGATTCCGCTGGCGGCGGTGGCGATCAAGGCGGCGACGCTTTCGCCGTCGCAGTTTGTGGCCGCGGCTTTTTCCGAGCGGGCTTGGGCCGCCTATCGCCTGACCTTCGGTGCGGCGTTCGTGGCGGCTGTGATCAACGGTCTGTTCGGCGTGCTGACCACCTGGGCGCTGGTGCGCTACGAGTTTCCCGGCAAGACCGTGATCAACGCCCTGGTCGACTTGCCGTTCGCCCTGCCGACCGCCGTGGCCGGCATCGCCCTGGCCACGCTCTATGCGCCTAACGGCTGGATAGGGCAGTTCTTGACGCCGCTGGGCATCAAGGCCGCCTACAATCCGATCGGCGTCACCATCGCCCTGATCTTCATCGGGCTGCCGTTCGTTGTACGCACCATCGAGCCGGTGATGCGCGACTTGTCGGCCGATGTGGAGGAGGCGGCCGCGAGCCTGGGCGCGGGTCGGCTGGCCACCATCTGGCGCATCATCCTGCCGGCCCTGGGCCCGGCTTGGCTGACCGGGTTCGCCCTGGCGTTCGCACGGGGCGTGGGCGAATACGGCTCGGTGATCTTCATAGCGGGCAACATGCCCTACAAGTCCGAGATCGCCCCGCTGCTGATCATCATCCAGCTGGAGCAGTTCGAGTACGCCAACGCCGCGGCGATCGCCGTGGTGATGCTGGGCGTGTCGTTCCTGATGCTGCTGCTCATCAACGCCATCCAGGCCTGGTCGCGGAGGTTCGTCTGATGGCGGCCCAACCGGCGCGCGCGCGCCATCCCACCGAAGATCCCGCCTGGGTGAAGGTCCTGGTCATCGGCCTGGTCGCGCTGTTCCTGGGGCTGGTCCTGATCCTGCCGCTGGCTGCGGTGTTCGCCGAAGCCCTGCGCAAGGGCGTGGATGTGGCCCTGGCGGCCATCACCACCTCGGACGCGCTGGCGGCGATCAAGCTGACGCTCATCACGGCCGCCATCGCCGTGCCGTTCAACGCCGCCTTCGGGCTATGCGCCGCCTGGGCGATCGCCAAGCATGACTTTCCCGGCAAGGCGCTGTTGATCACCCTGATCGACCTGCCGTTCTCGGTTTCGCCTGTCGTGGCGGGTTTGATCTACGTGCTGGTGTTCGGCCTGCAGGGGTGGTTCGGGGAAAGCCTGATCGACCACGACATCAAGATCATCTTCGCCGTGCCGGGCATCGTGCTGGCGACGATCTTCGTGACCTTCCCCTTCATCGCCCGTGAGCTGATCCCGCTGATGCAGGAGCAGGGCGTGTCGGAGGAGGAGGCCGCCGTGTCGATGGGCGCGTCGGGCCTCTATACTTTCTGGCGGGTGACCGCGCCCAACGTGCGTTGGGGCCTGCTGTACGGGGTGCTGCTGTGCAACGCCCGCGCCATGGGCGAGTTCGGTGCGGTGTCGGTGGTCAGCGGCCACATCCGGGGCCTGACCAACACCATGCCGCTGCACGTGGAAATCCTCTACAACGAGTACGACTTCGTCGCCGCCTTCTCCGTCGCCGCCCTGCTGTGCCTGCTGGCCGTGGTGACCCTTGTGCTCAAGAGCGTGCTCGAAATCGTCCAGCCCGACGTCAAGCGCGGCGGCGGCCACTAGATCCGAAACGGACAGACCCATGACCATCTCCATCCGTTCCGTCGAGAAGAAGTTCGGTCGCTATCCGGCGCTGAACCATGTGGATCTCGAGATCGCCGATGGCGAGCTTGTGGCGCTGCTGGGCCCTTCGGGCTCGGGCAAGACGACCCTGCTGCGGACCATCGCAGGCCTGGAATTCCCGGACGCCGGCCAGGTGCTGTTCGGCGCCGAGGACGTGACGTTCGCTTCGGCCGCCGCCCGCCGCGTGGGCTTCGTGTTCCAGCAGTACGCGCTGTTCAAGCACATGACCGTGGCCAAGAACATCGCCTTTGGCCTGGACGTGCGGAAGGGGGCTGAGAAGCCGTCGAAGGCCGAGATCGCCAAGCGGGTGGACGACCTGCTGAAGCTGGTCGAACTGGACGGCCTGGGTTCGCGCTATCCGTCCCAGCTGTCGGGCGGCCAGCGCCAGCGGGTGGCCTTGTCGCGCGCCCTGGCGGTGCAGCCCAGCGTGCTGCTTCTGGACGAGCCTTTCGGCGCCCTGGACGCGACCGTCCGCAGGTCGCTGCGCAAGGAGCTGCGCCGCGTGCACGACGCCACCGGCGTGACCACCATCTTCGTCACCCACGACCAGGAAGAGGCCCTGGAGCTGGCCGATCGGGTGGCCATCCTCAACGCCGGCAGGATCGAGCAGATCGGCACCCCGCACGAGGTGCACGACAATCCAGTCTCGCCGTTCGTCTGCGGCTTCGTGGGCGAGGCTAACCGCTTCGAAGGGACCGTTTCGGGAGGACGATTCACGTCGGGCGCGGTCTCGTTCGGCGCCAACGGCGTCCGCGACGGCGCGGCTGTCGGCTTCGTGCGGCCGCACGACCTTGTGCTGGACGACGGCGGCCTCGAAGTGCGGGTCGACCGGGTCCACGTGCAGGGCGCCTTGGCGTCTGTTTCGGCCCGCGCCGCCGATGGTCACCATATCGAGATCACCACGTCGCGCGCCGACGCGCCTCGCTTCAGCGGCGCGATCAAGGTCGCGCCCCGCATGAGCCACGTCTATCCGGCGTAGGCCGGCCGCGGCTCGGGCTTGCGCCGGAACGGGATGTCGAACGACTGCCGCGTGCCGCATCGCCACAGCCACTCCAGCGGGCCGTAGTGGAAGCGCTTGAACCAGGCCGAAGCCAGCAGCAGTTGCACAACCACGGCCATCAGGCCGATGGCTAGGGCGTGGGTAGGGGTGATCCGTGCGTATAGGCCCAGGCCGAGCGGATAGAATACCGGGATGAACACCAGCGACTGGGCGACATAGAGGCTCAACGTCATCCGGCCTACGGGGACCAGGGCGCGCATCACCACCTCGCCGCCGGCTCGCCATAGTGCGATGAAGACCAGCACCGACGCGGCCATGCACGATAGGTCGAACCAGCCGCCGACCAGCATGCCGGCCCAGAACGCCGGACCGCTGTGGTGGCCGCCGAGCTTGGCTTTGAGGACGTAGCAGGCGGCGGCGAACAGGATCACGGCGACCAGGGCGACGGCGCGCCCCTTCGCGAAGCGGCCCAGGTCGGCGAAGAACCCGATCCGCCCCAGCACGAGCCCGATCAGGAACAGGCCCAGCACCTGCACGCAGCGGCCGGTCTCGATGAAGAACCACCACTTGTTGATCTGGCCCTCGCAGAGGTTGGCGCGCAGCACCTGCAGGGCGTCGCCGCTGAGATAGGTCGCCATGGCCGGGTCGGAGAAGTGGTGCGGCTTGTTCAGCGCCCACGGCGCGCCGGCCATGCCCGCTGCGATCCACAGCAGGATGTACGGCTGCATGAAACAGATCCCGGCGACGGTTAGCAGCACGCGGTTGGATCGCACCTTGTCGAACGGAATCAGCACGAAGCCGACGAGCGCCAGCACCATGATGATGTCGCCGCGATAGACTAGGCTATGCAGCAGGCCGATCCCGGCCAGCAGGGTTAGGCGCCAGGCGAAGCGGCCCGCGAACGGCTGGCCCCGCCGCGCGGCGCCGTCCATCATCACGAAGAAGCTGAAGCCGAAGCACAGGGCCAACAGCGAGAAGGTCTTGCCCATGAACAGGGTGAAAACCGCCGTGGTCACTGGATTGGGCGTGGGGTGTGACCAGTAGAGTTCGAAATATTCCAGCATGTGGACCAGGAACAGACCCATCAGGGCGTAGCCTCGCAGGCCGTCCACAACAGTGACGCGCGGCGACGCCCCATTCGAGCCTTCAGACATCCGCGCCCTCCCCTGGTCGTCGCATTGTTAGCGATAACATATGCGTCGCCGGAGGAGGGAGTCTACTGCTGCTGCTGACGTTGCTGCTGTTCGCGGATCGCGTCGGCGCTGGCGCGACGGCGGTTGCCTGAGCCGAACGGGGCCGAAGGGCGGGGAAGGCGCAGGAACTCGGGCTCGGCCAACGCCGCCCGGGCTCGCCGCACCGAAACCCCGACCGCCAGATGGCTCTCGGCGTCGCCTTTGTAGACGCCGCGCGAGGGCGTGACGTCGCCATAGTCGCGGCCCACGGCCACCGCCACGTGCCGCTCGCCGGTCATGACATTGTTGGTGGGGTCGAAACCCACCCAGCGATAGCTGGGCAGGAAGACCTCCACCCAGGCATGGGTGGCGTCGGGATCGGAGCGGTCGCCCGCCTGACGGTCGGTGAACAGGTAGCCCGAGACGTAGCGCGCCGGTATGCCCCAGGAGCGGCAGACGGCCAGCATGATATGGGCGAAGTCCTGGCATACGCCGCGCCCGGCGCTTAGGGCCAGGTCGATGGGGCTGTCGGCGTCGGTGACGCCCGGCTGGTATTCGAAGGCGCTGTAGATGGCGTCGTTCAGGGCCTGGACCGCCGAGAACGGGTCGCGGCGACGCAGGGCGTCCAGGTCGCGCTCGGCCATGAAGGTGCGCAGGGCGTCGGTCACCCGCACGAAGCCATGCGGCTGGAGGTAGTCGAAACACTCGCCGCGCACGAAGGCGCTCTTCAGCCGCTCCCATTCGCCCATGTCCAGGGGCAGGGGCCATTCGTGAACCGGCTCGGTCTCGACGGCCGAGCGGGCGACGATCGTCAGGCCATCGTGCGGCTGGGGGACGTCGAAGTGGTAGACGGCGTTGCCGAAGCTGTCGGCGTAAGAAAACACCTGGGCGGCGGGCTCGATGTCCAGCTCGAAGCTGACCAACCGCTGACGGGCGCCCTTCTGGGGCTGCATCCACAGCTCCATCAGGCTTTCGCGGACGGGCCGCTCATAGTGGTACTGGGTGACGTGGCGGATCTCTAGAAGCATGGGACCGTCCTACGCCGGCAGGCGCAATTCGAGAGGGTAGGCCACGAAGGTCTCGTAGATCGCCTCGTGGATGCGCGCGCATTCGTTGGCCACGGTGGTCAGCAAGCCGGCGGCGCCGTGGGATTCCAGTTCGTCGACGTCGGCGAATTCCAGGCGGGCCTTGAGGCGGCCAGCCAGGCGTTCGGGCGCGGCGCGACCGGTGGCCTCGACGTGGCGGGCCAGTTCGCTCAGGTGCTTCTCGATCTGGGCCGTGGCGAAACGGATCGAGCGGGGGAAGTCTTCGTCGAAGACCATGAACTCCAGGATGTGCCGCGGTTCGATCTCGGCGGTGTAGACCCTCAGGTAGGGCTCCAGCGCGCAACCCATCCGCAGCACGGCCACCAGGGCCAGGTGGTCGTTGATCTCGCGTCCGTGCCCTTCGGTGAAGCAGGCTTCCAGCAGGCCAGCGATCAGCTGGGCCCGCTCCAGGTACATGCCCAGCATCATGAACCGCCAGCTCTCGCCATGGCTCATGGTGGCGTCGGCCGCGCCCTTGAACAGGTGCACGTCGGCGATGATGTCGTGCAGGAAGTTGACCGAGTTATCGGCAAAGTCGCGGTCGGCGTTGCGATCCATGACCTTGAGATAAAGCAGGTTCAATCGCTCCCAGGTCTCTGTGGTGATCTGGTCGCGGACCTGGCGGGCGTTCTCGCGGGCGCGGGCCAGGGAGGAAAAGACTGAATTGGGATCGCCCTTGTCCAGCACCAGACCCCGGGCCGCCTCGAAGGGACCGATCCGACTCTCGGTTTCGCCGACCGCCGACAGGGCGATGCGGACGGCCTGGGCGCCGGTGTCGGTCTGGTCGAGCGTGGCGTTCAGCATCACGGTCGACAGGCGCGACAGGTGCTCGGCCCGCTCTATATAGCGGCCCAGCCAATAGAGGCTGTCGGCGACCCTAGCGAGCATCATGGCCCGTTCCTCCGTTGTGGTGGCCGTTCTCCTCGGCCAGCACCCAGGTGTCCTTGGAACCGCCGCCCTGGCTGGAGTTGACCACCAGCGAGCCTCGCTTCAGCGCCACGCGGGTGAGAGCGCCGGGCGTGACCACGGTCTTCTCGCCCGACAGAATGAAGGGGCGCAGGTCGACGTGGCGAGGCTCGATGCGCCCATCGATCAGGCACGGGGCGGTCGACAGCTGGATCGTGGGCTGGGCGATGTAGTTGGCCGGATCGGCCTTCAGCGCTTCGGCGAACTCGGCCCGTTCCCTGGCCGAGGCGTGCGGTCCCACCAGCATGCCGTAACCGCCCGAAGCGCCCACCGCCTTAACCACCAGTTTGTCGAGATTGGCCAGCACGTGGCTGAGCTGGGCCGGCTCGCGGCACAGATAGGTCTCGATATTGGGCAGGATCGGGTCCTCGCCCAGGTAATAGCGGATGATGTCGGGCACGAAGGCGTAGACGGCCTTGTCGTCGGCCACGCCCGTGCCCGGCGCGTTGCACATCACCACGTTGCCGGCGCGATAGGCGTTGAACAGGCCCGCCGCGCCCAGCGAGGAGTCGCGCCGGAAGGTGAGGGGGTCCACAAAGTCGTCGTCCACCCGGCGGTAGATCACATCCACCCGGCGCAGGCCCGTCGTTGTGCGCATGTAGACCATGTTGTCGTGCACCACGAGGTCACGACCCTCGACCAGCGGTACGCCCATCAGGCGCGCCAGATAGGCGTGTTCGTAATAGGCCGAGTTGTAGACGCCGGGGGTGAGCACCACGACCTGGGGGTTGGACAGCCAGTCGGCCGCCATGCTCTTGAGCGTGGCCAGCAGCAGGTCGGGATAGCGCTCGACCGGGCGCACGCCGGCTTCGCGATAGGCGCTGGGGAAGGTGCGCTTGGCCGCGTCGCGGTTGGCCAGCATGTAGGAGACGCCCGAGGGGACGCGGAGATTGTCCTCCAGCACCGCGAACTCGCCGTCCTGCCCCCGGATGAGATCGCTGCCGCAGACATTGGCGTAGGCCTTGTGCGGCACGTACAGGTTCTGCATCTCGCGCCGGTACGAGGGCGCGCCCAGCACCAGCTCGCGCGGGACCACGCCGTCCATCAGGATCTGCTGCTCGCCGTAGATGTCGGCCAGGAACATGTTCAGGGCCTGCAGGCGCTGGGTCAGGCCTGATTCGATCTTCGCCCACTCTTTGGCGGGCAGGATGCGCGGAAAAAGATCGGTGGGGATGATCCGCTCGGTCGCGCTCTCCGCCCCGTAGACGGTGAAGGTGATGCCCTGCAGCAGGAACGAGCGCTCCAGCATGCGCTGGCGATCGGCCAGTTCGTCGGCGCTCAGCCTGGAGATGCGATTCTGCAGGGCCGCATAGTGCTCTCGAACGTCTCCGCCCTTGGCGATCATCTCGTCATAGGCGACCCCCGGCAGGTAAGCCGCGCCTGTTATGGGCAGGCTGGGAGCCTCGTCGATGTCCTGGATTTTAGCCGCCACGCCTATGTCCACTCTGATCCGCCCCGATGCGCCGGACAGGCCCGGCGTGTTGGGTTGAGCCTAGAACGCTGCGCCGCCGACGGCGGCGCTTTTCGACGTCGAAGGTCCCGATGCGCACGACTGCCCAGGATTTGGGCGCCGACCCCGCGGAGAGAGAAGCGTCCGGTTGTGGCGCTTAGTTGCATTTCGCCTCGTGACAGGCGGCGGGGGGGCGACTACAGGGGTTCAGGGGCGCTCCGCGCGGGGACATGAAGGCTTGGTGCGTAAGAGATTTGCCCTTGGTGTGACCGTGGCGGCCTTGGTGGCCGTCGGACACGCCAATGCGGAGGAACCGGCGGCGACCATCACGGGCGTCGATGACCGTTCGCTGCGCGAGGCGATCCAGCGCGCCATGACGCCCACCAAGACAGCACCGCGCAGCCGCTCCGAAGCCCGGCATCGCGCCCGCGAGGCGGGCGACGACGCCGTGGCCGTGCTGCGGGCGGAGGGCTACTACGCCTACGTGGTCGAGCCCGATGTCAGCGAAGACAATCCGCCCAGGGCTCTTCTGAAGATCACGCCTGGGCCGATCTTCGTCATCGCCGATCCGAGGCTGACCTGGGACGGCGCCGAGCCCGACGAGGGCGTGGTCAAGCAGGCCGAGGGCGCGATCAAGCTCACGCCCGGCGCGCCTGGCCGTGCGGTCGACGTACTGGCCGCCGAGGGTCGTGTGGTCGCCCAGGTGCAGAAGCTGGGCTATGCCGACGCCGTGGCCGAACCGCGCGAGGTCATCGTGGACCACGCGGACCACACCGTGCGCCCCACCTTCCGGATCTCGGCCGGCGACCTGATCCATGTCGACGGGCTGGAGGTCGTGACCCAGGGACGGTCGAACCCCGAATGGGTCCGCCACCTGGCTCCCTGGAAGTCGGGCGACGTCTACGAACCCGACGACATCGCCGAACTTGAACGGCGGTTGCGGGACACGGGCGTCTACGACACTGTCTCGGTATCGCTGGCCCCCAAGGACAAGGTGCTGTCCAACGGACTGCGACCAATCATCGTCACCCTGGCCGACCGCCCGGCGCGGACGCTGGAATTGGGCGCCGGTTATTCGACCAGCGAGGGAACCGGCGTCGACGCGCGGTGGATTCGCTACAACGTCTTCCACCGGGCCGACACCACTACCCTGACCGCACGCCTGGCCAAGCTGGACAGCCGCCTGGAGGCCGAGCTGGCCCTGCCGCACTGGCGGCGCAGCCAGCAGACCTTGAAGCTGAACGGCGCCGTTTTCCGTAACGACACCGACGCCTACCGCGAAACCGGCGCCCACATCGGGGCTGACCTGACCCGCCGGCTGCGGCCGACCATCTATCGCACCTACGGCCTGTCGTTGGACCTGTCCCAGATCGACTCGCCTACCACCGTGAACGGCGCCACCGTCACCGACCGCCAGAACCTGGCCACCTTCACGGGCCTGGCGGCCTTCGCCTGGGACCGTTCGGACAACGTGCTGGATCCGACGCGCGGTTGGCGCGTGGAAGTGCGGGGCGAGCCGACGGCGATCACCGGCGACAGCACCATGGCCTTCCTGAAGGCCCAGGTTCAGGGCTCGGCCTATCTGCCGTTCGACAAGGGGGGGCGCACGGTCCTGGCCACGCGCCTGAAGGCCGGCCAGATCCTAGGCGGAACCATGCCCGAGACGCCGGCCTCCAAGCGCTTCTATTCCGGCGGCGGCGGTTCGGTGCGCGGTTACGCCTACCAGGCCATCGGCCCCCGGATCGACAACACCACCACGCCCCAGGGCGGCCTGTCGCTGTTGGAGAGCTCGGTGGAGCTGCGTCACAAGTTCACGGAACGCTGGGGCGCCGTCGCCTTTGTCGACGCGGGCGCAGTGGGCGTGAACCAGTGGCCCAAGGGCGACGATTTCGGCGTCGGCGTCGGCGTCGGTGTGCGCTACGACCTGGGTTTCGGCCCGATCCGCGCCGACATCGCCATGCCCCTGAGCCGCCGTGACGGCGATCCGGCCTTCCAGATCTATCTCAGCATCGGGCAGAGCTTTTGACGGACCAGACGCCACCGCCTGAGGAAAACGCCGAACCCGCCGTCGTCGAGGCCGCGGCCAAGGTCGCGCGGAAAATCGGCGGTCCCGGCTGGCTCATGATCATCTCGGTCACGCTGGTGTTGATCGTGGCGCTGCTGCTGGGCGGCGTGCGTTTCGGGGCGGTCACGCCCCAGGGGCGGGCCTTCCTGGAAGCCCGCACCAGCGGCCTGAAGCTGGGCCGGATCGGACGCTTGAAGATCGAGGGGCTGAGCGGAGACATCTGGAGCGACTTCGGTGTCCGCCGCCTGACCATCAGCGACGAGAAGGGTGTCTGGCTGCAGGCCGACGACCTGCGAGTGGATTGGGCGCCGACTGAACTGTTCGGCCGGCGCTTCCACGCCAAGGATATCGCCGCGCGCCAGGTGACGGTGCTGCGCCGTCCGACCCTGACGCCGAAGGGCAAGTCCAGCGCCGCGCCGCTGTCGGTGGCCATCGACCGCTTTGCGCTGCGCCTGGTGACCCGTCCCGAGTTCAGCCGTCAGGCCGGGGATTTCGATCTGAGCGGCCAGTACGAATCCGAGCGGCTGGGCGGCCAGAAGGGCGCGATCAAGGCGTTCAGCCGCATGCACGCCGGCGACTATCTGGCGGCGACCTTCGACCTGGGGCGCGACAAGACCCTGCTGGTCGACGCCACGGCCCAGGAGGCCAACGGCGGGGCGATCGCCGGAGCGCTGGGCCTGGCTCCCAACAAGCCGTTCGACCTGGCGGCGAAGGCCAATGGCACGACCAGCCAGGGCGCCTTCACCGTGCAGGCTCGCTCGGGCGACCAGGTTCCTTTGAAGGCGGGCGGCGCGTGGAATCCGCAGGGCGGATCGGCGACCGGTCACGTGGACCTCGCCGCTTCGACCCTGACCGATCGCGAAGAGCGAATGTTCGGCGCCGACGCCAAGTTCTCGATCGTCGGCCGCAAGTCCGGCGCGTTCAGCGACCTGGACCTGAAGGTCGACAGCCCCAACCTGAGCCTGAAGGCGCGCGGCCTCGCCGACCTGGGCAAGCGCACCACTGCGCCGGAAGGCGTGGCCTTCACGGCGAATGTCGCCGACCTTTCCAAAGTCACGCCGCTGCCCAAGCTGGGTGCGGGGCGAGCGGAAGGGAAGTTCCATCTCGATGGCGAGGGCTTCCTGGTCGAGGGCCAGGTCGACGTGCGCGACCTTTCGCTGCTGGGCTACCGTCTGGTCCGCGCCAAGGGACCGGCTAGCGTCGGCTGGAAGAAGGGCGAGCTGAGCATCAAGGCCGAGGCCACCTCCGAGGGCGGCGGGGGCGAGGGGCTGCTGGCGGTTCTGGGCCGCTCGCCCAGCGCCAAGTTCGAGGGCGCGCGCCTGAAGGACGGCCGCTTCCTGATCCGCTCGGCCAAGGTCAACGCGCCCAACCTGATCGTCGATGCTCAAGGCGAGCGCGGCATGCTGGGCGGCCTGTCGTTCAAGGGCGACGCCAGGGTGGCCTCGCTGGCGCCCGTACGCGCGGGCATGGCCGGTTCGGCCGCCATCAAGTGGTCGGCCAGCCAGGCGTCGGGCAAGCCCTGGATGCTGACGGCCGACGCTCGTGGCGGAGGGTTCGTCTCAGGCCTGGCCGAACTGGACCGCCTGTTGGGCAAAACCCCGCGCCTGACGGCTCGGGCCGCCTGGAATGACGGCAAGCTGTCGGTCTCCGACGCCAAGCTGGACGGCGCGGCCGCCTCAGCCCAGGCCTCGGGTGTCCTGGGACCGGGGACGACCCTGGCCTTCAAGCTGGACTGGAACGCTACGGGGCCGTTCACGGCGGGGCCGGTCGAGATCTCGGGCAAGGCCAAGGGTACGGGGGCGATCACCGGGACGCTGACCGCGCCAAAAGCCGACCTGATCGCCGACTTCGATACGATCGATCTGCCGCGTCTGCCGCTGAAGGACGCCCATGTCGTGCTGTCGTTCTCCAAGCGCGCCGATGGCGCCGACGGCTCAGCTTCGATCCAGGCCGGCAGCGGCTATGGCCCGGCGCACGGTCGCGCCGATTTCAGCTTCGCGCCCGGGGGCGTGGAGCTCACCAATGTCGATGTCGACGCCGGGGGCGCCAAGGCCAAGGGCGCGGTCTCGCTGCGCAACGCTCGGCCAGCGACAGCGGATCTGACCCTGAACGTCGGTCCCGGCGCCTTCCTGACCCAAGGTAGCGTCGTGGGCTCGGCCAGGATCGTGGACGCGGCCGGCGGCCCCACGGCCCAGGTCGACCTCGTCGCCTCCGATGTGCTCGGCGGAGCCTGGAAGGTGCGGCGCGCGGCGATCAAGGGCTCCGGCCCGTTCGCCCGGCTGCCGCTGAAGATCGACGCTCTGGGCGATGCGCCTTCGGGGCGCTGGAAGCTGGTCGGCTCCGGCGTGCTCAGCCAGGCGGACGACCAGTACCTGTTGGACCTCGACGCAGCCGGTTCGATGGCGCGCACCGAGATCAAGACGCGCGAGACCGCCCACATCCGCTTCGGCGGGGCGCGCTCCAGCGCCAAGCTGCGGCTGTTGGTGGGCGATGGCCGCGCCGATATCGACGCCGACATCGGCGGCGACCTGGCCACCCTGCGGGCCGAACTGGCCGAGGTCAGTCTGACTGCGCTCAACCCGGACATGGCGGGCAAGATCGACGCCCGTGTCTCGCTGGGCGGAACGGGGTCCACCCTGACGGGTGATTTCAACGCCACCCTGGCGGGGGCGCGCGAGCGCGGCTCGCGTCCGGACAGGTCGCTGAACGCCGAGATCCGCGGCTCGCTGCGCGACAACTTGATGACCATCAGCGCGACCAGCTCCAACAGCACCGGCCTGCAGGCTCGGGCCGACATGACCCTGCCGACCGAAGCGTCGGCCAGGCCGTTCCACCTCGCGATCGACCGCACCCGCGCCGTGCGCGGGCAGTTCGTGGCCCAAGGCGAAATCAAGCCGCTGTGGGACCTGCTGGGAAGTTCCGAGCGCAGCGTTTCGGGCAAGGTCGACATCGAGGGAACGCTGGCCGGCACCTTGGCCGATCCGCGACTGACCGGCCGCGCCAGCCTGGACGGCGGGCGAGTGGATGACGGCCAGACCGGTCTGAGTCTGCGCGACATCACCGTGCGCATGGGTCTGGCGGACAACGCCATCGACGTCAGCCAGGTGACCGGGGCGGACGGGCAGGGCGGCTCGATCTCGGGCGCCGGCCGCATCAGCCTGGCGCGCGACGGCGTGGGCAGTTTCAAGCTGGACCTGAAGAGCTTCCGCGTCATCGACAACGACATGGCCTCGGCTTCGGCCAGCGGCCAGGCGACGATCAATCGCGGCGCTGACGGCAAGGTGAAGCTGGTCGGAGCCCTGACCATCGACCGCGCCGACGTCTCGGCCCAGACCAAGGCCCCTGCCGGCGTGGCGGTGATGGAGGTGGTCGAGCGCAACCGGCCCATCGATCTGGACCAGGGCGTGGAGGCGCGCAAGGTGACGCCCGGCAGCGGCATGGCCCTGGACCTTACCCTGAAGGCGCCGCGCCGCATCTTCGTGCGGGGGCGTGGATTGGATGTGGAGCTGTCGCTGGACGCCCATGTCGGCGGATCGACCAACAGTCCCACCCTGGACGGCGTGGCCCGGATGGTGCGCGGGGAATACGACTTCGCCGGCAAGCGGTTCGAGTTCGACGACGACGGGGTGGTGCACCTGGCGACCCAACTCGACCGTATCCGCCTGGACCTGCAGGCGGTTCGCGAGGACACCTCGCTGACCGCCATCGTCAAGGTGCAGGGCACGGCCGCCAAGCCCGAGATCACCCTGACCTCGAAGCCTGAACTGCCGCCGGACGAAGTATTGTCGCAGGTGCTGTTCGGCTCGTCCGCTGCAAACCTCACGCCCATCGAGGCGGCGCAACTGGCCTCTGCCCTGGCGGCTCTGGCGGGCGGCGGCGGTTTCGACGTGATCGGCAACCTGCGCAGCTTCGCCCGGCTGGACCGGTTGTCCTTCGCCGAAAGCGACACCGGCATGACCGTATCGGGGGGCAAATACGTCACCGACGATGTCTATCTGGAGATCATCGGCGGCGGTCGCGAAGGGCCCGCGGCTCAAGTCGAATGGCGCATTCGCCGGGCGCTGTCGCTGGTCTCCCGCCTGGGCAGCCAGGGCGACTCCAAGCTTTCGGTCCGCTGGAGGAAGGATTACAAGTAGAGGGCTTTCGCCCCCTTGGGGCGATGGCTTGGCAATGGAGAATCCGGCTTCAGGGCTCGTCGGCGACGGCGTCGGCGCGTGAGGCTCGGAGCAAGGCTGTTGCGTGGACACGCGGTTTCCCCGAACGAGGAAGCACGAAACGTCCTCGGCCCTTGGTTTAGATTCGAACTAAGGGAGACGGCAAAACCATGCGAATCGACGATTCCGATCGCGTCATTCTCGACCATCTGGCCACTCAGGGCGGTCTGATCATCGATCGGACCGTCGCCTGGTGCGAAATTAACTCGGGAAGTCGCCACCTGGCCGGTCTCGAGCGCCAGAGGCAAGTTTTGCTCGAGGCGCTCTCGGTCCTGCCCGCCGCGCCCATTGATGCGCCGCTGGCGACCTCGCCCGAGGTCTCGGCGGATGGCCGGGTGGGCGAGTTGCATCATCCGCCGGCGATCGCCGTGGTGGTGCGACCCGATGCGCCTGTCCAGGTTGTCCTGACGGGCCACTACGACACCGTCTATCCCGAGACCAGCGCCTTCCAGACCGTGGTGACCCGTCCCGACGGCGCCCTGCATGGGCCAGGCGTGGCCGATATGAAGGGGGGGATCTCGGTGATGCTGGCGGCGCTGGAGGCGTTCGAGCGCCACCCGCTGGCCCATCGGGTCGGATATCGTGTTCTGTTGTCGCCCGACGAGGAGATTGGCTCGGTGGCTTCCGCGCCGATCCTGGCCGACTTCGCACGGCAAGGGCACGTGGGTTTGACCTATGAGCCGGCCCTGGCCGACGGCTCTCTGGCCAGCGCGCGGAAGGGCTCGGGCAATTTCCACATCGTGGTCCGCGGTCGCGCGGCCCATGCCGGACGCGATTTCGCCTCGGGCCGCAACGCGGTGATGGAGGCCGCCCGCCTGGCGCAGGCCCTGCACGCCCTGAACGGTCTGCGAGACGGGGTGACGGTCAATGTCGCCAAGATCGACGGCGGCTCGCCTCTGAACATGGTGCCGGACGTGGCGATCGTGCGCTTCAATGTCCGCTTCCCGACATCGGAAGACGCGGCCTGGTTCGAGGGGCAGGTCGACAGCATTGTCGCCTCAACGATCGGCGAAGGGCTGCATGCCCACCTGCATGGCCGCATCACGCGCGGCGCCAAGCCGTTCAACACCGCCCAACAGCGCCTGTTCGGGGCCGTGAAGGCCGTTGGTGCGCTGCTGGGCCAGGACATCGCCTGGAAGCCCTCCGGCGGCGTCTGCGAGGGCAACAACCTGTTCGCCTCGGGCCTGCCCAATGTCGACACCCTGGGCGTGCGCGGCGGCGACATTCATAGCGACGCCGAGCACGCCTGGCCCGACAGCTTCGTCGAGCGAGCCCAGCTGTCGGCCCTGATCCTGATGAAACTGGCGAGCGGCGAGATCGATGGTCCCGCCTTGCGCGCCGCCATGACCGATTTCGCGGAGTCCGTTTGAGCATGCTCGTCGTCCGTCCCGCGCTCCCCGACGATTTCGATAGCTTGATGGAGCTGGCCGTGCTGTCGGGGCGCGGTTTCACCAGTCTGCCGGAGGACGAGCAGACCCTTCGCGCGCGCCTGGCCTTGTCGCAGGCCAGCTTCCACTCCGAGGTGGCCGCGCCCGAGGCCTGGTACACCCTGATGCTGGAGGACCTCGAGGCCGGCGACGTCATCGGCGTGGCGGGGGTCAAGGCAGGCGTGGGTCTGAAGCGGCCGCATTTCTCCTTCCGCGTCGTGACCTTGGCGCAGAGTTCTCCTACGCTGGACAAGCGCTTCGATCACCGGGCCCTGGTTCTGGTGAACGAGTGCGCGGGCTGGTCGGAGGTGGGCTCGCTGTTCCTCAAGCCCGAACGCCGCAAGGGCGGAGCGGGGCGCCTGCTCGCCCAGTCGCGCTACATGCTGATCGGCCTGGAGCCGCAGCGGTTCGCCGACACGGTGCTGGCCGAGCTGCGAGGGTGGTTCGACGAGGACGGCAGCTGTCCCTTCTGGGATCACGTGGCCAGCAAGTTCTTCCGGCTGGAGTTCGACGAGGCCGACCGCATGAGCGCCTCCACCGACGGGCAGTTCATCCTGGATCTGGCGCCGCGTCATCCGATCTATGCCGAGCTGCTGCCGGCCGCCGCCTCCGAGACGATCGGCCGCGTGCACCGCGAGGGCGAGGCGGCGCGGGCCATGCTGGAGGCCGAAGGGTTCCGCTTTTCGGGCCTGATCGACATCTTCGACGCCGGGCCCACCGTCGCGGCGCGGCGCGACGACATCAAGACCGTGCGTGAGGCCCGGCGGCTGCGCGTCCGGGTGGGCGAGGACGCCTATGGCGAGGAGGCGCTGATCTCTTCAGGCGTGGTGGCCCGTTTCCGCGCCGTGCGCGCGCCGGTGCTGGTGGATGGTGAGGCGGCGATCATCGGTCGAGACGCGGCCCAGGCGCTGGGGGTCAAGGACGGCGAAATGGTGCGGGTGAAGGCATGAGCGGCGGCGTGTTCATCGGCGGCGTCTGGAGGTCGGGTTCTGGCGCGGAGGCGGTTTCCACCGACCCGGCCACCGGCGAGGTGGTGTGGAGGCAGGCGGCGGCCGGCGTCGCCGATGTGGTCGAGGCCGTAGAGGCGGCCCGCAAGGCCTTTCCGGCCTGGGCCGACCGCTCGCGAGATGAGCGGATCGCCGTGCTGCGTCGCTACAAGGATGTGCTGAACGCCCGCGCCCCGGCCTTCGCCGAGGCCCTGAGCCGCGAGACCGGCAAGGCGCTATGGGAGACACGGGCCGAGCTGGGTTCGATGGCGGGCAAGGTCGACGCCTCCATCAAGGCCTATGCCGAGCGTACCGGCGAACATGAGAATCCCATGGCGTTTGGCCGAGCGATGCTGCGCCACCGTCCGCATGGGGTGATGGCCGTGCTGGGACCATTCAACTTCCCCGGCCATCTGCCCAACGGTCACATCGTGCCGGCTCTGCTGGCGGGGGATACGGTCGTCTTCAAGCCGTCGGAAGAGACACCCCTGGCGGGCCAGCTACTGATCCAGGCGCTGGAGGAGGCTGGCGTGTCCGCCGGCGTGGTCAACCTGGTCCAGGGCGGTCGCGAGGTCGGCCAGGCCCTGATCGACCAGGAGATCGACGGCCTGCTGTTCACCGGCTCGGCCGCCGCCGGAGCCCATTTCCGCCGTCATTTCGCCGACCGGCCCGACGTGATCCTGGCGCTGGAGCTGGGCGGCAACAACCCCTTGGTGGTCTGGGACGCGCAGGACGTGGAGGCTGCGGCCGCCCTGGTGGTCCAGTCGGCCTTCATCACTACGGGGCAGCGCTGCTCCTGCGCGCGTCGCCTGATCGTGCCGGACGACGCCAGGGGACTGGCGGTCATCGAGGCGGTCGCCGCCCTGGCCGAACGCCTCGTGATCGGGCCTTGGAACGGCGAGGAACCGTTCATGGGGCCGCTGATCTCGGCCCGCGCCGCTTCGGCGGCCCTGGCCGGCGCCCGCGCCATGCCCGGCAGGGCGGTGCGCGCCATGAGCGGGGTCGACGGTCTGGGCGAGGCCTTCGTCACGCCTGGCCTGGTCGACGTGACAGGCGAGGTCGTAGCCGACGAGGAGCTCTTCGCACCGCTGCTGCAAGTCCGCAGGGTCGGTTCGTTCGACGAGGCCATCATCGCCGCCAACGCCACGCGCTACGGCCTGTCGGCAGGGCTTATCTCCGATGAATCAAAGCACTGGGATCATTTTCTCAACCGCATCCGAGCCGGCGTGGTGAACTGGAACCGCCCGACCACCGGGGCGGCCGGGACGATGCCGTTCGGCGGCCTGGGCGCGTCGGGCAATCATCGCCCTAGCGCCTATTACGCGGCCGACTACTGCGCCTATCCCGTGGCCAGTTTCGAGGCGCCGCTCGTCGCCAATACACTATCGGATATCAAGGGGTTGCGCGGATGACCTCGCGCGCGGTCGAAGCCAATTGCGACGGCCTGGTCGGGCCGACCCATTCCTATGTCGGCCTGTCGCCGGGCAATATCGCCAGCCAGACCAATGCGGGCGAGGTGTCCAACCCGCGCGCCGCTGTGCTGGAGGGGCTGACCAAGATGCGCAGGCTGGCGGACTGGGGCGTGCCCCAGTTCGTCCTCCCGCCGCACGAGCGTCCCGATATCGGCTTCTTGCGCTCGATCGGTTTCTCGGGTTCCGACGCCAAGGTCCTTGAAGAGGCTTGGAAAACCGCGCCCGCCCTGGCGTCGGCCGCGTGCTCGGCGTCGCCCATGTGGGCGGCCAACGCGGCGACCGTGACGCCCAGCGCCGACGCCGCCGACGGCCGCGTGCACTTCACCCCGGCCAACCTGCTGACCAACCTGCATCGCAGCCTGGAAGCGCCGCAGACGGCGCGATCGCTGCGGCGGCTGTTCCCGGACGAGCGGAGGTTCGCGGTGCACGACGGGCTGCCCGCTCAACCGCACTTCGCCGACGAGGGCGCGGCCAACCACGTCCGTCTCTGCGCCGATCATAGCGATCCGGGCGTGAACCTGTTCGTCTGGGGGCGCGAGGCGTGGGAGCGCTGGGACGGCCGCTATCCCGCCCGCCAGACCCGCGAGGCCTTCGAGGCGGTCGCGCGCCGGCACGGCGCCGCCCGCGCCGTCTTCGCGCGTCAGGGCGTGGCGGCGATCAACGGCGGGGCGTTCCATAACGACGTCGTCTGCGTGGGGACGCGGGAATGCCTGCTGTTCCACGAGCGGGCGTTCGAGGATCGTGCGGCGATGGAGGCGGACGTGCGGGCCGCCGCCGACGGCCTGTTCGAGCCGGTCTTCGTGGAGGTGCAGGAAGCCGATTTGCCGATGGAAGACCTGGTGAAGAGCTATCTCTTCAATTCCCAGCTTCTGGTCGCGCCGGGCGAGGATCGGCTGGTGCTGCTGGCGCCGGGAGAAACGCGCGACAATCCTCGCGCCCATGCCGTCGCCCAGGGCCTGGCGTCGTCGAACGGACCGATCGGGCGGGTGGAGTATGTCGATGTCCGGCAGAGCATGCGCAACGGCGGCGGTCCGGCCTGCCTGCGGTTACGGGTGGTGCTGACGGAGGCGGAGCTGGCGGCGACCAACCCCCGCCAGCGCTTTGGTCCCGACCTGCACGAGCGGCTCGCCGATTGGGGGCGCCGTCGTTATCGCGATCGTCTGGCTCCGCGGGACCTGGCCGATCCTTCGTTGATCGTCGAGGGGCGGGAGGCGCTGGATGAGCTGACGGGCATCCTCGGGCTGGGCGGGGACTTCTATCCGTTCCAGCGGGCGGCCTAGCCACGCAAGACGGCTAGCGTCTCGGGAAAACGTCGCGATAGCGGGACTTCCACCGCGCCCAGCTCGATCGCGTAGTCGCCTGAACCTTCAGGACGCAGGCCGGTCACGCGCGCCGGGTTGACCAGCCATGAGCGGTGGCTTCGCCGAAAGCCGTGCTCGGCCAGCTTTTCCTCCAGCGCCACCAGGGAGGAGCGGACGAGGCGCCGTCGGCCGTCGGCGATCAGGAACTCGGCGTAGTTGCCGGCCGAGCGCACGGCCAGGATGTCGATCGTCGGCACCCGCAGCAGTCGCGCGCCGTCCTGGATGTCGAAGGTGCGGGGCGTCTCGGCAGGGGCGGCGACGAACGCACGATGCTCGCGGCGCAGGGACAGGTAGTAGATGATCGAGGCCAGACCGTAGGCCATCAGGTCCTTGCGAAATTCGTACGGAAACTCCGTCGAGATGGGGCCGAAGGTATAGGTCTCGGATGTGAACGCGGCATAGGCCAGCTTGCGCAGCGCCACGAACCCGGAAACGTGCAGCACCGAATAGAGCGTCACCGCCGCCAGATGCACGGGCGCGGCCCGCCACCAGCGCGGCGAGGTGCGGAACGTCCAGAGCGCGACGGCGGCGGGGATGGCGAAGACGCACATGGTGACGCAGGCGCTGGTGCCTTCCCAGATCGTCGGCAGGAGCACGCCCAGTTTGGGGGCGTCGTGGCGCAGGGTCAGGACGTTGACCAGTGCGATGGCGGCGATCAGGCCCAGGCCCAGCAGCCAGGCCTGGCGGATGGCGCGCAGCTCATCGCCGCTCATCCCGAAAAACGCGCCGCCGGTCCCTGGCGGCTTTCCGCTCGTCCCAGGCAGCGGCCGCTGATCCCCAGGCCCTTGGCCATGGCCGGCGGTCCGCGTCACGACCTTCGCATCGTTTTTCACGCGGGACGCCTTCTCATGACCTCGACCGTCTCATCCCCCGAGCGCCGCTACGACCTGGACTGGATTCGGGTCGGCGCGTTCTTCCTGCTCATCCTCTACCACGTCGGCATGTTCTATGTGCCCTGGGATTGGCATGTGAAGTCGCCCCATCCGGTGGAGAAGCTGGAGTTGGCGATGTTCCTGACCAATCCGTGGCGGCTGACGCTGCTTTTCCTGGTCTCGGGCGCGGCGACCCGGTTCATGGCTGACAAGGTCACGGTTGGGGCCTTGACCGGCATGCGGGTGGCGCGGCTGCTGCCGCCGCTGCTGTTTGCGATGTTCGTGATCGTGCCGCCACAGTCGTACTATCAGGTGATCGAGTACGTGGCGGCCCATCCCGGCGCGCCGGTCGACGCCGGGGCCTCGTACCTCGACTTCTGGGGCAAGTACGTCACGGCCTCGGGTCACTGGTGCAGCCCCGACGGCTGCCTGATCACCCCGACGTGGAACCACATGTGGTTCGTGGCCTATCTGCTGCTCTACACGCTGGCGCTGGCCGGCCTGCTGCTGGCGTGGAAGGGCGCGGGGCAGGGGCTTCAGCGCGCGGCCGAACGAATGCTGAAGGGGCCGTGGCTGATCGCGCTGCCGGTGGTCTATCTGGGCCTGCTGCGCGCCTGGCTCTATCCGCGCTACGGCGAGACCCACGCCTTGATCGGCGATCACTATGTGCACGCCGTGTCGTTCTCGGCTTTTCTGCTGGGCTTCGGCCTGGCCAAGTCGGAGTTGCTGCGCCAGCGCCTCATCGCAGTGCGCTGGCCGGCCTTGATCTTGGCGGCGATGGCCTACGCCGGTTGGGCGGCGTTCGCTTTCCACTATCGCAACGACACGCCAACCCCGACGGCCGAGTTGAAACTCCTGATGCGCTTCGTGCACGCCGCCGACACCTGGTGCTCGATCGTGGCGATCCTGGGATTTGGCGCCAAGCACCTGAACCGGGGCGGCGCGACCCTGCGCTACCTGACCCTGGGAGTCTTCCCGTTCTACCTGATCCACCAGACCCTGATCGTGGTGGCCGCCCATCATCTGGCCAGGCTGGGCCTGCCGCAGCCGGTGGAGGCGACGATCCTGATCGTGTTCACCTTCGCGGGATGCCTGGCCACGTACGAGGCGGTCCGGCGCATTCCTGGCGTGCGTCTTCTGTTCGGCCTGAAGGGTCAGCCCCGGGCCAGCGCCAGCCGGCCGCCAGCGTTCGCATAGGCCTGGGTTCCTGCGGTCAGCACCTGGTCGGCGGCGGTGATCTCGGCGATGCCGAGGTCGCTGGCGCCGGCCAGGCGCTCGTAGAGGGCTCCAAAGTCGCGCAGCGTGACCTCCTGCAAGGTCCGGATCGACGGGATAACGAAATAGACCTGCTGAAAGTCGTCGATCCGGTAAGGCGTGCGCATCACCCGCTCCAGATCGAAGCCGATGCGGTTAGGCGATGGATCGTCCAGCGCGAACAGCGACTCCGTGCGCGAGGAGACGATGCCTGCGCCGTAGATCCGAAGGCCGGCCTTGGTCTCCATCAGGCCGAACTCGACCGTGTACCAGTAGAGGCGGGCGAGGTTGGCCAGCCGCCCAAGGCCCAGGGCGCGCTGACCGCCCTTGCCGTAGGCTTGCATATAGTCGGCGAAGACCGGATCGGTCAGCATCGGAACGTGGCCGAAGACGTCGTGAAAGACGTCGGGCTCCTGCAGATAGTCCAGTTCGTGCGGCTTGCGAATGAACTGGCCGGCGGGAAAGCGGCGGTTGGCCAGGTGGTCGAAGAAGACGTCGTCCGGCACCAGGCCCGGCACGGCCACCACGCTCCAGCCGGTGAGGCGCTGGAGCTCTTCATTGATGCGGTTGAAGTCGGGGATGCCCGCGCGATGCAGGTCCAGCGCGTCGAGGCCCCGCAGAAATTCGTCGCAGGCGCGCCCATGCAACATTTCGGCCTGGCGCTCGTATAGGGTTATCCAGACGCCGTGCTCGGATTGGGAATAGGCTTCCCATCCTTGGTCGATCGTCCAATCCGGCCGCGCTCCGGGAGGCGGGCCGCCGCTAAAGCCATCGCTGCTCATGCAACGACGTTACGCCCGCATTCGGGCAAGTTTCGTTCGGATTTTGCCCCGGATCGCCAAGTCTCCGGAGAGACCTTGCGTCTAGTGCGAAATGCGAGGCCGAAGCTTGTAGGCGCCGTGATCGAAGCTTTCGAAGATCACGGTCGTCTGCGGATGGCCCACCGGTTCGCCGGTTTCGTCGGCCAGCAGGTTTTGCTCCGATACGTAGGCGACGTAGGTGTTGTCGTCGTTCTCGGCCAGCAGATGATAGAACGGCTGGTCCTTGGTGGGGCGGATGTCCTCGGGAATCGAGTTCCACCACTCCTCGGTGTTGGCGAAAACCGGATCCACGTCGAACACCACGCCTCGGAATGGGAAGACGCGATGCTTGACCACTTGGCCGATCGAGAATTTGGCGGATCTCGTGTTCATGACAGGCAGCCTAACCTGACTCTCCTGACTGGAGTCTGAACGTATGCTTCCGTGACCGGATGACAAGGCGACGCCTTCCTGCGCGCGAATCCGGTTGCTATGTTCGCTTCCGAAGTGAGGCGGTTCGGCATGAATCGCCTGCGAGACAAGGTGATAGACCATGTCGGAGGCGCCGCGAGCGCCCGGCGCGCCCAAGAATCGGGGGCAGCGCCGGCCTCCAGGCGAGACGCCGTGTTATGCGGCGCTCGATCTGGGAACCAACAACTGCCGCCTGTTGGTGGCCACGCCGTCGCCGCGGGGATTCCGTGTGGTGGAGGCCTATTCCAGGATCGTAAGGCTGGGCGAGGGGCTGTCGCAGAGCGGCATGCTGTCGGACGAGGCCATGGACCGCTCGATGGCCGCCCTCAAGGTCTGCGCCGAGAAGATCCGTCGCCGGCGGGTGGTGAGGGTCAAGGCCGTAGCGACGCAGGCTTGCCGGGGTGCGGCCAATGGTCCCGATTTCGTGCGGCGGGTCGCCGACGAGACCGGATTGCGTCTCCAGATCATCACGCCGAAGGAAGAGGCTCAGCTGTCGGTGGCTGGCTGTATGAGCCTGTTCGACCGCGAGGCTGACGCGGCTTTGGTGGTCGATGTCGGCGGCGGCTCGACCGAGCTGTCATGGGTCGACTTGAAGGGCGAGGGTTTGGACGCCAAGCCTCGGCAGTTCGCCGCCTGGCGCCTGCCGATCAAGGCCTGGCTGTCGATCCCAATCGGCGTGGTCACGCTGGCCGAGCGTTTTCCCGAGGGCGACCGGGCCGATGCAAGCTGGTTCCGGGCCATGGTCGAGGCGGTCAAGGCGCGCATCGAGGCTTTCCCGCATGCCGAGCCCATGCGCCGGCACTTCGAGGGCGACCGGGCCCACATGGTCGGCACCTCAGGCGCGATCACCAGCCTGGCGGGGCTGCACCTGGGCCTGGCCCGCTATGACCGCAATGTGGTCGACGGGCTTTGGATGGAACGCAGCGACTGCGAGGCGGCGGCCGAGCGGTTGTTGACCCTGACGGCCAGCGAACGCGCCAAGGAGCCCTGCATCGGCGCCGACCGCGCCGATCTGGTGCTGGCGGGGGCGGCGATCCTGCAGGCCGTCCAGGAGCTTTGGCCCTGTTCGCGCGTGCGTGTCGCCGATCGAGGCCTTAGAGAGGGGCTGCTGATGTCCCTGATGTCGGATCAACAGAAGAGGCCGCGCCGGCGTCGGCGCGGCGGAGCGGGCAGGGCGCCTGTCCGCGCGGTGGAAGCATGAACGAAGAACCTCCCAAGCGTCGCATGGTCAAGCCGCCGACCGGCGGCAACGAGGGCGGCCGGGGAAAGCCCGCGCGCCTGAAGACCGCTTTCGGCCGCACGCCCTCGCAGCAGGCCTGGCTGGAGCGCCAGATCAACGACCCGTTCTCGGCCAAGGCCCGGGCGATGGGGTACCGCAGCCGCGCCGCGTTCAAGATCAGCGAGATCGACGACAAGTTCCATTTCTTCCGCAAGGGCGCGCGGGTGATCGACCTGGGTTGCGCGCCTGGCGGCTGGCTGCAGATCGCCGTCGAGCGGGGCGTGACCAACCTCGTGGGTGTGGACCTGCTGCCGGTGGACCCGGTGGCCCCCGCGCATATTCTGGAAATGGACTTCACCGATCCGTCCTGTCCGCCCAAGCTGATCGAGCTGCTGGGCGGCGCGCCCGACCTGGTCATGTCGGACATGGCCCCCAACACCGTGGGTCACCGCGAGACCGACCACCTGAGGATCGTGGGCCTGATCGAGATCGGCGCCGACTTCGCCATCGAGGTGCTCAAGCCGGGCGGCGCGTTCGTGGCCAAGGCTTTCCAGGGCGGCGAGACGGCCGAGGTGATCGCTCGTCTGAAGAAGCATTTCAGCAAGGTGGTGCATTTCAAGCCCAAGGCCAGTCGCGCCGACAGCTCCGAGGTCTTCCTCGTGGCCACGGGTTTCAAGGGGCGATAGCTTCACCACAAGAACTTCAAAACAACCCTAGGGTAATTTCAATAAGTAGAATCTACTAAATCGCGAGGTGGTTGCCGTTATTACCATCCTGGATTGTAGTGGTGCGGCGAATTGGCTGGGCCTTGATGACAGATTTACATTTCGAGGACTTGCCCTGAAACGTGAGAAGGCGTGAGCATCGCGTCGCGTACTCAACGCGATGCCACGAGAGGCTTAACTCATGTCCAAGTCCATGACTGTCGCCATTGCCCTGGCTGTCGGGCTCTCGGCTTTCTCCAGCGGGGCCTTCGCCGCGCCCTGCAAGGACGCCAAGGGCAAGTTCACCAAGTGCCCGGCCGCCGCGCCGGCCAAGCCGACCAAGTGCAAGGACGCCAAGGGCAAGTTCGCCAAATGCGGTACACCGGGGGCCAAGCCCATCGGCTGATCTCAAGGAACGGCGCGGGCGAGGAGCTCGCGCCGTCGTGACGCAGGAACTCCATTTCGACGCTTCGGCGGGGTCGACAACCGACGGCCTCGCCGCTATACCCGCGCCGCAAAATGGAGAATCCAATGGAGATTCGCGAAGGGCTCACCTTCGACGACGTTTTGCTCGAACCCGGTCCCTCCGACGTCATGCCTACCCAGGTGACGACCGAGACCCGGTTCACGCGTGAAATCAGTCTGAACATCCCGCTTGTGTCCGCCGCGATGGACACGGTGACCGAAAGCCGTCTGGCCATCGCGATGGCGCAGGCCGGCGGTCTGGGAATCCTGCACCGCAACCTCACCAATGAGGAGCAGGCCGACCAGGTGCGCGAGGTCAAGCGCTACGAAAGCGGCATGGTCATCAATCCGCTGACCATTCACCCCGACACCACCCTGGCCGAGGTCCGCGAGATCAAGGCCCGCCGCAAGATCTCGGGCTTCCCCGTGGTCGAGCGCGGCTCGGGCAAGCTGGTCGGCATCCTGACCAACCGCGACATGCGCTTCGAGGGCGACGCGAACGTTCCGGCCTCCGCCCTGATGACCCGCGAGAACCTGATCACGGTCTCCGAAGGGGTCGACCAGCGCGAGGCGCGCGAACTGCTGCGCAAGCACAAGATCGAACGCCTGATCGTCGTGGATGACGCCTATCGCGCCGTCGGCCTGATCACCGTCAAGGACATCGAGAAGGCCCAGGCCCACCCCCTGGCCGCCAAGGACGACAAGGGGCGGCTGCTGGTCGGCGCGGCCTCGACCGTCGGTGACGCTGGTTTCGAGCGCTCGATGGGCCTGGTGGACGCCGGCGTCGACGTCGTCGTCATCGACACCGCCCACGGCCACTCCAGCCAGGTCGCGGCCGCAGTCTCGCGCCTGAAGCGCGAAGCCAACCGCGTCCAGATCGTGGCCGGCAACATCGCCACCTACGACGCCGCCCGCGCCCTGATCGACGCCGGCGCCGACGCGGTGAAGGTGGGTATCGGCCCCGGCTCGATCTGCACCACGCGCATTGTGGCCGGCGTAGGCGTGCCCCAGTTGACCGCGATCATGGAAGCCGTGCGCGCGGGCCGCGAGAGCGGCACCCCGATCATCGCCGATGGCGGCATCAAGTACTCGGGCGACCTGGCCAAGGCCATCGCCGCCGGGGCTTCGACCGCCATGATGGGCTCGATGTTCGCCGGCACCGAAGAAGCGCCGGGCGAGGTGTTCCTGTACCAGGGCCGGTCGTACAAGAGCTATCGCGGCATGGGCTCTGTGGGCGCCATGGCCCGCGGCTCGGCCGACCGCTACTTCCAGAAGGAAGTGACCGACAGCTTCAAGCTCGTGCCGGAAGGCATCGAGGGTCAGACCCCGTTCAAGGGGCCGATCTCGCCGGTGCTGCACCAACTGGTCGGCGGTCTTCGGGCGGCCATGGGCTATGTCGGCGCGCCCACGATCCCCGATTTGCAGGAGCGCGCGCGCTTCGTGCGGATCACGGGCGCGGGCCTGCGCGAGAGCCACGTCCACGACGTGATGATCACCCGGGAAGCTCCGAACTATCCGAGCGCGGTCTAGCCCGTGAAGATGGCCTTCGAGCTGCAGATGCTGGCGGTGGCGGTCGTGATCGGCCTGGTCCACCTGGTCTGGGCGGCTGCGTCCGCCCAGCCCCAGCGCGGCTGGAAGTGGAACATGGGCCCCCGGGAGGACCGCATCCAGCTGACCGGCATGGCCGGCCGGCTGGAGCGGGCCTTCGTCAATTTCCGCGAGACGTTCCCGTTCTTCGCGGCAGCTGTGATCGTCGCCTATCTGGGCGGCCGCCTCGGCATGTTCACCTACTGCGGCGCGGGGCTCTATGCGGGCGCCCGCGCACTCTACATTCTTCTCTACGCCTTCGGCGTGCCGGTGCTCCGGTCGCTGGTCTGGCTGGTGTCCATGATCGGCCTGGGGCTGATCCTGCTCGCCCTGGTGATCTGAAAGAAAAAATGCGCGACGGCGGCAGACTAGCAGCGGCGATCGAGGTCCTTACCGAGATCGAGACGCGTCACTTTCCCGTACGGATGGCGCTGAAGCGCTGGGGCGAGAGCGCACGATATGCCGGCTCCAAGGATCGCGCCTTCGTTTCGGGCTTGGTGCTGGACGCCCTGCGCCGTAAGCGCTCGCTGGGCTGGATGATGGGGGACGACAGCGCGCGTGGCGTGGTGCTGGGGGTGCTGGCTCACGACTGGAAATGGTCGGCCCAGCGCATCGCCGAAGCTGCTGGCGAGGAACACGGTCCGGGCGCGTTGGCCGACGCGGAACAGGCGCACATCGCGACGCCGCGCTCGCTGGCCGAAGCCCCCGCGCCGGTCGCCGGCGACTACGCCGACTGGCTGGAACCGCACCTGGCCCGCGCCTTGGGCCAGGACCAGGCCGCCGAGATGCGGGCCTTGTCCGAGCGCGCGCCGGTGGATCTGCGGATCAACACGCTGAAGACGGATGTCGAGCGCGGCGCCAAGGCCGTGGCCCTGATCGGCGCCGAGCCGGCGGGGGTGCTGCCGACGGCCTTCCGCATCCCCGCGCCTTCGGCCACCGACCGCACGCCGTCGGTCGAGGCCGTACCGGCCTTCTCCAAGGGCTGGTTCGAGGTCCAGGATCTGGGCTCCCAGATCGCGGCCGCCACGGCCGGCCCGATCAAGGGCAAGCAGGTGCTGGACTTCTGCGCCGGGGGCGGGGGCAAGACCCTGGCCCTGGCCGCGGCCATGGGCAACAGCGGCCAGATCTTCGCTCACGACAGCGACGCCCGCCGCCTGGCCGACACCATCCGCCGCGGCCAGCGGGCGGGGGTGCGCAACCTGCAGATCCGCTCGCCCATCGAAGGGCAGCCGCTGAAGGGTCTGGAGGGCAAGCTGGATCTGGTCTTCGTCGACGCCCCATGCACCGGCGCGGGCACCTGGCGCCGCCACCCCGACGCCAAATGGCGGCTGTCGCCCGACCAACTGGCCAAGCGTCAGATCGAGCAGGACGCCGTGCTGGCCGACGCCGCCGATTTCGTGAAGCCGGGGGGGCGCCTGATCTACGTCACGTGCTCCCTGCTGATCGAGGAGAACGAGGACCGCGTGGCGGCCTTCCTCGAGCGGCGTCCCGAATTCTCGGCCAGGCCGATCGCGCTGGAAGGCGTCGAGCCGTACCTGACCCCGGAAGGCTATCTGCGTCTGACGCCTCATCGCGCGGGGACGGACGGCTTCTTCGCCGCCGTGCTCGAGCGCGCGACCTACGCACCCTGAAGATTGCTCCCGCAAGGGAGACCGACCACAACGCACACGCTGGAGACCTCTCGCCATGACCACCGAACCCCATCACCAGCGCGTCCTGATCGTCGATTTCGGCAGCCAGGTGACCCAGCTGATCGCGCGCCGGGTGCGCGAGGCGGGCGTCTATTGCGAGATCCATCCGTTCGACAAGGTCGAGGCCCTGGTCGACGATTACGCCCCCTCGGCCATCATCCTGTCGGGCGGCCCGGCCAGCGTGCTGGAAGACGACAGCCCCCGCATCGGCCGCAAGCTGTTCGACCTCGGCCTGCCGATGCTGGCCATCTGCTACGGCCAGCAACTGCTGTGCGACGTGCTGGGCGGCAAGGTCGAGGGCGGTCACGCTGGCGAGTTCGGCCGGGCCGAGCTCACCATTGGCAAGGATAGCCCGTTGTTCCAGGGCCTGGCTGGCGTCGGCGAGCGGGAGACGGTCTGGATGAGCCACGGCGACCGCGTCATGGCTATTCCGGAAGGCTTCGAGGTGGTCGCCACATCCACCGGCGCCCCGTTTGCGGCGATCGCCAACGACGCCAAGAAAATCTACGCGGTTCAGTTTCACCCCGAGGTGTACCACACCGTCCACGGGCCGCAGATGTACAGGAACTTCCTGTTCAACGTCGCCGGGCTGAAGGGCGATTGGACCATGGCGTCGTTCCGCCAGGAGATGGTCCAGAAAATCCGTGACCAGGTCGGCGACGGCAAGGTGATCTGCGGCCTGTCGGGCGGCGTCGACAGTTCGGTGGCCGCCGTCCTGATCCATGAGGCGATCGGCGACCAGTTGACCTGCGTGTTCGTCGACACGGGCCTGCTTCGCAAGAACGAGGCCGAGCAGGTCGTGACCTTGTTCCGCGACCATTACAACATCCCCCTGGTCCACGTGGACGCGGGCGATCTGTTCCTGGGCGAGCTGGCAGGCGTCTCCGACCCCGAGACCAAGCGCAAGACCATCGGCAAGCTGTTCATCGACGTTTTCGACAAGGAGGCCGCCAAGATCGAGGGGGCGGCGTTCCTGGCGCAGGGCACGCTCTATCCCGACGTGGTGGAAAGCGTCTCGGCCCGCGGCGGCCCTTCGGCGGTCATCAAGAGCCATCACAACGTCGGCGGCCTGCCGGACTACATGAAGCTCAAGCTCGTCGAACCGCTGCGCGAGCTGTTCAAGGATGAGGTCCGCGCCCTGGGCGTCGAGCTGGGCCTGGCCCCGGCCTTCGTGGGCCGTCACCCGTTCCCTGGCCCGGGCCTGGCCATCCGCATTCCCGGCGACATCACGCCCGAGAAGGTGAAGGTGCTGCAGGACGCCGACGCCATCTATCTGGAAGAGATCCGCAACGCCGGCCTCTATGACAAGATCTGGCAGGCCTTCGCTGTCCTGCTGCCGGTGAAGACGGTCGGCGTCATGGGCGACGCGCGCACTTACGAGAACGTCCTGGCCCTGCGCGCGGTCACTTCGACCGATGGCATGACCGCCGACTTCTTCGAGTTTCCCTGGGACGTGCTGGGCAAGACCGCAACCCGGATCATCAACGAGGTGCGGGGCGTCAACCGCGTCGTCTACGACGTGACGTCGAAGCCGCCCGGCACCATCGAGTGGGAATAATTCAGTCGGCTTCGGCGGCACCCGCGATCGATCGCTGATGTCGCCTAAGTGACTGAAATAATTTGTGAATCTGGTCGAGAAGTATTGCCATCTATTGACCGTACCCCGCCTCAAATGGCGGCTTAGTGACGGTCTTCCGGCTGTCTTGCCTCTGCTTATTTGCAGCTGATACCGTCAGGTCACCTCAGGCCTGACGGTATTTTTCTCAGCAGCAAGTCGCTGAAATCCTTGAATAAATAAGCCGACGCCGCGCCCAAAAATGGGTGACGGTATTTTCGCGCGCTTTTCGAGGGTTTCAGGGGCGCCGGAGGCCGTTCCATGCTTACCGATGCGGCTCTTAAGAGCCTGAAACCAAAGAAGAAACCGTACAAGGTCACGGACCGTGACGGTATTTACGTGGTGGTCTCACCGGCGGGGGGGATCACCTTCCGCCTGGACTACCGGCTGAACAATCGCCGCGAGACCCTGACGCTCGGCCGATACGGGGCCGATGGCCTTACTCTGCTCAAGGCGCGCGAGCTCGCGATGGAAGCCAGGCGCAAGGTCCGGGAAGGCGTTTCGCCGGCGCTGGAAAAGCAGCGCGACAAGGCCCGGATCAAGGCCGCTAAGACGTTCGGCGAGTTTGGCCGCAAGTGGTTGGACGAGGGCCGGATGGCAGAAAGCACGCGCGCTATGCGTCGAGGGATCTTCGAGCGAGATATCGCGTCAGCCTTTCAGAACCGACTGCTGAAAGAGATCGAACCTCACGACATCCGAATGCTTTGTCAGAAGGTCAAGGATCGCGGTGCGCCGGCGACGGCGGTCCACATCCGCGACCAGATCAACCTCATCTTCGCCTTTGCGAGGCTGCACGGTGAGAAGGTCGAGAACCCCGCCAAGGAAGTGAGCCCCGCGTCGATCTGGACTGCCATGCCGCGGGAGCGCGCGCTGACGCCGCGCGAGATCCGGCTCTTCTACACTTTGCTTGAACAGGTGCCGACGCTGCCAACCATCCGGTTGGGGCTTAAGCTGATCCTGCTCACGCTCGTTCGAAAGAGCGAACTGCAGGACGCGGTCTGGAGCGAGATCGATTTCGTCAACGCGGTCTGGCAGATTCCGAAGGAACGGATGAAGTGCGGCCGCGCCCACAACATCTATCTGTCGACGCAGGCGCTCGACATGTTCATCGCCCTGAAGACCTGCGCGGGTAACTCGCCCTACGTACTGCCATCACGGTACGAAGCTGACGAGCCGATGTCGCGGGCGACCTTCAATCGGGTCACGATGTCGATCGCCGAGCGGGCAAAGGCCAACGACTTGGATTTGAAGCCTTTCACCGTCCACGACCTGCGGCGGACCGGTTCTACGTTGCTCAATGAAATCGGGTTCGATGAGGACTGGATCGAACGCTGCCTGGCGCACGTCGACCGCCGCACCTCAAGGCGGGTCTACAATGTGGCGGAGTACGCTGTGCAGCGTCGCCACATGCTCCAGGAGTGGGCCGACATGATCGACGCCTGGAACAGTGGCCAAAAGCACGTCCCGACGCTCAAGCCGACGGTCGAGCATGGGATCACGCTCGACCCTGCAGCCTAAGCACTAGGCGCGCCGGACCGGACGGGTCCGGCGCAGCGCCACGTTCGGGCCCGGCGCCAATTGCTCGTCTGGTAACGGCTTGGTCTTGCGCTCGACAAGCCAAGCCTCGACCTCGGCGCGATCCCAGACCACGCAGCGCCGGGTCAGGGGGAAGCGCCGAGGGAAGTCGCCGCGCTGCTCCAGGTCGTAGATTGTGCTGTCGGCGAGGGGGACGAGTTTCCGAAGTTCGGCCCGTCGGATAGGGCGGACGAGCTGTCCGGCGGCTGTCGATACTTGATCGGGCATGTCGCTCTCCTGTGTGGGTGAGCGATGGTTGGCGAAGGACAGATCGAAGCGGAAGTTCGGTTGGCCCGGAGGAGGGCGGCGGCGTAGTTTGGAGGGCATATCGGAGGCTCTGCTTATCGCGATCCTCCAGACAAGAAACGATCTTGGCTAAGCTAAACGAAAGCTGAGGATAACCGCCTTCAGCCGCTCAGGCCTTGACTGCAACTCCGGCGAGAAATCAAGCTGCGCCATGGCCTTGATCAGACTCCTCGAACTTGAGCATTTCCGCGGCATTGCCAGCGGCGTCCTGATTCCCACGCCCGGGATCAACGCCCTCATCGGCCCCGGAGATTCCGGCAAGTCGACCCTGCTGGACGCCATCGATCTCGTCCTTCAGCCCCGCCGCTCGGCGAGCTTCGGCGACGCCGACTTTCACAATCTCGATGTCGGCAAGTCGATCGTCATTACCGTGACGTTGGGCAATCTGCCGCCAACACTTCTTGACCTGGACGCTTACGGCCTTTTTCTGCGGGGCTGGGACGCGGGGTTGGGCGGTGTCTTTGATGAACCGGCCGCGACGCTGGAACCGGTGCTATCGATGCGCCTGACGGTCACGGGCGACCTTGAACCCAAGTGGTCGCTCTATTCACAGCGGGCCGAAGCCGAAGGCGTGGCCAAGGATCTGCCCTGGAGTGATCGGGTCGCGATCGCCCCGACGCGGCTAGGAGCCTTCGCCAGCCATCACTTCTCTTGGAGTCCGCGTTCTGTCCTCAATCGGCTCTCCGACCAGCGCGCCAGCGCCGGTCAAGCCCTTGCCGACGCGGCACGCCAAGCTCGCGCCGCGTTCGGAGCTCAAGCCGGCGTTCAGGTCGCTGACACCCTGAAGATCGTCGACGAAACGGCCCGGGACGCAGGCGTGCCGGGCGGGGAGGGCGCGCTCGCCCTGCTGGACGCCCACGGCGTCAGCTTTTCCGGCGGCGCTATCGCTCTTCACGACGCCCAAGGGGTGCCGCTGCGCAGTCTTGGTGTCGGAAGCTCCAGGTTACTGGTCGCAAGCCTGCAGGCGGCCGCCAGTGACGCGGCTAAGATCTCCCTGATCGACGAGCTCGAACACGGCCTTGAGCCCTACAGGATCAGTCGTCTGTTGCACCGCTTGGGCAGCAAGACTCCGCCGAGCGATCGGCAAGTGTTCCTGACTACCCACTCGGCGGTCGTGCTGCGCGAACTGGCGGCAAGCCAGCTCTGGCGCGTCCTGCGTGGGCCCGACGGCCGCGTCAGCGCCCGCGGAATCGGTGGCGAGGAGGAAGACCAAAAGACAGTACGGGCCAACGCCGAAGGGTTCTTGGCGCCCAACGTCCTGGTCTGCGAGGGGCCGACCGAAATCGGCATGGCCAGGGGGCTGGACCTCTACTGGACCGGGAAGGGGCAAGCCTCGCTGGCTTACCTCGGGGTTGCGGTGTGCGACGGCAACGGCAGCAACATGTTTGAACGCGCCGCCTGCTTTGGCCGAATGGGCTATCGGACCGCGCTCTGGCGCGATTCCGACGTGCCCTTGACCACAGCGCAGCAGACCCGTCTGGACGAGGGCGGCGTCACACAATTTGCCTGGGCCGCACCCTACTCGACCGAGCAGCAGCTTTTCCACGCGCTCTCCGAAGAGGCGATCCTGGCTCTGCTCGACATCGCCGAGGAGTTCAACGGCGCAGACTCCGTGGCTCAGCACTGCAAGAACCACGGCGTGACGGTCGATCGCGACGTGGTCGTCAGCTTGGGCCTATCCGCTTCGGAGCGGGACGCGCTCGGCCGTGCCGCCGGCAAGGGCAAATGGTTCAAGTGGATCGAGCCGGCCGAAAAGGTCGGTCGAACCGTTCTGGGACCCTATTTCGAGAAGGGCGCTGCGCCACTTCCTAAGGTCCTGGCCGATCTCCGCGCCTGGATGATGCACGACGCGCCGGGGGCCGACGGCGAGGACAACCCCGTTGTCATTTGACCTGACCGCCCATCGTCGCGGCCTGGTGGTCGCACCCGCTGGCTGCGGCAAGACCCAGACGATCGTCGACGCCCTGAAGCGCGGCGTGGCCGGCGTGACCCTTGTCCTCACCCACACCAATGCGGGGGTGTCGGCCCTGCGCGAACGGCTCAAGAAGGCTGGCGTGCCGAGCGGAGCCTATCGCCTGGTGACGATCGACGGCTGGGCGCTTCGACTGGTGGCCAACTTCCCGCAGCTTTCTGGCCTGGTGGTGGCCGGGCTTCCTAAGATCGACTATCCCGCCTTGCGTAAGGCGGCGCTGAAGGCGGTCGTCTCGGGGGCGTTGGATCAGCCGGTGGCGGCGACCTATCAACGGCTTATCGTAGATGAGTACCAGGATTGCTGCCTGGATCAGCATGCTCTTGTCCTGGCTCTGGCCGACAGGTTGCCCTGCTGCGTGTTGGGCGATCCGTTGCAGCGCATCTTCGATTTCCGGCCTGGTTCGTTGCCCGACTGGGATACCAGGGTGGCGGTTGACTTTCCCGTGGTTGAAACCTTCGCCGAACCCTGGCGCTGGCGAAACGCCGGGGAACGCGACTTCGGACTATGGATCCTCAGGGTGCGGGACGAACTGCTGGCGGGCAGGGGCCTAGATCTGCGTAGCGCACCCAGCAACGTCACTTGGCGCCAAAAGCCGGCCGACGCCAACGAATTGGCCAACGCGCAGCGCGATGCGGTGCTACGGCTCAAACCGAGCGCTGGCGAAGGCCTCTTGGTCATCGGCGACTCGCGTCGTCCCAGCACCCGATCGGATTTCGCGCGCAAGACCGCCGGGCTGCATGTCGTCGAACCAGTGGACCTGAACGACTTCATGGGCGCCGCCGCCGAGCTTGAAAGCTGCCGAGGGCTGGAGCGATTGAAGGCGACCCTGCGCGTCACCAAGGAGGTGATGACCGGCATCGACATGACCGCCCTGGGCAAGCGCCTGGACAGTCTTCATCGCGGTACGGCTCACAATTCCGCCACCGCCTCGGAGGCCGCTTGCCTGGCCATGCTCGCCGACGACGGGCCAGCGGCGGCCGCACGGGTGATCGAAGCCTTCGCCCGCGAGCCGGGGGCGCGGATTTTCCGACGCCAGATCATGACGGCGATGATCGACGCCCTGCACCGAGCGGCCAGCAAGGGCGTCTCGGTGACTGAAGCGGCGATCCACGTCCGGGAAAGGCATCGGGCCACGGCACGCGCTCTGCCAAACCGGGCGGTCGGAAGCACGCTGCTCCTCAAAGGACTGGAAGCCGAACACGCCATCATCCTGGACGCCGACGACATGAACGCCCGACACCTCTATGTCGCGATCAGCCGGGCCTCCAAATCCCTGACGCTGTTTTCGTCCAGCAACGTAATACGACCACGCTAGCCGGTTGGCGCTACGATTGTCTTGCGGCTTCATCGGGTCGAGCCTGGCTTGACCATCGTTGGGAATGATATGTGGGTTTGATGGTGGGCCAGCCGCAAGACCTCGAAGCGATGGCCGAGACGCTACGGGCGAGCGGCGAATACCGCGTGCTGCGTCGGCTTGCGACGCGTCCGACACAGCCCGTTCCCGATGGCCTAGTTGTCCGCACCGGCCTATTCGTCGACGTCGAGACCACCGGCCTGGACTGGCGGCGCGACGAGATCATCGAGCTGGCGATGGTCCCGTTCCGCTACGGGACGGATGGGCGGATCTACGAGGTCGGGGAGGCCTTTCAGGCTTTTCGCCAGCCCGCCGAGCCGATCTCCGCCGAGATCACCGCCCTGACCGGCATCGACGACGCCATGGTCGAGGGACGGGCCATTGACCTGGAGGCTGTGACGGCATTCGCGGCGCCGGCCGCCCTGGTGATCGCCCACAACGCCGCCTTCGACCGCCGTTTCCTGGAGCGGTTCTGCGAGGTCTTTCGGACCAAGCCATGGGCCTGCTCGATGAGCCAAGTCGATTGGGCGGCTGAAGGTCATGAAGGAGTCAAGCTTGCCTGGCTGGCGGCCGGGGCGGGGTTCTTCTACGACCGCCACCGAGCCGTCAACGACTGCGCCGCCGCCATCGAGCTCCTGGCCACCGACCTGCCGCGCAGAGGCGGACCGGCCCTGGCGGCGTTGCTGGAAAAGGCCCGGACGCCGACCTGGCGGATCTGGGCTGAGAACTCGCCGTTCGCCATGAAGGACCGGCTCAAGGCGCGGGGCTATCGCTGGAACGGCGACGACGCCGTTCCCTCGCGCTGCTGGTACATCGATGTGGCTGACGCCGACCGAGAGGCGGAGCTGACCTTCCTGCGCCAGGAGATATATGGCGGGCTGGTTGATCCACTAGTCAGGCGGATTGACGCTTATGACCGGTTCTCGGAGCGCTGCTAAGCTAGCCATGAATGAGGCGTACCTCTCAATGTCGTCTGCCTGGAGGCGGGCCGAGGTCCGCTTCTGGCGCGGTATCGACAGTCCCGGTCAGCAGAAATTCCGACTCCGCCTGGCCCAAGTTAGATCGCCGGTGTTGGCTCCGCGATCCTGCAGGGTGGAGAGCAGGTCGCTGAGGTCGTGTAGCTTGTAGGCGACCAGGTGGACGACCTCGCCCTCGCGCTGAATGCGGCCCTCGACCCCGAGCAGGTGGGCCGACAGGGCCACGCGGCGCTGCTTTTCGTAGAGCGTGCGCCAGATCACCAGGTTGGAGACGCCGCTCTCGTCCTCAATCGTCATGAACATCACGCCCTTGGCCGTGCCGGGCATCTGGCGGACCAGAACTAGGCCCGCGGTCTTGATGAAACGACCATCTCGCGCCTCGGCCGCCGTGCGGCAGGGCAAGAAGCCGCGCTTGGCCAGATCGCCACGCAGAAGCGCCAGGGGATGGCGGCGCAAGGTCAGGCCGATATGGCTGTAATCCTCGAGGATCTGGCGCCCTTCGGTCATGGCCTTCAGGCCAGGCGGCGGCTCATTCAGTTCGCTGGCGTCGACCTGATCGAAGAGCGGCAGAGCCGTATCGCGCAGGCCCTTGATCGCCCAGCCTGCCTCGCGGCGGGGCAGGCCAAGGCTCGGGGCGAAGGCGTCGGCCTCGGCTAGTCGCGACAGGGCGCCGGTCCCGATCTGGGCGCGCCGCCAAAGGTCGTCGATCGAACGATAGGGGGCATCGTGACGGGTCAGGACGAGACGAGCGGCGTCCAGCTCTGCCAACTTGCCGACCATGCGCAGGCCCAGCCGCACCGCCAGCGATCCGTCCGGCGCTTCCTCCAACGTGCAGTCCCAGCGAGAGGCGTTGACGCAGATGGGCCGAACCTCGACCCCGTGCTCGATGGCGTCACGAACAATCTGGGCCGGTTGGTAGAAGCCCATCGGCTGGCTGTTGAGGAGGGCCGTGCAGAAGACTTCGGGATGGTGGCATTTGAGCCAGGAGGAAGCGTAGGCGAGAAGCGCGAAGCTGGCGGCGTGGCTTTCCGGAAAGCCGTAGGACCCAAAGCCCTCCAACTGAGCGAAGGTCTGTTCGGCGAACTCCACCGGGTAACCGCGCGCCACCATGCCCCCGACCAGCTTGGTCTTGAAGTGGCTCACACCGCCGGTGAACTTGAAGGTCGCCATGGCGCGGCGCAGCTGGTCGGCCTCGCCGGGCGTGAAGCCGGCGCATTCGATGGCTACGCGCATGGCCTGTTCCTGGAAGAGCGGCACGCCCAGGGTTTTGCCCAGCACCTTTTCGAGTTCGGGCTTGGGGAAACTCACCGGCTCTTTGCCTTCTCGCCGGCGCAGGTAGGGGTGGACCATGTCGCCCTGGATCGGGCCGGGCCTCACGATCGCCACCTCGATGACGAGGTCATAGAACGATCGGGGCTTCAGGCGCGGGAGCATGGCCATCTGGGCGCGGCTCTCGATCTGGAAGACGCCCAGGGTGTCGGCCCGCCGGATCATGGCGTAGGTGCGCGGGTCCTCCGGCGGGATGGTCGCCAGGTCCAGGACGACGCCCTTGTGGTCCCTGAGCAGGTCCAGGCCGCGTTTGAGGCAGGTCATCATCCCCAGAGCCAGGACGTCGACCTTCATGAATTTCAGTTCGTCGATATCGTCCTTGTCCCACTCGATGATCTGGCGGTCGTCCATGCGGGCCGGCTCGATCGGCACCAGCTCGTCCAGGCGTTCCTCGGTCAGTACGAAGCCGCCCGGGTGTTGGGAGAAGTGGCGCGGCGTGTTGAGCAGTTGTTGGGCAAGTTCCAGGGTCAGGCGCAGGCGCCGATCTGAGAGATCCAGTCCCATGTCGCGGGCGTGCTTTTCCTCGATCTCCTCGCGAGAAAAGCTCCAGATCTGGCTGGAGAGCCCCTTGGTCATGTCTTCAGGCAGGCCCAGAACCTTGCCGACGTCGCGCACAGCGCCGCGCGGCCGGAACCGTTGAACGACAGCGACGATCGCCGAGCGGTGGCGACCGTAGGTCTCGAAGATCCACTGCATCACCGCTTCTCGGCGCGCGTGCTCGAAATCGACGTCAATGTCGGGCGGCTCGTCACGTTCGGCCGAGACGAAGCGCTCAAAGAGCAGATCGTTGCGTTCGGGATCGATGCTGGTGATGCCCAAAACGTAGCAGACGGCCGAGTTGGCCGCCGAGCCGCGGCCCTGGCAGAGGATGTCCTGGCTTCGAGCGTAGCGGACGATCGAGTTGACGGTCAGAAAGTAGGGCGCATACCCCAGCTGGCCGATCAGCCTCAGTTCATGGTCAAGGATCCGGCGCACTTCGGGCGTGACGCCGTCGGGAAAGCGCTCGGCCGCCCCCGCCCAGGTCAGGCGCTCAAGAGTTTGCTGGGCGGTCTCGCCCGGGGCGACGACTTCACGTGGGTACTGGTAACTGAGCTCGGCCAAGGAGAAGCGGCAGCGCCGCGCGATGTCGATCGATGCGGCCAGCGCCGCGGCGTGCCGGGCGAAGAGCCGCCGCATCTCTGCCGCAGGCTTGAGATAGCGATCGGCATGACGATCGCGCCGAAAGCCGACGTCGTCGATCGTCGTGCCTTCCCGGATGCAGGTGACCACGTCCTGCAATAGGCGCCGGTCCTTGTCATGGAACAGCACCCGGTTGGTGACTACCGGCGTGACGCCCGCCGCCCGGGCCAGGTGCTCGAGCTCATGCAGGCGTAGCGCATCGCCGGGCCGTCGCCGAAGCGTAAGGGCCAGGTAGGCGTCAGAGCCGAAGATGGCCGCCAGACGCGACAGTTGCTGGGCGCACAAGCCGTCTGGCTGGTCGGGCGCCAGGATGCCGATCAGGCCCTGGGCATGAGCGGCCAGATCGTTGTGATCCAGGTCGCACTCGCCCTTGCCAGCGCGGGCCTTGCCCAGCGAGAGCAGACGGCACAGCCGACCGTAGGCGGCCCGGTCGGTCGGGTAGACCAAGACCGTCATGCCGTCGCGCAGGACAAGTTCGCAGCCGACGATCAGCCGAACGCCCGTCGCCTTGGCGGCGACATGGGCCCGCACCAGGCCCGCCACGCTGTTGCGGTCGCAGATGGCCAGAGCCGCCAAGCCCAAGCGTTGGGCCTCGTCGAAGAGCTCTCCGGGCGAGGAGGCTCCCCGCAGCAGCGAAAAGTGCGAGGCGCACTGCAGTTCGACATAGTCGCCGAGGTCTTCGTGAGGCGGGAACGGCGTCGTCATCCGAACACGCCGGCCATGAACCAGCGCTGGCTGCCGCTTGAGGGGTCTTCGCCGTCCCCGTCACGGTAGATCCAGTAGCGCTCGCCGGTGTCGTCCTCGACCTGGAAGTAATCGCGCGACCGCGCCAGTTCGGCGTCAGCCTTCCACCATTCGCCAAACACCCGTTCAGGACCGTCGGCCCGCCGAACCCGCCGGCGCATGCCCCGCCAGGTGAAGGAAGCGGGCGGCTGATCAGGGAGCAGGGCGACAGTCTCGATCGGCTCGGGGTGCGGGAAGAACCGGGTGGGACGGGGCCAGTCGACGGGCCAGGAAAAGCCCGCCGGACGGTCGATCGCCGGCGCTTTGCGGACGCTGCGCTCGGGGATGTCGCTGTCGGCGCTGGTCAGCCGGTAGACCGATTGGGGACCCAGTCTGGCGACCAGGGTATCGATGAGGCCGGAGAGATCAGCAGCGGCTCTCACTGCCGATCCTGCGATCTGCGCGTCGTCCTGCTTGTAGGCCAGGGGCTCGGCGCTGGGCGCCGCCAACACCATCTTATCGACACCGAAGCCCGGATCGACCGTCTCCAGTTTCTCGCAAAGCAGTTTGGCCAGCCGGCGGGCGTCGCGTGCCGGCGTAGACAGGCCGATCCGCGCGGACTCGATGCGGTTGTCGACGCGATAGAACCAGGCGTCGATCGCCTTGGCGCCGAGGCTTGCGGCTTCTAGCGCTGCACACAGTTCAACGGTCAGTTCGGCCAGGTAACGAGCCATGGTTTCGGGCGCGCCAATCGGTTCAGCGAAGATCTTGGCTACGCGAAGGGTTTCGGGGGCGAAGACCGGCTCGATCGGCTCGCGCTCGCGGCCGAATGCCTGGTCCAGGCGTCGGATCGGCTCCATGCCGAACCGGTGGGCCAACGGTCCCTTGGCCGTGGCCTCTAGCTCTCCGATGGTGTCGAAGCCGGGTTTGGCTAGAGCCAGGACAAGCTCGGGCGGCAGGCGCAGGGCCGCGACCGGCAGGCCGGTCAATTCCCGTCCCAACCCGCCGGCCGGGACCACGAAGATCGGCCTCAAGGTGTACCGCGCCAGGGCGTGGGCGCCGCCCCAACTGTCGGCGATCGCGACCTTGGCCGTCAGCCCGACCGTTTCCAGACGCCGCCGGATATCGATCAGCATCTTCTCCTCGCCGCCGAAGAGATGGGCGCACCCGGTCGCGTCGATCACCAGCCCGTCGGGCGGATCGGCCGCCACGGTGGGCGAATAGAGACGCTGGGCCCAGAGCGCCAGACGGCGCAGGGCTGAGGCGTCGCCATCGATATCCAGATCATGGAGCAGGAGGTCCGGAACGAGCGCGGTGGCGTGCGCGACGGCCTGCCCCAGATGCAGGCCGGCCTTGGCCGCGGCCAGGTTCATATGCGCGATGGCGCGTCGTCGGCCGATCCGTCCGACCATGACGATCGGCGTTTCAGGCGACGGCGCGCTCTTGCCCTGCATGCGGGCCAGCCGGTCGGTTGGCCAGCGGGGCAGGAAGACGGAGATGACCCTTTGCGTCACAGGCTTCTAGCTCGATGTCGAAGGCGTCGCCGGCGCGGCAGCGGAGGAGTTCAAGAAACCAGCGAGGACGGCCCACGCCGGGCACTGGCAGCGGAGAGGAGGGAAGGGTGGACACTCGCCACCGAGTCTGAGCCGCGGTCGGCTGACCAAGGTCGGCGGCGTCGGCTACGCGTCGCCATCTTCGAACGGCGATGGCGATCTGGCCGCTCTTCTCGGCCGCCAACTGCAGCCGGCGCGAAGCGGTCATCGTCAATTTGCCGACCTCGCCGACAACGCCAGCCAGGCCCGGCCATCGCAGGCCTTCTTCCATGGCCGCTAACACCCCGGCCTCATCGCTGGCGTCGGCGAAGATCACTCGTTCGGGCGGCAGGCCCGCCTGCGCCAGCGAAGGGGCGAAAAGGTCGGCCTGCCGACGGCACCAGAGAACCTCGCCCTGCGCCCGCGCCAGGATGCCGGCGGCGAACCGGGCGGCTGTCGCACCATAAAGGGCCTCCTCGGCGCCGCCCGCGACCTCATGAAGCGAGCCCAAGGCCAGCCCGCCTCCCGGCAAACGCGCGTCCAGCGGCGGGACGCCGAACGGCAGGACCGCGCGGGTGACGCGATCCTCGGTCTCGAGGGCGCGAACCTGGCGGCGAAGCGCGTCGAGCGCGGCGGGGGATGAGGAGTGTGCCATGGCGATAGAACGATTGGTGTTCCACCTTTGTTCTCGTCGCCAGGGAGGAGTCAACGGGGGACGGGTGCGGCTCAGGCGCGCGCTCCAAGAGAGTGCCAAGCGCTGCAAGGGTTTAAGCCGAATCCGATTTTTCTGAGCACGACCGAAGCTGACGTAAGCGTGGCCGGAAAAGATCAGCTTGCGGTTGGCGAACACGCCAGCACGCGCGTGACGTCCTCAGTCCTGGTCGGGATAAAGGGCGCTGTCTTCTTCGTGCGGGTAGGCCAGGGCTTCGAGGCGCAGGCTGGGCGCCCCCGCGATCTCTCGCCAAAGCCGTTCCAGGAGCAGGCCTTGATAGATGGCCAGTTCGCGCACCGCCGGGCCTTGGCCCAACTGGGCCGACAGGGCCGCTCGCGCACTCAGCGCGGCGGTGTGGGGCTCAAGCTGGATCATTTTGTGGACCTCGATCGCGGCATGAGCCGCCTTGCGAGCCCATCCTTGCTGGGGAGCGATCAGTTCGGCGACCATGTCTCTGCGTCCGCCATGCTCGAACGCATGAAAGCCGAGCGCCATCACACCGCGCTGAGCCACCGCGCGCCAGAAGTCGATCGGCTCGGATGAGGTGTCAGCGGTGATAGGCTTGGAAAACGGGGACATATCGGGGCTGTATAGCGCGGTGCGCCTGTCGAGCCAGCAACGGCTCTAGGCCGCCGTGGCCGCGCGTTTCGGCGGGGTTTCAATGACGCGAAGGTCGGTTTCAGGCAACGGTCGCTGCAAGCTTGCGGCCTCCGCCCAGGGCGCGCGCAGCCACACATCGACCTCCTCGGCGGTGCGCAGAAACACCGGCATCGCCTTGCTGTGAAAGGGTGCGACGACGGCGTTGGCCTCGGTCGTCAGGAAGCCGTAGACCTCGCATTCCTCCCAGCCTGTCTTGATCTTCTTGACGCAGGCATGGGGTGTCCAGACGCCGGCAAAGTACGCCAGCGGACGCTCGTCGTTGAGCGAGAACCACACCGGTTTCAAGGAGCCGCCAACCTGGTCGGGTTCGCTGAAGGCGGTCATCGGGACGACGCAACGGTTGTCCACCCCCTGCCAGCGCCGCCAGTGCGGGTTCTCTAGGTCGCGGATGTTGGTGACGCCTGGATCGGGCTCCAGCCGCAGCAACTCGTCGAATTCATAGGGTTTGCCTTGCTTGTCCAACCGCTCGGCGCGCTTCTTGGCCGCCTCGATTTGGCGCTTCTTGGAGGAGGGCATCCCCCAGCGCGCGAAATGGACTTCGTGCTCGCCATGAGGCCCGAGCCTGACGGTCGGCGAGCGATAGTCCGGATAGGCGAACTGGCTGTAGTTGAGGTCGACATTGGCCGCGCCGAAGGCCACGCCGCCCGGCAGGCTCAGGTGACGTTTGAGGAGGTCCTCGTGGGCCTTCGCCCAGCCGAAGATGTCGTAGTAAAGCTCATAGAGATTGCACATCGCGCACCTCAAGCTGGCATGACGACGTTATGGGAATGGCGCGGCGGCGCAAGGGCCGCTCCTAGGCCTTGGATCTGAGCCAGATCCGAGCGTGCCACCAGCCCAGGGGCGCAACGTCTGGATCGCCTAGACCATCGAAGAACATCTCGACATGCTGGGCGCGCGGATGTCCGAGCAGCGCCTGGCGCGGCGCGCCTTGCCCGTGCAACTCGACGTCGGGCGAACGAGCCGGTTGCTGGTCTTCCAGGCTGGGGCCGTCGTCCTCGGGGTTCTCGAACCAGACGACCAAGCGGCCCTCGCGGCCTGCTTCGACGTGGTGGACGCACGGCAGGGCTTCAAGATAGCCGGGGTCGCCAATAAGGCCGTCGATTTCCACGACGTTCAGCGACAGGGCGTCGATGGCATGAGCGTGGCGCATGGGAACGAAGGTAGAACATTTTTGACTGAATGGCGAGTCGACAACGCGAGAAGGGCCCGTTCGGATTGTCGCAGGCGGAGTCAGAACGTTGGCGCGCCCGACAGCCTGCGGGTAGCCTTCTTGGAACGCGGGAGTTGAACGTGTCCGGCTCAAGACAACGTTTTAATTTTGAGGAGCAGCTGACCGTGCTTGTGGCCACGGAGCTGGCGCTCGCCAATCGCGATCCTGCGAAACTGGCGGCGATCATCACTCGGCTGGCCGATCAGGTCTCGAATGCTCTGGCCGTCGCGTTTCGCGACGACACCGCCGAACTGGATCGGATCGCCAGTGGCCTAGAAGGCATCATCCATCGCAACGCCGTGGCCCGGGTCGAGCTCTTCAAGGCGCTGGAAGCCGACGAGGGTGGCGACTGAACTGCAGAAAAGTCCAAGACCCGCACCGGAACGCGGCGACAGGACTGAGGCTCTGCCTTGTTTGTGCGTTGAGTTGGAGGCCCCATGAAAGCGATCCGTATCGACAAGTCCGAGACCGGCCAGACGGCCGACCTCGTCGACGTCCCGGAGAGCGAACTGCCGCCCGGCGAGGTGCTCGTCCGCGTCGAGTACTCCACGCTAAACTACAAGGACGGCTTGGCGATCACCGGAAAGGGACCGGTTGTACGCCGCTTTCCCATGGTCCCGGGGATTGATTTCGCCGGAGTGGTGGAAGCCTCCGAGGACGAGCGCTATGCCGTTGGCGAGCGGGTCGTGCTCAACGGTTGGGGCGTTGGAGAGACCCATTGGGGTGGGCTGGCGCAGAAGGCGCGCGTGAGCGGCGATTGGCTGATCCCGCTGCCCAAGGCGTTTTCGAGCCGCCAGGCTATGGCGATCGGGACCGCCGGCTACACCGCCATGCTTTGCGTGATGGCCCTGGAGAAGCACGGTGTTTCGCCCGGCGATGGCGAAATCCTGGTGACGGGCGCCTCGGGCGGCGTGGGCAGCGTGGCGATCGCTCTGCTGGCCAAGCGCGGCTACAAGGTCGTTGCGCTGTCGGGACGTTCGCAAAGTCCCGACTACTTCACTCGCCTGGGCGCCAGCAGCGTGGTGGACCGCGCCGAGTTCACCGAACCGGGCAAGCCGCTGCAGAAGGAGCGTTGGGCCGGAGCCATCGACGTGGTGGGCGGGCGAGTCCTGGCCAATATCTGCGCCCAGGTCCGCTATGGCGGCGTCGTGGCCGCCTGTGGCTTGGCCGGTGGCGCGGATCTTCCGGCGACGGTCATGCCGTTCATTTTGCGCGGCGTGACGCTCCGGGGCGTTGACAGCGTCATGTGTCCGCGGCCCGAGCGTCTGGAAGCCTGGAGCCGTTTGGCCGACGAGCTTGATCCCGCAGCGCTGGATAGCCTTACCCACGAGATCGGCCTGGAGGAGGCGATCGCCACAGCCGGGCTGCTGCTCGACAGCAAGATCCAGGGCCGCGTCGTGGTTAGGGTCCCTTAGGCGAGGGGCCCCTGTAGAGGAAATGCAGCAAGTCGCGGACAACGTGAAGCAGCCCGCTCAGCGGCCCGCCTTCGATAGGCGCGCCGTGGGCGTGGCGATTGCGCATTTCCGAGAGGGTCGGGCGCGAGGCCTTGGGCCCTGGCCTGCGCAGTCGGTCAACGACCTTGCCTCCGCCGATCAGGGCCGTAGGGAAGTCGGCCTCGGAAATCCCCTGATGGGTCACGAGGTGGTCAAGGAGCGCGGCCAGGGTTGGGGTTGAAATCTGGCCGGTGGCCGAGACTTTCGCCTTTATGGGTTTGTCGGGCTTCTTGCGCTTCTGTGCCTCCAACGCCGCCACCTGCGGTCCGATCTGATCGTTCAGAGCCAGTTCGAGCGCGGTGAAGGCGATCATCTCTCCGGCCAGCAGGACGTCACCGTCCATCCAGGCAAGTAGGTAGAGCCTTTGCGCCCGACGATACTTGGCGCGGACAACGCCCGGGATGGGAAGGGTCGGGTCAAGGTCGAGCGCGGCCAGAGCCTCTTGCCAAGCCTGGGACAACCATGCGGTCAAGGTGTCCACATGGTCGTGCCTGTCTTCGAACACGATGGGTTCGCCAAGCTCGAGGACATCGTCAGTGTTCCACATGGCGCGGCTCAGGGCAGGAGGTCGAAGAAAAGGAAGGTGTCAGTGGAAAAGCCTTCGCCTCGAAGCTCCCAAGCAAAGTCACGATCCTGGGCGAAGGCGCGCATGTCGTCGCGGGCGTCGTCCAGATCGTCGGGATCGATGTTGGCCAGTGAGATGATCAGGCCGGCGACCCGGCTGTTGGCTTCGGTCCGTCGCAGGCTGCGGGCGCAGTCGTGGGCTTCCTCCATGGCCCGCAGAGGAATGGCTGGGGTCAGGCGCTTGGGCGTTCTCTGCTTGAACTCAAAGCCCCACGATCGGGCGTCGCTGGCCATCCAAAAGTCGCATCGGCCCTGGGCGGCGAAGCGCCGGTCGTGCCGCTGACCTTTGGTGGTGTAGAACTCAGCCAAGCCCAAATAGCCGGCATGGGCTGCTGCTGAGGCTAGGAGGCTGACGCTGGCGGTCTCGTTGTAGCCGAGCGGATCGTCATAGACCTCTCGATCAAAGCGCAGGACGAGATCGCCGAGGGACTTTAGCCAATGGCTCCAGTCCCGATATTCGATCGTCCGTTCGTCACCCTTCAGGCAGGTCACATTGGTCCGGCGCGCCATCTGATCGCTTCCTGTTTCGGCGCGCTGCGCGCTCGCGTTTGGCGCAGTCTGCGGCAAGGCTCCGCCTTATGGTAGAGCTTGTACCGCTTACGCATCGAGGTCGCGTCGTTTTTGCCTGTGCGCCTCGGCGATGGGGCGCTGTCTGTTGCGCGTAGCGCAACGACAAGCCGCTGGCTCCGCAACACCCCCATGGCCGACAGGGCGTCAAAGTCCCGCGTCCTGGATCGAACATGGCTCCCCAACCGCGCGCGACGCCGACGCCAGACGAAGTGTCTGCGTTCGCGGCGCGCTATGATGCTCTACCGCTGTCCTGGGCGCATGTCGGGGTTCTGGTCCTGGCCGCGACGGCCCTGTCGTTCGACCTTTGGGAAATCGCGCTCAACAGCGTGCTGTCGACGTTCCTGAGCAGCAACGCCCGGATCAATCACAGCCTGGCGCTGCCGATGGTGGTGACCTCGGTGTTCTTCGGCGGGATGGTTGGATCGCCCGTCCTGGGCTGGGTGGCTGACCGCTGGGGCCGGCGGCGCACCATGATGGCGAGCCTGGTGTGGATGGGCGTCTGTACGGCCCTGGCGCCGGTACGTGAGGACCTGTCCTGGCTGATCGCTTTCCGGATGCTCTCAGGTCTAGCCTTGGGCGCATTCCCACCGATCCTGATGGCTTACCTGGCTGAGATCGTGCCGCCGGATCGCAGGGCAGGGTTGCTGGTCGGGTCGACGTCTCTGGCCTCGCTGGGCGCGCCGGCAGCGCTTTTCATGACCCGCTGGATGGACAGCTTGCAACCCTTGGGGATCGAAGGTTGGCGATGGGGTTTCATGTTGGGCGGCGGCGGCGCCATCGTGCTGGGGCTCTTCTTCCTGCTGCTCCCCGAAACGCCCCGCTGGCTTTTCGCGCGCGGCGAGCGGGCCAAGGCCGAGGCGCTCTTCGCCCGTTTCGAGGCGTCGCCTCCGGTCCCCCTTGTCGGCCGGCGCTCCCTGATCCGATCCGAGCAGGCCGCCGGCCGTAAACCCACGGCGGTGGCGACGGCCGTGCTGATGGGGATTTGGGCGCTCAGCCCCTGGGTCAATGGCTCTTTCCCAATCATGAGCGCGGCGATCCTGGTCCAGAAGGGCTTTGGCGTGGAGAAGACGCTGCTCTATGTCGGCCTGCTGTCGGTTGGTCCGATGCTGGGCGGCTTCATCACCGCGCCGGTTCTGGACCTGGGCGCGCGGCGGCGTGTCCTGGCGGCCCTCAGCGTGCTGATTGGGGTGGCCGGCATTCTATTCGTGGCGGCGACCGGGCCGCGGCTGCTGCTCTGCGCCGGGGTGCTGTTCAACGTCCTGGGCACAGTGCTGGTGCCGGTGCTCTTCACCTATACGGGCGAGCTCTATCCGACCGACCAGCGCGCCCGCATGGCCGCGTTTGGCTGGGCGGCCAACCGGCTGGGATCCTGCCTGGCCCCGTTCGTGCTGCTGCCGATCCTGCACGCGAAAGGGCCGACGGCCGTCACGGGCGTCATGGTCGTCGCGATCGCCTCGACGATCCTGCTCCTCAACTGCGCGCCGCCAGGTCGCGAGCGCCGGAGCGTGGCCTGATACCCGCCTCTTCACAGGACTTCACTCGGTCAGGGCTTGGCCTTCGACCACTGTTCCGCCGTCCGCCAGGCGCGGCGATCTAAGGTTTTCCGGGGGATAGCGTGGGTTTCGATCAACAGTCGCAGCGTTTGGCGGCGCGATGGGCGTTGCTGAGCAGCGCGGCCCTTTGCGTCCTGTCACCAGCCTCGGCCGGCGCCGTCGAGGCGACCTCTACGCGCGTCGACGACGTGATCGTCACGGCGCTGAGACGCGAGACCACGCTGGCCAAGACGCCGGTGACAGTCACCAGCTATGGCGAGGCGGTCCTGGCGGTGAAGGGCGTCACGACCTTGGCCGATCTCTCGGGACAGACCCCGGGTGTGACCTTGCTGCAGGCGGGGCCCTCGAACCTGCGCGTCGCCATTCGTGGCGTGCAGAGCGTGGGCGAGAGCACCGTCGGGGTCTATTTCGACGACGTGCCGATCAACGGCTCGGTGGGCGCAGGCAATGACGCCGGCGGTGGTCTGCCTGGTCTGGACCTCTACGATGTCCAGCGGGTGGAGATCCTGCAGGGGCCGCAGGGCACGCTCTATGGCGCCGGCGCCATGGGCGGCGCGGTCAAGGTGCTGCTGAACAAGCCGGTGTTCGATACCCGGGCGTCGATCAAGCTGGACGGCTTCGATCGCGAGGGCGGCCATGCCGGCCTGCGCGTGGCCGCCATGGCCAATGGGGTTCTCGCCTCCGATCGACTGGCGGTGCGCGGTGTCGTGACCTCCGCGTCGGACGGCGGCTACATCCGCAACGTCCGGCTCGGGCGGCGGCACGATGATGACCTCAACCACCTTGGCGGCCGGCTGATGCTTCGGTTTACACCGGACGCTGACACCACGCTGGACGCCTCGATCCATCGCCAGGCCGACAACGGCGAGCTTCCGCTCTGGGATCTGCGATCGGGGGACTTTACCGATGACGCCGCCACGCGGCGGGCAAATCGAGACCGGCTGACCCTCTACACCTTGAGCGGCGAGCGCCGGTTCTCGTCTGGGCGCGCTTCGGTCACGCTGTCACGCGCCGAGCGGGATTTCACCCAATCCAATTTCGACGCCACGCTCTATTTCCAATCCCTGGTGGACAATGCTGCGGCTTGCGCCCGGCTGCGCGGCGGCGGCGCGACCTGTTCGGCTCCGACCATGGCCGCCTTCAACAGCTACGTCCGCGGCTTCCTGCCCAGCGCCGTGGAGCAGGTGCAGCACACAAATACCAACACGGCCGAAGCCCGCCTGACCTTGGGCGAGGGAAGTCGCTTGGTCTGGACCGCCGGCGCCTTCTATTCGCAGCGGACGGGCGACTTCGAAAACCGTCAGGTCGCGGCCGATCCGACCACCGGGGTGTTGCTCACGCCGCGTCAGCTGCAGTTTCGCCGTTTCCTGCGCGAGACCCTCAGCCAGGCGTCGGTGTTTGGCGACGCGTCCTGGCAGGCCACCTCCGACCTCACCCTCAGCGCTGGGGCGCGGTGGTTAAGGTCCAGCCGCAGCGTCGAGGGCCAGACCTTCCAGGGTCTGGATCTGCTGGGCGTGGTCGTCACCCCGTTCAGCCGTGTGAAGGCCCATGAAGACGCCTGGGCCCCGCGGGTGAACCTGGCCTATGACGCCACCCCGCGATTGTTCCTCTACGCCCAGGCCGCCAAGGGCTTTCGCCCCGGCGGCGTGAATCTGGTGCCGGCCTTGCCGTCCAATCTCGTCTCCTACAGAGCCGATAGTCTGTGGAGCTACGAGGCCGGCGCTCGCGGACAGGTGCTGCCCGGACGCCTGGACGTGGAGATCGCCGCCTACCGGATCGACTGGCGCGACATGCAGGTGACCGGCTCTCGGCCCGATGGTCTCTTCAAGTTCATCGCCAATGCGGGGGCGGCCCGGATCGACGGCGTCGAGGCGTCGCTGACAGGGCGCCTAGCCAAAGGCCTTGAGGTTCGGCTCAGCGGCGCAAGCCAGGATCCGCGCCTGACGGAGGACCAGATCAACGCCTCGGTCGCCGCGCCGGGGCGGCGAGGGGATCGCATCCCCTATGTCGCCAGGACGACGGCAGCGGCCAGTCTCGACTATGCTCGCCCGGTGGCCGACTTGACCGCAGCCTTCCACGTGGAGGCTGTCTATGTCGGCACGTCGGGCTCGGAGCTGCGCCGGACCAACGCCTACTATACGCGCTTGCCCGCCGCGACGCGTCTGAACGCCAGGCTGTCGGTGACGCCCGATCGCGGCGCCTGGTCGGCCTCGGTCTATGGCGAGAACCTCACCAACGAGATCGCGCTGCAGTCGGTCAACAACAGCGCGCCGACGGTCGGCCGTCCCTACGTGACGAGCGCGCCGCCGCGGACATTTGGCGTGACGTTGGACCGGCGTTTCTAGACGGCCGGGCGACCAAGGTTCCCAGGGTTGTGGTGCGCGCAACAAGCCTGGCGGCGGCCGTCATTGAGCGGGTCGGGGCTATCGCTACGGTCGAGGTGTCACCCGGGCCAAGCCAAGTTCAGGCCCGGTCAAACCTTCCTTGGAGATGACCGATGAATTCTGTTCGTGGCCTGGGCCTCAGCGCCCTTGCGATGGCGGCCGTCCTGTCGCTGGCGGCCGCGCCGGCGGCGATGGCTCAGACCGATGCGCCGGCCGATCCGGTGGCCGACCTGGCGAGCGCTGACGCCCCGGCCGACGGCACGGTGAGTCTCTCGAGCGGCGCCGTCGCCGCTGGCGTGGGCTTCGTCTGGGGCGGCGGCGACCTGGAGTTCGCCGGCAAGGCTCATCCGTTCAAGATCACCGGCCTGTCTGTGGTCGACGTCGGCGTTGCCAGCATCAACGCCACGGGCACCGTCCACAACCTCAAGCGCCTGCAAGACTTCGCCGGCACCTACACCGCCTTCAGCGCCGGCGCGACCGTCGCCGGCGGCGGCGGCCTGGTCGTCCTGCGCAATCAGAACGGGGTGGTCCTGAAGCTGAAGGCCACGAGCGCTGGCCTTCGCCTGACCCTGGCGCCGGAAGGCATCAAGGTTCGTCTGAAGGGCTGACCGTAGCGAGCGGTCCGGCCCTTCTCCCGCCGGGCCGCTCAATCGGACGAGGTGGTGATGGAACAAGCCCTCGGAGCGTGGGAGTTCGACCCACGCACAGGACGGCTGATCGGCGATCTGGCCGATGGCCTGTCGTTTGACTGGATGGCGCCCTGCGATCGTGAAGGCCTGACGCAGGCGGCGATGGACGCCATGGGCCGCAAGGCGCCGGGTCTGGCCCGCGAACTTCGGCTGCGCGATCCGCGCGATGGCAGTGAGCGGTGGATCGGCCTCTATGGTCGAGCTGCGCCGATCGGCGCAGGGGCCTTGGGCCTGGGCGGGGTGGCGGTCGATATCGCCGCGCGCAAGGCCCGTGAGACCCAGACCCGGCTGATCATCGATGAGCTCCATCACCGGGCGCGCAACGCCCTGACCATCGTCCAGGGCCTGGCCGCCCAGACCTTCCGGACAGCCGCGAACCTGCAGGAAGCCCGCTCGAGCCTCAATCACCGGCTGGTGGCGCTGTCGGGCAGCCATGCGCTGCTGGACGAGGCCTGCTGGCACGGCGCCAGCGTCGGCCTGGTGGTGGGGCAGTCCGTCTCGTTCCACGGCCTGGCCGATCGCATCCAGCTCGACGGTCCCGAGGCGCGCATGGGCCCCAGCACCGCGCGAGCGCTGTCGATGATCGTCCACGAGCTGGCCACCAACGCCATGAAGTACGGGGCCTGGAGCCGGGATGGCGGCGCGGTCGAAGTCGTGTGGCGCTGGGCCGAGAGTGAGCCCGGCGTCGATCTGGTCTGGCGGGAGCGGGGCGGACCGCGCGTGGAGGAGCCCAGCCAGCTTGGCTTCGGCTCCCAGCTGATCTCGCGCGTCCTGCCGCCGGCGCAGGGGCGCGTGCGCACCCACTACACGCCCAGCGGCGTCATCGTGACGGTCGAGGGCCTTGCGACCCTTGGCGACGGAGCCTAGGGCCGACCTATTCGGCGGCGAGCGCGGGGCCTTCGCCGAGGAGATCCTGGACGCCCGCCTGCCTGAGCCACTGCGCCCAAGCTCGCAGGAAGCGACGGAAGGCGTCCTTGTCCACGCGCAGCACGTGGATCGGGAGCGCGCCGTAGTCCTGCTTGGCCACGAATCCGAACATCTGCGCTTCGCCGCCGGCTTGGTAGCCTGTCTGATCCAGATAGGTGATAGCGCCGTGAGCGAGCGCATTGCGTAGGATCGACAGGAAGACTTTCGGGGCAAGGGCAGTTGCTGCGTCGGCTGCGTCGGCGCTCGCCAGCTCTTCGGCGAGGTCGTAGGGCCATTCGCGCCCGACCTTGAAAGGGGTCTGGCGACTGGCGAGCGCCCAGGCGCCTACCTCGAAGAACGGCTCCTCGGCGAGCTTGCCGGCGCCGATGAGGCCGACCACTTCGTCGGTCATGGCCTTGTCCAGATCGTGCTCAGCCGCGGGATTGGCCTTGCCGCCCTTGCCGCGTTGGAAGAGCCGCTCCCAGGGCAGGAGGATCATTGGCATGGCCATGGCCAGCAGGAAGGTCGTCTTGAGCGGCCCGCCGAAACGGACCTGGGGCTGTTCGACGGTTTCCGACAGCAGATCGATCAGCGCGTCGCAGCGTTCGGGGATGTCTCGGCTGTAGTGCTCAGGGATCATGCGAGGGTCTCCGCGGGCATGCGCGCGGCCTCGGCCCGCCGGGCGAACTCGGCCTTCAGGCGTGGGACGACGAAGTCGACAAAGGCCCGGACCTTCGGCGCCGACAGCCGCCCCTCGGGGGTGATGACGTGGACGGGCAGGGGCGTGGGCTCGGCGTCGGCCAGGATGATGCGCAGGCGGCCGGCGGCCACGTGGTCGGCCACCTGGTAGGAGAAGACGCGCGTGACGCCTTGGCCGGTGACGGCCGAGGCCACGGCGCTCTCAATGGTGTTGACGGCCAGGCGCGGGGCGATCGGGATGGTTCGCAGGCCGGGGCTGTCCTCGGCCGGCGGGAAGACCCAGGCGTCGATGCCGAACTGGGGCATGTTGACGATGACCTGGTCGCGCAGGTCGTGCGGCGTGCGGATCGGTGGACGATTGTCGAGATAGCTGGGCGCGGCGCAGACTACGCGGCGCACCTCCCCGACGCGGATCGCCACCAGGCTGGAGTCGGGCAGGTGGGCGATGCGCAGCGCCACGTCCACGCCCTCGTCGATGAGGTTCACCGGCCGGTCCAGCAGCAGCAGGCGTGCGCGGACATTGGGCTGGGTGTCGAGAAAGGCGTCGAGCAGCGGACGGATGATCTGGGAGCCGGCGACCAGCGGCGCAGTCACGGTCAGGACGCCGCGCGGCGCGGCCCGCTCGCCCGCCGCCATCATGTCGGCTTCCTCAAGATCGCTGAGGATCCGCCGACAGGCAGCAGCGTAGCGTTCGCCAACCTCGCTCAGCTTCAGCGATCTTGTCGTGCGATGCAGCAGCTGTGCGCCGACATGTTGTTCCAGATAGGCGATGGTCCGGGAAACTGCGGCGGGCGAGCGGCCAAACCGTCGCGCTGCTGCGGCCAGGCTGCCTTCCTCCAGGACAGAGACGAACACGCGCATGGCGTCGATGCGATCCACAGGTCCGACTCCTTGCGCAACGTCGAGCTTGGTTTGGTGGTTATCGTTACGCTATGCGAAACAGTGACGCTAGCCGCCGCGAAGCCTTGCAAGGCCGTCTTGGGCCAGGGTTTCGGTCAGGGCTTGGGCGGAGAGGCCGCGTGGAGCCAGGTGAGCGGCTTGGCCGGCCCAGGCGTTGGTGAAGTCGCCGCTCTCGCCGCCACGCCGCAAGGGGATCAACGGTCCGCCGGCGGTGGGGAAGGGCGGTGCTTCGGGGGCGAAGGGGCCCTGGTCGAGCATCAGGCGATTGACCACGCCGCGGGCTGGCCGACCGGTGAAGACATCGGTGATCATCGTGTTGTCGTCGCGGGCCTTCTCCAGGGCGGCGCGGTGTGCTGTGGGGATTTGCGCCTCGTTCGTGAACAGGAAGGCCGTGCCGACCTGGACGGCGCTGGCCCCCAGGGTGAGGGCGGCCGCCAGGCCCCGACCGTCGGCGATGGCGCCGGCGGCGATGACCGGCGCCGAAACGGCGTCGACGATCTGCGGCACCAGGGCGAAGAGCCCAGGCTGCACGGCCATGTCCAGAGTGTGGCTAAGCTCGCCGTCGCCGAAGCCGCCCAGGAAGCTTGCCCGGTGGCCGCCGGCCTCCGCGCCCATGGCGATGATGGCGTCCACGCCGCGCGCTTCAAGCCACCGGGCTTCGGCCACGGTGGTGGCCGATGACAGGATCTTGGAGCCAGCGGCCTTGACCCGCGCCACGAGCTTGGGATCGGGCAGTCCGAAATGGAAGCTGACGACCTCAGGGCGCAGCTCCTCGACCAGACTGCAGAACGCCTCGTCGAAGGGCGCGCGTCCGCCCGTCGGCGGCGCCTCGGCCGGGTCCAGGCCCGCCTCGACATAGTAGCCGGCCAGGCGTGCGCGCCAGCGCATCATCCGCACCGGGTCGGGCGCGGGTGTGACATGGCTGAAGAAGTTCAGATTGATCGGCGCGTCCACGGCGGCGCGGAACTCGCCCACAGCTGCCCGGGCCTGGTCGACAGTATACTGGGCGCTGGGCAGAGCGCCCAGGCCGCCGGCCTTGGCCACGCCCACCGCCATCGCCGGCGTCGAGGCGCCGGCCATGGGAGCCTGAAGGATGGGTTGCGCGATGCCGAGCAGATCGAGAATCCGGCGGTCGGTCCAGGGGGTGTTCACGGGACGCTTCCTTTGCAGAGATGTTGACGACTGGTGTTCTCTCAATGAGAACCATATATGGTCATTCAATCTCGTTTGAAGATGGATGCGCGCCATGGACTTTTCGACCTTGGAGATCTTCGCGGCCGTCGCTTCCGAGGGCGGCGTGACCCGCGCGGCCGGGCGCCTTGGTCGGGCCCAGTCCAACATCTCCACGCGCCTGCGGGACCTGGAAGCCGAGCTTGGCCGTGACCTCTTCCGGCGGGATGGAAAGCGCATGCTGCTGACCGCCGAAGGCGAGGTCTTCCTGGGCTATGCCAACCACCTTCTGTCTGTGGCCGCCGAAGCCCGGGGCGCTGTCGTGGGCGAGGTGAGCGCCGGACGTCTTCGGCTGGGGGCGATGGAGAGCACCGCCGCCGCGCGGCTTCCAGAACCTTTGGCCAAGTTCCATGCCGACTATCCTCATGTGGATCTGCAACTGACGACGGGGACCACCCAGGCCATCATCGACCAGGTGCTGGACCATCGCCTGGATGTGGGCCTGGTCGCGGCCGCGCCAGGATCTCTGGCAGGCTCCGGCGTCACGGCCGAGCCGATCTGGGCCGAGGACCTGATGCTCATCCTGCCGCGAGATCATCCGGCGGCCCTGTCGGCGAGCGACGTGCGGGTGGGGGCCTTCGCCGCCTTCGAATTTGGGTGCGCCTACCGCAGGATCGGCGAGGCCTGGCTGGCGGGTGGACGCGCCGAGCGTCCGATGCGGGTCCTGGAGCTGGGGTCCTATCATGCGATCATCGCCTGTGTGGCGGCCGGCGCAGCCGCGGCGGTCGTGCCGCGCGCGCTGCTGGAGCTGGCGGCGACGCCGCCGCCCGTGCGAACCACGCCGTTGCAACGCATCGAGACGGTTCTGATCAGCCGGTCGGAGTACCGCTCGCCGTTGCTCGACGCGCTGCGCGGCGCCTTGGCGGCCAGCTCGAACCTTCGGGCCCGAGCCGGCGCCGCGGCGGCCTAGATCAGCTCGGCGTCGAGCGAGACGTCGGCCTTGAGCAGTTTGGAGACGGGGCAGCCGGCCTTGGCCGCGGCGGTCACCGCCTCGAACGTGGCCTGGTCCGCGCCCGGGATCTGGGCCTTGAGGGTCAGGTGCGAGGCGGTGATGGCGTAGCCGCCTTCGACTTGCTCGAGGGTGACCTTGGCCGAGGTGTCCAGACGGTCGGCCCGCAGGCCGGCCTGCTGCAGGCCCAGCGTCAGGGCCATCTGAAAGCAGGCGGCGTGGGCCGCGCCGATGAGTTCTTCGGGATTGGAGCCGGGCTGGCCCTCGAAGCGGCTGGCGAAGCCGTAGGGGTAGTCGCTCAGGGCGCCGCTCTCGGTGCTGATCGTGCCCTTGCCGTCCTTGACGCCGCCTTCCCAGCCGGCCGAGCCTGTTCTGACGATTTTCATGGGGGTGCTCCTTGATGCGCCGCTACGGACGCGGTTGCCGCCGAGGGTCATCGGCGGGATCGACATAGGTCAGGCCCAGGGGGCCGGAGGCGGTCACCTGGGTGACGTACTCACCCGAGCGCGCCCAATGAAAATGCGGCGTGCCGCCCGGCAGGACGACCACGCTGCCCGGGCCGTAAGCTTGCAGCTTGGCCGGGTCGAAGGTCTTGCCGAAACCGATGTAAAAGACGCCCGACAGGACGGTGTAGATCCGGTCCTCGGGATGGATGTGCGGCATCAGCTTGGCGCCGGCTGGAACCTTGACCCGCACGACGTATGGCCCGGACTTGGTCGGCTCGCCCACGACGACCGAGAGCTTTACGCCCTCAGGGAAGGCGGCGAAGGGCGTCCAGGTGACGTCTTCGGGACGGACGTCGCCGACCGTGTGGGGCGAGAGCCCGGCCGGAAGGCCCGCGGTGGCTGGAGCGTCAGCGAGCAGCGCTGTGGTGATGAGTAGAGTTGTAAGCATGGGAAAATCCACGAAAGCCGCCGGCCGCGCGAGGCGGCCGGCGGTCGGCCGCTAGTCGATGCGCAGGCTCTGTTCCATGGCGTAGCACTGGTCCCAGATGTAGACGTCGTAGCCGCCCAGTAGCGACTGCCACTTGGGCGAGACGGTGTTGACGCACTGGACCACGACGCGGTCGATGTAGTTGTCGAAACCGGCCCACGGGTTGCCGGCGTCGGCGGGGTTGGTCTCGGCGCCGAACTTGGTGGTCTTCAGGGCCGTGGCGGCCGCGGCCTTGACGTCGTTCATGAACTCCAGCTGGGTGCGCACGTCGTCATGGGTGCCCACGCGCGAGACGTGGCCGCTGACCAGGGTCTCGAACGGCACCTTGTCGATCTCGGCGACCTGGTTGAAGTAGCCGCGCACGTCCTGGGCCAGGGCCCAGCGGCGCCACGGCATCCAGCCGGGGAACACCACGTCGATCACCATCAGCACCTTCTGCTTGGGCGCGTAGATGAAGATGTTGCCCGGCTCATGGGCGACGCCGTGGTAGCTGAGCTCCAGCACCTGGCTGCCCACCTTCAGGGTGTAGGTGTCCTTGAAGGTGATGGTCGGCAGAGGCCGGTTGGGATCGTTGGCCGCGATCAGCAGGCGCTTGGTTTCCTCCTGGGCGATGATGATCGGATGGCCGCCCAGGCCCGCCGCGCCGCCGATGTGGTCGATATGGGAGTGGCTGTAGACCAGGTGGGTGATCGGCTTGTCGGTCACCTCGGCGATCGCCTGCTTGATGTGGGCCGAATAGGACGGCGGAGCGTCGACGACCACGACGCCGGTCTCGTAGACCAGGAACATCGACTGGTAGGCGCCTTCGGTGACCATGTAGAGGCCCTGGCCCAGGTCCTGGATGCGATAGCCCTTTGCCGGATCGACGGCCGGGCCCTTCGCGCCTTCGGGCAGGTCCAGGTACTTGTCGACGCGCGCGCCGATCGGGGCCAGTTGCGGCATGTGCTCGTAGGGGACGCCGGCCACGCCCGGAGGGGCGTTTTGGGCGAGCGCCAGGCTGGGGGTGAGGGCGCTGGCGGTCAGGGCCGCGGCGATCCAGGGAGCAAGGCCGCGTTTGGCGCGATGGAGGAGGGACATGGTGAGGTCCTAGGTGGCGGGGAGGGGGAAACTCGGCGCCGCGTCGCCACGGCGGGCGACGAAGCTCAGAAGTGGTAGGAAAGGCCGGTGTTGAAGATCACCGGGTTGAGGGTCACGCGGGCCTCGACCCGCTGAGGCCCGATCGGCGAGGGCGCCGCGCCGGTCGCATCGACCTTCACCCAGATCTTCTTGGCGTCGACGAAGAGGGCCAGCCTACGGGCGATCGGATACTCGGCGCCGACCTGGATGGTCGGGCCCACGCCGTTGTTGATCTGCAGGCCCTGGATGGCCGCATCCTTGGAGTCGAGGATGATGGTGTAGCTGACCCCGGCGCCGACATAGGGCTCCAGCTTGCCGACCTTGGGCAGGTAGCGCTGCACGATCAGGGCCGAGGGTCCGTAGTTGGCCGACCCCAGGTGGCCGACCTTGTCGAATGCGCCAGCGCCGTAGAGCTTGGCGGTCGGCGGCACGCCGACGGTCAGCGACACCGACCAATCGGGCGACAGGCGCACGCCGCCTTCGATGGCCACGCCCTCGTTGTGCTTGATGGTGGCGGAGTTGCCCGGCGCCCGCTGACCGGCGACGGAGACCCGGGCCGAGCCGTCGAAGACCGCGTACGCCGGACCGCCGCGGATAAAGTAGCGTTCGGGTGTCTGGGCGCGCGCTGCGCCGGCCGCCGTCAGGGCGACCAGCAGGCCCGCGCCCGCCAGGAGGTTGGAGCTTGCCATCACGCGCGCCTAGAACGGGTAGGGATAGGCAGCGTGCTGGATCGAGATCCAGTGCTCGGTGGTGAAGGCCTCGATGACCCCGGCCGCGCCGAAGCGGCCCAGGCCGGAGTTCTTCTCGCCGCCGAACGGCAGGCCCGGCATGTCGATGGCGGTCACGTCGTTGACGTGGGTCATGCCCGCCTTGACGCCCTTGGCGAACTGAGCGCCGCGCTCGATGCTGCCCGAGAAGACCGCGCTGGTCAGGCCGTACTCGGTGTCATTGGCCAGTTCCAGGGCGTGGGCCTCGTCGCGGGCCCGGTAAATCGGCGCCACCGGACCGAAGATCTCGTGGCGGCCGATGGCCATCTCCGGGGTGACCTGGTCGAAGATGTGCGGCGGCAGCACCAGTCCCTGGGCCGGGGCCCCCAGGCGCTGACGCGCGCCTTCCTGCCGGGCCGTGGCGACCATGCCCTCGATGCTGGTCAGCTGCTTTTTGGTGATGATGGGCCCGATGACCGTGTCGGGGAGCTTGGGGTCTCCGACCTTCAGGCCGGCGGCATAGGCGGTGAAGCGCTCGACGAAGGCGTCGTGGACGGCGTCCATGACGATGATCCGGTTGGCGGCGATGCACATCTGGCCCTGGTGCAGGAACTTCGACAGGGCCGCGGCCTGGACGGCGCGGTCGAGGTCGGCGTCGTCGAGCACGACGAACGGGCCGTTGCCGCCCAGTTCCAGCAGCGCCTTCTTCAGCGTCGGGCCGGTGACGGCCAGGGCGCCGATGTGCTGGCCAACCTTGGTCGAGCCGGTGAACGAGATGACGCGGGAGGCCGGGTGTTGGACGAAGTAGTCGCCGATGACGGCGACCGGCCCGGAGACGACGGCGAGCAGGCCCGGCGGCAGGCCGGCCTCTTCCAGGATGCGCGCGATCAGCAGACCGCCGGTGATCGGCGTTTCGCCAGCAGGCTTGACCACCACGCCGTTGCCCAGGGCCAGGGCGGGGACGATCGAGCGCACGGACAGATGCATGGGCCAGTTCCAGGGACTGATCACCGACACCACCCCGACCGGACCGCGATAGATGCGGTTTTCCTTGAACGGATAATCGCCGCCGAGAATCCGACCTTCCAGGCGCGAGGGCAGGGTGGAGGCTTCCAGCATGCTGGCCAGCACCGCGCCGAACTCGATCTCGGCCTTGATGCGGGTGGAGCCGGCTTCGCGGATCAGCCAGTCGATAATCTCGTCGTGGCGGGCCTGCATGACCTCGCCCGCTCGCCGAAAGACGTTGGCGCGCTGGACCGGCAGGGCGGCGGCCCAGTCGCGCTGGGCCGCCGCGGCGCCTTGATAGGCCGCGTCGATGTCCGCCAGGCCGGCCTCGCCGAAGCTTGTCACCGTCTCGCCGGAATAGGGATCAAGGACGTTCATGACGGTGCCGGCCGAGCCGGAGCGCCATTGGCCGGCGATGGCCAGGGTCGTGAAGTCGTAGGGCGTGGAAACAGATTGGGTCACTGGGAGCTCCGAGGGGAGAGGCAGCCTTGGGGAGGGCGGCTCGGACGGGTGCGCGGACTGTCTTCGGATCGGCTCGGGGTCTCAATCACGACCGCCGCGCGGTTTGTTGCGGCGGCGGCAACGCTGGCGCGCCGGCTTGGCGAAGGCTGGCTCCAGACAAAAAGAGGGCCGCCGATCGGAGACATCGGCGGCCCCAGCAGGAGGAGGTCGTCAGGGAAAAGTCAGTCGGGCTTGGCGGCCTGCTTGCGAAGCTCGGACACCGGAAGGCCTGAGGTGCCCCAGTCGTCGAGCTCGATCTCCTCGATGATCACGTGGGTCAGGTGAGGAGGCTTGAAGAGCACCTCGCTGAGGAGATCGGTGACGCCCTTGATGAGGGCGGCCTTCTGGGCGGGGGTGGTGCGGGTCTCGCCGGGCAGGGTGCCTTCGCGGGTGACCTGGATGTTGACGACGGGCATGGCGTCGATCCTGCGATAGAGATGGGAAAGAGAAGGGGGCGGCGGGAGCCGGGTCGCTTCGGCTCCCGCCGCGCGTCGCGGCTGCGGGGGAAGGGGGCGGCCGCGACGACCTCACCAGTGGCCGGCGTGCTGGCCACCGTCGACGTGCAGGATCTCGCCGGTCACGAAACCGGCTTCTTCCAGGAACGTCACGGCCTGGACGATTTCACGGATCTCACCCATCCGCTTCATCGGGTGCAGGTTGGCGAGGAACTCGTGGGTTTCCGGCGCGTGCATCGGGGTCTTGATGATCCCCGGCGAGATGGCGTTCACGCGGATGCCCTTGTCGGCGTACTCGATCGCCAGCGAGCGGGTGACGGCGTTGAGACCGCCCTTGGTGAGCGAGGCCAGTGCCGCCGGCACCGAGGCCAGCGGCTGGTCGGCCAGGCTGGTGGTGATGTTGACGATGTGGCCCGTGCCCTGCTTGAGCATCTGGGCGGCGGCGCGCTGAGTGATGTGGAAGAACCCCGAGAGGTTCACCGACAGCAGGCGCTCGTAGTCCTCGACGGTGTACTCAACGAAAGGCTTGGCGATGAACTGGCCGGCGTTGTTGATCAGGGTGTCGATGCGGCCGAAGCGCTCGACGGCGGTGTCGACCACCTTCTGGGCGACCTCCGGATCGCCGATGTCGCCGGCGATGTTGATCTGGTCGTCATAGCCGCTGGGCTTGATGTTGCGGCTGTTGCCCACGACCCGGTAGCCCTTGGCGACCAGGAAGTTGGAGACGGCCTCGCCGATCCCTTGCGAAGCGCCCGTGACGATGGCGACGCGTTTTTCAGTGCTCATGGTAGATCTCGATTTCTGCTTTTCGAAAGGACGCCGACCGGTGCGTGCCGGACACGGCGTCGCGGGGGAGCGACGGTCAGTCCCGAGGTTGGGCGGGACTGACCGATCCGTTGGCGTGAGCCTGGCTTGGCTCAGGCGGCGGCCTTGGCCTGGGCGAACGCGCGTTCCAGGAAGTCGCGCATCAGCGGGATGATTTCGTCGGCCTTGTCCTCGAGCGCGAAGTGGCCGCTGTCGAGCAGGTGCAGCTCGGCATTGGGGTTGTCGCGCAGGAAGGCCTTGGCGCCTTCGGCCGGGAAGATGGTGTCGTTGGCGCCCCAGGCGACCAGGACCGGCGGCTTGTAGTCGCGGAAGAAGGCCTGGAATTGCGGGTAGAGCGCGACGTTGTTGCGATAGTCGTAGAACAGATCCAGCTGGATCTCGACGTTGCCCGGACGATCCAGGAAGGCCTGGTCATAGATCCAGTTGGCCGGGTCGATGCGGGTCGGATCCTTCACGCCGTCCAGGTACTGGAACTTGGTGACGTCCAGCGACATCAGATAGCGCAGGGCCTCGCGGGTCTCGGCCGAGTTGGCCGCCCAGTAGGCCTTGATCTGATCCCAGAACGGCGACAGGCCGTCTTCGTAGGCGTTACCATTCTGGGTGACGATGCCGGCGATGCGTTCGGGGTGCTTGAGGGCCAGGCGGTAGCCGGTCGGGGCGCCGTAATCCATCACGTAGAGGGCGTAGCGCTTGGCGCCCAGTTGCTCGAGCAGGGCGTCGACGATGTCAGCGTAGGCGGCGAACGAGTAGGTGAAGTCTTCACGCGAGGGCATGGCGCTGAGGCCAAAGCCCGGATAGTCCGGCGCGATGACGTGGTAGCGATCGGCCAGGGCGGGGATCAGGTTGCGGTACATGTGCGAGGAGGTGGGGAAGCCGTGCAGGAGCACGACGACGGGCGCGTCGGCGGCGCCGGCTTCGCGATAGAAAATCTCCAGGCCGTTGATGGTGGTCGTGCGGTTGTGAACGACCGGAACGGTGAGGGCTTGGGTCGACATGAGAGGTCTCCGTGGTCTGTCTTGGCTGCGGCGGGGAGGCCGCGTTGGCGATGAGGAGAAGGTAGTTTCGTGCGGCCGGTAAGCGAATTGGCGCTGTGCGAACGCCTCTATTGCGCCCAGCGTAATAATCGCAGCGCAGCGCGGCCTTGGGAGGCCGATCCGTCCCGGGATAGCCGCCGGCTATTCAGCCCATTTGGAATTGAGGATGACGTCGCAGAAATTCACGCGACGATAGGACGGATCACGCAGCTCCAGGACGTCGGCCTTGACGTTGCCGAAGGTGGTGTCGGGTTTGAAGATCGTGCCCTTGGCGAAGGCGTCGATGATGCCGTTCTTGAAGCCGGGCCCGCGCGGGTGGCACGAACAGACCTCGTGGCGCTCGGCCTCGGTGAACTCGTCGTAAGCCAGGCCCAGGACGTCCATTTCCACGCCGGCGGTGACCAGCGAAACGACCGGGCGCTTGTGCTGGGGAATGCCCGGGGTGGTGTGCAGGGCGATGGCGTCCCAGACGTCGTCGATGTCGCGTTCCTCGATCCCGTGCCGGCGCAGGAACTCGGCCGCGGCGTTGGCCCCGTCGACCTCGAAGCGTTCGGTCTGGCTGGCGAAGGGCGGTTGCAGGCCCATGTCGTGGAACATCGCCCCGACATAGAGCAGCTCCAGATCGACCTTCAGGCTCTTGCGCCGCCCGGTCAGGGCGCCGAACAGGAAGACCCGGTTGGAGTGGTGGAAGAGCAGCTCGCTCTCGGTGTCACGAACCAGTTCCTCAACCTCTTGGGCGAGCTTGCTGTCGGGGAGGGTGATCCCCGCGACGGTCTTGGCCATGGCGGCCTCCATTTGCGCCGTCCGTGCGGCTGTTGGGAAAGGGGTGGGCCGCTCTCATTGGGGGGAGGCGGTGCGAGAGCGGCCCGTCGGGCGGTCCAGCGGTGGGGGACAGCCCGAACCTGTGGAGGCGAGGGATCAGGCGCCGGCGGCCAGGTCCTCAAGCGCCTTGGCCACGCCCGCGCCGTAGGCCGGGTCGGCCTTGGCGCAGTTAGCGACGTGACGTTGTTGGATATCCGGCGCAGCGCCGCCCAGGGCGCGGGCGGTGTTGTCGAAGAGGGCTTGGCGCTGCTTGCCGCTCATCATGCGGAAGAGGTCGCCCGGCTGCTTGTAGTGGTCGTCGTCGACCCGATGGTCCCAATGGGCGGCCGCGCCGTCGAGCGCCAGGGGCGGCTCGTTGAGTTCGGGCCGGTCGATCCACTCGCCGCGGCTGTTGGGCCAGTAGCTGGGCGTGCCGCCGAGATTGCCGTCGGTGCGCATGGCCCCGTCGCGATGGTAGCTGTGGAACGGGCACTTGGGCGCGTTGACGGGGATGTGGTTGAAGTTGACCCCGAGGCGATAGCGCTGGGCGTCGCCATACGAGAACAAGCGCGCCTGCAGCATCTTGTCGGGTGAGAACCCGATGCCCGGCACGACGTTGGCCGGCGAGAAGGCCGCTTGCTCAGTCTCGGCGAAGAAGTTGTCGGGGTTGCGGTTCAGTTCGAAATAGCCGGCCTCGATCAGCGGGAACTGGGCGTGGGGCCAGACCTTGGTCAGGTCGAAGGGGTTGAAGGCGAAGGCCTTGGCCTCAGCGTCGGTCATCACCTGGATGAAGAGCGTCCAACGGGGGAACTCGCCGCGCTCTATGGCCTCGTACAGGTCGCGCTGGTGGCTTTCGCGATCCTTGCCGACGATAGCCTCGGCCTCGCCGTCGGTCAGGTTCTGGATCCCTTGCTGGGTCTTGAAGGTGAACTTCACCCAGATGCGTTCGTTGGCGGCGTTGAGGAAGCTGTAGGTATGGCTGCCAAAGCCGTGCATGTGGCGGAAGGTGCGCGGGATGCCGCGCTCGCTCATCACCACCGTGACCTGGTGCAGCGCCTCGGGCAGAAGCGACCAGAAGTCCCAGTTGCTGTCGGCGCTGCGCAGGCCCGTACGCGGGTCGCGCTTGATGGCGTGGTTGAGGTCGGGAAAGCGCAGCGGATCGCGGAAGAAGAACACCGGGGTGTTGTTTCCAACGAGATCCCAGTTGCCTTCCTCGGTGTAGAACTTCAGGGCAAAGCCCCGGATGTCGCGTTCGGCGTCGGCCGCGCCACGCTCGCCGGCCACGGTGGAGAAGCGCACGAACATCGGCGTCTGCTTGCCGATCTCGGAGAACAGCTTGGCCCTGGTATAGGCGCTGATGTCGTGGGTCACGGTGAAGGTCCCGTGAGCGCCGGCGCCTTTGGCGTGCATGCGACGCTCGGGGATCACTTCACGATCAAAATGGGCGAGCTTCTCGATCAGCCAGACGTCCTGCAGCAGCGCAGGGCCTCGCGGGCCGGCGGTTTCGATGTTGACGTTGTCGGAGACGGGCGCGCCGGTGGCGCGGGTGAGTTTCGGCGAGCTCATGGTCGGAATCCGTCCGCGCTAGGCTTGAGGCAGGGCGTCGTGCGCATCGAGCGTGCGCAGCGAGTAGATGATCGAGGCGCCGGCATTGACCGAAGTCGCCACGCCCAGGGCTTCGGCGATCTCAGCCTTGGTCGCGCCGTGCTTGACGGCCGCCTCGGTGTGGAAGGTGATGCAGCCGTCGCACCGGACGGTGACGGCGACCGCCAGGGCGATCAGTTCGCGGGTCTTGAGATCGATCACCGAGTTGGGCGGCGGCTCGTTGAGCGCCGCATAGCCCTTGATGGTCGGCGGATTGAGTTTGCCCAGGTCGGCAAAGCCTTGGCGCAGGTCGGCGCGGTAGCCGTTCCAATCGAGCATCGACATCGTGGGATCTCTCCAAAGTCCTGGCCACTGGGCCGTCGCCGGACATTTGGAGGGCAGGGGCGGGGCGCGATCATTCACAATCGGCGGCGGCCTTGTTGCGCCCGCCGCACCGTTCTGGTCCGTCGGCGATGCACGGGGCGCAACGACACCGAACAGTGATCGGCAATGCCGCCTGGGCCGCGCGCTGGCACGATGGCGGATGACCTCGACCCCAGGAGACACGGCATGTTCCGGACCGCGCGGCAGGCCCAAGAGCGCCTTGTCCCTCCCGACCCGACCCCGCCTCGAGCCACCCGCTTTCGCGGACGCTGGCTGCTCAACGTCGGTCGCTCTTCGCTCGGCGACTGGGGCGGCAACCCCGATCAGCGCGCGGCTGAACTCAACATCACCCGTTCGGATGGGGCGGGCCTGGCCTGGACCCTGATCCATGAAGACGTCGAGGACGTCCTGTCGGTGCTGGTCGCCGATGCGCCTACCGATGGCTCGCCCACGCGCGCGGTGCTGGACGAGCGCTTTGTCACCATGCGGGTGCAGGCCGTCGGCGAGGACTGCTTTCTGATGTTGGTGGGGCCCTCGCGCGGGCCGCGGATGATCCGCCGGCTGTGTCTCGTTGACGAGGACACGCTGACGCTCAACGACATCCTGGACCTTGATCGGCCCTATGAGGACGAGACCCTCGTCTTCGAACGGGTCTCCGACTACGCCCGGGTGGTCGGCGGCTGATCGCCGACGTTGTCGCGCGCGCAACGAGGCGCGCGCCATTGGTCATTGAAGCCTTGGGGGCGGCCGACAGACTGCCGGCGAGCGCGCGCCATGATGGCGGCGATCCCGTTCTGGAGACCTCGATGACCTCGACCCCGCAGCAGCGTCGCACCGCGCCGCTGACCACCCCGACCGACCTTGGCGAGAACAGCCGCACCGACCTGTCGGCGGCTCTGACCGTGCTGCTGGCCGACACCTACGCGCTCTACTTCAAGACCAAGAACTTCCACTGGCACGTGTCGGGCCCGCACTTCCGCGACTATCACCGACTGTTCGACGAGCAGGCCGCCCAGCTGCTGGCCACCACCGATGCGATGGCCGAGCGGGTGCGCAAGATCGGCGGCACGACCCTGCGCTCGATCGGCCATGTTTCGCGTGTGCAGCGGGTGCTCGACAACGACGCCGACTACGTCACGCCCGACGACATGCTCGCCGAGCTGCGCGACGACACCAGCCAGATGATCACGCGCCTGCGCGAGACCCATGGGCTCTGCGACGAGCATGGCGACGTCGCCAGCGCCAGCCTGCTGGAGACCTGGATCGACGAGGCCGAGGGGCGCAAGTGGTTCTTGTTCGAAGCCGGCCGGGCCTATCCGTCATGGGCGAGCTGACCTACCGGATCGTCCCGCACGATGGCGGCTTTGCCTATTCGGCCGACGGCGTGTTCTCCGAGACCTTCGTCTCGCACGATGCGGCCTTCGCTGCGGCGTGCACGGCGGCGGCCGAGCAGCGCGCGCCGGGGGAAACGGTCGGGATTGTCTATGAGGACGCCGCCGGCCACTGGCGCGCGGAGATCGCCGATGGCCGAGATCGACCAACAACTCACGTGGTCGATTGAACGCCGCTAAGTGGCCTCTACGATTTGTTTGTCTCTTCCAGCCAGCTGGGCGAGCTGTCGCTCATAGATCGCGGCTCGCCCCGCTTCACTCGTCACTACAGCCAGTGACGATAATTGCCCCGCAGCGGCCTGGGCATAGACCATCTCCAACGCATCTTGAGAATCTTCAGCCCAAGGCGCGCCATACGGGTCCCAGAGTTCTGGAAGAATGAAGCTGGCGAGATCGGAGCTATCTTGACGAGGATCGGTTGTTCTCGCCGATTGGACTTTGGCGATCGACTTAACCAGAGGCGGCAGTGTGGTGTTTAGGCGGTGATCTCCGTTTTCGTAGAAGATGTAGGCGGAGGCACATGGGTTTCGGCCGAGTAGATCGCGTTGGAAACCTCGGATCTTATGTCGTTGAGACACGTCCGCGTGTTTGCCCGTGAACCGCTTGGCCTGAAAAATGAACGGCACGATGGGTTTCATCGGCTTTTGCCACTCATCAGTTTGCGGCTCAGAGAGGGCTGACTGGTCAATGATCAAACCAAAGTCGCCGCCTGTCGCTTGCTCGCCGCCAAGGATCGATAGATCGATCTGTTCGATGACGACCCGATCATTGTTCGCCGCTAGGCCTTCATCGACAATCAGGGACCACGTTTCGCAGGCCATCCCGATGGCTTCAAGCAGCTTACCCGTGATGTGGTTTTCGTGATTGGGGGCCGGGAGGTGATCAACCTGCACCCGCGATGAAGCTTGACGTAGCGCGTAGAGCAGGACCCAGCTCGGCAGGTTTCGCCATACTATTGGGTCCGAGAAAAAGGTTCGCAGATGTTCCCGCAGGTCTCCCATCTGCTCTTGCGGCACCGCGACTATCGCGCCTCTTCCGCCCTCGGAAAGCGCGTGGGCCCAAGAGCCACGAAGGCGGTCCCTCGACGCAAGGTAGGCATCGGGAGCTAGCGTCTCGAACAAACTAAGCGCGAGCTTCTCACGAGGGGAATCGATGAACTCCCGAGCTCGGTCGCAAGCGCGCGACCAGGGTTCCAGGGCAAGTCCATGGCGCAGTTGATCGCCTTCGTCGCTCATGATCGATTTCCGAAGTTACCTAGTCGTCCACTAGCGCTCCAAGCTCAACCATTGGTAAATGGCGAGCCTCAGTTCCTGAACGGAACCAGCGCGCCGTTGATATCAGCGACCTCCGCGCTCGCGAGCGCCAAAACCCCCATCGCCAGCCTGGGCAAGGGCACCCAACGCGACCTGTCCGCATCGGGCATCGCTGTCCGGTTGGCCGGCGTATCGATCGTGGTCGGTAGCACGGCGTTGACCGTGGGGCGGCCGCGGGCCTCGGCGGCAAGCGCCTGGGTCAGAGCGTGCACGGCAAGCTTGCTTGCCGCGTAGGGACCAAGGCCGGCGCCCGGTGTCAGGGCCGATTGAGCGCCGATATTGACGATCCGGCCGGCGTGCGATCGCTGCAGATGGGGCAGGGCCGCACGACAGGCGTTGAGGACGGGCGTCACGTTCTGGGCGTAGAGCGCAGTCCAGACGGCCTCGTCGTCATGCCCAATGGCGGCTGAGGCGAAGCCGCCGACCGTGTTGATCAGGGCGTCGATTCCGCCCAGCGTCTCCGCCACCCGCGTCATAGCCAGTCGCGCGCCCTCGGGCGTGGACAGGTCGGCGTCACCCACCCAAAGGGCGCTTGTTTCGAACGTCGGGCCAGAGCCCGGCCTGCGCGCCAGGCTCGCCACCTGAGCCCCGGCGCGCGCGGCCGCCTCCACGACGGCGCCGCCCAGGGCGCCGGTCGCTCCAGTCACGACGATGATCCTATCCTTCATGAGGCGCTCCAAGGGCGAAGGGTTTGCTGATGCGGCAGACCAGCGCGAGGAAGGCGACGACCAGGGTTGGCAGCACCAAGGACCAGAAACCAAAGCCGAGGAGCACGGCGGCCGCGCCGCCGATCGCCCCGAGCCCGAAGGCGATGATCGGCGGCCAGGTGCGCAGGATCCTCGAGGCAAGCCCTGGGTCTGGCCGCGCCGGCGGAACCAAGAGATCGACGAGGTCGATCGCCGCCTGGGTGACGTTCCCGGTCATGACGGTGGTTGGCGCGATGTCCTTGAAGACCAGCCTGGCCGCGGCGTTCTGCACGGCCATGGCGGCCACACCGGTCATGCTGAGCGCGATGGTCATGGGTGCAGCGGCGCCGTTTTGCGGAGAGTGGAGGGCGCCTTGAATCCAGAATGCGGCAAGCAAGGCCGCCTGCAGCGACAGGACGGTTGAGGCCAGCGGCGCGCCGCGCGCGGCACGCCCACGCAGACCCAGATGAACGATCCCGACGGTGGCGATGAAGACGGGGAGGGCCAGGAGCTTGGTGGCGACGCCATCCTGGTCCTCGATCAGCGCCGCGCCCAGCATGACCAAGTTGCCGGTGGCGTGCGCGGTGAAGAGGCCAAAGAGCAGGACGAAGCCGACGACATCGACATAGCCGGCGACGAACGCCAGGGCCGTGGCCAGGGCGACCGCCGCGTCGTGTCGTGCGGCGTCTGAGCTGATCGTCATCGCCGGTCCGCAGGTCTTGTGAGCAAGGCTGCGGCGAGCATGAAGCCGCCGATCAGGCCGATATGCTCAAGGAAGGTGTTGAGCGCGTGAAAGCGCTCAAGCGGGTCGGCCAGGCTCCAGAAGGGATGGGCGATCAAGGTCGCCAGGGCGGTGAAGACGCCGAGCGCACCCGCACCCAGCCAGGCGCCCTTGCCGGTGATCACCGCCAGCGAGCCGAAGGCCTGGACAATGAGCGTGGCGGCCACGATCAGCGGCGCGGGCTCAAGGCCAAGATGCTCGGCCTCGGCCAAAGCCGCATCAAGATGGCCAAGCTTGCTCAACGCGCTCCACCAGTAGGGCAGGGTGAGCAGGACCCGGCCAACCAGGGAAACGCCCTCGCTTTGGGTCAGGGCCTCGATAATCGGCGGCGGGGCCAGGGGCGAGCGTGCGCGCATGCCGGCTCAGGCCTTGTCGGCGTCGACGGCCGACTTTTGGGCGGCCCAGTGCTCGGTTCGTCCATCGGGCAAGGCGCCCAGCACATGGGCCTTGGCGCCCAGATGCAGATAGGCGGCGATCGACCGGCCGGCGAGCGCTTCACGCGCCAGGGGCACAGCCTGTTCGCCGATCAGGATGCCGAGCAGCCCCAGAAGGGCGATCATCGGCGGGGCTGGCGAGCGCACCTGCAGCAGGCCGTAGATGACGCCGACCAGGAGGCCGGCGGCGAGCGAGATCAGATAGGGCTTCATGGAAATCCTCCTGCGGTCCGGCCCGCCGCCGGCGCCGCCTTAGGCCTTGGCGTGGGCGGTCTGGCTGGCGATCAGGTTGGCGTAGTCGGGGATATGCTTGGCGAAGAGGGCGGCCAGGCCCTCGGCGCCGTTGCGCCAATCGCGCTGCAGTTCGCAGGCGACCGAGAACCAGTTGACCAGCTGGACGCCGGCCGAGGCCATGCGGGTGAGGGTGGCGTCACGAACCGCGGGGCTGAAGGTGCCCGAGGCGTCGACGACCACGAAGACCTCGAAGCCTTCGGCGACGGCGGCCAGGGCCGGCATGGCCACGCAGACGTCGGTCACGATCCCGGCGATCACCAGCTGCTTCTTGCCGGTGGCCTTCACGGCGGCGACAAATTCGGGGTTGTCCCAGGCGTTGATCTCGCCCGGGCGCTTGATGTACGGCGCCTCGGCGTGGATCTCGCGCAGGGCCGGGAGCAGCGGGCCATTGGGGCCGGTCTCGACGCTGGTGGCCAGGATGGTCGGCAGCTGGAAGTACTTGGCGGTCGCCGCCAGGGCCAGGACGTTGTTGCGGAACTCGTCGGGGCCGTAGTCGCGCACCAGCGAGAACAGGCCCGTCTGGTGGTCGAGCATCAGAACGACGGCATCGTCTTTGTTCAGAAACTTGGGCGGGTTGGACATCGGGAAAGCTTTCCAGGACTGGCGCGCGCCGAAGGTCGGCGCGCCGGTGAGCGGCTGGGCCGCAAGGCCACGCCTAGCCAAAGCGCCCGTGTCGCGCTGCGGAAGGCTTGTTGCGCTGGCGACAACGCCAAAGCCCGTTCAGACGGGGCGCGCCTGTGTTGCGCTTGGCGCAACGACATGGGCGGGCGGTGCGGGTTGGCCCGCCAGGGGCAGCGTCTAGGGTCCTGGGCCCGTGCGGCCGGCGTCAACAGCGCCGCCCACACCCAATGTCCAGGAGCAACGCCATGTCCTCGCAGTCCGACGTACCCAAAGGCCTCTCGAACGATCTCGAGGAGGCCGCGCGCCGGTCAAACGCCGAGGCGCTCCTGGATGAGGCCCTGGAAGAGACCTTCCCGGCCAGCGATCCGATCAGCCCGGCGGGCGTCGACTAGACCTGCTTCAGGAACGTCATAGCCATGACCATGATTTCGACGTCGGTGGCCGCGCCGCCCCCGCGCTTGCCCATCGTGCCGGCGGCTTTTTTCAGCATGGTTCTGGGGCTTGGCGGCCTGGGTGGCGCCTGGCGTACGGCCCATCGGCTCTATGGCCTGCCGGCCTGGATCGGTGAGGCGATCATGGGATTGGCGGTCGTGGTTTGGGCGATCCTGCTCATTCTGTTCGTGGCCAAATGGCTGTTGGCGCGCGAGCAGGCGCTGGCCGAGGCGCGCCACCCGATCCAGTGTTGCTTCATCGCCCTGGCAGGGGTCGCCACGCTCCTGGTGGCCGGCGCCCTGGCGCCGTACAGCCACGGGTTGGGCGTGGTCGTGTTCACGGCCGGCGTCGTCTTTACGATGGGCTTTTCGCTCTGGCGGACGGGGACCTTGTGGCGCGGCGAGCGCGACCCGACGACCACGACGGCCGTGCTCTATCTGCCCACGGTCGGCGGTTGCTTTGTCACGGGCACGGTGTCGTCCGCGCTTGGAGCGCCGGACTGGGGTCTTCTGTCTTTCGGCGCCGGCTTTCTGGCCTGGCTGGCGATGGAGTCGGTGCTGCTGCATCGGCTGTTGCTCGCGCCGGAAATGGCCGTCCCGATCCGCGCCACCATGGGTGTGCAACTAGCCCCGCCGGCGGTGGGCGCAGTCTCCCTGGCCAATGTGATGCCGCACGGCGCCGAGCTTCTAGGTCACATGATGATTGGCTATGGCCTGCTGCAATTGGGCATCCTCGCGCGCCAGGCGTTGTGGATCGCAAAGCAGCCGCTCAGCGCCGCCTACTGGAGTTTCAGCTTCGGGGTGACGGCGCTGGCGACCGCGCCTCTGCTGATGACGCTGCACGGGGACGCGGGCCCCATGGCGATCCTGGCGCCCTGGTTGTTTGGCCTGGCCAACATCTCCATCGGTCTGCTGGCGATGGGCACACTCGTGCTGTTGCTGCAGGGGCGGCTCCTGCCGCCGCCAGCGCCGTCGTCGCCTGTCCGCGCCTAAGGGTGTTGTTGCGACCACAACGACCCCTCGGCTGCGTCGCAATGGCCCGGTTCGTAACCTGTCGGCGGTTTCTGAGGCCGTTCCCATGTACGACGCACCGTTCGACACCCCGCCCGCCCACGATGGTCTTCCCGATGCGGCCCTGAGCCGAATGTCCAGACTGGCGGGCGACGCCGAAGCCGCCCTGGCGGTCAACGACCGCGCCAGCGCCCAGGAGGCCATGGACCGGCTTGCGGTGTTGATCGGGACGTTCATGGCGCGGGGCGCTGAGGCTGAGACGCCTTCGCCGCAACGGCCCAAGCATCGGATCGAGGTTCGTCGATGCCTGACGAGCTGGGAGATCCGACGCCTGGAGGCGTTCCTGGACGCCAACATCGACAAGTCGTTTGACGTGGCCACGCTCGCCGCCCAGATCGATCTTAGCGTGGGCTATTTCGGCAAGCTCTTCTGCGCCCACTATGGCCGGACGCCCAAGAAGCACCTGCTGCATCTGCGGATGGAGCGGGCCAAGCGGCTCATGGTCGAGACCGACGAGACCCTGGCGGCGATCGCCTATACGGCGGGCTTCTGCGACCAGTCGCATCTGACGCGGATGTTCTCGAGCTTTATGGGGCAAACACCGACGGCCTGGCGTCGTCTTGCGCGTCAGGCGGCGGGGCGGCCGGCAAGGCTCGTCCGCGCCTGCTGAGAGCGTTCGCGCCGAGCTCACCACCCAAGTTTCAACTCAACGCCAAGGTAATCGCTGTCGTGTCCGCCCACGGCGCGCACCGCGTCGCCGACAGAGAAGTGCACGGCCTCGACGGCGCCGGTGAGGTTGGCGCTGAACCGATAGTCGAGGTTGGCCTGGCCATAGGCGCCCGTCCAGCGGCCGCCGACACCCGCTGAGCCGGGCAAGGCCAGGTTGGGGGTGGTGTAGATCGCGTCGTGGGAGGTCTGGCGCCATTGGGCGGCCACGGCGCCCTGCATCGATAGGCGAGGTGTAGGCTTGAAGCCGACGGACGGCTTGAGGTGGATGAGGTTGGCGTACCCCGTGTACCCGGCCTTGGAGAAGTAGAAGCCGTTCGGGAACAGGGGATTGAACGTCTCCAGTCGACCGTCGGACCGGCGTGGATCGCCGCTGGCTGCGTCGAACTGCAGACCGAGGCGTGGCTGCCAGCGGACGGTTTGGAAGGTGTAGCCGCCGCGCGCGCCCAAGGCCCAGGCCCGAATCTTCGCCGACCCGACCGTCCCGCGCTGGACCATCGTTTCGAGGTCCCAGTCTGCGGGGCCGATCGTTGCGGCGTAGCGCGCGTCGAGCACGTCGCGATCTTCGGGGCCAATCGCGTCGCCATAGCGCCCAAGCCTGCGGCCATAGTGGGCGTAGTAGGCCGAGAGCTCGTTTTCCCCCTGAACATGGCGCTCGACGCGCACCACGTCGAACCGGATGTCGCCGTTGGATACGTCGTCGAACGCCTTGCCGTCACGGTACTGCACCGGATGGCTGGACAGCCCGAGCACGCGCCAGGGCCCGCTTTCCCAATCGGCCCAGACGGCGTCGAAGGATTGGCGCACCCCGGGACCGTCTCGCGACGAGACGAAGCGCTGGAGGTCGAAGGCGAAATCCTGCCGGCCAGCCCTGGCCTTGAAGGTTCCTTGGCGCGTCCGGGCCTCATAGGCCACGAACGCCAGGCGAAGATCCAGTCGGTTCTGGTCGGCCGGGCCGATCTGGCGCTTGCCGAAGCTGCGGACGTCCTCGACTTGGACGAAGGCTTCCCAATGCGATCCAAGGCGGGCGTCGGCGTGCACCTGCAGACGCTGGGACAGCCAGGTGTCGTGCTGGTCGCCGGCGCCGAAAGCAGCCGCGTCATTGATCTCAAGGCGCTCGCGCAGGGTTGCACCAAGCGACAGGAACGCTGCGCCATTTGGCACCAGCGGCAGATACTTCAGCCGATCGAGCGCCTGCGTACGCTCCGATGTGCTGGCCAGCGCCGACCAGTCCTCCTGCCAGCGATTGGTCTTGATCGCCGGCCTGGACGGCGATCGGGCGGCGCTGTCAGCTGTCGTGTCCTGGGCTCTTGCCTGGGCGGCCAGCGGCAGCAGGACGACGCAAATCACGCCGCCCGCCAGTCGTGAGCCGCGGCCCATCAATGCGTAGGGGTGTGGATTTCGGCGACGTAGCCGCCGGGGAAACGGACCATGGCGCTACGGCGGCCAGGCAAGCCCTGCGGCTCCACCAGCACGTCCACGCCCAGGGTGCGGGCCTTGCCCAGGGTCGCTTCCAGGTCAGGCACTTCGTAGCCGGTCAGTTCGCGTCCGTAGGGGAACGGCAGGTGGCCATTGGTGACCATCACGACCAGCTTGCCGAAATTGGAAGACACCCGAACGCGCCGATAGGTGTCGGCGGGGCGGCCGATCTCGGCGCCAGGCGCGGTGGCCTCATCGGAGATCACCGCGCCATGGGAAAAGGCCAGATAGCTCTTCAGGAAGGCCTCCACGCGGTCGGGCGAGACGTAGATGCGGTTTTCCGGAACCGTCTGGAGTGGGGCGTAGTGCGGCGTGGTCGTGTGCCAGTAGAGTTGGGTGTTGATGCCGCCCGGCCATTGGATGACCGCGTCGCGCCCGATGGGATCGGGGAAGGGCGCGACCAGGACGTCGGCGCCCGTGGCGCGGGCGGCCTTGATGGCCACGTCCAAGTCCGTGACCAGGTATCCGGTGCGCTCGGCGCCGAACGGATAAGGGACGGGGGTCTTGAACCCGAAGAGCGAGACTGTGCCCACGGGGGTCTGCAGCAACTGTGAAGTCGTGCTGCTGGGTGTCGGCGTGACGGTGGCGACCACCTGCTTGGTGCTGGCTCCGCCGAAGGTGCCCAGGAAGGCTGCGGCGAAGGCGTCGACGTCCTGCGGCGCGACATAGACGTGGGTGGTGTCGTACTGCGGCGCGACGGCGACCATCGGGGACTGAGGGGCGGGCGTGGCGATCGCGACGTCGGCGGCGCCGAAGGACAGCCAGGCGGCGGCGAGGACAGATGAAAGGCGCATGGCGGGTTCCAGCGGTTGAGCGGTGGACGACGGGCTTGTGAGAACGCGGTGGCGTCAGACCGCCCAGCAGCCGCAGCCCATCGCGCCCCAGAACGAGCGCGCGTCGGCGGCCGGGGCCTCTCGCGTATAGGCCGCGGCGTGGTCGTGGCCGTGGACATTGCAGCTGCTGGCGCAGCCGCAGGCCGAGGCCAGGGCCATGGCGGTCTTTCTCGAACGGTCCTGGTAGCCGCCGAAGGTGCGCACCGGCGACCAGTCGGGCATGGGCGGGGGCAGGTCGGGGGCCAGTGTGGAATAGTCGCCCTCGCCATGCACCACCTTGCCGCCCAGCAGGGTCAGCACCGAGCCCAGGTGCGGGATCTCGTCCTCGGGCACGCGCATGTAGTCATCGGAAAGCACCGCCAGGTCGGCCAGCTGCCCCACGGCGATCTGGCCCTTCTTGCCTTCCTCGTTGGAGAACCAGGTGTTGGCCGTGGTCCACAGGCGCAGGGCCTCCTCGCGGTCCAGGCGGTTGGTCGGCGGATAGAGGCGCGTACCGCCGACGGTCTTGCCCGTCACCAGCCAGTTCAGCGAGACCCAGGGATTGTAGCTGGCCACGCGGGTGGCGTCGGTGCCCGCGCCCACCGGGATGCCGGCCTTCAGCATCTTGTCGATCGGCGGCGTGCGCTCGGCGGCCTTGGCCCCATAGCGCTCGATGAAGTACTCGCCCTGATAGGCCATGCGGTGCTGCACGGCGATGCCGCCGCCCAGGGCCGCGATGCGGTCGATGTTGCGCTCGCTGATGGTCTCGGCGTGGTCGAAGAACCAGTGCAGCCCGTCGAACGGGACGTCCTTGTTGACCTTCTCGTAGACGTCCAGCGCCCTGGTGATCGTCTCGTCATAGGTTGCGTGCAGCCGCCAGGGCCAGCGCTGCTCGGCCAGGTGACGGATCACCGGCTCCAGGTCGGTCTCCATGTTGGCCGGCATCTCGGGACGCTCGACGCGGAAGTCCTCGAAGTCGGCGGCGCTGTAGACCAGCATCTCGCCCGCGCCGTTGTGGCGGTACTTGTCGTCGCCCTGACCGGGCTTCACCTGCTTGGACCACGACTGGAAGTCCGACAGCTCGGCCTTCGGCTTCTGGGTGAAGAGGTTGTAGCTGATGCGCAGGGTCAGCTGGTCGTCGGCGTGCAGCTTCTCGATGATCTCGTAGTCGTCGGGATAGTTCTGGAAACCGCCGCCGGCGTCGATCACGCCGGTCACGCCCAGGCGGTTCATCTCGCGCATGAAGTGGCGGGTCGAGTTCAGCTGGTACTCGGGCGGCAGCTTGGGCCCCTTGGCCAGGGTGGCGTACAGGATCGTGGCGTTCGGCTGGGCCAGCAGCAGGCCGGTCGGCTCGCCGGAAGCGTCGCGCTGGATCTCGCCACCCGGCGGGTTGGGCGTGTCCTTGGTGTAGCCGGCGGCGCGCAGGGCGGCGCGGTTGAGCAGCGCCCGATCGTAGAGGTGCAGGATGAACACCGGCGTGTCGGGCGCGGCGGCGTTGATTTCGTCCAGGGTCGGCAGGCGCTTCTCGACGAACTGGTGCTCGGTGAAGCCGCCGACCACGCGCACCCACTGGGGCGGCGGGGTGTTGGCGGCCTGCTTCTTCAGCATGGCCATGGCGTCGGCCAGGGTCGGCACGCCGTCCCAGCGCAGCTCCATGTTGTAGTTCAGGCCGCCGCGGATGATGTGCATGTGGCTGTCGATCAGGCCGGGGATCACGCGGCGACCCTTCAGGTCGAGGACCTGGGTGGCCGGGCCACGGGTCGCCAGAATGTCGCCTTCATCCCCGACGGCCGAGAAATGTCCGTCCGTGATGGCGACCGCCTCGGGTGCGGGATTGGCGCGATCGAGGGTCGTGAACCGGGCGTTGGTGAGGATGAGGTCGGGAGCGGTCATCGCGAGCGGCCTTTACGCGGGAACGGGCCGCCATTCAGTTTCCCAAAGGCGGCGCCACGCGCAGGGGGCCGCGCGCGACCAAGGCTTACAGGCCTGGGGAGGGCGCCGACAGGATGGGGTTGATGCGCCAAGCGCAACACAGATCTCTAGCTCTGGATCTCACCCAAGAGGCGCACGGCCGCCCTCAGGTCGCGTGTGCCGCGCCCCTCGGTGAAGCGCTCGAGCACGGGGGCCAGCAGGTGTTCGGCTTCCTCCCGCAGCCCCGCTTCCAGCTTCATGCGGGCCTGGCTCATCGCGATGCGCAAGCTCCAGGACAGCGCGCCCTGCCGTTCAGCCAGCATGGCCGCGCGGGCAAACCGCGCCTCGGCCTCGGCGCGCGCTTCGGGACCGCCTTGGCGCAGACGATTTTCTCCGATCGCGCGCAAGACCTCCGGTCCCGACCAGCCGGGGTTCGGGCTTTCGGCGCGAGCGGCCGCCATCGGGACAGCCAGTTGCTCCATTAGGGTGGCGTGCATATCGAGCTGCTTGGCGCCTTGGACCACGATGTCGCTGACGAGCGGGCGCACGCCGCTGTCGCGCATCCGCCGGGCGGCCAGGATGCGGTCGAAGTTTTCTCCCCAGTGGGCCCAATGGGGACTGGAGTAGCGCCAGGCGTGCTCGATGAGACGCTTGACCAGGGGGGCGACGCGGTCGTCCTCGCCGCGCCAAAACGCAATCGGGATCGCCGCCAGGGCCAGGACCTGACACAGGGTGAACGGCGTATCGTCTTCGGCGATGGCGATCGCCTCGTCGACGATCGACACCGCGCGATCGATCTTGCCTTCCAGCCAGTCCATGCGAGCCAGGACGATGCGCATAGAGGCGCGTCGGTCAATCTGGAAGGGTGTGTTGTAACCCAGCCGCAGGGTCCGGCTGGGATAAGTCAGCACGCGCTCGGCCAACTGGCGTGCCCGGCCATGGTCGCCCATGAAGTGGCGCGATTGCGACATCTTGCGCTGGGCCAGCAGGCTGGCGTCTGGATTGGACGCCCCGCTGGCCGCCAGACCCAGGCGTTCTGCGAAGGTCGCCGAGGCCGGATAGTCGCCAAGCCCGAACGCCCACACCCACATGCCCATCAGCGCTTCGATCTGATAGGACGTCATGCCCAACTGATCGGAGAGTTCGAGCGTGCGCGCGAAGGCTGCAGCGGTCTCGGGCGTCGTGCCGCGCATCTGGCCGTTGAGATTGCCCATGGCGACGGTCAGACGCATTTCGAGACGATAGTCCGGGGCTTCCTCGACGAGCAACTTCAACGCCCGCTCGACATAGGCGCGAAACTCCTCGAGCAGGGTCAGTTGGAGGCCAATTGGGAGCGCTGCGGCTGTGAGCGCCGTGGCCAAGCCTGCTTCTCCAGGCGTGGCGAATGCCCAGTCCAGCGCGGCGCGCACGTCGTCGATCGTCCCGCCGAAGGTTTCAAGCCACTCCAGCTTCCGCTCAACAGTCCAGGCTTCATCCGCGCGGTCTAGGAAGGCGAGAAGATACCGAGCATGTCGGCGGCGGATTTCGCCATCCTCGTTGCTGCCGCGCAGCTTCAGTTGCGCATAGACCCGGGTCAGGTGCGGCAAGCGATAAAGCACCGTCTCGCCGCTGGCGTCATGGACCGCCAAGGATTTGGCCGACAAGGCGTACAAGCAGGCCAACACGGCTGTCTCGTCGATGGCGTCGTCGGCGCAGACAGCCCGGGCCGCGTCGAGCGTGAACGCGCCGCGAAACACCGATAGGCGTCGAAAAACCAATCGCTCAGCCTCGTCGAGGAGATCGTAGCTCCAGTCGATCAAAGCCCCGACGGTTTGGTGCCGGGGCAGGGCGGTGCGCCGGCCTTGGTTGAGGGTGATGAACTGCTCGTCCAGCTCACTGAGCAGCCCCCTGAGGCCAAGCTGGTCGATCCGCGAGGCGGCCAGTTCGATGGCCAGGGGCACCCCGTCGAGTTGATGGCAGATGCGCGCGACCGCCTGGGCCTCGGCGTCGTGCAGTTCGAAATCGTCGACAAGCGCCTTGGCGCGTTCGACGAAAAGCTCGATCGCCGGATAGCTCAGCGCTTCGAACGCGGAGATCGTCAAACCGGTCGGTGCCGTTTCCAGACCACTAACCCGGTGGACACGTTCGCCCTCGGCGCGGAGCGGCTCGCGACTGGTGGCGAGAATGCGCAGGTCGCGGGTCTTGGAAATCAGCGCTTCGGCGGTCGCCGCGGCCGCCTCGATGACGTGCTCGCAGTTGTCCAGGACGATCAGGACGTCGCGATCCAGCAGGTGGCTGACGAGGCTGGTGACGACATCGGCAGAACCAACCGAAACGCCGACCACGCGGGCGATCGCTGCAGGAACGTGGACGGGATCGGTGATCCCGGCCAGGTCGACGAAGCGGGCCCCGTCTCGACGCACCTCGGTCTGGCGTTCAGCCAGAGCCAAGGCAAGTGTCGTCTTGCCCATACCCCCTGGGCCCACGAGCGTCAGCAGACGTTCGGATTCGAGGCGCTCGGCCAGGGTTTCGGTCAGTGCGCCGCGACCGAGCATTCGCTTGAGCGGGGCGGGCAGCACCGCAGGACCGATCGGCGTGGCCACCGGCGGACCGTATCCACGATCCAGGACGGTGACCGGCGCAACAAACCGATAGCCTCGTCCGACCTCGTTGACGATATAGCGGGCCCCGGACTGCCCATCGCCCAAGGTCTTGCGCAGCGCAGCGATGTGAACGCGCAGCGCGCTTTCGTCGATGACTGCGCCGTCCCAGACCCGCTCGAAGAGCTCGGCGTGCGTGACGAGTTCGCCCGGGCGTTCCAGCAGGATGTTGAGGATCGCAAGGCCCCGACTGCCTAAGCGAACGGGCTTGTCGCCCTCGGCGAGCATCCGTCGTTCGATGTAGAGCCGATAGGGCCCGAACGCCATTACGGGCTCTTGCTCTGCGACTTGATCGTAGGCAGGCGCGCGCGCGCTCATGACCCTTGGCCCCGTTTAAACGCAACTGAAACGGCAGGACGAGGTAGGGTCGCCAAGGCCGTGCGCCGCATGAAACGACGCAGGTTGAATGGTAGCGATTTTCGCATCTGAGCGGCTGGCGTAAACCGGCGCCGATTGGCGAAAACGATCATTGTTGACGCAATGTTGCCGCAGGTTTCCGCTGGAAATCCCTGCTTGCGGGCCCGCAGACCCCGTTGTCGATTGGCGTTTTTCGCCAGCGGGTCAGCGTAGCGGGCGCTGGCCAAATTCCGCGCGCCAGGCGGCGGGCGCCACGCCCACGGCGCTTTTGAAGCTTCTCTGGAAATGGCTGAGATCGTTGTAGCCCGACGCTTCAGCGACATCGGCCAGCGGTAGCGACGTGGTCAGAAGCAGCCGTTTTGCAGCCTCCAGCCGCCGCTCCATGAGCCAGCGATGCGGTGGCAGGCCCGTCGTGCGCCGAAACGCCCGCGCAAAGTGGCTGGCGGAAAGACCGCAGGCCTCGGCGATCACCTGCAGCGGGGTTTCACCCTTGAGGTCGGCCATCAGCAATTCCTTGGCCCGAGCTTCCTGCCAGCGCGCCAGAAGACCTGACGCGCGGGGGATATCCAGGCGCAGTCCGGCGTAGGTGGTGGCGAAATGGGTGTTCAAGGCCAGCGCCACATAGTCGGTGAAGATTTGGGAGGCCGCGTCCGGGTTACGCAGGGAAGGCAGCAGACTCTGACCCAGGTGGTGAAACACCGGATCGAACACGTCATCGTAGAGCTTTGCAGCGGGGGTGTCGTCCAGACGGCCGCCATGATCTTCGGCGATCGCCTGCAGGCCCGCGCGTGGGATGTAGAACTGCAGGCAATGGAAGTCGCTTCCCAGATAGGCCTGGGTCTGGTTACGCAGGTCGTAGAGGCTCACGGAATTGGCGCTGAGCGGCGGCAGCGCGTGAGGCGATCCGTTGAGCCAGAGTTCCCCCAGATAGTCACGCAGTTGAAAGGCCACCATATAGGCCTCCTCAGGCGCGACGACCTCCGACAGGCCGGTTGGGGCCTCGCTGATGATCTCGGTGATCGCCGTCTGGGCCCCGCGGAGCGTGCGACTGACCAAGGTCGAGCCCTTGGTGACGCCAAGGTGCTGGCGCATGCGATCGCCGAACGCCGCGTCTGTCATTTTTCCTCCTTCGAGCGGGCCGTTTCCCGTTACGCAGATACGTCGTACGGGAGCGCCAATGCAGGCGCGCCGGTCGATAATGGTCAAAATCGCCAATGCTGCTGACCATTTCACACTGTGCTTAGCGTCTATTGGCGACGTGTGACCGCGATGTTCGCGACTCTTCCCGAGGCTTCACTGCCCTTGGTGGCGAGGGAGCGCCATCCTCAACCTTGCCGCTCTCCCGAAAGGGGCGGAGCGCGGCAGGGCCGGAAGCGGCCTGGAGAGATGGGTTATGAGCGACATCGCGCTGAGATATTTCTACGCCACCGCCGTGCATGGTTCGATGCGCGCGGCCAGTCTGCAAATGAACGTCGCGGTCTCTTCGATCAGCCGACAGATCGCCCAACTCGAGCAGGCCTTGGGCATGACCCTGCTCGAGACCGGCCGACGCAGCGTCAAACTGACGCCGGCCGGACAGATCACCTTCGACTACTATCAGTCTCGGTTGGCCGAGCAGGAGAGTTTCGTCGCGCGCCTGGACGCGTTGCGCGAGCTGAAAACCGGAACGGTGGAGCTGGCGGTGGGCGAGGGGGTGTCGATCGAAGCATTCGACCCGTTGCTGGATGCCTTTCGCAAGGGTCACCCCGGGGTGGAAATCGTCGTCAGCGATGTCTCCAACGACGCCCTGGTGGGTCTGATGTTGGACGATGAGGCCCACATCGGGGTGGGTGTAGGGATTCCCGAGGACCCGAAGGTTCGGGTGCGCGCCACCGCGCCCCAGGGTTTCGTGGCCCTGTGCCGGCCGGACCACCCCCTGGCCGAGCGGACGAGTGTGGGCTTGTGTGAACTGAGCAGCCATCAGCTGTGTTTGCCGATGAAGGGCTCGCGGCTGCGCGCGGCTTTGCGCGCGGCGGAAAAGCAATGCGACGTGACCCTGACCTCGGTGGTCACCAGCAATTCGGTGGATGCGATGCGCAAGTCGGCCCTGCAGGGCCGTGGCGTTGCGATCCTGCCGGAAATTGCCGCCCGCAGCGATGTCGAGCGCGGTGACCTTGTCGCCGTCCGGCTCAATGATGTCGACCCGCAGGCCCACGGCGTGTCGCTGGTTACCCGTTTGGGGCGCCAGCTTCCCAGTGCGCCGATCCTGGCGCTTTCGCTTCTGGAGCAGCAGATTCGACGCTGGTCAGCGGGGGCGCGCTATTTCGATGCGCCTGTCCTGCCGGTCCTGGAGGCGCCAGCCCAGCGCGTGAAGCTGCCTGTTTCACACCGGTTCGCCGCCACGGCCTTTGGCGTCTAGGGCCGGTGATGCATCAATTTCGAACCCGTAATCGAGTTTTGCTTGGCCCGAGAGGTCGTCTGAGCGAAAAATTTCACACCGCTTCACAGGCGCTCGGCGGGGCTGACCGCTAAAAGCCCCTTTCACGCGCCGTTTGGGGCAAGGAAGGCATGGCGAGACGACGCGGCTATCTCAACAACCTCGATGAACTCTTCGGCACGCCGCAGGCCACGCCGAAGCTTTTCGCACGGAGCCTGGCGGCGGAGTCGATCGTCATCAACGAGATGTACTCGGACGAGGTCGGCTACCGCAGCCAAGTGTTTCCCGAAGACGACATCTTGGTGCTGTATTACCAGCTCAGGCAGAGCGACTCCCAGCTCTCGATCAACGGCAAGGCGCCGCAGTGGTCCTCACCACCGCCCAATACACTGACGTTGTATGATCTGCGCGAACAGCACACGACATCGGGCGCGTCGGGTTTTCATTTCCTGCAGTTTGGACTCCCGCGATCGGCGCTAAGGGAGATGGCCGAGACCCACGGCGGGCGCATCACCGACATGCCTTCGGTCCGGCCGCCGGACTTGTTGGACGATCCTGTTCTGACGCACCTGATCCTGTCGTCTCGGACAGCGCTGGCCAATCCCGGCCGAACCTCGCGGCTTTTTATCGACCAGCTTGGTCTGGCGGCCACGGCGCACTTCTCTCGGCGCTACATGGGGTTGGAAGAGGTCAGGCTCGTGGCCAAGGGCGGTCTTGCGCCTTGGCAGGAGCGGCGCGCCAAGGAACTGCTCTGCACCCACCTAGACGGCAGCATACCGGTGGCGGAAATCGCTCGCGAATGCGGCATGTCGCCAAGTCACTTTGCCCGGGCGTTTCGCCAGACCACGGGTTTACCGCCCCATGCCTGGCTGATGACGCGGCGTATCGAAATTGCCCGCGCCCTGCTGCGCAGCCCCGCTTTGGCGCTACGCGACGTGGCCCGCCAGGCTGGTTTCGCCGACCAGATCCACATGCAGAAGATCTTCAAGCAACGCACCGGGGTCACCCCCGGCGCGTTTCGACGTGACCAGGCTCACTAGGGACGCGGCCAGCGCTCAAGCCGGCTCAGGGCGTCAGCGGCCAAGGCGCGGGTGAACTCGCCCGCCGGGGCAGGACGCACCAAGGCGGCGGCCTGACCGGCCCAGACATGGCTGAACTCCGCCGGCGCGGCGGCCTTCAGCGGCTCCAGCGCCGTATGGGCATGGGGGAACGGTGGCGCCACCGGCGACAGCGGACCTTCTTCGCGCACGAGACGATTGACGACGCCGCGCGCGGCGCGCCCTGTGAAGACGTTGGTCAGGATGGTGCTGTCTTCGCGGGCCCTGGCCAAGGCGGCGCGATGATAGGGAGGCACGTCGGCTTCCGGTGAGAGGAGATAGGCGGTTCCTACCTGAACCGCGGCCGCACCCAGAGCCAGGGCCGCGACCACCCCACGTCCGTCGGCGATGCCGCCCGCAGCGATGACTGGCAGGCTCACCGCGTCGACGACCTGTGGGATCAAGGCCAGGCCGCCGACCTGGCTGCCGGCGATGATGGTGTCCTCGTCATTGCACAGGAAGCTGCCGCGGTGTCCGCCGGCTTCGAACCCCATCGCGATCACCGCGTCGCAGCCATGATCCTCGAGCCAGCGCGCTTCGGCGGCCGTCGTGGCCGAGCAGATGACCTTGGCGCCGGTGGCCTTGACCCGCGACAGCAGTCGTCCGTCGGGTAGTCCCAAGTGGAAGCTGACGACCTCGGGCCGCGCCGCCAGGATCAAGCCCAGGTGCTCGTCGTTGAATGACGTCCAGGTCACCGAAGGTGTGTCGCGCGGTTCGGCGGCGGCCAGTTCGCGATAGTAGGGCGCAAGCTGCGCGCGCCAGGCGGCAAGAAGGTCCGCGCCGACGGGGGTGTTGGGATGACAGAAGAAGTTGAGGTTTAGCGGACGGTCGGTGGCCGCGCGGTAGGCGGCAATGTCGGCCTCGGCCTTGGACAGCGAAAGCGTGGCGCAAGCCAGGGCGCCCAGCCCGCCGGCCTGGCTGACCGCAGCGGCCAGCCGTGGACCGCCAACCTCAGCAAGGGGGGCCTGGAGGATTGGATGTTCGATGCCGAAGAGGGACGTCAGGCGTTGATCGGGCCAGGGGGTCATACGCTTACTCACTCGCCGTGCTGGGCGTTCTTGTCATCCGCGGGCGCGTTGCGTTTGGCGCAAAGATTGGCGACCGCGATGAGGGCTTCGGAATGGCGAAGGCCGCCCATCGGCGCGGCCGCTGCGCAAAGGGCGCGGCGGTCGGGATCGGATCGGTCGTCAAGACTTACCTCTGGGAAGCTGCTCCGCTTGAGGTGTGATGTAACCCGGTGCGCGCGGGGCTCTAAGATGCGCTGCGCGCTAAAGTTGTTGCGCTAAGCGCAACACTGACCGTCTAAGCGTTGCTCAACGCGCAACGTTCTCCAGAGCCTCGGTCAGGGACTGCAGGAGACCTCGCGCCGCCAGGGCGTCGCGGGTCTCAAACCCCTCCGTCAACGCGCCATAGGTCGGCGCGAGCACCGCGTGCGCTTCGCCTAGACGGCCCTGGCCCTGCATGAGGCCGGCAAGATCTACGGCGCACCGCAGTTCCCAGCCCAGGGCTTCGTCGGCGCGAGCCATGGCGTGGGCTTGGATCAGCAGCCGTTCGGCTTCGGCTGGCGGCACCTGGGTCAGGCCCGCCTTGCGCCGGAGGATCTCGGGCAGGATCCAGCGCTCCTGGTGGAGTTCGGCCTCGTCCTGAGCCTTCTGAAGGGTCCAGAGCGCGCTGTCGCCGTGGCCGACCGCTTCGTAGCCGCTCCCCAACACCGCCAGGAAGCCGGCGTAGTGCATGTGCAGAGCGCGAGCGCCGAGGGCGTTGATGGCTTCGCGCAAGCGCGGCACGCCCTCGGCGGCCCGCCCGGTCTCGATCAGCCAGGCGCCATCATAGGCCTGGGCCCACGAGCTCCAGCCGATCTGCGAGGCGGTGTAGTCGAGATAGAGCCTGAGGTAGCGCTCGGCTTCCTCGGCCGCGCCCAGATGCAGGGGCACGAAGGTGGCTCCGAAGCCGAGGCCGTAGAACAGGGTGGGGATGTGGTTGAGCGCCAGGGCTTCGTCGACCGCTGTCTGGGCCGAGGCCATAGCTTTGTCGAAGCGGCCGCGCACGAACAGGATCGCGGCGTGGAACGCCAAGGCCGCAACGCGCTGATCGAACTGAAACCGGCTGGCGTTGGAGCGCTGGTGGTTCTCGACATAGAGATCCAGCATCAGCTCGATTTCGCGCAGACCCTGGGCGTGTTCGCCTAGCACGTGGTGGATGTTGCCCATCATCCGCGCGCCCACCATCGTGTCGCCGACATCACCCAGCCGGTTGGCCAGGGCGCGGAACCGCTGGGCCGCTTCCAGGGCTGCGCGGAAGTTGCGGCCCGTGAAGTGGGTGATCATCAGGCCCCAGAGCGCCCGCAGGGTGTAGTCGTTGTCGCCCAGTGCTTCAGCCAGACGCAGCGCCTCGGCATAGGTGACTGCAAGGCGCGGCTCCCAGCCGGTCGTCTGCAGGATCGCGCCGCCGAGATTGAGATGAAGTTCCACGGCCTGGCGACGCTGACTTGCCACGCCTGGGATGGCCAAGGTCGCCTCAATCCGTCCTCGGGCCTCCTGGCTCAACGACAGGCTCTGCCAAACGGGCAGGGCGGCCAGCACCAGCCGGACTGAGAGATCCCGGTCGCCCTCGGCCGAGAACGCCCAGTCCAGCGCGACGCGCAGATTGCCGATCTGGCGGCCCAGGGTGGCGACGAAGGGGGCAGGGGGGCGAGCCCGAAGCTCCGGCCCCGCCCGGTCAAAGAAGCCGAGCATGCATTCGGCATGGCCCCGGGCGAGCGCGCGCAGCTCGCCGCTGTCTTTGAGCCGGCCCAGGGCATAGACGCGGGCCGTCTCCAGGAGCCGATACTCGGTGACGCCGTCGACGTGCTCGGCATGGACCAGGGACTTCTCGACAAGGCCGGCGAGCACGCGCGCGGCCTCCTCGCTCGCCAGGTCGGCGTCGGCGACGAGGCTGGACATAGATTCCAGCGAGAAGTTCCCCGCATAGAGCGCCAGGCGGCGGAACACCTTGCGCTCGTCATCGCTGAGGGTGTCGTAGCTCCAGTCGAAGGTGGCCTTGAGCGTCTGATGCCGCGGCAGGGCCGTCCGACGCCCCTGGCTGAGCAGGGTGAACCGGTCGTCCAGGCGCTCGGCCACGCCGCGCAGGCCAAAGGTCGTCACCCGTCCGGCCGCCAGTTCTATGGCCAGGGCCAAGCCATCGAGCCTGCGGCAGATTTCCGCAGCCAGCGGCGCGTCCGCGTCGCTGAGGACAAAGTCCTCGCGTCCGGCCCGTACGCGATCAACGAGCAGTTCGACGGCCGGATAGCTCAGGGCGTGCGCCGCATCGACCTGCTGGCCTTGTGGCGGAAAGGTCAGCGGCCCCAGTTGCTGGACATTTTCGCCAGCCGTCCGCAGCGGCTCGCGACTGGTGGCCAGGATGTCCAGGCCCGCGGTTCCCGCCAGCAGACGATCGACGAGGACGGCGACCGGGCCCACCAGGTGTTCGCAATTGTCCAGGACGAGCAGGATGTGGCGATCGCGCAGCAGCGCGGTCAGGGCAGGGGTGGGATCTTCAGACGCCGTCGGTAGGCCCAGGGCCGAGGCGATGGCGCTGATGGCCAGGGGCGGGCTCTGGACGGGAGCCAGATCGACAAAACAGACACCGTCCGGGTACGCCGTGCGCAGCGTTTCGGCTGCCTGGATGGCGACCGTGGTCTTGCCGATGCCGCCGGGCCCCACCAGCGTCACAAGGCGCGCTTCGCCCAGGCGCTGCGCGGCCGCGCGCACGGCGCGCTCGCGTCCAATCGTCCGTTGGAGCTTGGCCGGCAAGTTGGACAGCGGCGTGCTGACGATCGCGGCGGGCGACGGGGCTGCGCCGATGGGACCAGCGAAGCGGTAGCCGCGGCCGATGTCGTTGACGATGTAAGGGGCGCCGTCGGCTTGCTCGCCGAGGATGCGGCGCAGGTTGGCGATCTGTGAGCGAAGATTGTCGTCGCCAATGTGCAGGTCGCGCCAGACCCGCGCGACGAGCGCGTCCTTGCTGACCGTGTCGCCAGCGGCCTCGACAAGCGCGGTCAGGAGATCGAAAGCCCGCGAGCCGATCGGCAGGGGGCGGCCCGACTTCAGCAGAACGCGACGCTCGCCGTCCAGGAGATAGGGGCCAAACAGGTAAGGGGCGTTGCGCACCTCGGGCGTCGACGGTCTGTCACTTTGAGCGGGCGGCAGAGCGGACAAGGGCGACGCAGGGCTCCGAACGAGGACTCCAACAAGCCAGACTTGTCGGACGAGAGGCGAGATATAGGGCGGCTTTCGCCAATGAAAACTGGAGATTTCAGCTTGCGCCTGATCTTTGAACTGTTGTGCGCAAAGATGGGTCTTGGCTCATAAACTTCACACGACTTGAATGGCGTCATCACCCAATCGGGTAGCCAAACACAGGCCAAATGGGCGTGCGGCGCTCATCGATATGCAACGGCCCGGGGCGACAGCGGGTTTTCGCCGATGTTCGGAGCGAACCATAGCCGCCCGTCGCGGCATTCAGTGTTGCGGCTTGCGCAACAAAGCCATCCACGCGGCGACCTTTGATGTGCGCGCCGCACGCGTTAGCTAGCGAGCATCGAGCCGGACGAAACGCGATCGTCTCGGCCCAGTCTGGATCGGCCCCGTCTTCGTTGGACGGTCAGGCTGAACAGACGCTCACGCCCTTCCGTCCAACGCCGAACCGCCGCCTTGGCCTTAAAGGCGCGACGGCGCTCGTCCGGAGCTACGCCATGTCCATCCTTACGGCCTTCACGCTGTTCCACACCGCCCTCAGCCTCGTGGCCATCGTCCTGGGCATTCCCGTGGTGGCCGCCTTGACCCGCGGCGCCCCGTCGGCCTTCACCAAGTCCTTCATCCTGCTGGCCGCGCTCACGAGCATCACCGGCTTCTTCTTCCCCTTCAAAGGCGTCACGCCCGCCATCGTCGTCGGCGTTATCGCCCTGATCGTGCTGGCGCTGGTGTTGATCGGCGGCAAGCGGGGCGCTGTCAGCGGCGGTTGGCGGGTGACGCGTTCGGCAAGCCTGGTGGCGAGCCTGTGGTTCCTGGTCTTCGTGGCCATTGCTCAGTCCTTCGCCAAGATCCCCGCGCTGCACGCCCTGGCCCCGACCCAGAAAGAACCCCCGTTTGGCGTCGCTCAGCTGGTCGTCCTGGCGGGCTTCGTCGTCCTGGGCGTGGCGGCCGGCCGCAAGTCTCGCCGTTCGGGCGCCTTGGCCTGACCGGCGTTGTCGCGGGCGCAACAGTCCCCGCGTCGCCTTGGCCAAGGCCGTGGCGCTAGCCTCAGCGCCGTCGCCTCGTTCCTGGGCGGCCAGGCCCTTGCGGGCCGGCCGCCCATTTTCGTCTTTCGAGTTCCCGGAGCATCCCATGAAGAGCCTGGCCGCCGTCGTGCGCACCCCCAAGACGCCGTTCGTCCTCGAGACCGTCGATCTGCCCGAGCCCGGCCCGCGCGAGGTGCTGGTCCGCGTGGTCGGGGTCGGGGTCTGCCACACCGATTTGGCCAGCCGCGATGGCCTTCTGGGCGCACCGTTCCCGGCGATCTTCGGGCATGAGGGCGCCGGTGTGGTCGAGGCGATCGGCTCTGCCGTCACCAAGCTGGCCGTGGGCGATCACGTGGTGCTGGCGCCGGCGTCGGACGGGACCTGCCATCAGTGCGAGACTGGCGCGCCTATGTACTGCGACCACTTCAACGCGCTCAACTTCCAGACCGACCCGGACGGCCCTCGCGCTCGCCTGGACGACGGCGCCCAGGCCTACCTGAAGTACTTTGGCCAGTCGTCGTTTGGCCAATACGCCCTGGCCGGCGAGCGCAATGCGGTCAAGGTTCGCAAGGATGTCCCGTTGCATCTGCTGGGCCCGTTGGGCTGCGGCATCCAGACCGGCGCGGGGACGGTGATGAACGGGATGCGGCCAAGGGCCGGCAGCACGATCATGATCCTGGGCACCGGCGCGGTGGGCTTGGCGGCGCTTCTGGGCGCAGTGGTCTGTGGGTGCGCCACGATAATCGCGGTGGATCGCGTCGACAGCCGGCTGGAGCTAGCGCGGTCACTGGGAGCCACTCACGGCATCAACACCACGGGACTGACGGACCTGGGCGCGGCCGTGCGTGAGATCGTCCCGCAGGGCGTCGACTACATCGTCGATGCAGCCGGCGCGCCTGGCCTGATCCAGGCGGCGCTTGCGGGATTGGGTCGCCTGGGCATGCTGGGACTGGTCGCCGTGCCGCCGACGGCCGACCGCAGCCTGGAGCTGCCCTGGTTTCCCATGCTGCTGGCGGGCCAGTCGGTCCGCGGCTTTGTCGAGGGCGACTCCGTGCCGGACATCTTCATCCCGCAGATGATCGAGCTCTATCGCCAAGGTCGCTTCCCGTTCGACCGATTGATCAAGGCCTATCCGTTCGACCAGATCAACGCGGCGATCGCCGACCAGCTGGCGGGCCAGACCATCAAGGCGGTCCTCGAAATCGGCGCGCCGGCATGAGCCGGGCCAGCGAGCGGGCCGGGCTGTCGGTCGAGCAGCTCGGTCACCTGGCGCACTTCGACAACCTCTCGCGCCAGCCGACCAATGACTGGTCGTTGATGAAGGGGCGGGGCGTTGGGCAGGACGACTTTGGCGCCTACCGCTTCCAGCTGGCCTACATGGCCTACGGGCTGGCGCTGACCCACATCCACCGGATGCCGGCCGCGCCGGGGGTCTTCAAGCCGATCTTCGAGCGCCTGTTCGAGAAGCTGTTGCTGCCGGAGGTTTGGCTCTACTGGCACAATGTCAGTCGGGGCGGCAGCGTCTTCAACGCCCACCTGGCCCACACCTACAAGGAGGAGTGGGATCCGGTCGGGCGCGACAACATCATGTACAGCGCCTACGTCCAGTCGCTGGCGCTGCTCTACAACTACGTCTTCGGCGATGACCGCTACGCCAAGCCGGGCGCGATCACCTTCAAGCACTGGTCCTATTTCTGGGGCGGCGAGCCGAAGGTGTTCGAGTACGATCAGAACAGCCTCAACGAGCATCTCTACTGGCTGATGGTCGAAAGCGGCTTCATCGGCGTGGCTTGCGAGCCCAACTGCGTGTTCCAGATCTGCAATCAGCCAGCCATCCTCGGCTTTCGGCTGCATGATCTGCTGACCGGCGGCTCGCGGGCGACCGAGGTGACGGAGGCCTACGAGGCGGCCTGGGGGCAGTTCGGACGGGTCGGGGAAAACGGCCACTACCATCTGATGGTCTCGGCCGACACTCACGAGCCTCGCCGCAACCTGGGCAAGGCGCCCTGGGTCGACGCCTGGGTTGGGGCCCTGATGAACATGTGGAACCGGGATTTCGTGCGCGAGCACTATCCGGCCCAGCTGGCCGACCTGATCGCTCCGGGGCTCGACGGCGCGCTGTCGGTGCGGTCCTCGCCGCGTCCGGAGGTCATGGGGCAAGTGGTGGTCAATGACGACTGCGACTTTGGCTGGGTCGCGGCCTGGGCCTCGGAGATGGGCGACCAGGCCACGCTCGAGGGTCTGCTGGCGCACGCCGATCGCTTCATGGCCCCGACCTGGCGCCAGGGCGGGCTCTACTACCCGCGCAACGACGCCGTGGAGGACAGCCTAGGCAATCGCACCCTGGTGGAGCCTCATACGGGAAACTGCCTGCTGGGCTATGCGCGTCTCAACGTCCCCGACGGCCTCTGGCGGCTCTACAACGAGCCGCTGGCCGCAAGCTTTCATACCGATCCGGCCGTCGTCGCGATCGAGGACGACGTGGCGCTGAGCCGGGCGGTGTTCGAGGATGACGCGTTGAACCTGTGCGTCGCCAGGCGCGACGACCGTCGAGGGGGCGGTGACCTGACGATCGGCCGTCTGGCTGGCCGCGGCGCCTGGAGCCTGCGGATGGACGGCGCGCCGGTCGCCAAGGGGGAGGGGCCGGCCGTGAACACGTCCCAGGGCGACTGGGTGTTCGCCGACGCCGACGGCCTCCATGTCAGGGCGCCGGCTCGGGGCGCTCACCGTATCGATCTGGTGTTCGCATGAGCCCGCCGCTGCCCCTTGGCGCCCTGGCGGGTGACTTCGATCTGGTCGATCACCAGGGGCGTTCGGTCCGTCTGGCCGACTACGCCGGCCGCCTGGTGGTGCTGTTCTTCGGCTTCACCCACTGCCAGGTCGTCTGTCCCCGGGCCTTGACCAAGCTCAACGCGGTCATCCGGCATGTCGACCCTTCCCGCGACCTGATCCAGGGCCTCTACGTCACCGTCGATCCGGCGCGTGACGATCCGTCGGTTATGGAGGCCTATCTGCGGCCGGCTTATCCGCGGTTCGACGGGGTCACTGGCGAGGTCGAGACGCTGGCCGACATGCGCAAGGCCTACCGGGTCTATGCTCAGCGCCGCGAAGAGGCCGGCGGGAACTACAGCGTGCCCCACAGCGCCCTGATCCACGTCCTCGACCGTCAAGGCCGCCACATCGACCATTGGCCCGAGACGCTCGAGGAGAGCGTCATGATCGCGCGTCTGCGACGGCTTTTGGGCTAGGTCGAAAGGTTGGCGAAAACGCCCATGTTTGGCGACGCGGGATGGCGCGGGCCGAGACGCGAAGGCATAGTGGCTCAAACACTCAAGGTTGTCGCGCGTGTCGGTCATCGTCTTCATCCCCGGGATCATGGGCTGTCGCCTGTCGCTGAAGGGGGAAGAGATTTGGCCGCCGACCCTGACTGAGGCGATCGGGGGCTATAAGCGGGTCGACAAGCTGATGGACCCGAAGGCGCGTGCGGTAGGCGTGATCGAGAAGGTCGAGTGCTTCGCCTTCTATGGACCGATCCTGCAGAACCTGAACGACATCGGTTCGGGGGCCTGCGGAGCGCCTAAGCGCGCGGTCGTTCCGTTTCACTATGACTGGCGCAAGGATCTCCGCCTTGCAGCTGGGGAACTGGCCCAAACCCTCGACGCGCTGGCCGCCGACCACGCGGAGATCATCCTGGTGGCCCATTCGATGGGCGGACTCCTGGCCCGATGGTACCTGGAAGCTGGAGGGTTCGAGGCGCGGCCGGGCTGGGGCAAGGTCGCGCGCCTGATCACGATCGCCACCCCGCACGCCGGCGCCCCGATTGCCCTGGTGCGGGCGATGGGCCTGGAAGCTACGGTGGGTCTGTCGGGGGGCGATACCGCTCGGCTCGCCGCCAGTCCGGACTTTCCGGCGCTTTACCAGCTGCTGCCCGCCAAGCAGGACGTCTTCGCCTGGCAGCGCGTCCAGGGTGGGTCGCCGGCGCTCAACATCTATGATCCCGCCGTCGCCAAGGAGCTTGGTCTTGGCGAGGCCAACCTTGCCGCCGCTCAAGCGTTCCGGGCCGGCTTGGACGAGGCGCGCCGGCCTGACCACGTCCGTTATCACGTGGTCGGGGCCAGCGGTCACGCCACCGCCACTCGAGTCGACATCGGAACCGGCAATCCGCGCATTGCGCGCGAAATCGCGGCTGGTGACGGGGCGGTGCCGCTGTGGAGCGCAGTGCTGGCCCAGGAGCCGCACGAGGTCACCAAGGGCGAACATCGCAAGGTTCTGGTCGAGCGCGACTTCCAGGCCATTCTCTATCGTCTGTTCGACGCCGCGCCCGTTGTCGCGCCCATGAGCGACGATGGCGCCCAGACGGCGATCTCGGTGTCGGTCGACCGCCTGACCTATCGCCCGGGCGAAGACGTCGAGGTGCTGCTTCTGGCGGCGCGTCCCCGCGAGGCGGCCGATTTCAGGATTCTGTTGTCAGGGCCGGGCGATGGGCCCTCCACCCAAGCGGGGAAGCTGACCTGGGAGGGGCAGGCATTGGCTGAGTTCCAGCTGACCTTGTCGGCTCCCGATCAGCCTGGGCAGTACAGTTTGAGCGTTCGGGGCGCGACCCATCGCAGCGTCAGTGACGAGACGGATGTGGCCGTGTTCGTGGTCGAAGGAGATCTGGCATGAGCCGTTCAAGGGAAGACCTCCTGAAGGAGGCCAAGGCTCTGCGCTCCTGGGCTGAGGCGCGCCAGCTTTTTCACGCCATCGGCGGCGCTGGCCCGCGCCCGGCCGCCGGCGGCGGCGCGGAGATGTTCAGCGCCGGCGGCATCGAGACCTTGAGCCGCAAGCCGATCACCGCCATCGGGCTCAATGCCGAGCGGGGCGAGGAGGGGACGATCTACGTCTACACCGCCCGGCAGCTCAATCGCGCTGAACGCAAGGAACTGGAGGAAGCCTACCCCAAGACGGCGGACGTGCAGTTTCGCCAGGCCCGCCCGCTGACCGTCGATCCAGGCGCCTCGCCATCGCCGCCGCCGTCCGGTCTCTCTGGCCAGTGGACGCGCTATACCTGCGGCTCCTCGATCAGTCTGGGCAATGTCCGTGAGGCCGGCACGCTAGGTTGTCTGCTCAAGGACGAGAATGGGGACATCTTCGGCCTTTCAGCCAATCACGTGGTCGGGGGCTGCTCGAACGCGCGCATGGGCGCGCCGATCGTAGCGCCGGGCATCAAGGACGTCGGGGTAGGACAGCCTGACCCGCGGACGATTGGCTATTACGAGCGCGCCGCGCCGTTCGTCGCCGGCGACCCTGGCGTCGTCCCCGTCAAGGCCAACTGTGATGCGGCGGTGTTCAAGCTGATCCGCCCCAAGGAGATTTCGTCCTGGCAGGGCGACTACTACGACACGCCGGTCGATATCGGCGATCCGCGCGAGGACGCCGATATCGAAAAAGTCGGCCGCAGCACGCGACTGACCCAGGGGCTCATTGAAAGCCAGGTCGTTGGTCCCCATCCTGTGGGCTTCAAGACCACGGTCTGGCACTCGTCCGAGGAGTCGGTGGAGTTTCGCGCGACCGTCTACTTTGATCCGGTCTATGTCCTGCGCGGCAAGAACAGGCCGTTCGCCGCAGGCGGCGACTCCGGATCCTTGGTTATCCAGCACGAGGAAGGCAACCGCCGCACCGCTGTGGGCATTTTATTTGCCGGAAAGGAATCGGACGTAAGCTATATGCTGCCGCTCAAGCCCCTGCTTGAAAGTCTTGGAATGACACTCGTGTCGGGTCATAATCCCAAGTGAGGTCAATGATGGCTGCTCGCGCGACACAAACCGAAAAGAAGACGCCTTCCATGGAAGTGCGCCGGGCTTTGCTCGATCTTCTAAGCCTGCCGGCTGGCCAGGCGACGGTTGAGCGCGCGCGCGGCAATGTCCAGGATCAGCTGCTCGTGCGGCTTTCGCCTGGAGCTCATCCGGCCCAATCGCCGCAGACGTTCTGCGGCTTTCCCGTTCTCTATGAAAACCTGAGCCGGGCGACCACGCGCTGGTGAAGTCAGGGCCGTTCGCCTGGCATTTTTCGAACTTATGCGATGTTTGTAGCCGCTCGAGCCCCAAACATGAATGCGCCGACGCGCGCAGGCGCGCCGGCGCTATCCCGGAACAGCCTAGGCCTTGAAGAACGCGAGGAGATCGGGGTTGATGATCTCCGGGTGGGTCGAGGCCATGCCATGGGGCAGGCCCGGATAGGTCTTCAGCGTGCCCTTCTTGACCAGCTTGATGGCCAGGCGCGCGGCGTCGTCGATCGGCACGATCTGGTCGTCCTCGCCATGGAGGATCAGCACCGGCACGGTGATGGCCTTCAGGTCGGCGGTGAAGTCGGTCTCCGAGAAGGCCTTGATGCAGTCGTAGTGGGCCTTGGCGCCGCCGGTCATGCCCTGGCGCCACCAGTTGTCGACGAGGCCCTGGGAGACCTTCGCGCCCGCGCGGTTGAAGCCGTAGAACGGTCCAGCGGCCACGTCGCGGAAGAACTGGGCGCGGTTGGCCGCCAGGGCGGCGCGGAAGCCGTCGAACACCTGGATCGGCACGCCGCCGGGATTGGCCGGGGTTTGCAGCATGATCGGCGGCACCGCGCCGATCAGCACGGCCTTGGCGACGCGGCCGGGCTTGGCGCGGGCCACATAACGGGCCACCTCACCGCCGCCGGTGGAGTGACCGACGTGGATGGCGTTCTTCAGGTCCAGATAGTCGGTCAAGGCGATGACGTCCGCGGCGTAGGTGTCCATCTCGTTGCCGGTGTCGGTCTGGGTCGAGCGGCCGTGTCCGCGCCGGTCGTGGGCGATCACCCGGTAGCCCTGCAGCAGGAAGAACATCATCTGCCCGTCCCAATCGTCGGCGCTCAACGGCCATCCGTGGTGGAAGACGATCGGCTGGGCGGTCTTGGGACCCCAGTCCTTGTAGAAGATCTCCACGCCGTCCTTGGTGGTGACGAAGCCGCTCTGGGCGCGGTTGGCCACATGCGGGGCGGGCGCCGGCTTGGTTGCGGCCTCGGCGGTGTCGGCCAGGGCGGTGGCGGCCACGGCGGCCAGGCCCAGGCCAGCGGACATCAAGCCTCGACGAGAGGCGACGGTCGGGTCATTGGCGCTCATGAATTTCCTCGGATCAAGGCGCCGAACGCGCGGCGCTAGGGTAAGGCCGCGATCTTGGCCAAACCCGCCGATCCAAGCTTGGATGGGACGCGGCGAGTTGGGATGTTTTTGGAGGCGCGAGACGACGCCGGCCCCACTCAGGAGCCGGCGTCACGCAGATCAGCGCGGCGTCCAGCCGCCGCCGAGCGCCTGGTAGAGCGCTACGACATCGGCCAGCTGCTGGGCTTGGGCCTGGGCTTCGGCCATCTGGGCTCGCAGACTGGCGTCCTGGCTCGTCAGCACCGTCACGAAGCCTTCGCCACCGTCGCGATAGCGCGTTTGCGCCAGATCGAAGCTGCGCCTGGCCGCCTGGCTGGCGGCCCTCCGCGCGCCCAGGGTCTGGGCGTCGAAGTCCAGGGCGTAGAGCACGTCAGCGACGTCCTTGAAGGCGTTGAGCGCCACCCCGCGATAGGCCGCGGCGGCCTCGTCGTACCCGGCCTGGGCCGCTCGCCGCTGATGCCGGCGCTGACCACCGTCGAAGACGCTTTGGGTAACCGCGCCGGCCAGGGACCAGGCCAGCCCGGGCCCGTCAAAAAGCTGGCTGACCTTGCCGGCGTTTCCGCCGTAGGCGCCGCTGATCAGCACCTGGGGAAGAAGCGCGGCGGTCGCCACGCCGATTTCGGCATTGGCGGCCTTGAGCCGAGCCTCGGCGGCGCGGATGTCCGGACGCTGCTCCAGCAGGGTTGCGGGGAGGCTGACTGGCACCTGCTGGGGCAGATGCAGGTCCTCCAGCGCCAGCACGTCGTCGTCCAGATCCCGGGGCGCCCGCCCCAGATAGACGGCCAGTTGGTTGCGGCGTTCGGCCAGGGCCTTGGCCAGGGCTGGGGCGTCGGCCTGGGTCTGGGCCAGGAGCGCCTCTTGCTGGGCCACGTCCGAGGGCGAGCCTTCGCCGACCTGCAAGCGGTCCTTGAGGATGCTCAGTAGACGTTGCTGGGCGGCGATGGCCTCGTCGCTGAGGGTGATCTGCCGGCGAAGCGCCGCAGCCTGGATGGCGGTCGTGGCGACGTTGGCGTCTAGGGCGGCGTAGGCGGCCCCAAGCTCGAACGCCCTGGCCTCGGCCTCGGCGCGCGCGCCTTCGCCACGCCGCCGCTGACCGCCGAAGAGATCGGGGTCATAGGCCACGCCTACGGAGGCGTTGTAGAGCGTGTAGACGTTGCGAGCCCCCGCGCCGTCGCGTTGTCGCGCCCCGCCGGCGGTAAGGCCGACCTGAGGCCACAGCGCTCCGGTTTCGACGCGGGCTTGCTCCTGGGCTTGCCGTAGAGCCGCCGTGGCGGCCTCCACCGTCGGGTTGGCCTTGTGGGCCGCCTCGATCAGGCGATTGAGGACCGGTGATTGAAAGGTCGTCCACCAGTCGGCCGAGACGGCCTGGTTCATGACCGGGGCGGGACTGGCGGCCGGCGCCGGACGAGCGTCCGGCGCGGCGTTGAGTTCGGCCTGGACCCGGCGATAGTCGGGCGCGTCAGCCTGGGGAAGAGCGGGGCGGCGGTAGTCCGGGCCCGCCGCGCAGGCGGACAGGGCCGCCGACGCCAGCAAGGCGATCAGCAAGGGTCTCATTGAGCGGCCTCCAGAGCCGGGTCGTTGGGATCGGGGACGTGCTCGGCCTGGGACAGAGGCTCCCAGCCGTCGTGACCATCGGCGTCGTGGCGTGCGCCGATGCCCGCGCCAAGCTTTCGCACCAGGACGTAGAAGGCGGGGGTCAGGAGCAGGCCAAAGACGGTCACGCCGATCATGCCGAAGAACACCGCCACCCCCATGGCGTGACGCATCTCAGCGCCGGCGCCGTGGGCGAACACCAGGGGGGCGACCCCCATGATGAAAGCGATCGACGTCATTAGGATCGGGCGCAGACGCAGACGGCTGGCCTCAATGACAGCCTCCAGCGTCTTGCGACCGTGCAGCTCCAGTTCGCGGGCGAACTCGACGATGAGGATGGCGTTCTTGGACGCCAGACCCACCAGCACGATCAGGCCGATCTGGGTGAAGATGTTGTTGTCGCCGCGCGTCAGCCACACCCCGGTCAGGGCGGCCAGGATGCCTAGCGGCACGATCAGGATGACCGCCAGCGGCAAGGTCAGGCTCTCGTACTGGGCGGCCAGGACCAGGAAGACCAGGATGACGCTGAGGGCGAAGACGATCGGGGCGGTGTTGCCGGCGATGATCTGCTGGTAGGTCAGATCGGTCCATTCGAACCGAACGCCGGGCGGCAGGGTTTCGGCGGCGATCTCCTCGATAGCCTTCTTGGCCTGGTCGGATGAGTAGCCTGGCGCTGCGCCGCCGCTGAGATCGGCGGCGGTATAGCCGTTGTAGCGGGTGACGAGTTCGGGGCCGTAGGTCTCGTTGACGGTAATCAGCGAGCCCAGCGGGATCATCTCGCCGGCCTGATTGCGCACCTTCAGCTGCAGGATGTCGTCGGCCTTGGCGCGGCGGGCGGCCTCGGCCTGAACGCGGACCTGATAGACCCGGCCCAGGGTGTTGAAGTCGTTGACGTAGAGCGACCCCAGATAGATCTGCATGGTGTCGAAGACGTCGGTGACCGACACGCCCAGTTGCTTGGCCTTCACCCGATCCAGATGCACCTCCAGCTGGGGCACATTGGGTTGGTAGGTGGAGAACAGCGGCGTCAGTTCGGGCCGCTTGGCGGCCTTGGCCATGAAGGCCTGGGTCGCAGCGTAGAGGGCGTCATAGCCCACCGAGCCGCGATCCTCGATCTGCAGCTTGAACCCGCCCAGCGTGCCCAGGCCCATGACCGGCGGCGCGGGGAAGACGGCGGCGTAGGTCGACTTGTTGCCGGCGAACTTCTTATTGAGCGAGGCGGCGATCGCGTCGGCGGTCATGGCCTTGCCCTTGCGTTCGTCAAAGGGCTTGAGCAGCACGAACCCGAGCGCGGAACTGGAGCTGGTGGTGGTGCCGTTGATGGCCACGCCCGGATAGGCGAAGGCGTTGGCCACGCCCGGCTCCTTGAGGGCGGTCTCGGTCATCTGGCGGGCGACCTCGGTCGTCCGGTCCAGCGAGGCGCCAGCCGGCAGCTGGGCGAAGCTGACTAGATATTCCTTGTCCTGGGAGGGGATGAAACCGCCCGGGACGACCGCGCCGACCAGGACCGTCAGGCCCAGCAGGGCGCCGTAGACGCCCAGCACCAGGGCCTTGCGGCCGACGATGCCGGAGACACCGCGGCCGTAGCGCTCCGAGCCGCGATCGAAGGCCTTGTTGAAGACCCCGAAGAAGCCGCCGAACACACGGTTCATACCGCGGGTCAGGGCATCGGGCTTAGCGTGATGGCCGCGCAGGAGCAGGGCCGACAGGGCCGGTGAAAGGGTCAGGGAGTTGAAGGCCGAGATCACGGTGGAGACGGCGATCGTGACGGCGAACTGCTTGTAGAACTGGCCCGTCAGCCCGCTGACGAAGGCCAGCGGCAGGAACACCGCCACCAGGGTCAGGGCGATGGCGATGATCGGCCCGCTGACCTCTCGCATGGCCCGGTAGGTGGCCTCCTTGGGATTGAGACCCAAGGCGATGTTGCGCTCGACGTTCTCGACCACGACGATGGCGTCGTCGACGACGATGCCGATCGCCAGGACCAAGCCAAACAGCGACAGGGCGTTGATGGTGAAACCGAAGGCGGCCAGGAAGGCCGCGGTGCCGATGATCGACACCGGCACGGCCACCAGCGGGATGATCGAGGCTCGCCAGGTCTGCAGGAAGAGGAAGACGACGATCACCACCAGCACGACGGCTTCGAGCAGGGTGTGGATCACCGCTTCGAGGCTTGAGCGCACCGCGCGCGTGGGGTTGTAGGTCATCCCGTAGTCGACGCCGGTGGGGAAGTCCTTCTTCAGCTCCTCCATCGTCTTGTGCACTTCGTCGGCGATCTGCAGGGCGTTGGCGCCCGGCGCTTCCATGATCGCCATGGGCAGGACGGGCTTGTTGTTGAGGAAGGCGCGCAGATCGTAGGCTTCGGCGGCCAGCTCGATGCGACCCACGTCGCGCAGGTGGACGACGGCGCCGTCGCTTTCGGTCTTCAGGACGATGTCCCCGAACTGCTCGGGGGTCTGCAGGCGGCCCTGGGCGCTGACGGCCAGGCGCAGCGGGGCGCCTGGCACGCTGGGGGTGGCGCCGATGACGCCGGCGGCGACCTGAACATTCTGCTCGCGAATGGCCTGGACGACATCGGCCGCGGTCAGATTGCGCGCGGCCACCGCTTGCGGATCGAGCCACACGCGCATGGCGTAGCCGCCTGGCCCCCACAGGTGTACGTCACCCACGCCCTGAATGCGCGCCAGGCGGTCCTTGACGTTGAGAATGGCGTAGTTGGACAGATAGTTGATGTCTCGCGAGCCGTCCGGCGACTTCAGCTCGACGGCCAAGGTGATGTTGGGCGAGCTCTTGATGGTCGTCACGCCCAGGCGTTGGACATCCTCGGGCAGGCGGGGCAGGGCTTGCTGCACCCGGTTCTGGACGAACTGCTGGGCTTTGTCGGGGTCCACGCCCAGCTTGAAGGTGACGGTCAGGTAGAGGTTGCCGTCGCTGGCCGATTGGGAGGTCATGTACATCATGCCCTCCACGCCGTTGACGGCCTCTTCGATGGGGGCGGCCACGGCTTCGGCTATCACCTTGGGGTTGGCGCCGGGATACTGGGCGTGCACGACCACCGACGGGGGCACGACCTGGGGGTACTCGGCGATCGGCAGGCGAGCCAAGGCGATGAGGCCCGCAAGGACGATCACCACCGAAAGCACGCCGGCGAAGATCGGCCGGTCGATGAAGAACTTGGATATGTTCATGGCGAGGGGTTCCTGACGCCGGCGCGCGCGGCGCGACCGGCGACTTTGGGGATCAGGAGGCGGCGCCTTCGGGCGACATGGCGACGTCGTGCGGAGCGACCTTGTCGCCGGGGCGCACGGCCTGGACGCCGTCCACGACGATGCGGTCGCCCGACTTGAGGCCGTTGGCGATGACCCGCAGGCCGTCCTGCTCGGCGCCCAGTTCAACGGTTCGCTGGGTGACGCGGTTGTCCGCGCCCACGACGAGCACGAACTTCTTGTCCTGGTCGGTGCCCACGGCGCTGGACTTGATCAGGAGCGCCGGGTGGGGCGCGCCGCCGCCGACCTTGACGCGCGCATAGAGGCCCGGGGTGAGGACGCCGTCGGGATTGGGGAACGTGGCGCGGATGCGGATCGTGCCGGAGCTTTTGTTGATCTGGTTGTCGATCGAATAGATGCGGCCCTGACGCGAGAAGCCGGTTTCATTGGCCAGGCCCAATTGAACCGGTAGGCCGACGTCGCCCGAGCGGGTCGCCGCGTTCATGAAGCGCAGATAGCTCTGCTCGTCGGCGTCGAAGCCAGCATAGACCGGCGAGATCGACACGATCGTGGTCAGGGGCGCCGCGCCGCCGCCGGCGGCCACCACGTTGCCGACAGTGATCTCCGGGCGCGAGGCGCGTCCGCTGATCGGCGCGCGCACCAGGGTGTATTCCAGGTCAAGCTTGGCCCCCGCGACTGCGGCCTGGGCCAGGCGGACATTGGCCGCGGCGTTGCGAGCCGCAGTCTGACGGGCGTCCAGATCGCGCTGGGCGATCGCGGCGCCGCCGATCAGCGCCTTGGCGCGGTCCAGTTCGATTTGGCTGAAGCCGGCCTGTGCTTGAGCGGCGGCTAGTTCGGCCTCGGCCTTGGAGAGCGCAACCTCGTAGGGCCGTTGGTCGATGACGAAGAGGACCTGGCCCTTCGTGACCAGAGCGCCGTCCTTGAAGTTCACGCGGGTGATGGCGCCGGAGATCAGCGGGCGCACGGCGACCTCGTCGGTGGCTTCCAGGCGTCCCGAATAGGTCTCCCAGTCGGTGATGGTGCGGTCCACGACGCGGGCGACGTCGACCGGCGTGGGCGGCGGCGCGGCCTCGTCCTTGGCCGAGGCGCGGCCGAAGTGGAGGGCCGCGAGGCCGACGGGAATGAGGGCGGCGGCGGCGACGCTCGCCGCGGCGATGCGGCGGACGGTCTGCCGCCTGGGGGTCTTGGACATCGGGTGGTGCTTTCAAGAACCGGCGCGGGCCGTGGGAAAGCGCTCAGATGTCGTGTCAGGCTCTCGGTACAAAGTGCATGTGATGAGCTTGTGTGTTCCGCAAAATCGAACAATCAACCTCTAACGCCGCCTAGGACATAGGCCCATCTGGTCGGGACGTTCGTGACCCTCGTCACGCCCAAGAGATCGGAATCCCCATGTCTGCGACCGCTTCGATCGCCCTGCACGACGGCAAGGTCATGCCGCGTCTTGGCTTTGGCCTATGGCAGGTCCCGCCCGAGATCGCCGAAGACGTCACCGGCTATGCGCTCAAGGCTGGCTATCGTTCGATCGACACCGCGCGCGCCTACTTCAATGAGGTCGGGGTGGGCCGCGCCCTGGCCGCCAGCGGCTTGGCTCGCGAGGAGGTCTTCGTGACCACCAAGCTCTGGAACGATGACCAAGGCTATAGCCGAACGCTCAAGTCGTTCGACGAGAGCCTGCATCGCCTGGGCCTGGACCAGGTGGACCTCTACCTGATGCACTGGCCCTCGCAGTCACGCGATCTCTACGTCGAGACCTGGAAGGCCTTCATTCGCCTGCACAAGGACGGACGCGCCAAGTCCATCGGCGTGTCCAACTTCGCCATCCCGCACCTGCAGCGGCTATTCGACGAGACGGGTGTGGTCCCGGTGGTCAACCAAGTGGAGCTGCATCCGCTCTTCCAGCAGCGGGGGCTGCGCACCTTCCATCAGCAGCACGGTATCGTCACGGAGTCGTGGAGCCCCCTGGGGCGCGGCGCCATCCTGGATCTGCCGGTGATCACCCGGATCGCGCGCAAGCACCAGCGCACGCCGGCGCAGATCATCATCCGCTGGCACCTGGAGAACAACCTGGTGGTGATCCCTAAGAGCGTCACCCCAAGCCGGATCCTGGAAAACGCCCAGGTGTTCGACTTCCAGCTTGATGTCGAGGACCATGCGGCCTTGGCCTCGCTTGATCGGGTGAACGGGCGTATGGGGCCTGAGCCCGAGACGGCGCTATTCTAGTTCGCGAGCTCCCGATGGACCGTTTCCAGATGATGCGCGTGTTCACCGAGGTGGTGAAGGCGGGCAGCTTCATCCGGGCCGCCAGCCTGTTGTCGCTGCCGCGCTCGTCGGTGACGAGCGCGGTCCGCAGGCTGGAAGCGCAGGTGGGCGTCCAACTGCTGCATCGTACGACCCGAAGCCTCAGCCTCACCCCGGACGGGGCGGTCTACTACGAACGCTGCCGGCAGATCCTCGAGGATGTCGAGGCGCTCGACGGCCAGTTCCAGATCACCCTGAACAAGCCGCGAGGCCGCTTGCGCATCGATCTGCCCGGGCCGATCAGCCAGGCGCTGGTGATGCCGGCCCTGCCGGAATTCCATTCGCTGTTTCCCGACATCGAGCTACGCTTGGGGACAGGCGATCGCCTGGTCGATTTGGTCGAGGAGAACGTCGATTGTGTGATCCGCACCGGCCCGCTGGCTGACTCCTCATTGATCGCCCGGCGCCTGGGGATGCTCGATTGGGTGACCTGCGCCGCGCCGTCCTATCTGGCGAGCGCGCCCAGGCTGGAGAGCCTGGAGGATCTGGCCCAGCACAGGGCGGTGAACTACTTCTCGACCCGGACGGGACGCAACGCCGACCTGGTGTTCCAGCGCGAGGGCGAGGAGGTGCAGGTTCCCATGACCGGCGATCTCGCCGTGAACGACACCCAATCCTACATCGACGGAGCAATCGGCGGCTTTGGGCTGATCCAGGTGGCCGAGGTGGTCGTGCGCCGCCAGCTGGCCAGCGGAGAGCTTGTCGAGGTGCTGAACCCGTATCGCAAAAAGCCGGTGCCGATCTCGGTGGTCTATCCGCAAGCCCGACATCTGTCGCCCACCGTGCGGGTGTTCGTCGATTGGGTGGTGGAGGTGTTCGCCGTGGCCCTACGGCGTCGAGAGGAGTCTGCCGGTGGACGCTGAAAAGGACGCCGCCGTCCGGGTGCTGGCCGACCGCAAGCTGATCGCCGCGGCGCGCGAGCTCTTCTACCGCCGGGGCTTCCAGGCCGTGAGCGTCGACGAGATCGCCGCCGAGGCCGGCGTAACCAAGATGACGCTCTATCGGCATTTCGCGTCCAAGGATGCCTTGGCTGCGGCGTGTCTGAAAGAGATCGCCGTGGAGGATCTGGCCCGGTTCGACGCCATCGCCGAGCGTCTGCCAAGCGACCCGGTCGGCCAGCTGCGGGCGATCGTTCAGGAAGCGGCCGAACGGATCGGGGCGAGCGACTATCGAGGCTGGTCGATGACGAATGTCGCCGTCGAGCTGACCGAGGCTTGTCATCCGGCTCGCCAGGTCGCCGAGACTTACAAGACCCGCACGCGCGAGCACCTGCTGGCCCTGGCGGCCCAAGCGGGCGCAGACCGTCCCAGAGCGCTCGCGGATGGCCTGTTGCTGCTGATCGAGGGCGCGGCGGTCAGCCGGCAGACCTTCGCGGCGGCGGGCCCCTCGGAGTGCCTGGTCGACGCCTTCGAGAGCCTGCTGGGCGCGCAAGTCTTGGCGAAGCCACAGCCGGCTTGATCCAAGGCAGCGACAGCCTAGCTGAAGGGGCGGAAAAGAACGATTTTTTCCAAGACGCCGTTCTCCCAGCCGGGCCAAGCCAAGGGGACGCCACGAAGGACGCCGTATGAGCCAGATCGATCTGCCCAAGAGCCTGACGGAGCTGCGAACCCGGCCGCTGATGCGTCTGTCATTGGTGGTTCGCACCCCGACCGTGCTGGGCCGTACCCCGGGTGGAGAGCGTCGGATCGGCGTGGTCACCGGCGGGCGTTTCGAAGGCGAGGGTTTTGCCGGCGAAATCCAAGACGGCGGCAGCGACTGGCAGACGATCCGCGCCGACGGCGCCTGGATGATCGACTGCCGCATGGTCCTGACCACTGACGACGGGGCCTTGATCGGCATGCGCTACGGCGGCATCCGCACCGGCAACGCCGAGGTTCTGGACCGACTGGCGCGCGGAGAGCCGGTCGATCCGTCGGAGTACTATTTCCGGATCACGCCGACCTTTGAGACGGCCGACGCCCGTTATGACTGGCTCAATCGCGTGGTGGCGGTGGGCGTGGGCCATCGCTTCCCGACAGGCCCGGTCTACAACGTCTTCGAGGTCCTCTAGACGCGAGGCGAGGGGGCGGGGGTTGGAAACCTCGAGCGTTGGCGAAAGGCCCGCGACTTCGGCTCCCAAGCCGCGTCCTTCCGCGCTGCGCGGCCCCGGACGCATCGGCTCGCGGGCCTATCTGACGGCCCCCGCCGGCGGCGACCGTAGGCAGGGCCGGCGCAAGCGGCAAGCCCTAGCCGTCCTCGGGCGGCGGCGTCACCCCGGCCTGCAAGCGCGCGGCCAGCTCGGCGCGGCATCTGGTCTCTTCGAGCAGGCGCGCGAAGACGCCGGAAAACTCCGTGACCAGGGTGAGGGTGTCCAGCCGGCGGATGTCATCTCCGGCGGCCTGGTCGAAGGCCTGCAGCTCGATCAGGAACGCGGTCATCAGCTTGTTGTCGGCCGAGCGCACGGCGAAGGCCGGCGAGGCGATCATCAAGGCGGCGATCAGGCCGTTGGGGTCGGCGTCGGCGATCTGGGCGAACTGCTCCATGCGCGCCAGGCTCGGCTGAGCCTGGCCGCTCTCGAAATGCTCGTAGGTGCGGGGCTTGAGTCCCATGGCCTTGGCGACGTCGACGACCTTGAGGTCGCGCGCGCGCCGCAGGAGGCGCACCGCCTGTGAGAGCAGGGCGCTCCAAGTCGGCGGCGTGGAAGTCCCTTGGGTCATGAAGCGGACGCGCACAAATCAACCTTGAGGCGACCCTCCCGCGCTTTGGGGTCTGGATCAACGGGCATCTTTCAATGATCCGTTGGCGAACGGAAATTCGGGTGAAGGTATTGGCGAAAATCAGCAAAAACCCTCACTTGGTCAAAGTGTGCGTCCAGCATGGGAACAGCCCGCAAGTTTCTTGCGGGTCCTCCGTAAGTCCCTGAACAAAGTGCGGTTTCTTGCGTCTCTAGCGGGTTTTATTGTTGCCCTGGCGGGAAGGCTCGCGGAATAATTGTGCGTGTGTCGAGTGGGCGTGCGTGTCGAGGTGGGTGGTGATCCGCGAGCGTGATCCTTTCAGTCGAGCGCTCGAGGCGCTGCGCGGGCGGCTCCGAGCCGGTGATTTCGTCCAGGGCGAACCGCTTCCGATCAGCGACCTGGCCAAGGCGCTAGATCTGAGCGCCACACCGGTCCGTGAGGCACTCTCCCGTCTGGCGGGAGAGGGGTTGATCGAGGACAGGCGAGGGCGAGGCTACTTCAGTTGGCGGATCGATCCGCTGGACCTCGTCGAACTCTACGACCTCAACCAGCTGCACGTTGGCGCTGCGCTCGGCATGCTCGAAGGCGCCGACGCATCCGGGATCCGCGTCGAGCAGCCCAGGGAGGCGCTGCTTTCCGACGCCGAGGCGTGGAAGGCCGACCTGGCCAAGGCCAGCGAGCGTCTCTTCGCCACGATCATACGCCTAGGGGGCGGTCGCAACTTGGTGGCCAGCCAGGCCACGCTCTCGGACCGCCTGGGTCCGGCCCGGCGCGCCGAGCCGGCGGTCCTGGCCAACACCGTCGAGGAGTTGGGCGGCCTGATCGGCCTCTACGAGGCCCGGCGCTGGCGCGATCTGGCCGGCGAGGTCGTCGCCTACCATCAGCGCCGTCGCGCCGCGGCCGGGCACATCGTCGCCTTGATCCGCCGCCAGGGCGAGCGGGTCGAATAGTCCGAATATAGCTTGAATAGTGTCGGTTCCGGCCGTGACGATCCAAATCGTCACAACGGGTGACTGAGCAATTCAAGAGGATCGTGTCATGCAAACGCCCGAGCGAAAGCTGATCGTAATCAGAAACGTCAAGAAGCTCACCAAAGGCTTCGACGGGCCGTATCTGGAACCTCTGGCGATGTGGCAGATGATGCCGCCAGCCTAGCGCAAAAATAGTCCAGATATAGTTTGAATGGAGGTTTTTCCTGGCGCTTCCTGAGGTTGTCGCAATCAGGCGACGCTTCTCAAGGGAGATCCCGTCATGGGCAAGACCCGCAAGACCAAGCTGATCCGTCTGGCCGACGCCAAGCGCCGGACGCTCGGCTTCCAAGGCCAGTACGAAGAGACCCTGGCGATCAGCCAGGTCAATCCGCCGGCCTGAACGGATCACGGCCGGGCGTGGCGCTCGCGCGCCCGGCCGTGCTTCTTGCCGCATGGGAGGTGGTATGAATTGGCACTGGGCTCCGCATGTCCATGCGGCGATGCATGGCGATGATCTGGTGCTGCTCGACGCCTTGCGAAACGACTACGTCGTCTTGCCTCAGGCCAAGGATCTGATCCGCCTCGAGCCGTCGGGCGTTGGCGCGCAGTTGTTCGACGAGGATTTGGCCCGGGAGCTTACAGAGGCTGGCCTGGGCGTTAGCGGACAATCAGGTCCACAAGTTTCACGTGTCCAGGCTCCCGCGGCCGAGGCCGACCTCTACGATGATCCCGATCCCCCCGTGTCGACGGCCGCGGCGGCTGGTTTGGCCCTGCTTTCAGCCCGGGTCTCGACCCATCTTAGATGGTCGTCGCTCTCACGGGTGATCGCGCGTCCGGCAGTCATAGATGGTGGAGAGGGCGAGGTCAGGCGCAAGGCGATCGCGCTGCGCGTGGCGTTGCCGTGGCTGCCGTTTCAAGGCGAATGCCTCTATCGCGCCGCCTTGCTTAGAGCTCATCTGGGCGATCTTGCCGGGCGCACCCATTGGGTGTTCGGCGTCAGCACCTGGCCGTTTGCGGCCCATTGTTGGGTCCAGTTAGACGGATTGGTTCTCAACGATCGCCTCCAGCGGGTCCGCCGCTACACGCCGATCCTGGCGGTGTGACATGGCGCAGGACCAATTCATCGCTCTTGGCTGGAAAAGCGGCGAGGTGTCGGGCGCAGGCACCACAGCACTCGTCCGCAGTAAGTCCGGCCTCGAGCGCGAAGGCTGGCGGCTGGTCTACGAGCGGCCAGGCCTTTGGATCTTCGGGATCGGCGCGGCCGCCATCCGGGTCGTACCGCTTGGGGTTCATGGTGGCGTCGTGATCGGGGATCTCTTCGACGCCGAGGGCGAATTGATCGACTGTGCGGTGTCGCCCGACGGCGACCACGGTGACCCCGGCGTCCTCGCCGATTGGCTTTGCCGTCATTACTGGGGGCGCTATCTGGCGCTAAGCCCTGAGCCGCGCAGCGACCGGTGGGGCGCCTTCAGGGATCCCTTGGGCGGTCTTGAGGTCCTAGCGTGGCGTTATGGAGATGTGACGGTCGCGACGTCCTGTCTGCCAGAACCGGTGCTGCGCCACCTGAGCGTTGGCGTGTCGATTGACTGGCGCGCCGTCTGCGGCGTGGTCGCTGACCCGCCGTCCGCTCAGGCTCGCAATCTGCTCCATGGTGTTGAAGGCGTGGCGCCGGGTGAGCTTGCGGTTCTGGGAGGGGACGTCACGCAGCGTCGACGGATCTGGTCGCCAAGCAGGATCGCGCGTCAATCGTGCCCAGATGATGATTTGGAGGCGCGTCTTCGCACCACCGTGGATCTTTGCGTTCGAAGCTGGGCAAAAGCCTATGAGCCATTGATCGCCGAGATTTCAGGCGGGCTGGACTCGTCGATCGTGGCGTCGGCTTTGGCCAGCCAGGCGCTCGACGTCAGGGGCTGGTTCAATCATCACATCGACGCCTGGGTTGGCGACGAGCGCCCCTATGCGCGGGCTCTTGCCGATCGCCTTGGCGTACCGCTGACAGAGGTGGCCCGGCCACCGCTGACATTGCGACCTGATGCGTTTCTGGAAGTCGCGGACGGGCCCAAACCCACCTTCAACGCCGCAGACGTAGGATTTGATCAGGTCATGGGTCAGGCGGCCAAGAGCGCCAAGGCCCAAGCCATCGCCACAGGCCAGGGCGGAGATGTGGTCTTCTTCCAAATGGCGACGCCGGAGGTCGCGACGGATCGCTTCCGCCGACTTGGCCCACGAGGCCTGACTTGGCCGTTCCTGCGTGGCGTCGCCGATTGGAACCAGGTCTCAGTTTGGGCGGTGCTGCGCCAGGCGCTGTGGCCTGCGGGACGACCGATGCAAATCGCGCGCCCCTATCTTTCGGAACGGGCGCGCGCCGCCGCACGCAAGCTGCCTCGACCGGTCTACCTGGCGGATGCTGCAGGCCTCCCGCCGGCCAAGCGGCTCCAGGTCGCCAATCTGGCCTATATCCAGGTGGTGCGAGGCCGAAGCCGTCGCGGACGGGAGGCGTCGGTCCTGCATCCACTGCTCTCGCAGCCGCTCGTCGAGCTCTGCTTGAGGATTCCAAGCGATCGCTTGGTGCAGGGCGGACGGGCTCGTGGCTTAGCCCGCGACGCCTTCGCCGATCGCCTACCGCCCGAAGTCGCCAATCGGCGGACCAAGGGCGACATGACGGCATTCTACGGCCATGCCATCGCAGCGGGCCTGGATGGGATCCGTACCTTTCTCCTCGACGGACGTCTGGTCGCCGAGGGTATCGTACTTCGGGACGTGCTGGACCAGCGGCTGACGGTAGAGCATCTGGCCCAGGCGGGCGGTTACGGCGAGGTGTTCGACCTCTTGGCGATCGAGGCCTGGGTGAGATCCTGGGAGGTGCGGCTGGCCACACTGTCCACGCCAGAGGTGACGGGAGGACCGATGAGCGGGGAGAGGAAGGCGAAGACTTCGGCCCAGTAGGCCCGAATGTTGGCCGGGCTCTCAAGTCCGTGGGTCTCCCCCCAAAACGTCAGCAGCTTGGCGTCCTTGTTCTGGCGCCAAAGCGCATAGAACATCTCCTCCATCTGGCCGACGGGCCCCCATTCCTGATCCGCACCGACCAGCAGGATCGGCGTGGCGACCTCTCCCGCTTGGTAGACGGGGCTGTTCCGAACGTAGCGCTCCGGGTCGCTCCACGGCGTTGCCCCCAGGTTGCCCTGGCCTGTTTCCCCCCAGCTGAAGAGCGTGGCGGCGGGTATGCCGTCTTCGGGAACACTCCTGTAGTGCGGCAATGCCGTCAGCATGAACGACGTCAGATCAGAAGGCCCCATCGACGCAATCGCCGCCTTGAAGCGGTGGGTGCGCGTCACGGTCACCATCGCCGCGTAGGCCCCGAAGCTGTGGCCTGCCACCGCCATCCGTTCTGGGTCGACCTTGCCGGTGGCGATGGCCACGTCGGTGGCGTCCAAAAGCGCCTGGGTGAAGCCTTCACTCGGCTCATGAGACGTTGGATCGCGCTGGTAGGAAGCATCCAGCACGGCATAGCCGGCGGCCGTCAGGAGGGAGGCGCTGAACATGGTGAAGGAGGCGTCGGGCCGCCTGCCCGAGGGAGGGACGGGCTGATCGACATGGGGATAGGTCAGCACCACCAGGGGCGCACGCTCTCCCGGCTTGAGGTGGGCGGGCGTGTAGAGCCAACTCGTCAATTCTCGCCCCTCGGCCCCCTTGTGCTTGATGGGCTGCCTGTCGGGCAGCTCGACATCAGCTAGACTCGGGTTGAGGGTCAGGACGGGTACGCGCCCTCGCTCCGAGGTCACCGCGATGGTTCGCACGCCATGACTGTTCGTCAGGCTGCTGACCAGGCCGTTGCCGGTCATCAGGAGCGGCCGTTCGTCCGGCAGTTCGGGGGCAAGGGTTTGGGCTCCGCGACTGCCGAGCCGCTGGACACGACGGCCGCCGTGGACTGGAGTCTGGATCCACGCCGCTCTCGCCGTCAGATCAACGAGGGGAGCCCGAGGCCCGCCATCAGTCCGAGCGGTGAACGTCAGTCGCGACGATTGGCCGATGCGCGTCGCCGCGCCCGGCCGCACTCGCCAGACGCCGTCGCCCGATTGGGCATAGAGACCCTCGCGCGTGGCGGCGACGGCCCCGGTCGGGGCGAATTGAAGCGCTTGGGTCAGGTTGGTTGCGCGATCGGGATCGAGCTCATACCAGTCGGCCCGGTCCGCGCCTGGACGGCGCGCAAGAGCAATCGGTTTGGAGCCGTTCCATCCAGCCTGAACGGTGCTGTAGCCAAGTTCCCGCGAGGGGATCGTGACCTCGGGGCGTAAGCTGGGGGTTGTCAGCGTCCGAACCGTGCTTCGCCGGCCATCGACTTCCTGCAGTTCACCGTCGCGCCAGCCCTGTTCGTCGGCGCGTGTGAAGACCAGCAAGCGACTGTCGCCCGACCACGACAATAACGAGGGCAGAACCTCCCGGGCGATAGGCCGCTTCAACGATCCGTCCATGAGGTCGACAATCGCCAAGCTCATGCGGCGCCCCTCAAAGTCGATCATCCGAGGCGGGTTTTTGGCGTTAGGCTGCGACGGCGCTGCGGCTTCCAGCACCGCGGCGAACCGTCCGTCGGGCGACAGCTCAAGATCCCTGAACTGTCCGCTGATGAGCGTCGTCACAGCACCGGCGCCAACATCGATCCGGATCAGCGCCTTAGGCGGGGGAAGATCACGGTCGCCCGCGTATCGGCCGCTTCCGATCCGCGTGTAGGCGGGCTTCTGGCCCATGGCGGTCGTGGACCATCCGGTCTTTAGGCGCTCGATCGCTTGTCGACCTCGACGCACTTCGGCCGGGAGATCGCCGGGGGCGAGCCCCAACGCCACGATTTCGGAGCTGGATCGCCATTGCAGACCGCTACCCCAAAGGGGAACGTCGGTCGCGACGCCCAGCCAACGCGCCTGCCGTGTGGCGAGCGTCACGACGCCCAATTCCCACAGATCATCCTTGTGTCGGTAGACCGCGACCTGCGTCCCGTCGGGGGAGAAGGGGCCTGGGGTGTAGCCCATGCCCTCGATGTCCGGCAGCAGCGGCACGGCGGCGCTCGGACGCGTCAGATCCACCACCATTGGGCGTCCGCGCGCCGGGCCCGGTCCTTGCAGATAGTCGTACCGACCAGCCTGGCTCAGGGGTTTGTAGGTCTCGATCAGGAGCCAATGGTCAGTGGGATCGACGACGGCGCCTCTGTACTCTTCGAGATTGAGAAGGTCGTCCAGGGTGTAGGGGCGTGAGGCGGCGCAGCAAGCCATGAGGACAAGCCCCAGCGCCGCGCATTTCAAAAGCTTGCGCATTGCAGATCTCGGGAAGGCGTGAGGAGGGGAGGGGCGCTACCAGCGCTTGGTCAGTTGCACCGAGACGAACCGGCCCAGCGGATCAGCGTTTGCGGCGTCGTAGCCGATGCCCAAGGCGCTGTCGTAGAAGGGCGGGTCCTTGTCGAACAGGTTCTGCGCAGTCAGGCCAAGGACCACGCCTTTCAGTGGTCCGTCCTTCGCGCTCGCCGTCCAGGTCGCTTGCAGGTCGACCGTCGTCCAGTCGCTGACGCGCGTCGTCGCCGTGGCTGCGTAGTCGTCGACATAGTTCAGGGTCAGGTTGGCGCCGAAGGGGCCGCGGCTCCACGACGCGACGCCTCGCAGGCGCAAGTCGACCGGGTTGCCCACAGTATCGACCAGTTCGTTGATCGCCGCTGTTGGTGACAGGCGGCGCTTGAAATCGAAGAGATAGGTCGCGTTCCCGTTGATGGAGAAACGGTCGGCGCCGCGGCTGAATTCATAGCCGGCATTCAGGTCCAGGCCCCTGATGTGCAGCTCGGCGGCGTTGAGGACACGGGCGTCGATGATCGCGCCAAACGACGTAGCCGGATAGAGCTTGATGCTGGTGCTGGTCGACTCGGCGACCAGCGCCTGAACCCGCGCCAGGTCGGCCGAATTGGTGGCGGGAGAGATGCGGGTGACGTAGGGCGCGAAGGCTGGATCGGTCAGCGCCTTGCTGAAGTTCTCCAACACCGGACGGCCGATGCGGTCTTTGAACCGGGTGTCGAAAGTCGTGGCGCTGACAGAGAGGCCTTGGGCGAACCTCGGCGACCAGTCGAAACCGAACGTCCACGAGGTGGCGGTCTCGGGCTTCAAGTCGAGGTTGCCTCCATACTGCACGATCGCCAGGACCTGGCCGTTGGAGGCGATGAGGGTCGAGGGCGAGACCACGCGGACCTCATGCAGTTCCGTCAAGCCGGGCGCGCGGTAGGATTGGCCATAGGTGGCGCGGATCGCCAGCCCGTCGGCGGGAGCCCAAAGGATTCCGACCTTGGGCGTGGCGCTAGACCCCTGGGACTCATAGTGCTCCAGGCGGCCCGCCAGGGAGAGTTCGAGCCGCTGAACTCCCGGCCGGCTGTTGGCCTCGCCGACGAGCGGCGCGCGGACCTCGGCGAAGGCGGCGGCGATGTTGCGCATGAAGGTGCGCCCGCCATAGACGGCCGGCGCTGCGGTCGAGGACGACACCAACGACCGGGTCCTGAACTGCTCCTGCCGAAACTGCGCTCCGAGCGCGAGTTTGAGCGCTCCGCCGGGAAGTTGCAGCAGTGATCCGTCGACCTTGAGGTTGGCTGTTCCAACGCGCGCGACGGTGTCCGTGGTCTGCCAGCCCGAGCCGATGAAGTCGAGGATCGCGGCGCTGTTCGCAGCACCGACCCCGTAGGGGTTAAAGTACCCGTCCTTGGCCGTCGAGAAGGCGGTTGCGGGGTTGTCAGCCGTATTGCCCAGCGCCTCATTGAGCGCGGTGCTGCTCAGCTGCCTCGGGATGGCCGAATACGCCTCCTGCTGGGCGTAGGCCAGATAGGCTTCGCCGCGCCAGTCGCCCCACAGCTTGGCGTCCAGCCCAGCCGTCAGGCCAAGGCTGTTGGAGCGACCGGAAGTGTGGGCTGCGCCCAGTTCGCGCACGAAGTTGTAGGCGATCAGCTGGCTGGCAGCGCCGTTTGGCGACAGGAAATACGGATTTGCGGCCGTGATCTGGAAGATCGCCGGCGTGCCCTGGCCGAAGTAATCGAAGTCCCGACGCGTGAAGCGCAAATCTGCCGACAGAGTCAGGCGATCGTTGAGGTCTTGGCGGGCATCCAGATAGGCGCTGTAGCGGGTCTGGCGGGGAAGGGCCGAAAAGCCCAGTCGACCATTCTGCAGGTTCTGTCCGCCGGCGATCAGGTCGGCGGCGGTTTTGGCCCCGCCCGCCGGAACCGCATAGATCGGCACATAGGCGCCGGCCGAGGCACTGTAGGCGATGATGTTGGCCGGGCTGCTGTAGATCGTGCGATGGTCGGTCCCGCCCAGGCTGCGGAGATCCGACGTCGCCGTAAAGGACCGCTTGCTGGCGTCGAGCCCGCCATCGGTCTGGTACTCAAGGGCGAGGAGCATGTGCCCGCCGCTCCAGGTCCTGCCGAGCGCCTGAGAAGCGAGCACTTGCTCGGCGCCGCCGCGTGCGGCGCCGTAGCGCAAGCGGGCTTCGCCGCCGTCAAGATCGCGGCGCGGGATGATGTTGACCACGCCAGCGACGGCGTCGGAACCGTAGAGCGCCGAGGCGCCGTCCAGCAGCACCTCAACCCGGCCCACCGCCGCCGTCGGGACCGACGAGATATCCGCGGCATCGCCTTTCAGACCCGATCCGGCCAGTCGGCGGCCGCCGACCAAAACCAAGGTCGCGTTCGCCCCAAGGCCCCGTAGGTTGACGCCCTGTGCGAGCACGCCGTTCACCCCGCTCGTATCGGCCATACCGATCGCGGCCGTTGGCGACGCGGCGCTGGCGAAGTTCTGCGGTAGCGCCGCCAGCAGATCAGCCACGGTACCCTTGCCGGAGCGATCGATGTCCGTTCGTGTGACCGTCACGATCGGGGACGACGGCGGCGCACCCCGGATGAAGCTGCCGGTGACGACGAGCTCGCTCAGCTCGATGGCGCTGTCGGCGGTCAGCGGTTCAGGATCTTGGAGGGAGACGGGGGCCGCCGACGCCCCCGACACCTGGGGGGAGGCCGCCTTGAGGACGAAGACGCCCTGCACCCTCTGGATCGAGAGCCCGCTCTGGCTGAGCAGGCGGCCCAGACCATCCTCAGGCGTATGACGCCCCTGCAGCGCCACGGCCTGGCGGCCGCGGACGGTGTCGTCGTCGTAGATCACCTGCAGTTTGGATTGAGCAGTGAAGGCGACGAGCGCACGGTCCAGCGGGCCGGCGGGAATGTTGAACGCGACCGATTGGCTTTGCGCCAGGGCCGCGGTCGGCGCGGCGAGGGCGGCGAGCAGGGCCGCGTGGGTCAGGCCAGATGTGAGGCGACGTCGAAAGGTTTGCATGACGAACGGTGTTCCCCCTTGAACACCGCTGCGCCTGCCTTTGGGCAGGTTGGATGAACGCGAAGCGGTGTCGGAGGGGTAGACCTCCAAAACCGGGGGCGACCCTCGCGATCGTGACAAAAATTCTTCAATCAGGCGTCATTTTCCTGTCAGACGCCCGGGCGCTGGCGTAGCAGGATGGAGCCGTCGGCTTGGCGCTCGACCGTCAGGTCACGTAGCTCGGCCACGGCCGAGATCATGGCCTCGGCGTTGGTGTTGTCGAACGCGCCCGAGACGGTCGCCGCGCCGTTGTAGGCCGGATCTAGGGTCACAGGCTTGGCGCTGTAGCGATTGATCTCGGCCACCGCCTGGCGCAGGGGAACGACGTGGAAGACCAATCGCCCCGTCGTCCAGCTGGTCGCCACTTCGGAATCAACCTTGCTGACCGGGCCCAGAGACGTGCTGGCGACGATCTGCTCGCCGGGCGAGAGATAATGAGGCGCTACGGCGCCTTGGCGTACCTCCACACGCCCCTGGACGAGGGTGACGCGGGTGTCTCTTCCGTCTTCCCGGACCGAAAAGCGGGTGCCCACGGCCCGTACGGTCGCCTGGTCGGTGGTGACCAGGAAGGGACGAGCCGGATCATGGGCGACGTCGAAGAAGGCCTGACCGCGATCCAGTCGGATCTGACGTTTGGCGCCGGTGTAGCGTACGGTCAGGCGCGTGTTGGTGTCGAGGCGAACACTCGATCCGTCGCTGAGCTTGACCAGGCGCTGCTCGCCAACCTGGGTGTCGTAGACGGGGGCGGCCAGGGCGGTCCAGACGAAGTAGCTGCAGAGTGAGGCGGCCAAAGCCGCCGTGGCGACCCCGAACCCCGCCCGAAGGCCCATTTGGCGACGTGGCTTGGGTGCCGCCAGCGCTGCGGCCAGCGCGGCTTGGACCCCCGGCTGGTCGCTGGCTTCGCCCGCCTTGGTCCAGACGTCCGCGATCTCCCGGAAGGCGTCGTGATTGTCTGGATGGGTCCGCCATTGGCGGAACTCGGCCATGGTCTTGGCCGACACCGTCGTGGTGTTCAGGCGCGCCAGCCAGTTGGCGGCGGCTTGGCTCGGCGGCGTCTCCACTGCATCCCCGGACATGGTCAGTCTCGCGCGGCCAGTTGGGCGGCCAAAAGGGTCAGGGCGGAGGTCATCAGCGCCTCGACCCGCTTCACCGACAGGTTCATCCGGTCGGCGATCTGCTGATTGGACATGCCGGCGAAGCGACTCAAGACAAAAACATCCCTAATCTTGCCGGGCAGCTTTTCGATGAGTTGGCCCATGAGGACCGCTTCATCCTGCGCCGGCGCAGACCCATGTTCTTCCGTTTCGGAGTGTTCTTCAATCAGGACTGGCGCCGCGCCAGCCTGAAGCGACTTTCGCATGTGGTCGCGCGCCAGGTTGGAGGCCACCTGGAGCAGCAGCGCCCGAGGGTGCCGCACGACGTTGCGGGCATGGTACGGCACAACCCGGGCATAGGTCTCCTGGACCAGGTCCTCGGACGTGGCCGCGTCCACGCCGCGGAACTTCTGCCTCAAAGTCCGCCCCAGCCATCGCGCGTAGCGGCGATAGAGGGCGTCCAGACTGACCGCCTCCGGAGGCGCCGCCGGGAGGGGATCCCCAACGTGCGTCATCGACCTTCTCCCGGGTTCAAGGGAAGGGGCGAGCGGTCGAACCCGAGCCCGCGGAAACGGCATGAGTAAGCAGGCCGCGCAGCGCCCAAGCGCTCGCGATCATTCCGACAAGGCGGAACGTGCGCCGACGACGCACCCGTCGACGGCCGATGTCACCAAAACTCGCTCAGGGGTTTCCACGCCCCTGCCGGAACTTGCGCCCCGGCAGGGGAATCGTGACCGATTTGGATTCCGCAGGCAAGAGAACCTTGTTCTCGGCGCGGCGAAACGAACAGGGGCGGGGGTGGAAACTCCGAGCAGAACCAGGAGCCCACGCAGGCCCAACCGCGTCCACGCCGCCGCGCGAGCGCAGCCCCTGGCGTCTTGGACGCGGCCGGCGATGCACGGCCCCGCCCCGACAGTGTAGGGACCGGCAAGCCCGCTCTCAACGCCTGACGCGGATGAAGGAGTAGGGCGCTCAAACCCGACTCCCACTACACCCTCAACCCGTTGTGAATCCTGGGCGCGGATCAGGTCTTGCAACCTCCGCTCGAAGCATGAAACTGGCTCCGATGAACAGGCGTCTCGACCACCTCCCGGCCGGCAAGCGGCAAGAACTGAAGTTCGTGGTCGACACCCTGCGGGCGAACTTCGCCGAAGCCCAAGCTCGCCGGACGGCGCCGCGACTACGCGACGGGCGCCTGCTCAAGATCATTCTGTTCGGCAGCTATGCGCGCAACGACTGGGTGGAAGATCCGGTTGGCCGGTACTTCTCCGACTACGACATTCTCGTCGTGGTCAGCGACGAGGACCTGACGGACGTTCCGGAATTTTGGGGTAAGGCCGAGGAGGGGCTGCTCGAAGCCCTGGCCTCGGGTCAACACCTGCGCACGCCGGTCAGCCTGATCTACCACGACCTCGACGACGTGAACGCCCAGCTTAAGTTGGGACGGTACTTCTTCATGGACATCGTCCGTGACGGCATCGTTTTGTTCGAAGAGCCGGATCACCCGTTCGCAGAACCAACCCCGCTCACTCCAGCCGACGCGCTGAAGGAGAGCCAGGAATACTATTCAGAATGGCTTGAGAGTGCAGACCAGTTTCTTGAAACCGGGAGAGAGCACATCGCCAGGGGCAGTGCTTGGTCAAAGAAGGCGGCGTTCGAACTGCATCAGGCTACAGAGCGCTTCTACCACACGCTCTTTCTCGTCCTAACTCTCTATAGCCCCAAGACCCACAGCCTGAACCAGCTACGAAAGCTTGCCGAGAGTCTGGATCCAACGCTGGCCCAGGTCTGGCCGACCGACAGCAAGTTCCAGAAGCGCTGCTACGAGCTGATCCGCGCGGCCTATGTAAAGGCGCGCTACTCGCGCCACTACCGGATCACCACCGACGAGCTGTCCTGGCTGGAGGAGCGGATCGGCGTCCTGAGGTCGCGGGTGCAGGATCTTGCCGAAGCGCGCTTGGCTGATTTGCGCGTGGCGGCAGCCTGAGCCGGGGCGGGCGGCGGCTTGCCCCGCCTCAGCTCCACGGCGCGATTTGTTACTTCGCTTTGCGCAAACGAGTAATCTGGGCTTTCGCGATAATCGATGAAAAGGCGACCGCCATGTCGGTCGACTCGTAGGTAAAAATCACGCGATTGAAGTTTCGCCCGAGAATGACTGGGTCGAAATTTGACCGAATTACCTCATCCGCCAAGTCATCAAGCGTGAATGGTCTGCGTGCATCCCGCTGTCGAGGTGGGGCATTCTGGGAGGGCGCTTCGACGACGGAGCGCAGGGGCTCAGTATTTAGAGGCAAGCGCGGTTGTCGCTGCTCCTGAGATGCTGACGTAACCGCCGGGCCGGCATTCGGAGCGGATGGCGGCGCGTGATTGACGCGTCCACGTGGCAGGAGGTTTGCGTTGAGCCGTTTCGGATTGGGCCGACGCTTTGCCAGGATTGTTTGACCGAAAGGCAACGCCATCCATTGCCAGATGGCGTCTTTCGTTTGGTACTCGGTTCCGACAGGGGTCAATTCCCCCAGTCCGGCGAGAGCCAGGTGAGCGCGATCGACTACGCCTACGGCGTCAGCCTGTGTCTGTGGCGGCATCCAAGTCGTGACGTCGGGATAGGCAAAGCCATCGGTAGTTGCGCCGTGCCGGATCTCGGCCAGCCGCTTTGCCTCGCGAATGATGTACTCCCGATCTTGGATCTCCCAGGTCGGTTGTTCATCCCTTGTGGCGCCCAGGATTGCTCCCACCATCGTTCCGATAGTGTCGGTGTCGCTCATCAATGTGTTCGCGCTCTCGATGACGGCGGCCTCGGGGCCGGCCTCCGAAGCGATTATTGCGAGCGCGCACGAAGCGAGGGCAGTTTTGGATCCAGATCCGCGAAGATTGGGTTCGAATGCTCCAATCGCCTCGATTATCTCTCCGTACCTCGAAAAATCGCCAACGCGCACAAGCGGCTGGATGCGATCGATATCCGCATGGATTTCCGTAAGGTGGGCGCTGAGAGCTTCAGCTAGACTTCCTCTCGCTTCGTTCTCCCATGCAGGCAGCCAAAAAGCCGACAACTGGCGATCTTCGCCAAGTATTTCGGGAAGCGCTTCAATCGCTGACAGGAACTCGTGGAGCTGTCGGATCTGCGGCACCTCGCCGCTTGCGATCGCATAATTCAGGGCAAGTGCGTGCAATAGTGCGCCTACTAACCCATGCATCGCACCGTGAGTGACGAGCGAATTACGCGCCACATCCAAGATAAGCCCTTCGATCTCGCCGCGCATCGCCCAGGCATGGGGCTGGACGCGCATCGCTGCACCGTTACCGCCACCCGCCATGTAGTCGAGGTCTTTGACCCTGAAGAAATTCGAGAACCAATTGGTATCAGATCGCGAAAGGTTCGTGGCTGCTGCTTTACTTCCTCGGCCTGCGCCGAGTGCGTAGTTTTGCCAAACCGTGAGTTCGATTTTGGCGAACGCCTCCGGATCGAAAACGCCATTTCCCCGGATCGATCTGCTTACAGAGAGGCGCAGCTGCGTGTCATCCGAGTAGGTACCAGCCGGCAAACGGACATTGACGCCGTTCCGCCCGCCTATCATCCGATCCCAGGCGACGACCTCTCTAATGCGATCCGCGCCGATCCGGCGGCGAACGCCAGCGCCGTCCACGAGCTCGGTGATCCAGCCAACAGCATCGCCCGCAGCCGCCCAAAGCGCAGAGTTTACGATCGCGCGCTCAAGATTCGGTCGCGCGCTCATCATGGCTGCACCGCGATCAATTTGGGACCCCGTTGAACTTATTTGGCTCAATGACAACTTCGACTTCCGGCTTTTCGAACTCTCGCAACCACCCGCGCACGACGTCGTAGTGGTCGCTTTCGCCAACGTAGACCCGTTTGAGTCCGTCTAGGCTCAGGCGTGAAGGGTATAGCACTTCGGCCTGTTGGCATGTGGTCAATTGCGGTCCGCGCATAAGGCGCCGCGCAACCCAGCCCGGCCGGCGCCGCACCGGGTCTGCGAATAGGGCCGCGAAGCCAGCTTCCCCTTCGCCACGGACACAATGCTCATATTTGTTGTTAGTGGTTCCAAAAAAGACGCCAGGATCGCTCGCTATCCCGGCGTCGAACGACAGAATTAGCCACCAGACGTCCGCGTTTCTGTGCCAGTTCTTTGAGTAATCAAAGAACGATCGATTGATCTCGCTAATAGATAGGTTCACATAGTCGAGCCAATCGGCCGACTTGTCGAAATAGGCAGAGTCCTCCGGTCGAAATTTCGCGTTGTTGTAGGCTACATTTTCTAGGTAGCTGTTCGCAGGCAATGCGCGACGCGACAGTACGCCTCCCTCAGCGAGCATGCCAACTATCCCTCGGTTCGTCGTGAAGTGGACGATCTCGGTGATGCCGGCATCTGCAATTTTCTGGGCTATAGTCATGGCACGTTCAGCGAAGTGAAGGTGCCGGTCTTTAGGTGATCCACCAGGAAGGACTCCTCGCCTCCTTTGCACCCCAAAATCACAGTCTCTCTGGCGCGCGCGATCGCTACCGCGAAAAGTCTGCGCATCACCGAGATTTGGTCGTCGCTGGCCTCGTCCACCTTATGGGTGTTTGCCGTAGAAAGCCCCAGTATGAACACGTGATCGAATTCCAGACCTTTCGCCGAGTGGAAGGTCGAAACTGCGATGTTGACTGGCCCGATCGGCCAATCGGGCTTTCTTGTAATATCGACAAAGGGAAGTTTCTGGGCGGCGAGGTGGGCCTTTAGTGGGTCTAGAAAGCCTTTCCCCGCTGGCTGGAGAAATCCAACACTCTCGGTGTTTAGATCAATGTGCTTCTTTATGTAGTCTGTTGCCCACTTAAGCTGCGCAGAATATTTCCCTCTTAGCAAAATCGGCGTTGCGCCATGGCGGGCGGCAGCTTGTAGGTTGGGAAGCGCCCCGTCGTCGTCTACTGCGAGCCCGTCAAGAACGCCGGCCGCAAATTTGGCAATCTCGACCGTGTTGCGATGATTGGCCTTCAGTGTGTGGTAGCGGTTCGCCCTTATCTCAAACCCGGTTTCCTGCCAGGTGAAACCACGCGCATAGATGCGCTGGACAGTATCGATGACGAACGTAACCGCGTGGTCGCCGGCAATGTGGTGCGCAATTGCTCGGAGTTGATTAGCTGAGAAATCCTGAGCCTCATCCACAACAACGATGTCTAAATGCTGCTTTCTCTGCGTCTTAGACATCTCTACGGCGAGGTCGTTCCAATCCGACAGGTTGTTCGCAGACTTCCAGGCCGCATAGGGTCTGACGACATTGTTCAGTATTTTCTCTCGCGCTTCTCGATCTACGCGCGGTGCAAGTCCTCGTCCCGTTCGCTCTGCGGTGAGATATGAATCGATATCGGCTTCCGCGAACCTGCCAAGAAGGTAATCGACTTCCTTTACTAGATAGTCTGAAGTGAGGGCTGTGTCGTGCCGCTGTGCACGTATAAAGGACTCGCGCTTTTCATCCGAGAGAATGTCCCGATTTCCAAGAACGGAGACGGCCCACGCCGCGAATGTATCGATCAATATGGTCGATCCGACATTCTTAATCTGCTCCTCCGCTAGAGCAGTTACGTAGCCTTTGAGCGTCCGATTGAACGTAAGAACCAGGATTCTAACCGGCCGATTGATCCCCTCGCGCTGCAGCCGTTCTTCGAACATGTAGCTGAGCGAGCGCAGTCGGAGCAGAGCGGTCGACGTCTTGCCGCTACCTGCGGCTCCTCGGATAACCTCTACGCCAAATCGGTTCTGGCTGATCAAGGGAAGCTGTTCAGCCGTGGCCTTGATTGGCGGAAGTGTCTTCATTGTCAGGTCGCCCGATGCGGGCGCTCGACTCTGAACACACGCCATGGCGTAGCTTGGTGGCCCACAACGCTGGATGCAAGCAAGATTGCTCCGAACGTTCGGTTGCACTGCAAGCACCTGCGCGGAGATCGTCTATCCCCCGCCGCGAAAGCTCCGCCGATATTGAGCCGGCGAGACGCCCAATCGGCGCTCGAATACCAAGCGCATCCGGTCGGGCGTGCCGAACCCACAATCAAAGGCAACCGCCTTGAGCGCCTGGTCGCTGGCCTCGAGCCGATTGCGGGCCGCGTCGATCCGCGCGCGATCGATGAACTCCTGAGGCGTCACCCCCGTCTCGGCCAAGAACAGCCGCGACAGATGTCTCGGGCTGGCGCCGATCGCCGCCGCCAGCGCCTTGACCGTCGGCCGCGCGCTGAGGTGGCCCATCAGATAGTCCTGGGCGCGAGCGACCGGGGAGGAGGGCTCGGCCGCCGCCGTCAGGAAGGGACTGAACTGTGACTGCCCGCCTTGGCGCTGGGCGACCACTACAAGACGCTTGGCCACCAGGCGGGCGATCTCCGGCCCGTCATTGCGCGAGACGATCGCTAAGGCGAGGTCGATGCCGGCGGTGACGCCGGCGGAGGTGACCAGCTTCTCATCCCAGATGAAGATGAGGTCTTCTAAGACCTGGGCGGCGGGGAAAAGCGCGGCAAGGCGCCTGGCGTCCTGCCAGTGGGTGGTCACCCGCCGGCCGTCCAGCAGGCCGGCATGGCCAAGGCTGAAGGCGCCGGTGCAGACCGAGCCGACTACGCCGGGCCCCACCGCGACAGATTGCAGCCACCGCGATGTAGCGGCATCAGCGCCCGCGAGCGGAAGGCTCGGACCGCCCGAGACCAGCACGATGTCCAGGTCATCGATGGGATCGGCGTAGGCTCGGTCGGGCAGGATTCTGGATCCGTTCGAGGTCCGGACCGGCGCCAGGGTCGGCGCGACCACCATCACCTCGTAGGCGTCCTCCGGCGGGCTGAAAGCGTTGGCTTCGGCGAACACATCGGCGGGGCCGGCGACATCGAGGGCCTGTACGCCATCATGGACGACGAGAGCTATTTTCCGGATCGGCATGGGTCGCAGATAGGGGCAGGCCAGCTTGGCCGCAATCGACGTGCGGATGTCCGCGGACGACGGTCCCGGCGCGTTGGTTCCGATGGGGCGGCGGAGGACAACAAATGCGCCGACGGCGTTCGCCGTCACGCGGCCTTTCCAAGGAACCTCTTCATGACCGAGATCATCGCCGGCATCCGTATTCCCGACAGCGCCATGGCCAAGGCCGCGACCGACCTGGTCCGCGATGTCGAGGACGATCTGCTCTACAACCACAGCCGACGGGTCTTCCTGTGGGGCGCCCTGGCGGGCGAGCGTCGTGGGCTGAAGTACGATCCGGAGCTGCTCTACATTGGTGCGATGTTCCACGACGTGGGGCTGACCAAGACCTACTCGAGCCCGGACCTGCGGTTTGAGGTCGACGGCGCCCATGCCGCGCGAGACTTCCTCAAGGCCTACGGCTTGCCAGAGCGCGACGTCGACGATGTCTGGGCCTCGATCGCGCTGCACACCACGCCCGGCGTGCCTGAGCACATGCGCCCGACCGTGGCGCTGGTCACCGCCGGGGTCGAAATGGATGTGCTGGGCATCGACTTCCATGCGTTCAGCCCCGAGCATCGCCATCAGGTCTGCGCCTGCCATCCGCGCGAGCCCAACTTCAAGGAAGGGATCATCGATCACTTCGCCGAAGGCATTGCCCACAAGCCCGACACCACGTTCGGCAACGTGAAGGCTGACGTCCTGGCGCTGAAGGATCCGGACAACTTCCAGCGCCAGAACTTCTGCTCGATCATCCTGGGTTCGGCCTGGCCGATCGCGCCAGCGACCTGAGGCAAGAGGGATTTCACTGAGCGGTCGGACACGTCGCCGAACGGTGTTCTTTGCGTTGAGTCCGGCCGCTATTCGACCTATGGTGAAGCTCGTAGCGTTGGAACTTTGGTTTCATCGCCGGGCGCAGGCCGGCGAGCCCAGATGAGGCCGCCATGGCTCAGCAATCGATCACCGAGGGCGCCACGAAGCTGCTCTGGACCTACGTCGGGGCGATCTTCGCTGCGATCCTGCTGCTCAGCGCCGAGACCGACACGGCCCAGGTGCTCAAGGCCATCGACCAGATCCGGCCGCTGCGCGATCCGGTCGTCACCGAGGACGTCCTCTGGGGAGAGATGGGCGAGCGTGTCGATAGAGCCCGCCAGGAGGCGCGTGAGGTGCTGGCCAACTGTGCGGACCGAACGATCGCGACCAGAGCTTTCCCAGATATGGAGGGAGTGGAGGCGATCGACTACAGCGGGACGCCCATCAGGCAGATCTTGGCTGACGTCGGCTATCAGGCGCCGGGCGCGCCGAACGACGAAAAGACCATCCGCGTCCGGACGCCCGATGTCGACGTCCTGAGAGAAAAGGTCTGCGCCGATACGCCTGACCGCGTGGCTTTGATCTGCGAGCCAGCAGGCTGCCAGGCGCGTGTGCGACGTTCAGACGAGGTGGAGTTCATCCAGGTGCCCTGGCGAGATGAACTGTTGGCCACGCGCGGCGACATCCTGGGCCCGCGGCTGCACAACGGCGGCTTCAATGCCGACGCCTTCGTTTACGACGCCATCGTGGCCTACTACGACGAACTCAAGGCGTTGACGCCCGTCGAGGCGGAAGCTCGGCTGCTGGCCAAACGTGGCGACGCCAAGTTCGAGGTTCCGCTGATCAAGCTGGAGGTCCCATGCGGCCGGCCCTGGTCGCCACCCTTGCGGTGCTCTTGCTTCTGGCGACCGCACAGGTCTTCACCTTGCGACACATGCGTCGCACCGCCGGGCCAGCTACTGCGGCGTCCCCCGAGGACAAGGCCGCCTTCGCGCACTATCCGCTCGGGCCGGCTTTCCCGCGATGGATCGCGATTGGGTCCGCCTCGACGGTCTATATCGCTGGCGCGGTGCTCATGGTGCTGCTCGTGATGCGATTGAACCATCGATGGTCCGATGAACAGGGCCAGGTCATGGCCTGGGACTGGGGCGTTATGGCCCCGTTCCTGACAGCCGCCTTCGCTGGCTTGACCGGGGTTGTTCTGACCGGCGCTGCGCTCGTCTTCCTGGTCGGCCCGCCGCCCTTTTCGCGGATCTGGAAGCGGAGACCTGCGCCGCCATCACCGCCGTCGGCTTAGCAAGGGGGCGGAGGCTCAGGCCGTCGTCGAGCCGGAACGGCCGCCGGGCAAGCCGGAGCAGCGGCCTGTCGCCCCCGTATTTTTCGGGTATTGCGCGCTGGCCAGACAGGTTGAATGATCGCCCTGTCGTCGCGGGCTTGAGAACGCGTGGCGACAGGCCCGGCGGCTTGAGAAACGTCGGGCCACCTCGTCGCCGGCAGGGGCGCGCCCCAGGTCCTTGGCGGCAGTCTCGCTTAGAGCGTGGCCGTAAACGACTATTTTCAAACTATATTCTGGCTGTATCGCCGTCTTCCAGGCTGACTGCACACGGTTGGTCGTCGCGTGACGGCGTTGGGTTGGTCAAAGCGTCTTGGTCGGGTCTGTTCAACAGAGGCCGAACGGGGGTCTGGGTGGCGCACGGTGGCGTGGCGCCGATGGCCTGCGCGGGATCAAGCTCCATCAGGTTCGCTATGTGGTCACGGCGGCCGAGCAGCGTTCGTTTCGACGGGCGGCGGCGGCGTTGTGTGTTGAGCAGTCTACGGTCAGCCGACGGGTTCGCGATCTTGAGATGCAGTTGGGCGCCGAGATCTTCAAACGGTCCCCCGGCGGTGTCTGCCTGACCGAGATCGGCGAATGCTTCCTGACGGAGGCGAGAGCGGCGATCGAGCGTCTTGATGGAGCCGCCGGCCTGGTGCGCGAACTGGGGGCGGCGGAGGCAAATCGCCTGCGGTTGGGACTTTCGATGTCGGTGATTGCCGGCCGCGTCGGGACCTGGCTGGCTTCGGCGCTACAGGGCGTCAAGCAGCTCGATCTTCAGATCACCGAGGCTGAGCCCGCGAGCCTGGCAAGATCACTGCAGCAACAGGCCCTGGACATTGGGCTGATGCTGGCCGCGCCGTCGGCGGAGGATCTTTGCGTCCGGCGCCTGTGGCGCGAGCCCTTGATGCTGATCTCGCCTCCTGACGACAAGTTCGTGGGGCAGGCGGGTCTGAGCTGGCGACACCTGGCGGGCGCCTGCCTTCTGGTTCCAGGCGTGCCGGGCGGTGAACTGGAACCAACGGTAAGGCGGGGCCTGGAGCAAGCGGGCGCCGCGGCCGATGTCCGCTGTCAGGCGGTCGGTGTCGAGACCGTCCTGCGGATGGTGCAATGGCGGCAAGGTCTGGCGGTCCTACCTGCCTCGGCGGTCCCCGAGGGGCGCGCCGACATTGCCGTGACCCCGCTTGTCGCAGACATCGAGCTCTGCGCGGTCTGGCGACGCCGAAACGACAAGCCCGCCTTGGCACGCCTGCTCAGGTGGATCGAACGCAGCGGAGCTTTTTCATAGCGTTCGTCTGGCCTTGGCGAAGGCCCGGTCGGTGGCCATGAAGCGCTCGAGCATGGGCGCGACCAGCTTGTTGGGATCATCGATCGGCTGGCCGGTTTCCCGGGCCAGGACCGCCGCATAGGCGAGCAGGTCACGATGCACCGACGGCGGGAGCACCACGGTCATTCGGATCGGCTTTTCCTCTTCGAGTCCGGCGAGCTTGAGTTTCATCGCATGGCTCCCGAGCGTTGTGGGTCGAGCACGAGGTCTTCGGTCAGGATCAACCGCACCGGATGGCCTGGGCGGACCTTCAGGGTCGGTCGGATGTCCAGCTGGCGGCGGACGATCTGCTGGCCCGCCTGATTGACGGTGTCCTGGGCGCCGCGACGCAGGGCGCGGACCACATCGCCATCGTCGTCGCTGGCAAGCTCGGCGCTGACGCCCAGAACGCTCGAAAGCACGGCGGCCTTGGCGATCGCGCCCCAATGGTTGTCGACCCGATCGGTGAGGCCAGCGAAGCCTTGGAGGTCCGCGGCCGACTGCTTGGCCAGGTCGATCGCCGCGCCGTCGGGAAACACCAGGCGGGTCCAGACCACCTGGATCCGGCTTTGACCGAAGGCGACCTGAGCATCGTAGGCGCCGATCAGCCTCGCCCCGGCCGGGATGAGCCGGATCTGGCCGGTGACGGTGTCGTAGACATCAGCGGTGACCTGAGCGATGGCCTGGCCGGGCAGCTCGCTGTTGAGGCCCGTGACGAGGGCGGCTGGGATCACCGAGCCGGCCAGGAGGGTGTAGGGGGAGGCCAGCGGCGTGAGCGTGGCGGGCGTGGCCTTGCCACCGCCGAGCGCGCCCCCAGGCGCCGCCGACGCCGCAGCGACCAGCGCCGCAGTGGCCCCGGCGGAATCCGCCGCGGGCGAGCTGGACCGTCTTTTGCCGACATCTACGAGAAGGCTGCTGGACAAGGCGGCCTGTCGCGCTTGGGCCGCGGGCGATGGCCGGCTGGACGGTGGCGATGCGGAGGGCGGCTCTGCCGAGGCGCCGCCCGCTGAAGGCGCGGTGACGGGCTCGCGACCTTGAGCGGCGAGGATGGGTCTGCCCAGATCGCCGGGCAGCGGCGGTCCAAGCCGGGGCGTCTGGCCATAGTCCTTAGGGGCGGCCGTGACGGCTTCGGCGGTTTGACGCGCATCGTTCGGAGGCGTGGCGGGTGTCGGGGGCGGCGCGTGGGATCGGGGAGACAGCGCGAAGGTGAGCGCCGCGCCGAGCGCGGCCGCGCCCAAGCCGCCGGCGACGGCCAGGCCCTTGCGCGACAGGCGCACCACGCGGGGTGGCGCGCCGCGCAGTCGAAACGCCTCGTCCGCCTCGCCGTCGCGGGGGTCCGGTTCGAGCGCGCTCATCGTTTGGCCTCTGCGTTGGTGCGCACGATGCGAACGATCTTGGCGCTACGCTTTGCGCCCAGGCGCAACTCCCCGATGTCGAAGAGCTGGTCGACGATCAGGTAGCCGTTCTGCAGGCGGTAGTTGACGAGCTGGCCGCCGCCGTCGGGCCCCCGAACGAAGAGCGGCGGGATTTCGACCCCGGCCGCCAGTGATGGAAGCGCGACATAGACCTGGCGTCCGTCATCGAAGGCCAGGCGCGGACGCCAGGCGACCTTGGGTCCGTCGATCCTGTAGGTGAACCGCAAGCGGGTCGGGTCGGGCGTGTCGGGGATCGGTATCGCGGCCGGGGCCGGTCGGGGCGCGGTGCGCAAGGCGATCAGGGCGTCTTCCGGATAGCGCCACTCGACCGCGGCCATGAAGGTGCGGCTCGTGGCCCGCAGATCGAGGCGATAGGTGCGGCGATCGGTGTTGATGACGAGATTGGTGATCAGCCCGGTCTGCGTGGGCTTGAGCAGGATGTGCGCCCGCCGGGTCGCCCCCGCGCCGCTTTCGGACTGACCGATGATCCAGCGGGCGGTGTCGCCGGCCGCAACGGGCCCGGCGCCGGCCAGTTGCTCGCCAGGCTCCAAGGCGATGTCGGTGACCTGACCCGGCGCGGCGTAGACTTGGAAGAGGGCGCCGTCGCTCCACGCGTAGCGCTGGATGGCGCCTTGGAAGCCTTCGGCCTGGGGCTCGACCCGGGCGGCCTCCGCAGCGGTGGCGATCGCATCGCGTGGCGGACCGCCGGCCAGAGGTGCTTGCGGGAGCGCGGCGCGCACCCGTGGGCCGTCGGCGCAGGCTGGGACGGCGGCGCACGCCAGGAGGGCGGCGAGGACAAACCTGTCGATCATGGAGCCATCTCCTTGGACCAGTCGATCGCATCGACGGCGACGTTGAGGGGGTTGGTCTTCAGACGGGCCTTGGTCGGCTTGGGCAGCTTGACCAGGGTGACGATCGCCGACCAGCGCTCGACCGCGACCTGCGCGCCGTCCTGGTAGTGGCGCTCGCTCCAGGCGATGCGGAAACTGGTGGGCGAGGCGCGCACGACGCTGGAGACATCCAGGGAGACCTGGCTCTTGCCGACCAGGGCGAAGGGCGCGGCCTCATCGACATAGGCGGTGATGACCTTGGCGCCGTTGGACGTCGCAAAGCCGTAAGCGGCCAGAAGGTCGGTGCGCAGCACGACCGGGTCGGCCGGCACGGCGCGAACCTGCTTGATGAAGCGCTCGAGCCGCTCGGCGATCATGTAGTCGGGCGCTTGGTAGTCGGCGATGGCCGGTCCGACCGCACGGGCTTCGCCGAAGCGATCGACCTCGACCACCCACGGCGTCACCGAGCCGCGCGCATTGGTCCACACCAAGGCCAGGCTGAGAACGGCGATCACGCCGCCCTCGACGAGGGCCAGGGTCCAGACGCGGCGGCCAGCGACGGCGACGGCGCCGATGCGCTCGTCCCAGACCTGACGGGCGCGTTGGTAGGGTGTTTCGGGTTCGGGCGATCGCCCGTAGTGGCTTTGGGGACGTCGGAACATGGCGGTCACGATCCTTCGGAGAGGTCGACGGAGGCGCCGCCACCGCCGGCGGCGTCGCCTGAATTGACGGCGGCCGCAGCGGTCGCCGCGCCGTGGGTGAGGTGCTGGCGGGCCTGCATCCGGCGGGCCCAGCCAGGAGTTTGGGGCGAAGCCTCGTTCGTCTCGGGGGCTGGCGGGGCGCCATGCTGGGCTTGGCGCGCGGCTTCGAACCGCGCGTGCAGACCCGCGGCCGCCGCGCGCAGGGGACTGACGACCGCGCCGCCCGCGGCCTTGGCCACCCCCATCGCCCCGCCGGCCTGGGCCGCGCCGGTGGTGGCTCCGGCCAGGCCCGCCGCGCCGCGCGCCACCCCGGCCGCGGCACCGGCTGCGCCGCCTGCGACCAGGCCCGCCGCCGCACCGGCCGCCGCCAAAGCACCGCCAGCGGCCAGGCCCGTGCCGATCGCCGATCCGGCCCCAAGTTGAGGCCCGCCCGAGACGATCCCGCTGGCTACGCCCGGGCCAAAGATCCCCAGGCCCAGGAGGGTGAGGGCGGCCAGGACGACGGCCAGGACCTCTTCGAGGCTGGGTTGGCGCTCTCCCAGAACCAGGTTGAAGCTGGAAAAGAGCGTCGATCCGATGCCGACGATGACGGCGATGACCAGGACCTTCACGCCTGAGGCCATGACGTTGCCCAGCACCCGTTCGGCCAGGAACGCGGTCTTGCCGAAGAGGCCGAAGGGGATCAGCACGAACCCGCACAGCGTCGTCAGCTTGAACTCGATCAGGACGATGAAGAGCTGGATGGCCAGGATGAAGAAGCTGAGCAGGACGATCAGCCAGGCGATGAACAGCACCGCGATCTGGATGAAGTTCTCGAAGAAGGCGACGTAGCCCATCAGTCCGGAGATGGCGTCCAGTAGCGGTCGCCCTGCATCGATTCCAACCTGCGCCACGCGCCCGGGGCGAAGCAGATCGGCTTGAGTCAGGCCCGCGCCGGCCGCCTTCAGGCCAAGACCTGCGAAGCTTTCGAAGATGATCCGGGCAAGGGCGCTCCAGTTGCTGATCAGGTACGCGAACGCGCCGACGAAGAGCGTCTTGCGGATGAGCTTGGCCAGGATGTCGTCGCCTTCGCCCAGGCTCCAGAAGAGCGCGGCCAGGGTGACGTCGATGACGATCAGCGTGGTGGCGATGAAGGCGACCTCGCCGCCGAGCAGGCCAAAGCCGGACTCGATGTAGCCGCCGAAGACGCCCAGGAAACGGTCGATGACGCCGGAGCCTTCCATGGCTAGCGCACCTCCGAGGCCGGGACGCCCAGAAACCGGTCGCGTTCGGCGGCCCAAAGGGCCAGGCAGTCAGGGTTCTGCGCCCCGGCCGATCCCAGGGTCTGGCAGCGCCGTAAGGCCTGCCGGCGGGGGTCCTGGGACTTGGCGACAGGCTGGGACGGTGTGAGCAGGGGCTCGGCCGTCGCCGGAGCGGGGCGATGATCCAGGATCGCCACGACCACGGCGGTGGCCACGAAGCCGGCGGCGGCGAGGCGAAAGGCGAGGGCGGGGTCCATGGCCGGCTCACCGCGAAAAGAGGGTGACGGGCTGGGCCTGGTAGCCGGGACCCGGCGTCAGGAAGCGGCGCATCTGCTCGCGCGCTTGGTCCTGCGCCGCGGTGCGGGCGGCGGCGTCGAGGTTCTGGGCGCGCCCTTGGGAAGCCATCAGCGCCAGCAGATCGGCCAGTTGCTGGGACTGCAGCGCCATCAGTTGGTTGCCAGCCTGGGCGGCCTGCAGGGCTCCGTCGGCGGATTGGCTGGCCTGGACCAGCTGAGTCAGCTGGTCGCGTGCGCCATCGAGATTGCCGACCACGCCGGCCTGGACCTTCAGGGCGTCCTGGAAGCCCGCCACGCTGGTCGTCCAGCGCGACTGGGCCAGGGTCACCAGATCCTGGTCGCTGGCGTTGAGATCCACCGCGCCGAACTGGCGTCGAAACGCCTCGTCGATGGCGGTGACGTCGTAGGCCAGGCGTTGAGCCTGGCCGATCAGCGCCCGGGTCCGTTGCAGCTGGCCTTGCAGGGCTGACAGGGTCGAGAAGGGCAGGCCCGCCAGGTTGCGCGCCTGGTTGATCAGGCTCTGGGCCTGGTTCTGCAGCGCCTGGATTTGGTTGTTGATGCTCTGCAGCGTGCGGGCCGCGGTCAGGACGTTCTGGGCGTAGTTGCTGGGGTCGAACACCGTCACCTGACCGCGCGCGGGCAGGGCGGCGAGAAGGGCGAGCAGCGGGCAGGCGGCCACAAGCCGCCGACGGGCAAGGTCGGGCATCGTCAAGGCTCCAGGGCAATGTGAGGCAGGAGATCGGCGGCCCAGGTGAGGTCCCGGGCCGTGAGCCAGGCGTGGGCGAAATCCAGGCCCGGCGTGGCGACCAGCTGATCGATGGCGGCTTGGTCGGCCTTCGAAGCGCTGGCGCAGAAGGCCAGGGCGACCTCGCCCAGGCCCAGCTCGAACAATCGGTTGCCCTGGCGCGACTGGCAGTAGTAGTCGCGCCGCGGCGTGGCCCGGCTGATGATCTCGATCTGCCGGTCGTTGAGGCCGAACCGGCGATAGACGGTCCGGCTGCGGGGCTCGGCCGCACGGGCGTTGGGCAGGAAGATCCGTGTGGGGCAGCTGTCGAGGATGGTCGCCACCACCGGATTGGCGTCCAGGTCGATGAGGGCCTCGGTGGCGAAGACGGCCACGCCGTTCTTCTTGCGCAGGGTCTTGATCCACTCGCGCAGCTGTGCGGCGAAGGCGGGATCCTCCAGGATCAGCCAGCCTTCATCGATCAGGATCAGGGTCGGTCGCCCGTCCAGGCGCCGCAATATCCGGTGGAAGAGGTAGGCCAGGACGGGGGCGGCGGCGCTGGTCTTGAGCAGGCCTTCGGTCTCGAAGACCTGCACCGACGCGTCGCCCAGGGCTTCGGAATCGGCGTCCAGCAGCCGGCCATGAGCGCCGCCGAGGCAGAACGGTGCGAGGGCCTGCTTCAGCGGCGTTGATTGCAGGAGGGCCGTCAGGCCCGAAAGGGTGCGTTCCTCGGGCGGCGCGCTGGCCAGGGATCCCAGCGCCGACCACAGCAGCGCCTTGGCCTCGGGGCCCACGGAGACGCCCTGGCCGGCGATGATCGCCGCCAGCCAGTCGAGGGCCCAGGACCGTTCGGCGCCGCTATCGATGCCGGCGAGCGGCTGTAGGCGGACCGGTTCGTCCTCGCCGCGCGCGTCGCCCAGGTCGTGCCAGTCCCCGCCCATCGCCAGGCCGGCTGCGCGCAACGAGGCGCCATGGTCGAAGGCGAAGATCTGGGCTCCCGGGTAGCGTCGCCAGGACAGCGCCGTGAAGGCCAGGAGCACCGACTTGCCCGCCCCGGTGGGACCGGCGACCAGAGTGTGGCCGACATCGTCGACATGCAGGCTCACCCGGAAGGGCGTCGCCCCGTCGGTGCGCGCGAAGAAGAGCGGCGGACCATCCAGGTGACGGTTGCGCTCGGGTCCGGCCCAAACCGCCGACAGCGGAACGATGTGGGCCAGGTTCTGGGTCGAGATCGGCGGTTGGCGGACGTTGGCGTAGACGTGACCCGGCAGGGATCCAAGCCAGGCCTCGACCGCATTGAGGGTCTCCACGATGGTGGAGAAGTCGCGCCCTCGAAGGACCTTCTCGACGCGACGCAGCTTTTCAGCCGCGCGCGCGGGGTCTGCGTCCCAGACCGTGACGGTGGCGGTGACATAGGCATGGCCAACGAGATCCGCGCCCAGTTCCTGCAGGGCCGCGTCGGCGTCGGCGGCCTTGTTGGCCGCGTCGTTGTCGACGAGGACCGAGGCCTCGTTGGTCATCACCTCCTTGAGGATGGCGGCGATCGACTTGCGCTTGGCGAACCACTGCCGACGGATGCGGCCCAGGACCTTGGCTGCGGCGAGCTTGTCGAGCATCACCGCCCGGGTGGACCAGCGATAGTCGAAGGCCAGGCGATTGAGCTCGTCGAGGACCCCGGGGAAGGTGGCGCTCGGAAAGCCGATAAGGGTCAAGGTGCGCAGATGCGCCGCGCCAAGCCGCGGCTCCAGGCCGCCGGTCAGGGCCTCGCTGGCCAGCAGGGCGTCCAGGTGGATGGGGGTCTCGGGGACGGCCACGGCCTGGCGCGTGGTGTTGACCGTAGAGTGCAGGTAGCTGAGCGTCTGGCCGTCATCGAGCCAGGCGCATTCGGGCATGAATCCATCGAGGAGCTGGAGCAGCCGATCGGTCTCGGCGATGAAGCCCTTGGTCTGGGCCCACGGGTCCGCGGCCGTGGTCTGCCGTCCTTCGAACAGCCAGCCTTTGGCGCGCTGAGTCTCCTCGGCCGGCGGCAGCCAGCTGAGGGTCAGGAAGTAGCGGCTTTCGAAATGGACGCCGTCCTGACCGAACTGTTCACGGCGCTCCAGGTCCACCAGGGCCGAGGCCGCGTCCGGGAAAGCGCTTTGCGGATAGGCGACGGCCGGCGTGCGCTGGGCCTCGAAGAACAGCGCCCATCCGCCGCCAAGACGGCGAAGGGCGTTGTTCAGCCGGGCGGTGACGGCGGTCAGTTCGGCCGGGGTGGCGCTGTCGAGGTCGGGGCCGCGAAAGGCGGCCGTCCGTTGCAGCGCGCCGTCCTTGTTGAGCACCACGCCGTCGGCCACCAGGGCGGCCCAGGGCAGGTAGTCCGACAGGCGCGGGCGCGTGTCGCGGTAGATGCCGAGCGCGAACATGATCGGCCTCAAATCCGGAAATAGGGGGGAAAGCGCAGGTGCCGCCGAGCGACCTCGAACACCTGGGCGTCGTGGCGAGCGGCCCAGGCGGCCAGGGCCTGGCCGACGACGAAGAGCGCCAGACCGACGAGCCACAGTCGCAGACCCAGCCCTAGCGCCGCGGCCAGGGTGCCGTTGGCGATCGCCACGGTTCGCGGCGCCCCGCCCAGCAGGATCGGCTCGATCAGGGCGCGATGGACCGGGGCGTGGAAGTCGGCCGGCAGGGTGTCGTCGGGGGCGCTCATGCGACGACCGCGCCGCCGCCGAAGCTGAAGAAGGACAGGAAAAAGGAGCTGGCGGCGAAGGCGATGCTCAGGCCGAAGACGATCTGGATCAGCCGGCGAAAGCCGCCCGAAGTCTCGCCGAAGGCTAGCGCCAGGCCCGTGGTGATGATGACGATCACCGCGATGATCTTGGCCACCGGTCCTTCGATGGACTCCAGGATGGATTGAAGCGGCGCCTCCCAGGGCATCGAGGAGCCTGCGGCGCTGGCGGGCACGGCGTAGAGGATGCCGCAGGCTGAGATCGTCAGGACGCCGAGGCGGTCGAGGGCGGTGGCCCCCAACAGGCGGCGGCGCAGGGACGCGGAGCGCGATCGGCTCATGGCAGGTCTCCCATTGAAACGAGGTGGTAGTCACCGGCGGGTGTGAGGCCGGCGACGGCGGTGAGCTCGGTGAGCCGGCGGGCCTGGCCGCGGCCGTTCAGGACGGCGATCAGCTCGATGGTCTCGGCGATCAGCGCGCGCGGCGGGGAGACGACGACTTCCTGGATCAGTTGTTCGAGGCGGCGCAGGGCCCCCAGAGCCGAGCCGGCGTGCAGCGTGCCCAGGCCGCCGGGGTGACCGGTGCCCCACGCCTTGACGAGGTCGAGGGCTTCGCCGCCGCGGACTTCCCCGACGATGATGCGGTCGGGCCGCAGGCGAAGCGCGCTGCGCACCAAGTCGGTGAGGGTAGCCACGCCCTCCTGCGTGCGCAGGGCGATGTGGTTGGGGATGGCGCACTGCAACTCGCGAAGGTCCTCGGCCAGGACGACGCGTTCGTCGCTGGGCACCTCGGCGAGCAGAGCGTTGGTCAGGGTGGTCTTGCCGCTGGCGGTTGGACCGACGACCAGGATGTTGCGACGCTCGCGTACGGCTTGGCGCAGCTGCTCGCCCTGGACCGGGCTGATCACCCCGCCAGTGATATAGGCCTGCAGCGACAGCACCTGCCGGGCGGGTTTGCGGATGGCGAAGGCGGGGGCCTGCACCAGGGGCGGAAGCAGCCCCTCAAAGCGCTCGCCGCTCTGTGGAAGCTCTGCCGACAGGCGCGGGCGCTCGGCATGAACTTCGGCCCCGACATGGTGGGCGACCAGGCGGATGACCCGCTCGCCGTCGGGCCCAGACATCCGCCGATCGGTGTCGGCCAGCCCTGTGCTCAGCCGGTCGATCCAGAGCCGACCGTCGGCGTTGAGCATGACCTCGCTGACGTCTGGGTCGGCCAGCCAGGCGGCCAGCGCCGGCCCCATGGCGGTGCGCAGCATGCGCACGCCACGATCAAGGCTTTCGGCGGCGACGACGGACGCGGACATGGGAGCCTCGTGGGAACCCGCCGGCCCTTGGCCAGCGAACGAGGCTGATTAAGAAGCGCCCGAAATGGGCTGAAACAACAGGGGAATTTCGATTTCGGGCGACGTCGTGTGACGGCAGGCGAAAGGGCGCCTCGCCCGCAAGAACGGGCGCGCTCAGCGTGGAAGAGCGTAGTTTGGGCGGGGTCTAGCGGGCGGTGGCCGTGGTCGCCCAGGCTCCGCGTCGGGCGGTGCGGGCTTCATCCTCGACCTTGGCGTAGAGGCCTTTGCTGTAGCGACGGTACTCGCTGGCCAGGCCAGAACGGATCATGGCGGCGTTGACGTCGGGACTGGTGCTGGACCAGCACTTGCCCACGAAACGGCCGTAGCGATCGCGATCGACGAAGCGACAGGCGACGCGGCCACGGGTCAGGCGTTCCAGTTCCAGGCGGGCGGCGTCGGCGAAGGGCTCGGCCGGGGTCTTGCCGCGCTTGAGCTCAGGAGCGTCGACACCGAACAGACGCACCCGCTCGCCATCACAGCGCAGGGTGTCACCGTCGTGGACGGCGGGCGCGGTGCAGGCGACGAGGGCGGCGGCGACAAGGGCGATGACCATGGGGCGGGTCTAGCCTGCTTTGCCTTCTAAGCCAGAGCTCAGTCGGTATCGGGAGCATCTGACGGATCGGCGGCGTCGGGCTCGAGGTCCTGACTGATTTCCTGAGCCAGGCTCTGGCCGGCTGCGATCCGACGCCCCAGGGCGCGAATGAAGCTGGCGTAGCGCTCGCGCCCCTTGGCCTGCGCCGCCGCCTGAGCTGTGTCGGGCAGCGGCGGCGTGGCGGTCAGCCAGAAGCGCACGAACAGCGCCTGAGCCTCGTTAGCGATCTCGATATGTCGTTCCAAGCGTTCGGCCTGGCGGCCGAGCCGGTCCAGGCGCCGGGAGAGTGCGGCCTCCAGACGTTCAGGACTGTCGGGCGAGAGGAAGCTGGAAAGGGCGGTCTCCACGACCAGGGCCTGGGGGACGCGCTTTCGGCGGGCATAGTCGGCCAGTTGGGCGGCCAGCGCCGGTTCGAGGCGGAAGGTGTGTTTGCGCCGCATGGTCTAGAGCTCCACACCGTCGTCAGGGTCGAGGCTGGCCTGGCGCGCGAGCGCGCTCATCCGGCGCTGGCCAGCCATGCGTCGGGCGGTTTCGCCGGCGTCGAGGCTTGGGTCGTCGAACTGAAACTCGTCCTGGACCGGCGCCCGTGCAGCGATGTCCTCGTGTTCGGGTAGGCCCGGTTGACGGCGCGGTCCGCTATCGCCCTCGCCATCCTCGTCGTCGTCACGGTCCGCGGTCCTCAGTGCGCCGCGATCTGGGGGAACCACGCACGGTGGGCGGCCCGTCCAATCGTCGGGCTCCTGGGCCGGGCGCGACGAGACGGCCGGTGGCGACAGCAGCCGGCGGCGAAGCCGGCGGTCCTCATAGTAGCGGACCTTCTTGGCGCGGATCGGCGGCGCGCCCGAGACCATGATCACTTCATCGTCGGGCGGCAGCTGCATGACCTCGCCCGGCGTCAGCAGCGGTCGGGCAGTTTCCTGGCGCGAGACCATCAGGTGGCCGAGCCAGGGAGACAGGCGATGGCCCGCATAGTTGCGCATCGCCCGAAGCTCCGTCGCCACGCCAAGGGCGTCGGAGACGCGCTTGGCGGTGCGCTCGTCGTTGGTGGCGAAGCTGACCCGGACGTGGCAGTTGTCGAGAATGGAATTGAAGGCGCCGTAGGCCTTCTCGATCTGGTTCAGCGATTGAGCGATCAGCACGGCCTTCAGACCATAGCCGGCCATGAAGGCCAGGGCGCTTTCGAAGAAGTCGAGTCGGCCTAGGGCAGGAAACTCATCGAGCATCAGCAGCAGACGCTGGCGCTGGCCCGCCGGGCCCAAGGTCTCGGTGAGGCGTCGACCGATCTGGTTGAGCATCAGACGGATCAGCGGCTTGGTGCGGCTGATGTCCGATGGCGGCACCACCAGGTAGAGGGTCGTGGGCAGGGCGCCGTTGACAAGGTCGGTGATGCGCCAGTCGCAGCGCCCGGTCACCTCGGCCACCACTGGGTCGCGGTAGAGGTTCAGGAACGTCATCGCCGTGGACAGGACGCCCGAACGCTCGTTGTCGGACTTGTCGCGCAGTTCGCGCGCGACGGACGCGATCACCGGATGAACGCCGGCCTCGCCCAGATGGCGGGTGCGCATCATCACGCGCAGGGTCGCCAGGATCGGACGTTCGGGGTCGGAAAGGAAGGCGGCGACGCCGGCGAGGGTTTTGTCGGGCTCGGCGTAGAGAACGTGTAGAATGGCCCCGACGAGGAGGGCGTGGCTGGTCTTCTCCCAATGGTTACGCTTCTCTAGCGATCCTTCCGGATCCACGAGAATGTCTGCGATGTTCTGAACATCGCGGACCTCCCATTCGCCCCGCCGAACTTCCAGGAGCGGATTGTAGGCCGCCGACGCCCGATTGGTGGGATCAAACAGCAGCACCCGCCCATGGCGCGCCCGGAAGCCGCTGGTCAGCTGCCAGTTCTCGCCCTTGATGTCGTGCACGATGGCCGAACCTGGCCAGGTCAGCAGGGTTGGCAGGACCAGGCCCACGCCCTTGCCCGATCGGGTGGGCGCAAAGCACAGGCAGTGCTCAGGTCCGTCATGGCGGAGATAGGTCTCGTCCAGCCGGCCGAGCACGACGCCGGTCTCGCCGAGCAAGCCGACGTCACCCGCCTCCTTGAACGTGGCCCAGCGGGCGGTGCCGTAGGTATCGACCTTGCGTGTTTCGCGGGCCCGCCAGATCGACATGGCGATGGCGACGGCCGCCGCGATCAGGCCGCCCGAGGCGGCCACCGCCGCCCCGCGCAGGAAGATCGGCGGGGCGTAGGCGTCGTAGACGAACCACCACCAGAAGAAGGCCGGCGGAGCGTAGACGGGTTGATCGCGCCAGGTGAACCAGGGCGGGCCGAGCGCTGGTTGATAGCCCAGTTGGCTGGCCGTCCATTGTGTGGCCGTCCAGATGGCGATCAGGACGATCAGGCCTACGATGAGGACCTGACCCCAAAGGACCTTGGTGGCGGACATCGAGAGCTCCCAGGCTTGCGGGAGCTCTCAAAGTTTTCGGATCAGGCCTCAGAACAAGAAGGGAAATCAGCCCGTCGCATCATGTCGGGCGGCGACAGGGATCAGCGCGCCTAGGCGTCCTCTTTCGCGCAGCCGAGGGCGGTTGGCGGGGTTTTGTCGTCCGGCTTGCGGTTTTCGGGCGGGAGTGCGAGCGATCCGGCGAAGGCGTCGCGCTTGATGGCCATCACACCGCAAAGCGCGGTCCGTCGGTCCGCCTCCACCTCCATGCGCAATAGCTCTCCGAAGAACTTTCGAGCGGGAACAGCGCCGCACTGTTGCGGGTCATCGGTCAGCCGCACGATGCGGTACTCACCGGCGTTGAGGATCAGGCAGGCGGCCTTCATAGGACCGCCCAGGGTTCTACGGGCGGGGTCAGGATAGTAGATCGCCACCCCGCCGCCGGCGTTGCCGGCTCGCAAGGCGTTGAACACCAGGAGCCTGTAGCCGGGGGCGCACCAGAACATGATGATCACGACCGCTCCGATCATGACGAGGGCGAAGCTGCGATAGTGGCTCGCGGCGCTTAGCGCCAAATGGATCAGGCACGCCGCACCCAACACTCCGGCCCAATAGTGCCAAGCTTGTGTCTGAGGCGGCGGAAAGCTCGGCGTCAGAAGCATGGTGACCGCGCTGACCCAGGACCAGGCCGAAAGCGCGAAGGCCACGCCGAGTACAGCGGCGATCGTCCGGGCGCCGGGCGCGCGTTCGTCGCGGTCGAGCGTGGCCTGCACCAGCACGACACAGGCGATCGGGCTGAGGCTCAGGAGCGGCCAGATCAGCCAGTCTTGTCGCAGACAGGCAAGTTGCTGCTGGGCGACCTGCACGAGAGCCAGCCCAATGAGGGACAGATTGCACGCGAGGTAGGCCCAGCCGGGGCGAGCTTTCCCTCGGCCAGTCCAGGGCTCCTTGGCAGGGCCGAAGATCGGCGTGTTGACATAGTCTGCCAGACCCAGGCCGTTCTGCCCGTGCGCAAAGAAATGCCGCGTAAGGATTGGCGCGGCAAGGAACAGCCCGATCAGCGCGACCAGCAGGACCAGGAACAGACCGGCCGACTGGATGATACCGACGATCAGGTTGTCCCCAAACGCGCCGAGCCCCGGCTGGCCGTAGACCCTGAGATATCCGTTGATCATCAGCGTCGGCGCGATCACGACGACGAGCGTCCAGGTCAGGATCCGAAGCCAGGTGGGCGTGAGGTCGTAGAGGCCTTTGAAGGTCGTCAGGATCGCCTTGATCGCTTCAAGGTCCACCTTGCTTGGAGGCTTTATTTTGAGGGTGTTCATGATGGTCTCGCAGGGAACGGGACCACCTACTTGGCAAGCTTCACCTTAACGGGCGCTGCACGTCCTGACGTTGATTTTGGTGGCGTTAAAGGCCCGGCCCCTTGCTCCGTCCGAACGACCATTCCACGCCACCGCTCCGCACGATCCCAGACACGGTCTGGCCGCGATGCGCCTCAAGGCTCGGTCGCCACGGCACCAGCGCGAAGCCCAGCCCATCGTCGATCATCGCAAACCGTCCGGACGCCAGATCCAACCGCCGCCTGTAGACGCCCGTGACGATCTCGCCCTCGATCGCGTCCTGGGCCGCCAGGCCGGTCTGGGCGGACAGGGCCGCCTTGGTCTGGGCCAGCTCGGTCTCGCGAAGGGTGTCCAGCAGCTTTCGGACGGGGCGGATTTCGCCGTCCGCTTGTGTCGCTAGGTCGCGGGCCAGCAGGACCTTCCGGCGCTCGTCCAGCGCGCGGCCGACTTCGACGCCGAAACCATCAGCCAGGACTGCCGGCTCGCGGGCGACCAACTGACGATCGAGCCAGGTGGCGCCCTGGGCCTGGATCTGGGCGTCGAGCGCTAGGTCCGATCGGACCGCCAGCCCATGGTGGGCTTTGCCCTCGCGGTCGCTCCAGTGGCGCAGGGCTACGATGGCCCCTGGCCGGGCGTCGCCGGTCGCCTCAAGGCTTTCGAACCGCAGATGGTGACACCGCCCGTCGAGGCCCTCGACGATGGCGTAGCCGCTGCCCTGTAGCTCATCGTGCAGGCCGCGTTCGACCAGGCGGCCAAGAACCGGCTCCGTGGGCGTGTCCGGCGTCAGCGCCATCCGAGCGGGATCCACGGTCCTGCCCTCGCGCGACATGGCCTGGTGAAGGGTCTTGATGAGATCGCCGCGGACCGCCAGGGCGCGCAGGGTCAGCTCTAGCTCGGGCGACAGCGCCCAGAGACCGGAGGGACGCGGCTCGGCCAGGCCGAGATCCTGCAGCTTGGCCAGGCGGCCCAGCAGGGCGCCGCGCAGGTCGGGGGCGATCGACGCATCGCCCGGTCGAAGATCGACGAGCGCGTCGGGCTCGCCGCCCGCAAGACGCCTCAGCGCCTGGTCCAGGGGCGTCACCCGTTCGGCCGCCACATCGCGCTTGAGCGCCTGCTCGATCTCCTCGGCCCGGCGCGGGCCCAACTCCAGTTCGACCAGGCGCTGGGCGCGCTCGCGAAATCCGCGGGTGATGTAGGCTTTGTCGATCACCAGATCGGCCCCGTCGTCAGCGACGCCGCGGACCAGGACGTGGATGTGCGGGTTGTCGGTGTTCCAGTGGTCGATCGCCACCCAGTCCAGCCGCGTGCCCAGATCAAACTCGGCCTGGCTCATGAGTTCGCGCGTGAACGCGTGCAGGTCGCTCATCTGGTCGGCGTTTTCTGGCGAGACGATGAAGCGGAAGTGGTGTCGGTCCTCCTCGCATCGTCCGGCGAAGCCGCCGCCGTCGGCGTCATCGCTCGCCGCGTCGAACACGCGAGCCGGAGCGCCGTCCTTGGTCACGCCCTCGCGCTGCAGATAGCGCAGGTGACGGGCCAGGGAGGCGGCCCGAAAGCGCGTGCCGAACTGACGCACGACCCGACTCTTGATGATGACCCGTCGGCCCGGACTCGACAGGCTGGCTAGGCGCCAGGCGCGACCACGTCCACGCGACACCGACGGGGCCTTGGCGCGCCGCGCCACGCCTCGACCGCCCGCGGCCTGGACGGCTTGCGACACTTGGGCGACGAACCGTCGCGCCTGCCGGCTCGCGCGCCGATCACGGCCGATGCGTCCTGGCCGGATGGTGAAGTCATCTTCGGCGTCACCCACGGCCGTTGTCCCGATACCAGGTGAGGGCAGGCGCTTTGAGCATTGAATTGATGCAGAAAAACCCAGACAGCGCCTGCCGGGTAAGCTGGCGGGTGGCGCTGCAACCCCTTGTCCCGTAAGGCCGCGCGAAGCGTGCGCCGTCGCGGCTTTTATCTTGCGGTCTCCTGCAATCGGGTCTGGAGGGGCTTAAAACGTCCCAGCGCCAACCCACGCCGTCGCAAAGGGCCGGCCGACTAGGGGACCGAGATGAGCGTGCGCCGTTCATCGGGTCGGCACGTCCTGAACAGCGGGACCGGTCGGGAAGAGGCTGTGCGGGACGCCTGGATCGAGGGTGGGCGTGACCGGGAAGAGGGCGGCGCGCCGCCAGTCGGCGGGGGGCTGCGTCGAGGCCAGGATGGTGCTGCTGAACCCCAATCGCGCCGACAGTGACGCGACATAGCGTCGGGTCTCGGCGGGGAGGGGGCGTGCCTCGTCACGAAAGGCTTCGTAGCGTCCGGGGCCAGCGTTGTAGGCGGCCAGAAAGCCCGGCGCGCCGTAGCGGTCATGGAGCTGGCGCAGATAGGCCGCGCCGGCCAGGATGTTGTCGCGGACGTCGAAGGGATCAGCGCCCAGGCCGTGCGCTTGCCGAAGCTCCCGCCACGTTGCCGGCATAACCTGCATCAAGCCCATCGCGCCCGCCGATGACACCGCGCGCGCGTCGCCGGCGCTCTCGGCGGCGATGATCGCCGCCAGCCATTCGCGCGGCACGCCGAAGCGTTGCTCGGCCTCCTGCAGGGCCTGAAGAAGACGCGGCTCGACGACCGGCGAAGGTGAGGCCGCAGCGACCGCGCTGACCTCGCCGATGGTCGGTGAAAGTGACAGGGCGCTCCCCATCAAGAGCGCGGCCAAGACCAGCGCGTGGGCACGGCTCAAGGCGCCGTGAGGCTGCGCGATCACCGCCGGTCTCCCGTCGATGGCGCCGCCGAGGACCAGGTCCAAAGCGGCACGGCGCGGCCGACCAGACCTACCGTAGGCAGCGGGCCGAAGTAGCGGCCATCGAAGCTGTCGTGGCGGCTTGGGTTGAGCAGGAAAAGTTCGCCGGGCGTTAGCCGGCGGCAGCCTTGCCAGTCGGGCAGCCGTCGCCCGTGACGGTCGCGCCAGCGCGCCGTCGCGATCGCTCGCCCCTCCACGGTCACTATCGCGCCATGACGGCAAACCGTATCGCCGCCGAGCCCGGCCACGGGCTTGATCAGCGGCACGCCGAGCGGCAGGACGCCGCGTCGGGCGAGGTCGTTGGCCAGCGTCGGCGGCGGGGCGAACACCACCAGCTCGCCGCGCGCCAGGCCGTCGGCCGGCGCAAGGCGGTAGAGGCCCAGCGGCGCGCTGGCCGTGGTGTTCCAGACCACCTGCGGGTCATGCAGGCGCAGGAGGGCGGCGCAGGCGAGGGCGCCCAGAACGAGCGGGAGGGCCGGGCGCGTCATGGGCAAAACCTCTGCCGGCGAAGCCAGGCCCGGTGACGCGCGCGGTCGTAGGCTCGCGGCGTCTCGCGGGCGACCAGACGGTTGTGGACGTGGCGCCAATGGTCGGGATCGACGTCGACTGGATCGACGCCGGCCGCCTCGATGGCGTTGATGTGCTGCAGGGCGCGTTGGACGACCGGCCAGCCGAAGAGGCGCAGCAGGCTCTCGCCGCCCGGACGGATGTAAGGGATGGTCTGGAGAGCCTCGCCCGGGCCCGCGGCGCGCAGGATGTCGAGCCGTGAGACGATCGTGCCGTGCGCGTTTGCGGCCCATCGGACATAGGCGAAGACCGCGCCGGGCGCGAAGGCGACCAGTCGCCGGCGCCGGTCGATGATGGTCTCCTCGATCGGCTTGCCAAAGCGCAGCCAGCGCTCGACGACGCCCTCCTGCCAAAGCAGTTCAACCTCGGTCAGCGGGGTCATGGCGCCGGCGCTCCGGACGCGCCGTAGGTCGCGTCCAGGAGGTCACGGACCATATCCGACAAGGTCAGCCCGCGTTCGATGGCGACGATCTTCATCCGCGCCCGCAGGGCCGGAGTGATGTCGACGGTCAGCCGGGCGGTGTACGGCGTTGCGGCCGCTGCTCCGGCGCGGCGGATCCAGCGTTCGGCTTGAGAGGGGCGTGCGGCGAAACCGCCGCCGGGGACGCGGTCGCGGCTCATCGTTCCAGCGCCTCGATCGCCAGCGCCAGCGCCTGGACCTCACGCCAGGCCTTCGCGCCGCCGGGCCGTTCGTCGACGAGGCGGCCTTGCCGCGCGGCCTCGGCGAACACCACCCGCTGGCCCAGCTGGGCCGGTAGCGCCGGCGGGTCGCTACGCGCCAGTGAACGGGCGACATCGCGCGCGATGAGCGTGCGCGCGCCGCAGCGGTTGAGGACGAAGCGGGCGCGCAGATCAGGCCGAAAATCCCGGGCTTCCTCGATCAGACGCAGCATCTCGTCCGACGCCCAGCCGTCGAACGGCGAGGGCTGGACGGGGATCAGGGCCAGGTCGGCCGCCAGCAGCGCCGAACGCATGAGCGGCGCCACGCGCGGCGGCGCGTCGACGACCACCAGGTCGTGGTCGCGGGCCAGTTCCGGCAGTTCGCGATGCAGGGTCTCGCGGGCCAGGCCCACGACGCCAAAGCGCCTGGCCAGGCCCTCGCGAGCCCGGACCGCCGACCAGTCGAGCGCCGAGCCTTGCGGGTCGGCGTCGACCACGGTGACGCGCTGCCCGCTTCGCGCCCAGGCGCCGGCCAGGTGCAGGGCCAGGGTAGTCTTGCCCACGCCGCCCTTCTGATTGACCAGGGCGATGATCATCGGCCTGGCCGCCGAGGCGGTCCTTCTAAGTTAGATTCCAGATTAGAGTCTGAGTTACGCGGCCCGTTTTCCGCGTTCGGCCAGAGGGTTAGCTGGGGGTCTTGCGCCTGATCTCCCGAAGCGGGCACGCCCGATATCACGAGGGGGCGTGCGCCCGATGTCACGAGGCCGTCCACAGCCGCCGGCAGATCCAGGGTGACGCGACTGGGCAGGATCCGCAGGAGCTCGCGCTTGCCCTCGCGCTCCATCAGCAGCCGATATCCGGGCAGGGACTGGCGCGCGACGAGCCGGCGCAGATCGAGCGCAAAGTCGCTGCGCCGCGCCAGGCTGCCGGACTTGGCGTGCAGGTGGGCGACGTCGAACCGCCAGCCGGCCAGCTGGCGCCCGGCGTGCTTGCGGGCGACCCGATAAAGCCAGCGCTCGATCCCACCGGTCAGCTGGAAGTAGGCTGGGTCGATCGACAGGACGAGAGAGCGGTCCAGAACCCCGCGGTAGAACCAGTCAGGCAGGACGATCTCGAGGCCCGCGGTCCGTCCGCCAGGGCCGACGATCTCGGTCCATTCATTGATCCAGGAGAACTGGTGGCGTCGCCAGTGCTCGCCGTTGCGCAGGGTGGTGGCCACCACGGTCGACTGCAGGCGCCGAAGGGCGGCCTTGAGCAGGCGGTACTCGGTCGCGCCCGTGGCCCGGCCAATCGCGGTCAGCAGTTGATAGGGCAAGAACCGCAGGCGACGGGAGGTCGCCCGGCCAAGATCGGCGGCCTCAACGATCTGCGAGCCGGCCCAGATCAGGACGTCGGCGTCCCAGATCGTGGCCATGCCGAACTCTGGAAGTCCCTGAACCCAGACTTCCACGTCGCCGGCCTGGTAGCGGATCGGAGCGGCGCGGCGCGACTTGGCCAGGGAAAAGAACGGGCGCTCCATCAGGTCGCGCTGATCGCGAGGGCGGGCCGCGCCGGCGACGATCAGCGGCGCCAGCGTGTCGTCGCCGGAGGAGGGCGCTCTCATGCGCCCGCTCGCGGCTGGGCCGGGGCGATCGGATTGGCCAGCGCATCGCGGGTGGAGACTTTCAGGCCCCGGTCGGTCCAGGCGTCCAGGTCGTCGATGGCGTAGACCACGCGCCCGCCGAGTTTGCGAAACGCCGGACCGGTGCCGTAGGTGCGATGCTTCTCAAGGGTGCGAAACGACAGGCCCAGGTACTTGGCCGCGTCCTGGGTCCGCAGGAACCGCAAGGGGGCGCGGACGGGGGCAAGAGGGGTAGCGGGCGTTCGGGGCGAGGACATCGACGGGATCCGAGACGCCGCAGCGGGCCCAGGAGGGGTCCTTGCGGGTCGGATCGGACGGTCGTTGGGACGGGGCCGGCGCAGGGAGTGCGAAGGCAAGGGCCGGTTTTCGCACCCCCTGGCGGTCGGGCTGGCCGGCTAGGTTGGCGGCTTCAGAGGGTCAGCAGTCGCCGATAGCCGTCGGCGACGAGGGCTGCGCCATCGCGCGCCAGCCGCAGGCTGGTGTCGCGCAGGGAGGAGGTCTTCCAGGTGTCTTCGGCGACGCGCCCGGTCCCGAACAGCGCTTGAGCCAGCTGGCGGTGACTGGCTCCAGCGGCGCGCGCATCGACCGCGCGCAGCATCAGCCCGATGCGCCTGCGCTTTTGCGCTGTCAGACGGGCTGGATTACCGGCGCCGCCGCGCCAGCGCGTGAAGCGCTCGAGCGCGGCCAGGCGACCGGTCGCGCCGGCGTCGAGCGGCACGATGGCGGCCACCGCCTGGTCGGCGGCCACGGGGCCGATCAGCCGGGCGATATGGGCTTCGGCCCCGGCGCCGAAGACCAGGTGGTCGGCATCAGGCGCCTGCTCGCGGCGCGTCGGCGCCGGCAGTGGCGAGATCGAGCCTGGAGTCAGACCGGCGCCCGGCGGGACGGGGGCAAACAGCAGGATCGATGGATCGGCGCTCGGCGACCAAGGCGTGGTCATGTCGAGGGCGCTGCGCGTCGTGGCGACCGCGAAATCGCAACCCCCAGCGATCGGCGATCGCGCTGGGCGTGGCGGGCCCCGCTTGGTCCAAGGCCCGCAGGTCGCTCCCGTAGGCCAGGTTGCGACGCAGACATTCCCAGGCCAGCGCCGAGGGCGTCAGGTCGTCAAAATAGTCGTAGGCGGCGGTGTCCCGCCAATCTTCGATCGGCAACGCTTCGGTCGACATCGAGCAAGAAACCGGCACGCCAACGGCACAGGGGAGGGATTGAAACGATTCCCGCCCATGGCCCCGCTCGGAAGACGGCAAGCGCGCATGGGGTGATGTCGGGTGGGCATCACCCCTCGGAATCCGGCGGCTCCCGCAATCCGCGGTAGCCTTGGGCGACCAGCCAGCGGGCGCGCGCCAGGTGGGCGGCGTGACAGGCCTGGGCCGCGCCCAGGTCGCGCGCGACGTCCAGGCCCAGGACGAGCCCGGCCACCTCGCGCCAATCGGCCTTAGCGGCTTGCGCGTCGAGAAGGCGGAGATAGGTCTTGATGTGGGCGCGGTCGTAGTCGGTCAGCACGGGACTGTCGGGCGGGGTGTCGGCGATCTTCGCCGCCATAGGCCGGCTCCAGCGGTTGATGACGGCGGCACTCTATCGAGGTTCGCCGCCGATGGGAGAGGCGGCGAAAACCTCGCGCGATGCCCTAAGGACATCACCCGGTGCAATGCGGCCCCTTGGCCCCGCTCGGTGAGCGGGACCGCGGGCTTGGCCTTAGGCCTTCACGGCCTTGGGCGGCTTGGGGCGCGACCAGATCAGGGTGCGCCCGTCGCCGACCTCGTCCTTGAACAGGTTGGCGTTGATCGGATTCGACAGGCTCGCGTCGTCGAACTTCACCGAGTGGTAGGGGCGGCCGTCACCGGTCTTTTGCGGCCACGCCACCCCGATCTCGACCCGGCCGGCATAGACGAGGTGGCTGGGGGCGTTCTCGCCGGTGCGGTCGGTGGTGGGCACGAAGCGCACGCCTTGGAGCTGCAGTTCGAGGGTGAAGACGTCGCCGTGGAACTCGTCGCCGACCGTCTTGAAGGTGCCGATGGTGGACATTGTCGCTCTTCCTCTGGATGTCGAACCCGCGACCATCGCGGCCTCGATGGGGATCGACCGGGCGGGGGCGGGCGCCGACGCACTTGGCTGGCCAAGCCGCAGCGCAGCGGAGGACGGCGCTGGACGTCTTTCTTGTCTCGCGAGGAACGGGCCCTCTGGGCCCGGGGGAAGAAAGTCGGCCGGCGCTGTTGCGCCCAGGCGGCCGAGGCGCAGCCGACCCCGCCCAGATCCAGCCCTTCGAGAGGCCGCGGCGTCGCCGGGCTTGGCGTCCAGGGGAAGATCGGCCTTGTCCGCCGAAGGCGCCTTCAAGACGGTCGGCGACGCGTTCCGTGGCGGGGGTTTCGACCGCGCCTGCAGTTTCAAGGCCGCGCTTCGAGGCCGCTGCCGACCCCACCGGCGAGAACGCCCCAGCCACCTCGTCTTTGCCGACCGGCCCGAGATCGGGGTGGCGTGGCCGCAAAAGGCTGATGACGGCCGCCCGGGCCATTCGTTGATGTGCGACGACGCGAGCCTGTCGAACCCGAACATCGTCAGCCTGGTCGTGGATGAGACGGCCGACGGGCGCCCCTTGATCTGGTCGCGTCCCAAGCCGCCCAAGGCCGTGAAGGCCCAAGGCCAAGCCCGCGGCCCAGCGCCTCGAGGGGGCCAAGGGGCCGCATTGCACCGGGCGATGTCGATCATGGTTAAGGCCGCGCTTCGGTTGAGGGCCGACTCGTGGCTTGAAGGCCCTCCGTATCCAGACGAGGGCCGACCATGACCCCGAATGCTTTTCGCGCTGCGGCCGCCAGCTTGCCGGCGGTGCACTCGGCTTGCGTGTTGGAGACGGAGGTCTTCAAGGTCCGTGGCCGCACCTTTGCGACCCTCAACTGGCCCGCGCCCGGCTGGGCGATCGTCAAGCTCCGCACGAGCGACCAGATCCGTTTGATCGCCCAGAGCCGAGCCTTGGCGCGCGAACCTGGTCCGCGCGGCAAGAAGGGCGTCACCGTCGTGCAGATGAAGGCGTTGGAGGAGGCCGAAGGCGCCGAAGTGCTGGCTGCGGCCTGGAGCCTGGCCTATGGCGGGGCCCGGGCAAGCGCCGAGACGGTGCTCAGCGCGATGTCCGCGGCGATGGACGCCGGCTGAGCTTCAGGCGATCAGGGCCGGCTGGTGCTGGCTCGCCGCGGCGTGGGTCTCGAAGTTGGAGACGGTCACGCCCAGCAGGCGCACGCCGGCGCGCAAGGGAAACACCGTACCGACCAGCTCGCGGCTGAAAACCTTGAGTGTGGCTGGCTCGACGATCGGCCCCGCAGCCGACCGGCTGCGGGTGGCCTGCTGGAAATCGGCGTACTTGATCTTAACCGTGACGGTGCGGCCAAAGGCCTGGGCCTTCTGGCACCAGGCGGCGACTTTTTCGGCCAAGGCCTCGATTTCCGCTTCTATGCGCGGGCGCTCAAACAGGTCCTCGGCGAAGGTGGTCTCCGATCCTGAGGACTTGCGCTCGCGGTCGGGATTGACCGCACGCTCGTCGACGCCGCGCGCAATCCCGTAGAACCATGCGCCCGACTTTCCAAAGTGCTGCTGGAGGAAGGGCAGAGACCGCCCGTGCAGATCGGCCCCGGTATGAATGCCCAAGGCCTTCATCCGCGCCTCGGTCTTTTCGCCCACGCCGTAGAAACGGCCGATCGGAAGGGTCTGGACGAAGGCTTCGCCCTTGCCCGGCGCGACCACGAATTGGCCATTGGGCTTATTCTGGTCGCTGGCCATCTTGGCCAGGAACTTGTTGTAGGAGATCCCAGCCGAGGCCGTCATCCCCGTCTCGTCGAGGATCCGGGTCCGGATCGCGCGCGCGGTTTGGGTCGCGGTGTCGAGGCCGGCCTTGTTGCCGGTGACGTCGAGATAGGCCTCGTCGAGCGACAACGGCTCGATCAGGTCGGTGTAGTCGGCAAAGATCCCGTGGATCTGGCGCGACACCGCCCGATAGACCTCGAAGCGATGGGGCACGAAGACGAGATCGGGGCACTTGCGCAGGGCGGTCGAGGACGGCATGGCCGAGCGGACCCCGAATTTGCGGGCCTCATAGCTGGCTGCGGCGATCACGCCGCGCGCCGCCGGCGAACCGACGACCACGGGCTTGCCCTTGAGGCTGGGATCATCGCGCTGTTCAACCGACGCGTAGAACGCGTCCATGTCGATATGAATGATCTTGCGCGGGAGCGACTCCATGACGTTGGCCACCTTATCAGCGCTAGAACGAAGTGGGAACTTTCCGCTTGCCGAACCGGGCGACTTGAGGCGATACCGAACGGGTTGGGCGCTTGGCCCGGCAGGGGCAAGGGGATGACGGTGAGCGTCGAAGCGGCGTTTCTGACTCAGGCGATGAACATCGGACTGGTGGAGAAGATGACCGCCATGCGTCAGGACCTGGACCGCTCGATCGCCGAGTTCCCCAGCCGCGGATCCGCTCGCTACTTCGCCCGCCTGCATGAGCTGCGCGATGGCCTGCGCCAGCCGACTTTGCGGTCGGCCGCCGCCTTGGTGGCGCGCCTGTGCGAGGAAGATCCCAGCCGCGTCGCGCAAATCCGTCCGGCGTTCGCGCGTCTGGTCGAAGTTCACCCGGACCTGGCCTGGTTCTATGGCCAGCTGCCCGGCGCGCCCAGCAAGATGGCTGACGCAAATGGCTGAGGACCCGGCGCAGACGAGCCCGGTCGCCTATACGTTCATCTGTCTGGGCGAAAAGCAGGTTTCTACGACGATCGACCTGCAGGTCCTGACGCCGGAAACCTTACGAGCTCACGCGCTGGAGCTTCTTCGGACACATGGCTCGGCCAAGGCCGTCGAAGTCTGGAGCCAGGATGGATTTGTGGAGACCATTCCGCGCGACGGCGTGCGCGTTTGGCCCGGGCCCGAAGGCGAACCATTCTAGCGCCCGATCTAATTTGTCGCTGATCGCAGGATGAGCGCAAGACAGGCCGGTTGGTCGTCGCGGCGATCTCGGTTGCGCTGTTTGACGGACGCGAGAGCGTCTGGCTGACCCAGACGGCCTCGTTGCGTCACAAGACAAGAGGTAGGGGCGCTTACGCGCCCCCGTCGAACCGCCACACCGGGATCCCAAGCTTGCGGGCCTTGTCGGCCAGGTTGGCCTGGATACCCGATCCCGGGAACACCAGCACCCCGATCGGCAGGGTCTCCAGCAGGACGTCATTGCGCTTGAAGGGCGCGGCCTTGGCGTGGCGGGTCCAGTCAGGCTTGAAGGCGATGTGGGTGACCTGACGGCTTTCAGCCCAGCAGGCGGCGATGCGTTCGGCGCCGGTCGGCGCGCCGCCATGCAGCAGGGTCATGTCCGGGTGCTTGGCGAGCGTCCGGTCAAGCGCCTCCCAGATCCGCACATGGTCGTTGCAGGCCGGGCCGCCGGTGAAGGCGATCTTGGGGCCGGGCGGCAGAAAGACCTGCGCGTCGGCGCGCCGCTGGGCGGCCAGGAAATCGCGGCTGTCGATCATCGCCGCCGTCAGGGTCGCGCGATTGACGCGCGAGCCGGCCTTGGGCGTCCAGCCCGTTCCGGTGTGACGCAGAAACTCGGCCGCCGCCGCGTCGCGAAGGGTCTCCAGGCCGTCGCGCTGGTCGAGGAGCCGCTGACCTTCGGCCAGGAGCCGTTCGAGCTCGACGGAGGCCACCTCCGAGCCGTCCTGGCGCTGCTGGCTGAGCTTCTGGGCGTCCTCGTTGTCGTCCAGGCGGCGCTGAAGCCGGTCGGTCGCGCGGTGGAAGAGATCGACCGCCGACCAGAGCAGTTCGGAGAGCAGGGGCTCAAGACGCGTGTCGCTGGTCGAGGCGGTCAGGGCGTCGAAGACGTCGGCCATGGCGCCGGCCAGGGCGTGAGGATCGGCCGGCGGACGCGGATCGCTCTCGGCGTCGAGGGGCGGTGATCCGAAGCGTGCCAGGGCGTCGAGAGCGCAGGCGGTGGCGGATAGAGCGTGCGGCGGCTCAGGGGTTTCAAAGCGGGGATCGAGGGCCATGACGGCGTCCTCCCTGGGATCAGGCCGCGCCCATCGCGGCCTTCGTGGCGATCCCTCTCGGGCGGGGCCGGCGGCGCGCACCGCTGGCGGCCGGAGCGAAGCGGAGGACGTCGGGGCGCGGCTGTTTTGTCTCGCGATGCAAAGCCGAGCTCGGCTCGGCGGCGGAAAACAGCCGCGCCCCGACGTTGCGCGCCGACGGCGCCGCCCGACCGATCGCCCTCTAGAAGGCCGTGGGCGCGCTCTGCGCCCGGGCGGACGCCGTCATGGCCCAAGGTCCGCGCTTGACGCGCCTCGTCGTCGCCCCATGCTCTGTCCGCCGCCGCCTGCGACCTCAGCCCTTGGGCAGGAAGCGGTCGACGTCCTCGGGGGCGAGCTGCGAGACGAGGCCGACGGTCAATCCCCGCGCCCCAAGCCGTCGCAGGCCATCGTTGAGGTCGCCCTGCGGCGCGGTCAGGTCGCGCGTCTGGATCCCCGCCTCGCCGGCGCGCTGGGCCAGGGCGATCGCCGCCGCGCGACCGGCCGGATCGGGGTCGACGACGATATAGAGGCGCCGCAGCGAAGGCGGCAGCAGAAGGGCGGCCAGGTGCGCCGAGGAGAGCGCGGCGACCAGCGGAAGGTCAGGGGCGACGACGCCCAGGGACAGGATGGTCTCGAGCCCTTCGCCTGCGGCCAGGACGTCCTGCGGCGTACCGAAGCGGACGCCATGGCCGGCGAGCGCGCCCATGGCGCGGCGTGGCGTGGCGATGGGCGCCTTGCCGCGCCCCTGGGGGTCCAGCCAGGTGCGGTGCGCGCCGGTCTGCCGTCCGGCCAGATCGGTCACCGGCGCGATCAAGGCCGGCCACGCGGTGGCGACATCTGGGTGATCGGCGCGGACCGGTCGATAGAAGCATCGGGGATGGAACCGCAGGGCCTTGGCGGCGACCAAGGGATCCAGGGCTCTGGCGCGAAGGTAGGTTTCGCCCAGGGTGCCGGAAAGCGGATCGGCCATGGCGACCAGACGCCGCGCGGCCCGCTCGGCGCTGGTCCGTGAACGGGGGCGCGACAGACGGTCCTGGGGTGATGGACTGAGGGGCAAGGCCGGCAAGGCCAGGAAGGCGCGGGCTTCATCGAGGGTGTCGCCCAGGCGTCCATGGCGGCAAACCAAGCCCATCAGGTCCAGCAGGTCGCCATGCTGGCCCGTGGCCGCATCGCGCCATCGCCCCGCCGCGCCAGGGCCGTCCTCGGGCCCGACAAGGCGTACATAGAGGCTGCGGCCCGGCGTGTTATCGACATCGCCGACAAGCCAGTAGCGACCCTCGCGGCAGCCTCGCGACAGGTAGCGGCGACAGACGGCCTCGGCGCGCGCGCCAAGCCGCCGCGCCAGGTCGGCGGCGGTGGACGTCATGACAGATCTCCAAAAAAAGGGGACCCGCCGGCGGGGCGGGTCCCAAGTCAGGTCCGGTGGGGGGAGGTCGGACCTATTCGGCGGCCAGATGCTCGGGGATGGCCGACGAAGGCGCATCATCGCCCGCCTCGTCCTGGAGACCGACAACCGGTCCGCCCTCCAGACCCGCCGTTTCGCCCTCCGGCTCGACGGCGGGACGGGTGCGCAGGGCCTTGGGCAGCCAGCCGCTGCCGCTCAGGGCCTGCTCGGCGGCGGTGACCAATTCGTCCTTCTTCAGGCCGGCCAGCGGTTCGGCGGCCGTCTCGCCCTTGGCCTCGACCACCGTCTGGACGATCTGGGCCTTGGTGATGCGGCTCAGATACGCGTCGGCGGATGGGACCCAGCCGGCCGCGACCATGTCCAGCGACAGGCTCGTGGCCAGGATCTCGGCATGGGCCACCGCGCGGGGACGGCGGTTCCAGGCCTCGATGCTCGCATTGACCGTCAGGCCCACGACAAGACCGAACAGGTTCCAGCGGTCGGCCTCGTCCAGGGCGACGATCGCATCCCACATCGCCGCCGGGTCCTTGGGCAGCCGCGCACCCCAGGTTTCCCGCTGGGCCTCGAGCGCCACCGCGCAGGGCGTCTCGGCCAGGTTCGACGGCTGCAGGGCGAAGCTGACGCTCTTGGCGCTGATGTCCAGGCAGGAGTCGAAGCCGCCGCGATTGAGGACCTGCAGGGCCAGCACATGGATGACCGCGACGAACGCGGTCTGCGGCGCGCTGGCCAGGGCCTGACGCAGGGCGACCGTGCGGTGGACGCTCATCTCGGTGATCAGCCGGTCGGGCAGGGGACGCCCCGGATCAGGCTCCTCCTCGACCTCGGCGGCCGCCTCCGCGTCCTCGTCCTCATCGGCGGCCGGAGCCTCGTCGCCATCGGCTTGGAGCGGCGCTTCGCCGTCTTCCGGCTCGGCGCTGTCGCTGACGACGGGCGGCTCGTCCTCGGGGAGGACATAGCCGCGCTCGACCCGCAGCTGGCCGTCGCTGGTCAGGCTGACGAAGCAGCCGGCCAGGCCCAGGTCGGTGTCGGCATAGCGCGTGGGACGGGTCTTGAGCGCCTCCATGGCGGTCTCGATCTCGCCAAGCCGTTGGTCGACCGCTTCGGGGTAGCCGTCGGCGCCGTCGTGGGCTTCCTCCAGGCCCTCGTACTCGGCCTTGAGGGCGACCAGCGTGGCGTCTTCCTCGGCCGACAGCGGGACCGGTTCGCCGTCGAGGCGGCGCAGGCCGTAGGTGTGGCCGTACGGGAAGTCGATGGCGCTCTCGACCCACTTCCAGCCTTCGCCCTGCACACGCTCGGCCGAGCGTTCCAGCTTGGCCAGGACGAGGCGTTCGACGAGACCGGGATCCTGCAGCCAGCCGCCCTGGTCGGCCTCGAAGAGGTCGCGCAGGACCGCGCCGCCGGCGTCCTGGTACTCCGTCAGAACGAACTGGGCCCGCCGATCGGAGGCGCGCACGGCCCCTTCGGTCAGCAGGCGGCGGATATGGTAGGACTCGCGATTGTAGGACTTCTGGATCGTTTCCCAGACGGCGATCTGGCGCTCGGCGTCGGGATTGACGGTGAAGGCCATCAGCTGATCCAGCGTCATGCCGTCATCGCCGTAGATGTCGAGCAGGGCGGGCGCGACCGAGGCCAGCCGCAGGCGCTGGCGCACCACGGCCACCGTGGTGTTGAAGGCGACGGCGACCTCTTCCTCGGGCAGGCCCTTCTCGACCATGGTCTGGAAGGCCCGGAACTGATCCAGGGCGTGCAGCGGCGCGCGCTGGGTGTTCTCGGCCAAGCTGTCTTCTTCAGCCAAGCCTTCGGTGCGCACGACACAGGGCACCGGCGCGTTGCGGGCCAGGCGCTTTTGCCGGACCAGCAGCTCCAGGGCGCGGTAGCGCCGCCCGCCGGCCGGAACCTCGAACATGCCGGTTTCGGTCCCGGCCGCGTCGAGGACAGCGCGAACGCTCAGGCTCTGCAGCAACGTGCGCCGGGCGATGTCCTCGGCGAGCTCTTCGATGGAAACGCCGGCCTTGGTGCGGCGAACGTTGGACTGGCTGAGGACGAGCTTGTCGAACGGGATGTCGCGCGAGCGGCTCAGCGTCAGGGTCGGGATTTTGGACTTCGACATGGACTTGCTCCATGACGGACGGTCCGAGACCTCTTCTCGAACGGTGCGCCCGTCATGAGTTCTCGACCGCCCTCTTCCTCTGAGGGCGGCCGGGCCGGGCGCGGCGTTTTGGCGGGTGGTCGCGAGCCGTCCGCCAGCGCAAGGAACGCCATGGCCAAGTACGACCCGTTGAGCGGCTATCTCCGCCGCCAGAAGACCGATCGCCTCGAGCTCAGCTTTGCTGAGATCGAGCGCATCGTCGGGGCGATGCTCCCCAAGAGCGCCGCGCGACCACAGTGGTGGGCCAACGAGACCGACCCGTCGGGACGCCACGTCCAGATCCGCGCCTGGCGCGAGGCGGGTTTCGCGGCGTTCCTGATCGCTGGGGCCGACCGCGTCCGGTTCGAGCGTCGACCGGCCTGAACGGCGTAAAGCCGGCGATACGGACATCCGCGCCCGCGGCGACGCGGGGCGCCGGATGTCCGGGCTTGCGGATTGCCGGAGGATCGGGCCGCCGCAAGTCCGCAAGGTCGACATGCCGCCGTTGCGGAAAACCGCAAATCCGCAACGGCGATAATCCGGAGCCCCGTAGACCCGAGGCTCCGGTCATCCGGCTATCCGACGCTGGCCAACAGGCGTCCGGCCTTGGCCTCCAGCTCCAGCCGCGCGTCCTGATGCGGCTTTTCACGCGCGACGGCGGTGATGCCCTGCACGAAGTCGAAAATCGACTCCGGCGGATGGCCCTCCTCGGACAGCACCGTGGCGATGATCTTGCCGGTGTCGGTCTTGGAGAAGCCGCGCTTGCGCAGGAACGTTTCGCGCTCCTCGTCCTTGCGGGCGACGACGGCGGCGCGGGCCGCGGCGATCCCGGTGACGAAGTCGCGTGAGGAGGAGGTGGCGAAGGTCTCCAAGGCTGGGGCGGCCTGGGCGGCGAAGCGGCGGGCGGCGAACTTGCTGTGGCGGATCGACAGCTCCTGGAAACCCTCAGCGCCCCAGATATTGCGGTTCATGCAGACAGCCCGCAGGTAGAAGGTGGCGATGCCCAGGGTCTTGGAGCCCACCTCGCTGTTCCAGCAGTAGAAGCCCCGGAAATAGAGGTCAGGCTCACCGTTCGGCAGGCGGCCGGCTTCGATCGGATGGGCGTCGTCGACTAGGAACAGGAAGACGTCCCGGTCGCTGGCGTAGAGGGTCGTGGTGTCCTTGGTGACCTCCACGAACGGGTTGTGGGTCATGATCGACCAGTCGAGCACGCCCGGCACCTTCCAACGGGTGTCGCCCGTGCCGTTCCCAGCGATACGCATCACTGCCTCGACGAGTTCGTGGTCCCAGATCCGGCCATAGTCGGGGCCGGTAACCGCTCGAAGCTCCACCCGACCATCATCCATCTCCAGGGTCTTGATCAGCTCGGCGCGATGATCGAGCAGGCCGTGCTGCAGATTGACCCCGGCCAGCGGCGCGGGGAGGCCGCGGAGGTAGCCGGCCGGCGCCCCGACCAGGCCGCACAGCTGACTGAACGACCAGTGGGTCGGCGCGATGCGCTCGTCGCTCTTGGGCAGGATCAGGCTTAGGCGTTCGGGATGGTCGCGTCCGGCCTCGACCCGCAGGGCCTGGGTCTCCAGAACCCGGGTGCGCGCCCGTTCAGCCCGACCGCGCACGGCGCTGTAGAGCTCCGACAGCGACAGGTAGCGCTCGTCGTCTGGGCGGGCGAACCATTCGGATGAGGCCCGGCCGAGGCGCTGGCCTCGCGAGATATCGACGGCATAGGCGCCGGAGACGGCGTCATCCGTGGCGCGGGACGGTGGGGCTTGGTGGGGGATCATGGCGGAACTCCTGGACGAGTCCGCCGAGAGCCTCTCTCTCGACCTAGACCCGTCGTAGAGCCCCTTTCACCGTCTCTTCCTCTGTTCGCGGCGGCGCCGCTGCGCGGGCGTCGGGTCTCTGGGCGCAGGGCCTGCCGATCTATCGGATCTCGTCGCGGCTCTTAGTGTCGCTCGTAGGATCCGATGTGAGATCGGATGTCGTAGTGGTCGCTCGCCAGGTACTCATCGAAGAGGTCCAACAACTCGCGCTCCTGGTCGGGATCGGATTCTACGAGGCGGTAGAGCGCCACCAAGGTGCCGCCGAGATAGTGTGTGGACATGTACCTGGCGCGGCGATGCTCAGGGGTCTGATCGCGACTGCGTGCGATGATGTTGCGCACAGCGGTGAGGGTTGCGTCGGGATAGGACGGCACCCAGCCCTGCAGATCGTGAAGAAAGTGGCCCGGGTCATCGTCGAACGCCGCAGACGTCACAAAACAAGCGACAAGGGATCGTCTCGGGCTTTCGGCCGCCAACACGTTTCGCCAGGCGACCCTTCCGGCCTCCGCACGAACTTCGGGATCGGGATCGTTCCAGAGCGTCTCAAGCCAGCAACTGGATCGATCGCCGATCGGACCCGCCTCAAGGTTGTCCCGGGCGATGAACGCGGCCACTTGTCTGGCCAGCGGGGTGTGAAAGTGGGTCAGGAAAGTCTGGGCGCCTTGGTCGTCTGCAAGGGCGTTTGAAGCCTCGATCAGAAGGCCGAGCGCTTGATGCGACTGAGTGGGCGAGGCGATAAGGTTGGTCGTGATCTCAGTGTCGTATCCGTCTTGATGTTTGGCCCAACGAAGTATGTGTCGCCCGTTTCGACTGAGCAGCGTCTCCGGATCATGGCGGCCAACGCGATTCAGCAAATCCAAGCCGACCGCAACGTCGTGTTTGGCGACGGAATTTATCGTCGACAGCATGGCCATCCGGACGGAGCTCAGTGGCTCGGCTTCGATCCGGCGGTCAAGGAGACTGGCGATCGCGTCGAGGCGCGCGCCGTCCTGCCATAGGACCGCCGAAAGCGCCTCGAACGCTGAGCCGCGCTCTTCATTGATGCTATTGGCCTCGGCGTTACCGCCCGTTCGCAGAAGTTCGCCCACCGTCGTTTTCGCCCGCGCCTCCCCAGAGGGCGATCCCACGGCCCGGTCATTGGCGTTTCCGCTCTCGGCCATGGTAAGCATCATGTCGAAGATTGACTGATCGCGGGCGGCGTCGGGATGGCGGCGAACCGTCCAGGCCACGAAGCGCCCACACTCCGCATCGGGATTTCGTAGCGCAAAGAAGATCGCTTCAGCGATGCTCGTCCCATCGCCATTGCTTTCGCCAAGGCCATGAACGATCGACTCTGCGTACTGCGGATTGAGCGAGGCGGGCATTCGCTTCAGCAGGGCGGCGAAGCGGGCAGGCTGCTCCTTGGCGAGAGTTCCAAGTGTAGATGCAAGCTGACGCGCGCCCCCGACGACGTGATCGGGCATGTAGATGTGCCCCGACTCGTCCTTGTAGCGGTCCATCGCGGATAGCCAGGCCTCGTCGGACATCAACCGGACACGATCTTCGGGGATCGGCGAGCGGACCATCCCACCGCCGCCGCCAGCTTTCGGGTGGGGCTGCCCCCTGAACTTGCGATCGAGCTCATCGAGGCGCCGTTGCGCCGTGGGGGTCAGCAACGCCCTTCCGATCGTGTCGAGGATGGCCCGTTCGTCGCGACCGGTGTGCGAGAGCACGTCGCTGATTTTGGTGGGCCCCCAACCGGCGGGCAGGCTTCCAGGCTCGCGTTTGGCGCAGTCCCTGGCGTAGTCGAGCTCTGGGCGGTAAGCGAAGATCGCGCACTCAATCTCACCGCGCACCGCTTCGGGAAGGTGAGGAAAGGCAGCTTTGGCAGCTCCGGCGAAGGGGCGCCAGGCTGCGCTTGAGTAGCCGATCTCGAAAATTCCCTTGGTGCGGATGAGCGCTGGTAGCCGCATCGCCAAAGCCGAGGGGTTCGCAGCAATCGCCGCCAGGCGCAGGAGATGGATCGGGCCAGTGTCGACCGTCATCTCGTCGAGGAGCGCTGCGGCCAAATCAGCGTCCTGACGCGCGGTCGCTTCCAACGCGCGCTTCAAGTTGCTGACGACGCTGTCTCTGAGGTCTGGATCCAGAGGTACTCTGATCGTCGGGTGAGGCAGGTCTCCGGATGCGAGGCGCTCCTGCTCCCGGACGCAGGCCCTGGAAAAATGCGGTAAAACGGACCGAGCGAAAGCGAGCGGGTGGCCGTCTGCGACTTCGCGCAGCCAGTGTTCTCCGTTCTGGTTGATGTTCTCGTCGAAGGGGTGATCGTCCGGGCGCTCCCGCATCCATTTGGTCAGCCAAAGATCCAGCACGCGAGGGCCCAAACCTTGCTTTTTGCTCTCCCAGGGGCCTAGATCGCACAGCGTCCAGAAGCCTTGGCTCTCTAGACGCTCTTTCGGATAAGCATTGATCAGATCGGCGTAGAGGTCGGCCAAGGCGCCGATTTCGCCCTCTGGATAGAGGGCCTGGAACCACTCAGTCAGCTCAATGGTCCTCGCCTCATCGCGACCCCACCATTCGCGCAGAAGCGGGGCGATGACCGCGGCATGGGTAACCGCGGCGCGACGTAGGGCCCACAACGCCAGCGCCTTGCGGTCACCGCCATCATCGAGCCAGCGTCGGATCTGGCCGCCATCGATCAGGGTTTGGGTCCAGTTGACGCCTGTCAGCGCAATCCGCGCCAACTGTTGGTACCGGTGCCCGTCCTGGAACCAACCATCGACCAAGCGTCGCTCGGCCGGTGTGGGGTCGTCTATCGCGCCAAGCCATTGGGCGACGGCGTCCTTGACCAGATAGCGGACGTCTTCGGCCTCGATGACCGCTCGAAGGTTGCCCAGATAACTGCGCGCGCCCTGGTCGCGAAGTCGCGAAAAGATCTGTCGAACTTGGGTGCGCCGAAACAATCGTTGTTCATCGCGGCGGAGCAGATCAGGGACCCCCACGCCGCTGGCGATGAAGTTGCTAGCGAAGACATGGTCAAAGAACGACTCGTGAGCGAACTGCAACTTACCGCCGGCGACCGTGATCAGCCCGGCGGAGGCAAGGTGATCGAGTGCTCCGGGGTAGGCGGCGACCACGCTTGGCGGCGCGGTAAGTTCTTGGTTGTCGCTCATGTGAACCGCGACTTGGCCAAGCGCGGCTTGAGGCGTCCAGGGGATGCCAAGCTCTCGAAATTCCCGAGCTCGCACCTCCAGCAGCCGGTCGAAAAGCCGCGCAGCCGACAGTTCGCCATCGACGCGTTCACCTGCCAGATGCAGTCGAGCGAAAAGCTGGAGATTGATCGGTATCGCCAGTAAACGCCTCTCGTGGTCGGAGTAGCTCCGAGCGCCAAGTCCCAACGTCTTGAGAACGGGTAGGACGCCATTGTCCCAGGCGAGTGGTTCAAGCTTGATCGCTTTGGACCATGGCAAAGACGCTTGCCCGCCCAGACGTCGATCGTGTTCGAGGTCATAGCTTCGACAGGCGATGACGACTTTCATCTGGCGATAAAGGCCGCTGTCCTCGATCATCCGGAAAATCTGGTCCCGCATCTGGCTGGACCGCCCAGAGGCTTCGCTGACCGCATCGACTTGGTCGATCAATAGGACGGTCGGCCTGCGGGGATGGCGGTTCCCAAGGGCGCCAACCGGGCTTTGCCGACGGTCCAGCAAGACCTCGCCCAACTCCTCGGGGCTCTGGCAAGCCAGGAACCGATCGACGCGTAGCGCCAGGATGGGCCAGTCGCGTTGGCGGGCCGACGCAACGATGCTCGACATGGCGAGGCTTTTGCCGCTGCCGGCCCCGCCGGCCACGACGACGATCTTGGCGGGGCCGTCCAGCGCCTCTGCCACGACGGGCGCTATAGCCCCATCGACGACTGTAGTCGGAAGGGGAAGAGTCAGGGTGCCGAGGTAGTCGTCGGTCGCTCGTGCAAGCCGGTCGTCGAGCGTTGGATCGAACCCAGCTTTCCAGCCCAAATCCAACCCCTGGACAGCGTCACGCAGGGCCGCGGTTGTCAGGTGGATCGTCAGATGGTCGTCGAGGTATGCCGCTAGGCGCTCGCGGCAAAGCTTGGCGGAGGCGGAGAAGGTGAGGCGGCAGATGGAGTCGATTTGATCCAGAAGGCTCGTTGTCGAGACGGTTTCGACGCGACAGCGGCGCAGCCAATCGAAGGCTGTGGTGTCGTCGACGTTCCAGGCTGTACGGAGCGCTTTAAGCTCGAGGGCGTCGGCGTCGCCAAGACTGGCGACAAAAGGCGCGAGACCCTCAACGAGACTGGCTTTGTCCAGGAGGGTCTTGAGCGCCTGAGCTCCATCGGACGACACAAAAACACAGGTGTTTCGAGGGTTGGGGAGCTTGCGCGCGAAAGCGGCAAGCACCTCTTCGACCTCAAGAGCACGGATCGTCCAACTGCCGCTGACGCGACGGCGTTTGCACTGATGCCAAACGTCGGCGTCACCCGTTCGGACCCGAAATTCGAAACCTGCACCGCCCTCGTCGAAGGGCTCAAGCCGGATCTCGTCGGCAAATCCGTGCAGAACCTGGAGAGCTTGATTGAGCGCCCACAGTCCCTCGTAGTCGTTGCCGAGCTTGTCGGCGATTCCGCCTCTGATCATGGACCTAGAATATCAACCTTAAGCGGAACCGCGCATTCTTGATGAGAGACCAAGCGCTGCTTTGTTGACAACCACCCTCTCACAAAGCTGGCTGCTAAGCTTCAAGCCAATCCAGGATTGCTGCGCCGCGATCAGGAGCGAGTGGGCAACGGCGATTTCATGAGGGGGAAGTCCGCATGGGCACGATTTCGTACTTTGAGCGCACCGTCGCTGATGCGGCGGGTGAAGGATCGCTAGAGATCGAATGTGGGACAACCGGCTACGCCGGAGACGGCCCGCAGCTCTTCCTGAAGATCGGGCGGGAGTCGATCATCCTATCGCACGAGGATGGGGAGGCGCTTTGCTCCGCGTTCGCGCGGATCGCGGGCTACTTCCGGTATGCCACCGACTAGGTCCGCCTCGCTTCCGCTATTCGAGCTCCGCGCGCGAGGGGGCAGGCGTTGGCCTAAGACCCGCGGGTGTAGCGATGTGAAGGCTTGCGCAGCGAGGGGGCTGTCGTGTCGTCGGCAGCCGCCGGAACTCAGTCTTGGCCGTCGTTGAGCTGCATTGGAACTGCAACGTCGGCATAGGGCGGGAACCCTTCTGCGGGGGCAAGGATATCGATCCAGAAAGTAGGGGGGATCGGAAGTCGCTGAGCCCGGAAGGCCATCAAAGCCACCGGCCACATACCGGAGCGGATGGCCGATAGTTGATGAAATGAGGCGTTGTTCTTTGCTTCCTCGGCAAGGAGCGCCAGCAGGGGCACGCCCTCGGCCGTAACAGGCAGGTCGGTGAGGGCCGCCCCGTGCGTCGCGCCGCCGATGTAGAGGGCGTCTTCCGAGGTGGCGTCAGGCAACCAAGTTTGAAAACTGCAGTGCGCGAGTACGGTCTTCGCGAGATGGTCGAGAACCGCAACAGTTTCATCCAGGCCGGCGGCATGCGCCCAGGCCGCCAGCAGCGGAACCAAGGTGCTGGCCTGAGTGACCTCTTGACGATAGGCCTCGTCCGAGCTCACCGGGTGCACCGCAAGATCCGCGTAGTCGCTCAGATGGCAGGTGTAGAGGCCGTGCGATTTCAGGGCGAACCCCAAGCGCCCGACCATCTCGGCGATCCACGCGCGACCATCATCGGCGTCAACCGCAACCCCTGACCAGAGAATGAGGGCCAGGGCGACCTCGGTGGCGTGCTCGTCTTTGACTGGCAGGCATAGGGACGGATTGTTGGCGATGAGTGCGAACATGCGATCGACGTAGCGATCCAGCTGCGTCTTAAGCGGTCCCTTGTCGCCCTCTGTCGCGCGCTGGAAGAGGTACAGCAGCCATAGGCCCTGCATGGTGAGGCGACCCAAGAGGTCGAAGAGCCTGAGATTGATGTCGAGCGACCGGCGCGTCCCTACGGCCAACGACAGGGCATGGAGCTTGTCAGCATGGGGAAACACCCGGCTTTCGAGGAAGCTCTCATTGATCCGAATGTGAAGCTTGATGACTTGGTCGACCCCACGCAGCAGGGCGTCGGTGGCCTTGGATTTCTTGCCCAGATGGGGGCGAACCATTTCCCAGGACGCCAGAACAGCAAGCTCGCTGGCCTTGCAGGGGGCTTCTAAGTTTTCGGCGTCCCGCGCCCACACGTAGAGGACCCAGAGTGCGATATAGAGTTGCCTCAAGGCGGCGATTTTGGCCTTGGGCTCGGCGGCGGCGCGCTCAAGGAGTTGGGCCACGAGCCGACCGAAGTGATGGACGGCGACATCCGGCTCGTCGAGCATCGCCAGCGCCTTCTGAAATGACGATCTCAGAGGCTTGGGCAGCAAATCCTCTCGCAAGACGCCGCTGAGCAGGGCGTTCGCCAGATGATCGCCGTGCCAGATTTCGTAGCGGCGCGTGGATGTCGTGTGTTGTTCGATGTAGCCGGTGGCAAGCAATTGCACCGGTTCGAGATAGTCGCCGCCAAAGCAGATGCAGATGGCTACTGGCAGCTTCTTGTGTTCAGGCCGGACGCGGGTTTTTAGGAAGACATAGAGGATCTCGTCGAGAGAGGCCTGGACGCCCTGTGGTGTAGCGCTCCAGTCCGCGCGGGTGAGGTCGCCAGCCTTGATGACGAAGAGATAAAGCGTCCGGCGCCCATTTTCGTCGGGGCCGACCGACGCGAAGTCGACGCCATGCTGCGTCGTCCCGACCCCTGGACGCCACAACACGGTGTGGCCCAACGCACTGAGCAGATCCGGTAGGATGGCATCGAGCTCACCGCGTTCGCGCAACGCACCGAGATATTCGCGAAGGAGCAGCTTCATGTCGGGCGACGCTCCCGCTTAAAGCGGAACAATTGGTAGTGGACACCGACCGTGTCCGCGATCTCTCCGCGTGCAAGTTCGTAGCTGTACGACTGGCCGTGAAGTTCGGTCTCCATCACGCGCGGCGCCCCGCTGCCAAGGGGTGGGACCACACTGCGGACCTTTCGCCCGTGCAGGACCAGCTTCTTTGTAAAGATCCTCGCGAAAATCGACTTGTCCGACGCCTCCTTGCTGATGCGTCGATGCTCCTCGCGCTCAATGCGATGCTGGGTTTGACGCTGTTCCTCACTGGGCGCTAACTCCCGGAGGCGACCGACCGACGATAGGTCGTCCTCGTAGGACTGGGACCGCTCAAGGGCGGCTCGGGAGCCGGCATAAGCACGGTCGGTCCTTGGCAGGCTTTCCAAATAGCGGGTAACCGAGCCTGGAAAATTCGTCAGCAAGGGATCGAACAGGAGAGCGCTGACCTGGTCGGCGACCTGGGCGTTCGCGACGCGCAATACGGCCACCAAGATCGACGCCGCCGACACCGGCTTGGAAAAGAGGAAACCCGCAGATTTCCGGCAGAGATACATCAAGTCCTCGTCGGAGAGGGCGAGGTCATCATCGGTGATCTTCAGCGGTGAGCCTTCAGACCGCATCACGTCGAGCAGGCTCGTCATCTCCCGGCATAAGGCGGGCTCACCCGACAGCAGCCACCTCACCATCGTCTGGTCACGCAAGCCGGCGGCCTTGAGCGCGCCGCCAAAGTCGTCAAAATCTGACAACGTCAGCGCGTGCCCCTCCGTGGACAAGATGCGGCTGACGATGTCGATCGCCTGCTTTTCAAAGCCGCTGCGGAGGAGCTGGCGAAGGCCTTGGTCGAGGTTCGCAACGGCATTGGCGTCGTCGAGGTCCGTCCGATCAAGAGCGCTCGCCACGGATGCAGCGATCGCAGGCGTTAGGAGCTTGGAGAACAGCTGGGGAATGCGCGCGAACTCTTTGACCGTCTTGGGACCTGCTAGCGGCGCGGCCTTGGCGATCAGGCGTTCGTAGGCCGATTGCACCCTCCCGGCCGCATGGTCACAAACCCAGCTTGCCGAGAAGACGAGGTCTGCGTTGACCTGATCTTCTTCACCAAGAAGGCTTTGGAGCAACGTCAGCGTGCGATCTGGTAGGTCGCCTGTCGTCGATAGGTGACCCAACGCGTGGATCGCCATAGCCCGATCGCTCCCTCCCAAGTGAATGAACTCGGAGATAAGATCGAGGTCGTCGCTTGCCTGCAGGGCGACGCTTACGAACGGGGTCACTGTGGCGTTGCCCGCCTTGGCCTCGCCGGCAATCGCCGCCCAGCGACGTGCATCGGCTTGGCACCAACGCTTAAACCCACCGAGAGGGAGGCCTGAGTCCTGCGACGGCGGCGCCACGGCGGGTAGAAAAGCGATCATCTCATCCACGGAGATGTCCAGATCGGCCACAACGCCATCGACGAAAGAATGAAACGGGAAGAGCTGCCAACTTTCATGATTGGCCAGCGCCGGATCGTGCATCAGACGACGAGCGTCCAACTCCCCGGCGTTGTGAAGTTTGGCGCATCGGGCGCCAGCCTCCATCGCCGCTTTGCTGCTGAGATCCTCAAGTCGAGCGATGAGCCCGGCTGCGGGTGTGGCAGGTGCGAACAGGGTGAGGAGTTCAGCGTCGGACGGTGGTTCAGATTGGTCATTCATCGCAGATCGCCCTGACCTCGCGACTCAAGCGCGATCATCGTCGAATGGTCACGGCGAGCTGGACTGAAGGCAAGGACGCCCACAGCGACAGGTTTGACCGAAGGTCCCAATCCAGGAATTAACAGTGGGATTCGTAGCGTCCTACTATGTCGGGCAGCTCCAAGCTGCCGGAACGGCGGTTCTAGAACGCTCGCTGGCCTTTAGGCCGCCTTCACATCGAAACCGAGGTAACGCAGCGCCTTGGCCATGCGGCCGTTCATCGGCGGCGACACCTCGGGCTTGGCGGTGCCGAACAGCTCCAGGGCGCTGAAGAATCCGAAATTGCCGAGCTTCATTCGGGGGTCGTAGAGAACATCGTGCAGCCGAGGGACGAAGTCGCCCGGACCGTGGATGAGGTGGGTCAAGGTTCGCCGCACCCGCTCGACGTCGTCGTTGTTGGCCGTCCAGAAGGCGGCGGGCAGGGCGGCCAAGCCGCCTTTGACGAACCTGAGCTGCTCGGTAAAGGCGTGCAGCGACAGCAGCCCTTGAGTGATCTGCTCCTTGGAGGCGGCTTCCAACGCCGCTGGGGACCCGAACGTCTGGTCCACGTTCCGCAGCCAACCGACGTAGGTCGCCGGCACCATGTTGTTGGTGGTCGTGGCCCATTCGGCGCCGAGATTGAGAAGGCGCGCGCGGCGCTCCGCCGGCGGCAGCTGGGGCGCGGCGCGCCAGGCTTCATCCCCGATGACGTAGCTGAGCCGCACCCAGTTCAAAAACCGGTTCGCCTCGTTGGCCAGGCCGATGACGTCGAGTTCGGGGCGCCGGAAACCCTTCTCGGCCAGAAGGTCGGCCACCTCGGAGAAAGCGGGTCGATACTGCTCGTAGATCTGCCGCTGAAGGCCATCCAGGAATAGGCGCTCCTTGGACTTGGCCTCGCTGCCGACGGTGATGCTGCGTGGCTCGGCCAGCCCCACGGCCTTTTCGATCAGCTCGTCAGGGCTGGGGCCTTTGGGCTGACCGGCGCGCCAAGCCTGGGCGAAGGTCTCGTTGATCGTCGGCGTCAGGACCTTGGCCTGCTCCCACAGCTCCAGGAACAGCGCGCGGACCTCCTCGATGGCCTGGAAGTCCTCGGCCTGATCAAGGCAGATCGCCGCCTCGCGGTTTGAGCTGAGGCCGCCGTCGGTGAGGTTGGCCGATCCCAGGATCGCGCAGTCGTCGAAGATGTAGATCTTGGCGTGGAAGCGACGCGTCAGAAATCGCACCGCCACGTTCGGCGCCTTGAGCACGGCCGCCAGGGCGTCGGGCTTGGTGGCGCTGTTCAAGCCCACGAGAAGCTGCACGGTCTTTCCGGCCATGGCGGCTTCGACGACCGGGGCGGCGGCCGTGAAATAGGGCGCGGCCAGATGCAGCTGTGAGGCTTTGCCCGCCAGCCTTTCGAACGGATTGCGCACGTAGTCGAACTTGCCGCCGTTGGAAAACACCCGCCTCATGTCGCCCCCTAGAAGATCCCCTTGCGCGGAGGAGTGTGGCTGCGATGTCGGACTTGGCCAACCATCCTGTCGCCGAGCTTTTGAAGTTGCATGGCAATGTGATGAACGAGCTTCGCCATCGCGGCGTGACCCGCAGCGCCAACAATCCGTCCGGTGACTACGGCGAGCTGCTGTTCAGCCGCGCATTCGGGTGGGACCTGGAGGCCAACTCTGCGGCCGGCTACGACGCCAAGGACGGCCAAGGCGCGCGCTACCAGATCAAATGCCGACGGCTGACGGCGGCCAACCCATCGCGCCAGCTGTCCTTCATCCGCAACCTGCCCAACCAGCCGTTTGACGTGCTGGCCGGGGTGCTGCTCGAGCCGAGTTACCGTGTGAAGCGCGCCGCGCTCATCCCGGTCGGGATCGTGCAGCAGCACGCCACCTATGTCGCCAGCGTCAACGCCTGGCGGTTCCTCCTGAGGGATCGGGTGTGGGATCTTCCGGGCGTCGAGGACGTGACCGAACGCCTGCGGGCGACTGAGATCTCGCTCTAGTCGTGAAGCGCCATTTTTGAGGGGCAGGTCAATGCGTTCAGGCAACCGGAATTTGACGACCTAATTCCGGTTGACGGGCAGGCTGGGCCGCCCCCTATCTACCCCTTGCGGGTCCCATTGATTTTCAATGTCGGACTCCGTCGATGCCGCCCACACCCCGGTCGCGCCCCAAATCCTCACACACGCTCAGCGTCCGCCTGGGGCGTATAGTGATCTCAGGCCAGGGACTGGGCGTGGTCGCCGTCGTCGTCCTGGTGCTTGGGCTGGCCGTGATCGCGGCGCCGAGCGCTGGGGATGTTATCGACAGGCTTTGGACCTTACCGCGCGAGCGTGTATCGCGATGAGCCTGCAGGAGCGCGCGGGGGAAGACATGAGCCTTTCAAGGCGAGCAGCCTGTGCAGGTGGCCTGGCGTTGGCGGCGACGGCACAGAGCGCCCGCGCTGATAGGGCGGCTCGGAGCCTCTGCGATCCGGCGGCGTCGCCGGAGGCCAAGGCGCTTTATGCCTTTCTGTGGCGTATCTACGGGCGCAACACCCTGACCGGTCAGCAGGAGGGTGTCGCCCATCGCGCGCCGATCGAGCTCGACTACATTCAACGCGTCACTGGCCGACAGCCCGCGATCCTCGGACTCGATTACATCGACCCGCGGGACAATGCGGCCGTCAACGAACGGGCGACCGCCTGGCATAAGACGGGCGGCATCGTCACGCTCTGCTGGCATTGGGGCGCGCCTGATATTGGCCCGGGGTACGAGAACGCCAAGAAGGGCTTCGACCTTCGTGCGGCGCTCAAGCCGGGCAGTCCTCAGAACATCGCCATGCGGCGAGACCTCAGCCGCATCGGGGATCTTCTGACGGTGCTGCGAGACCGGAACGTTCCGGTGCTTTGGCGGCCGTTGCATGAGTTCAGCGGCGACTGGTTCTGGTGGGGCAAGCACGGCCCTGACGCCTTCAAGGCGCTATGGGCGCTGATGTTTGATGAGTTCACGCGCCGGCGCGGGCTCAACAATCTCATCTGGGTGGCCGGATGGGCCGGGCAAAACATCGATCCGGCTTGGCATCCTGGGCGCGACCGGGTCGATATCGCCGGGGCCGATCTCTATGCCGAAGACCACGGCGACCTGGCTCCGATGTTCCAAGAAGTGAAGGCGATCGTCGGCGACAGCGTCCCGATCTGCCTTCACGAGAACGGTCCAATTCCGGATCCCGCCGGGTTGGGGGCGCAGGCCGACTGGCTATGGTTCATGACCTGGCACACGCAATGGCTGATGGACCCGGCCCAGAACGCGTCCGACAGGCTGAAGGCGTTCTACGGGTCGCAGCGATACCTGACCAAGGACGAGTTGGCTGCCGCCGGCTTCGCCGCACCGTGAGGTCGCGGCCCCCAAGAGCGGTCACCGACTGATTGGGCTCAACCCCATCGGCGGCGGATGGGCGAGGTCGACGCCCAGGGCAAAGGCCCAGGTTCGATACTCCGCTTCGGTGAGGGGCGGGTTGTGGGCCGCGGAGACGTCATAGGCGGTCTCGCTCCGCTTGAAGCCGCGCCCGGGCAGTCCCAGCATCTTGCCCAGGATGCGCGGGTCTGTGAGGCAGGTCTTCTTCAGGATCAGTCCCACGCGAGGTGTTGGCCGTTCGAGGCGGCCGTGAGAGCGGTTCACGTCTCGCGGCACCCTCAGCATCAAGACGTAGGTGAAGCCAAGGCTCTTGGCGATTGCTCGTCCCAGGGCGTGGTCGTAGTCGACCCGGGCCGCCGTGGGCGAGAACACTCGGAGGGCTGCGCCGCGATAGCCGCGGTAGTCGACGTGTACGTAGAGCAGGTACGCACGACCACGCCGGACCACGAACGCGCGGTTCGCCCAGATCTTCCCAATCCGGTAGTGCTGCCCGTTAAGGGCGATCGCCGTCGACAACCGCTTGGAGGTGGCGATCGGCACGTCGCCGGGTGTCAGGCCGTCGAGCGCGGCTCGAAGGTCAGCAAGACTTGGCAAAGGGTGGGGGCTCGGCGCCATCATCAGTGAAGTTTCATCGTCTCGGGCGCTGAAGTCCAACACTATGCCGCCAGCGGCGAGATCGCCTTCAAAGGCCTATCCCGTAAGGCGTTCATGCGGACGTGACGGTATTTTTTGTTCGAGTGTCTCGTCCAGTTTGAACCCCCAGTCGGCGAGATCAGCGAATGGCCGATGCGGCCGCCGGAGCGCGGTGTTGTGTCCGCGGCGCGGCGGCACGGTCTTGGGCGATTTTGCGGGTGAGGCCGCAGCGTAGCTTGAGGTAGTTTTGGAGTGATTTTGGCTAGGTATAGCGCGTAAGATTAGTCTGTCGCTATACTTTACAGATTGCTCCTAATGTGCCAATCGCGTTGCAAGTCAAGCGTTGAAATTCTCGTGGGAAAACAACATGCTAGTATTTCGGCGATTTCGTCGGCGGGATAACATTAGCGTGATTGAAAAAGTTGTTCACAATCAGATATTTACTGGCTTACAGTATTATTGAGTGGGAATAGGCAAAGAGGGCGCTTTCAGCGCCTTCTTTTTTGTCTCCAGCTCGGGCGCCCGCCTGGTGCATCGCTTCCGTTGGAATGGCTCCCGCACCAGGTTTCGAGCGGCAGCGGCCAAGCTGCTTCCGCCCCGCGGCGGACGCCGCGCCGGAGGCTGTCATCCGCAACTGCGCCAACGGCGGCAGGCGGCAGACAGAGGTTGAGCTCTCGACGCGGAGAATTAGGCGACGCCGGGGATTTGTTTGAGGACTTTCGGGTAAGGCGCGTCGTAAAAGAAAGGATCGTCTTCATCGACGGTGCGCACAGCGGCCAGAGAGTCGCGAGGGGGAACTGGGTATGCATCGGCGCGTCGTCCGCGCTCGGCGTCTTCGTCATATCGGGGCCTGTGTGGGTCTCGCCTTGCTGGCGCCCATGACGGCGCGAGCTGATAGCGCTAACCTCAATTTCGATCAGGACGCTTCGAACCTGAACCTGGCCCTCCAGCGCTTTGGTCAGGCGACAGGCGCGCAATTGCTGTACGCGCCGGGGCTGACCGCCAACCTGCGCGCGCCCGCGCTGCGTGGGCGAATGAGTTCCGACCGGGCGCTGGGTCTGTTACTGGCCAATACGGACCTGGCTTTTCGCCGGACCCCCTCGGGCGTCATCGTCATCTATCGCGCGAGTCCGGAGCCTCGCCCCAAAAGCGACGCCCCCGTCGTCCACCATCCTGTTCAGGATCTGGAGCCTGTCGTCGGGCTGGAGGCCGTGATCGTCACCTCCGGCAAGCGCCTGGAGACCCTGGGCGGCTCCGACGCCTCGGTGCAGGTGCTGTCGAGCCCGACAATGGATCGTGCGGGCGTGCGGACCTTCGACGACCTGGCTCGCCTGGCGCCGAGCCTGACGATCTCCAAGACCACTCAGCCCGGCAACAACAGCATCAATGTGCGCGGGGTGGGCACCTATTCCTATTCGATTGGCACCGAGCCGAGCGTGGTGGTGGTGGTCGACGATGCGCCCCAGGCCTTCCAGGCCATGGCGTTCACCGCCTTGGCCGATGTGCAGCAGGTCGAAATCCTGCGGGGACCGCAGAGCACCCTGTTCGGCAAATCGGCCTCGGCCGGGGTGATCTACATCACCACGAAGCCGGCCAGCGACACCTTCGCCGCTCGGGCCGAGGCGATGATGACCGACGACCACGAGCAGCGGCTACAGGCCACGATGACCGGGCCTGTGTCCGAGGATCTCAAGTACCGCCTCTCGGCCGCCTATGGCCGCTATCGAGGCAACGTCTTCAACCTGGCGACCGGCCGTTGGATGAACGGCCAATCCGACTTCAACCTGCGCGGCAAGCTGGTCTGGACGCCCGGCGACAACTGGACCGTCTCGGTCTCGCCCTACTATACGCGGAGCCTTTCCTCGTGCTGCGTGGGGGCGGAGACCTATGTGTCACCGTACGCCACCCAGACCCGGGCGGAGATTCCCCGCGAGGCGGTGTTGCGGGGGATCGTACCCGGCCCGGACAATCATCTGGCCCGCTACGACGTCAACGCCCGCGGCAACGCCAGGGACAAGGGCGTGATCGTGCGGGCGGTCGGTGCGGTGGGCTCGTGGCGGTTGACTTCGATCTCGGCCCTGGACCGTTACGACCTCTACGACCGACAGGACACTGACGCCACGGATCTGGATTTCAGCCTCCTGGCCCCCCAGGCCCCCCGTGGCGGATCAGGCAACGGCGGCTATTTCCACATCCGCTCGGAAAGCCAGGAACTGCGCGTGAACAGCCCGCCCGGCGCCCGTTGGGACTATGTCGGCGGGCTTTACGCCGGCCAGACACGGGCCGAGCGCTACTTCGTGCGCGGCTCCAACGAGCTTGGCGACTACAACGGCCTGTCGTCGCTGCCGACGACCAACAGCACGGCCTATTCGCGCTACCGCTCGCGCACGTTCAGCCGGACCCTGGCCATCTTCGGCCAGGGCGCCTACGCGCTTAACGACCGGATCTCGATCCTCTCGGGCCTGCGGGTGAGCCGGGAGAAGATCGGCTACCGCTTTGATGACCTGGGGAACGGCGTCGTCTACGGGGCGCCATCCTGTTCGCGTGTCGGCCCCAGCGGTCCGATCGAAACCTGCCACAGCGACACCGCCGTGAGCGGGCGCATCGGCGTTCAAGGCAAGATCGTTCCGGGGGTGACCGCCTACGCCGTCTATTCGACGGGTTACAAGGGACGAGCCTACGACCTCACCAGCAGCCTGACCATGCGCACCCCGTTGACGAGCGGCCCCTATGCGGGCCTGCCCGTGGCCGACGCGATCGCCGCCCAGCAGCCCGTCGCCTCCGAAACGGTCGGCAACTACGAACTGGGCCTGCGGGCGGTCTCGCCTGACCGGAACCTCAGCTGGAACCTCACGGTCTATCGCGAGCGGTTCTCGGGTTTCCAGACCCAGAGCCGTGACGACGCCACCGGGCTGAATGTCCTCAACAGCATCGGCAGCATGCTGGCTGAGGGCGTGGAGAGCGAGTTCAGCGCGCGCGTGACCCCGCGCCTGGCTTTGTCCGGGGCGGCCGTCTACAGCCGGGCGACCATCGGGAACTTCGACAACGCCGCATGCTATTTTGGCCAGACGGCCGAGCAGGGGTGCGTCGGCGGACGCCAGGACCTGACGGGCAAGACCCTGTTCAACGCCCCGCGCTGGTCCATGAATCTCAACGCCTCATATCAGGCCCCGGTCGGCGCCGACCGCCTGCTGGAGATCAACGCAGGCTATCGGTGGCGTTCGCGGGTGTTCTACAGCCTGTTGCAGGACCCGGCCTCGATCGAGCTCGCCTATGGCCTGCTGGACGTGTCGGCAGGCCTGAGCGGGCAGGGCTGGCGGGTCACCGGTTTTGTCGAGAACCTGCTCGACCAGCGGTTCGCGATCACGCGGGGGCGCGACGTGCAGTGGAATCTGGTGGGCTCCGACGGCCGACCCGCGATGGGCGTCCACTGGAAACCGGCGCGCGACAGCGGCCGTCATGTGGGCCTGCGTCTCGCGGTCGGCTACTGAAAGTGTCGGGCGCGCGCTATTGTCATTGAGGACTACGGCGTCAGGCGCGTCGAAGTTTCATGAATGCGGCGCCAGTCCGCGTCCCAGGGAGGACCAGTCCTAGGCATGCCCGCGCAGCCAAAACTCGACCCGCGCGAGCAGGCCTTCCTCCAGCGCCTGTCGGAGGTCTATCGCGGGCCGCTGACGGCGTATTTCGAGCGTCGCGTCTATTCGCGCGATGAGGCCGAGGACTTGACGCAGGAGGTGTTCCTGCGTCTGGCGCGCCGGCCGGAGGGGACGGAGATCGACAACCCGGAGGCCTTCCTGTTCAGGGCCGCGGTTAATCTGCTGCGCGACCGGTCTCGACGTCAAAAGACGTTCCAGAGCCATCTTGGGGAGACCGAACTGCGCCAGGATCGCTTTGAGGCTCTCTCGCCCGAGCGCGTCGTAGGAGACAGGCAGGCGCTGCAGGCGGCGATGCGCCGGCTGGCCGAGCTGGACGAGCGTTCCCGCGACGCCTTCATCCTGCACCGGCTTGAGGGTTGGAAGCATGCCGAGATCGCCCGGGCTTTCGGAGTCTCCGTGAGTTCGGTCGAGAAGTACATCATCAAGGCCCTGGCGCACCTGATGCGCGGGGCCGATCCGTTTCAGAGCTGACGTTCGTGCCTTATCCGCTTCAACAGTCCCTGATCGATGAGACCGCCGCCGGCTGGGCCGCGCGTCGGCTGGGCGGCGGCATGTCCGACGAGGCCGGCTTCGAGCGGTGGCTGGAGGCCGATCCGCATCACGCCGAGGCTTACGGCCGCGCCGAGGCGATCTGGCGGCTGATGGGCGAGGGGGCCGGAACGGACGACTTGCTGGCCGCGCGTCGCGACGCCCTAGCCCGGGCGCGCGCTGGGCGGGGCCGTCCGGGCGGTGTGCGGCTGGACCGCCGCCTCGTCGCGGCCGGTCTGGTCGCCGCCGTCGCCGCCCCGGTGGGAGGCCTGTGGTGGTCGCGCCATCGCGAGGGGCAGGACCAGTTGATCCAGACCGCCCTGGGCGAGCAGCGCATCCTGACCCTGTCCGACGGCAGCCGCGTAACCCTCGACGCCCTGAGCGTGATGCGGGTGCGCTACACCGCCTCTTCGCGCGCGATCGACCTGGTCGCGGGCCGCGCCTATTTCGAGGTGGCCAAGGATGCGACGCGGCCGCTGCGGGTGAGCGCGGGTCCGCGCACGGTCACGGCCGTGGGCACGGCCTTCTCGGTCCGGCGCGAACCGCGCGAGACCACTGTCGTGCTGACCGAGGGTAAGGTCGCCGTCAGCAACCACGAGAGCGCCACGACCTTGGCGGTGTTGCGCCCGGGCCAGTCGATGGTGTTGGTCGATGGCATGCGTGCGGGTCCGCCGCAAGCGATCGACCTGGACGGGGCCCTGGCTTGGCGCAGGGGGCAGGTTGTGTTCGACAACGTGTCCCTGGCCGACGCCGCCGCCGAGATGAACCGCTACTCGACGCTGCAGGTGGTGGTCGCCGACGCGCGACTGCGATCGCTGCGGATCAGCGGCACGTTCAACACCGGCGAGAGCCGGGCCTTTGTCGAGGCCATGCAGTCCTACTTCCCCATCCGCGTTCGCAGCACCGCGACGACGGTCGAATTGCACGCCGTGCCCTGACGGGCTGAAGGGCCCCCACAAAAAACTTTCGATTCTTTCCGATTTTCATTGAGGACGTTTCCGTCAGGCGCGTCGGAACGGTCAGGAGCAAGGTCGAAACGACCGCTCGGGGAGGATTGTCGGCTTGCGTATGACACCGGTTACCAGAATTGCGTGCGGCGTTTCGGCTTCGGCCATCCTGCTGGGATTGGGGACGTTTGCGCAGGCGGCCTCGACGTCGCCGCCCATCGCGGCCGCGGCCATCCCCGCTTACGACGCCACGGTGCGCGACCGCATCCAGCCCCAGACCGAGCAACTGCTGATCAAGCTGGTCAAGGACGGCCGCAAGCTGGAACTGGACGGCACGCCGGTGTTCAATGGCAGCGACAAGTTCCTGCCGGGCAAGATCGCCCTGGGCCTCGTGGACTTCCTGGTCACCCTGCCTGACGACGATCCCCGCCTGCCGGCCTACCTGGCCGACTTCCGCAAGATCGCCAAGCTGACGGTCGACGACGCCAACGACACCTGGGGCGCCTACTACTACCTGTCGGCCCTGAACAAGCTGCGCGAGGCTGGTCGGCTGAAGGAGGCGGTGGATCCGCTGACCCTGGCCAAGCTGCGGGTGCGCCTGGACTGGCGGATGTTCGTCGACGTCGACACCTACGCGCTGATCGACCATCCCAACAACTACTACTGCGTGGCCTTCGCCATCGCCCGCCTGCGCACACGGATGGGCTGGGAGGACGGCGCCCCGGCCGAGAAGCTCTACGCCAAGATCGCCGAACACTACGAGCTTTATTCGGGCCAGTACGGCTTCGCCGACGAGACGGATGGGGAAGGACGCTTCGACCGCTACAGCGTGCTGCTGGCCGGCGAGATCGCCCAACGCTTCATCGAGACTGGCGGCAAGCCGCCGGCCGAGGTCCTGGCCTGGCTACGCAAGTCGGCCGACGTGATGATGATGCGCCTGGACGCCCAGGGGCGGGGCTTCGAGTACGGCCGCAGCATCGGCCCCTATGGCGAGACGGCGATCATCGAGGTGCTGACCGCCGCGGCCGTGCTGGACGTGCTGACCCCGCGTGAGAAGGACCTGGCCTACGCCTATTCCGCCCGAGCGGCTCAGCGCTACGCCGACTTCTGGCAGGATCCCAAGACCGGTTCGGTGAACCTCTGGGACGGCGGCCGCCGCACCGACGACTATCGCGGCAAGTTCCGCATCCTGGGCGAGAACCTCTCGCTGGCCCACCAGTACGCCTACACCAGCGCCAACTGGGCCAAGCTGGGCTACGGCGGCAAGACGCCCGCCGCCGACTGGGCCAAGGGTCTTTCGACCCTGCCGCGCCGCCAGGTCACCTGGTTCGCCCGCGGCCAGTACGACCGCCTGCTGGTGAGCGTCCGCGACGGCGACCGGATGATCAGCCTGCCGGTGATCAACGGCGGCGAGACCCAGCACATGCACAACCCGTACTTCCCCATCCCGTTCTCGCCGGGGATGCTGGAAGCCTCGCCCGACGGCGTCGCGCCGCTCCTCACGCCCCGCCTGACCCTGGGGGACGGCTCGGCCCTGATGCCGCTGGCCTATTTCAAGGACGTGAAGGTCGAGGAGAAGGGCGCGCGCACCACCGTGTCCTGGCGGCAGGACGAGTTGGACCGGATGGGCGAACGGGCGCCCGTCGCCGACAAGCGCGTCTCGGTGGCGACGACCTATGTCCTGGAGCCCGGACGCATCACCCGCACCGACGTCTTCACGCCGAGCGCCGGCGTGACGGTCAAGGACGTGGAACTGCAGCTCGGCTCGTTCTCCGGCGGGGCGAGGCAAGCCGGAACGACCACCAGCTTCGCCGACGGGGCGATCCGCCGCTTCGCCGTGGAAGGGCTCCAGGCCTGCCAGTCCGGTCCGGTGGGGCAGGACAAGGAATACCGATCCGCGACGGGCGCCATGACGACCAAGGTCGTCTGTCATGGCGCGCCGGCGGCCCAAGCGACGCCTTTCAAGATCACTTGGCGTCTCGACTACCGCTGAGGCGGGCCAACCGCCCAAGAACCATAAATAAAGAAGGGGAAGAGGAATGAAGTTCGGATCATCGACCAAGCGTTCGGCGCTCTATCGCAGCCTGCTGCTGACGGCCGCCATCGTGCTGCCGGCCCAGGCCCTGGCCCAGACGGCGGCGGCTCCGGCCGACGAGGACTCCACGATCGAGGCGATCGTCGTCACGTCGGCCCGGGCCACCCAGCGCAGCTCGATCGAGACCAAGCGCAGCGCCAGCGTCATCGTCGACGGCATCGTCAACGACGAGATCGGCGCACTGCCGGACAACTCGGTGGGCGACACCCTTGAGCGTATCACCGGCGTCACCGCCGACCGCTTCAAGGGCAACGCCAACGAACTCAGCGTCCGGGGCCTTGGCCCGACGCTCAGCTTCTCCACCTTCAACGGCCGTGAGGTCTCCACCGCCGGTCCCGACCGCTCGGTGGCGTTCCAGCAGTTCCCGTCGGAACTGGTCAACGGCGTGCTGGTCTACAAGAGCCAGCAGGCCGACTTCCTGGACGGCGGCATCGCGGGCGTGATCGAGCTGAAGTCGATCCGCCCGATCGACTACGGCAAGCGCCGCATCCAGATGGAGGTGCGCGGCGCCTATCTGCCCAAGGACGACGACGTCCGCGGCCACAACGGCCTGGGGTACCGCGGCAACATCTCCTACACCGACAGCTTCGACACCAAGCTGGGCGAGATGGGTGTCAGCCTGGGGTACCAGCGCCTGGATCAGGCCACGCCCGAGGACTACTACATCACCAACTCGTCGTTCGTGCCGTGCACCACCTACGCCACGGCGCCGGGAACCTCGACGGCCAACTGCTCGAACGCGACCGTCGCGCCGTCGGGCGCCACGGTGGGACCGCGCTACTTCGCCACGACCTCGCGCACGTTCCAGGCCAAGGTCACCGACGAGGTCCGCGAAGCCCTGATCGGCGCGTTCCAATGGAAGCCGACGCCCAACCTCGACATCAGCGTGGACGGCCAGTACTCGACCCGCAAGAGCGGCGAGTACCGCAACCAGCTGGCCATCACCGAGGGCCTGCGCGGCATCCAGCCGCTGATCGTAGGCGGGGTCTCCAACGACGCCAGCAACGGCGCTCTGCTGAAGTACAGCGGCAACTCCAACCTCGAGGTCCAGGTCGAGGACCGTCAGCGCAACGAGAAATACATCGGCGGCGGCGGCGCGGTGACCTGGACGCCGACCGATCGCCTGACGATCAGCGGCGACCTGTCCTACTCGCAGTCGCATCGCACCGAACTGCAGAAAGCCACCAACATGCGCTCGCGCACCCGTGTGGCCTATACGCTGGACGGCACGACCGACAAGGTGCCTTCGGTCACCTTCACCAACTTCGACGTCAACGATCCGGCCAACTTCCTGATCGCCACGCCGACCAGCAACAGCAACTACGCCCGCTATCGCCAAGTCACCGACCGCTTCGACAAGATCGGCGCGGTGCGAGGCGACGTGACCTACGAACTGGGCGACGGCTTCTTCCAGAGCATCAAATTCGGCGGCCGCCTGTCGGATCATCGCCGCACCCAGGACGCCAACAACAACAACGACGTGCCCATCCCCACGCCATACGATGGCCGCTCGGCCTCTCAACTGGTGGCCGACGCCAACGCCCTTTGCCGGGCGCCTTTCTCGACCTCCAACTTCATGGACGGCAAGAGCAACCTGAAATCCTGGGCGCTGTTCGACAACGATTGCCTGTTCCGCACCTACACCGGCCGCGACAGCAACCCGCTGCCGGCCAACTCGCCGGGGCCGGAAGACTCCAACATCCGCGAGCGGATCAGTACGGCCTACGTGATGACCACCTTCCGCTCGCAGATCGGCGACACGCCGTTTTCGGGCAACGCCGGCGTCCGCTACGTGCGCACCTCGGTGCTGTCGAAGGGTTTCCGTGGCGAGGTCACCGTGACGCCCTCGGTCGGCGGTTCCGCCGCGACCGTGGTTCGCACGCCCGGCACGCCGCTGCAGGAGATCTCGGGTAAGGGCGAGTACGAGTACTTCCTGCCCAGCGCCAACGTCGCCTTCGACCTGACCGACGTGATCAAGCTGCGCCTGGCCGGCTACAAGGCCCTGTCGCGCTCGGGCATCGAGGACTTCAACGTCGGCATCACCCCGGTGGCCGACGCCAACGCCACCACGGTGCAAGGCGTGCTGGCCAACAGCACCACCGGCAATCCGAACCTCAAGCCCATCCGCGGCTGGAATCTGGACGCCTCGCTGGAGTTCTATGTCAATCGCGACACGTCCTTCGCCATCGCCACCTACTACAAGTGGCTGAAGGGCGCGGCGTTCGACGCCCAGCAGCCGCTGCCGACCAGCATCATCGCCAACGGCCAGCTGGTGACCTTCAACGCCATCGCGCCGGCCAATGACCCCGAGACCCGTCACCTGTACGGCGTGGAGTTCAGCGGGAACCACGCCTTCAGCTACCTGCCGGGCTTCCTCAGCGGGTTCGGCGTGCAGGGCAGCCTGGCGATCACGGAGGCCGATTTCGAGTTCCCCGATCCGTCGACAGTCGGGCCCTACGTCGGTCCTGACAACCTGATCGGCCTGTCGAAGTACACCGGCAGCGGCTCTGTCTACTGGGAGAACGACAAGCTCTCGCTGCGGGCCTCCTACCGCTACCGTTCGGACTACTTCAAGCCCAACAGCGGCACCAACCGCAGCGTCAAGGGCTCGGGCTACCTGAACCTCTCGGCGTCCTACGACCTGACCAAGCAGGTGCAGTTGAAGCTCCAGGCGCTGAACGTCACCAACACCCGCGACGTCATGTACAAGGCCGGCGAGGACTCGATCACCGAGGTCAGCGACAACGGCTCGCAGATCTACTTCGGCGTCCGGTTGCGCTTCTAAGTCCCCCCGTCGGCCCGGAGATCCTTTCCTCTTCGGGCCGATCTCCGTCCCGCCGCTTGAACGCGGTCCGTCGGTCGCCGGCTCCGGCATCCTCCCAGGCCCGTTGCCCTTGACCTGCGGATGATCCCGTCGTGATGCGCGGCGGGACACGGGACCCCTTTATCCGCCGTCTTCCCGGGTCCTCTCCCGGAAAGAGGGTCTAGCAGCGACCGCGAGACGCCCTTCTGGCGCGGCCGCCGAACAAAGAAAGAAGGGGGAGAAAACCCATGTCGTGCAAATCGATACTGCTGGCGTCGGCGGCCCTGGTCACCCTGGCCGGCGCGGCCCGCGCCCAGGAAGCCGCTCCCGCGGAAACCCAATCGGCGACCGTCGAGGAAATCATCGTCACGGGCACCAAGCAGGCCCAAAACATCCAGAACGTCCCGGCTTCGGTGCTGGTGGTCACGGCCGCCAATCTGGAGCGCGGCAACGTCCGCGACTTCGACGACCTGCCGCGCGCGGCGCCGTCGCTGACCATCTCCAAGACCACCCAGCCGGCCAACAACAGCATCAACATCCGGGGCATCGGCACCTACGCCTTCTCGATCGCCACCCAGCCCAGCGTAGCCGTGGTGATCGACGATGTGCCCCAGGCCTTCCAGGCCGCGGCGTTTTCGGCCCTGGTCGACGTCGCTCAGGTTGAGGTGCTGCGGGGGCCGCAGAGCACTTTGTTCGGCAAGGCCGCCTCGGCGGGCGTGGTCAACATCACGACCGAAGCGCCCAGCAAGGTCTTCACCGCCAAGGCCGACGCCCTGGTCACCGACGACCACGAGCGCCGCCTGCAGGCCAGCGTCTCGGGCCCGGTCAGCGACACGGTCGCCGTGCGTCTGGCAGCCAACTACAGCCACTATCGCGGCAACATCCTGAACCTGACGACCGGCAACTGGCAGAACGGCACCACCGACTACACGGTGCGCGCCAAGGTCGCCTGGAGCCCCACCGATCGGTTCACCGCAACTTTGTCCCCCTATTACACCAAGACCGACGGCACCTGTTGCGCGCCGGCCCAGTACTTCCTGAGCCCCGGCGTCACTTTCAGCCGCGCCAATCTGCCGGCGTCCACGATCCTGGCGGGCATCACGCCGGGCAAGAACAACCGCCTTACACGCTTGGACCTCGACACACAGGGCTTCGCCGAGGACTACGGCACGGGCCTGCGCCTGGCCTACGACCTGCCTGGCGGCGGATCGCTGATGTCGATCTCGTCCTACGACAAGTACCGTCTCGAGGACTTCAAGGACTCCGATTCCAGCGACTTCGACTTCAGCACCCTGACGGTCGGGGGCGTGAACTTCGCGACTGCGCCGAAGGGCGGGGTGGGGGACGGCGGCTCGTTCGACGTCGAGACCGTGACCCAGGAACTACGGCTGACTTCGGCCGGCGACAAGCGCCTCCGCTACGTGGCGGGGCTGTTCTACAGCCAGACCGACAGTACGCGGGACTATGTGCGGGGCTCCAACACCCACGGCAACTTCAACGGGGTGATCTTCAACGGTCAGCAACAGCTGCCGACCACCAACTCGCTGGTCTATTCGTCCTACCTGACCAACTCGACGTCGAAGACCTATGCGGCCTTCGCCCAGGGTTCCTATGACGTCACCGACAAGCTGACGGTGATTGGCGGGCTACGCTATCATCACGAGAAGCTCAGCTACGACTTTTTGGACCGCGACACCGGCGTCACCTACGGCAAGCCCGGTTGCTCGACCAACACGCCGACGCCGTCGCTGAAGATCTCGACTTGCGACAGCGACAGCGTCGTCACCGGCAAGGCCGCTGTGCAGTACCGGTTCACGCCAGGCTTCATGGTCTTCGCCAATGTCGCCAAGGGCTACAAGGGCTTGGCCTATGACCTGACGAGCATCCTGACCACGCGCACGCCGACCACGGCGGCGGGCTCGTGCTTCGGCTTGCCGGTGGCCGACTGCGTGGCCTCGCGCCAGCCCGTGCCGCCCGAAACCAGCAAGTCGTACGAGGCGGGCCTCAAGGGCTCGTTCTTCGACCGCCGCCTGACCTGGAACATGACGGCCTACTTCGAGGACTATCGTCATTTCCAGGCCCAGAGCCGCGATCTGGACCTGGGCCAGAACATCCTGCAGAGCCTGGGCAAGGTGACGTCCAAGGGCGTCGAAACCGAGGTGGCGATCTATGCCGGCGGCCTGACCCTCAACGCCAACGGCGCCTACAACCGCGCTCGCATGGACCAGTTCCTGAACGCGCCCTGCTACGCGGCTCAGACCGCGGCTGAAGGCTGCGTGGGTGGTCGCCAGAACCTGTCGGGCAAGGGGCTGCCCAACGCGCCTGAATGGACCGCCAGCGTGACGGGCCAGTACGACTGGCGGCTGGCCGCTGGTTACGGAGCCTTCGTCCAGGCGTCCTGGCGCTGGCAGTCGGAGGTCAACTTCAGCCTCGTCCAGGATCCGGACGCGGTGCAGGAAGCCTACGGGATCTTCAACCTCGGCGCCGGCGTCCAGAAGGACAACTGGAAGGTCAGCCTCTTCGCCAACAACCTCTTCGACCAAAACTACGCCCTGACCAAGGGCCGTGACAACGCCTGGAACTTCAGCCGCACGGCCACGCCCGCGACTCTGGCGGTGAACTGGAAGCCGGGCCGCGACAGCGAGCGCTACTTCGGCGTCCGCGCCCAGGTGAAGTACTAGGCCAACTCTCGAGGGCGGCCTTGCGCCGCCCTCGCATCTGCTCGGAGCGTTTCATGAACCGACGCGATTTTTTCTTTCTCGGCACAGCCCTGGCGCTGGCGGCGTCCGGGGGCGCGATGGCGGCTCCCCTCGATATCGCAACGCTCGATCGCGCGCGCATCCTCAAGGCCGCCGACCGCTATCTGGTTGAGAAGCCGACGACCATCACTGCCTTCGCCGCTTCGCGCAGCCCCGGCGGCCGCCACGACTACTATTCCGAGGCCGACTACTGGTGGCCCAACCCAGCCGATCCAAAGGGGCCTTACATCCGCAAGGACGGCTATTCCAACCCGGACAAGTTCACCGCCCACCGTGAGGCGGTGATCCGCCTGGGCGTTCAGCTGCCGGCCCTGGCGGCGGCCTACAAGATCACGAGCGACGCCCGTTACGCCGAGCATGCCGAGCGGCACCTCCGGGCATGGTTCGTCTCGCCGGATACCCGGATGAATCCCAACCTGGAGCACGCCCAGGCGATCATCGGGGTCAATACCGGGCGCGGCATTGGCGTCATCGACACTCTGCATTTGGTCGAGGTGGCTCGGGCGGTGTCGGTGTTGAAGGCCGCGCGTCCCAAGGTCGAGGTCTACGCGCCCACCATCGCCTGGTTCGACGCCTACCTGACCTGGATGTGCACCTCGCCCAACGGCTTGGACGAGCGCGACCAGAAGAACAACCATGGCACCTGCTGGGCGCTGCAAGCGGCTGAGTTCGCGCAGCTGACTGGGCGTCCGGCCGAACTGGACACAGCGCGCGGGCGGATCAAGGCGTTGGTTCCCGGCCAGATCGCCGCCGATGGCTCCCAACCGCTGGAGCTGGCCCGGACCAAGCCCTACGGCTACTGCCTGTTCAATCTCGACGTCCTGGCCGCCTGCGCGCACGTGATGTCGACGTCGGGTGACAACCTCTGGACATACAAGGGCGCAACCGGAGGCTCGATCGCCGACGCCCTGGCGTATATGGCGCCGTTCATCGCCGACAAGAAGACCTGGCCCAAACCGCCCGACGTCGAGGCCTGGGAAGGCTGGCCTGTTCGTCAGCCCAGCCTGCTGTTCGGCGGCCTGGACCTGAAGCGAAGCGACTACCTGGACATCTGGAAGCGGTTGGACCCCGATCCGACCGAGGCCGAGATCATCCGCAACTATCCCATCCGTCAGCCGGTGCTATGGCTCGATGTTTGACTTTGCTCCCGGCCCCATCCGCAGGGGCGTCGCCGTGGCGCTGATCGCCTCGATCACCGTCGCCGGGATGGGGCGTGGTGCGGCCCGCGCGGCCGAGGTCCGCCGCGAGCTGTTTGGCAAGACGCGGGCCGGCGTCGCCATCGTCAAGACCGTGCTTCGCAACGACCTGGGCATGAGCGTCTCGGCGATCGACTACGGCGCCACCCTGACGGCGATCGAGACACCCGACCGCAATGGCCGGATGGCCAATGTCGTGTTGAGCCGCCCCGACGTAGCCTCGTACGAGACCAACCAGCGTCGCTACGGCGCGGTCATCGGGCGCTATGCCGGCCGGATCACCGACGCCCGCTTCACCCTGGATGGCGCGACCTACAGCCTGGAACCGGGGCGCAACAACATGACCCTGCACGGAGGCTCGCAGGGCTACGACAAACGCGTCTGGTCCCGCCAGACGATCTCCGACAGTCAGTCCATCGGTGTTCGCTATCATCTGCTCAGCCCTGTCGGCGACCAGGGGTTCCCTGGCGCGTTGCGGCTGACAGTGACCTACCGTCTGATGCGCAAGTCCAATGAGCTTCGCATCGAGTACGCCGCCCGAACTAGCGCGCCGACGGTAGTGAATTTCACCAACCACGCCTTCTTCAACCTGGCCGGAGCCGGATCGGGAACCGTTTTAGACCATCTCGTCTGGATCGATGCGGACCGTTACGCCGAGGTTGACGCGCGCAAAGCGCCGACGGGCGTGCTGTCGCCGGTGGCGGGCACGCTGCTGGATTTCCGCACGCCTCGGCGCTTGGGCGATGTCCTGCGGCCTGAGGATTCGCTGCTGGCCCCGTCGAACGGCTTTGACCATAGCTTGGTGTTGCGCGATGCCGTCGCCTCCACGCCGACCCTGGCCGGATGGGTCGAGGACCCGGTAGGAGGTCGTCGTATGACGATCTGGACCACCGAGCCCTCGGTCCAATTCAACAGCGGCAACGGCTTTGATGGTAGCGAGGTGGGCTCTGAAGGCGTGGCCTATCTTCGCCACGCTGGCCTAGCCTTCGAGACCCAGCATCTACCCGATAGTCCCAATCAAAGAGGCTTTCCGTCGACCGTTCTGCGCCCGGGCGGGCATTTTAGATCAACAACCGTACTCAAATTCAGCGGCAGCGGCCGGGATCTGAACCCTTAGAAACGGAACTCTTTGGCCGTTGTCGCCAGCAGTCCAGACGTCGAACATCTGGGCGATGTTGGCGGTTGTTTGCCGCCCTTAGTCCGAGGACATGCCGAGGTCGCATTGCTTCCCGAAACTCCGGCTATTCGCGCTGGGCGTGCGAGGCCAGGGCTAGCCGCGCGCTCGACCGTGGTTGGGAAATAATGGCGGATCATCTCCGATGATCGTCGAGATCACGAATGAGGTGCGAGGTCATCGCGCCAAGGCGCTTGGATAGGGTGGCGTCACGCCTTGAGAGACGTCGGTTTCGTCTCCAAAAGTAGCGCCAGCGGCTGCCATTCGCCTTTTGGGGGCAGTAAGATCAGCATTGGGCATGTTCTTCGCACCGGAAGGCTGGGGCCAGTTATAGGCGCACGAAAGGGGCCAGCAGTTTCCCAAGTCGTCCCGGCAAGACGATCTGGCCGTCCAGGGCCGCGACGCAGAGGCAGGGCGCGCGGGAGACCACCCGCGGCTGATGTAGGACGCTGGGGTCGGCCTCTTCGAAATCGCCCGGCTCGAACACGCCGTCATCGGTTGCGTAGGCGCCTTCGATCACGCAGGTCAGCTCCACGCCTGCATGGGTGTGGCGCGGCGCCGACTGACCGGGCGCGATACGCAGCAGGATCACGCGGCAGTCACCGTCGCGCGGTCCCAGGACGTCTCGGACGTGCACGCCCGGTCCGGCCCAGCGCCATGGGCTCAGGTCAAAGCCCCGCAGCGGCGCGGGCAGGGCGTGATCAGCGGCGGGCGCGCGGACCGCCTCTCGGGCCTCATCCGGGACGGCCGCTTCGAGCCGATCCAGAACCGACGCGAAAGCGCCGTTGTCGAGGGGTGTCGGCTCGAGATCGTCCAGAACCGAACCTCCCACGGCCTGGGCCAGATGGGTCCAGGTCCTGGTTCGGGGACGCAGCGCCAGATGGGTGGCGACGACGACAGCTTCCGGCGCGCTGAGGGTTCCTGCCGCGAACGCCAGCAGCCGCTCCTCGCTGGGATGGCGACGCGCGCTCATTCCGCGCCTCGCATCTCGCGTTCGATGAAGGCCTTGAGCTTCATCATGCCAAATCGAATCCGCGCCTTGACGGTGCCGAGCGGAACGCCGAGCGCCTGCGAGATCTGACTGTGGGTCTGTTCCTGGTAGAAAGCCATTTCAATTGCTTGGGCTTGGTCGGGATTGAGGCTGCGCATGGCGGCCCTGACGCAGGCGCCGTCCTGGGCACCGCTCAGGATCGCGTCCGGTTGGGCGGGCGCCTCGGCTCCGAAGGTGGCGTCGAATGCATGGAGGGCCGAAGATCCTCGACGGAGGGCGTCGCTCCTCAAGTTGCGCGCGATCGTGAAGATCCAGGCTGCGGCCGACGCTCGCGCCGGATCGTAGGACGCCGCCTTTCGCCAAACCGTCAGCATCGCTTCTTGCGCCAACTCCTCGGCGGCCGCGGGCGGGCTTCCGCTCTTGACCAGCAAGGTCTTCACGCGCGGAGCGTAGTAGTCGAAGACCTCTGCGAAGGCGTCGCGATCCTGAGCCTGGGCGATGCGCGCGATCAGCGCGCCGCAATCGCGGGGCGGCGGCGATCTCACCGAAGTGACCTGTCGTCGAGCTGGGGCGCGTCCAGTCGCATGCATGACCCTTATACGGGGCGAACATCCCGGCGGATGTATCGGCGCGCCGATACGCCCAGCTTTCTTTTGCCAAGCTCGGCCGGTTTCGTCACGGGGGCAGCCCGATCAACGGCCGTGCGTCAGGGGTTCGCCCCGGGTGATCGGCCGGTGGGGCGCTGGCGGTCGCGGCCGCAGGCCGACGCCCTTGGCGAAGATCTTCAGCGCCTCCCAATGTATCGCTGCGACGACCCCGAAGCTGAGCAGGGGATGACGAAGCAGGGCCGACAGCAATCCGGCGTCCGTGAGCGGTGTTCGCCGTCCGCTGAAGCCCGCGGTGAGCAGCAGGCCCTCGCCGTCCAGGACCTCCACCTTGACGCCGACCTTGTCGCCTGGCGGCGAGACCGTGAAGCGGTAGGTCAGGTCCATATCCATGAACGGTGAGACGAAGAAGCGTTTCGGCGCGGTCTGGCGTAAGGGGGCGTCGGCTTGCGGCGTTGCGATCAGATAGCCATGACGCTGCCCGAAGGTGTTGCGCACCTCATAGAGGATCGCGTTCAGCGCGCCGTCGGGAGCATGGCAGAAGTAGAGGCTCAGGGGATTGAAGCCGTAGCCGAAGATCCTCGGCATGCACAGCAGGCGCACCGGCCCGCCGGGCGTTATCCCCGCCTCGACCAGACGGTCGGAGACGTAGGGCCGAAGGTCGCCGCCGCGCTTGTCGCCATGGTCGGCGGCATGGAACGACGCCCAGCCAAAGCGCCCGCTTCGCAGCAGGCGCGTGCGAGCCAGCAGGCCTGGAAGCTCGTCGAGATCGAGCAGCAGCATGAAGACCTTGTAGCGGAGGGCGTGGGTCTTTGGCTTCAGGCGCCTGTGGAAGACCTGGCCGCTATAGATCGCCGACGCGGTCATCACGCCGCCCAGGCGACTGCGGCCGGAGCAAGCGGGATGCGGTCGCTTTCGCCCGCCACTGTCCAGGGGCGGCGAACCCCGCCCAGCTGTTCGGCGACCGCGAGACCCGCCTGCAGTCCGTCCTCGTGGAATCCCGCGCCGAAATAGGCGCCGCAGAACCAGGTGCGACGCGCGCCCTGCAGCGACCACAGGGCCCCTTGGGCGCTCAAGGCGGCGACGTCGAAATGGGGATGCTCGTAGCTCTGGGTCAGGTAGGTCAGGGCCGGATCCGGGGCGATGTGCGGGTTCAGGGTGACGAACAGCGGCGGCCTGCGGGCCAGGGTCTGAAGCTGGTTCATCCAGTAGGTTACGCAGCCGGCGGCGGGATCATCGCGTCGGCCCAGGTGGTTCCAGCTCGCCCAGGCCCTCCGGCGTCGCGGCATCAGGCGTGTGTCGCCGTGCAGGACGGCCTTGTTGGGCGTGTAGCGGAAGGCCCCCAGCAGAGCGCGCTCGTCGGGCGAGGGATCGTCCAGCATGGAAAGGGCGCGGGGTGCGTGAGCCGCGATCACCACGTGATCGAACGCCTCGCGGTTTCCCGCCGTGTCCTCGATGATCGCCTGGGCGGGCGTGCGCCGGACATTGGCGACCGGCGTATTCCGCCGGATCCGACCGGCGAAGGCGTTGGCCAAGGCTTCGACATAGACCCGGCTGCCGCCGTCCACGGTGCGCCAGCTGCGCCGTCCGACGAAACGCAGCAGGTCGTGGTTCTCGAAGAAGCGGATAAAGGCGGCGGCGGGATGCTCGCCGGCGCCCTCGATGCTGGCCGACCAGATCGCCGCGGCCATGGGCAGCAGGTGGTCCTGGCGAAGGGCCGCCCCGTAGCCTTGCTCCTTGAGGTACTGACTGAGCGAGACGACCGGGTCCAAGGTCGCCAGATGACCTGGCGCGGTGCGATAGAAACGGTTGAGGTCGCGCACCATGGACCAGAAGCGCGGCCGAAACAGCATGCTCGGCTGGGCGAACAGCGACGCCAGGCTCTTGCTGCCGTACTCCAGGTCGCCGTCGTCGAGCGAGATGGCCAACGACATGTCGGCCGGCTTTGTCGGCACGTCGAGGTGATCGAAGAGCGCGGTCAGGTTGGGATAGTTGACCTCGTTGTAGACGATGAAACCGGTGTCCACCGCGACGCCGTCCGCCTCGACCGTATTGGCGTGCCCGCCCAGGCGCGCGTCGGCCTCGTAGAGGGTCACGTCGTGACGTCCGCTCAGCAGCCAGGCGCAGGACAGCCCTGATATTCCGGCCCCGACGACCGCAATGCGCATGCGGCTGTCGACGAACGGGCGAGCGAACGACTGGCCGTGCGGCATGGACGACTCCGGGGCTGGCGCGCCCCCGCGGGCGAGCTTCACATCCTGGTACGGACAAGGTCGATTTCCGGATCAACGATGCATCCAGGTAATTTTCCGCCTCGTATCGAGGTCATGATCCTCCCGCGACGCCCCGGATATGCCGGCTTCGGCTCTCGTTCAGGTGCCGGTCAACGCTCTCCTTCCCCTCGAGGACCTCGCCGATGAGCTTTCTGGCCACCTCCATCAATCGTCTGCAGGACGCGCCCTGTCCCGACTTCGTCGTGCGGCCCGCGATCGGCGCGCTGGTCGCCAACGCGCGGCGTCGTCTCGCCCAGTCCCCGCCGGACGTCGACGCCGGCTTCGCGGCCCTGATGGCCCGGCGCCCCATCGCCGAACACACTCAGGCGGCCAACGCCCAGCACTACGAACTGCCCGCCGATTTCTTCGAACGCGTGCTGGGCCCACGGCTGAAATATTCCAGCGCCTACTATGAAGCGCCGAACTCCACCCTGGCCCATGCTGAAGAGGCCGCGCTGCTTCGCACCTGTCAGAATGCGGGCCTCGCCGACGGTCAGGCGGTGCTGGAACTGGGATGCGGCTGGGGTTCGCTGTCGCTGTGGATGGCGGCGGCCTATCCGCGGTCGTCGATCACCGCGGTCTCCAACTCGCGCAGCCAGAAGGCCTTCATAGACCGCAAGGCTAGCGAACAGGGCGCGACGAACCTCACCGTCCTGACCGCCGACATGAACGCCTTCGACACCTCGACGAAATTCGATCGCATCGTCTCGGTCGAGATGTTCGAGCATATGGCCAACTGGCGCGCGCTCCTGACCCGCATGCGAGGCTGGCTCACGCCCGGCGGCCGCGCCTTCATCCATGTCTTCGCTCATCGGGCCGCGCCGTACCGGTTCGAGGTGGAGGATCGGTCGGACTTCATCGCCCAGCATTTCTTCACCGGTGGGCTGATGCCCAGTCACGGGCTGATGCGCCAGTATCCCGACCTCTTCGAGGTCGAGGCGGACTGGCGCTGGAGCGGCTCACACTACGCTCGGACCGCCAACGACTGGCTGGCCAATTTCGATCGTCACGAACATGAGATCATGGATCTGATGCGCTCGGTCTACGGCGGAGAGGCCAATCTGTGGGCGCGCCGATGGCGCCGGTTCTTCCTGGCTACGGCCGGTCTCTTCGGCGATCGCGGCGGCGCCGAGTGGGGCGTCAGCCATTACCGCCTGGCGCCGGTCTGAGGAGAAGCCGCCATGTCCTATTTGGCCGCCTATGCCGGCGCGATGCTCGTCTTCCTCGGTCTTGACGCCATCTGGCTCACGATCATGAGCAACCGGCTCTATCGGTCGGTCCTGGGCGACATGCTCGCAGAGAGGTTCAACGCCACGGCCGCTATCGCCTTCTATCTCGTCTACGGCCTTGGCATGGTGGTCCTGGCCATCGCACCGGCGCTTCGCGAAATGTCCGGCTCGCGCGCCGCCTTGAACGGAGCCATCCTGGGCCTGGTGGCCTACGCCACCTACGACCTGACCAATCAGGCGACCCTGCGCATCTGGTCCACACGCCTCACCCTGGCGGATATCGCGTGGGGCGCGGCGCTTACGGCGATGGCGGCCTATGCCGGTTTCAACGCCGCTCGGCTCGTTGCCAGGGTGTCGGGCGCGTAGTCTTCCAGCGGCCCCGCGTCAGTGAATGGCGCAACACCTGCCCGCGACCCTCACAGTTTCGCACACTCACATTCAGTGCCGCCAAGCCAGGAACAAGGCGGAAGGGGCGGATCTTGATTCTGCATTATTTGTCTGACAAATAATGCGAGAGCGCGCTTCATGGCAGAGTCGGATAAGCGCCGCGCCTGTGTGGGCACGTCTATCGGCTCGTCCAAAAATATCACTATAAAACAAAAGGTTGTGCGCTGGCTGTGGTTTGCTTGTGGGATGTGCTCGGCTGTCACCGGTGTCAGAGTGTGACCTTCCGGATTTTGGTGGATTTCTCATATTTGTATGAGAAATTAGCTTGCCATAACGCGGCGATGTAAATAGCAAACTGACAACGCTGCCATTCACGGTTGGTGCGGCTCGCCCCGTCTTCCGGTCGCCAGCGGGCGATTGGTGAAGACGTTCAAAGAGCTGCGCCACCCCCGCCGGTCGTCGGCGTGGCGTCGATGGTTGACGGAGGCGAGCGGCGACGAAGGGTCGAATGATCCCGAGGCGTCGGAGCCCAGGAATAACAGCGGGACGCAAAAGTCTCGCGCTGATGCGGCGACTCCACGCCGCGCGGTTCGAGGGCGGATTGGGAGGACGACGTGGGTCAACAGAAGAAGAACGCCAGGCGCTGGTCAACGGCTGTTGAGACGATGGCCGCGGTGGATCACAACGCGACAGGGGTTGATGTACTGGTCTCGACAGCGCCGTCCAAGCCGCCGCTGGCAAGCGCCCGCGGGGCCGTCGACGAAAAGATCCCGACCTTGATGCGGCGCGCTGAGCCTCGCGGGCCGACCAGCGCCGACGATGGCAGTTTTGATCTCCAGGTCCACAATCGGATGCTGCGTATCCTGGCTCTCGAGATCCTCGACGGCCGTTATGACGCGACCGGCCTTCCAAGCGACATGGCGCTGCAGCGCCGCTTTCAAATCTCGCGATCAGGCCTGCGGAGCGTCAAGCGGGATTTGGTCGTGAAGGGTTTCCTGACCGCCGAAATGCAGCCTGTCGCCGCCCCCCCTGAACCTCCGGGCTCGTTTGATCGAGGCGCTTTGGAGGGGCGAAAGACTGGCGAGAACCCGGTGTTTGGCGAAGACCTGCGCTCGATGTGCTTGGGGCTTGAATGCGAGGCGGCGCGGCGGGCGGCCAGACAGCAATCAAGTGTGGACCTGACGGCCTTGCAGCAATGCTTGGCCGATCTTGCGGCCGATCCTTCCAGTCTGGCCGCGCGCACCATTCAACGCGTGTTCAGGCTTACGATCTGCGCGGTTCTGGGACGCTCGGTGGCGCGGTCCGTATCCGGCCTGATCGGGGCCCAACTGCTGTTGGAGGCTCCCTGGGGGCAGGAAGCGATCGCGGCCCGGTCCAGGGCGATGCAAGGCGTCTTCCAGGCCATTTGCGACGGTGACGAGGCCGCGGCCGCCATGGCCATGCGCGGCGTGATCGGTTGACGGCGCTGAACGATCTGGGATGAACGACATGAACCTGGACCGTCGCGGCTTCTTGTTGACGAGTTCCGCAGCGGCCTTGGCCGCGGGGGGCGTTCCGAGCCTAGCCTTGGCGGGCGCCGTCGCGTCGCGGTCCGAGCCCGTCTATCCTGCGGTTCGGCTCAAGGCGCCGGGGCAGCGGTCGTCGCTGGATCAGGGCTGGCGCTTCCATCTGGGCGACGTGCCGTTTCCGAAGATCAGGGGGCATGGCTGGTCCTACGCCAACGCCAAGGCCGGCGTCGCCCAGGGCGCGGCCTCGCCCGAATACGACGACAGCGACTGGCGTGAACTGGATCTGCCGCACGACTGGGTGGTCGAAGGGCCCTTCGACAGGGACGAGAACCTTTCCCAGGGTTATCGTCCCCGCGGCAAGGCCTGGTATCGGCGCGCCCTGAGGCTGGACCCCAGCGATCGCGGCAAGCATCTGTCGATCGAGTTCGGCGCCATCGCCACCCATGCGACGGTCTGGTTCAACGGCAGTGTCGTGGCGCACAACTGGAGCGGCTACAACGCGCTACAGATCGACATCACCCCGTTCGCTCGCTACGGCGACGAGCTCAACAGCATCGTCGTGCGCGTCGACGCCGACGCCATGGAGGGGTGGTGGTACGAGGGCGGCGGCATCTATCGCCACGTCTGGCTGACCAAGCGTTCTCCTGTGCACATCGTGGACGACGGCGTCCATGCCGATCCGCGCCGGGATGCGGCGGGGCGCTGGACCCTGCCCGTCGCCGTCACCTTGGGCAATATCGGCGCTCAGGCCGAGCCAGCCGAGATCGAGGTCCAGTTGGCCGATCCCTGGGGCAAGGTCGTGGGGGAGGGGCGCGCCGCCGCCGAGGTCCCGTCGTTGGACCATGCCGACGCGCGCCTTGTCCTCGATGTCGCGGCGCCGCGCCTGTGGTCCGTCGAGGATCCGGCGCTCTATACGGTGCGCACCCGCGTCTGGCGAGGCGGCCAGGTCGTCGATGAGGCGATCACCTCCACAGGCTTCCGAACGCTGCGGTTCGACGCCGCCCAGGGCTTCTTCCTCAACGACCGCCCGCTGAAGATCCAGGGGGTCTGCCTGCACCAGGACCATGCCGGCGTCGGCGTGGCCGTGCCCGACAGCCTGTGGGAGTTCCGGCTGCGCCGTATCAAGGCGATGGGCGCCAATGCGGTGCGCTGCGCCCACAACGCTCCGGCTCCGGAAATGCTCGAGGCGGCCGACCGGTTGGGCGTCCTGATTCTCGACGAGAACCGCAATTTCAATCCCAGCCCCGACTACATGCGGCAGCTGGAGTGGCTGATCCGCCGCGACCGCAATCACCCTAGCGTCTTCCTCTGGTCGGTGTTCAACGAAGAGCCGATGCAGGGCACGGAGGCGGGTTACCAGATGGTTCGGCGCATGGCCGCAGCCGTCAAACGCCTGGACGACAGTCGACCGGTCACGGCCGCGATGAACTTCGGCATGTTCAATCCGATCAACGTCTCGCAGGCCGTCGACGTGGTCGGCTTCAACTACCAGCCCGACAAGTACGACCGGTTCCATGCCGAACATCCGAACCTGCCGCTGATGAGTTCGGAGGACACCTCGGCGTTCATGACCCGGGGCGAATGGTTCACCGATCGCTCGCGCAACATCCTGGCGGAGAACGACGAGGAGCCTTCGTCGTGGGGCAACACCCATCGCAAGGCCTGGGAGGAGATCGCCAAGCGGCCGTTCGTGGCCGGGGCTTTCGTGTGGACGGGCATCGACTATCGGGGCGAGCCGACGCCCTTCGAATGGCCTTCGGCCAGTTCGTTCTTCGGAGCCATGGACCTGTGCGGCTTTCCGAAGATGGCGTTCTTCCTGCACCGGGCGCAGTGGATCAAGGATCAGCCGCTTCTGGATCTGGCGCCGCATTGGACCTGGCCGGGTAGGGAGGGCCAGCCGATCAAGGTGATGGCCTTGACCAACGCAGAGGCGGTCGAGCTGCGCCTGAACGGGCGCCTGATCTCGCGTCAGGTGGTCGATCCGTATGTCATGCCATCCTGGAACGTGCCCTATGCGCCTGGGCGGCTGGAGGCGATCGGCTATGTCGGTGGCCGGCCCGTGTCGAAGGCGGTCGTCGAGACCGCTGGTCCGCCGGTCGCCCTGCGCCTGACGCCCGACCGGACCGTCATGACCGGCGACGGCGCCGACGCCGCGCCGATCACCGTTGAGGCCCTGGACAAGGCGGGGCGGCCGGTCCCGACGGCCAATCTGCCGGTGACGTTCGAGATCGACAACGGGCGGATCATCGGCCTGGGCAATGGCGATCCCAACAGCCACGAGCCGGAAAAGGGGAACGCGCGCAGCCTGTTCAACGGCCTGGCCCAGGTGATCGTGCAGAGCGACCGCGGCTCTGGCGGCGTTCTGCGCCTTCGGGCGTCGGCGCCGGGCCTGAAAGGTGCGCAAACGGCGCTTACCCTACAGCCCGGAACGCGGCTGGCTGAACCGCGGACGCCGCCCGTTTCCATCCTGTCCGACTGGCGTCTGTCGTCGATCGTGAAGGTTCGCCCCGACGCGTCGACCAGGCCGGCCGACAACGACATGAACTCCTGGGGGTGGGCCAATCCCGGGGCGCTGCAGGACGCCAGCCCCGAAGGTGGCTTTGTGCTCTATCGCGCGACTTTCACGCCGCGGGGAACCGTTCGGCGAGCCGGCGGGAAGATCGTGTTTGGCCGGTTGACCGGTCCGGCCGAGATCTATGTCGATGGTGTTAAGGTCGCGTCCAAGGCGGACGCCGCGCCGGGCCCTCTGCAAGTGGCTCTGCCTGCCAAGGATGGCGAACGCAGCCTGGTGGTGCTGATGACCGTCCCGCCGGGCCAGGCTTTTGGCATGGGCGCGGCCGTGGTCGTCGAGGAACTCGACTGACGTGTCCGGACAACAAACTCGCAAAACCCGCCCAGGCGTCACACGCGCCGTTTCGACGGCCCATGGAGTTCCAACCCGTATGCGAACATCGATTTGCGCCAGCCGGTCGCCGCGCCTGGCGGCTGGTCTCGCGGCGCTGTTTCTGACGCTTGGCGGCGGCGCGGCGATCGCCGCCGACGCGCCGTCGGCCAGTTCCGTCCCCCGCGTCGTGACCCGGGACGGGCGCCACGCCCTGTTTGTCGACGGCGCGCCGTATCTGATGTTGGGCGCCCAGGTCAACAACAGCAGCAACTACCCCGACGTCCTTCCGGAGGTCTGGCCGACGATCCGGCGCATTCACGCCAACACCGTCGAGGTTCCGGTCGCCTGGGAGCAGGTCGAGCCCAAGGAGGGACAGTTCGACTTCTCGTTCGTGGATACGCTGGTCGAACAGGCGCGCGCCAACAAGGTGCGGCTGGTGCTGCTGTGGTTCGGCACCTGGAAGAACACCGGGCCGGCCTACGCGCCCGAATGGGTCAAGCTCGACGGCAAGCGCTTTCCCAAGATGATCACCGCCAGCGGCCAGCCTCACTACGTCCTGTCGCCGCACAGCCGGAACACGCTCGAAGCGGACAAGCGCGCCTTCGTCAAGCTGATGGAGCACATCAAGCAGATCGATCCGCAGAACACGATCATCATGATCCAGCCCGAGAACGAGGTCGGGTCCTACGGCAGCGTCCGCGATTTCTCGCCGGCGGCACAGAAGCTGTTCGACGGGCCTGTTCCCGCCACGCTGCTGAAGCGCATGGGCAAGTCGCCTGGCAACTGGAAGCAGGTGTTTGGCGATGACGCCGACGAGTACTTCAACGCCTGGTCGATTGCGGCCTATGTCGAGGAGATCGCCAAGGCGGGCAAGGCGGTCAAGCCGCTACCGATGTACGTGAACGCCGCCCTGGCCTCGGCATTCGGACGGCAGCCGGCCGCGACCTACGCCAGCGGCGGTCCTGTGCACCACGTCATCGACGTCTACAAGGCCGCCGCGCCGTCGATCGATATCGTCGCCCCGGACATCTATACGCGGGACCATGCGGCCTACACGGCCTATCTTGGCTACTACGCCCGCCCGGACAATGCGCTGTTCGTCCCCGAAACCGGCAACGACACCGAGTTCGCCCGCTATTTCTTCGCGACGATCGGCAAGGGCGCCATCGGCTTCTCGCCGTTCGGCATGGACGACACCGGCTATTACAACTACCCGCTCGGGGCCAAGGAGCTGGACGACGCCAGGCTGGAGCTGTTCGCCCGCAACTACGCCGTGTTTGAGCCGATGATGCGCGAATGGGCGGCGCTGGCGTTCGCCGGCAAGGTCTGGGGCGTTTCCGAACCGACCGACCCGAAGGCCAACCACACCCAGGTCATGGAGCTTGGGCCCTATCGCGCCACGGCCACCTTCGGCCAGTGGCAGTTCGGGACCGACAAGCCGACAGGCAATCCCCAGCCGACGGGCGGCGCGGTGATCGCTGAGCTCGGGCCGGGCGACTATCTGCTGACGGGCTTCAACACGCGGGTGCGGTTCGACGGAACCGGGCCCGAAAGCGGCCAGATGCTGCGCGTGGAAGAGGGGCGGTTCGAGAACGGCAAGTGGATCTTCCGACGCGTCTGGAACGGCGATCAGACCGATTACGGGCTCAACCTGGTCGATCGCAAGCAGGTCCTGCGCATCAAGTTCGGATCGGCGAAGGCCGCCGCCATCATTCCGGTCGGCAATCCGAACTGACGGGACGGGGAGGGGGTATGCGTATGAGAACCGATTGGGCCTGCTTCGGGTTGGCCATTTTGCTGGCGGCGTTCGGCGGCGCCAACCCGTCGGCGGTTTCGCCCGCCGCCGCCTCGACGGTGGATGCGAGATCCGTGACCATCGAGCGCATCAAGGTCCACAGCGCAGCGCTGGAGGGTAATCTCGAGGGCGAGCGGGCGGATCGGGACGTGGTGGTCTATCTGCCGCCCGGCTACGCAGCCAACCCGACGCGCCGCTATCCCGTCGTGTATGCCCTGCATGGATACGGCCTGACCGTCGACGGCTTCGCGGGGCTGCTGCAGGCTCCAAAGACCGTCGATGCGGCTTTCGCCTCGGGCGCGCCCGGCATGATCGTCGTCCTGCCGGACACCCAGACCCTGCACAACGGCTCGATGTATTCGAGTTCGGTGACGATCGGCGACTGGGAGGGTTTCATCACCCGCGACCTGGTCGCCTATGTCGACGCACACTACCGCACCCTGCCTGACCGCCTGAGCCGAGGCCTGGCTGGCCATTCGATGGGCGGTTACGGCGCCACGCGCCTGGGCATGAAGTATCCGGAGATTTTCGGCGCGCTCTACATCATGAGCCCGTGCTGCCTTTCAGCGCGCGAGGCGCCGCCACCGCAGGCGGCCTCGGTCGTCGAAGCGGTGAAGACGCCGGAGGAGGCGACCAAGCTCGATTTCCTGCCGCGCGCGACCTTCGCCGTCGCCGCCGCCTGGTCGCCGAACCCGAAGAAGCCGCCGTTCTACGTCGATCTGCCCACGGCGAACGGGACCGTCGATCCGTCGGTGCTGGCGCGGTGGGCCGCCAACGCCCCTCTGAGCATGCTCGACCAGTACGTCTTCAATCTCAGGCGCTACCAGGCGATCGCCATGGACGTGGGCGACCGGGACGGGCTGCGCGTCGACGCGGCGGAACTACACGAACGCATGATGGCCTCCGGCGTAGCAAACACCTTCGAGATCTATAGCGGCGACCACGGCAGCGCGGTCGCAAGTCGTTTTCAGAATAACGTCCTTCCCTTCTTCGGGCGGACGCTGAAATCAGAGAAAAATTAGGCGCTTCGAACGGCGGTGTTCTGAAGAGAATTTGCGCCGTGCATATCAGTTTGCGCCCGTGTCTGGCGAGACTTCGACAAGAAGATAAGACATCTGGGAGTTTAATATGGTGACGTTGAACAAGCGGCATTTCCTGGGCGTGCCGGCCCTCGCGGCGCTGGGCCTGGCGGGGGCCGCCCAAGCCAAGGACGAGCCCTCCCAGGAAGCCTGCGCCAAGCTGCCGGCGCCGGATTATCGGTTGCCCGTGGCCCGTGGCCCTTTCCGCCCCGAGCCCGACTCCCTGAAGACCTATCAGACCCCCGACTGGTTCCGTGACGCCAAGTTCGGGATCTGGTCGCACTGGGGACCGCAGGCCGTGCCGCGCCAAGGCGACTGGTACGCCCGGAACATGTATATCCCCGGCCACCCGCACTACGACCATCACGTCAAGACCTACGGCCAGCCCTCCAAGTCGGGCTACAAGGACATCATCCCGCTGTGGACCGCGGAGAAGTTCGATCCCGAAGCCCTGATGGACAAGTACGCCGCCGCCGGCGCGAAATACTTCGTCAGCATGGGCGTGCACCACGACAATTTCGATCTGTGGAACTCCAAGCATCACCGGTGGAACGCGACGGCCATGGGTCCCAAGCGCGACATCGTCGGCGCCTGGCGGGCCGCGGCGCGCAAACGCAAGATCCGGTTCGGGGTGTCGGAGCACCTGGGGGCCAGCCACAACTGGTACTATCCCAGTCACCTCTACAACCAGGCCTGGCCCGAGATGGGCGTGCCCTACGACGGCGCTGATCCGAAGTACGCCGACCTCTACCACCCGCCGCACAACGAGCCTTATCGCGGCGGCGCCGATACCTGGTACACCAAGGACCCGCGGTTCCATCAGATCTGGTTCGACCGCATGCGCGACCTGATCGACACCTACGAACCCGATCTTCTGTATTCGGACGGCGGCTTGCCGTTCGGCGTGGTCGGCCGAAGCCTGGTCGCTCACCTCTACAACGGCAGCGTCGCACGGGCGGGACGCGTGGACGCGGTCTACAACTGCAAGGACTTTGGCTCGGGCGAGTTCTACAAGGAAGCCTGCGTCCAGGACGTCGAGCGCGGGGTCTTGAAGGGGATCAACCCGCTGCCATGGCAGACCGACACCTCGAACGGAGATTGGTTCTACAGCGACGGCTACAAGTACAAGACCACGTCGGAAGTGCTCGGCATGCTGGCCGACATCGTCAGCAAGAACGGCAATCTGCTGTTGAACGTCGTGCAGTACCCCGACGGCAGCCTGCCTCCGGAGTCGCAGCGCCTGCTCGACGAACTGGCGCCGTGGATGGCGGTGAACGCCGAGGCCATCCATGGGACAAGGCCGTGGAAGGTGTTCGGCGAAGGACCGACGGAGGCGGCGAGCGGCGCGTTCCAGGAGAACGCGGCCTATACCGCTCAGGACATCCGGTTCACGACCAAGGGCGCGGCGCTCTATGCGATCACGCTGGGCGAGCCCAAGCAGAACGTCGTCATCACCTCGTTGGGACGCAGCTCGGCCGTCGAGCGCCGCAAGGTCAAGCGCGTAGAGATGCTGGGTCGCTCTCAGGCCTGCGCGTTCCGGCAAACCGACGCGGCGTTGGAGATCAGTCTCCCTTCGACCCCGCCCACCCGCCACGCCACCGCATTCAAGGTGACGTTCCATGGCTAGTCTGTTCGGATTTATCGCCGTGGCGGCGGCCGCGCAGGTCGGGCTCGTCTCGCCTGATGGCCATATCGAGCTACGGGTGTCGTCGGACGGTGCGAGCTATTCGGTCGTCCGCAATCATGAGCAGGTCATCTCCCCGTCCCAGCTGGGTCTCCGGCTCGAGGGGGCGGCTGCCTATTCCGACCTGAGGCTGGTCGAGACCAGGAAGTTCAGCCGTGATCGCACGATACCGCTGACCGCCTCCAAGGCGCGGACGGCCCGCGACGCCTTTAATGGCGCGGTGCTGACCTTCGAGGAAGCGGCGGGGACGCGGCGTCGGCTTTCGATCGAGGCGCGCGCTTATAACGACGGCGTCGCGTTCCGATACTTGGCTCCAATCCCAGGTTCAGCCGCGATCACTGAGGAAAGGACCACGTTCCAGCCTGCTGGTGATCCAACCTGCTATGTCTCGGAATATGCGGGCCCGCACGAGAATTCCTGGGCTCCGGTCAAGGTGTCGGCATTGGAACGGGCCAAGTTGTACGACTACCCGATGGTCTGCGCCTCGCCCAGTGGCCAAACCCATTTCGCGCTCGCCCAGGCCGAACTCACGGGCTATGCTGGCTCGGGCCTGAAGCCCACCGAGAATGGCCTGCAGGTCGTGCTGTCGCGCCGGCCCGACAATAAGGTCGTGGCGATCGCGCCTGGCGAAGGCCTGACGAGCGCCTGGCGTGTCGTGATGATGGCCGACCGGGCGGGCGACCTCATCGAATCCAATCTCATCGGAAATCTTTCCGCCCAGGCGCAGGGCGACTATTCCTGGGTCAAGCCCGGCAAGGCGGCTTGGGACTGGTGGTCCGGACCCCTCACGAGCGAAAAGCCGACCATGGAGCGTTACCGTCGCTTCATCGATTTCGCCGCCGAGTCCGGTTTCCCCTATTTTCTGATCGATGCCGGATGGGCCCTGAACGCAGGCCCGTGCTGCGCGGCCGACGAGAAGACCGACATCACCCGCAGTGATCCGGCGATAGATGTGCCGGCGCTCGTGGCCTATGCCCGCTCGAAGGGTGTCGGCCTGCTCCTGTGGGCGCACTGGAAGCATGTCGAACCCAGGATGACCGAGGTGCTCGACACCTACCAGCGTTGGGGGATCAAGGGCGTCAAGGTCGATTTCATGGAACGGGATGACCAGGAGATGGTCGCGTTCTATGTCCGCTTGGCGCGCGAGACCGCCCGACGGCATCTGCTGCTGGACATGCACGGCGCATTTCCGCCCACCGGGCTGGCCCGCACTTATCCCAACTACATCACCCAGGAAGGCGTGATGGGTGCAGAGTACAACAAGTTCACCTGGGGGCAGGTCACGCCCGGCCACAATGTGAAGCTTGCCTACACCCGAATGTTGCTGGGCCCCATGGACTATACGCCGGGCGGTTTCCGCAACAGCACGCCCGAGACCTATGTCGCGCGGGAGGTGTCGCCGATGACCCGCATGACGCGTGGTCAGGCTCTGGCCCAGTACGTGGTCTACGAAAGCCCGCTCCAGATGGTCTCTGACGATCCCGAGGCCTACGCCAATGCGTCTGGCTTCGCGTTCCTCAAGGCGGTTCCGACCGCCTGGGACGAGACGCGGTTCGTCGATGGCGCCCCGGACAGCCATGTCGTGGTGGCGCGGCGCAAGGGAGCGACCTGGTACGTCGGCGCCATGACCAACGAACAGGCCCGCACAGTGGCCATTCCGCTAGCCTTCCTGGGGGAAGGGCGGTTCCAGGCCGAGATATGGCAGGACGGCGCGGGACCCAACGACGTCGACCGGATCGTCAAGACGGTCTCTAGCCGCGACGTTCTCGAGATCCGCATGAGCGTCGGCGGCGGCGCTGCGATCACCCTAAAGCCCGATCGCTAGAGATGGGTGTGCTGAACGAAGCCTGCTTTCGGGAAGAATCGGCGGCAAGTAGATTGATCTCGGCGCCCATGGAATAGAATTGCGGCAATAGCCGTCGGGAAGCCTCGGGAGTCGTGTTTGTTGGTTCGCGGGTACGCGCGCGAGCTACTTGCAAATACAAAACTCCCGGGGTACGCCTTTAGCATGAGTTCCTCCACGACCCGCGACGAAGAGCCACGTTCCGCGCCGAAAGCCTATTCCGCGCCGGCGCTCGAGAGGGGTTTCAATGTCATCGAACTGCTGGCCCAGGCGCCGCGAGGCCTGACGGCCAGCGAGATCGCCGCTGGCCTGGAGCTTTCGATCGGCGAGATCTTCCGGATCATCGTCGTGATGGAGCGCCGGCGTTGGCTGAATAAAGATCCCGACACCGATCAATACACCGTCAATCCCAGAATCCTGGAAATCGTATTCCGCGCGACGCCGGCTGAAGAGCTGACGGTCGTTGCGGGCCCCTATATGCGGGAACTCTCGGACAAGATTGACCAATCCTGCCATCTGGTGATGCCAAATGGCCGGCGGGGGCTTGTTGTTCTTAGGCAGCAAAATCCAGGCGATATCGCCTATATCGTGAGGCTCGGCGCGGATCTGGATCTCGTGAGGAGCTGCTCTGGCCAGGTGCTGCTCGCTTTCGGCGACGAGGCTTGGGTGGAGGACGTTCTTGACGCCGATGGAACCCTGCAGCCTAAGGATCGGGCGATCCTGGTGAATCGCCTCAAGCTTGTACGCAGTCGCGGCTTTGAAATGCGGCCGAGCGCTCGCGTCGTTGGCGTAACGGCTATCAGCTATCCGATATTCGGTCTTGGCGGCCGCGTCATCGCTGCTCTGACAGTGCCCTTCCTCGTCCACATCGATGGCTCGCAAGTCTTTGACGAAGACGCCGCGCGGGCCGCGCTGGCGCTGACCAGCAAGCGGATTTCGATGGAGATGGGCTGGTTTGAGAGTGATGAGCACGTAGCCCCCCTGCCGATGACCGGCCGCGCAAAGGGGGGCGCGGCGAAGGGTAAGCCCCGGAACGTGCGGCTGAAGGACAGTTTTCCAGCCTGACGGGCCGCTGAAAGGGCGGCTCTGGTCCGCTCGTCATAAGTTAAGGCGTTCTGCGCTCCATTTTCGCACCTGAGAGGGCGATCCCTTTGTCTTGCGCGACGGGCGGGCGGGCGTTGATTCTCACGTTGAACGTTCGCCAGCTGTCCGGTGAGGCCTAGATACGGGCGTTCGCCGCGACGTCAGGTCGCATGTCCGGTGGTGGAAGCGGCCCTAGGCTTCTCCGCAGTCGAGGCTTCTTGAGCCTGCCAAAATCCCCGCCGCGGTGTCTTTCCTGCTGGCCAAGGGTAGCGAATTCGCATCAGAGCGTTTTCATCTGTGAAAACCAGTTGACTCATAAAAATGCAAACGGGTAGCGTATATAAAAATAGCGCTAACATTGCTGCGCTTGAGGGAACCCCTGGGGAGGGACTGATTGATGAAAAGCTCGATCCGCGCGCGCAGCCTGCTGGTCGCCGGCGCTTCGCTAGGCGTGCTCAGCGCGTTGGCTGGGCCTGTCCTGGCGCAGGAGGCGTCCTCGACACCAAGCGCGGTCAAGGGCGACAACGCCGACGCTGTGGCGGAAGTGGTCGTCACTTCGCGTCGCAAAGCGCTGCAGACGGCTATCGAAATCAAAAGGAACTCCGACACCATCGTCGACTCGGTCGTCGCCGATGAAGCTGGCAAGCTGCCGGATAACTCGATCACCGAAGTCCTGCAGCGCGTGTCGGGCGTGTCGATCTCGCGCTTCGTTTCCGCCAACGGCGGCAATACCGCGTTCCAGATCGAAGGCACGGGCGTCACCGTGCGCGGTCTCCCGTTCAATTCGAGCATGCTCAACGGTCAGCAGTTGTTCAGCGCCAACGGCGCGAGCGCCATCAGCTGGAATGAAGTCACGCCCGAGCTGATGGCTGGGGTCGATGTCTACAAGGCCACGCGCGCCGACCTGATCGAGGGCGGGGCGTCCATGATCAATCTTCGAACCCACCTGCCGTTCGATTTCCGAGACACCCAGTTCAACGTCACCGCGGGCGGCAGCTACGGCACCTTGGCGAAAAAGGCGTCGCCCCGCGTTTCGGCCATGTATTCCAAGCGCTTTGACACCAACATCGGCGAAATCGGCGTGTTGTGGGATGTGGCTTACAGCCGTTTGCACCAGCAGAGCAGCGACCTGCAGGTCGGCGCCATGTTTGGCGAGTGGGCGCCGACCTCCAAGCGCGACGATCACCTGGCCTTTGTTCCCAGTTCGTTCAACTGGAGCAACAACCAGAGCAAGCGCGATCGGTACGGCGCCTATCAGGCCATTCAATGGAAGCCGACGTCCAACCTGACGCTGACCAATACCGTGTTCTATACCCAGTACGTCGATGACAGCCGGGGGAACAACGGAAGCGTGGGTTCCAGCCCGTCAGCGTCGTCCGCCGTCATGCCCAAGGTCGGCAGCCCGGTGGAATACGACGCCAACGGCGCCTTCCGGAAAGGAAGCCTCACGGTCGGATCCACGGGCAATTCTGTGGAGTTCCAGAATACGACCATGAACACCAGCTGGCTGCCCAGCTGGTACCAGATCGATTGCGGCGGCGCCTTTGGCAGTCCCGCGTCCTCGGTTCAGTGGGACTGGTCGGCCAATTCAAGTATCGATCCGTCGAACCCTCCTGCGGATTGGGATGGTAAGGTTCTGGCCCGGTGCGGCCCCGCAGGCACATTCAATCCTAGCGGCTCGTCGTCGGCGTCGCACAGCAAGAATTCCACGCTGGACATTTCGCAGAGCTTCGTCTGGACCCCCGGGGACCGGGTGGCGGTGCGTGGCGGCGCGCAATATGTCCGTTCCAAAGCGACCGGACAGAACATGTCCGTTGGTCTGGCCCAGACCAGCCCGCTGGTGACTTCGATGGACGTTGACCTGACGGGGTCGTTGCCGACTTTGTCTGGCCTTTCCACCGCCGGCCTGCTCGACAAGAGCACGGCGTACCTGAGCAATCTCGCCTATCATAGACCCAACAACAAAGGGGAGATGGTGGCCGGCCACATCGACCTCGAATACCGGGTCAGCGACGATGGATTCCTGCGCAGCATCAGTGTTGGCGCCCGCACCGCCAACCGCAGTGAAAACGACGACAACGCGGGGACCTATTGGGCGCCGTTGAGCCAGTCGTGGTTGGGGAATCCGTGGGGCGCGCATCCCGGCGACCCGACCTATGGGGCGGGGAATATTCTGTATCTTACGAACCCGAATGTCCGGTCGTCGGATTATGAAGTCGCCACCTTCCCGCATTTCTTCGGCGGCAAGGCGGCTGTTCCGGCGCAGCTTCTCGCCCCAAGCCAATCGCTTCTGCAGAGCTATGACTGGTACCATCTGCTCAAGACGTATAACGGGCAGATCGCCAACGGGACCGCGGATGAATATTGGACGCAGTATATCGATCAGGGCCTGAACAGGACCGATAGCCGTATCGTCAATCAGGCCGCCTATATTCAGGCTAAGTTCGCGCACGACGGCATCGGATTCATTCCGGCGTTCTCGGGCAACATTGGCGTTCGTGTGTTCCACGAATCTCTGCGGGCGAGCGGCCTGCAACAAACGCCTAATACTGCGAACCTTGCCCTGACCGAAGCGGACAGCACGGCGTATTTCAACGCGCAGCAGGCGCAGACAGCTGATCCAACTTCGACGCCGGTGTTCCCGACATTGTATGCGGTCGTTGGAGCCTCTTCCATCCAGACCCGCGACTATGACTACACGCGGGTTCTGCCTTCGTTCAACGTCAAGTTCGACCTATCCGACAAGTTCATCATTCGCGGTGCGGCGTCCCGGTCGTCTGCTCCGCCGAATCTCAATGACATCCGCGCGGGTGGCTCGATCAGCGCCAGGTCGCTTGCCGCCACCAATCCGCAGGCGCCTTCGATCCTCACTGGGGTTGTCGTCAACGGTGGTGGCACAAATCTGAAGCCGACCATGATCAACAGCGAGGATCTGGCGTTCGAATTCTATCCGTCGTCGTCCAGCTTCTTCTATGTCGATCTGTTCGCCAAGCAGATCGAGGATCACCCGGTGTTCTATTCGTTCACCGTCAACGATCTTTCTGTCCCGGTGCTAGCATACGCCAACGGTCAGACCCCGCCGGTCAACCCGGGGGATCCGGACCCGGGGACGCCGACGACCCTGACTCTCCCGTGGCTCTATCTGCAGAACAAGACGGCGACTCAGAAGGCTCGCATCAAGGGCTTCGAAATCGGCGGCCGCAAGTTCTTCGACCAACTCCCGGGATTGCTTCGCGGGTTTGGCCTTGAAGGCAACGTGACCTACATCGACAGCAGCAACCCCGCCCAACAGGCGAACAGCGTGCTGACCCCTCCGCCCGCCGGCGTCCCGGACGCCTTCCGCGGGCTAAATCCGGACGGCACGGTCCCGCAGACCTATTCCAAGCTTCCCTACGCCGGCTTGTCGAAGTGGGCCTACAACATCCAGCTGCTGTACAACCTCGATAGGGTCAACGTCCGCCTGGCGTACAACTGGCGAAGCAAGGCGTTGCTGTCGACCAACGTCAATCCGCTGTCCTACGCGACGAGCGGCGGCAACCCCTACACCCTCAACACCAGCCCGACCAACTTCGACAAGGACCATTCTTATCCGGTGTACAACATGGTCCCGGCCTACATGGCGGCGGCCGGTTACTTGGATTTTGGCTTCGATTACAAGCTGACTGAAAAGGTTTCCATCTCGTTCAACGCAAACAACCTTCTCAACACCAAGTCGAAAACCCTTCAGGAGCCTGTGCCCGGCGTGTTCGAGCCGTACGACTATAACGTCAGCGATCGACGCTATGAGGTCACCGCGCGGATGCGCTTCTGACGGTTTGAATGGGGAAGGGCGTCGTCGAGAAGCGCCCTTCCTCCCTCGAAGACACTCTTGTGACCGCTTCATGCCTGGTCTCGTGTAACAGGCGCAGCCGGTTGGCCATGACGAGGCAGTTTATGAATAGCGGCCATCAACAGGATATCGTCATTCTGGGGGGCGGTGCGGCGGGGTGGATAGCGGCCGCGCTGCTGGCCAAGAGGACGGATCGCCGGCAAACGCGCATCACCCTGGTTGAGTCCGAGGAGATCGGCATCATCGGTGTCGGGGAAGCAACCATCCCGGTGCTGGCGCAATGCAACGCCTTGCTCGGCATCGAGGAGGCCGATTTCATCCGCAGCACCCAGGGCACGTTCAAGCTGGGTATTGAATTCTGCGACTGGGGCGTCGCTGGAAACCGGCATTTCCACGCGTTCAGCGACTACGGCCACCCCGTGGAAGGGGTGTCGGCCCACCATTACTGGCTGAGATTACGGCAGGCCGGCGACGAGCGCCCGATCGACGACTATTCGTTCGCCTACGCCGTCGCGAAGAACAACAGCTTCGCCCCGACCGATCCGCAGAACCCGCGCTATCACCACGCCTATCATTTCGATGCCGCCCTGTACGCCCGCTATCTGCGGAACGTCGCGACCGAGCTGGGCGTGCAGCGTATCGAAGGCAAGATGACGCGCTGCGAACTGGACGGGGCCTCGGGCGATATCACCGCCATCCATCTTGGCAATGGCGTTACGGTGCCCGGCGACCTGTTCCTGGATTGCACGGGTTTCGCGTCCGAATTGCTGGGAAAGGCGCTGGGCACGCCTTTCGTCGATTGGTCCCGTTGGTTGCTTTGCAACAGTGCGATCGCCGTGCCCTCGAAACGCACCGGCGCACCCATGCCGTTTACGAGATCCACCGCACACGCCGGAGGTTGGCGCTGGACCATCCCCCTGCAACATCGCAGCGGGAACGGCATGGTCTACAGCTCGGAATTCTGGAGCGACGAGGCGGCGCGCGAAGCCCTGCTGAGCCATATCGACGGAGAGCCGCTGGCTGAACCACGGCTGTTCCGTTTCACCTCCGGGCATCGTCAGCAGTTCTGGAATCGCAACTGCGTGGGGATCGGCTTTGCCTCGAACTTTCTGGAACCCCTGGAATCAACGGGGCTACAGTTGATCGTCATGGGGGTCATGAAGTTGCTTCAGTACTTCCCCCAGAGGACGATCGACCCCGTCCTGCGCGACGAATACAATCGGATCTCCACCCTCGAAATCGAGCGTATCCGCGACTTCATCATCGCGCACTATCACCTGTCGCGCCGGCCCGAGCCGCTATGGTCGGCATGTCGCGACATCGAGATACCCGACAGCCTGAGGCACAAGCTCGAGGTCTGGAACGCCAGCGGACAGATCGCGCTGGGCGCTTCGGAATCCCATTTGGAGCCGAGTTGGGCCGCCATCCTGTTGGGCAACGGCGCTGTTCCTGCGCGCTACAACGTAGCGGCCGATCTCCATCCGCTAGAGCAGATCCGCAGGGGCATGCAGTTGCGCCGCGAAGAGATCGTGCGGACGGCGCAGACGGTCCCTTCGCACCAGGACTTCATCGATCGCAACTGCAAGGCTCCCCAGGCGGCCTCCGCGGCGTGACCGAGAAAGACAAAGGAAAACCGATGATACGCCGCCGTAGTCTTCTGCAGGGCGCCGCAGCGGCGACGATGATTGCGCGCGCCAGCGTCGCGCAGACCCTCACGGACGAGCAGAAGTCGGCCTTGAAGCCCTCGAACGCCGATCCGACCCTGGCGCCGGATCTGCTTCTTCCGCCCAAGAACATGGCATGGTGGCGGGACGCCAAGTTCGGTGTCTTCGTGCACTGGGGCCTTTACGCCATTCCCGGCAAGGGTGAGTGGCATATGTTCGCCGACAAGGTGCCTGCGGCCGAGTACGCCAAGCTCGCTCAGGAGTTCAACCCTCGTCACTACGACCCGACCAGTTGGGCGCGGCTGGCGAAGGATGCGGGCGCCCGCTACATGGTGCTGACCGCGCGCCATCACGACGGCTTCGCCCTGTGGAACAGTCCTGCGAGCTACGGACAGTTCGATGCGATGCATGCTGCGGCGCATCGCGACCTGGTCGCCCCCTTTGTGGACGCCGTGCGCGGGGAGGGCCTGCATGTGGGCCTCTACTACTCGCCGCTCGACTGGCGTTTCCCGGCCTATTTCCGGCCCCGTGAGCTGCCGGAGAACGCCGCGCTCTTCAAGCAGCAGACCTATCGCCAGGTCGAGGAATTGATGAGCCGCTATGGCAAGATCGACATCCTTTGGTGGGACGGCGGCTGGCTTGCCCACTCCGGGACGGACGCCGATGCGGCCTGGTTCTGGGAGCCGGACAAGCTCAACAGGATGGTCCGCCGACGCCAGCCGAGCATCGTGATCAATCCTCGCTCCGGCTGGCAGGGCGATTTCGACGTGGAGGAGGGGCCTGCGCCGATCACCGGCCCGATCCGTCGGCGGCCGTGGGAGAAGGCGTTTTCGCTCTCCCGCGCCTGGGGATACACGCCCGACGGCGACGTGATGACTTCGGATCAGGTCGTCAGGTTGCTGGTCGACGCCGTCATCCGTAATGGCAACGTCATCGCCAACGTCGGGCCCGACAAGGACGGCGTCATCGGCCAAAGGGAAACCGAGACCTTGGAGGCGGTCGGTCGGTGGTTGAAGCGGTACGGCGCGGCGATCTACGGAACACGCCCAGGTCCGATCGAACCGGTGGACGGACTCTACGGGACGACGCAAAAGGGCAAGTCCGTTTTCCTGCACATCCTCAGTTGGCCGTCCGAGGAGCTTCGGATTCCGAGTCTTCCGGCTCGCGTCGTGAAGGCGAACAATCTCTCCGGCGGCGCGGTGACGTGGAAGGCGACCGACGGAGGGTACACGATTTCGGTCCCCGAAGCCGCGCGGGGCCGTCCGGTCACGATCATCGAGTTGCAGACGGCCTGATGTTCAAGGGTCGCCGTCACCTCCGAGTTTCAGAAGACAGAGCTCCAACGAGCGAGGCTATTTCAATGGGTCTTTCACGACGCGATCTTGTGAAATCTCACCTGGTCCTGGCCGGTGTTTCGGCGTTGAGCCTCGGCGCGGCGACCCAGGGGCGAGCGCAGCCCGGCTCGGCCGATGCGCGTGAGATCATCCCATTGTGGCCGAGCCCGCCGGCGGGCGCCCTGGATCCAAACATGAAGGAGATCGTCGAACAGACCTCGACGAGCCCGGGCTACAGCAGCCGGCGCACGAAGGGGATCACGCGACCGCACATGATCGCCTTCCCGGCTGCCCAGCCCAACGGCTCGGCCATGCTGATCATTCCAGGCGGCGGCTTCGCCTGGAACTATTTCGAGCACGAGGGCTACTACATCGCAGATATCCTGAACCGCGCGGGCATCAGCTGTTTCGTGCTGATCTACCGGCTGGCACAGGACGGGTGGAAGAATGCGGCGAGCGTCGGCCCGGCCGACGCCCAGCGCGCCATGCGCCTCATCCGCGCCCAGGCTCCGCGCTTCAGTCTCGACCCTGCGCGGGTCGGCGTCATGGGCTTCAGCGCCGGCGGCTTTCTAACGGCGACGCTGGCGACGAGGCATGCGGCGCAGTTCTACGCGCCTGTCGACGCCTCGGACCAGCTCAGCGCCCGACCTTTTCTGGCGGCACCCATCTATCCGGTGCAGAGCATCGATCCCGCCTACGCCTATGGCGGAGCGGCGCCGTCTCTGTTCGGCGGTCCTCCGACGGCCGCCCAGATCCGTGAGTGGTCGCCGGATCTCAACGTCACCCCCGCCGCCGCCCCGACCTTCCTGGTGCACGCCGAGGACGACGATACGGTTCCTGTGGCCAATACGGTGCGGCTGCGAGAGGCCATGGTCGCGGCCAAAGTCACGGTCGAGACTCATCTTTTCGCCCGCGGCGGACACGGTTTCAGCGTAGGCGCCCGGCCCGGCAGTCCTGATGGCCTGTGGTTGCCGTCGTTCGTGAATTTTGCGCGCGAGCTGAAGCTGTTCAGCTGACGCCGGGGAGACCGACCACGTTGCTGGTCGCATGGCGCGCGATGCTGGAAATGTGAGCGGTACCTCGGCAAGGTTCCAAATGAGAAGAGATATGTTGAGAGGTTTGATTATGCGGTTTCCTGCAGGGCTTGTCGGTGGTGTCGCAATTTTCCTGGGTTGCGGTGGCGGGGCTTTCGCGGCCGATCCGCTGGCGCCGACCGGCCGCTGGACTGCGGTGACGACCGGTCAGGCGGCGAGGCCGCCCATGGGCTGGAACTCGTGGAACGCCTTCCACACGGATGTCACTGAAGCCAAGGTCCTGGACTCCGCCAAGGCCATTGTCGATAGCGGCCTGGCCGCCAAGGGATATCGCTATATCAACATCGATGACGGCTGGTGGTTGAAGCGCCGGACCACGGACGGCCGCATGGTGGTGCGCACCTCGATCTTTCCGTCCGCGGCGGTGGGCGGCGCCGAGGAGACCAGCTTCAAGCCGTTCACGGACCGTATCCATGCCATGGGCCTGAAGGCCGGCATCTATTCGGATATCGGCGCCAATAACTGTTCCCAGGCCTTCGCGCCGAACGCGCCGAACCTCCCCGAAGGCACGGTCGCCGAGCGCGAGGTCGGGCTGTACGGCCATATCGATCAGGATATTGAGCTCTACTTCAAGGATTGGGCGTTCGACTACATCAAGGTCGACGCTTGCGGCATCCGCGCCTTTGGTCCGAACAGCGGCGGGGTCAGCTCCGGCCAATACCGGGCGCTGGACCCGCTGATCGATCCCAAGGCCATTCGCCGCACCAATATCCCGGCTGTCCGTGCGCTCTACCAACAGGTCGCCGACGCTCTGCGCCGCACGAACCCCGACGGTGACTATATCTTCTCGATCTGCGCCTGGGGCTCGGCCGATGTCCGGGCGTGGGCCAAGGATGTGGGCAATCTGTCACGCACCAGCGATGACATCACGCCCAGCTGGACGCGGATGCTGGCCAACTTCGACAGCGCCGCCAATCGCGCCCTCTATGCACATCCGGGTTCGTGGAACGATCCGGACATGCTGTTTGTCGGCCACGGCGACTTCGACGAACATCACCTGACTGAGGCGAAGTCGCACTTTGCGCTGTGGGCCATGCTGTCGGCGCCGCTGCTAATCGGCTACGACCTGCGGAACGCGCCGCAGTCGCTGATGGACATCCTTGGCAACAGCGACCTCATCGCCGTCGACCAGGATCCAGCGGGCAACCAGGCGGTGCTGGCCTACGACACCGACGACGTTCAGATCCTGGTCAAGACGCTGAGCAACGGCCACAAGGCGGTGGCGATCTTCAATCGTGGCCTGGCTCCGGCCGAGGTGACGCTGACGGCCGGTCATATGAAGTTTGCCTCGACGGCGCCGGTGACGCTCAAGGATCTGTGGACCGGCGCCAAGCTGCCCGCCTTCTCCGGTGAGACGAAGCTGCACCTCGATCCGCGGCAGACGCTGGTCTTCGACGCCGCCGGTGCGCGCACGCTCGCCAATGGCCTCTATCTGTCGGAAATGCCAGGGCGCGTGAACCCGGCCGTCGACGGCGTGGTGACGCCCCAGCCCGACCCCACGATCCATCGCATGATCACCCCCTGGGGCGGCACGACCGATGACGGCGAGCCGCCGGCCTACACCGGATGGGGTGGGGCGCAAGCCGACGCCACGCCTTACCGGCAGACGCTCCGCATAGACGGCAGGACCTACGGAACGGGCTTGGGCGTGCTGGCCAATTCGCGGCTCGAGGTTCGGGCGGACGGCCAGTTCCGTCGCTTTACGGCGGAGGTCGGGGTCGACGACTCGACATTCGATACCGACGACGTCGTCACGTTCTCGGTCTATGGCGACGGCAAGCTTCTGACGACGTCCAAACCGATCCGTTTTGGTCAGGGAGGGCAGACCCTCAGCGCCAACATATCCGGCGTGAAGACCATCGAGCTGGTGGCGCGTGGCGCCGCCGCCAAGAATAAGGCGCCTACGGTCGTTGCTTGGGGCAACGCGGCGTTGCTGAACGACTAGAGCATATCCCCGCCGGCGACGTTGTCGTCGGACTGGCCGGCGCACGCCCCCAAGGCGTGTCGCCGGTTTGATCAATATTGGAGCCTCCATGAGCCTTTCACGCCGCGATCGCGCAAAGTCGCCTTCGGTCTTGGCGGACGCGTCGAAAACCGACGTGGACGCCACGGCCAGAACGCTCGCCCAAGCCGGGCTGTTCGGGATCATTTTGGCGCTGGCCGGCGTATCGGGCGCCCATGCGCAGCCCGCGTTCGGACTGGCGCCCATCTTCACGGACCATGCCGTGGTTCAGCGAGACAAGCCGGTCGCCGTCTGGGGTCACGCTGGTCCGAATTCGACGGTGAACTTGACCCTCTCCGCTGACGGCAAGGTCGTCGCAAGCGCCAACGGACAGGCGGATGCGTCGGGCGCATTTTCGCTGACGCTTCCGCAGCAAGGCGCGGGCGGTCCTTACGTCCTGACGCTAAAGGACTCGGAGGGCCACACGCAGGCCTTGAATGACATTCTGGTCGGGGATGTCTGGCTGTGTTCCGGCCAGTCGAACATGGAGTTTCAGCTCAAGGCTGCGACCAATGGAGGCGCGGAGGTCGCCGGCGCGACCGCTCCGGAACTGCGCATCTTCGACGTGCCGCGCAACTCGCAGCCGACACCGGTCAGCGGCTTCGCCAAGCCGACGCGCTGGCAGGTGTCGTCGCCAACCGCGGCGGCCGACACGTCCGCAGTCTGCTATTTCATGGCGCGGCAGCTCGCCAACACGCTGCACGTACCTCAAGGAATGATCCATGCGTCTTGGGGAGGCACGGCGGCCCAGCTGTGGACCAGCCGAGAGGGCCTGAACGCCATCGGCGAAATGAGCGAAACCTTGAAGCTGATGGATCTGTACCGAACAGATCCCCAAGGCGCGCTGTCCTATGTGAAGAACTATACGGACACCTGGTGGCGCAGCCATGATCCCGATTTCTCGCAAACCGCTCGGTGGTCGGGGAAAGGATCTGCCGACACGGCTTGGCCTACTCTAGTACCTGCCGGCGTTTGGGAAAACAGCGGCGTCGAGGCCTTGAAGGCGTTCGATGGCGTCGTCTGGTATCGTCAGACGGTCGTCTTGACCGCCGACCAGGCAGCGCACGCCGCAGCAATCGATCTAGGTCCGGTGGACGACTCCGACACGACCTGGGTGAACGGCAGGTGGGTCGGCGCGACGGACGGGTGGAATCTGCCACGGCATTACGCCCTGCCCAAAGGCGTGCTGAAGGCCGGCGCCAATGTCATCGCTGTGCGTGTTCTCGATAGCGGAGGAGGCGGTGGCCTGCATGGAGCGCCTGCTGAGCGCGTCCTGACGCTAGACACCGGAGCGCGCGTAACCCTGCCGTCGGAGTGGCGGTATCATATCGGCGCCGACATCAGAACTCTCGGCCCGGCGCCCTCCGCGCCCTGGGCGGAAGCCGGCGGGCCCTCCGTGCTCTACAATGGAATGATTGCTCCACTCGCGCCCTACACCCTGAAGGGCGTCGCCTGGTATCAGGGGGAAGCGAATACGGGCGATCCAACGCTCTATGCCAAGCTTCTCCCGGCTTTGGTGAAGGATTGGAGGACCCAATTTCACGCGCCGGATCTGCCGTTCCTCGTGGTTCAGCTGAGCGCTTTCGGCTCGCCGCAAGACACTCCCCAACCGTCGACCTGGGCCGAGGTTCGGGATGTCCAACGCCGCCTCGAGCAGGATGATACCCATGTGGGCATGGCGGTCAGCAACGATGTCGGCGACCGCTTCGACATTCATCCGACGCAGAAGCGCCAGGTCGGCCTCAGGCTGGCGCTTGCCGCGCGCAAGGTGGCCTATGGCGAGGCCCTGAAACTGGGGCCGCGACCCGAGCGGGTTTATCGTCGCGGCGCCGATCTGGTCGTGGATTTCTCGGGCGTCAATGGCGGCCTCCGCGCCTACGGAGGTAAGGACGTATTGGGCTTCGAAGTGTGCGCGGCGTCGTGCCGTTTCGCCAGCGCGCACGTTGAGGGCAGCTCGATCGTTCTCCCGGGGGAGGGCGGCGCGGAAGCGAAATCGGTGCGTTTCGGCTGGGCGGATGCGCCCTTCCTCAACCTCTTCGACGCGGCCGACCTTCCGGCGTCCCCGTTCGCGAAGGAAGTGCGCTGAGGATCGCTCCCGCCGGCATTGCCGGCGGGAGGTTCTCTCATGACTTCACCCTGCTGCGAGGCGATACAGGCCCGCGCCATGCCGCGGCAGCTGGACGGCGAAGCGCCCCGTCGCTCGGCCCGCGTCGCTGCGGCTCCACAGATCGCGCACTGCGACTGAGGCTGGCAGACCGACGGTCTTCAGGGTCACGCCAATCTCGCGCGGCTTGTCGCCGGTGTTGAAGAGGGCGAGGTAGCTGTCGCCGTTGGTCGCCTTCGCGGTCCAGATGCGCATGCCGTCCTCGATGAAATGCGGGCGGTTGCCGCTCGAGGCCTGGTTGATCGCGATGACTTCGGGATTGGTCAGCAGCGCCTTGGTCGGAGCATCCAGGTGCCTCAGGTCGCCGCCCATGATCAGCGGCGAGCGGGCGATCGACCACAGGGTCATCAGGGTGCGCTGTTCATCGGGCGTGAACTTGGTGTCGCGTTCGCCCAAGGCCAGGCGCCCCAGCGGCAGCATGTCGGCGTCCGGCCAGCCGCCGTCGCCGATATAGGGCGACCAGTTCTCCAGCCGCGTGAACTGGGCGTCGAGCAGGTTCCACTCGTCCCAGAAGTCGTCGGAGATGCGCCACATCTGGGCGTGCGCCTTGGCGTGGGCCCCGCGCACGACCGGGGTTTCACCTGGGGACATGGAAAGGATGATGGGCCGTCCGGTGCGGCCGATGGCGCGGTGGATCGCCTCGATCTCGGCCGCGTGGGCGTCGTAGGGGCGCGAAAGGTCGTCGACCTTGACGAAGTCCACGCCCCATGACGCCAGCAAGGCGAAGACGCTGTCGTAATAGGCCTGGGCGCCGGGCTTGGTCATGTCCACCCCGTACATGTCGGGGTTCCACGGGCAGATACTGCGCTTGTCGACGATGTCCGCCAGGCTGATGTTCGTACCCAGGACCGTCAGGCCGCGCTCGACCGCCAGGCGCGGCGCACCGCGCATCAGGTGGACGCCGAAGCGCAGGCCGTGGCTGTGGATCTTGTCGGCCAGCGGCTTGAAGCCCTTGCCGCCGACGCTGGACGGGAAGCGGTTGGGGGCGGGGAGCAGGCGGCCGTGTTCGTCCAGGGTCGGTACGGGCTTGGCGGCGTATGTGTAGCTATTGGCGCCGGGCTCGTACCATTGGATGTCGACGGTCAGGATGTCGTAACCGGCCGGTCGCAGCTCACGGGCCATGATCTCCGCCTGCTCCAGGGTCTGGGCTTCGGTGATCGTCGTGGCGAAGCTGTTCCAGCTGTTCCAGCCCATCGGCGGGGTGGGGGCCAGCAGCGGCTTCTTCTGCGGCGTTGGCTTCTTGGGCGCGGCGGCGACGGGAAGGGCGGCCGTGAGGGCCGCCGAGGCGCCCAGGAGGCCGCGACGGCTGAGTTTGGCGGTCATGAAGGCGTTCTCCGAAGTTCGGATTTGATGAGGATGGCCAGGGGCCTCGACAGACCAAGGGTCTGTTCGATGAGGGGCGTCATTTGCGCGATCGCGGACACATCCGGCTGATAGGGTCGGATCCGGTCGCGGTCAGAAGGCCAAGGTGATAGGGCAGCTGGACATATTCCGTGCCGGGCGCGTGGGACGTCAGGCCCTGGTACAAGAACTGCAAAGGCTTGCAGGGATCGATGGTCAGCGTCTGGTCATGGCCGGCGCGGACGAGTTCGCCATGCGAGACGCCTTCGGACCAGGTGGGCCCGTCGAAGGTGACATTGTCCGCCCCCGCGAACGAAGCCGAGGCGCTGTCGGCAAGCGGCCGCCAGGCCCCGTCAAGCTTGTCGCTGGTCCAGGCGCGGAAATAGCGGCCCTGCGGCCCGATCGCCTCGACCAGGGTGAGGTAGGTGTTCGCGCCGGCGACCTTGTAATGCATGCTGGCTTCGAAGACGTCGTCGCGACGACCGCTCAAGACGATCTTGGTGTCCGTGAAACCTTTGGGAAACTGGCCAATCGGCGTCTGTGAACGATAGAGATAGCCGTTGTCGCCGGTGTTGAAGAGGTGGCAGTTTTTGTCGTCGCAGATGACCCAGAAATCGAGCCAGGCGTCCTGGCCAGAGGCCTTGATGATCGCCGGCGTTTCCGAAAAGAATGGCTTCGGTGCGCTCCAGGACATCGGGTCTTCGATGTTCGCGGTCGTCGAATAGACGGGCGGTCCGCTCTGATAGACCATGTACCAGAGCTTTTGCGGCGCGAAGTAGAAGACCTGCGGCGCCGCGCGATATCCGGGGCCGATACCGGATTGTTTCAGGCTGACGATCTTAGCTTTCGGCGCTTCGGACCAGTCCGTAAAGCGGGTGTAGGCCATGTGCCATCCCCCGTCGGGAGAGGCCGTGGTCATGAAGACATGATACGCGCCATTGAAATAGACGACCGAGGGATCCTTGAGGCCTGAATAGGTCTGCGCGCCCTCGGCGGAAGGCGTGATCAGCGGCGCGGATGAACGCCATTGGAAGCGCGCCCCCACGCCCGCAACGGCCTCCGTGGCCCCGGCCGTGAAGACCGCGCCGAGAACGGCGGCCGCGACGCAGGTCATGATCCGGTGTCTGGTGATCGCCATGAGGTCAGTCCTGTTGAAATCGAAAGTGGGTCTGATGGGGTTCAGGAGTTCGGTTCGACGCTTGCCAGCGCCTCCGACCAGCCCCCGATCAATGCGGAGCTCCGGGCAAGCTCCGGGCGCGGCCTAGAACTTCACGACCTTCGGCTTGCCGTCATAGAGGATCTGGCGGCCGGCCGGAGCGCTCTGCATTCCCGCACCCAGGCTGGGCGTGACCAGGACGACATTCAGTTGGCGCTGGTGGATCATGCCCGGAAACGACCCGTGCCGAGGACCGACGGTCAGGGTGCGCGCCTGATCGTTCCAGGTCAGATCGTACGTGGCGCGTTCGCCCTTTTCGTAGGCGTAGGTCTCGTTGTCGTCCTCGTAGATCGTGAACCGGGCGTCGGCGCCGGGATAGATGCGGATTTCGTAGGGCGCCTCGGGACGTTCGGTCGCGAACTGGACCTCTGGGCCCATCGGCACGATGGAGCCAGCGCGAACGTAGAGCGGCAAGATGTCGAGCGGCGCCTGGCGTGACACGGTCTTGCCGCCGACGAGACGCTCGTTGGTCCAGAAGTCGTACCAGTCCGCGCCCCCGGGCAGATAAGTGCTCACGGTGAAGTCCCTGGCCGCCTCGGCCAGCTTGGCGGCGGCCTGCAGATCGGCGGGCCGCCGCCAGGTCAGACGCAGGCTGCGGTCGCCGCCGCCTTGATAATAGTCGATGCGCACTGGCAGGCTTTCCCCTCGCTTCAGCCTGCGCTTGACGCCGTGGTAACGCTCCGCGCCGGCCGTCCAGTCGTCCACCACCTTTTCGCCGTCGAGGAAGAGACGCATGCCGTCGTCGCCGGCCACGCCGATCTCATATTCGCCCTCCTCAGGCGCGACGATCGCGCCCTCCCAACGCGCCGAGAAATCTTCGAGCTTGGCGAGCCCGCCGGGGATCTCGGCCAGCGGCGGGCTGGGCCAGGTGTGGTCGATCTTCTCGTCGACCAGCTTGCCTTTCGGAATTTCGAAGTTCGCGCCCTCGAAATACTGCACCGTCAGGCCGGTCTTCCCGTCGGAAGTGCGCAGATATTGGCTGGGGATCGTCGTCGCTGGGGGCGGGCTGACGTTGTACATCGCCCGGGTGACCGGATGAACGAGGAACGAGGGCCCGAACATGAAGCTGTCGTCGATGTTGTCCGTCGCCCGGTCATCCGGGAAGTCCATCATCAACGGCCGCATCAGCGTGTAATGGTCCGATGTGACCTTCCAGCTCAGCCCATAGATATAGGGCAGGAGGCGATAGCGCAGGCGCACGCTGTCGGACAACGAAGCGTACACCGCCGGATCCAGCGTCTTGAACAGATAGGGCTCGCGTTCGACGCTGGTGCCGTGGATACGCATGATGGGGTTGAAGGCCGCAAACTGCATCCAGCGCGCATAGAGTTCGCGCCATTCCGCATTCTGCTCGCCGCCGGGAAATTCGGTGACGAAGAAGCCTCCAGTGTCTTGGGTCCAATATGGATTGCCGGTGACCGTGACGTCGACCCCGCCGGCGATCTGTTGCTTGAGCGTCTTCCAGCTGGAGAAGATGTCGCCGCTCCATGACGCCGCCGCCGTGCGTTGCGCGCCCGCCCAGGCTGATCGGGTCAGCGTGAAGACCCGCTTGTCGCTGGTCGCGCGCTGGCCGTCATAGGTTCCCTGGGTGGTCATCAGCGAATAGGGATTGAGGTAACGCGTGAAGTCGCCCAGGGCGTTCGAGCCGAGCGCCTTGGTGTCGCGAATGTTGTCGATCGCGTTCCACATGGCGCTGCTCACCTCGATCTCGGTGCCGTCCATCCAGAGTGCGTCCACGCCCTTGTCGAGCAGGCCGGACTTGATGTGCTTGAAGTAGATCTGCCGGCCGATCGGGCTGTAGGCGTCGTAGACGCGGGCATGTTTCGAAATCCAGTGCAGCGGCTCGAACCGCAATCCGTGGCTGTCCAGCTCGTGCGCGAGGGCAGTGTCGTTTCCGATGGACGGCCAGATCGACACCATCAGCTTGAGATTCATGTCGTGAAGCTGGCGGGTCATGCCCACGGGATCGGGGTAGCGGGCCGGGTCCCAGATCATCCCGCTCCAACTGCCGTCCTTGTCCGATCCCCAGTATTGCCAATCCTGGACGATGTAATCGAGCGGGAAGCGATCCTTGCGGAAGGTCCGCGCGACCTCGAGCAACTGATCCTGGGTCTTGTAGCGCTCCTTGCTCATGAAGAGGCCGAACGCCTGCTTCGGATACATGGGCGCATCGCCGGTGAGGGCGCGATAGGCGCCGACCACGTCGTCGGGCGTCTCCCCGGCCATGAAGTAGTAGTCGACGCCCCCCGGGGCGCTTTCGGCCCAAAGCGAGGCGTCGCCCGCCTCGTCCTTGAAACGCATTTGCGAGTAGGTGTCCCACAGGACGCCATAACGCCGCGAGGACATCATCACCGGAATGATGATGCCGACATTGGTCTGGACCAGCAGCAGGTCCTTGCCGCGTCGATTGCTGGTGTCGTCGCCCGTGAAGCCGAAGCCGTAGATGGCTTCGTCGGGGCGAAGCACGAAGCTGTTGACGGCCTCGTAACTGGGCGCGCCCGAGATCGTCACCGGCTTGAGGCGCTGCGGCTCCTGGTTCTTCTCTTCGGTGTAGAGTTTGCCGCTGGGATCCAGGAAGCGAAGCGCGCCCGTCGTTTTGCTGATTTCAATGCGCAGCTTCGCCGTCGTCACGATCAGCGCGGTCGCCGTGTCCGTCATCGAGAAGGCGACCGGGCTCGGCGCGGCCGGCACGACCAGGCTGGGCGCAGTCCAATAGTTTTTGCCGAGCGTGGCGTTCACTCGGACAGTGTCCGGCGCGTAGAACACAATGTTCTTCGTCACGCCGGCCAGCTGTATCTGAACGCCGTTGCGGAGCCTCACATGGGCGAATGTCTGGTTGGGCGAGGCGAAGGCGGCCTGAAGGTGGCCATTTACGTCCAGCCCCGCAGGCGCTGATGTATCCGTCCCTGCTTCAGCGTGGGCGGCGGAAACCAGAACGCAGGCCGCGGCTAGGCCGCTTAGGATCAGGCGCCCCGGCGCAAATCCCGCCAACGAGGTCGCCTCTCTGGCTCGCTTCATAGCCGCACTCCACTCCCCAACGCCGGCGTCTCGTTTACGTCCGTTTTTACTCCTACAAATAACTAGCGCGGTTTGTCACGGGTGTGAGCTTCTTTTTCGGGTCTCTTGCTCGGAGCTCCAGTCCAGTGCTTCGAAAAATTGAGCCATTGTCGCGTCTGAAGCTGGAAGGTGGCGGCGTTCCGAAGTCCTGATTCTCGGTTCTCAATCGCCTGAGGGTTGGGGAAATGGCTCGAAAAGCTCCGACAAGTTTGCGGATCCCTTCTGCATGCCGCTCAAGTGTGCGCGCCGTTACGCCAGCCAGATCGCGGCGGGTCGAAGGTGCTGACGCAGGCAATGGGTATGCGGGCCGGGTAGGGCAGGCGCGTCGAATTGGCTCCATCTCATCGAGCGATAAATTTGCGACGTTGGGTTCTTGACGCGTTGGAGCGGCTACCTAACTCATCGCCTGCTTGCCGGGCGCCCGCGGGGCCCGGTTCTGGGGCGCCTGGCGCTTCGTTTGGCGCCCCTCATGTCCAACTTGCTTTCGAGGAGATGGAAATGAGCACCACATTTGACTTCAGTCCGCTCTACAGTTCGATGATTGGTGTCGACCGGATGGCTGATTTGGTCGAAAGCGCCCTGCGCGCCGAGACCCACACCTCTTATCCGCCCTACGACATTGAGAAGACCGGCGAAGATTCCTATCGCATCTCGTTGGCGGTCGCGGGATTCACGCCGACCGATCTGGAAATCACAGCCCAGCCGAACCTTTTGGTGATCAGGGGGCGCAAGGCCGATGAAGGCGAAGGGGCTCGTACCTTCATCTACCAAGGCTTGGCCCAGAGAGCGTTCGAGCGTCGGTTCGAATTGGCCGACTATGTCATCGTCAAGGACGCCGCCTGCGCCGATGGGGTCCTGTCGATCGATCTCGTGCGCCAGGTGCCCGAAGCGCTCAAGCCGCGCCAAGTCCCCATCGGCGCGGGTGGTGGCGACCGAACGCCGATCCTGCAGAGCAGCAAGGCGAAAGCGGCGTAGGGAACCGCCATGCAGACGGTCACCGCAACGGATCGGGCCCGCCCCTGGCCGGTCCGACCCGCCGTTGGCTTCCTCCACCCGTTGGAGGTCCTCAAGGATCAGGAGCTAACGCCCGCCGCCAAGCGGGAAATCCTGGCGGCCTGGGCATCGGACGCTAGCGCCGTTGAGGGTCGGCCAACCCAGAGATGGCTTCTGGGAACTTCGCAGCCTGTTCCGCTCAGCGAAGTCCTGGGCGCTCTGAGCCGCCTGGATCGACACAGGTCCTCTTGAGCCGAGGCTGGCGGCTGGCCAGCTGCCGGTCGGCCGCCATTCTACGTTCAGTTGAGAGTGCTGATTATGCCAAGCTTTGTTTTCGTCGAGCCGTCCGGGGAGGGATGGATTGTTTGCGGCGATTTTACCGATAGCCCCATGGCCTTCGTCACTGGCGCTGCTGCCGAACGGGCCGCGCGGGATCTTGCGCAGGGCATGGCCGACGCCGGCGAGGCCGTGGTGCTGGAAATACGACTGCGGAATGGCGAGCGCGCCGGACGCTTTCTCTTCGTGCCATACGCCAACGACCACACGGAGCCGGGGGCGATCCGCGCCTAGGCCCTTGCATGCCGCAGTGGCGATCAGTCCTGTCGGTCCCGCTCGATGAGCTGCTTCTTGCGCCGGTGCAGGCCGGCGGCCACGGCGATCAGAACCAGAGGAACCAGGCCCGACAGAACCTGTTCGCTCGCACCCGGCCAAACATGCAGCCAGGGCTTCAGGAAGTAGCCGAGCAAGCCTAGCACGTAGTAGCCGACGGCGAAGATCGACAAGCTCTCGACGAGGCCCTGTAACTTGGCCTGCAATTGCAGGCTGGCGCCCATGCCACGGAGTGTTTCCTGGTTTTGGCGGTCCAACGCGATGCCGATCCGGGCCTGGAGAAGGTCGCCGCAACGCGCGACGCGCAGCGAGAGATCGTCCAGTCGCCGGTCGGCGGCTTCGCGGGTGCGCATGGCCGGCTGCAGGCGCCGGGCGATGAACTCGCTCATGGTTGAGTGGCCCGGCACATGGCGTTCGCGCAGCGCTTCCAGCCGGTCCAGGGTCAGGCGGTGGTAGGACTCCGTGGCGCCGCGACGGAACCGCCCATGAGCCGCGCGCAGCTCCACCTCGGCTGAAAGCGCCAGAAGGCTGTCCAGCACCGCCTGGCTGTCTTCGCCGGCGGCCAGGCCGCTGGCGATCGCAGAGAGCCGGGCTTCGGCGCCATCCAGCCAGGCCAGCAGTTCGCGCGCTGGAGGAAAGCCGATCAACGCCAGCTTTCGATAGTTGCCGATCTCGATCAGTGTCTGAACCAGACGCGAGACCTCGTCGTTGGCCATGGCGATGTTGTGCACGTGGATGCGCCCCGTGCCGCCTTCGCGCAGCCGGAAGTCCGTCCAAATCCGCGCGGCGCCGTCGAAGACTTCGCAGGAAACGCAGCGGGCCAGGTCGATATGTCGGTTCAGCGCGGCATCCGCGGGCGGCGGCGAACCCGGCGCGGAGACTGAAATCTCGACGCCCCGGAAGACCTGGCCCGGTGCACCGTACAGCCAGAAGCAGTCTTCGTCGACGATGGCCTCGAAGCCGAGTTCGCGACCCAACGGCCCGTAGATGAACCGCGTCCAGGTCGAGAATTCCTGGTGGCGTTCCCATAGCCAGCCGCCGTCCGAATTCGCGACCAACACTCGGCCGCCGACCGGATCCTGGCCCGGCGCGAACAAGGCGACAAAGGCGGCCTCGGACGCCCGCTCTTCCGCGCTCACGAGGAAGACCCATTGACGCAGCTTCACTGGCGCCTGCTCAAGGGGCAGGGCGCGCAGATGCATCAACTCACTTAGCGCCACCCTGAGCGGATGGTCCCCGCCGCTATTCATCATGTCCTCGCCCGGCGTCGCCGGATTCCTGGTCAGTGAAAGGTACCGGTAACATACACTGGCCGCCTATGACGTTCCAACATTCAGCGTCCCGCCAAACGCTAAGGGAGCTGGATTTCGAAGGAGCCGACCGCACGTCCCGCACGATCGAAGAGATTCACCGCCGGGCTGTCCGCCCAGCCGTAGCGCACGCGCCCGACGGGGCCGCCGTCGCCTTGCAACGTGACCTTATCGCCAGCGACGCGCCCAGGGGCGTATCGGCAGCCGCCGTCCGCCGCGCAAAGCTCGAAGCCGATGGCTGTGTCGGCGCTGCGCACGACCAGGTCGCCTGACGCGCCCGCGAAGGTCAGGACGATGCTTCCGTCGGGCGCGCGCTGGGCGGTCGCGATGCGAGGACCAGGGGAGACGGCTTCGCCATAGGCCAGGACGCGCAGCGCATCGGCCGTTCGGCGGCCGACCTCCTGTTTTTCGCCGGGATGGATGTCGTAGGGATCGCCGAGGTCGAGGGTGACGACCGCGGCCGCGTGACCGTCGGCCTGGGCGGCGCGCCGCTGGGCGTCCCGCACCTCGGCCCAACCACTTTCGCCCGGCTTCGTCATACCGGCGCCATAGGCCGACAGTTGGACGATCGCGAACGGCAGGGCTGGGGTTTCGAACTGACGCCGCCAGTCGGCCATCATCGCCGCCAGGCGCCGCTGGTAGCCGGGCAGGCCGGTGTCGGATTCGCCCTGGTACCAGATCGCGCCCGCCAGCCCGACGGGACCAAGGGGCGAGATCATGGCGTTGTAGAGGACGCCGGCGCCGTTGATATCGTCCCACGGCGCGCGGGGCGCGTTGGTCTTGGGACGGCCCGCCAGGGCGTAGCGCCAACCTGTGTCGAGGGGAACGGAAGTCCCGTCGTCGAACTGCAGGCGCATCAACTGGGCAGGACCGGCCAGACCGCCGTCGGCGTAGACGTTGTCATCGTTGATGCTGATCAGGTTGCGTCCGGCGACGAGTGTGCCTGGCGCCAGGCGGTAGCGGCGCGGCGCGCCGATGCTCGATCCGCCGACCGCCTTGCCATTGACCCAGGTGCGATCCGCGTCGTCGACAAGACCCAACGAGAGGATAGCACCTTGCGCGGCCTGCGCGGGCGTCAGGTCCACCGTCTTCTCGAACCAGAGCATGCCGAGGTAGTTGGCCATTGCTGGCTGTCCCCAGCGGCCGAAGTAACCGATCGCGGGAACGGGCGACCACGTGGGATGTTCGCCGCGCCAGGGCTGATCCGCGCCGGCAAGGCCGGATTGCTCGCGCCACCAGGTCTCCCACTGGCGGGCGACCATGGCCTCGGCCCCTGCAGCGTCGCGGGCGTGGAGCTCCAGCGCCTTGGCTTCCATCTCCAGGCCGCCGGCGCGCAGACCTTCTGGCGCCATCCAGGCGGAAATCCGCGACCCGCCCCAACTGGAATGGATCAGCCCCACCGGAACCTTGGCGGTCCGCCGCAGATCCTGACCGGCGTAGAAGCAGACGGCGGAAAACTTGGCGATCGTTTCGGGCGTGGCCGCGGTCCAGGCCGGCGGAACGTTGAACTGGTCGAGCGGCGCCTCCGCAAGGCGCTTGGCGACCGTCATCAGCCTCATCTGCGGATCTGTGGCGCCCCAGATCTGGAAGCTGTTTTGTGACTGCTCTGTGGACAGCTCCATGTTGCTCTGTCCCGAGCAGAGAAAGACGTCGCCGATCAGCAGATCATCGACGAAGGTCCGCCCGCTCGGCGCATCGACCAGCATTTGATGGGGACCACCGGCGGAGAGCGGCGGCAGGGCGATGCGAAAACGACCTTCCCGATCGGCCTGGCCGGTGGCTGATCGCCCGGCCAGGTTGACCATGACCTTCTCGCCGGGCGCGGCCCGACCCGTGACGATGATGGGCCTGCCGCGTTGCAGCACGGCGTGATCGCCGATCGCGCCTTCGAGTTTGGGCGCGGCGTTCGCCAAAGTCGGAAGGAGGAGGGCGAGGGCCCCGGCCATGGTCGCGATGGTCTTCACGCTATTCCCCTGGGCAGTAGACGTCGGCGGGCCTGTCTGCGCCCCCGACGAGCTTTGACGGCCGGATCTTCGGCCTACTTCGCCAGCGCCACGGCGGTGTCGATCGAGAACGATGCTGACTGGCTGGGAACGCCCGTGTCCGGCTGCCCTGAGCCAACGCTGACGCGATAGGCGCCGACCGCCACACGGCGATCACCCTCGGGAGTCACCGAGCTGAGATCGCGAGACGAGAGCGTGAACGTCACCTTGCGCGCTTCGCCGGGCTTGAGGGCCACCCTCTGGAAACCGCGCAAGGCCACGCGGGGCGCGCCGGGCGTATCGGGGAAGTTCAGGTAAAGCTGGGCGACTTCCTCGCCCGGACGCTCGCCGACGTTTCGCACGGTGGTCGTCACGCGGACGCCTTGGCCCGCACCGCCGGGGAGAGGCTCGACCGAGACCGGCGCGTAGTCGTAGCGGGTGTAGCTGAGACCGAAGCCGAACGGATAGACGGGCTTGCCCGTAAAGTACCGGTAGGTGCGACCGGCCATCGCATAGTCGCCGAAGGGCGGGAGATCGTCGATCGAGCGATAGAAGGTGAGCGGCAGCCGGCCTGAGGGATTGGTCTTGCCCGACAGCACGTTCGCGATCGCCAGGCCGCCGGACTGGCCAGGATACCAGGCTTCCACGATGGCTGAAGCATTGTCCTTGGCCCAGGAGAGGTTCACCGGGCTGCCGTTCATGGTCACTACGACGAGCGGCTTGCCCAGAGCCTTGGCTTGTTCCAGCAGCGCCTGCTGATCTGGCGGGAGGTCCAGGGTCGTCTTGTCGCCGCCCTTGAAGCCGGGAACCTCGACCGGCGACTCTTCGGCCTCAAGGTCGGAAGTCAGGCCGACCACGGCGACCAATACGTCGGCCTGGGCCGCGGCTTTCTTCAGCTCGGCGGCCGGATCGTCGGAAACGCGCTTCCAGACCAGATTGACGCCGGAAAGGGCGTGAGACTCCGAGACGATCTCGATCGGATAGCGATGACCCTTTTCCAGGTGGATGGTCTTGAGCGTGGGCAGGCTGGCCCACCCGGCCTTGCGGAGATCGGCGAAGGGCTTGCCGTCGAGCTTGAGCTCGCCATTGAAGCCCGCCAGCCCCAGCCGATAGGTTCCGCTCTCGGGCGGAACCAGGAAGCCGGTCCAGACCACGCGGTGGTGGTCGGAGACCGTGGCCAGATCCAGGCTTCGCGAAGCGACGTCCGGTTCGACACGGGTCACCACCGGCTTGTCCTGGTAGCGCATCTTGGCCACCGCCTCTTCGAAAGTTCCGGGTTCGAAGCGAGCGGGGGGCGGTTCAACCGTATTGTAGTAGCGTGCCAGCAAGCCGGGCTTGCCGTCTGGCGTGGCCAGCGCGGTGCTTGGGACGCGATCGCCGTCGGTGAAGGACGGCCCGAACGGCGCATGGACGATCTTGGCCGAGGGCATGGCTTGGCGCAGGCCATCCAGCACCGAGATCGGCGGCGCCGACAGGGCCGACGAGTAGTTGCCGCGCAGGACGCGGGTGGCGTCGGCCAGCGGACCGACGACCGCGATGCGGAGGCCGGGTTTGAGAGGAAGCAGGCCATCGTTCTTGAGCAGCACCAGGCTCTTCTCGCTGGCGGCGAGCGCCAGGGCCTCGTGTTGAGGCGTCATCACCGAGGCGATGGGCGCCGATCGGGTTTCGACCGTCCGTACGCCGGGCAGGTCGCCGACCCGCAGGCGGGCGGAATAGAGCCGCACCAGGGCCTGGTCGATATCGGCTTCGGTGATCAGCCCTTGCTGGAGCGCCTCACGGTAGGGCTTCGTCAGGCCCGCGGTGTCGGCCAGGGTGGCTCCGTTGCATTCGTTGTCGACCCCGGCTCGCATCGCGGAGGCGACGGCGGCGGCCGCATTGGGCGCGTACTTGTGATTGTCGGCGATGTCCTTGACGGCGTCGCAGTCGGAAACGACGTAGCCGTCGAAGCGCCAGGCGCCGCGCAGGTGGTCTTTCAGCAGAAGGTCGCTGGCGCACGCCGGCTGGCCGTCGATGCGATTGTAGGCGCACATCACCGAACCGGCCTGGCCCTCGGTGATGGCGGCGCGGAAGGCGGGTAGGTAGGTGTCTTCGAGGTCGTGGCGCGAAACGAAGACGTTGGCGCCATGGCGCGTCGATTCCGGTCCGCTATGGACCGCGAAGTGCTTGGGCGTGGCGATGACGCGAGGCAGATCCGGATCGGGGCCCTGGATGCCCTCCACGAAGGCCACGCCGATGTGCGCGGTCAGGAACGGGTCCTCACCATAGGTTTCCTGGCCGCGGCCCCAGCGCGGGTCGCGGAAGATGTTGATGTTCGGCGACCAGGTGTCCAGGCCCGTGCCGATGCGTCCCATCCGTCCGGTCTGCCGCGACAGGAGGTGCAGGTCGCGCACCTCCGTGCCGACGGCGGCCGCCACGTCCTGGACGAGGTTGGGGTCAAAGCTGGCGGCCAGGCCGATCGGCTCGGGGAAGTTCGTGGTTGGCAAAGTCCCCAGCGCGCCGTGCAGAGATTCCGTCCACCAGTTGTAGGCGGGCACGCCCAGTCGGGGGATCGCCGGGGCGGTGTTGAGCAACTGGTCCAGCTTTTCTTCGGTGGTCATCTTGCCGACCAACTCGGCGGCCAATCGATCGGCCTTGGCGCGCACGGGGGACGTCTCGCGCTTGGGCGCCGAGGCGGGCTGGGCGAAGGCGGGCGCCCCCAAGGCCAAGCTCGCGCAGAGCGTCGCCCCGGCGGCGCAGTGAAGCCATGATGACTTGGGCATGGGAGAAGACCTCGTGATTGGCGCGTGCTTGTGTTCAGGGCTTGGCGGGGCGCGGACCCGCGCGCGCGATCACCTCGCGGGCGGGGGCGGGCCAGGCCTGTCCCTCGACGGAGACGTTGTCGATCAGGCGATTGTTGGCGTAGTCGGACCAGGATCCGTTGGCCTTGCCGGCATTGTGCCAGTTGCCGCGCGCGACGTTGTCCGCCGCCGTCCGGCGCGGATAGGCGCCGTCCAGCGCGTTCAGATTGACCCACAGGCCAAGCCCGTCGAAGACGTTGTCGCGCACGGTGACGTATCGAGATCCTTCGTCCAGATAGACGCCGATGCCGCCGGGCACGTCGTAGACGTGGTTCTCGGCGATCAGGGCGCCTGGATCGGCCGACAGGTGATAGATGGCTCCCCCATCGGGGAACCAGCGCTTCACGCCATGCACGCGATTTCCGGCGATCACCGTATCGCGAAGGATCGTCGGCGTGTCGTAGACGCGATTGCCGGGCTGGTCGTAGTAGCCGCGCGCCAGGGTCATGTAGGCGGTGTTGCCGCCGGGGTCGTTGACGCCCCAGCCCCAACCCACGTCGATGCCGTCATAGGGCGCGTCGGAAACCTCGTTGTGGAGGATCACGCTCGCGGTCGCATAGGTGACGAGGATCGCGGCCTGTTCCCGATAGACCTGGGAGACGCCCTGGATGGTGTTGTCTTGAATGACGATGTCGCGCACGGCCTGGTCGGGCCGGGGCGGGTGGTGCGCGTCCGGCGAGACGCCGCCCACCATGATCGCGCCGCCGGCTAGATCCCGGAAACGACTGCGGACGACCTCGACCGAGCGCGTTTCCAGGGCCGCTCCACTCAGATTGGCGCTGGCGTCGTTGCCAAGGCCCAGGGCGATCTGGCCGAGATGGGAGAACTCCGTGTCCTCGAAGAGAATGCGGGCTGCGGCGGCGACCTGAACCGCAGCCGGCTGCTGCCGCCACTGGTTCCGCATGCTTTCGAAAGCCCAGCATCCCCAGCTGCAGTCGCGGATCGGGTCGCTGGGATAGTCCGGAACCTGGCCCGACAGGAAGGAGCCGCTCTGCTGGCTGGCGTAACCCTCGGGACTGGATGGGCCAAGCCAGCTGGTGTGCTGGAAGCTTAGGCCGACGAACTGCAGATCGCGCACGGGCTTGCCAGGCTTGCCCGCCACCGAGACCAGGGCCTCCAGGCGCGGCATGACCACCTCGCTGGCGGCCATGACTTCGCCGTCGCGGGGCTTGTAGTAGAGTTTTCCACGGACAGGGTCGGCCCACCAGTCGCCGCCAGCTCGTACGAAGGCCAGGGCGTTGGCGATGAAGAAACGCGCGCGATCACCTGACACCGGTCGGGCGAAGGTGTCATAGCCTATGAGGTTGTTGCGCCAGCCCGGCTGGGCCAGGACGATCCGGTCGCCGCGTATGCTCTCCACCCGAGCGCGACGGTCAGTGAAGAAGCCCGTGTTCTCGACCTCCAGCCGGGTTTGATCCGGCAGGTCGGCGAGGAACCGCCAGGCCGGATCCAGGATCTCGATACCCCAATCGTGGAAGGCGAAGGCTTTTCGGGGGGCTTCGACCGCCGCGCGATGGGCCAGGCGATCGTTTACCCATAGCTGGCGCGGATCGGCTCCCCGCGGAATATCGGCGACCCAGATGTTGCGCGCGGTGTCGGCCCGGCGCCAACCTTCGATCGGTTGCCCCCCGGACAAGACAGGGTGCGCGCCCTTGGCGGCTTCCCAACGGACCACGTAGCCATTCTGGCCGCCGTCCTCGACGGAGAACTGCAGCGGCTTGGCCAGACGGTAGACGCCTTCCGCGAGCCGCACTGTGACCGAGTGGGTCGCGTTGACTGACCGCACTGCGGCCTGGGCGCGAGCGAGGGTCGCAAAGGGGCGGCCAGGCGCGCCGTCAGCGTTGTCGGAGCCATCGGGCGAAACTTCAAAAACGACAGGGACGGGCGCCGGGCGCTCGTGAATCTCAACTGCGGAAAACGCCTTTTCCGAGTTCGGACGCTCGGCCTCGGCGACAACGGGGATGCCGGGCGGAGAGGGGAGTTGCGCGGCATTGACCGAGCCTGTCGCCAGAAGGAGTGGCAGGATGGCGGTCGCGCGCCCCGGGCGAGCGACCGCCCGCGCGAAACCGCGCTCCAGAAGCGATGTGTCACGCCTCATACCGGCTGCAAGCCGTGTTCGACGATCTTGCGGATCAGGTCGCGGTGCTTCGGAAGGCCGCTTCTCAGGCGTTCGCCCAGAATGGCGTTTTCGCGGAAGGCGCGCTGGGCCAGCGCGCTTTCCTCGGCCAGGGCGGCGGGCTCGACCGCGGTGCGGAAGCCCATTCCGTAGAGCACATACTGATAGCTGGCCGCGGGGAACACCTCGTCGGCGCGGTCGAACTCTTCGGTCAACCATGGCGGCTGGTGGCGCCATAGCAGCAGCAGATCCGAAAGGCGTTCGGGGATGGTCTCGGGATCACGGTTGTCGCGCCAGAAGGCGCTGTCGGTCCTTTGGCTGAGCACGTAGTGCAGCTTCAGGAAGTCTATGATCCGGCCCCAGCGGTAGTGGGTGGTGGCGTTGAAGCGCGAGGCCACGATGTCCATCACCTCGCGGCAGGCGGGCATCTGCTCGGCGATGAGCTTGGCCGACAGCTCGATCAGCACGATGGCCGAGGCCTCCAACGGCTCCAGGAAGCCGGCCGCCAGGCCCACGGCCACGCAGTTGCGCTTCCAGAAGGTTTCGCGGTGTCCCGACCGGATGGAGATCTTGCGGACGGGCAGGTCTTTCCCGGCCGGGCCGAGATAGGCCCGCAGCTCCCGCTCGGCTTCGTCATCGGAGATGTGGCGACTGGAGTAGACGTGCCCGGTGCCGCGCCGGGTCGGCAGGCCGATGTCCCATATCCAACCAGCCGACTGGGCGGTCGAGATGGTGTGGGTTGAGATGGGGCTGTCGGAATGTTCGTAGGGGACTTGGACGGCCAGGGCGGCGTCGCAGAAAAGGACATCGCCGCAGTCGTGGAATTTCACGCCCAGGGTCTCGCCAAGCAGCAGCGACCGAAAGCCGGTGCAGTCGACGAACAGATCGCCTTCGATCTCGCCGGCCTGCTCGGTCACCACGGCGCGGATGTCGCCGTCGTCGGCAAGAGCCACGCCGCGCACATCGGCCAGGACATGGCGAACGCCCAGCTTCTCGCAGCAATGGCGTTGCAGGAAGGGCGCGAACTTGCCGGCGTCCAGATGGTAGGCGTAGTTGGCCGCGCCTTGATAGGGCGGCGCGGTGATGGTCTTGGGGCCTAGCCCTTCGTCGCAGAGGACGCCTTGGGGGCAGACCGCGTCGCAGAAGCTGCCCGCCGCCCCCCCGGCCAGCCAGTGAGGCGCCAGATTGATCTGAGAGAAGCTCTGGGGCAGCACGAGCGGATGATAATATGCGTCGTCGGGCTCGCCCGTGGTCCAGCGCGCAAACCGGGCGCCTTGCTTGAAGGCGGCGTCGCACTCGCGGAAGAAGTCGGTTTCAGAAACGCCGATCTTGGCCAGGGTCGTACGCAGCGTCGGCCAGGTGCCTTCGCCGACGCCGATGATCGGCGTGGTCGGCGACTCCACTAACGTTACTGTAAAGCCCGTGGCTTGTCGGGCGCGATGCTTGGCGGCGATCACGCCGGCGGTTAGCCAGCCAGCCGTACCGCCGCCGACGATGACGATGTTTTTGACCGGACGGACCATGGCTTGTCGTGGAAAAGCGACTGGGAACGCGAACCGAACGTTCCCAGTCTAGTGAGGAAAAGGGAACTAGAAGCGGAAACGCGCCCCGGCAGTGTAGCGGCGGCCGTAGGCGAAGACGTCCAGCAACTGGTTGCTGAAGCGTCCGTGCGTGCTCTGTACCTCGTTGGTCAGGTTGAGCGCCTCGACAAACAGGTTGATCTGCTTGGTGAGGGCGTAGCTGCCGCTGAAGTCGATCTGCAGGTTCGGGTTCTCGAACGTCGGCTCCGAACCGAAGGCGCCGGTGTTCTGGTTCTGGCCGAACTGACGCAGATACCCTTTGCGGTAGTTGACTGCAACCCGGGCCTCAAGGCCGTTCTTGTCATAGAAGGCCACGAGGTTGGCGGAGTCAGCCAGGCCGGTGATCGCAAAGCCGCTCTGAGAGATGTCCTTGGGATCGTAGGGCTTGTTGGTGTCGACGAACGTGGCGTTGGCGTTGAAGCCGAAGCCGCTGTCGCCGAACACGTGCTGCCAGGCCAGTTCCACCCCGCGCACGGTGGCTTCGGGGCCGTTCACCTGCTGGGTGACACTGAAGACGGCCGGTTGGCCCGTCGTCGGATCGATCACGCCGTTGATCGTCTGCCGCTGGGTGCCGCCGACGATGAAGTTGCTGACGTCCTTGATGAAGAAGTTCACCGCCGCATACGAGTTCGGCTTGTAATACCACTCCACCGCGGCGTCGAAGTTGTCGGCTAGGTAGGGTTTCAGTGCGGGGCTGCCGCCGCTGGCCGTCAGAGCTCCAACGCGCTGGCCGGTGCCGACGCTGGCCACGGGGGTCAGCAGGTTGAGGCCCGGGCGGGTCAGGGTGCGTGAGGCGTCCAGACGCAGGTGCACGCTTTCGGTCAGCTCCAGCTTCATGTCGACGCTGGGCAGCAGATACGAGTAGTTGCTCTTGGTCGAGACGCTCTGCGGATCGCTCAGGGTCACGGTCAGCAGGGTGGGGTCCCCAGCGCTGCGCGTGATCGCGATTGGCACCTGGCCGAAGCCGGCCGACGTGACGTGGGTGTTCTCTTCGCGAACGCCTGCGTTGAAGTGGAACGGCATGCCGGCCACGTCCACATCGAAGTTGGCCTTCACGAACAGCGCCCAGGTCTTTTCGGTGATGTCGCGAATGCTGCCGTTGTCCAGCGCCATGTCGAATGCGCCGGTGAAGTTGGTCCCGACGCCGCTCCCGCCGTAGTTGAAGCCAGGAATGTTCTTGGTCTGCGGATTGCCCAGGCTCGACAGGAACTGCTGGTATTCACGGGCGTCGAACTTCAGGAGGTAGGGCGGCAGGGCGCCGTCGAAACCGGGGATGAAGTCCTTGGTGCTGACGCGTTCTTTGAACAGGCTGGCCGGAACCATGACCCCGCCATTGGCGCCGGAGGCCGGGCCATAGCCCGGATAGGCTTGCCAGAAGTTATTCACGAACGTGTTGCTTTGCTGGAACTGGTAGTGGTCTTCTAGGTAGGTGCCGCCGGCCTTGATCTTGAAGCCTTCCTGCTCCCAGGACCCGGCGAACCGCACTTGCTTGACGACGTCGGTGTTCTGCTGAGCTTGGCGGACCACCACGTGGGAGCCGATGACGGACGGATCCGCCCAGCGCGCGGCGTCGCCGTTGGGGCCGTAGTTGTGCAGCACAGGCAGGGTGTTCTTGCTGTCGCCCCCGATGCTGATGCCCAGGGACGGGCCGATGCCGAAGCCATAACCCACGTCGGCGTTGTCGCTGGTGATCTCGCCGCCGGGATTCAGCCAGCTCTTGGCGTAGCTGGCGTCGCCTTCGAACTTGAGGTTATCGGACACCTCCCATTGGACGTTCAGTCCGGTCTGGTTGGTGCGGAGGACGGAACGATCGGTGCCTGCCGTGAAGTCGGTCTGCGAACCGGCCTGGGTGAAGTCGACCGTCGTTCCATTCTCGTCAAGCTTGACGTTCCGAAGCCCATCCTGGTTGAACCAGATGCCGTAACCGAAGTTGTCGGACCGGATGCTCTGGCGCGAATAGTTGTCATCCAGGGTGACCGTCACGCCTTCGACCGGCGACCATTGCAAGGCGATGCGGCCGTCGAGGCGTTCGTCCTTGGTGTAGATCTGTGTGGCCCCGGCTTGCTGCTCGAACCAGCCCAGGACGGTCTTGTTCGCCAGTTCGGCGGACGTGCAGGAGGCCGTCAACTGGCAGGGCGCGTAGTAGCCGCCCGGCCAACCGCTGACGTAGACGCGGTTGGTCTGGGTGTCGTGGCGCGTATACATCGCATCGACCAGCACGCCGAATTTGTTGTCGGCGAACGTGTCGCTGAAAAGGGCGCCCACGGTCGGCACGAACTTGTCCGCGCCGTCCTGCACCGAGCCCGAGGCCGTGAAGGCCATCCGGCGGCCCGGATGGTCGAACGGCTTGGGGAACTGGACATTGACCGTGGCGCCGATCGAGCTGCTGGACAGCGAGACGTCGGGCGTCTTCAGGACGCTGAGGCCGCCCACGAAGTCTGCGCCGACGGTGCTGAAGTCGACCGAGCGTCCGCCAGTGGCCGTCGAGATCCGGCGGCCGTCATAGAGGGTTTCGTTGAAGTCGCCGCCGAAGCCGCGAACGGTGATGCCCTGTGGCTCGCCGCGCGCGCCGGCCCGCTGGATGGAAACACCAGGCAGGCGTTGCAGCGAGGCCGCGACGTTCGAGTCCGGGAACTTGCCGATGTCCTCGGCGGAGATGGCGTCGACCACGCCGGCCGAGCTTCGCTTGATGTCGAGGTTGCGCTGCAGGGAGCCGCGCAGACCGGTGACGACCACTTCTTCGACGGCGGTCGAGTCGGAATTTTGCGGCGTGGCCGCCTTTTCCGGCTCGGCCGCTGGCGCGGCTTGAGCCGAGGCGGTGGCGATGGCGGCGTCAGAGCTGTCCCTGGCTTCCGCAACGCCGCAGATGGCCAGAACCAGCAAGCTCGACGCACTGGCGAGGGCGAGCTTTCCACCCGTCCAGCGCGCAATTCTACTCTGATTATTGAAGTTGGAGACCTTCATTTCCCCCTCCATGTGCCATGGGATGAATTATCGCCGGCACGTATTGGCCGGCCTTATCCGTGGGCGTGGTTGCCCCGCGAATTGACTGGCTACGAAGGAGGAATCGCCAAGGTTGGGCGCTCTAACCGCATCACATCCTCCCGCATGCATTATTTTGTTATGAGCGGACGTTAGCGCCGAAAGGTACCGGTATCAATATGTATTTGTCGGTGTAGTTTTGGCGGGTTGAATCCGTCGCGACTTACGCGCTAAGGCTCATCAGGACCGGCCCGGCAAACAGGGATCGGCATGGAGGAAGCCATGGATCTGCAGTTGCTGAACGCCCAGGATCACGGCCATCTGCGGCTTGGCCGGTTGCCGGCGGCGGCCCCGCACTTTGTTCAGGTCGTCCCGTCCGAGTTCGTGGCGGCCGCAGCCGTTTGTCCCATCTTCCTGACGAAGAACGCCGAGACGGGCCGCTTCTACGCCGGTGCGATGTTCGGTTTCGAACCGGGAGAAAATCTCCTTGGCGCGGCGGGCGCGGGGCAGGCCGTCTTCACGCCTCTGGATCTGGAGCGCCAGGGCTTCTTCGCGACCGACAGCGGCGAGATCGCCGTGGATCTCAGCCACCCAAGGTTCTCCGGCCATCAAGGCGCGGCGCTCTTCGACGTTCAGGGACAGCCCACGTCCGCCGCCCGCCGACTCCAGCACGTGCTGGCGCAGATGCGCGCCGGCGTGGACGAGAGCGAGCGGTTCATTCAGGCGCTGCTGGCGCGCAAGCTCGTCGAGCCGATCGATATCGAGTTGTCATTCGACGACGGGAAAACCCTGTCGTTGAACGGACTGTATACCGTCAGCCTCGATACGCTGGCCGAACTCGATGACGCCGCCGTGCTTGAGCTGTTTCGCCAGGGCGATCTGCAACTGATCTACGCCATGAACGGGTCGCTCAAGCATGTTTCCGCCCTGGCGAAGTTGCGGAACGACAAGCTCGCCGCATGATGGCGCGCGCCTCGCAGGAATTTCGGAAGATCGAGCTGGAGCAACTCGCCCAGGATGGTGCGGCGGGTCTCGCCCAGGCCTTGGCGATCGGCTGCGAGCCAGTGATCTTGCCCGGCCTTTGTCGGGACTGGCCGGCGGTGCGCGCCGCCCGAGACGGATGGGCGGCGTTGTCGGCGTATCTCGTGTCCTTCGCTTCCGAGCGGTTGGGGGAAGCGTTCGTAGGCGCGCCGGCCATCGAAGGGCGCTATGACTATGGCGACGGGCCGGACGGCTTCAATTTCGAGCGCCAGTCGCTGACCCTGGCGCAGGGTTTGGAGCGTATCGGCGAAGCTTCCGCGGACCGTCGCCTCGCCAGCGTCTACATGGGCTCCTTGCCGATCGAGGATTATCTTCCGGGCTTTGGCGCGGACAATCGAACTGATCTGCTGGCCCCCGGCGTCCAGCCGCGCGCTTGGCTGGGCAACGCCAGCCGTGTGGCCTGCCATTACGACACCTATGAGAACCTGGCCTGCGTCGTGGCGGGACGGCGACGCTTCACGCTCTATCCTCCCGATGCTGTCGGTGCTCTTTATGTCGGGCCGATCGACCACACCCTGGCGGGCCAGCCGATCGCCCTGGCGGTCGGGGCTCCGGCCGGCGATCCGCGTTACCCGCGGTTCGCGGCCGCCGCCGATCGCGCCCGCATTGTCGAGCTCGAGCCGGGAGATGCGCTCTTTCTGCCCAAACTCTGGTGGCATCAGGTGGAGGCGCTGGAGCCGGCCAACATGCTGGTGAACTACTGGTGGGATGGAACGGCCATGGGACCCGACGCGCCCTATCTGACGATGATGCTGGCGATGACCGCCATCGCGGACAGGCCGCCGGAAGAACGCGCGGCATGGCGCGCCTTCTTCGACCATTACGTCTTCCGGCCCGACGGCCATCCGCTGGCCCATCTCCCGGCCGACCGCCATGGCCTGCTCGACAAGAGCGCCTATGGTCGTGTCCGAGCCTTGGTCATGCGCGCGTTGCGCGGCGGTTAGGGCGCCGACCTCGAGGGGCGGCGCCCGTCAGGTCAGCGCCGGCCGATCGGGTATTCGAAGATCGTCACAGACGTGGGCGAGACCGCCAGGCTGCGAGCGAAGCGGCCCGCGGAACTCTGGACGATGGTGACGCCGTCCGGCGCTCCGACCTTGTTCTGAGCCTTCAAGTCGGGCCCGCTCAGCACCCATTTGCGGCCGGATCCGCTCGCAGCAAGCGATTTGAGATCGAGCTTGATGGTCTGGGTTTCGAAGGTGGCGTTGACGACGCCAATTCGAAGGCTCTTGCCGTCGGGCGTCAGGCCCGCGATCACGTCGAGCGGATAGGTCGCGCTGCCGGCGCGCACCTGCGGATGGGCGAAGCCGACCGGATATCGCGGGGCGGGTTGCGGGGCCTGTCCTTGGACGGCCAGCGGGGTGACACCCGTCCCGAAACGATCGCCGTAGAGCTTGAAAACCAGGCCGGTCGTATTGAGCGTCGAGGTCGTAGGCGTGATGTCCATGGTCGAGGCCCCGGTCGTGAAAGCGCTCATGGTCAGGAAATCGGTGTGTCGCAGCATCTCCTGCAGAACCATCGCGTAGGCGAGGGCGGACTTGAGGTTGACCTCGCCGAAATAGGCGTACTCGTCGATCGACAGGAAGATCTTCTTGGCCTCCATCGCCGGGAAGCGCTTCTGATAGATTTTCCACTGCTCGGCCTTCATCCGCACCTGGTTTGACGGCGCGCGCGCATATTCGATCAGTTCCGCGTCCTTGGGCGCGTTGGGGCGCTGTTCGGGCTGGTCGTACCAGTGTTCGGAAATGCCGTCGAAATTACCCCAGGCCTTGGCCAGGAGGCCGCCGGTCCAATCCCATTCGGTGCCGAACTTGGGGGCGATGCTCTCTAGCGAGGCGTTTTCCTTTGTGTCGCGCGGGTGCATTTGGTCGGGCATGGCGCCGGACCCGATCAGGGTTATGGTCGGGTCGACCGCTCGCATCGCGTCGGCGAAGGCGTTGTGCTTGATCATGAAATAGTCGAGCGAGGTCTTGCCGATCTGCCACCAGCCGTAGGGCTCGTTGCCGATGTTCCAGAATTTCACGCCATAGGGCTCGGGGTGACCGTTGGCCGCCCGACGCGCGCCCCAGGCGCTGGTGACCGGCCCGTTGAGGTATTCGACCTCCTCGGCCGCCGAGTTGGCGTCGCCGAGCCCGGCGTTGACGGTGACATAGGGCTCGACGCCGATGATCCTCGTCAGGTCCATCCATTCGTCCATCCCGATGTCGTCGGGCTGCATCGCGCTCCAGGCGTGGTCGAACATCGGAGGGCGCTTGTCGCGAGGACCGATGGCGCTGTGCCAATCCCAGTCCGACAGGAAGTTTCCGCCTGGCAGGCGCCACATGCCCGAATTGAGCGATCTGGCGATCGCTGTGGTGTCCGCGCGCCAGCCGCGGATGTTGTCGGAAGGCATCAGGGAGACCGCGCCAACTCGGAACGAGCCCGAGCCAAGGCCGGTGATCTCCAGGCGGGCGTCGGTCGCATCGGCCGTGGGGGTGAAGCTGAAGTCGACGCGCTGCCAGTCGGCGCCTGGGGCGGGAAGGGTCACGGTCTGGCGCGCGTCGGGACCATCGCCCCAGATCAAGGCCACCTCGACCCTGGCGCCCGGATCGCCTGAGAGTTGCAGGTGGCCATCGTAGCGCTTGCCCTTGGCCAGGCCGATCCCCGCTTGCGACAGACCCTTGCGGGCCGTGGCGTCGACGCGAACTACTGGGCTCTGCCGGCCGACATAGGGCGCCTTGGTGTCCATGAAGACCGCATCGTCAGCGCCCACGGGCCGCCACTTTCGGTAAGTCACGCCAGGCCGACCTTCGGCGTTGGGAGGGGCGGGCTGGTCGAGGGCGGGCGTGACGACGGGATAGTAGAATTTGCGATCGTCCAGCATCTCCGCCCAGAGCGTGCGGGCGACCAGCCCCCCGATAGGCTCGATGAACATGCCGTATTCGTACTTGGTGACCGGCGCCGCGCGTTGGGCGCCGTCGATGGTCACCGCCACAGGTTCGGCTGCGAAAGCCATGGTGGCGGCCCCCATCGCGCTTACCAGGCACGCACCGAGCATCAATCTGGAACGCATTATTTTCCTCCCAATTACTCAGTTTTTTTGTGATCTCGCCCCAGCGCTCCTCCGCTCAGGCGGCAAGGGGCGTTGCGGTTGATTTCTTGTGGTCGCGGCCTTGCGCAGTCGCCGCCGCCGAGGTCGCCGCGGAACAGGTGCGGTCGGGTTGACGAGCTCCTTATTTAGCCTGACAAATGGTAACGCTAACAACAGTGGCGACGCAAGATCGCAAGGGTGAAGAGGGAGGATTTGCATGAAGAGACAGAATATCGACGTCGTGGGTGGCCGGGGCCTGGTCAAGCTGGCCTGCGCGATGGCGATCGCGCTTTCCGGAACGACCCTGGCGGAGGCCCAGGTCGCCACGAACGCGCCGCCGCCCGTCGCTGGCGCCAAGCCGGTCGTTCTTCAGCGCATCAAGGTCCATTCGCCGGCTATCGAGGGTAACCTCGAAGGCGAAACGGCCGACCGCGACGTGCTGGTGTTCCTGCCGCCGGGCTATGCGAGCCATCCCAAGCAGCGCTATCCGGTCGTCTATGCGTTGCACGGCTATTCGATCGGCGCCGAGCAGTGGAGCAGCGAGATTCACGCAGCCCAAACGATCGCGGGCGCGTTCGCCAAGGGCGCGGGCGAGGTGATCGTCGTGCTGCCCGACAGCAAGACCATCCACAACGGCTCGATGTATTCGAGCTCCCAGACCACGGGTGATTTCGAGACCTTCGTCTCCAAGGACCTAGTCGCCTACGTCGACCAGCACTATCGCACCCTGGCGCGGCGCGAGAGCCGTGGCTTGGTGGGCCATTCCATGGGCGGATACGGCGCCAGCCGCATCGGCATGCGCCATGCCGACGTGTTCGGCGCGCTCTACATGATGAGCCCCTGCTGCCTGTCGCCGCGGGATCCGAACCAGGCCGCCGACGCGACCGCCGCGCTGGCCGAGGTGAAGACGTTGCAGGACGCGACCAAGCTCCCCTGGGGGCTCCGCGCCCAGCTGGCCACGGCCGCTGCGTGGTCGCCCAACCCGCAGAAGCCCCCGTTCTATCTGGATCTGCCGGTCGAGAACGGTGCGGTCCGGCAGGACGTGGCGGCCAAATGGGCCGCCAACGCGCCTCTGGCCTTCGTGGACCAGTACATCGGGGCGTTACGTCGCTACAAGGCGATCGCCATCGATGTGGGGGACCGCGACGGGCTAAAGGAAGACGCGGCCAAGCTTCACCAGGTCATGGATCGCTATGGCCTGGTCAACAGCTTCGAGGTCTATCCGGGCGACCACACCAGCGGCGTTCCGACCCGCTTCCAGGACTACGTGCTGCCGTTCTTCAGCCGCAACCTGGCTTTCGAGAAGCATTAGAGGACGGGCCGAGCCGGTAAGGCCGCGACGAAATGCGCGGCCTTACCAATCGAAGGCTGGTGCGACCCGCCGCTCGGCCAGCAGAAAGGCGTCGGCGACATGCCGCAGGGGCGAGGTGTCCACGTCGCTGGCTCCGTCGGCGATCAGCCGTGCGAACGCGTCGTAGAGCCCTTGGTATTCCCGGTCGGGCCCTTCGTGCAGCAACCGGCCGTCCAGCCACAGCTTGGCGCCGCCGTTCGTCAGCTTCAGCGCGCCAGCGTCGGTGTCGACCTCGATATCCCAGCTCTGAGGGCCGGTCTGGAGGAAGTCCAGCTCGACACGGATCGGCGCGCCGGCCGCGTCGCGGAAGTCCAGCTCGGCCTGGATTGGCGACTGGCGATTGGCCGGCACGCGCAGGAGACCGCGCGACAGGAAGAAGGGGCGGGGCAGGATGCGTGTGGCGATCGAAAGCGCGTTGATCGCCGGATCGAAGACGCCCAGGCCTCCGGCCTCCCAGATCCAGTCCTGGCCAGGGTGCCAGACGCGGACGTCTTCCTTCCAGTTGATCCGCACAGCCTCGATCTGCCGCTCAGCCAGCCAGGCGCGCGCGGGTTCGACGGCTGCGGCGTGGCGCGAATGCCAGGTGGCGTGCAGGGTCAGTCCCCGGGCGGCCGCGACCTGGCGCAGATCCTCGACCTCGCTCAGCGTCGCGCCGGGCGGCTTTTCCAGCATGACATGCTTGCCAGCCGCCAGCGCCAGATGCGCCAGGGCCTGGCGCGGCTGGGGCGGGGTGCACAAGGCCACAGCGTCGATCGCCAGCCCGTCGGACAGCAGGTTTTCCAGTGTGGCGAAGTGCGCAACACCGTCGAGACTGGCGTGCCGGCTGACGACGGCGGCCAGTTCGAACCGGGGATCACTGGCGATGGCCGGCAGGTGCTGATCATGGGCGATCTTGCCCAGGCCCACGAGGGCGAGACGGGTCGGGGTCACAGGGTCTTCACGATCACGGCTTGCTCGGCCGCCTGGGCCAACGGGTTGCTGACCGGATAGCGGAACGGCGCGGCCTCGATCTCGAACACATCTCCTTCCTGGGTCTGGAAACCGGCGGAGAAGGAGAGGGTGGCTGTACCGAAGAAATGAACGTGCACGTCGCCTGGACGACGGAAGAGGCCGTACTTGAAATGGTGATGCTCGAGATTGGCGATGGCGTGCGACATGTTGGATTCGCCCGACAGGAAGGGCTGCTCCCAGGCCACCACCCCGTCGCGGATGATGCGGCTGGTCCCGCGCAGATCGGCGGGCAGGGCGCCGGTCAGCAACTCGGGGCCCAGGGCTGCGTTGCGCAGCTTCGAGTGCGCCAGCCACAGATAATTGCCGCGCTCGATCACGTGGTCGGAAAACTCGTTGGCGAGGCAGAAGCCCAGCCGGTGCGGCGTGCCGTCGGGACCGATCAGATAGACGCCGGCGATCTCGGGCTCTTCGCCGCCATCCTGGGCGAAGCTAGGGGAGGTTAGGGGCTGGCCTGGGCCGACCAGCTGAGAGCCGTCGCCCTTGTAGAACCATTCGGGCTGCACGCCAGTCTGACCGGGCGCTGGCTTGCCGCCCTCGACGCCCATCAGGAACATCCGCATGGAATCGGTCAATTGCTCGCCGGACTGGGCCGCCTTGTGCATCTTGTCCCGGCCCTCGGCTGAGCCGAGGTGGGTCAGGCCCGTACCGGTCAGGAGCAGGTGGGCAGGATCGGGATGATCGATCGGCGCCAGCACCCGGCCTTCGGCCAGGGCCGCGGAGATGTCCACGGCGTCGCCAAGCGGGGCGGAGGACGCGGTCTCGGCCAGGGTGGTTTGCGAGGCCAGCGCCTTGTGCGCCAGATCCAACAAGGTGTCCGCGACGGTGACCTGTCGGGCGGCTTCTTGGGCGTCCAGCATCGCCAGGCCGCGCCGGCCGGAGCCGTCGACAAATTGCACAAACGTCATCTTGGAATGTCCTTACGGGTTACTTCGCGACGGAAAGCTTGAAGACCATCCGATTGCTGTAGGTTTCGCCGGGGTTCAGGCGGATCGGCGCAAAGGCCGGCTTGTTCGGCGCATCGGGGAAGTGCTGGGGTTCGAGAGCGATCCCGTCGCCCTGGCGATAGATTTTGCCGCTTTTGCTCACCAGCGTGCCGTCGATGAAGTTGCCGGCGTAGAACTGGATGCCGGGCTGGTCCGAAAGAATTTCCAGCGTGCGGCCGCTCTTGGGATCCGACAGGCGCGCGGCCAGGCGAAGCGCGCCGGCCTTTCCGTTCAGGACGTAGTTGTGGTCGTAGCCGCGGCCGATGACCAGTTGCGGGTCGCGCGCGTCGCGGATGCGGTCGCCGACGGCGGTGGGCTTGCGGAAATCGAACGCCGTGCCGGCCACGGACCTGATCTCGCCGGTCGGGATCAGTTCGGCGTCGACCGGCGTGTAGCCATCGGCGGCGAGGGTGAGGATGTTGCCCATCGCTCCTTCGGACGAGCCTTCGCCCGCGAGATTGAAGAGGGCGTGATTGCTCATGTTCACGATGGTCGGCTTGTCGGTGGTCGCGCCGTACGACACCGTCAACTGGTTCTGTTCGTCCAGGGCGTAGGTCGCCGTGGCGGTCACGGCGCCGGGATAGCCCTGGTCGCCGTCGGGGCTGACATAGCCCAACGTCACGGACGCGCTCGAGGCGTTCGACTTGGTGTCCAGAACCTTCCACACGACCTTGTCGAACCCGGTCGCGCCGCCGTGCAGGGCGGCGAGGCCGTGATCGTTCAGCGCCAGCTGGTAGGTCTTGCCATCGAGGGTGAAACGACCCTTGCCGATGCGGTTGGCCACCCGCCCAACGGTCGAGCCGAAGTAGCTGGCGTTGCGCGCATAGGCGCCGGCGTCGGAGAAGCCGAGCACGATGTCGGCCTTGACGCCGTCACGGCCCGGGGCGACCAGCGACTGCAGCGTGGCGCCGTAGGTGATCACCGTGGCGCTGACACCGTGGGCGTTGGTCAGGGTGAACGCTTCGACCGCTTCGCCCGAAGGCGTCTGGCCGAACGGAGCGCGCGACAAGGTCGCGGCTTGGCCGGCGATCGGGGCGGCGAGAGTGAGCAGGATCGCTGCTCCGGCCAACTTTGCGATGCGCATTCGAAGCTTCTCCCCGATCATATTGACCGCTCTCGATTGACGGTCATGGTGGCGGTCATATACTCCGACAAAACGAAGGTGCGCAACCGACGTCGCGCCGAGCACTGCATTCGGGAGAATATCAAATGGCGCCTGCGCCCATGACGTCGGCCGCACGGTCGGACGGCGGCTCTGCGGTGACGCAGAAATCGGCCCTCACCCTGCTGGCCAGCCTGTTCTTCATGTGGGGCTTCATCACGGTGATCAACAACACCTTGCTGCCGCACCTGCGCTCGGTGTTCGATCTGAACTACACGCAGACCACGTTGATCGAATCGACCTGGTTCATCGCCTATTTCGTCGCCTCGTTGCCGTCGGCGAAGCTGATCGAGAAGATCGGCTACAAGCGCGCCATGGTGACGGGCCTGCTCATCATGGCGCTGGGCGCTCTGCTGATGATTCCGGCCGCACGAATCCCCTCCTACGGCGTGGTGCTGACGGCCCTTTTCATCATCGCCTCGGGGATCACCCTGCTGCAGGTCGCCGCCAACCCCTATGTGGCGGTGATCGGGCCGCCCGAGACGGCGTCTTCCCGTCTCAACCTCGTGCAAGCTTTCAACTCGATGGGGACGACGTTGGCGCCGCTCTTCGGCGGCTGGTTGATCCTGTCGCGGTCGACCTCGGGCAACAGCCAGGCTGGCGCGATTCTCACGCCAGCCCAGCGCCTGGCCGATGCGCAGTCGGTGCAATTGCCCTACTTCATCGTTGCGCTGGTGCTGGTGGTCCTGGCGGTCGTCATCGGGCTCTACAAGTTGCCTGAACTCGGTTTGGCCGCTCAGCGCGCCGGCGCCGAGGAGCGCAAGCGTCATTCGCTCTGGCGCCATCGCAACCTGGTGCTCGGCGTGCCGGCCATCTTCATCTACCTGATCGCCGAGATCGGCGTGAGCAACCTCTTCATCAACTTCATCTCGGCGCCGGAGATCGGTGGCGTGACGCATGCGCAGGCCTCGCGCTACCTGTTCCTGCTCTGGGGCGGGATGATGGTCGGCCGGTTCGTCGGCAGCCAGCTGATGCGCAAGGTCGCCGCGGAAAAGGTCCTGGCCGTGGCCAGCCTGCTGGCGTTCGTGGTGATGATCGTTACGGTCCTGGCGCATGGTCCGGTGGCGATGTGGAGCCTGATCGCGGTGGGGCTTTTCCACTCGATCATGTTCCCGACGATCTTCACCCTGGGCATCAAGGGTCTGGGGCCGTTGACCGAAGAAGGCTCGGGCCTCCTGGTCATGGCCATCGCCGGGGGAGCGCTGGTCGTGGTCCAGGGGCAGATCGCCGACGCCTACGGGCTGCAGACGTCGTTCCTGCTAACGGCGATCTGCGAACTCTACGTGCTGTTCTACGCGCTGTGGGGCTGCAAACCGGCCAACGCGGTCGCGCAGGACCCGGACAGGGTCAGCGACGCGGCCTGAAGCGGCTGGCCCCGCGCGTAAATCTGGTTTGCGCGGGGCCAGGGCTGGTCTGGCCGATTGACCGTATTTCGCTGAAGTTATAGTCAGACAAATTGTATTGAGCGCGTGGCGTGGTGCGCCGCTCCGAAGCGTTCGGCACGTTGCCGGCGCCGCGCCAGATCCAAGCAGCGACAAGGCTTCTCATGGCTTCCTCAACAAGCGACGCACCTAAGCTCCGTTCGCGCGCTTGGTTCGATAACCCCGACAACACCGATATGACCGCGCTCTATCTCGAGCGTTACATGAATTTCGGTCTGTCGCTGGAAGAGCTGCAGTCGGGCAAGCCCATCATCGGCATCGCCCAGACCGGTTCCGACCTCTCGCCCTGCAACCGCCATCACCTGGTGCTGGCCGAGCGGGTCCGTGAGGGCATCCGCAGCGCCGGCGGTATCGTGCTGGAATTTCCGGTCCACCCGATCCAGGAGACCGGCAAGCGCCCCACTGCGGGCCTTGACCGTAACCTTTCGTATCTCGGCCTGGTCGAGCTGCTCTACGGCTATCCCCTGGACGGCGTGGTGCTGACCATCGGCTGCGACAAGACCACGCCAGCCTGCCTGATGGCGGCGGCGACCGTGAACATCCCGGCTATCGCCCTGTCGGTCGGCCCAATGCTGAACGGCTGGCACAAGGGCAAGCGCACCGGCTCGGGCACGATCGTCTGGAAGGCTCGCGAGATGCTGGCGGCCGGCGAGATCGACAATGCCGGCTTCATCAAGCTGGTGGCCAGCTCGGCCCCGTCGACCGGCTACTGCAACACCATGGGCACGGCCACGACCATGAACTCGCTGACCGAGGCCCTGGGCATGTCGCTGCCCGGCTCGGCGGCGATCCCGGCACCGTATCGCGATCGCCAGGAGAACGCCTACCGGACGGGCCTGCGGATCGTCGACATGGTCCACGAGGATCTCAAACCTTCCGACATCCTGACCCGCGACGCCTTCCTGAACGCCGTGGTCGTCAATTCGGCTATTGGCGGCTCGACCAACGCCCCGATCCACCTAAACGCCCTGGCGCGACACATTGGCGTGGAGCTGTCGATCGACGATTGGCAGGAGACCGGCGAGCAGGTGCCGCTGCTGGTGAACTTGCAGCCCGCCGGCGAATATCTGGGCGAGGATTACTATCGCGCCGGCGGTGTGCCGGCGGTCTTTGGCCAGTTGATCGAGCAGGGGCTGATCCGTGAGGGCGCCATGGCCGTCTCCGGCCAGACCATCGGCGAGCAGTACCGGGGCGCGGTCATCGAGGATGAGGAGGTCATCCGTCCGTTCTCGCGGCCTTTGGTCGAACGGGCCGGCTTCGTGGTCATGCGCGGCAACCTGTTCAACTCGGCGATCATGAAGACCAGCGTGGTCAGCCAGGAGTTCCGCGATCGCTATCTTTCGAACCCCGCCGATCCGGACGCCTTCGAGGGCGACGCGGTCGTGTTCGACGGGCCGGAGGACTATCACCGTCGAATCGACGATCCGTCTGTCGGAATCACGTCCAATTCGATCCTGTTCATGCGCGGCGCCGGTCCCGTCGGATATCCCGGTGCGGCTGAGGTCGTGAACATGCGCGCGCCCGACTATCTGATCAGGCAAGGGGTCCATCAGTTGCCCTGCGTGGGCGACGGGCGTCAGTCGGGCACTTCCGGCTCACCCTCGATCCTGAACGCCTCGCCCGAGGCGGCGGTCGGCGGCGGTCTGGCCCTGCTGAAGACCGGCGACCGCGTGCGCTTCGACCTGCGCAAGTCACGCCTGGACGTGCTGATTTCCGCGGCCGAGATCGTCGAGCGCCGCAAGGCCCTCGAGGCGGCCGGCGGGTTCGCCTATCCGGAAAGCCAGACGCCGTGGCAGGAGATGCAGCGCGCCGTGGTCGGCCAGATGGAGACCGGCGCGGTCCTGGAGCCCGCCGTGAAGTATCAGCGCATCGCCCAGACCAAGGGCCTGCCACGAGACAACCACTAGCCGGCCGGCGGCTATCCGGGGGCATCATGCCGAAAGCGTCCAGTTCGATCTTTTTGGCGATGGCCCTGGGCCTGGCCTGTGCGCCCGCAGGTGGGCATGCCCAGGTGTGGCGCGCGGACAGCGGGCAGGGGACCTACCATAACCCGCCGCTCTATGCCGACTATCCCGATCCAGACATCATCCGGGTTGGCGAGGACTTCTACTTCGCGTCGACCACCTTCGTGAACGCGCCGGGCCTGACGATCCTGCATTCCAAGGACCTGGTGAACTGGGACATTGCCGGCCATGTCATGCCGCGCCTGGCGGGCAATCCCAAGTACGACCTGGTCGATGGCGGCGACTATCGCCGAGGCGTCTTCGCTCCCAGCCTGCGCTTCCACAAGGGGCGGTTCTATATCGTCGTGACGCCGGTCGGGCAGAACAGCCGCATCTACTCGGCTACAGATGTCCGTGGCCCCTGGACGATGCATGAACTGGATCGGGAAGCCTTCGATCCGGGCCTGTTCATCGACACCGACGGCAAGGCCTACATCGCCACCTCGATCGGTTCCGACGGCGCCGTGCGGCTTTTGAATTTGAACGCCGATCTTACGGCCGTCACGGGCGAACAGCAGATCCACTATGTCCAGGGCGCGGAAGGCTCCAAGCTGATCAAGCGCGGCGAGTGGTATTATCTGTTCAACGCCATTCCCAGACGCCTGGCGCTGACCGTGTCGCGGGCCAGGAGCCTGACCGGACCGTGGGAAACCCGGGAACAGATTGATGACACCACCGGAGGCCACCAAGGCGCCTTGGTCGACCTTCCAGACGGAGGCTGGTACGGCTTCGTCATGCGCGACGCCGGCGCCATCGGGCGGGTGACCAATGTCAGTCCGGTGTTCTGGCGTGACGACTGGCCCGTCTGGGGCACGCCTGAAGCGCCGGGAAGGGTGCCGGATGTCGCCGTCAAGCCGATCCTGGGACAGCCCTTCGCCGAGCCTCCGAGCTCGGACGACTTCCAGGGGCGGCAGTTGGGCCGGCAATGGCAGTGGAACCACAATCCCGACGACAGCCGGTGGTCCCTGAGCGAACGGCCGGGCTATCTACGACTGAAGGCGACAACTAGCGACGCCTTCTGGACGGCTCGCAACACGCTGCTCCAGAAGGGACAGGGGCCGCGTAGTCGCGCCGTCGTGAAGCTGGACGTGCGAGGGATCGCCAAGGGCGACGCCTGCGGCTTCGGGACCTTCGGCAAGTTCTCGAGCCAACTGGTGGTCACCCGCACGGCCCAAGGCCAGGGCGAGTTGAGCGCTCGCATGGTGGAAAGCACGGAAGCCGGACCGAAGACCTCTGCCGCCGGTGTTGCGCGCCCGATCCCGTTGAAAGATCTCTGGCTCGCGGCCGAGATGGACTTCGCCACCGACAAGGCCGCGTTAGCGTTCAGCCTCGACGGCAAGGCCTGGACCCCCGTATCTGGCGAGTTTCCATTGGCTTTCGCCTGGCGCACCGGGACGTTCCAGGGCCAGCAGTACGGTCTCTTCTGCTACAACCCCGCCGGCGGTCCAGGGCATCTCGATGTGGACAGTTTTACGCTGAGCAAACCCTGAAGCGGCGGCTACATCGCTGAGCGGGTGTCATCCAACGCCAGATCGACAAGGGCGCGCATGGCGGTGCTCGCCGCATCGGGATCGCCTGCGGCGATAGCGTCGAAGACCCGGGCGTGATCGGGCACCGGATCGCGGGGCAGGGCGCGGGAGCGCTGCTTGAATTCGGTCGTCCAGCTGACCGCGGCGCTGATGCTGGCGCTCAATGCGATCATCGCGTCGTTGTGCGTGGCGCGCAGAAGGGCGTCATGGAAGGCGCGGTCGGCCGCACGGCCGGCCTCGGTCGCCAGGGTATGACGGCGCATCTTGGCCAGGGCGTCTTTCATGGCCTTGACGTCGTCCTTGTCGCGTCGCTCCGCGGCGAACCGGGCGGCGGCGGGCTCCACAACCGCTCTCAGTTCGAACAGATCGCGCACGAAGCTGACGTCGGGCTCGGCCGAGAACGCCCAAGCCAGAACCTGGGGATCCAGGATGTTCCAGCGGCTTCGCGGCAGGACGCGGGTTCCGGCCTTGGGTCGGCTCTCGACCAGGCCTTTGGCGGTCAGGACCTGGACGGCCTCGCGATAGGCGCTGCGCGAGACATCCAAGGCTTCGGCGTTGGCGATTTCACCGGTCAGCTTCTCGCCGGGCGCGATCTCACCCGAGACGATGGCGCTGCCCAGGTAATGCGCCACTGCGCCCCGCAGCCGTCGACCAGACCCTTTCGCCGACCTGGGGATCGACTTGTCGTCCGGTTCGTCGGTGGGCATGGGTTGGGGCTCCTATGTGGATGCGCCGTTTATAAGCGCATCCACGCGCCTGTTGGCAAGTTGTCAGGCAAATTCCGACGCTTCCGACGATCCCTGCCCAGACTTTTCGCTTTGATTAAAAAGAGAGTTTTTCCACAGAAGGCCGGGTGAGCGCGAGCCGGACCGCACCTCCTGTGGAAATTGGTCAGACTTCATCAGTCCAGACGGACGACCATGATCGACTTGGGAGGCGCCTCCAAGGTCAGACCGCCTGCGCCGGCCTTCGCCGTGTAGGGTTTGGGAACGACCGTGTTCGGCGCGTCGAACGTGTTGACGCTATCGACCCGCGCCGCCGTCATGACCTGACCCGTAGCGGTGGCGGCCTTGGCGCCGGCTATGTCGGCCCGGATGCTGGCCGACTTGGCGGGATCGAGGTTGGAGACCGCCAGCCACAGTTTGCCCTGGCTGTCGCGTGCGGCGATGGCGTCGATGCGCGGCAGCGTGATGTCGCCCTGCTTGTAGGCTCCCGCGTCGAACTTCACCGGCACGAAGGTCGCGTCCTGGAAGGGCAGGTACATCTTGTAGACGTGGTAGGTGGGCGTCAGGACCATCTTGTCCTTGTCGGTCAGGATCATCGCCTGCAGCACGTTGATCATCTGGGCGATGTTCGTCATCCGCACGCGGTCGGCGTGACGCGCGAAGATGTTCAGGTTCAGCGCCGCCACCAGCGCGTCGCGCATCGAGTTCTGTTGAACCAGGAAGCCGGGATTGGTGCCTTCCTGGGGCGCCAGCCAGACGCCCCATTCGTCGACGACCAGCGGCACCTTCTTTTCCGGATCGTACTTGTCCATGATCGCGGAGTGCTGGGTGATCAGCCCGTCCATGCCGAGCGTTTCCTTCAGCAGCTTGGCATAGGCGGTTTCGTCGAACTTGGTGCTGGAGAACGACGGCGGCCAGCCGCCGGTCGTGTAGGAGTGCAGCGACAGGCCTTCGATATTCCAGGCCCAGTCGTGCCCCTTCTGAGCGGCCATGACGGCCTCGGTATAGGCCGGCTTGCCCTGGTCCGGGCCGACGGCGATGCGCTGCATGGCTTCGGCGCCGGTCTGTTTGGGATTGTAGTTCCGTACGAAGCGAGCGTAACGCTTCATCTCGTCGGCATAGTACTCCGGCCGCATCGCGCCGCCGCAGCTCCAGCTTTCGTTGCCGATACCCAGATACTTGACCTTATAGGGCTCGCGGTGGCCGTTGGCGGCGCGCTCCTTGCCCGCCGTGGTCTCCGGATCGGCGGTCATGTACTCGACCCACTCGGCCGCTTCCTGGACCGTGCCTGAACCGACGTTGACCGAGATGTAGGCCTCGCTGCCGATCTGGCTGACGAAGTCCATGAACTCGTCGGTGCCGAAGGTGTTCGGCTCGACCGCGCCGCCCCAGTTGGAGTTGATGGTCTTGCGGCGGCCCTCGATCGGACCGATGCCGTGGCGCCAGTGATATTCGTCGGCGAAGCAGCCGCCGGGCCAGCGCACGTTCGGCACCTTGATGTCGCGCAGAGCCTTGACGACGTCGGTACGGATGCCGCGGACGTTGGGGATGGAGGAGTCCTTGCCCACCCAGACGCCGCCATAGATGCCCGTGCCCAGGTGCTCGGCGAACTGGCCAAAGATGTTGCGGTCGATCTTGGCTCCGGGCGACCCGGACTCGATGCGCACGGCGATAGGCGCATCGGCCTTGGTCTGGGCCAGCGCCGGCGTGGTCGCGGCGAGCGTCAGGGCGCAGGCGGCCATCGGCCAGGTCATTCTGATCATTTTCTCTCCCCTTGGCGCCTTGGGCGCATCGCTGACGAGCGCGGCGGCTTCGTCCCTGGTTGGTCTAGGTCTGGGTGGTGGTCATCGGGCCTGGGCGACGCCGTCATGGGCGTAGACGCCCAGCAGGACGCCCACGAAACCGCCGGCTGTCTTGGTCGAAAGGATCGATCCGTCCTCGCCCGCCCTCAGCGTCTTCCACTGTCCCGGGGTCAGGGCGTACGAAAAGTCGTAGGCGCCCCCGCGGGCGGTCACTTTCAGCCAGACGGGCGCTTGGGCCTTCAGCGTCACCGGGGCGCTGGCGATCTTCACGCCGTTTTCGGGGTCCTTGGATCCCGCACGACGTTCGAGGACGATCTCGTCCTGCCCCTGGGCGTTTCGCTCCAGGCCCAGGAAGAAGAAGTACTCGTCGTTCTGCACCGCGACCATGCCCGCCCGGTCGCCTGTCTTGGCCGGGCTGAAGCGCATCTCGGTGGTGGCGCTGGCGTTGATATGCTGCTGGCGTCGGCCCCAGAAGGAGGGCTGGGTCATGCCGCCGATGGTCTCGGACCGTGCGGTCAGGATCAGCTTTCCATCGTCCAGTCGCCACCAGCGCTTCTGTGGGATCCGCATGGTCACCCAGTTGAGCGGCAGGGTCTGGCCCTCGAACTCGTCGCGAACCTTGAAGGCGCCGGCCGTCGGGGGCGGCTTGGGCGTCGTCGTGGGCAGGTCAGGCTTGGCGTGGACGTAGGGAATGGTCTTGCCGTTCTCGAGGATGATCGGCCAACCGTCCTTCCACTCGACGGGCAGGAGGAAGGTCTCCCGGCCGGTGTTGTAGAGATCGTCACCATAGGGCCGCACCGCCAGGAATGTCGCCCACCACTTGCCGTCAGGGGTGTCGACCAGGTTGGCGTGGCCGGCCGAGGTGATCGGCAGCGGACGATCCTTCGGCAGGCCGCGCTGGGTGAGGATCGGATTGTTGGGGTAGGGGGTGTAAGGGCCCCAGGCGCTCTTTGAGCGCAGCGCGACCTGGCTGTGACCTTCGGCGGTGCCGCCTTCGGCCGCAATGAGATAATACCAGCCGTCCTTCTTCAGGATATGCGGACCCTCGGGCCAGATCGGTTTGGCGGCTGGGTTGACCCCCTTGTCCAGCAGCAGCTTGCGCTCACCGACGGTCTTCCCGGCCTTGAGGTCGTACGCGATCGCCCAGATGGCGCGATGGCCGCGGTACTCGGCCGGACCGGGCGGCTCGCCGTTGAAGACGATCAGGGCGCTGCCGTCGTCATCGAAGAAGAGATACGGATCAATGCCTTCGACCGCCGGCAGCCAGACCGGGTCGGACCAGGGGCCCTTGGGATCCTTCGCGGTGATCAGGAAATTGCCCTGGCAGTCGACGCAGGTGTTGAGCAGGTAGAACGTACCATCGTGATAGCTCAAGGTCGGGGCGAACACGGCGCGCGACAGGCCAAGGTGTCCGAAATCGAGCATGCCGGGACGGTCGATGGCGTTGCCGATCTGCGTCCAGTGCACGAGATCCGTCGAATGGAAGATCGGCAACCCGGGGAACCAGGCGAAGGTCGAGCTGACGAAATAGAAGTCCTTGCCGACGCGCATCACGGCCGGGTCGGGATAGGTGCCTTTGAGGATGGGATTGGCGTACTGGCCCTGGGTCGGCTTGAACGCCGCATCCGATGGGTCCGCGCCTTCATATTCGAACCATTCGAACGTCGCTTTCGGCGCCGAGCTTGAGGTCGTCGTCTCGGGCGCTGAGGCCTGGCTCGACCCGGCAAGCAAGGCCAGGGCGGAAGCGACGCCTGATATCCATCCATGAAGCGGGCGGCGCGATCGACGACCTGGCGAAGCGTACGCGAACATGGCGTTTCCTGTCTCCCTGCCGCGTCGTCGCGCGGGCTTATTATGTCGGGCAAGTTGCCCGGCTCGATTACCGAGCTTTGCGGTCAGCAGTATCCTATCGTGCGGACTCCGCCGATGGTAGCGCTAACTTTTGCGATGATTCCTCGCCCGACATCCAGCTTGCTAGATGATGAGCTGCTATTATTTTGTCGGAGTATTGTGGCGTCAAGTTACCGCTGTGTGCTAGCGCTCGATATCCATTCGTCCCCGTCGAGTGCCCTATGACGCTGACCCGCCGCTCCACGCTCGCCGTCCTCGGCGCCGCCTCGGCCTTGAGCGGTGCGTCCGCCCGCGCCGCCGAGGTCAAGGCGCGGCCGCCACGCCTATGGTACCGTCAGCCGGCCAGGGAATGGGTCGAGGCGCTGCCGGTCGGGTCGGGCAAGCTCGGAGCGATGGTGTTCGGGGGCGTCGCGGCCGAGCGATTGCAGCTGAATGAAGACACTCTGTGGGCCGGCGGTCCCTATGACCCGGCCAACCCCGAGGCGTTGGCCGCCCTGCCGGAAATCCGTCGCCTGATTGATGCGGGCGAATACGAGCGGGCCACCGCGCTGGCCGACGCCAAGTTCATGGGCGTGCCCAAGCGGCAGATGCCGTATCAGACGATCGGCGACCTGAAACTGGACTTTCCGGGCTTGGGCGACGTGGTGGGCGACTATGTCCGCGACCTGGACATCGACGGCGCCATGGCCACGACGAGCTTCGCAGCGGGCGGCGTCCGGCATCGACGCGAAGTGATCGCCAGCCATCCCGACGGCGTGATCGCCGTGCGCCTGGCGGCCAGCCGCAAGGGGGCGATCAGCCTCGACCTCAGTTTCGCAAGCCCGCTGAAATCCCGGCCGGTTGCATCGGTCGCTGGAAGTACGCTGGTGCTCGCCGGAACCAATGAGGCCGCGGAGGGTGTCGAGGGCAAGTTGCGGTTCGAGTGCCGGGTCGAGGTCCGCGCCGTCGGCGGCAAGGTGAGCGGGCGGGGCACCGCCTTGTCGGTTCGGGACGCCGACGAGGTCGTGCTGCTGATCGCGGCGGCGACCAGCTATCGCCGATACGACGACGTTTCGGGGGATCCTACGGTGCTGAACAAGGCGACGCTCGCCAAGCTTGCGAACAAGCCGTGGGGCAAGCTGCTGGCCGATCATCAAGCCGACCACCGCGCGCTGTTTCGCGCTGTGAGCGTCGATTTTGGTCGCACCAGCGCCGACCTGTCGCCGACCGATGAGCGCATCCGCCAGTCGCCGGTCACGGACGATCCGTCGCTGGCGGCCCTGTACTACCAATATGGCCGCTACCTGCTGATCGCCTCTTCGCGACCGGGCGGCCAGCCGGCCAATCTCCAGGGGATCTGGAACGACCAGACCAGGCCGCCCTGGGAGAGCAAGTACACGATCAACATCAATACCGAGATGAACTATTGGCCGGCCGAGCCGACCGGCCTGGCGTCCTGCGTGGAGCCGCTGATCGCCTTAGTCGAGGACCTGGCCAGCAGCGGCGCTCGCACGGCCAAGACGATGTATGGCGCGCGCGGCTGGGTGGTCCATCACAACACCGACCTCTGGCGCGCCAGCGCACCGATCGACGGGCCGCTCTGGGGTGTCTGGCCGACCGGTGGGGCCTGGCTCTGCAAGCACGTCTTCGACCACTACGACTATGGTCGCGACCGCGCCTATCTCGCTCGCGTCTATCCGCTGATGAAGGGCTCGGCCCGGTTCTTCCTCGACACCCTGGTGGTCGATCCGAAGTTCGGGGTGCTGGTCACCAATCCGTCGTTGTCGCCAGAGAACGACCATGGCCATGGTTCGTCCCTGGCGGCCGGTCCGACCATGGATGAGGCCATCATACGCGATCTGTTCGACAACTGCCTGAAGGCCGAAGCCATTCTCGGCCCCGATCAAGCCTTCGTCGCCGAGCTGAAAGCGGCGCGGGAGAAGCTGGCCCCTTACAGGATCGGCAAGGATGGCCAGCTCCAGGAATGGCAGGAGGACTGGGACGCCGACGCGAAGGAACCGCAGCATCGGCACGTCTCGCACCTCTATGGCCTGTTTCCATCCGACCAGATCGCGATCGACACGACGCCCAAGCTGGCGGCGGCGGCCAGGACTTCGCTACTGAAGCGCGGCGACATGACCACCGGTTGGGCCATCGCGTGGCGCCTGAACCTATGGGCGCGCCTGGGCGACGGCGACCATGCCCACGACGTTCTGCGGTTGCTGCTGGGCCCCGACCGGACCTATCCGAACATGTTCGACGCTCACCCGCCGTTCCAGATCGACGGCAATTTCGGCGGAACCTCGGGCATGACCGAGATGGTTATGCAGAGCCGGAACGAGCGCATCTATCTGCTGCCGGCCTTGCCGACAGCCTGGCCGACCGGCCGCATCACGGGATTGCGTGCGCGCGGCGCGGTGAGCGTCGATGTCCGCTGGGCGGGCGGCAAGCTCTCGGAGGCGGTGCTGACTGCGACGGCCGACGGCCGGCACACGGTGGTCCACGCAGGCTCGACCTTGATGCTCAACTTCAGAAAGGGAGAGAGCGCCCGCCTGGTGGTTCGCGGCGGCGCTCTGGTGCGCGCATGACTGGCAAGCTATTCGTCCCAAGCCGACGCGTGGTTCTTCTGACCGGCGCCTGCCTGACCGTGACCTTCACCGGCAGGGCGCTGGCCCAGCCGTCCGCCACGCTGCGTAAGGTGGAGCCGATCCCGGCGCGATATGTGAGACTGGAGCCGTCGCCGTTCGCCGACGCCATGGCGGCCAACCGGCGCTATCTGCTGTCTTTGGATCCCGAGCGCTTGCTGCACAACTTCTATTGGTCGGCCGGCCTGGAGGCGAAGAAGCCGCGCTATGGCGGCTGGGAAAGCGAGAGCATCGCCGGGCATTCCCTGGGTCACTGGCTGTCAGCGTGCAGCCTGGTGGTGGCCAATACCGGCGACCCGGCCATTGCGGCGGTGCTCGACCATACGCTCGCCGAGATGGCGAGGATCCAGGCCGCCGAAGGCGACGGCTATCTCGGCGGCACGACCGCCGAGCGGGGCGGCAAGGAGGTCCCCGGCAAGGTCATCTTCGAGGAAGTCCGGCGCGGCCAGATCGAGGTCACCTGGACGCTGAACGGCGGCTGGGTGCCGATCTACACCTATCACAAGGTGCTGGCCGGCGTGATCGACGCCCACCTGCTGGCCGGCAACGAACGGGCCTTGCCCATAGCCCTGGGGCTTGCCGGCTACCTGGCCGGCGTCTTGGCGCCTCTCTCCGACGAGCAGGTCCAGACGGTGCTTTCGGTCGAGCACGGCGGCATCCTGGAATCCTACGCCGAACTCTATGCGATCACGGGCGATGCGCGCTGGCTGCAGACCGCCGAGCGTCTGAGGCACCGCGCTTTCGTTGACCCGCTGCTGGCGGGCCGCGACGCGCTGGCGGGACTTCACGCCAACACCCAGATCCCGAAAGCCGTCGGCCTGGCCCGCTTCTACGAAATGAGCGGGCGGACCGACCACGGCGAGGCGGCCGCCTTCTTCCACAAGACAGTTGTTGATCACCACAGCTATGTGCTGGGCGGCAATTCCGAGCGCGAGCATTTCGGCCCGCCCGATCAGCTGGGCGGCACCCTGACCACGGGCACCTGCGAGGCGTGCAACACCTACAACATGTTGAAGCTGACCCGGCATCTCTACGCCTGGAGCCCGGATGGCGCGCTGTTCGACTATTACGAGCGCGCCCAGCTCAATCACATCCTGGCCCATCAGCGGCCGGATACCGGGCAGTTCGTCTATTTCATGCCGCTGCAGGCGGGCGCCAAGCGCGACTACTCCACGCCGGAGAACAGCTTCTGGTGCTGCGTGGGCTCGGGCATGGAAAGCCACGCCAAGCACGCCGACAGCATCTATTGGCGCGGTGCGGACGCGCTGTACGTCAATCTCTTCACGCCCTCGACCCTGGACGTTCCAAACGATGTGAAACTCGAGCTGAGCACGCGCTATCCGGAGCAGGGCGAGGTCACGCTGCGGGTCGCCCGGCCTTCGCCGAGCGTCGCCACCCTGGCGGTCCGGCGGCCCGGCTGGGCTCAGGATGCTCGGATCGCCGTGAACGGTCGGGTGCTCTCGGCGCCGGTCCAGAACGGCTACTGGCGGGTGACGCGGGCTTGGCGGGCAGGGGACACACTCACCGTGACATTGCCGATGGCCTTGCGCGCCGAACCGCTCAAGGGCGCGCCGGACATCTATGCCTTTCTAAGCGGGCCACTGGTGCTGGCGGCCGACCTCGGGCCGGCGAGCCAGGCCTTCGATGGACCTGCGCCGGCGCTTCTGGTCAGGAGCGGCCCGACGAGCGCCCTGGCGTCGGGCTCTGGCGCCCATCGCTACGCGACGGTCGATGTGTTGGGCCAAAGGCAAGACTTGCGACCCTTCAACGCCCTCTATGACCGGCGCACGGCGGTCTATTTTCAGACCTTCACGCCAACGGCCTGGAAGGCGGAGCGCCAGGACTATCTGGCGTCCGAGGCGCGGCGAGCCGATCTGGCGCGGCGCACTATCGACACCTTCTACATCGGCGAGATGCAGCCCGAACGCGATCACGGGCTGACGGCGACGGCCGGGCAGCCGGGAACCTTCTATGGCCGCCATAGCCGATCGATCCCCGAGGGCGCGGAGGTTTCGTTCACGATGGCCCGTCGGCCTGGCGCCGCCTTCCTGCGCGCGACCTATTGGGGCAACGATGTCGATCGGGAGATGTTGATCGAGTTTGATGGGCGGCAAATCGTTGTGGAACGCCGTCCAGGCCCCTCGGTCAACGACTGGGTCACGGTCGACTATCCCTTGCCGCCGAGCGACCAGAAGCGCTCGAAGGTCAGGCTGATCGGTCGCCGGAACACCAGCGTCATCTACGGACTCGCTCTCATCGAGACGCCCCGCGCGGACGCCTGAGAACGAAAAAGAGGCCAGGCGCTGGGCGCCTGGCCTCAGTGGTCGAGGGGGAGCCTCGATCAGAAGCGGAAGCGGACGCCCGCGCGATACATCCGGCCGATGACGTCATACAGCGCCGGATTGGCGTAGTTCGGCGACTTGGCCGGATCGCGATCGAACAGGTTGTCGACCTTGAAGTAGGCGGTCACGTCATCGCGGATGTTATAGGTGCCGCCGACGTCCATGTAGAACGCGCCAGGCATGAAGTTCTTGTCGATCGTCGGGTTATTGACGGTCGAGACAGGGCACGTTCCTGGCGCGCAGACGACGTACTGGTTGCCGTAGTTGCCGTCGCTGAACCAGCGTTCCTGCAGCATCACGCTGAAGCGATCGGTCTCGTAGCTTTGGATCGCCAGCCATTTCCAACGAGGCGTGTTGCCTTGGTTCACGCCAGCGGAGTCGACCGGGATCGTGCCGGGCAGTCCCGTGTCGGTCCAGAACTCGGCGATGTGGGTGGCCAGGGCCCTAAGTGTGAAATTCCCCGACAGGCCCAACGGCTGCTGCCAGCGATAGCTGGCCTCGATGTCGAACCCGCTGGTCTTGATCGACGCCAGGTTGAAGGACTGGACGTTGATGTAGTTCGGGCCGTTGGGGTTGTTGAGGTTATAGGTTCCGCAGGTTTGCGGCAGGATGTTGCGATAGCAGTAGTCGACGATCTGAGCCGCGCTCAAGCTGGAGACCACGTCGTTGAGCTTGATCTTGTAGTAGTCGAACGACGCGCTGAAGCCCGGCAGCCAGGACGGGTTGGCCAGAACCACGCCGATCTGGGTGTTGCGGGCGACTTCCGGCGTCAGGTTCGGGTTGCCGATCGTGTTCTGGATCGCCACCACGTTCCGATTGTTCACCGGGTCGAAGAAGTTCGGCAGGGTCGTGGTCACCGGCGCGGCGAACAGTTCCGACAGGTTAGGCGCGCGGACGTCTCGCGAGGCCACGCCCCGGAAGCGCAGGCCATCGAACGGCGTGTCCCAGGTGCCGCCCGCCTTCCAGGTCCAGATGGTGCCCGAGGTGCTGTAGTCGGTCACCCGCGCCGCGGCGTTGAAGTTGGCGCGCCCAACGGTATCGTTGTTGAACAGCGGCAGGTCAATTTCAAGGAAGGCTTCCTTGACGTTGTAGACGCCGTCGCCGTTCTTGTAGTTGCCCGCGTGCCAGTTGTTGCCGAGGTTGGACATCAGCGGATCGGCTGGATAGGCGCCGCCATAGGGGCTGCGGTCGGCCACGCCGGCGCCATACGGGTCGGCGCGGACGGTGTAGAATTCGCGGCGATATTCAGCGCCGAACGCCACCGACAGCGGACCTGCCCACAGGTCGACAGGCGTGCCCGAGAAGTTCAGGCTGGCCACGTCCTGGGTCATGCGCAGGCGCTGGAAGGGGCCTGCTGCGGGCTGGACGTATTCGAGTGCCGCCGCCGAAGGCGTCTGGCCGCCGAAGATGTTGAGCGGCTGGCAGCCATTGGCCCGCGCCACCGGATCGGCGCAGACGATCGCGCCGTTCAGCGTGATGGCCTGGATCGCCTGGTTGAAGTGCGGCGTCAGCAGGATGTGGTCGACGTCGATGGCGGTCTTGTTGACCCCGTGCTCGTAGTAGGCGTCGTAGTTCCAGTCGGAATCGAAAGCCGTGAACTTGCCTTTCAGGCCCGCAACGACGCGGTACATGCGACGATCGGTGTGAACCTTGGTGTTGGGCAGAAGCGCATTGCTCGTGCCGAACTGGAAACTGGTGACGCCGGCGGTCGCGCAGGCGTCCCGCACCGAACTCGGCAGGTAGGGGTTGGCGCACTGCAGCGTCAGGCCCGTCCGGTTCATGCCGTTGACGGGCTGGTTGCTGGTCTTGACCTGGCCCAGGTTGAACGAGACGTACGCTTCGTTGCCGTCGGCGAAATCGTAACCGATGCGGCCGTAGCCGACCTTGCGTTCGATCTCCGACTGCAGCGTACGGCCGCTGTCGACGTTGCCCGACAGGTCGCCGCCGACGCAGTAGCCCGGCAGGCAGCCGATGACCGCGCCCGAAGCGGTCTTGGAGGGGACGCCGCCCGAGCCATACTGGAACTGGAACGGATTGCCGTTCTTGTCGAAGGCGATGCCTTGCAACGGTCCGGCCGTGATCAGGCCGTACTTCGTGTAGGCGTAGGGTTGGGCGTAGTCGCGCATCAGGTACTGCGGCGAGCCGTCGTTGGTGACGTTGCGATTGATCATCGTCGTCTGGCTGAACCAGTGGCGATCGCCCGCCAGGTCCAGGCCGAAGTCGCCTGGGCCGACACCGTCTTCCTTGGCCCATTCGACGCTGCCGACCACGTGCACGCGGTCGTTGGCGAAGCTGCGACCGCCGGCCAGTTGCACCAGGCCCTGTTCGTCGTCGTTGTATTTGGAGATGCCGGCCTGGACGTTGCCCTTCAGCCCGGTGAAGCGGGTGTTGGTGATGAAATTGACGACGCCGCCGACCGCGTCGGAGCCGTAAGAAGCCGAGGCGCCGCCATTCACGACGTCCACGCGCTGGATCAGCAATTGCGGGAACAGGCTGACGTCGGTGACGCCGGTGTAGTAGGCGCCGACCACGCGCTGGCCGTCCAGCAGGGTCAGGGTGCGGATCGTGCCGAGCCCGCGCAGCGAGAACGAACTCAGGCCCTGCTGGCCGCTGGACGTGCTGAAGGTGTTGGTCGCCGAACCGCTCGAGCCTTGCAGCGACGGCAACTGGACGATGGTGGCGAAGACGTTCGGCTGGGCGTTGCTCTGGATCTCGGCCTCGCCGATCACCGAGGTCGGCGTCGGTGCGGCGAAACCCGTGGTCTGGATGCGCGTGCCGGTGACGGTGATCTCGGTGACCGTGGTCGAGTCGCCCGCTGCCGGCGTCGGGGAAGTCTGAGCCAGGACAGGCGCGGCGGCGAACAGGGCCGCTGTCATCGCGACGGCGCTGGCCGACCAACGGATATTGCTCCTGACCAGCTTGGAGCCGTTTCGCGTTCCTGTCCGGGGGAGGCGGTGTTCGCCGCCGCCCTCCAAAGACATGATGCCCTTGGCGTTCATCGTAATCCCTCCCTGTCCGCAGGCTCACCGGCGCTGCGTGATTGTTTGATCGCGACCACAGCCGATCGCCATGGTAACGTTATCGTAGATCTTGGTGCGGTGATTGGTGCGGAGTCAATACTCCGACATATTATCGTTGAAACGATCGTGTCGGTTCGCTACTCGAAGTGCGCATCGGCTGCTGTGGCGAAGGCGATGACGGTGGGCCTTTCCACCGATAGAAAACGATAACGTTATCGGAGGAGGGGGCTTGTCAGCAGATGGGAACGGCGGCCGGGAAACCCGGCGCCCGCGCTTCGCCTACATCCGGTGGACCATTCTCGGCCTCTTCGTTCTGGCCATGGTGCTGAACTACCTGTCGCGATCGGTGCTGGGCGTGGCTGCGCCCATGGTGCTTAGCGAGCAATCGATCTCCAGCGAGCAATATTCGTGGATCACCAGCGCCTTCCAGCTGGGCGTGATGTTCCAGCCCCTGGTGGGCTACTTTCTCGACGGCGTCGGGCTGCGGATCGGTTTCGCCGTCTGCGCGATCCTGTGGTCGCTGATCACGATGGCCCACATCTTCGCCCAGGGATGGATGCCGTTCGCCGGACTGCGCCTGGCCCTGGGCCTGACCGAGGGCTCGGCCCAGCCGGCTGGCCAGAAGCTGATCGCCGAGTGGTTTCCCGCGCGGGAACGCGGCTTTGCGGGCGGCGTCTACAATATCGGCGCCTCCTTCGGCGCTGTTTTCGCTCCGATTCTCGTCGCCTGGGCCGTGATGATGGGGAGCTGGCGCCTGGCTTTCGTCGTCGCCGGCGTGCTGGGTTTGGTGTGGGTCGTGGCCTGGATCGTCTGGTATCGGGCTCCGGCCGCGCATCGGCGTCTTGGCGTTGCCGAACGCGACCTGATCGAGCAGGGGCAGGAGGCGGAGCTGACGGCGCGCGGCAAGCGCGCATCGCTGGCGCAACTGCTGCGCCGCCGGGACCTGTGGGGCATAGCCCTGCCCAGGATGTTAGCTGATCCCGCATGGGGGATGTTGGCGTTCTGGATGCCGCTCTATCTCATGCGCGTGCGAGGGTTCGATCTCAAGCAACTCGCCCTGTTCGCCTGGTTGCCCTTTCTCGCCGCCGACCTGGGATGCCTGTTCGGTCCCGCCGTCGTGGCCTACCTGCAGAAGCGAGGCGTGGACCTGATCGACGCGCGACGCTGGGCGTTCAGCCTGGGGGCGGTGCTGATGACGGCGATGACGCTCGTGGGCCTGGCGAGCAATCCGTATGTCGCCCTGGCGCTGCTATGCGTGGGCGGCTTCGCCCATCAGACCCTCTCGGTGACGGTGATCACCATGGCGTCCGACCTCTTCCGTCGCAACGAGGTCGCAACTGTCGCAGGCTTCGCCGGGCTGGCGGGAAATCTCGGTATCCTGATCTTCACGCTGGTGCTGGGAAAGCTGGTCGACCAGGTCGGCTACGGCCCCTTTTTCGTCATGCTCGGTCTGCTCGACCTCGTCGGCGCCGCGCTGCTTTGGACCCTTGTGCGTAAACGACATGTCTCAGCTTCGTAATCCCGTCCTCCGAGGGTTCAATCCGGATCCGTCTATCGTTCGCGTGGGCGACGACATCTTTATCGCGACCTCGACATTCGAGTGGTTTCCGGGGGTGCAGATCCATCACAGTCGTGACCTCGCGCACTGGCGTCTGGCGGCGCGACCTCTGGCGCGGGCCTCCCAGCTGGACATGCGCGGTGATCCCGATTCCTGCGGTGTTTGGGCCCCCGATCTCAGCTATGCCGACGGGCGCTTCTGGTTGGTCTACACCGACGTCAAGCGGTTTGGGCAATCGACCCTGGACGGCGCGACGGGCGTGACCCTGAGAGACTTCCACAACTACCTGGTCACTTGCGACCAGGTCGACGGCGTCTGGTCCGATCCGGTCTATCTCAACAGCAGCGGATTCGATCCGGCGCTCTTCCACGACGACGACGGGCGTAGCTGGCTTCTCAACATGCTGTGGGACCATCGCCCGGAAAGGCCGCGGTTCGCCGGCATCGTGATCCAGGAGCTCGACCGCGCGACCGGCGCCTTGGTCGGAGAGCGCGAGCTGATCTTCCAGGGTACGGAAAGAGGTTTCACCGAAGGGCCGCACCTCTACAAGCGCGACGGCTGGTACAACCTGCTGGTGGCCGAGGGCGGCACGGGATGGGGCCATGCCGTGGTCATGGCGCGCTCGCGCAATCTGCTCGGGCCCTACGAGTTGCACCCCGATGCCGTGGTTCTGTCTTCGGGCGGTCGGCGAGAAGGCCCTTTGGCCCGGGCGGGGCATGGCGATCTCATCGAGCTTGCCGACGGGACGCCTTGGATGGCCTATCTGTGCGGTCGACCCTTGCCCGGGCGCGAACGATGCGTCCTGGGGCGCGAGACGGCGGTGCAGCCGATGCGCTGGTGCGAGGACGGCTGGCTCAGAAGCTGGACGGCCGATGGCGCGCCGGATCCCGCTCCCCCGGCGCCCGACCTCCCGCCTGCGCCTTGGCCGGACGAAAGCTGGGATGGCGGCTTCGCCGTCGATGCGCTGCCCTCCGAGTTCCAGTGGCTGCGTACGCCTTGTCCGGACGAGATCCTCAGCTTGACGGCCAGGCCGGGCTATTTGCGCCTCTACGGGCGTGAGACCCTCGGCAGCTCCTTCCGCCAGGCTCTCGTGGCGCGACGGCAGGAGGATCTGCGATTCACCGCCACGACGCGGCTTGAATTCGATCCGCTCGACTTTCAGCAGGCCGCCGGATTGGTCTGCTACTACAACAGCACCAAGTTCCATTATCTCCACGTCAGCCGCGAGGCGGGGGAGCGTCAGCTTCAACTCATGACCGCCTCGCCCGACACAGGCGGTTGCGCCTTGAAGGTTCTGGTCGCCAGTCTGCCGGCAGGGCCGATCGAACTGCGTGTCGATGTCGACCTGGACCGACTGCAATTCGCCTGGCGGGCGGACCGCGAGAACGATTGGCGCAGGCTGCCAGGCGAACTCGACGCCAGCATCCTCTCCGATGAGGCGTCCTTGCCAGGACTGCCCAATTTCACCGGCGCGTTCGTGGGCATGGCTTGCCAGGACATGTCCGGCGCGGCGACGCCGGCGGATTTCACCTTCTTCCGCTACGAGGGGCGGGGTGACGACTAGGGGCGCCGGCTCACGGCGGCGAGGTCGACAGTCGGCGCACCACCTGATGGTCGAGCACTCGATCGCGATGTTCGGCTGGAGGGGGCTGGGGCCCGGAGATCTCCGCCGCAAGCAGGCCCAGCGCCTCGGCGGCCAATTCGCGTACGGGCTGGCGTACGGTGGTGAGCGGCGGCCACAGGGTGACGGCCGCCGAAGTGTCGTCGAACCCGGTGACGGCGAGCGCGCCGGGCACGTCGAGATGGCGGCGGTGCGCGACCGAGACAACGGCGGCCGCCATGTCGTCATTGCTGGCGAAAATCGCCGTCGGGGGCGGTGACGCGTCGAGCAGGAGCTCCGCCGCCGCGAGGCCCGAAGTAAAGCTGAAATCGCCCTGGGCGATCGTCGTCTGGACGTCGTCAGCCTCCCGGACCGCTGCATAGAAGCCCGCCAGGCGCTCGGCGCTGGCCGCCTGATCCGGATTGCCGAGGATGAAGCCCAGGCGGCGATGGCCTTGGGCGATCAGGTCCCGCGTCATTTCGTAGGCGGCTTGACGATCGTCGATCCGAACGCAGATGGCGTCCGCCACGCCATAGGCGCCGACCGCCGCCACGGGCAGGCGCGCCTTGCGCAGCGCCTGCAGGACGGTGGGGGATTCGCCCAGGGGAGGGGCGAGAATGACGCCTCGCACGCCCGTGGCGATCAGGCTTTCCAACTCTGCGTCCTGGGGCGGGCGTCCGCCTTCACCGCCCTTGAGCAGGATCAGGCGTGCGCCACGCGTGGAAGCCTCCTCGTAGATTCCGGTCAGAAACTCGCTCATGAAAGCGGCGCTGGGATTGGAGTAGACGACGCCGATCCGCAGCTCCGCCGACGTCACCAGGCTGCGCGCGGCGACGTTTGGCGTGTAACCCAGGCGGTTGATCGCTTCGTTGACGAGGTGGCGGGTGTCGGGGCCCACGCCTGGACGGGCGTTGATCACGCGCGACACGGTCATGGGGGAAACGCCGGCTTCGGCCGCGACATCGATGATCGTCGGGCCGCGCGCGCCCTCGACGTTTCTGGCCAATCGTCTACCTCGCCATCGTCATTGAATTCTATCGATCGATTGTCGGCTCATTGATAACTCCCTTCCCGGGGAGGGGGAGCTCATCGGCGAGCGACGCCCCATCGTTACTGTCATATTTCGCCTAGTTTCAAGTAAATATCATTGCGTTAACGTAACCATCGTGCAGTATTACATTGCTTTCAGAGGCGTGGCGACGTGTTGGGGCTGTTCTCAGGCCTCGCCGCCTTCGCCTCTTGGCCCAGAGTCTTTCGATCGCCTGTTTCCTCCTCCTGGGCGGTCCGCCCGAGCCTGGCCTTATCGTCAGGCTCGGGCGTTGTTTTTTCTTTCTGACGATTGGTGCGAGGGCCGTTGGGCGGCGTCATCGCACGTGACAAGGAGGCAGCTTATTTGTAGGAGTAAAATACCGGAATGATACCGGTAACTAATATAAAATGGGAGGTTTATGCATGGAGCGGATCAACAAAGGCCGCCGGTTGACTTGGTCGGGTGTGGCGCGCGCCAGCCTTGCCGCGAGCGCCATGGCTGTCGCGTGCGCGATCGCCGCGCCCGTTCAGGCCCAGGCCGACAAGATGACGCCGATCGCAATCCCGGCGCAACCAAGGGCGATCGAGTTGGGAACGGGTCCGCTGCCAGGCGCCACCGCGCCTGAATCCTGGCACAGCCAGTATGGCAGCGTCTTTGCGCGCAACGTCACCGTGGCGACCTTGACGCCATTTCTTCCTGATCCAGCCAAGGCCACGGGGGCGGCGGTCATCGTCGCGCCGGGCGGCGGATTTCGTACCCTGTCCATGGAGAACGAGGGCTGGGACGTCGCTCGCGCCCTGGCGGACAAGGGCGTGGCCGCCTTCGTGCTTAAGTATCGCCTGAACCAGACGCCGGCGGACATGCCTGGGTTCGAACGTTCCATGGCCGAGATGTTCGCGAACACCGCGCGAACCCCGCGCATGGAGCCCGACAAAGCCATCGCCGGCCTGGCTCCGCAGATCGCCGATTCCCGCGCCGCGTTCACGCTGGTGCGCAAGCGCGCCGCCGAATGGCGCGTCGATCCTGACCGGATTGGGATGGTGGGTTTCTCTGCAGGCGCCATGCTGACCATGGCGACCACGCTCGCCGGACAGGACGCCAAGCCGGCGTTCATTGGCGTGATCTACGGGCCGCTCGCGCCCGTCACGGTTCCAGCCGACGCGCCGCCGATGTTCGTCGCCCTGGCGGCCGATGATCCCTTCTTCGCCAACGGCGGCTTCGGCTTGATCGATAGCTGGCGGACGGCCAAGCGGCCTGTCGAGTTTCATCTTTACGAACAAGGCGGCCATGGCTTTGGCATGTACCAGAAGACGACGACCAGCACGGGCTGGTTCGACGCCTTTTCCCGATGGCTGGGCATGCATGGCTACCTGAAGCCGGCGGGTGCGTCGCGCCCCTGAACTGACACTCTATGACGAAGCCGACCGCCGCCTTTGGCGGCGGTCGAATAGCGTCGGCATTAGTTTCAGAAGTCTGAGCGACCGAGCGGGAGCTGTGGCGGAGCCTATCCGCCACAGCTCCTGGCCTTATCGCGGGCGACGAGCCTCGGTAGCCGCGATCGCCGCCTTGGCGGCGAGGATATAGGCCGTCGTAGTGCTCACCGTGTATTCGCTTTCGAACCAGAGGAACGGCCAATCGGTCATCATCTCTGGGAAGTCGGGCTTGATGACCAGCACGCCCGGAGCCATGCCGCCGGGAATGAAGCCGTAGTCGGCGCGATTGTGCCCGTAGCCGTTCAGCTTCGAGCGAGTCCCCACGGTGGACACCAGGGACAGGTTGTTGGCCGGATGGCGGCCCAGCATGTAGTCCAGGGCGTGCAGGGTGTATTCCGGTCCAATCAGGTCCGGGAACGCCTGATGCATGAGGTACATGTTGATGCCGAAGCCGGCGACTTCGCCTGAGCCCGCCCAGGAGCCCATCCCGACCGGAACGCCGAACGGGTTGCTGGCCAGCTCCTTGTCGACGCGCGGCTTGACGGTGGCCACCAGGGCCCTCATTCGCGCCTTGTAGGCGGCGTCCATGTAGGGCAGGGCGCGCAGGGCGGCGCCGCTGACGCGATCGAAATTCGCCTCGATCGCCGGCGTCAGGGCGCGCAGCCGCGCAGTGTAGACCGGATCGCCCTTGGTGGTGATCACCAGCTCCGCCGTCGCGGAGACCTTGGCCAGATCGAGGAAGCGCGCCATGAATCCGCTATCGTCGCGGCCGTCGCTGCCATTGGCGGCCTGGCCTTCACGCGCCGCCCACAACGCCTTGGCGGCGGAGAGGGCCTCGGCCGACATCGCCGGATCGAAGTCCTTCAGCGCGCGGCTGGCCGCCGCAAGGCTTCCGGCCACCATCAGGTCGTTCGCGGGATAGGCCGTCGTGAACGCCCAGCGGTCGTCGGGCGCGCCTGAACGGTCGCCCTGAATTTCGTTCGGACCCAGCGAAGCGTCGTAGAGCTTGCCGTCGGTCTGCGACCCAGCATCGCCCAGATGGGCGTACTGGCGCAGCTTCGGGTCGATGATGCCGACGATCGAATGTCCGAAGACCTTGTATTGCGCGAGCAACTGCAGGGCGCCGTGACGGACCATCTGGAGCGCGTCGGGGGTGCCGTCCGGCTTGCGGATCTCCACCTCGCGCGCCTTCTCGTCGACGCTGGTTTCATCCCAGTCGAGGCCGAAGAGCTCACGGGTCCAGACCAGGTCGCGCACGACCTGGGCGTTTTGCGGGGTCTGGATGTCGTAGTCGCCGGCGTCCTGGAAGCCGCCGACCGCCAGTCCTGGAATGTGCTCGCCCGGCTTAAAGGGGGAATCCAGGTTCGGTCCCATGCGATAGCCATCGAAATGGACGTGATTGGGCGGGGCTTGCACGGCGTCGTCCAGGTGCGAGGCGCGCTGCCACACCCGATACTGCTCGCGCACGGTCATGTGGTCCATCTGCACGGGCAGATAGGTGTCGAGCGAAGGCTGCCAGATCCGCGCATAAGCGTCCGGGGCGATCGGGAAAGGATTGGTGGTCTGTCCTGCGTAGGAGATCGCGTAGACGCCCGGCTCGCTCACACTGGAAAAGTCGAACGCGGCGTAGTTGTAGCGCAGCCACTTGCCGCGTTGCTGAACCGGGGCGCTGAAGACGGCCTTCTCACCGCTGTCGGTGAGCTTGACCAACGTGGCCTCCTTCGGACCGTCGAACGTGGGGTCCAGCTCGATCAGCGCCACCTTGCTACGCTGGGGCGTGTAGCCGGCCTGGTTGAAGGAGATGACCGGCGAACGCTTCCAGCCAGGGATCACATTGGGCCGCACGTGCCAGACGACCGCATCCTCCTTGGCGCCCGCGGCGATCAGGGAGCGTACGACGAACCAGCCGTTCTGGGCCCGATTGCGGGCGTCATAGAGAGCCAGCGGCGTGTTGGCGGTGATGGTGACGCGGGTGTTGGGGTCTTCAGGCGAAAGCGTCACGCTCTGGGCGCCCGAAGCCATCGGCTGGGGATCGCCTGAGCCGTCGGTCGCCATGGGGCCGTTGGGATTGCGTGGGAAAAGGCCCGGCTGGTCGCCCATCAGATAGGTCTTGCCGAAGTAGGCGGTCGGCAGAAAGTCGAGATTGAAGCCGGCCTTGCCGACGAGTTCGGGCGGGAGGGGAGCGTCGAGATCGACTGCGATGCGAAAGCCGCCGTCTTCGGGAGTCACCTTCACGCGGTATTTCAGGTTCGCCTTGGGATAGCTCGAGCTCACGATGATCTGGCCCGGCGCCTGGCCAAGGGTGCGCTCGCCGAAGGTCGGCACCGGGTCCCATTGCTCGGGTGTCGGATTGAGCCGGAGTTCGCCGTCGGTGGCGATCCGTTCGCCATGCAGAACGATCTGTATGCCGGCGTTCTTCTCGTCGAAGAAGATCGGGCTGAAGTGGTTTTGCTCCACGATCACGCTCAGCCCCGGCGCCTCGAGCGTCTGCTCCGGACCAAGCTTTAGCGTCTGGGCGTGCGCTGCCGTGATCGCAAGCGCCGAGCACGCCATCGACAGTTGAATGGCAAAGGTCTTCCGCATTTCACTCCCCGTATTGTTAGCGGTAACAATTCTAGGTCTGCACCACCCCAGTCGTGCTTATGCGTCACTGATTTCTGGGGGCTGCTGGTGGTCGCTCTCGCGCCAGCAGTTCCGGAGGTTCCCTGTAAAGTTACCGTTTGGAGCACCCGAAGCCGTTCGCCCCGAGCGACCGCTCTTTTTGTAGGACTATTCCGCAGGAGGAGCCGGATATGAATCTAGCTCCTGAAGCAGCCTAAGCGGGCCCAAGGCCTTCGAGCAAGTTTCATTTGTCCGCTTATATTGGGCCGGGCTGACGTTGCCTGTTGCTCCCATCAACGCTTGGGGACGGGACGTCTCATCCGGCTGGCGACAGCAAGCGCGCGCCTATGGCCAGCACCAGGGCGGGCGGCATGGCCAGAGCGCCGACCTTGAGAAATCGCCAGAAGGTGACGTCCTCGCCTTCGCGCCGGATTGCGGCCAACCAAAGGATGGTGGCGAGCGAACCGGTAATCGACAGGTTCGGGCCAAGGTCCACGCCGATGAGCAAGGCGTCTATTACCGCCCTGGGCGGCTGAGCCTGAGCGATCGCCATGCTGGCGATCAGGCCGGAGGGGAGGTTGTTCGTCAGGTTGGAGGCGATCGCCAGCAGGCCGCCGCCCGTCGCTGCGGCGAATCGCGGCGACGAGGCCGCTCCGGCTCGCAGAATATCGGCCAGGGCCGCGACCAGGCCGCTGCGGTCAAGGGCTTCGACTAACACGAACAGTCCCGCCACGAGGGGCAGCACGCTCCATGAGACGCTTTTCAGCAGGGGCCAGGGCGTCGTGCGGCGGCCGATCAGCACGATGATGGTGGTCGCTACGCCGAGAATCGCAGTCGGCAATCCCAGGGGCGCGTCCATCGCCGACACGATCAGAAGGGCCAGGGCCGTCAGGGCGATGCCGGCCAGGGCCAGCTTGCCGCCTCCGGACAACGCAGGCTGGTCGATATCGCGTTCGCAGGTCTGGCCGAGTCGCTTGGCTTCGACCAGGCGCAGCACGCCGTAGGTGGCCAGGATGGCGAGCAATGAAGGTAAGGCGAAGCTGGCCAGCCATCGGCCCAGCGGCGGGGTGTGGTCGCCATAGAGGACGATATTGGCCGGGTTGGAGATGGGCAGAACGAAGCTGGCCGCGTTGGCCACAAAAGCGCAGATGAACAGGTAGGGCAGGGGATCGACCCTGGCCTTGCGCGCGGCGGCGAACACGGCGGGCGTGAGGACGACCGCCGTAGCGTCGTTGGACAGGAAAACGGTCACGACGACGCCGACCCCGTAGATCAGCAGGAAGAGGCGTCGCGGCGAGCCCTTGGCGTGATTGACTGCATAGGCGGCCACCCAGTCGAACAGGCCCTCGCGCCGGGCGACTTCGGACAGCAACATCATGCCGATCAGGAACAGATAGACGTCCAGCCCCTTGGCGACCGCCGCCAGTCCGGCCGACAGGGGCAGCAGGCCCGTCACCAGCAGTAGCGCCGCGCCGCTCATCGCCCACAGGGCTTCGGGCAATCGGAAGGGGCGGGCGATGACGGCGGCGGTGGCGATGGCCGCGATCGTCCAGATCGCCAGGTTGGCGGTCGTTGGCGCCATGATCACCCCGGAATGAAAGGTCAGGCGCGAAGCGGGCCCGGGAGGCGGTTAAGCACATCCCGGGGCCAGGGGCCATGGTTCAACTCGGCGCCCACTTGCGGCCGCCATGCGCCTAAGTCCGCCCCCGCCGTCCAGGCGGATCAGTCGGTTCGGGCCTGGCGACCCGCGCGCACCGCCGCCGCCAGATCGTCCAGCATACGCGCGGAGGTGTCCCAATCGACGCAGGCGTCGGTGACGGACTGGCCATAGGTGAGCGGCCTGCCCGGGACGATGTCCTGACGACCCGCCACGAGGTTGCTCTCGATCATCACCCCCATGATTGGCGAGCGACCGGTCGCCACCTGGGCGCAGAGGTCGGCCACCACGGCGGGCTGATTCTCGTGGTTCTTGCCGCTGTTGGCGTGGCTGGCGTCGACCATCACCCGCGCCGGCAGGCCCGCGGCGCTCAAGGCCTTGGCCACGGCCGCCACGCTGTCGGCGTCATAGTTCGGCGTCTTGCCGCCGCGCAGCACCACGTGGGCGTCGCCGTTACCGGTCGTCGTGGCGATGGCGGCGCGGCCTTCCTTGGTGACGGCCAGGAAATGGTGCGGCTGGGCCGCGGCCGTCACGGCGTCGATCGCGACCTTCACATCGCCGTTCGTGCCGTTCTTGAAACCCACCGGGCACGACAGGCCCGAGGCCATCTCCCGGTGGATCTGGCTTTCAGTGGTGCGAGCCCCGATCGCGCCCCAGGATACGAGGTCGGCGATGTATTGCGGTGTGGTGACATCCAGGAATTCGCAGGCGGCTGGCAAGCCTTGGGCGCTGACATCCAGCAGCACTCGTCTCGCCAGCCGCAGGCCCTCGTTGATCCTGAAGCCGCCGTCCAGGTCGGGGTCGTTGATCAGGCCCTTCCAGCCTACCGTGGTGCGCGGCTTCTCGAAGTAGACGCGCATGATGATTTCCAGGTCGTCCGCGTGGCGCTCGCGTTCGGTCGCCAGCCGGCGGGCATAGTCCAGGGCGGCCTTGGGATCGTGAATTGAGCAGGGGCCGATCACGACCACCAGGCGATCGTCGCGCCCGTTCAGGATCTCGTGCACGGCGCGACGGGCGTCGCCCACGAGCTCGGCGGTCATGGCGCTGGCCGGCGCCTCGCCGATCACCTGGGCAGGCGGACTGAGGGTCTGAAGGCGCTCTATCCGCAGGTCGTCGGTAGGGACGGGGATCGAGACGAGATTGGCGGCGGTCGAAGAAGGCATGGCGCGGTTCCTGGAAGATCGGAGGTCCGGCGGCCATTAAAAAAGCCGCCTGGGAGACCCCTGGCGGCTGGTGAAGGTGTTTGCGGCTCTGAAACTCAGGCCAAACGATCCCCTCCCGGCGCCAGAGGCGTCGGATAGCTAAAGTACCAAAACAGCTGTTGGCTGGCGGCGAGGATCATGTGCGCAAATGTAGCGTCTGGTTTGCGGCCTGTCACGCCCCCCGCCGAGTCGATCCCGGGAACGCATATGAAGGCGCGCCTACCGCGCCGATCCGATGAAAATCCGAGGCGGCTCCATCGACAGGGCGGCGCCGGGATTCGCGCTTCGCCCGCCTTGAGACCATATGATCATGAGCCGTTGGCGGTCGGGAGGAGGGCGGAGGCTTCTCCTCTGGATGTATGACGGGGCTAGAATCCCTTGGGGTGGCGGAAAAGCAAAACCGCACGGCGTTTTATGAAGAAATCCGAACCTGGCAGGTTGACACCCCAGGAGCGCTCCCATAGAAGCCCAACTCCCGGCGCACACAGCTCCGGGCGCTCTTTGAAAACCCAATATTGTTCGTGACTGAACTGATCCGGATTGGAGATGTTCTGCTCGAATACTTGGCTCTATTGCCGAGATCGCATCTTCGGATGAGGGTTTGAAAAATAGAGTTGACTGAGGCAGCCGATCGTATAAAAGGCCGCCTCCGCCGACGACGGGCGTTAAACGGTTGGGCTGCCTGAGGGTGGTTGGGTCTTTGACATTGTTGATTTGGAAAGAGAAACGCAGGCGGCGGCGCTCTGGCGATGGACTGAGAAGGTTCATCTCGACGCTGACAAATGCGGTCTCTTGAAGACACCATTAATACGGTGGCTGGGTTTCGACCTGGTCATTGTGTGATGGGAACTCGTCAAGAAACTATGCAAACCAGATACCGGCCTTCGGGTCGAGGATCTGGGTCAATGTCAACTCAACCTGAGAGTTTGATCCTGGCTCAGAGCGAACG
>JAGHZU010000059.1 GCA_017745235.1 Caulobacter sp. | reverse complement strand
ATCCTGACCGGGCCGATCGGCGCACTGCTGGGCCTGGCCTGGCTGGTGCTGACCATCCTCGCCGGGGTGAAGGCCAACGAGGGCGTGGCCTACCGCTACCCGTTCACGCTGCGGCTGATCAAGTAAGTCCGCGCGCGCCAGCTGCCGCACGACACACGTGGAAAGGGCCCGGTCATGCCGGGCCCTTTCTTTTCCGGTGCATGTGGCAAGACCTCAGTGCGAGCGCATGACCGCCAGCTCGCCCAGCGCGGCCAGTGCGGCGGTGCGGTCACCGAAAAACGGGGCCAAGGCGTCGCGCATTGCAACGGCCAGCTCGTCGAGCTTGCTTCGTGCGCCGCCGACGCCCAGCAGCGCCGGATAGGTCGACTTGGCCTGGGCCACGTCCTTGCCGGCGGTCTTGCCCAGCTGCTCGGAACTGGCCTCGATGTCGAGCAGGTCGTCGCGCACCTGGAAGGCCAGGCCCAGCGCGTCGGCGAATGCGTCCAGCTGGGCCAGGGTGGTGGCATCGGCGCCGCCGGCGAGCGCGCCCATGCGCACCGCGGCGCGGATCAGCGCGCCGGTCTTGAGCGCATGCATGCGCTGCAGGTGCTCGAGGGTCAGGGTGCGGCCGGTGGCGTCGATGTCCAGCGCCTGGCCGCCGCACATGCCGGCCACGCCGGACGCGTCGGCAAGCGCGCGCACCCAGTCGATGCGCAGCCGGGCCGGTGCATCGGCTTCGGCCAGCGCGGAGAAGGCGAGGGTCTGCAGGGCGTCGCCAGCCAGGATCGCGGTGGCCTCGTCGAAGGCCACGTGCACCGTCGGCCGGCCGCGGCGCAGGTCGTCATCGTCCATCGCCGGCAGGTCGTCATGGACCAGCGAGTAGGCGTGGACCAGTTCCACTGCCGCCGCCGGTGCATCGAGCAGGGTTTCGTCGGCGCCGAGCGCGGTGCCGGCGGCGTAGACCAGCAGCGGGCGCATGCGCTTGCCGCCACCGAGGGTGGCGTGGCGCATGGCCGCGTGCAGGCGCGCCGGTTCGACGGACGGGTCGGGCAGCAGGCGTTCCAGCGTGGCTTCGGTGCGCGCCGCCCAGCGCGCGAAAACCTCACTCGCCATCGGGACCGGCGAACGGCTGGGCGTTGTCGGGCTGGTCGGGATCGGTGAGCAGGCGCACGCGCAGTTCGGCCTGTTCCAGCGCGGACTGGCAGCGGCGGTAGAGGCCGACGCCGCGCTCGTACGCGGCCAGCGAATCCTCCAGGCTCATCTCGCCCTGTTCCATCTTCTCGACCAGCTGTTCGAGTTCGTCCAGCGACTGTTCGAACTGCGCGACCGGGGAGGCGTCGGGGGTGGCTTTCTTCGGCATGCGCGAAGTGTGCGCGGTGCGGCGGCGAAGGGTCAACGCACGGCGTGCGCGCCGGGGCCGGGCGGCTGCCAGGCCAGGTGCCAGCCG
>JAGHZU010000058.1 GCA_017745235.1 Caulobacter sp. | reverse complement strand
GCCTCGGACTATGTGTCCAAGCCCGTCGACCTGGACCAGCTGATCTCGGTCCTGCGGGTCTCGGTGCAGCGCGCCGACGCCCGCAAGCTGGCCGGCGACAACATCGTCAGCCTGGCTAGCGCGCTCCAGTGAACATGATGACCTCCACCCCCGCGGTCCAGTTCCCGCCAGAGCCTGTCCCGGTCGATCGACCGCGGGCCAAGGTGCTGATCGTGGACGACGACGAGCGCAACGCCTTCGCCGCCACCCAGGCGCTGGAAGAGCTGGGCCAGGAACTGGTCGTCGCCCGCTCGGGCCCCGAGGCGCTGCGCAAGCTGCTGCACGACGACTTCGCGGTGATCCTCCTGGACCTGCACATGCCCGGCATGGACGGCTACGAGACCGCCGCCCTGATCCGCGAGCGCCGCCGGACGCGGGACGTGCCGATCGTGTTCCTGACGGCGGTGTTCCGCGACGAGGGCCACATCTTCAAGGCCTACTCCGCCGGCGCCGTCGACGTGGTGTTCAAGCCGGTGGACCCGTTCATCCTGCGCTCCAAGGTGCAGGTGCTGGTCGACCTGCACCTGAAACGCGTCGAACTGGCCAACGAGCTGGAGATGCGCCAGCGCCTGCTGGAAGAGAACGCCCGCGTCCAGGCCGAGAAGCTGGAGGCCGAACGCTCGCTGCAGGCCTCCTTGCGCCGCCAGCAGGCCATCCAGCGGGCGCTGCCGATCGTGTTCTATTCGCGGATGGCCGATCCTCCGTATGCGGCGCTTTCGGTCAGCGACAGCATCAAGGGCCTGACCGGCTACGAGGCCGCCGACTTCACCGAAGACCCCGACTTCGGCTACGGCCAGGTGCATCCCGACGACCAGCACATCGTCGCGCGCGCCCAGGAAGAGGCTCGCCGGGCCGGCTCCTACACCTGCGAATACCGCTGGCTGTGCGCCGACGGGACCTACAAGTCCTTGATCGACCAAGGCATTCTCAGCGAGGATCCCGATACCGGCGCGGCCGTCGTCTTCGGCACCCTGCTGGACAACACCGAGCGCCGCGCCCTGGAAGAGGCCTTGGGCCACGCCCGCAAGATGGAGACCGTCGGCCAGCTGACCGGCGGTGCGGGCCAGGCGGGCGGCGCCGGTGAAGACCGCCAGGCGCAGGCGGCGCTCGTCCTCGGCGTCCAGGTCGCTGGCGGCGTAGAGCACCGTCGAGCCCGAGACCGCGCCGCGCTGCTTGAGCAGGTCCAGGGTCGCGCCGACCGAACCACCGCCGACGGCGACGACCAGGCAGCCCTGCTCACCAGTGAAGGCCTCGGGCGGCAGGGTCTCCAGGTCGGTCTCGGTGCGGACCGTGCCGAACACGGTCTTGAGCAACTCGGCCGTGGTCTTGTCGCCGCCGACCAGGATCGGGGTGCGCTCGGGCTGGTCGGCCAGGCGGCGCACGCGGTCCAGGGTGGAGACCACCGCCTCCTGCTCGACCGGCTTGCTGGTGAAGCCCAGGGCGCCCATTGAGAGGGACAGGCCGCCCCGGTCGTCGGCCGAGATCACCTGCACGGGGATGTGCCGGGTCTCGGGCGTGCGCTTGAGCAAATCGAGCAGGGCCAGGCCGTCCATGTCGGGCAGGCCGACATCCAGCAGGATGGCCTCGGGGGCGAAGCGGCGGGCCAGGGACGGGACCGAGGAGCCTTCGCTGGTCACCACGCCCTTGAAGCCGTTGTCGCGGGCCAGGGCCAGCAGGATCGAGGCGAAGCGCGGGTCGTCCTCGACGATCAGCACGGTCGGGTCCTCGGGCGTGACGGTGTCGCGGTCGTCGACGACGGTCTCGACCGGCTCATAGGCCGGGGCGTCGGCGGTCGAGAAGGTGAAGGTCGAGGACGGGGCGACGGGCGCGCGCGGCGACAGCATCGGCGTGGGCTGGGCCGTCGGGCTGAAGTTCAGC
>JAGHZU010000057.1 GCA_017745235.1 Caulobacter sp. | reverse complement strand
TCATTAAGGCGCGCGATAAGCGCGAGGCTATAAACAGCCAAAAAGACGGTGGGGACTATCAGAATCATGAGTAAGTTGCAGGGCCAGCGCGTCCTTGTTACAGGCGCGTCCGGATTCATCGGAACACATTTAGCTCGTAGGTTAACGAACCTTGGCGCCGAGCTAATTTGTCTCGATCTTAAGCCACCACGGGAGGAACTGTCCGGCGCGCTTTATGTGCGCGACGATGTCCGCCGTATGAGCACGCTGAACCTGCCGAAGATCGATCGGATCTACAATCTGGCGGCCGTACACACGACGCCCGGCCATCCGGATCACGAATACTACGACACCAACGTCTGGGGCGCGCTGGAGGCCGTGAAGCTGGCCGAGCGCGACAACGTCCAGCATATCACCTTTACCAGCTCCATCTCGATCTACGGCCCCTCGGAGGACAAGAAGGTCGAGACGAGCGAGCCTGCCCCCGTCTCGGCTTACGGCAAGTCCAAGCTGATGGCCGAGGAGATCCATCGTGGCTGGCTGCGCCAGGCCTCGGATCGCAAGTTGACCATCGTCCGCCCAGCCGTGGTGTTCGGCGCAGGTGAAGGTGGCAATTTTGCTCGTATGGCGGCCCTGCTCAAGAAGGGCTTCTTCGTCTTCCCCGGTCGCCGAGACACGATCAAGTCGTGCATCTATGTCGAAGACCTCCTCGATCTGGTGCTGACCGCGGGCGACACCGCCTCGTCCTATGAACTCCTGAACGGCGCCTATCCCGAGTGCCCGACGCTTGAAGCGATCGTCACCAATCTGCGCGATGGCTACTTCCCCGCTGCCAAACTCTACGACGTGCCCCAGGGCGTCGTCATGGGCGCGGCCAAGACGTTGGCGACCTTCAAGGGCTTCGGCTTGGGGATCCACCCGGACCGGGTGACCAAGCTGGTGCGCTCGACCTATGTCTATCCGGGTTGGGCGGCTGAGAAGAATTTCCTTGGCGATCAGGCCTTCCGCAGAGGTCTGGACCGCTGGGCTGAAGAGACCAAGAAGACCTTCGTCTAAAGTCTTCCGACCTGGCCATACCGGCTAAAGAAAATTTATCGACACATAAACGAGGCATTGAATAACGATGCGTATCGCTGTTTACGGCTTGGGCTACGTTGGCTTGACGGCAGCCGCCTGCCTTTCCAGTAGCGGACACGATGTCATTGGCGTCGAGGTCAGCGAAACGAAAGTTGCCGATCTGAATGCGGGCAAGTGCCCCATCACCGAACCAGGCCTCGACGAGCTGATCGCCAAGGGCGTCGCGACTGGAAAGCTCAAGGCCGTCCAGCAAGCCGGCGCGCTGCTGGCCGACTGCGATCTGGCGATTGTTTGCGTAGGAACGCCGAGCGCTCCGGACGGCTCACACAACATGGGCTACATCGCTGAAGTCACGAGGCAGATCGCCTCCACGGTCAATGGCGACCGGAAGGCTCCCC
>JAGHZU010000056.1 GCA_017745235.1 Caulobacter sp. | reverse complement strand
CAGATAGGCTTCGCGGATCCTAGGCCGCGCCTGCAACAGCTCCAGGAGGCGCTGGGTGTTGGCGACCGGATTGGGCGGCGCCGAGTCGCCGACCAGCCAGACGCTGCGCGCGTCGGCCGGTGGAAAGGGCGGCGGGGCTTGGCCCGCCGTCTGGGCCTGGGCGCCCAGGGGCGCGAAGGCGGCCCCCGCCAGGGACATCTCGAGAAAACGCCGTCGATCCATCGTCCACCTCACCGCCAATGAGCTTTGAAAGCGGTAGCATCGGCCGGCGAAATCGCCCCGTTAAAGCTTGCTCATGATCGCGCGGGCGCGAACGGCTCGGCCGGGCGCTTGACAGCCGATCTTACGAGCGTAATCGTTGCTCACTGGAGACCGAACGCCATGAATATCACCCAGGCCGAAAGCCGCATCATGGACGCGCTGTGGACGCGCAATCCCCTGACGGTGGACGAGATCATGGCCGAGGTGGCCGAGCCCCAGGGCTGGGGCGAGGCGACGGTCAAGACGCTGATCAACCGCCTGCTGAAGCGCAAGGCGATCCGGTCGGACCGCATCGACGGCCGGGCGCGCTACGCCCCGATCATCCAGCGGGCCGACTACGTCCAGGCCGAGAGCCAGAGCCTGCTCAATCGACTTTTCGACGGCCAGCTCACGCCGCTGGTGGCGCATTTCGCCCAGCATCGCGCTCTGTCGACCGACGAGATCAAGCAGCTGAAGTCCCTGATCGAGGGTCTGGAAAATGATGGCTGAACTGCTGGCCCTGACCCTGTTGCGCACCCAGCTGGCGGCGGCCGCCGCGGTGCTGCTGGTCCTGCTGCTGCGTGGCCCCACCCGGGCGGTGTTCGGGCCGGGCCTGGCCTATCGCCTGTGGGCCCTGGTGCCCGTGGCGGCGATCGCCACGGTCTTCCCCAGCCTGTCCGAGACCCTGGGTTCGGGCGTGCCGCCCACCCTGATGGGGGAAGAGCGCGCGGTGCTGGTCATGGCGGTCTGGCTGGCCGGCGGCGTCGCCCTGGCCACCGTCATGCTGCTGCAGGAACGCGCCTTCCGGGCCCGGGCCGAGGCCGGTCGCGCCGGTCCGGCCGTCATGGGCGTCTTCTGGCCCCGTGTCGTCCTGCCGGCCGACTTCGCCACCCGCTTCGACGAGCAGGCCCGCAAGATCATCGATCTGCATGAGCGCGCCCACATCAAGCGCGGCGACCCGGTCGCCAACCTGGCCATCGCCGGCATCCAGGTGCTGGGCTGGTGCAATCCGCTGATCCATGTCGGCGCCCTGTGCGCCCGGCTGGACCAGGAGATGGCCTGCGACGCCTCGGTTCTGAGCCTGCGCCCCAACCTGCGCCGCACCTATGCCGAGGCCCTGGTCGAGGCCCACACCCGCCGAACCGGCTCGCCCCTGGCCTGCTTCTTCGCGACCCATCCGCTGCTGCTGCGGGTCAAGCTGCTGGCCAAGCCCGAGCCCAGCTATCGGCGCCAGACCGCCGGCGCGGCCGCCGTGGCCCTGATGGCCGTGGCCACCGCCCTGGTCGTCTGGACCGTCACGCCGCGCGGCCCCCTGCCCAACCAGGAAATCTCCTGGCCCGGCCGGTTCGTCGGCGACACCCCGGTCGACGGCATCACCCTGCCTAAGCTCCACCACTGAGCGTCCGCAACCGGCGTTCGCCCATGGCTTGACGACTCGGATTACGTTTGTAAGTTTTACTGACTACGAACGTAATCCACGCCGCGCGTGGAAGCAGGCGGGGCGGACATGACCTTCGTTCTGAGGATGCCGGAGACGCGCGGCCCCAAGAGCCGGCGAAGGAGCCTGGTGGTGAAGGCTTTCGACCTGGGCGTCATGGCCGTGGTCGCCTTCGCCGTCGGCCTGATGGTCATGTACACCGTGCAGTACGAGCTGAAGGTCGAGCCCAAGGCCCCGGCTCGGGACGGCGCCCAGCTGTTCAAGGCCAAATCGATGGCGCGGGTCCGCTGGGCCAGCGTCAAGCCGCGCCTGATCGCCCGCCTGAACCAGCCGCATTCGCTGGAGCTGGGCCAGGTGTGGGCGCGGCGCGACGGCCGGGTCTGCGGCCTGGTCAACGGCTGGGGCAGCTTCGGCGGCCTGACCGGCATGACCCGCTTCTACGCCCAGGGCGACGAGCCGGTCTTCAAGCAGGACGGAAACGGCCAGGCCTTCGAGGAGGAATGGTGGGCCTGCAAGCGCGACCGCTATGTCGTCATCCGCGAAGGTTCCGACGAGACGGGGTTCTGCGCGACGAAGCGGGGGCAGGAGCGCTGCTATACGGTGGTGTACGGGCGGTAGAGCCCTACTCCACCCGCGGCAGCACCAGCGCCACCCGCAGGCCCGGCCCGAAGCCGCCATAGGCCCCCGGCCCTTCGGCCAGTTCCAGCCGGCCGCCGTGCGAGGCGGCCACGGCCTGGACCAGGGACAGGCCCAGCCCCGCCCCCGGCTCGCTGCGGCTGTTCTCCAGGCGCACGAAGCGCTGGACCACCCGGGCGCGGTCGGCCTCGGGCACGCCGGGCCCGGTGTCGGTGACCGAAAACTCCAGCTCGCCCGACGAGGTGCGGCGGGCCCGCAGCATCACCGCCCCGCCTTCCGGCGTATATTTGATGGCGTTGTCCAGGATGTTGGCCAGGGCCTGGGCGATGAACTCGCGGTTGCCCCGGATGCTGAGCGCCGGGACGATCTCGGCCTTGAAGTCCAGGCCCTTGTCCTCGCAGCTGGCCTCGTAAAGCTCGGCCATGTCGGAGGCCAGTTCACTGGCGTCGAAGACGGTCTGGTTGGGGGCCTCGCCGGCGGCCTGCAGGCGGGCGATGGCCAGGACGGCGTTGAAGGTCTTGAGCACGCCGTCGGCGTCGATCAGGGCGGTCTCGAGCGCGGCCACCGGATCGCCCTTGCCGTTCTCGACGTCGATCAGGGCCACCTCCATGCGGGCGCGCAGGCGGGTCAACGGCGAGCGCAGGTCGTGGGCGATGGCGTCGCCGGCGTGGCGCAGGCCGCCCATCAGCCGCTCGATGCGGTCGAGCATGTCGTTGAGGCCCTCGGCCAGCTCGTCGTATTCGTCGCGGGTGCCGCGCACCCGGGCCCGGGCGTGCAGGTCGCCGCCACGCACGGCGTTCACGACGTCGACGAGGCCCTGCATGCTGCGCGAGACGTTGCGGCTGATCAGCACCCCGCCGGCCAGGCCCAGGATGATGACCAGCGCCCCGGCCCCGCGCAGGGCCCGGACGATCTTCATCACATAGCCTTCCGACTCCTGGACGTCGGCCCCGACGAACAGCGCCTCGCCGCCCGACAGACGCTCCTGCACCCCGCGCGCGGCCCGCTTGACCTCGGCGCCGTCGATGTCGGTCTCGGTGAGCTTGAAGGTCTCCCAGGTCGGCCCCGGGCCCTTGAAGTCGTCGATCGGCGACTCCTCGATCGAGCCGGAGATCCGCTTCCCGTCCTTGTCGAGCAGCAGGTACAGGAAGGGTCGCTCGCCGGTGGCGCGCTCGACGATGGTCTGGTTCAGGCCATTGACCCCGCCTACCCGATAGGCGGCCTCCAGGCTCTCCATCTCGCGGGTGATGTCGGCGTCGGCGCGGCGGTTCACCTCGCCGGCGGTGGCGATGTAGATGTAGCCCAGGAATGCGCTGGCGGCCGCCGCGAACAGGGCCAGGAACAGCAGCGTCAGCCGGAACGGCGTGGATCGGATCAGGCGCGGCAGGCGCATGGGTCAGCGAAACTCTTCAGGCGGCGCGTTCTCTCCGCCATGCCGTTGATGATGGCCCAAGGCGGCCAGGGCAAGTGAACCTCTGTTCACCTGCCCGCGACGCCTACGGATCGAGCCGATAGCCCGCCCCGCGCACGGTCTGCAGCATGGGACGATCAAAGCCCTTATCGATCTTCGAGCGCAGGCGGGAGATGTGCACGTCGATGACGTTGGTCTGGGGATCGAAATGGTATTCCCACACCTTCTCCAGCAGCATGGTGCGGGTCACCGACTGGCCGGCGTGGCGCATCATGAATTCCAGCAGCTGGAACTCGCGGGGCTGGAGGTCGATCTCCTTGCCCTGGCGATGGACCGTTCGGTTGATCAGGTTCATCTCGAGCTCGCCCACCTTCAGGGTGGTCGCCACGGCGCCCGTCTCGCGACGACGCGACAGGGCGTCGACCCGGGCGATCAGCTCGGCGAAGGCGTAGGGCTTGACCAGATAGTCGTCGGCGCCCGCCCGCAGGCCGGTGACGCGGTCGTTGATCTCGCCCAGGGCCGAGAGGAACAGCACCGGAGTCTGGTCGCCCTCGCGGCGCAGGGTCTCGACCACCTCGACGCCGTTCTTCTTGGGCATCATGCGGTCGACGATCATCACGTCGAACTTGCCCTTGCCCGCCTCCGTCAGGCCGGCCTCGCCGTCGGGCGCGTGGACGCATTCATAGCCGGCCTCGGTCAGGCCATGGCTCATGGCGCCGGCGGCTTCGAGGTCGTCCTCGATAATCAGGATACGCATGCAGCTCCCCGGATGCACGAAAGGGCGTCACCGTGCGAATCGATGACGCCCTCTGTCGTGTCGTCGTCACGTTCCCGCAATGGTGACGTGATCCGGGCGCGGGCGAAAGCCCCCGCGTATCGTCGTTAGCCTAGGCGCTCCCTTAGGGCGCGATCTTCAGCGGCACGATCGTCGGGCGACCGGCGCGGATGATCCGCAGATTGACGCTGGGACGCTGCAGCTTCTTGGCCGCCTCGACCGCCGCGTTGACCTGCGAGGCCGAGGTGACCGGCTCGCCGTTGACGCTGGTCAGGACATCGCCCTTGCGCAGACCCTTCTCGCCGGCGTCGGAATTGGCCTTCACGCCGTCGATCAGCACGCCCTTGACGTCCGGGTCGATGCTGTAGGTGCGGCGGGCCGCCTCGTCGATCGGGGCCAAGCTCATGCCCAGGGCTTCCGACTTTTGGACCTGCGGCTTGGTCGGCGACGGCGCGCTGTTGTCGTCGCTGTCGTCGTCGCTGAGCGCCAGTTCCTTCTCGGTGGGACGCACGCCCGACTTGATGTCGATGGTGCGGGGCTTGCCGCCGCGCAGGACCGACAGGCGCAGGGTGTCGCCCGGACGGCCCTTGGCCACTTCGCGGGTCAGTTCCGAGCCGTTCTTGATCGCCACGCCGTTGACGGCGGTGATCACGTCCTCGGGCATCAGGCCGCCCTTCTGGGCCGGACCACCGGGCACCAGGTCGGCGACGATGGCGCCCTTGACGTCGCCCAGGCCCTGGGCGTCGGCCATTTCCTTGGTGAACGGCTGGATCTGGGCGCCGATATAGCCGCGCACCACCTTGCCGCCGGCGATCAGCTGCTTGGCGGTGGCTTCGGCCACGTCGGCGGGGATGGCGAAGCCGATGCCCACCGAACCGCCCGTCGGCGAGAAGATCGCGGTGTTGACCCCGATCACCCGGCCGTAGATGTCGAACGACGGACCACCCGAGTTGCCCCGGTTGATCGGCGCGTCGATCTGGATGTAGTCGACGAAGGTCGACGAGCTGTCGCCCAGGTCGCGGTTATAGGCCGAGATGATGCCCGCGGTGGCGGTGCCGCCCAGGCCGAACGGGTTGCCGATGGTGATCACCCAGTCGCCGACCCGCGGCTTGGCCTGGTTCTCGAAGTTCACATACGGGAACGCCGCGCCCTTGGCCTTGGGGTCCACGACCTTCAGGACGGCGAGGTCGGTGCCCTCGTCGCGACCGACGATGGTGGCCTTCAGCTCGCGGCCGTCCTTCAGCACGACGTTGATGCCGTCGTCATCGGCGTCGGCCACCACGTGGTTGTTGGTCACCAGATAGCCGTCGGCCGAGATGAAGAAGCCCGAGCCCGAGGACTGTTGCTTGGGACCGGGGGCGGCTTCCTCGCCGTCCTCGCCGGGCTTCTGGCCGCGCGGCACGATGTCGAAGCCTTCCAGGCCGGGGATGCGCAGACGCGGGGTCGCGGCGGCCTTGGAGGTCACGTCGATCTGCACCACGGCGGGCGAGACCTGTTCGAAGATGTCGGCGAACGACATCGGCGCGCCGGGCGGCGGGGCGAACATCGGGGCCGGAGCGCCCGAGGTGCGGACCACCTGGGCCGGCTCGGCCGCCCCGGCGGGCGCCATGCGCATGCCGACCCCGGCCAGGGCCGCGCAGGCCACGCCCGCGCCGGCGACCGCACCGACAAAGAAACCAGACTTCCTAGCAGCCATCTTCCGTCTTTCCTCACCCACGGCGCGCGGCGCCGGGTCCTTGGCTTGAGAACCTAGTTGCGCTGGCGAAAGGCGCAATGGTCTTCGAAAGAGATCATGCGTCCACGCTCAAGATGGTCTTGCGGCGTCTTCGCGGCGCAATCGTGTCATTCGTCCTTCAACAACACCTGAAGACGCGTTTCTTCCTCCTGAGAAAGTCGCTGCGCATCTTCACCGTCAACCGCCAAAGCGGGGCGCCGACGCAAAAGCAGCGCCATCAGCACGCCGCCCAAAATCAACGCAATCCCAGGCGTGGCCCAGAGCAGCGCATTGCCCAGCGAGAACGGCGGCTTCAGCAGCACGAACTCGCCATAGCGCTCCACCAGGAACGCGCGGATCTGCTTGTCGCTGCGTCCCTGCTTCACTTGGTCACGGACCACCTGGCGCAGGTCGCCGGCGAGGGAGGCCTCGGAATCGTCGATGGACTCGTTCTGGCAGACCAGGCAGCGCACCTCGCGGAAGATCTCGCGGGCCCGGGCCTCCTGGACGGGATCGGGCAGGCGCTCGGCCGGATCGGCCGCGGCGCCGGCGAGACAAGCCACAGCCGCCAAAGCAACAAGCAAACCTCGCCCCTTCTCCCCTTGCGGGAGAAGGTGTCGACGAAGTCGACGGATGAGGGGTCGCAGGGCATCGACACCGCGAACGATCGAAGCGGAAGGGTTTGAGAGACCCCTCATCCGACCGCCTACGGCGGCCACCTTCTCCCGCAAGGGGAGAAGGAAGGGAGACACCGACCTCACGCCGCCTTCTCCACCTTGCGGGCCACCCCGAACCGCAGGCGACGGTCCGACAGCGAGACCAGCCCGCCGATCGCCATGACCAGCGGCCCCAGGAAGATCAGCCGCACCCACGGATTGACGAAGGCCCGCACCAGCCAGGCCGGCTGGCCGCCCTCGCCCGCGCGACGCTCGCCCAGCACCACATAGAGGTCGTCCAGCACCTTGGGACAGATCGCCACTTCCGAGGTGGTCTGCTTGCCGGTCGGATAGAACCGCCGCTCGGGCTTGGCCTCGCAGACCGGCGCCCCGGCCTTGGTGATCCTCACGATCCCGCGCTCGGCGATGTAGTTCTCGCCCTCGGCCGTGCCGACGTCGGTCAGGGTCAGCTCATAGGCGCCCAGTTTCAGCTGGCCGCCGACACTCAGCGCCTGGGCCGCCTCGACCCGCCAGGTGGTCTCGAACGACGCGCCCAGCACGAAGATCCCCAGGCCGGCGTGGGCCAGGGTGGTGCCCCAGGCGCCGCGTGGCAGGCCCACGGCGCGCCGGCGCACCTCGGCCCAGGGGGCGCGGAAGACCTTGATGCGCTCGGCCAGCTCCAGCACCGTCCCGCCGATCAGCCAGAAGCCGACCACCAGGCCCGCGCTGGCCAGGGCGCTGCGCGGCGAGACCACCGCGAAGGCGACCAGGCCCAGGATGGCGGCGATGGCCAGGGCCAGCCACAGGCGGCGGACCACAAGGCGGGCGTCGCCGCGCTTCCAGGCCAGCAGCGGACCGGCCGGCAGCACGGCCATGGCCAGCACCATCAAAGGAACGAAAGTTAGATTGAAGAACGGCGCGCCCACCGACACCGCCTCGCCGTCGGTCGCCTCGCGGATCAGCGGGAACAGGGTGCCGACCAGCACCACGGCGGTGGCCGTCGACAGGATGATGTTGTTCAGGACGATGGCGCTCTCGCGGCTGACCGGGGCGAACAGGCCGCCGCTGTTCAGGCTGGGGGCGCGCAGGGCGAACATCGCGAAGCCGGCTCCGGCCGCTATGCCCATGATCGTCAGCAGCAGGACGCCGCGCGTCGGGTCGACGGCGAAGGCGTGGACGCTGGTCAGCACGCCTGAGCGCACCAGGAAGGCGCCCAGCATCGAGAAGGTGA
>JAGHZU010000055.1 GCA_017745235.1 Caulobacter sp. | reverse complement strand
CGAACGAGCTCTGGGTGCGGGTGCTGTTCTCGAAGAACAGGTTCATCAGCGTCCGCCCCTTGAGGATGTCGAGGGACTTGGTCGTCTGGCGATTGAGGGCGACGAAGGCGTCCGCCAGGTCCAGCAGGTCGACAGCCTGGAGGGCGTTCAGGTCGCCGGCCGACAGGAAATGGCGGCGGGGGAACGAGAAGATGCGCTTGCGGATCGTCTCGATCGGATCGGCGTGCTCATGGGGCGGGGTCTTGGCCGTCATGAGTGCGCGTCATAGGCGGGTTTGGGCGGGGAGGGAAGGCGGAGGCGCCAAAACCTCCGGCGCTTGACCCTTCCCCAAACGCGAGTTCACAAGAGGATGTCGCATAGGGGAGTGACGATGACGAATTTGGTCCACAGGCTCTGCGGCTGGGCGACGGTTCTGGCAGGCTTGATCGCTGGTTACGCCGCGCTTGCCGTAAACTGGTCCGCCCTGCCGCGACCATGGAAGTCTGAGCTGAACTATTTCGTGATCGCGGGCTTTGTCGGACTTTCCGCTTTGGGCACGTTGCTTGAGAAGATAGGAGACGAATGGACAGCGCGCCGGGACAATACAGGACAAGTTCCTGTTGCTACCTACGCCGGCTTGTTCCTGTTGGCCATGATTGGTCTTGGTCTGTGGTGGGCGAGCCGCTAGGGGCGGCTTGATCTCGCGCCTAACCCGCCTCGTTGATCCCCCGGATCCGCTCCAGGGCGCCCTGCAGGATCCAGCCGGCGGCCATCTTGTCGACCACCTCGCCGCGGCGCTTGCGGTTGACGTCGTGCTCGTCGATCAGCACGCGGGTCACGGCCGCCGTCGACAGGCGCTCGTCCCAGAAGGTGATCGGCAGGTCGGGGCGCAGGCGCAGCAGGTTGCGGCCCAGGGCGCGGTTGGACTGGCAGCGCACGCCCTCGGTCCCGTCCATGTTGACCGGCAGGCCGATGACGATGCCCGCCGCCTTGCGGCCGTCCATCAGCTTGAACAGGGTCTCGGCGTCCTGGGTGAACTTGGCGCGGGCGATGGTGGCCAGGGGGCTGGCGACGGTCAGGGTGACGTCGGACACGGCCACGCCGATGGTCTTCTCGCCCGGGTCCAGGCCGACGATCGGCTTGTAGTCGGGGATGGCGGCGGCGAATTCGATGATGTCGAGGACGGGCATCGCCTCTCTTATCATGCCGAAGCGCCCTCCCAACAAGGCTTGTCAAAGCGGCCTTCGCCCGGCTAACCCACGCGCTTGGATTTCAGGAGGCCCCCATGGCCATTGACGCCGCCACCGTGCGGAAGGTCGCGCGGCTCGCGCGGATCGCCACGCCCGAAGATCGCCTTGAGCCCCTGGCTCAGGAGCTCAACGGCATCATGACCTGGATCGAGCAGCTGGCCGAGGTCGACACCGCCGGCGTCGAGCCGCTGACCAGCGTCGTGCACGCCGGCCTGCCGCTGCGCGACGACGTCGTGACCATGGGCGGCGACGCCGAGGTGGTCACCTCCAACGCCCCCAAGTCGGCGAACGGCTTCTTCGTGGTTCCCAAGGTGGTCGAATAATGAGCGCGCTGACGTCGCTGACGCTGAAAGGCGCGCTGGACGGCCTGGAAGCCGGGGAGTTCACCTCGGTCGAGCTGACCAAGGCCCACATCGAGGCCGTGGAGGCCGCGCGCGGCCTGAACGCCTTCCTGTTCGAGACGCCCGAGCAGGCCCTGTCGATGGCCGCGGCCTCCGACGCACGGAGAGCTCTTGGCGCTGGCCGTCCGCTGGACGGCGTTCCGCTGGGCATCAAGGACCTGTTCTGCACCGAAGGCACGCCGACCACGGCCGCCTCGCGAATCCTCGAGCCGTTCGTGCCGGAGTACGAGTCCACCGTCACCAGCCAGCTGTGGCGCGATGGGGCGGTGATGCTGGGCAAGCTGAACCTCGACGAGTTCGCCATGGGCTCGTCGAACGAGACCAGCGCCTACGGCCCGGTGGTCAACCCCTGGCGCAAGGCCGGCTCCAACCAGGCCCTGACCCCGGGCGGCTCGTCCGGCGGTTCGGCTGCGGCCGTTGCGGCGGACCTGTGCCTGGGCGCCACCGCCACCGACACCGGCGGCTCGATCCGCCAGCCGGCCTCGTTCACCGGCACCGTGGGCATCAAGCCGACCTATGGCCGCTGCTCGCGCTGGGGCACGGTGGCTTTCGCCAGCTCGCTGGACCAGGCCGGCCCGATCGCCAAGACGGTCGAGGACGCCGCGATCCTGCTGACGTCGATGTCGGGCCACGATCCGAAGGACTCCACCAGCCTGGACGTGCCCGTGCCGGACTTCGCCGCCTTCGTCGGCAAGTCGGTCAAGGGCCTGCGGATCGGCGTTCCGAAGGAATATCGCGTCGACGGCATGCCGGCCGAGATCGAAAAGCTCTGGCAGGACGGCATCGCCTGGCTGAAGGACGCCGGCTGCGAGATCGTCGAGATCAGCCTGCCGCACACCAAGTACGCCCTGCCGGCCTATTACATCGTGGCCCCGGCCGAGGCGTCCTCGAACCTGGCCCGTTATGACGGCATGCGCTACGGCCTGCGGGCCGAGGGCGGCAACCTGACCGAGGTCTACGAGAACACCCGCGCCCAGGGCTTCGGCGACGAGGTCAAGCGCCGCATCCTGATCGGCACCTACGTGCTGTCGGCCGGCTATTACGACGCCTACTACCTGAAGGCCCTCAAGGTGCGCCGCCGCATCGCCGAGGACTTCGACAACGCCTGGGAGAAGGTCGACGCCATCCTGACCCCGACCGCCCCGTCGGCGGCTTTCGGCCTGGGCGAGAACAGCAACGACCCCATCGCCATGTACCTGAACGACGTGTTCACGGTGACGACGAACCTGGCCGGCCTGCCGGGCCTGTCGCTGCCGGCCGGCCTCGACGCCAACGGTCTTCCGCTGGGCCTGCAGATCATCGGCAAGCCGCTGGACGAAGGCACGGTGTTCTCGGTGGCCGGCGCCATCGAGAAGGCCGCCGGCTTCAAGGCCAAGGCGGATAAGTGGTGGTGATGGGATGTCGGCGTGGCGGCTGGGAGGGCTTCTTTCGGTCGCCGGCGCCGTTGTCGTCGGTCTATCAAGCGCCTTGGGCTGTGTAGTGACCGTCGTCTGGTTGCTCTTCAGTTCGGGTATGCCGCTTCGGCTTTTGTCGCGGCAGTCGTTCTGGATCGCGGGTCCCTATCTCGGGGTCGTGATTGGAGGGCTGTTGCTGGGCCTAGGCAACAATCTCGGCCGAGCCGTCAAACGGCCCTTATGGGCCATTCCGCTGGCCTTCTTCGGCGGAGTATTGGCTGGTTCGGCGGCGCTTTTTCTACTGCTGCTCCTAGGCGGACAACATACGCACCCGAGTATCGCGCTGGCCGTCCTGTGTGCGCCGGCTCTTGCGGCGCTGACC
>JAGHZU010000054.1 GCA_017745235.1 Caulobacter sp. | reverse complement strand
TCGGCCAGCCGCTCGTAGAGCTCGCGGCAGCCCTGCTCGCGCTGGGCGGGGTTGTCGTAGCCGTCCAGGAACGCGCCCTGCTCGGTGTAGGTCAGCTTGGCGCCCTTCGGATCGGGCTTGATCTCGACGGTCGCCACCGAGACGGAGATGCGCTTGCCGTCGATGTAGATGGCGTAGGCGAAAATGATCCGGGCGTCGGGCACGATGTCCCAATAGGTGGTCTCGTTGACGATGTTCATCTTGCCGTCGGGGCTGAAGTCGCCGCGCTCCTGGCCGCCGACGCGGAAGTCGTAGGTGTACTCGGCCCTGGGCCAGCCTTCGGACCGCACGAACCAGCGATGGCGGGCCTCGGAGTTGGAGAAGGCTTTGAACACCCGGGCGGGCGTGGCCTCGTAGACCCGGTCAATGACGAAGGTGGCGTGGACGACGGAGCGTTCGGTCATGGTCGGTTCCTCGTGAAAGCGGGTTCAGGCATCGTCTTCGTCGGCCGTGGCGCGGAGGTACTCCCCCAGGGCGTCCAGGCGACGGTTCATCAGCATGCGGCGCTGGTTGATCCAGGTTTCCGCCGCGCTCAGCGCCTCCGGCTCCAGGCGGCAGGTCCGCACCCGTCCGACCTTCTCCGAGCGGATCAGGCCGCTGCCCTCGAGCAGCTGCAGGTGCTGCATCACCGAGGGCAGGGACATGGCCAGCGGCTGGGCCAGTTCGCTGACCGAAGCTGGACCGGAACACAGCCGCTCGACGATGCTGCGCCGGCTGGGATCGGCGAGCGCCTGGAACATGAGGTCGAGCGAAGGCTGTTGGTTAGTCATGTGCCTAAGTATTCACGCGCGCCTCGCCGCGTCAAGAGATAGTTTGGTGATTGCCTTAGTATTCGAAGCGCCCACGAAAAACGCCCCGGATGCGAAATCCGGGGCGCTCGACGCGAGCCTGGCCCGCCTGCCAGGGGGAGGTTCCGCAGCGGGCGGCCCAGCCTTAGAACGCCGTCGACAACGTGACGAAGTATTGCCGGGGCGGGATCGGATAGGTGTTGTAGGTGTTGGTCGGTTGTCCCACGACCACCTCCAGGTCGCCCTTCTCGTCGGCCAGGTTGGTGACGTTCAGGCTGATCTTGGGGTTCTTCAGCACCGCGTCGGCCGAGGTGTGGAAGGTGTAGGACGCCTGCAGGCCCAGCAGGAAGTAGCTGTCGACGCTGAGGTCGTTGGTGTAGGTCGCGTAGCGCTTGCCGACATAGTCGCCGACCAGCTGAGCGTCGAACGCGCCGAAGTGGGCGCTGGCCACGAACTTGTTCAGCCATTCGGGCGAGTTGGGCACCGACTTGCCGGCGGTGGGCACCATGACCGGCTTGGTCGGGTCGGCGGTGTTGGTCACCGTCTGACCGGCCGTGTTGACGTAGCTGCGCGTGGCGTAGTCGTCCTGGTACTTGGAGCGGTTGTAGGACACCGCATCGTAGAACGAGAAGTGCGAGCCGAAGTTGAAGGTGGCGGCGATGTCGACGCCGTCGGTCTTGACGCTACCGACGTTCGACAGGATCGCCGCCCCGGCCACCAGCGAGGAGATCACCGGCGTGGCGCTGGTCTGCAGAAGGCGGTTCGAGAAGTCGACGTGGTAGACGCTGGCTTGCACTTGGAAGCCGGTGATCGGGCCGCCCGACAGCTCGTGATGGGTGCGCAGGCCCAGCTCGTAGGTCCAGGCCGTCTCGGGCTTGGCGGTCTGCTTGAACAGGTCGAACGCGGCCTGGCTGCCGAGGCTCCAGGGCGACAGACCGCCCGCTCCGTAGGTCACGAACTGGCGCAGGTTCTTCTGGATGTTGAAGAACAGCTGCTCGTTTTCAGTGGCGTCCCAGATGGCGCCCAGCTGCGGCAGGAACCATTCCTTGGTGTCGATCTCGCCGGTCGGCAGCAGGGTCGGGTTGGTGTTGGTCGGAGCGTTCTTCTGCTGGATCGGCACCGTGCCTTCTGCGAATTGCAGGCTGGACTTCACGCCGTACTGCAGCAGCAGGTCGGGGCGGATGCGCCACTGGTCCTGGATGTGCAGCTGGACGACGTCATTGTTTATCTGGCTGGCGTACTGGGCGAAGTTCTTGTTGGTCGGGATGTCGTACGGCGTCAGGTCGGTCGAGGACGCGGCGAAGGGATACCAGGCGCGCTGGGTCGACGACTTGTTGTGCTCGTACCAGAGGCCGGCCTGGATCTGGTGGTCGCCCAGGGTCCAGTCGGCGTTCGAGATCAGGCCGCCGCGATTGATCAGGTACTCGGTGGTGCGCACCGCGTAGCCGGTGCCGCCGAACACCGTCTTCAGATCCTGGTTGGGATAGTAGACGGCGAACAGGGCGGGCAGGCCGGCCTGGTTGATCGGGCCGGCGACCACGCCGCGGCCTTCGTCGTGGTGGAAATAGATCTGGTTGGACCAGGTGGTCTTGTCGTCGATGCGGTAGTCGTACTTGACGTAGGCCAGCGCATCCATGCGCTGGGCGGCGCTGTGGTAGTTGCGGAAGTTGTTGCCTGCCGAAGCGGGGGGCGCGCCCGCGTTCGAGAGATAGGCCAGGGCCCCATCATAGTCCGGATAGAGGAACGGACGGGTGTACGGCGTCGACTGGTCGCTGGCGGTGTGGACGTTGGTGCCGGAGTTGGGGTGGACGATCGAGTCCTCGTTCGGCTCGACCTTCTTGGAATAGTCGGCGAAGACCGTCAGCTTGCCGCGCTCGCTGTCGTGCACGAACTTGCCGTTGAACTGGTTGCCGCGCTGGTGGGCCTGGAAGTCCCAGGCGCGCTGGTCCTGGTGCAGGAACGAGACGTAGCCGCTGTTACCGTCGCCCAGGTCGCCGCTCTCCAGGCGCAGGTACATGCGGTTGGCCGCATAGCTGCCCAGGGTCTGCTGGTACTGACCGCCGCGCTCGGCCAGCGGGTCGCGGGTGAAGGTCTCGATCGCGCCGCCCAGGTTGCTGGTCGAGGCCACGCCCAGGTCGCCGGCGCCCGAGGACAGGACCACGCGGCTGACGTTCTCGCTGATCACCGCGCGCTGGGGCGAGAGGCCGTTGTAGTTGCCGTACTGCTGGTCGCCCAGCGGCACGCCGTCCAGGGTGAAGCCCAGCTGCTGGATGCTGAAGCCGTGCACGAACAGCGAGGTGTTCTGCTCGTTGTTCCCCCACGGATCGGCGGTCTGGTACGAGACGCCCGGCAGAGTCTGGATCGCGCCCAGCGGGTTGATGCCCGGCAGGATCTTCTGCATCTCGGTCGCGCCCAGGGTCACGGCAGAGCGGGTGGTCTTGGTCATGCTGACCACCACGCCTTCGACGGCCGAGTCGCCAGTATCGTCAGGGGCGGCCGGATCGGCGGCCGGCGTCGCGGCTGGAGCGGTCGCGTCGGCCGGCGCGGCCAGGGCGGGTGCGGCGATCGCCAGGACGCCGAAAGCGCAGGCGGCCAACAACGCCTGGCGGTGCAGTTTCACGGACATGGAAGACCCCTCGGTCGCCGCCCCCGACGGGCGGTGAGGTCCGGGGTGTTAGGCCAAGCCCGTGACGCTTCGGCGAGGGTTTGGCGACAGGTTCGTGACCCGGCCTCAATCGGCCGCTGGATGCGCCTTCTTCCACATGGAGTAGGTG
>JAGHZU010000053.1 GCA_017745235.1 Caulobacter sp. | reverse complement strand
CGGCGTCGCGGACCCACAGGCGGAAGTCGACGGCCACCTGGTCGTTGCGCGAGCGGGCGGTGTGCAGCCGGCCGGCCGTCGGGCCGATCAGCTCGCGCAGCCGCGCCTCGATGTTCATGTGAATGTCTTCGTACTCGTCGCGGAACGGGAAGGCCCCGGCCGTGATCTCGCCCTCGATCGCATCCAGGCCCTTGAGGATTTCCTCGCCGTCTTCCCTTGCAATCACGCCCTGGCTGATCAACATCCGCGCATGGGCGCGGGAGCCCGCCAGGTCCTGCGCCCACAGGCGCTTGTCGAAGCCGATGGAGACGTTGATCGCCTGCATCAGTTCGGCCGGCTTGGCCGAGAACCTGCCGCCCCACATGGCTTGGCCCTGGCCGTTGGCGGCGGGCTTATCGGAGGCGTTGTCGGTCATATGAGCGAAGTCCAGTCGGGTGAGGGCGGCGCGCCGAAGCGCGACCTGCTGAAATGGGTGATCGGCGCCGTTCTGCTGATCGGCGTCGCGGCGGTTCTATACGTCATCGCTTCGGCTTCGTTCAAACCCGCAGGCGCGCTCGACCTCAACGAATTCAAGAAAGCGTCCTTAGCAAAGCTGGACGTGCCGGCCCAGCCGCGCGCCGCGCCCGACACCCCCTTCACCGATGCCAGCGGCAAGAGCGTCACCTTGGCCGATTTCAAGGGGCGTGTCGTCGTCATGAACCTCTGGGCCACTTGGTGCGCGCCCTGCAAAAAGGAGCTGCCGACGTTCGGGAAGCTGCAAGCCGCCTACGCTACCCAGCCTTTGGATGTCGTGGCCATCACGGTCGACAAGGACGTCGATATGAACCTCGTCGAGGCGGCGCTGGCCGGCGCGCGACCGCTCAAGCTCTATAGAGATCCCGGCTACAAGGTTTCCTGGGCCCTCGTGCCTCATCCGGAAGGTTTCCCGACGACGGTCATCTACGACAAGCAGGGCCGCGAGCGCGCTCGCTTGTTGGGTGACGCCGAGTGGGACAGCCCGGAAGCCCGCGCCCTGGTCGAGGCGCTGTTGCGCGAACACTGACCGTAGACGGGTGAAAACCCTCGGCGCACGCCCGGGAATATCAGTGTTTTTTGAATTGACCCCTCAACGAGGGCGTGTCCACTGTGCCGTGCAATCCTGGATTTGGGCCCGCGAACCGCTACCCGGACGACTGAGATTGTTACCCGCCCGCTTGTCCGGGCATTGGATCGGCTATCTCTAGGAGGTTCTCCATGGCGACCGGCGTGGTGAAATGGTTCAACGGCACCAAGGGTTTTGGCTTCATCCAGCCCGATGACGGCGGCAAGGACGTGTTCGTCCACATCAGCGCCGTCGAGCGCGCGGGCCTGCGCGGCCTCGATGAAGGCCAGAAGATCAGCTTCGACACCGCCGAGGAGCGCGGCAAGATCGCGGCGGCCAATCTGAAGCCGCTCTAGGGCCCAAACCCACACGAATTCAGCGGGCGTCGGTTCTCTCGAACCGGCGCCCGCTTGCTTTGCGGCTCTGCTATGTAGGAATCGATGACCGTCGATCCCCGCTTTCTCGAAACCGTCGCCGATCGGGCCTGGCCGGCGCGCCAGAGCGGCGCCCTGGGCGGCTGGCGCCTGAACGCCTCGGACGGCTGGTCTCGACGGATCAACGCCTGCTGGCCGCTGGGCGAGCCCGACCGGCCGGTCGACGAGGCCATCGACGCAGCCGAGGCCTTCTACGCCGCGCGCGGACTGCCGGCTTGTTTCAAGCTGTCGGACGGGGCGGTGGTCCCGGCCAACCTGTCCGAACACCTGCGCGCCCGAGGCTACAGGCCCACCCACGGCACCTTGGTCATGGTGGGCGAGACCGGCGGCACGATCGCCGGAACGACGGACCTGGCCGTCACCCTTTCGGATACCCCGGACCCGGCCTTCGAGGCGGTGCTGAGCGCCAGCGCCGGGGGCAACGCCGCCGACGCCCGCGAGCGCCTGGACGCCCTGGCCCGCATCCCCGCGCCGGCCCGCTTCGCGCGGCTGGACGTCGACGGCGAGGTCGCGGCCCTGGGGGCGACGGCGATCGACGGCGAGTGGACGGGGATCTTCGGCATGCGCACCCTGCCGGGGCATCGCCGCAAGGGCTTGGCCAGCCGGATCCTGGCGGCCCTGCTTCACGAGGCCGCTACCCTGGGCGCGCGGCGGGCCTATCTGCAGGTCGAGGCCGACAACGCTCCGGCCATCGCGCTCTACAGCGGCCTGGGCTTCGTGCCGGCTTACGGTTATCGCTACTGGGTGGTCGAATAGGGCCTCAAACCGCCCGTCGGATGATCAGCACAAACAGCAGGACGCCGGCGCTCGCCATCAACAGCGACATGGCCAGCACCGATCGTCCCAGCCGGAAGGCCTCGGTCTTGCGCACGTGCCGGACCGTCACCCAGTAGTCGATCACCCCCAGCACCATGGCCCCCGTGCCCATCGCGACCAGGAACAGGCCCACCTTCTGCGGGCTCTCCGGACGCGCCAGGGCGCCGGCCTTGGCGGCGGTCTCCAGGAACTTGTAGATCGTGAAGCCGAAACTGAGCATCGACAGCGAGGTGCGCAGCCAGGCCATCAGCGTGCGGTCGGCGGCCAGGACGGTGCGGGTGGCGCCCAGGTCGGACGGAAGCATCGGGCGGGAGGGCTTGTCGGTCATCGGGCGTCTCCCGGCGGGCGCGGGCTCATTTCGGATAGAGGAAGGTGGCGATGAACCTCAGGCCCCATTCCGGGCCGACGCCGTCCTGGGTCGCATAGCCCCGAAAGCCGCCGCCCAGCGACACGCGTTGGCCGTTGAACTTGTAGACATGGGTGACCGTCGCGTTGATCGGCACGGTCCAGCCCTTGGTCTTCCAGTTGTAGGTGCTCTCGGCGTTCAGGCCCCAGGTCGTCGCCGTGCGGGTGGTGTAGCTGAGGAAGGGCTGGATGAAGGTCTGGCTGACGTCCTCGCGGTCGTGATTCCCGGCGTCGGCGAAGGACCAGATGTGGTTGGCCAGCACGCCGTAGGTGTAGCCATGCTCCTGCTTGAGCAGCAGGGCCGTGGGCCCCGCGCCCCATTTCTTGGTTCCCAGGTCCGACTCGCCGGTGGGCCAGAGGATCGCCGGACCGACGGCCCAGACCACGCCGTCGTGCTCGGCCTTCGGCGAGAAGAAGAAGCTCTGGGTGGTGTCGCTGAGGCCGAACGCCGTGTCGTCGCCCGGATAGGCATGCTCCTTCTTCACGATGGGCACGATGGTCCGGATGATGACGTTCCAGTCCTGGTTCAACGAGACGGGGATCACCGGCTGGACGTTGAGGGTGTAGCGCCCGCCGTCTTCCGGGCCGTAGCAGCAGTCGTAGTTCTGCTGGAACGGCACGCTGATCAGGTTCGAGACCGGATTGGACAGCTTCTTGGCCAGTTCGGCGCTGTCGTCCTGGGCTTGAGCCAGGGCGGGGATCAGGGCCCACGCCGCCACGGCGAACAGGAACGCGGTTTGACGCTGTCGCACGATACGCTCTCCACCCGGCGCCCCTGGGGCCAGGGGCGACTATCCGGTGGGGGGCTGGAGCGCGCCATGGTGCGGAACCCCACGGCTTCTTGTGGAATTCCCGGAGGCGTGGTCAGCCGGGGACGCGCACTCATCCCGCTGAGGCAATCGGTTCGTTGCTGAACTTAGTGTGAGTGCGTGTCCCCTAAGTCGTCCGCCGAGGTCGGGGGCTGGACCTAAAACGCCGTGGACGAAGGAGGGGACACACACCCACCCCACGGTCCGGAACGGTTCTGCCGAGTCAGGGGGATGGGTGTGCGTCCCCGGTCGCGGGGATTGACCGCTCTGTATCCCCGCGAACGGTGCAAAGAACCGCAGCCAAATCAGGGTCCTGCAGAAAAAGCAGCGTCACCGATCCTCGGACCTCAAACCGGCCGCATAATCAACGCTGTCTCCATCACGGGGAGGGCTCTTGGTACCGGCCCAAGCAGGCGATGGGGATGGAACCGAGCGGGGCCGCGCAGGGCCTTGCGCGAGGCAGGTCGTGGGTCTGTTCGTGGATAGATCCGGGACCCACCGAAAC
>JAGHZU010000052.1 GCA_017745235.1 Caulobacter sp. | reverse complement strand
GTCACCTCGTGGATGAGGTGCAGGTCGATATAGAGGATCGCTTCGCCGTCCTGTTCGTTGACGACGTGCGCGTCCCAGATCTTGTCGTAGAGGGTCTTGGCTGAGCGGGTCATGATACCCGGGCATCTAGGCCTTGAGGACGGGCGCGTAAAGCGAGGAAACGCCAAAATTCACGCCCGGCGGCGGCAAGTTTGATCAAACCTGCCTCGGCGGAGCCATGCAAAGGCCGAGCAGCGCATGTTTCTTGCCCCCACGCCCAGCCTGAGCGACGAGGACCGCGAGCGCGGCCTGCGACATCTGGTCCGGGAGGCGGGGTTCTCCAACGCGGTCACGGCGGTGACCAGCGGCGTCATCCTGACCGCCTTCGCCCTGCAGCTGGGCGCCTCCAACACCACCATCGGCCTCTTGGCCGCGATCACCTTCTGGGTGCAGCTGCTGCAGCTGCCCGGCGTGCTGATGGTCGAGGGCCTGCGGACCCGCAAGCGGATCTCGGTGCTGGCCAGCCTGATCAGCCGCTGCGCCCTGGTCGGCATGGCCCTGCTGGCCCTGACCGGCGGCGGCAAGCCGGCCCTGGCCGGGCTGGTGGCGGCCCAGGTCTTCTACTGCGGGATCGCCACCTTCGGCGGCTGCGCCTGGAACGCCTGGGTGCGAGACCTCGCGCCCGAGCAGCGGATGGGCCAGATTTTCGCCAAGCGGACCATCAACGCCACCATCGTCGGCCTGATCGCCAGCCTGGCCGCCGCCGTCGCCCTGGACCGCGCGCCCGAGGGCTCGATGCTGCGGCCCTTCATGTTCGCCGGCCTCTATGGCTTCGCCTTTCTGGCGGGCCTGCTCAGTTGCCGCGAGTTGGCCCTGACGCCCGAGCCGCAGATGCCGGCCCCGGCCGAGCGGGTGAAGCTCTTGCCCCTGCTGCGCGCGCCGCTGAAGGACGAGAACTTCCGACGGCTGATCGCCTTCCTGGCCAGCTGGCAGTTCGCGGTGAACCTGGCCACGCCGTTCTTCACGGTGTTCTTCGTCAAGCAGCTGGGCCTGTCGGTGACCTTCGTGGTGGTGCTCAGCGTGGTCAGCCAGGCGACCAACGTCCTGGCCCTGCGCTCGTGGGGGCTGCTGTCGGACCGGTTCGCCAACAAGTCGGTGCTGGCCGTCGCCGCCCCGCTGTTCATCGTCTGCATCGCCGCCATGGTCGGGGCCTCGCAGATCCAGGAGCGGTCCTGGGTGATGGCCTATCTGGTGGCCTTGCACGCCTTGATGGGCCTGGCGACGGCCGGGGTGACCCTGTCGTCGGGCAACATCGCCCTGAAGCTGTCGCCGCGCGGCTCGGCCACGGCCTATATCGCCACCAACGCCCTGATTAGCTCGGCCGCCGCCGGCCTGGCTCCGCTGCTGGGCGGGATGTTCGCCGACTTCTTCGCCGCCCGCCGGCTGGAGATCCTGGTCCGCTGGACCAGCCCCGGCGACGTGCTGACCCTGATGCCGCTGCGGGTGTCGAACTGGGACTTCTATTTCCTGATCGCCGCGATCCTGGGTCTCTACGCCCTGCACCGGCTGTCGCTGGTCAAGGAGGAGGGCGAGATCGACAACCGGGTCATGGTCGGCGAGGTGCTGGCCCAGGCCCGACGTGACGTGCGCAACGTCTCACCGATCGCGGGCCTTAAGATGCTGACCGACGTGCCGGCCGCCGTGCTGCGTGACGAGCGGGTGCGCAAGCGGCTGCAGCGGATGCGCGACCGTCGCGACGCGCGTGAGGCCGCGCCTCGACCCAAGCGGCGGGCCTCGCCGCGGCGGGTGACGGTGCGGTGATGGGGACCTGCCCAAACGCAAAGAGGGCGCGCCATCTGTTTTCGGCGCGCCCTCATATCGCATTTCCTTCGGTGGCCATGACGCCGTTCCCGAAGAGGGCCACTCCCTAGCAAGGGGGCGGTCTATAAGCCCGTCGCAAAGCGGTGGGGGTGCGTTTACCAAACACTAAAGAACGGCGTTTTGTCAACGTTTTCGTGTGGTTGCACAAGAGCTTAGCCGTGCTATCCCTTTGGCTGCCTGGGAAAATCGCCCGAAAACGGCGCCCGGAAGCGACCAAAGAAAAAGGCCCCGGCGTCTCCACCGGGGCCTCGTTCACCGCGAAGGTCGCGCGCCTTATTCGGCGTCGGCGGCTTCGGTCTTGCGGACGTTCGAACGCTCGGCGATGCGAGCGGACTTACCGCGACGGTCGCGCAGGTAGTACAGCTTGGCGCGACGGACGACGCCGCGACGCTTGACTTCGATGCTTTCGATGCTCGGCGACAGCAGCGGGAACAGACGCTCCACGCCTTCGCCGAACGAGATCTTGCGGACGGTGAAGCTCTCGTGCACGCCGCCGCCTTGACGGGCGATGCAGACGCCTTCGTAGGCCTGGACGCGCTCGCGCTCGCCTTCCTTGATGCGCACGTTCACGCGCAGGGTGTCGCCCGGTTCGAATTCCGGGATCGCACGGGCCGCCAGCAGACGGGCGGCTTCTTCCTGCTCGAGTTCGGCGATGATGTTCTTAGCCATGGTCTAGTCTCCTTTGGGCTTACCCGTTTTCGGGTCGCCTTTTGCCTGTTGATTGGCGAGATGCGCTTCCCAGAGGTCTGGACGCCGCTCGCGGGTGGTCTCTTCACGCATACTGCGCCGCCACTGGGCCACCTTCTTATGGTCGCCCGACAGCAGCACCTCGGGGATGTCCAAACCTTCGAACGTCCGCGGTCGCGTGTACTGCGGATGCTCCAGGAGGCCGTCCTCGAAGCTTTCTTCCTGCGTGCTTTCGAAATTGCCCAGAACACCCGGAGCCAATCGAACGCACGCCTCGATCACGACCATCGCCGCCGCCTCGCCACCGGCGAGCACCGCGTCTCCGACCGAGACCTCCTCGAACCCCCGGGCGTCGAGCACCCGCTGGTCCACCCCCTCGAAACGGCCGCACAGGACGATGACGCCCGGCGCTTTAGCCCATTCCTTGACACGCACCTGGGTCAGGGGCCGACCCCGGGCGCTCATGTACAAAAGCGGCCGCCCGCCGATGTCCACGCTGTCCAGCGCGGCGGCGATGACGTCCGCTTTGAGTACGGCCCCGGCGCCGCCCCCTGCGGGGGTGTCGTCGAGGAAGCCGCGCTTATCCTTGGAAAACCCCCGAATGTCCAGTGTTTCCAATCGCCACAGGTCTTCTTCCCTCCAGGCGGTCCCGATCATCGAGACGCCGAGCGGGCCGGGAAAGGCCTCGGGGAACATGGTCAGGACGGTGGCGGTGAACGGCATGGGCGCTCCATAGCGCCCAAAGTCGCTAAAAATCCAGGCCTAGACCTTAGGTGAGCGTGGTCTTGGGTAGCGGTTTGCCGGCTTCGGCCGGCATCAGCGGTGGGGTCAGTTTCACGGGTTCGGCGGTCGCGTCGAGCGGCGAGGCGACGTGATGCGCGGGGGCCACGGCCAGCACGCCGGCGGTGGTCAGGGTGGCGGCGAACAGCGCCATACCCACACGAATCTTCTTCCATGAAACCATGGGCCAGGGTCTTCCTGTGTTTCGGGTCGTTCAACCAAAGCCCGGGAGAGGGGGAGGTTCCCGTTTTTTGCGGCTCCGGCGAACCTCCTGCCTCTAGGGCGCCTAATGGGGCGCCGCCAAGGCGGCATTACGACGCGCCGGCCTCTTTTCGCCCGATCGCCGCCCCATTAGGCGCCCCGTGGCGGCGCCCTGAAGCGGCCTTGCTGACACCTGCCGCCACTGGGTGTCAGCAGTCGGCCATCAAGGTCCGATTTCCGCGAGACGACCGCGCGGGATCGATCGATAGTGCCGCCGCCCAGACCCTTCGGAGCCGCCGCCATGACCACGACCGCCGCCCAGTTCCACGCCCTGCACGCCGGTCCGGACGTCCTGGTCCTGCCCAACGCCTGGGACGCGGCCAGCGCGGCCCTGATGGAGGACGCCGGCGCCAAGGCCGTGGCCACCTCCAGCGCCGCCGTGGCCTGGGGCCGGGGTTACGCCGACGGCGACGCCTTGCCGGTCTCGGCCCTGATCGACATGATCGCGGGCGTGGCCCGGGTGATCAAGGTCCCGCTGACCGCCGACATCGAGGGCGGCTATACCGACGACCTTGCCGAACTCGCCGAGACCATCAAGGCCGTGGTCGGGGCCGGGGCCGTCGGGATCAATCTGGAAGACGGCCGGCGCGACCCGGACCTGCACGCCCGCAAGATCGCCGCCGCCCGGGCCGCCGCCCAGGGCGCGGGGGTGGAGCTCTTCATCAACGCCCGCACCGACGTCTATC
>JAGHZU010000051.1 GCA_017745235.1 Caulobacter sp. | reverse complement strand
CGGCTGGAATGTCCGCTTCACGAGGTGGCTCCGAATACAATAGTGGGACGCGAGGGCCGCAGGGCCTCCGCGAGTGAGGGGCGGTGGATAAGGGAACGGGCGGGCGCTGTCAACATGAGTCCGACACGAAGCCGAGTCGGATCAGGGGCTTGGCGGGACGGGCGCCGTGCAGGTGAAGCTGTCCATCACCAGCCAATCGGGACCCGTGGCGTCTTGCGGGGGTGATAGAAGGCCTCCGCGTCCCGGATGATAGCGAATGTCGCAGCGTTGGCCCAGGCTTGGCAGGCGATCAGCGCCGGAGCTGACCGAGAACAAGGTCTTCGACATCCCGCTGCGGTCCTCGACCGTCACCTTGTCCCAGATGACGAGGATTCCCGATCCCACCGGATTATCGTCCACAGCGGTGACGAGAACATCCCGCAAGATCGTGGGCGGCCAATCCGCATGAGCCGGCGCGGCGATCGAGGTGGCGGCCAAGAGGCCGGTCAGGATCGGTCTGGCGGGATGTCGGGTCACAAGCTTGGTCCGAATTCTAAGCGTTGGGCGTGATCACCGCCTTGCCCACCACCCGCCGGGTGGCCAGCAGGTCGAAGGCCTCGCGCCAATCAGCAAGGCCAAGCTCCGCATGCACGTGCGGCCGAATTACGCCCTGATCAGCCATCTTCCAGATCGCGTCGGCGTTCTCGCGGCCTTTCTCCGGGAACTGGCGGCCGTACTCGCCGGCGCGGACGCCCATCACCGAGAAGCCCTTGATCAGCGGCATGTTGACCGAGACCGTCGGGATACGGCCCGAGGTGAAGCCGATCACCAGCAGGCGGCCGTCGAAGGCGATGCAGCGGGTGCTCTCGTCGAAGACGTCGCCGCCCACGGGGTCGTAAATCACGTCGGCGCCGTGGCCGCCGGTGATGTCCTTCACCTGCTCGCGGAAGCCGCCGGTCACGTTGACCACGGCGTCGGGGGCGTAGAGGCGTTGGATCTGCGCCAGCTTCTCGTCCGAGGCCGAGGCGGCGATCACTCGGGCGCCCAGGGCCTTGGCCAGGTCCACCGCCGCCAACCCCACCCCGCCGGCCGCGCCGTGCACCAGCACCCACTCGCCGGGCTCCAGCCGCGCCCGGCGGACCAGGGCGACATAGGCGGTCAGGTAGGCCGCGCCGTAGGCCGCGGCCTCGGCGAACGACAGGCGGGCGGGCTTGGGCTTGAGCGCCTTGGCGTCAAGCACGGCGTATTCCGCGAACCCGCCCAGCCGCGCCCCGCCGACCACGGCGTCGCCCATGGTCCAGCCCGTGACGCCATCGCCCAGCGCGGCGACCTCGCCGGCCAGGTCCAGGCCCGGGGTGAAGGGCAGGGGCGGCTTGAACTGGTACTCGCCCCGCGTCATCAGCAGGTCGGGGAAATTGACGCTGGCGGCCTTCACCCGGACCAGCACCTCGTCCGGACCGGGCGTGGGTGTGGGGACCTCGCGGACCGCGCAACCGGCGAAGTCGGGGGCGAGGTCTTCGACGACGAGGGCGCGCATGATGCTCTCCAAACTCCGCTCATCCCGGCGAATGCCGGGACCCAGATGGAATGGCTCTGGGGTGGGTCCCTCTGGCGCTGCGCCATTCCAATCAGCCTCAACGCCATTGGATCTGGGTCCCGGCATTCGCCGGTATGGGCGGATCAAGAATTAGGCTTGAGCGTCGAACGCCGCCCGAACCAGCCGCGCGATCTCGCGGCAAGCTACGTCGGCCGCCGGCACCGCACCGGTGAACGCCGTGAAGCCGTGGGCCAGGCTGTCATAGCAGCGGTAGGTGGTCGGCACGCCCGCCGCGATCAGGCGCTTGGCGTAGACCTCGCCCTGATCGACCAGCGGGTCGAAGCCGGCGGTGATCACCACGGCCGGGGCCAGGCCCGACAGGTCCTGCGTTTTGTCCGGCGACAGGCGCGGATCGGCCGGGTCGGCGTCGGGACCCATGTAATGGCCCATGAACCAGTCCATGATCGGCCGGCTCAGCGGATAGGCGTCGCCGTAGGTGGTCATGGAGGGCGTCTCGCTGGCCACGTCGACGGCGGGATAGATCAGCAGCTGCAGGGCCGGCTGGGGCTCGCCCGCGCGCTTCATCTCCTGGGCGACGATGGCCGAGAAGTTGCCGCCCATCGAGTCGCCGCCGATCGCCGCCGTACCCGGCAGGGCCCCGAACCGCGCCGCGTTGTCGCGGCCCCAGCGGAAGGCGGCCAGCACGTCGTCCAAGCCGGCGGGGAAGCGGTGGTCGGGCGCCAGTCGGTAGTCGACCGACAGCACCGCCGTGCGGGCGATGCGCGCCAGAATCCCGCAGAAGGCGTGGCAAGTCTCCAGGTCGCCGATCACCCCGCCGCCGAAGTGGGCGAAGACGATCAGCGGGGCGCTGCCGTCCTGGTCGGCGGGGCGATAGGCGCGCAGCTTGATCGGACCGTTGGGCCCATCGATGGACAGGCTCTCGGTGCGCACGCCCGGCTCGGGCGGACCGCTCATGGCGGCCAGGCCCCGGGCGCTGGCGGCGCGGGCCTCATCTGGCGACAGCGTGGTCATGGATGGAAGCTTGGCGGCCGCCGCCGCGAGGAACTGGAAGCGCGGGTCCAGGGTTCGTCCGCCCCGGTAGACCGTTCCGCCGCCCGACATCGCCCGCAGGATCGGGCTGGGCAGCGACATCATCACTTTCAGGATGAACTTCTGGACGGCGGGGTCGGCCATTCGGGCTCTTTCTTGGTTTTGGCTTCTTGAGGGCGTGATTGGCGCCGGGGGCTGGATCAGGGGCGGGGCAGGGCGGGCAGGCCGCCCAGGATCATCCGGACGGCGAAGTCGGTGGCGCCCTCGACGTCGATGGGCCGGCGCTCCAGCATCTTGTCCCCGACCTCGCGGGCGATCGCGATGCAGGCGGCGGCGAAGTAGTCGAGATCGACGGCCGGGGCGTGGTCGTGCTCCAGCACCTTGGCCAGGGCCACATGGACCTCGTCGAACACCGCCTGGATCTCCGGCGTGGCGCGGGCGTGGGGGAAGATCTCGCCGGCCGGCCGGTTGACCCGCCAGCTCTCGTGCTCGCCCTCCAGGAAGTCGAAATAGGCCCGGATCGCGCCGCGCAGGAAGCTCTCGAAGTCGGCCGCCTTGTCGGACTCGGCCCGCAGGATCGGCCGGAAGCGCCTCGCGCCGTCGTCGGCCAGGGCGTCGAACACTTCTTCCTTGGACTTGTAGTAGTTGTAGAAGGTGCCCGAGGCCAAACCCGTGCGGCGGATGATGTCGCGCACCGTGGCCGCCTCATAGCCCAGCTCGCCGAACACGGCTCGCGCCGCATCGAGGATCGATTGGCGGTTGGCCACCTTGGTGCGCTCGCGCTTGCCGGGGCGGTTGTCCTCGGCGGGCGGACGGGCGGGGAAATAGGCGATGTTCGACATCGGACGCGACTCGTGGCGAGGCCCAGATGACGCCTCGTCATGATCTCAGCCTCATTCCGCCGCCAGTGGCAAGGAGTCCGACGCGCGCGCCGGCACCGGCAGGGCGCCGCCGGTCGATCGGGCCCGCTTTTCGCCCGCCGCGATCTCCTTCTTGAGGTCGGCGCAATAGACCCCGAAGTCGACCTGGATCGTGTGGCGGGCCGAGGCGTAGTACTGGCCGGTGTGGCGTTCCTCGTCCTTGGCGGTGATGCGCTGCATCTCGGCGACCGAGGGCAGGGCGTAGCGGCCGGTCAGGTACTCGGCGACCAGCTTGGACTGCTGCTCGGCGAAATTGACCAGGGTCGGCAGGGCCTGGGCCAGGCCCATGTAGAAGAGGTCGGGCACGCCCGGCTTCATCATCCGCTTGAACAGCGGCAGGCGGTGGTCGGCGTCGGGGACCAGGGCCGGATCGGACAGGAACGGGAAGCTGATCTTGTAGCCGGTGGCGAAGATGATCGCGTCCACGGGCTCGACGCTGTCGTCGGCGAAGCGGACGTTCTTGCCTTCCAGCGCCTTGATCGCCGGCTTGAAGGTGATGTCGCCGCAGCCGGCCCTCGTCAGGAACTCGCCGCTGACCGAGGGGTGGGCCTCCAGCGGCTCGTGGTCGGGCTTGGGCAGACCGTAGTCTTCCATCTTGCCCACGTGCTTGCGGATCAGCGAGCGGACGATCTTCAGGCCCAACTTGCGCGGCATCCATGGCGGCATGGCCGATTTGTCCGACGGCTTGCCGTTCAGGTATTTGGGGAACACCCAGACCCCGCGCCGGGCCGAGACGATCAGCTTGCCGGCGATCGGGCGCTGGGCCAGCTCGCTGGCGATATCCATGGCCGAATTGCCCATGCCGACCACCACGACGGTCTTGCCGCGCATATCGACCGGATCGAACGGATCGCTGTAGGCGTGGGCGTGGAAGGCGGGTCCGTCGAAGCTGCCCGGATACTCCGGCACCCGCGGGTCCCAGTGGTGGCCGTTGGCGACGATCAGCACGTCATAGAGCCGGGTCTCGCCGGTCGACAGGGTCACCGACCACAGGCCGTTCTGGGCGCGCTCAGCGCGCTCGACCTTGGTGTTGAAGGTGATCGTCTCG
>JAGHZU010000050.1 GCA_017745235.1 Caulobacter sp. | reverse complement strand
GCCCAGCGTTAGGACCTGGTCGTTCGCCTTGCGGATGGCCGCCGGGGGCTGAGCCTTGGTAGAGGCGGCTGTCGCTATTCCGGAGCTCAAAGCCAGGGCCGAAAGGGCGATGATCAGGCTTGCCCGCATGGACGTGGTTCCCCAACAGCGCGTGGCTGTTCCGCCACGTCGAGGGCCAGTGCTAAGTCGGTTTGACCGCTGGTCAAGTCAAATGAGGCGGGTTTGGTCCCTTGAGGCGAGATCGGTCTGGCCAGATGGTAGCGATATCTTGATAATGGTCAGGCCAATTAGCTTGCGTCGCGCCGTGGCTGAGCTATGTTCACGTCCAGACGCACCTCGTCGGCCTGGCGATGAACTTGTCCTTCATCGCACCTCCTCCCGGGGCCGGCCGGCGACGGGCGGCTGGAGCCTTCCCTCCAGCCGCCCATCCTACAGTTTCGATTCGGAAAATCTCGCGGAGATAGCGCCTAGATCAATGAGCGGCGGGCCAGCTCGCTGCGGCGGGCGGCGACCTCGCTGCGGGCCTGCTGCATGGCGTCGATCTCGGTGGCGGTCAGTAGGTTGTCGATCACTCGGCCCAGGTGCTCGCGCATGGCGTTGCGGGCTTCCTTGGGATCGCGGGCCTTCAGGGCGCTGAGGATTTCTTGGTGGTCGTCGATCAGCGGCCGCACGCCCACCTGGCGGGCGCGCTCCAGCATGGCCCGGCACAGCGGTGACTTGTAGCGCAGGTCCCACAGGTTCTCGATCACGGTGACCAGGGCGCTGTTGCGGGTGGCTCGGGCGATGGTGACATGGAACCGGCGGTCGGCCAGGTCGCCGCGCACGTCGTGCTCGTTCTCCTCGACCATGTCGTCGAGGATTCTTTCCAGGTCGATCAACTCCTGGTCGGTGATGGTGGTGGCGGCCAGGGCGCAGGACTCGCCCTCGATCAGGCGGCGGGCCTCGGTCAGCTCGAAGGCGCCGATGTCCAGCTCGGGCGCGGGGATTTCGGCCGGCGCGGCCTCGGTGACATAAACGCCCGAGCCGTGGCGGGCCTCGACCAGACCGCGGATTTCCAGGGCGATCATCGCCTCGCGCACCGTGGGGCGGCTGACCTTGTAGTCCTCGGCAAGGTCGCGCTCCGAGGGGAGGCGGTGGCCAGGCTGGTAGGCGCCTTCGCGGATCGATTCCGCGATCGCGTTGGCGACCTGTTGGTAGAGCTTACGAGTTTCGGCGGTCGACGTGGTCATGAGACTTTCCCGCCCCGCGCGGATATCGCGAAGCCTGACGCAGCCTAGAGCAAGGTCGCGAAAGACGCCACGTCGCGCTGGCGTATTTGTAATATGTTGTCTATGGATTGGTCAGGCCACTTAGCGACCGAGGTAGACCAACACTCCATGCTCAAGATTATCGACGCCAAGGTTATCGTCACCTGCCCGGGGCGCAACTTCGTCACGCTCAAGATCACCACCTCGGACGGCGTCACCGGCGTCGGCGACGCGACGCTGAACGGGCGCGAGCTGGCGGTGGTCAGCTATCTTCGCGACCACATGATCCCGTGCCTGATCGGCCGCGACGCTCATCGGATCGAGGACATCTGGCAGTTCTTCTATCGTGGTTCGTACTGGCGCGGCGGCCCCGTGGGCATGACCGCCCTCGCCGCCGTCGACATGGCGCTGTGGGACATCAAGGGCAAGGTGGCCGGTCTACCGGTCTATCAGTTGCTGGGCGGCGCCTGCCGCGAGGGCGTCACCGTCTACGGCCACGCGAACGGCGAGACCATCGAGGACACCATCGCCGAGGCCCAGAAGTACAAGGCCATGGGCTACAAGGCCATCCGCCTGCAGACCGGCGTGCCCGGCCTGGCCAGCACCTACGGCGTGTCGGGCGACAAGATGTTCTACGAGCCGGCCGACGCCGACCTGCCCACCGAAAACGTCTGGTCGACGGCCAAGTACCTCAAGCACGCGCCCAAGCTGTTCGAGGCCGCGCGCGAGGCTCTGGGCGACGACGTCCACCTGCTGCACGATGTCCATCACCGCCTGACGCCGATCGAGGCCGCCCGTCTGGGCAAGGACCTGGAGCCCTATCGCCTGTTCTGGCTGGAGGACGCCGTGGCCGCCGAGAACCAGGCCGGCTTCCGCCTGATCCGCCAGCACACCACCACGCCCCTGGCCGTGGGCGAGATCTTCAGCCACGTCTGGGACGCCAACATCCTGATCCAGGAACAGCTGATCGACTATCTGCGGGCCACGGTCCTGCACGCCGGCGGCATCACCAACCTGAAGAAGATCGCCGCCTTCGCCGACCTGCACCACGTGCGCACCGGCTGCCACGGGGCCACCGACCTGTCGCCGGTGACCATGGCCGCGGCCCTGCACTTCGACATGTCGATCCCGAACTTCGGCCTGCAGGAATATATGCGCCACACGCCGGAGACCGACGCGGTGTTCCCGCACGCCTACAGCTTCAGGGACGGCCTGCTGCATCCGGGCGAGGCCCCGGGCCTGGGCGTCGACATCGACGAGACCCTGGCCGAGCAATATCCCTACAAGCGCGCCTACCTGCCGGTGAACCGGCTGGAGGACGGGACCATGTACAACTGGTGAGGCCGGCGCCGCGCCGTCTCAGGGCGGCGCGGCTTTTCTAGGTTTCCAATGGTTTGATATTGGTATGACCGATTTTACCTGCACTCGCAAATTGGCTTGACAACCTATTGGGCGCGGGTAGCTAGATGCCCTGTCCACATAAGAAAATCGTCTCCGCCGAAGGCTGACGAGGGCGGGGAAACCATGTCGTTGAAGTCCATCCGCGATCGCCTGTCCCTGGCCGTGGCGCTGGGAGCGGTCGCATCGCCGGTGATGGCCGCCGCGCCAGCCGCCGACCCCGGTGGGCGGGGGCAGGTCTATGCGGCCGTCCCGCCGATGAACCGGACGGTCGAGACGCGCCTTCTGTCCCAGATGGCCGTGCTGCTCGACAAGCTGATGGTCGAGAAGCGCGACATGACGCTGGACGGCGTCCGGGTGTTCGACGCCGACGACAAGTTCCTGCCGGGCAAGGTGGCCATCGGCCTGGCCTACCTGCTGATCGAAACCCCGCGCGACGACCCGAGGTTCGCCACCTACCTGGCCGGCTACCGCCAGATCGCCGACATGACGGTGGACGACACCAACCACACCTGGGGCATCTACTACTACTGCCAGGCTCTGCACATGCTGCAGCAGGCGGGTCTGCTGGAGCAGGCGGTGTCGCCCCAGACCCTGGCCAAGCTGAAGGCCAAGCTGGACTGGCGGACCTTCGTTCGCGAGGGTGACCTGACCCTGATCGACCTGCCCAACAACTATTACGGCGTGGCTTTCAGCGTGGCGCGGCTGCGCTACCAGCTGGGCTGGGAAGACGCGTCGCCCAGCGAGGCCCTGCTGGAGAAGACCCTCGACCATTATCGTAAGTACTCCGGCGAGTACGGCTTCGCCGACGAGACCGACGGCGACGGGCGGTTCGACCGCTACAGCGTGCTGCTGATCGGCGAGATCAGCCACCGCCTGATCGAGGCCGGCATGCCCGCGACCCCGGAGGTCAAGGGCTGGCTGCGCAAGTCGGTCGATCTGATGTTGCCGCGCCTGAACATGCGTGGGGAGGGCTTCGAATATGGCCGCAGCATCGGGACCTATGGCGAGACGGCCTTCCTGGAGGTGCTGACCGCGGCGGCCAAGCTGGACGTGCTGACGCCGAAGGAAAAGGCCATGGCCTACGCCTTCTCGTCGCGCGTCACGGCCCGCTACATGGGCTTCTGGTTCGATCCGAAGATGGGTTCGGTGAACCTGTGGGAGCACGGCCGGCGCACCGACGCCTATCGCGGCAAGCACCGGATCCTGGGCGAGAACCTCAGCTTGGCTCGCCAGCACATCTATACCAGCGCGATCTGGAACGAGCTGGGTTTCAAGGACAAGACGCCCGACCCAGGCTACGCGGCGTGGCTCGATACCCTGCCCAAGCGCCGGGTGACCTGGTTCGCCCGAGGCGAGCACGACCGGCTGGTGGTGACGCTTCGGGATCGTGGGCGGGTGATCGGCCTGCCGATCATCAACGGCGGCAAGAGCCAGCACCAGAACACGCCGTATTACCCGATCCCGTTCTCGCCCGGCATGCTGGCCGGGGTGGCGGACGGTGAGTTTCCGCAACTCCTGCCGCGCCTGACCCTGGCCGACGGCTCGCGCCTGGCCCCCCTGGCCTACGCCCGCAAGGTCAAGGTGAGCGAGCAGGGCGTGCGGACGGTGGTCACCTACGAGCAGGACCAGTTGGACAAGCTGGGAACCGACGCCCCGATCGCCGACGACCGGGTCTCGGTGAAGACCACCTACGTCCTGGAGCCCGGCAAAATCCGCCGCACGGACGTGTTCACGCCGAAGGCGGGGGAGGGGATCGAGACGGTGGACCTGTCGTTCGCGGGCTTCTCGTCCGCGCCCCGCACCAAGGGTGGGGCGACGACCTACGGCGTCGGCGACGTGCGTAGCTTCACGGTTACGGGCCTGAGCTGCAAGTCGCGGCCGCTGGTGGACGAGAAGGCCTATCGCACGCCGACGGGCGCGTTCGAGAGCCTGGTCGAGTGCGCCGGCGGAAAGGGCCAAGGGCCGCTGACCGTGAGCTGGACGCTAAGTTATAAATAATCCCTCTCCATTGCGGGAGAGGGTGGCCCCGCGAAGCGGGGTCGGGTGAGGGTTTTTCAGGCC